>JBAZUV010000005.1:0-187098 GCA_041661185.1 Elusimicrobiota bacterium
GGATCAGGGTTTCCCCCATTGTCCAAAATTCCCCACTGCTGCCTCCCGTAGGAGTGAGGCCCGTGTCTCAGTGCCTCCGTGCCCGTTCGCCCTTTCAGGCCGGGTACCCGTCATAGCCTTGGTGGGCTTTTACCCCGCCAACTAGCTGATAGGCCGCAAGGTCGTCCTTGAGTGACTTGCGTCTTTCATCTTCCGGCGATGCCGCCGGAAGATCGTACGGGGTATTAGCGTGCCTTTCGGCACGTTATCCCCCACTCAAGGGTAGATTCCTTACGTGTTACTCACTCGTCTGCCACTAAACATCCCTTGATGTAATCGCAGAATGTCTCGTTCGACTTGCATGTGTTATGCACGCTGCCAGCGTTAACTCTGAGCCAGGATCAAACTCTCCATTTAAAGCTTTTTCGCCTTCCCCCGGCCGAAGCCGGTATCCGACGCTTGCGCCCTAAATCAGAGTGAATTGACCTCATTCCTTGTTGATCCCCGCATTGCTCCGCAGGGATCAGCACACCTTGTTGATTCCTTAAACCCTCTCATCCTGACTTCATGGATGAGCAGGGCGCCCATTCGCTCGCAAAACCGATTGTCAAAGAACAAAACTCGCTTCGCCCCTTACTCAAGGCCGGGGGGAGTCGCCCCACTGCTGAAGTCCTTCGACTTACGCAGTGATGAAATATTATCAAACCCCCCGCGAGTTGTCAAGTCTTTTTTTTAAATATTTTTTCAGCGCGCGCGGAGGTCTTTTTCTCGACGAGGAATCGCGGGACTCGATGAAAAAATATTTTCCCGCGCGTCTTGCCGCGCGCGCATGCGCAGCGCGGAAAGCTCGTATCCCGGGATGATCTGAACCTGCGGCACGCACTGCCTGAGCGCGCGCAGCATATGCAGGCTTCGCCAAAAAAGCTTGCGGTCCGCGACCTGGCTCCTGTAGGGCAGAGCGAGGTCCAGGATGTTGTCGATGACGAGCGTCGCTCCGCCGGAAAGCAGCATGGGGCCCTCATCGAGCATCACGAGCGCGCCCAGGCTCCCGGGAGACCGGCCCGGAAGATCCGCCAGATAGAGCGTCCCGTCGCCGAAAAGATCCTCGCTGTGAAGGAAGGGCCCGAAAAGAGGCTTCTCGTCGAGAGCGATGAGCCTCCAGCGCTCCGCCGGGATCTCCGCCGGCTCGGGCGCGCGGCTCTTGACGTCCGAGGCGCTCCAGGCCTCATACTCCACGCGGGAGGCCGCGATCGTGGCGCTCGAGAAGAACGGCAGGGTCCCGACATGCTCCCCGCGCAGGCAGGAGAGGATCACCCAGCGGATCTGCGAGAGCTCTATACCCGCGGCTGAGAGCTGCGCCGGAAGGTCCTGCCCGCGGGAGGCGCTCCATCGTACGGCCGCGGGGTCGATGATCTCCTCCAGGAATCCCTCGGAGGAGGGGGTCCTCGTGGAAAGCCCCGTGTCGAAGAGGATATATCCTTCGCGCGGATGCCGGATCAGGAACGCCGGGACGTTCAGCCGGAGCTTGGCATGCCAGCTCTTCAAAGAACTGACTCCCTCTCCGCGAACATGCATCACGCCCGTGTCGAAGGCCGTCAGCTCCAGATGCCCGGGGGCGCGCCGATTGATGAGATCCAGGGCGAAGGTCCGCGAAGGCTTGGGGATATCCCTAGGCGCCGGCAGAGGCCGGAGCGTCCTTTCCGCGACGATGGAACTGGGGATCCTCGTGCAGGCGCACAGACAAAGGATGCCGCAGAGAGCCGAAGCTGTCCCAGCATGCGTCACGAATCTCTTTGCTTTCGTCACCCCGAGCTTAACCCGAAACTCAACGACAATTCCTGGGTCCCGGCTTTCGCCGGGATGACGACTTTGTATCGAGTGTTCCAGGTTATTTTTCCTCGATGACGATGTTCAGGAGCACTCGGTCCTTGGCGGCCTCGTAGGAGAGAAGAGCTCCCCGGAAGCTTTCGATCGTCGCATCCAGGAGTCCCAAGATCGCGGGGGCCGCCTCAAGCTTTGTTCCAAGAGCGCTTCGGTCGGCCTGAAGGCGCGCCAGGCGCTCCCCGCAGTGCTCGGCGGCCTCGGAGTCCTGGCTCTCCTTCTGCGAAGACCGCGCCAGTACGCCCTTCTTGCGCAGCTTCTCCAGGACCTTCCCGGCTTTCTTGCGCTCCATGGAAAAAGAGACCTGCCGGTAGCGGCCGTCCTTGGTGATCGGGAAATTCTCCATCGCCTGGGTGGGACGGGCCCCTTCCTTAGTAAGGAGGGAAAGAATATTCTCCGTCTCTTTCGTCATGCTCTTGAGCTTCAACTCCAGGTGCCAGAAAGCCCCGTAGCCTCCGGAAGGACAGGGACGCAGCCAATACCCTTTATCCGCCGCGGCGGATGATTCCGCATAGGCGGCCCTCGCCGCCATGCAGCCGCACGCCAAGATCATGCCCGACAACGCGGCGATCCTCGATGTTCTCATGGTCCCTCGCTCCATTCAGGCCGCTGCTTATGCGGGAATCAATACGCGGCCGAGCACTTCCGACAATTCCTCAAGCCTATACGGCTTGGCCAAGACCGCATCGAATCCATGCTGCGCATACTCCGCCATGATCGGATCGCTCGAGTACCCGCTGGAGACGATGGCCGTGACCTTCGGATGCTTCTTTCGAAGCAGGCGTATGGCCTCCTGCCCGCCCATCCCTCCGGCGATGGTCAGATCCATGATCAGGGCCTTGAAGGGTCTGCTCTCGGCCTGAGCGGCCTCATAAGCGCCGAGGACTCGCGCGCCGTCCGTCACGATCTCCGACTCATAGCCGAGCTTGGAGAGCATGCGCGTCAGGGCCCTGGCCACCCCGGAATCATCATCAAGCACCAGGATGCGGCCGCTTCCTTTTTCGACGGCCGTTTTGGGACCCTGAACCGGCAAAGGCTTATCCGTCCACGGCAGATAGACCATGAGGGAGGTGCCCATCTTCGGGATGCAGTCCGCGCTCAGATGCCCGCCGTGGCCCTTGACGATGGAGAAGCTCGTGGTCAATCCCAGGCCGCGGCCGCGCTGCCGGGTGGTGAAATACGGCTCGAATATCTTGGGCATATGCTCCGGGGAGATCCCGGGCCCATGATCGACGATGGTCGTGCGGACATAGCGCCCAGGCGGCAGAGGGACCGCATCCGCGGCGGAAAGCTCGACGTTCTCGGCCCGGACCAGGATGCGGCCGCCCTCGGGCATGGCTTCCACGGCATTAATCAGGATGTTCTGGAAGACCTGCTCGAGCTGGCCCTCGTCGACCTCGAAGTTCCAAAGCCCTTCCTGCACCTCGAAGTCGCATTGGGACTTGGAGCCGTGCAGCACGAACTCCGCGCAGTCGCGAAGAAGAGGCTCAGGCGCCAAGACCTTCTTGATGGGCTTGCCGCCCTTGCTGAACGTCAGAAGCCGCTGAGCCAGGCGCTTGGCATCGCGGGAAGCCTTTAGCGCCTCTTCGATGAGCTCCGCGAGCTCTCCGGCGGGAGCCTCTTCTTTCGCCAAGGAAAGGTTCCCCTGGATCGCGGTCAGGTGGTTGTTGAAGTCGTGCGCGATCCCGCCGGCCAGGGCGCCTAAGGACTCCATCTTCTGGACATTGACCAGTTCCTGCTGGAGCTTGCGGCGGCCCTCCTCCACGCTGACAGCGGCCGCGAGGATGCTCAGGATCCTCAAGTCTTCGCTGCTCGGCGTGAAATCCCGCGTATAGACCACGCACAAGGAGCCCACGGTCTTGGCGTCGCAGCGCACCCCGCAGCCCGCATAGGTCTTCAATCCGTACTTCTTGACCGCGGGGTCCGTGACCGCGTAGCGGCTCTCTTGCAGGTTCTGAATCACGATGGGCTTCTTCTCGATGGAACGGATGATGTCCATGCAGATATGCCCTTCGATCTTATCGTTGCGCTTAATATCGCCCGGCGCATTCCAAGCCCCGACCACGCAGAGCTCGCCGTCCTCCAGCTTGTTGTAGAGCGCGGCATCCGCGCAAAGAAGCCGTCCGCAGAGAGAGACCAAGGCATCGATATTCTTCAAGGGATCCGGCCCGAAACGGACGAAGCAATCATTGATCTCCACCAGCCGCTGTTCGCGCTGAACGCGCTCGCTGATGTCCCGGATGATGCTTTGTATGAATCTATCCTTCCCGATGGTCACGCACCGGGCGCTCACTTCCATGGGGATGCGGCGGCCGTCCTTGCTCAGATGGACGGTCTCCAGCCGCACGCCCTCGGGCGTGATGGCCTCGGAAAGCTGCTTGTCGAAATTCTTGAGCGTCTCCGGCGCGCGCAAGTCCAGGACATTGAGCCGCGCCATCTCATCGCGAGAATAGCCGTAGACCGCCAAGGCCTTGTCATTGGCATCCAAGATCTTCCCATCCGCCCCCAGGAGCAGGATGATGTCGTTGGCATGGCGCAGGAGCTGTTCGTAGCGCGAGAAGGCCTCCATCTTCCCGGCGGATTCCTGCTTGCGCATGCGCTGGCGCAGGTAAAGCCCGAGCAGCGCGATCAAGCTCAGGAGCAGGGAGGTGACCACCAGGTCGTTGATCATAGAGACCGCCAAATGACCCTTCGCTTCTTTTCGGTCGAACTTGGCCACCAATCCCCAGTCGGAATCCGGCACCGCTCGCGTCACGGCCAGGACTTGCACGCCGCGATAATCACGGCCTCCGATGCGCATATTCCTGCGCTGAACCGCGGCCGCGGCCGGCAGATGCGGGTCTCCTTTGGGCAGTCGAAGCGTCAGGGCCGTACCCTGTTGATGGCGGAGTTCATTGAGATAAAAAACATCGTCCCCATCGGATCGGACCAGGAGAACCTCGCCGCTGGGACTGTTCGTGGGCCATTTTTGCAGATCGTCATACAATTGAGCCGATGGATCGACATGCAGGAGGAATGATCCGACGACTCTCCCCTGGCCGTCCAGCAAAGGCGCAAGAACCTCCAGGCAGATCGAGGATTCGGATTCTTTACGAAGCTCATAGAGCCGTATGCTCCCGCTCCGCATGCCCTGGGCGAAAACCTCTTCCTGCTGCTTGACCATCTGCGGCCCCAAGCCGAATGAGAATCTCACCTTTCCGCGCGTGTCCAGGAGCGTGAATCGCTTATAGCCCGTCCGAACATGGTGATCCAGGAACTCCCGGCTCCAGAGGACCATCTCTTTTCGCAGGGATTCCGAACCGGACACAAGCAGCGGTATCGCGATCCGGCGAGCCGCAAGCCCCTCTCGGAGATAGCCCGCATCGGAACGGAGCTGCTGGCGCCATTGCGATACCTGCGAGAGCTTCAGATCCGCGATGATCTCGAGTTCGTCGAAAGCGCTGTTGAGGGCCTCTTGATCCTGCTTGTAATGATGCCAGAGTCCGGAGACGAGGATGACGCAGGAAAGAACGATGAATGCGGAGAAGACTCTGCGGCGGTTGAGCATGTATCCGTGTATCAAGTCCCTGCACCTCCAGAACGGCTTCCGGGGCTGCGTACGCGCCCGGCCACGCGAAGGCGCACGGCCTCGCGCTTAAGAAGAGCCTCGGCTTGCGCCAAGGTCATGCCCTCCCCGCTTCCGGCGATGACCGCGCGGGCCTTTTCCGCGCCGATGCGGGCGCGCTCCACATCGATCTCCGCGGCCATCTCCGCGGTCTCGGCAAAGACCGATGTGCGCGAGCCGAGCACCTCCGCGAAGCCTCCTGAAATGGAGAAGAAATGCGTCTGCCCGTTCTCGCGCACCCGCAGTTCGCCGGAGCGCAGCTGGACCATGAAAGGCTCGTGCCCCGGGAGGATGCCCATCTCTCCTTCGTGCGCCGGAAGGACCACGGATTCGGCCTCGCAGGAGAAGAGCGGCCGTTCCGGCGTGATAAGTTCGAATGATAGATGTTTCATGTGACGTGCGGGGGTCTACTTCATAGACTCAGCATTGGCTATAGCTTCCTCGATGCTTCCGACCATGAAGAAGGCCTGTTCCGGCAAGTCGTCGTAGCGTCCCTCCACGAGCTCCGCGAAACCGCGGATCGTATCCTTGAGCGGCACATACTTCCCGGCCCTCCCCGTGAACTGCTCGGCCACGAAAAAGGGCTGGGACAGGAATCTCTGGATGCGGCGCGCGCGCGCCACGATGCGCTTGTCCTCCTCGGAGAGCTCGTCGACGCCCAGGATGGCGATGATGTCCTGAAGGTCCTTGTAGCGCTGGAGGATCTTCTGCACGGCCCGCGCGACCCGGTAATGCTCTTCTCCCACGATCTTCGGATCCAGGATGCGCGAGGTGGAGTCCAAAGGATCCACCGCGGGGTAGATACCCAGTTCCGCGATCTGGCGAGAGAGAACCGTGGTCGCATCCAGGTGGGTGAAGGTATTGGCCACGCCGGGATCGGTCAGGTCGTCGGCCGGGACATAGATGGCCTGGATCGAGGTGATCGATCCGTTTTTCGTCGAGGTGATGCGCTCCTGGAGCATGCCGATCTCGGTAGTCAGCGTGGGCTGGTAGCCCACGGCCGAGGGCATGCGCCCGAGCAGAGCCGAGACCTCGCTTCCGGCGAGCACGAAGCGGAAGACGTTGTCCACGAAAAGGAGCACGTCCTGGCCTTCCTTGTCGCGGAAGTGCTCGGCCTGCGTGAGCGCAGTCAATCCCACGCGCGCGCGGGAACCCGGCGGCTCGTTCATCTGGCCATAGACGAGCACGGTCTTTGAGAGCACCGGGGAGCCGTCGGAGAGCTTGGCGTGCTGCATCTCCAGCCAAAGGTCGTTGCCCTCGCGGGAGCGCTCGCCCACGCCGCCGAACACGGAGACGCCGCCGTGCTGTTTGGCCACGTTGTTGATGAGCTCCATGATGATGACGGTCTTGCCGACTCCCGCGCCGCCGAAGAGCCCGACCTTGCCGCCCTTCATGTAGGGTTCGAGCAGGTCGATGACCTTGATGCCGGTCTCGAAGATCTGCGGAGTGGTCTGCTGGTCCGTCAGGCTCGGGGCCGCGCGATGGATGGGCAGGCGGTCCTCGGTCTTGACCGGCCCGCGGCCGTCCTTGGGCTCCCCGAGCACGTCGAGCAGGCGGCCCAGGCAGGCGCGGCCGACCGGGACCATGATGGGGGCGCCGGTGTCGGCGACCAGCATGCCGCGGCGCATCCCCTCGGTGGGCCCGAGCACGATGGCCCGGACCGCGTTGTCTCCCAGATGCTGGGCCACCTCGGCCGTGATCTCCTCTGCCTTGGACTCAGGTCCGCCCTTCTGTATCCGCAGGGCGTTGAGGATGGCCGGAAGCTTGCCTGAGGGAAATTCCACGTCGACTACGGGACCGACGACCTGCAAAAGGCGTCCGGTGCTCATCACGACCTCCTGGAACGTATCTTCCTCAAATCCATCCGCGGCCGTTCTTTCATTGCGCCAGCGCCTCCGCTCCCGAGACGAGCTCCGCGATCTCCCGAGTGATGAGGGATTGGCGCGTGCGGTTGAGCGTGAGCGTCAGATGGTCGATGAGTTCCGCGGCGTTCTTGGAGGCGGAATCCATGGCGCTCATGCGCGCGGCCAGCTCCGCGGCCTGCGATTCCAAGAGGATGCGGTAGATTTGCGCCTTCAAGTGCCTGGGCAGGAGCGCGGCCAGGAGCTCCTCTTTGGGCGGCTCGAACCGGAAATCCGGCCCTTTCGCGCGGGATGCCTGCGCGGGCGCCGCGGCGATGGGCAGGAGATCCCGCTCCACGACGCGCTGAGAGACCGCGGACTTGAACTCGTTATAGAGGACCGTGACCGACGAGATGCGCCCGGTCTCGAGCGCTTCGATGAGCGCGCGGCCGAGCAGCTCCGCATGCGCGAAGGAGACCTTGGGGAATATCCCGGGCAGCTCCACGAGGCTCTGGATGCCTTCTTCCTGCAGCTTCAAGACCAGTTCTCGGCCCTTCCTGCCCGCGGTCGCGACCCAAGCGCCGGAGGCCTCGTGGCGCTGCAGCCATGCCACGGCCGCGCGCAGGACGTTCGAGTTGAACGCGCCGCAGAGCCCCTTGTCTCCGGTCACCAGGAGCAGGCAGGGACGGCCGGCCCCTGCCGCCCGGAAGAACGGATGCTCCGGGACCGTGGAACCGTTGATGTGGATGTCGGATAACGCCTGCTCAAGCTTCTCGGCGAAAGGCCGGGAGGAAAGGATGGCGTTCTGGGCCTTGCGCATGCGCGCGGCCGCAACCATCTTCATGGCCTTGGTGATCTGTTCCGTGGAGCGCACGGAACGGATCTTATTGCGGATCTCCCTTAAAGACGCCATCTCAGAGCATAGCCCCCAGATAATCCTTGATCCCCTCTGCCACGGTCCAGCGCGCCGAGAAACCCAGGGCCTTCTTCGCGGCCGAGGGGTCTCCCAACGTCCCATTCTGGAAGAAAGAATACGGGTTGTCGAAATATTCGGGCTTCAGCGAAGTCTTGAGCGCTCCGTTGAGGGACTCGATGATGCTGTTGAAGTCCGTGCCTTTGCCCGTGCAGACGTTGTAGACGCCGCCGGTGCGGGAGGAGAGCGCGCAGAGATTGGCGGCCACTACGTCCCGGACATAGATGTGGTCGCGGAATTGCTCCCCCATCTTGAAGACGCGCGGCCTGCGGCCGGCCTTCATCTGCAGGAAGAGCTGCCAGATCATGCTCGCGACCTTGCCTTTATGGAGCTCGCGCGGGCCGAAGACGTTGAAATAGCGAAGGCCCGTGACCTTGATCTTCTTGTTCTTCTCGGAGAAGTCCGCGGCCACGCGGTCCATGACCAGCTTGGAGAAGGCGTAGATATTGAGAGGCTGCGGCGGCTGGCTCTCCTTCATGGGGCAAGGTCCGGGCCCATAGACGCCGGCCGAGGAGGCGTAGACCACGGACTTGACGCGTTGGCGGCGGGCAAAATCGAGCACGCAGCGCCAGCCCTCCACGTTGACGCGCATCATCTTCAAGGAGTCCATGACCGTGGTGTCCGTGATCGCGGCCTGATGGAAGACCGCCTGCACGGGACCCACGGAGTTCTCCCAATCCGAGGGCTTGGCGACGTCCGCGGCCACCACGTCTCCGCCGAAGCCGCGGAGGTTCTCGAAATGCCCGGAGCTGAAGTCGTCGAGCACCGCGACCTCCCAGCCCAGCCTTTCGAGCTCCAAGGCCAGGTTGGATCCGATGAAGCCGGCCCCTCCGGTGACTAAGGCGCGCGGGCTCATCCCTGGCTCCGCCGCTTCTCCACGATCACCTGCAGAGGATAGGCGGGCATGAGGCTGAATTCATAGACCTGCTTCTGCAGCTTGCCGGAAAGAGGCTCGACTCCCAAGGACGCGGCATTGGCATCGAGGCCGACCATATAGAGCAGGACCTGCTTGTCCCATTCGCTGATCCCGCCGGCGACCTTCTTATCCTTGCCGAGCTTGCGAAAGAAGAGCTTCATGGACTTATGCTCGCGCATGAGCATATCCGCCATGGCCAACGCCGAGTTCTCCTCCGGCACGAAGGTGAACACCCCGACCATGTCGGCGCGCTCGACGGCGACCAGCGCCTCCATGAGGCTCAGGTTGATGACCTGCTGGGGCTGCTGCGCGGGCAGCGCGGCGACCTGCTTGGGCGCGGCCTTGGCGCCGGACGCGCCGGCGCAGGCCGGCAGCAGCAGCGCGGCGATGAAGAGCGTTTTGATCATGGTTTGAAGACCTCCTTTTTGAATTGCACGCAGACGTCCTTGAGCCGCGCCTTGAGCGCGTCGTCGAGAGAGCCTTGCTTGGCGATATCCTGGAGCAGGGCGGCTTCCTTCCCGCGCAGATGGGAAAGGAACCCCATCTCGAAATCTCGCACCTTCTCGACCGGGACGTCGTCGATGAAGCCGTTGACCCCGGCGAAGAGCACCGCGACCTGCTCGGCCGCGGGCATGGGCTTGTACTGGTCCTGCTTGAGCAGCTCCACCATGCGCCGGCCGCGAGCCAGCTGCTGCTGGGAAGCCTTGTCCAAGTCCGAGCCGAACTGCGCGAAGGCCGCCAGGGCGTTGTACTGCGCCAGGTCCAGGCGCAGGGAGCCGGCCACCTGCTTCATGGCCTTGGTCTGCGCGGCGCCTCCCACGCGGGAAACCGAGAGGCCGACGTTGACCGCGGGCCGGATGCCGGAATAGAAGAGCCCGCTCTCCAGGTAGATCTGCCCGTCGGTGATGGAGATGACGTTGGTCGGGATATAGGCGGACACGTCGCCGGCCTGCGTCTCGATGATGGGCAGGGCCGTGAGAGAGCCGCCGCCGTTCTCCTTGGAGAGCCGGCAGGCGCGCTCGAGCAGGCGCGAGTGCAGATAGAACACGTCTCCCGGATACGCCTCGCGGCCCGGGGGGCGCCGCAGCAAGAGCGAGAGCTGGCGATAGGCCTGGGCATGCTTGGAGAGGTCGTCGTAGATGACGAGCACGTCCTTCCCTTTCCAAAGGAATTCCTCGCCGATGGCGCAGCCGGAGTAGGGCGCGAGATAGAGCAGGGGCGCGGGCTCGGAAGCAGAGGCGCTGACCACGATCGTATAATCCATGGCCCCGCGGTCCGTCAGAGTCTGGACCACGCCGGCCACGGTGGACTGCTTCTGCCCGACGGCTACGTACACGCAGATCGGCCTGTTCGGGGAATCCTTCTGATTCAAGATGGCGTCGATGGCCACCGCGGTCTTGCCGGTCTGCCGGTCGCCGATGATGAGCTCGCGCTGGCCCCGGCCGATCGGGATCATGGCGTCCACGGCCTTGAGCCCGGTCTGAAGAGGGACGGTGACGGGCTGGCGGGCCACCACGCCCGGGGCGATGACCTCGATGGGCCGGCGGCCGGTGGCGGCGATGGGGCCTTTCCCGTCGATGGGACGCCCCAAGGCATCGACGACGCGCCCGATCATCGCATCCCCCACCGGGATATCGATGACGCGTCCGGTGCGCCGAACAGGGTCTCCCTCTTTGACCAGTTCGTCGCGGCCGAAGAGCACGCAGCCGATGTTCTCCTTCTCAAGGTTGAGCACCATGCCGAAGACGCCGTTGGGCAGCTCCAGAAGCTCGCCGGCCATGGCGCTCTCCAGGCCGTAGACGCGGGCGATGCCGTCGCCGACTTGGAGGACGGAGCCCTCCTCGGCCACGACCGAGCCGCCGCCCTCCGCGGCGATGCGGCTCTGCAATACGCTGGTGATCTCTTCGGGTCTAATCATGTTCCTATCCCGCCGTCAAACTCTCGCGCAGGCGCTTCATGCGCCCGCGCAGGCTCGCGTCGAGGACCCAATCTCCGGCGCGGACCTCGACGCCCGCGAGGACTTCCTCGTCGACACGCGTGCTTAAAACGATCTTGCGTCCGCTCAAGCGCTCCAATCCGCGGCGCAGGGACTCCTCTTGCCCGGCTCCCAGCGGGGCGGCCGCGCTCGCATACGCGCGCAGTATCCCGCGCTGGTCGTCGAGCACCCGGGAGGACTCCAAAGCCGCGGCGCTCAAAAGGCCCAGCCTCTTATTCTCCAAAAGCAGATGGAGGAAGCGCAGCGTCACGGCGGAGATCTGTCCGGCCAAGCTCTTGAGGCGCGCCTGCTTCTCCTCCATGGAGCGGCGAGGATCGCGGAAGCAGGCCTCTTCGGGCGCTACGCGCTCGGCGGCGGCGGCGAGATCCTTCACGGCTTGGTCCTCGCGCGAGGCGCGCCCATCCGCGGACCCGGCTCCGGCGGCGGCGACGAACGCCGCCGCATACCGCCGAGCCAAGGCCCGCTCGCCCGGTCTCATTCCTTCCCCATCTTGTCGACCTCGACGAAAAGGTCGTCGAGCACGCGCTTGCGCACGCCCTCGTCCACGCTCTTGCGGATCAGGCGCTCGACGGCCTGGGCCGAAAGGGCCCCGACCTCGCGGCGGAGCTCGCCGGAGAGCTTCTCCTTCTCATGCTCCAGCTGCGCCCGCCCTTTCGCGATGAGCGCGCGGGCCTCGCTCTCCCCCGTCGAGCGGAGCTTGGCCCGAAGGTCCTCGCCCTCGCGGGCGGCCTCGGACATGAGCTTGCGGCCCTGCTCCTCCAAGCCCTGCATCTGCGCGGCGATCTCCGCGCGCAGGCGTTCGGCATCCTTGCGCGCGGCCTCGGCGAGCTCTCGCTCTTGGCGCAGCCGCTCTTCCCGAGCCTCCACGCCCTTCATCAGCGGCCCCCACGCGAAGGCCTTGAGCAGGCCCACGAATATGAGGAAGCTGATGATGGTCCAGATGTAGAGCCCGGGGTCCGGGTTCAGAAGGGTATCCATCATCCCTCCATAGGGACCAAGCTCAATGCTTCGCGGTCTCGACCGCGGCCGAGGGCGCTCCGGCGCCGGCGGAAGCGGCCTTGTTGAGCGTGCTCACGGCCAGGAAGGCGATGACCAGCGCGAAGAGCCCGAGTCCCTCGATGAGGGCCGCGGCGATGATCATCATGGTCTGCAAAGCGCCCTGCGCCTCCGGCTGGCGCGCGGTGCCTTCAAGAGCCGCGCCGGCCAAGCGGCCGATCCCGGCCGCCGCGCCCACGATGGTGAGCCCCACGGCGAGCCCTACTCCCAGATACCCCAATCCGATGTGCAGCATGGCTATGTCTCCTTTGGATAAGGACTCACTCAGATATTCCAGAGAGTCCCTATCCCCTTCATAATTCGGCGGGATCTTCCGCCGTCTTTCTTTTCGTCAGTGGGGGTGCATCGCCCCGCCGACGAACACGGCCGTCAGCATCGTGAAGATGTACGCCTGCAGAAGGCAGACGAGCACCTCCAAAGCGGTCACGAAAACAACGAGTCCGACGGAGAACGGGGCCGCGGCCAGGCCCGCCCAGCTGCTGGTCGCCGCAAAAGTGAAGATCAAGGACAAGAAGCCGAGGACCACGATATGCCCGGCGATCATGTTCGCGAAAAGACGGATGGTGAGCGCGCCGCACTTTATGAAGAGCCCTAAAGCCTCGATAACGAACATGGGAGGGATGAGCCACCAGGGCAGGCCGCTGGGCGCCAAGTGCTTGAGAAAGCCGAGGATGCCTTGCTCTCGGATTCCGGCCGTCAGGATAAGGAAGAAGGTGCAGGTCGAGAGCGCGGCGGTCACGGCGATGTTGCCGGTGGCCGTGGCGCCGAAGGGGACGAGTCCGGCGAGATTGCAGGCGAGGATGAAGAGGAAGAGGGTGATGAAGTAGTGGAGGTAGCCGCGGCCATGCTCGCCCAGGATAGGCTCCACGATGTTGTCGCGGATATATAAAGCCACGGCCTCGAGGGCCGCGCGCAGCAAAGAGGCCGGCCGGGAGGAGCCTTGGGCGAGGAGTCCCAGCAAGACCAGCCCTGCGCCGCAGAGCCACATCATGAAAAGGTGCTTGGTGAGATAGACGTGGGTCCCGCCCGCTGAGAAGAGCGGGAAGAGTGCATGGTCCAGAAGATGATGCGCCACGACCTCGTCGAAATTCACGCCGCGCTCTTCCTCCCGAACGTCCTTGCTTCCCAGAACGAGAAGCCCATCACCGCGAACACATACGTCAAAAGCCGCGCTGCTTGGTTGCGGGGCTCAGCATTGCGGACCGAGAACATGAGCCCCGCAAGCACGATGAACCGCCCGCAAGCCAGGAGGGCATAGGTCCGCAGGAACCCCTTCATCCCTATATCGGAGCGCCGAAGGAGCCGCGCTCCGATCATGGAGACCCCCACCGCCGCAACCAACCCGATGCCCGCCTCGACTATCAACCCTTGTGTGCCGTTCATCCTTTCTTCCGTCACCCCGGCTTCTCTTTTCGTCATCCCGGCGAAAGCCGGGACCCAGGAGCTCTATGTCCGTGTCCTAGATGTCTCTCGTATGAACTGGAAGAGTCCCAGTCCAATTCCCGCAAGTGATCCCACGAGCAGAAGCCAAGGCCCGGTCCCGAATCGTCCATCGGCCCATCGGCCCGCAAGGCAGCCCGCCAGAGCATAAACCACCAGCTCCACGCCCGCCCCAAGCGCCGCCATCCCCTGCCCGCGCCCCGGTTTCTTAGCCCCGTCCTTCTCTAACCCCATATAAAAGAACTCCGCCCATTCTATAATTCCCGCACCCGAGTTTCCACCCTCTCCCCCTATAAGGAATTTATTTCTATGCCTCCTCCGGGCCCCAATAGGAGTGCTCCGTCTCGGTCCTCCGGCCCGCCCGGGGACTCCGCCCCGGTTCGTCCTCGGCCCGATCCGTCGCCCTCTTATCCCGTCGGAGTATGCCTTTGCCCCTTAATGATCTTTCGGTAAGCCGTCTCTAATGCGTCGTGCGTCTAGGGCTATGGGTCCGCGGGTACGCGGTCCGCCTCTGCGCTCGGCGTCCGCTCGACTCTCGCATCGCGCAGAGGCTGCGCTCGCTCCGAGACGCCCCGCAAACCCATATCCCTACCCGCCCGCCGCCATAGGCCGCACCCTCAGAAACTGAGATTTCCACTGAAGAGGGCGTTAAGTGTTATTCTCTCTTTCCAACTTAAAATCCACCTCTAACGCATGGAAGCTCATCGTCTCCCGCGTCCTTTCTGGATTCGCCAGAAAATCCTTGGCCATTCTAATTTGCTGTTTTTCTGAAACCGTTCGATAAACCTCATTGGGTCGCGTGACAAAAATAAATTGGCCTAGCCATTCATTGCGCAATTTCTGCCCCACTTTAATTGTGCCACGCATATGTAACTTAGAATCTGAATTCCCTTTAAGAACGAGAGGCCTCAACGGTGTAAAGAATGCGATGGGCCCTATCTTCGAATATATCCCAGCCTTTTGATTGTCCTGAGATGAAATGGTCGTAGCGTCCACGGTCCCCAACAAATACGAATTCACTCTGCATCCAAGCTTAAGGCCAGCCGGGATCACCGCTCCTGCAAGGCTCGAGAGGAAAATCATATGCGTTTCCCAAACGCCAGAATCACGACGCTGACCTAGTAAAAACTGACGCCATGTTTCCTCAATCACGACAAAGGACGTTTCGCCATAGACGGCATTGGGCCTGGTTAAGATTGTTCTCCACTGTAGTGATAAGGCAAAACGCAATAGCCATTCGTCATACTGAAAAGCTCGGATGTTCCCACGCCCACAGCCTTTTTCATCAAGTTCTTTCGTGACATAAGGGGAGAATATCGTTTTGGCAAAATTTCCTTCATCTTGGCTAAATCGCGTCTCGCATCCCTGACAAAGCAACTTCGCCGTCCTTGTATCCTGCTTTCGCAGGTTTGGAGTCACCGCATCTCGCAGGTACGGTGTTGGTGATGTCTCCTTTATCCATCGGGCAGCGAAAGCCGGAAGCAAATGGGAGTCCATAAGCACGGCATCACAACCGCACAGTTTACATTGACTCATAAATAAAACTCTGCCTCCTAGCAAAGCTCCGCTTTTTAAAGATTCCTTCGTATATGCATCGACAAAAGCACACGGAGAAGAAGGCTACTTCCCGAATAAGGCGGACATGCCGCCCGGCAAGAAGTCGAAGGGAACGGCAGTCACATGGTCATGAAGGGAATAGCGCTTCTTGCCGGGATATATCACGGCGATCTGCTCAAGGCCGAGGTCCTTGAGCGCGGTGGTCATCGAAGGAGTCAGGCGCGGCGCATCCATGCGCTTGCACTCGACCCCCAGCATCCTCCCGTCCTTGACCAGCAAAAGATCCAGCTCCGCCCCGTTATGCGTGGCCCAATAATAGATCTCATCGGGCTCCGTCGCCTTTATGGTCTCCTCGATGACATATCCTTCCCAAGAAGCCCCGTACTTCGGGTGATGGAACAGGTCCTTTTCAGAACGGATTCCGAGCATCTGATGGAGGAGCCCCGTGTCGCGGAAGAATATCTTCGGAGCTTTCACCTGCCTTTTCTTCAGGCTCGCATGCCATGGCTGGAGCTGTCTGACCATGAAGATGCCGGACAAGATGTCCAGATAGGTCCTGACCGTCGGTTCGCTGATCCCCAGGGCTCGGGCAGGCTCGGCGGCATTCCATATCTGCCCATGATAATGAGCCAGCATGGCCCAGAATCGCGTCAACGCGGAAGAGGGAACGCCGATTCCCCACTGGTGAAGGTCGCGTTCGATGAACGTCTGTATGAAATTTTTGCGCCAAGCCAGGCTGTCGGCCTCCGTCTTGGCGAGATAGGAGGCCGGGAACCCGCCTCTCAGCCAGTGCCTCTGGTGGGAATCGCATCCGACTTCGGACAGGCTGAACCCGTTCATGTCCACGGTCTCAATCCTGCCGGCCAGAGATTCTGAGGATTGCCGAAGCAGAACGGGAGAAGCGCTTCCTAAGATCAAGAACTTGGCAGGCAGAGGAACACGGTCGGCAAGAACCCTGATCACGGGAAAGAGATCGGGCCGCCTCTGTATCTCATCGATGACGACCAGCCCTTTGAGCCCGCGAAGGGCGACATCCGGCTCGACAAGCCTAGCCAGGCTCGATGGATCCTCAAGATCGAAATAGTTGACGGACTCCGGCGAGGCCAAAAGCCGGGCCAATGTCGTTTTCCCACATTGCCGCGGTCCTATGAGCGCCGTGACCCTGCTGCGTTTGAGAGAGTTTTTTAGCCGCTGCAACAGGGCTGCCCGCTTAATTTGCATGCTTTATTATACCATGAAAATCGAAAACTTGACTTTCGAATTTCATGGTGTGTTTTTTTGTTTCGAGACACCTCAAGGCAGCGGGAATCCTGCTTACCGCAGGATTCCCGCTGACGGTTTGCCGGAAGGGGGGGATTTGAGGTATCTTGGGGGCATGGCGAAGGTGTTGGTCGCGGACGACGAACCGGATCTGCTCATGCTCATGCGCGACGCGCTTGAGCATGAGGGGTACTCGGTTTCAACGGCTCGCGATGGAGAAGAAGCGCTAGAGGTCCTACGAAAGGACCTCCCGGACATCATCGTCATGGACCTCTGGATGCCCCGCAAGGACGGCTTCCAGGTCTGCAAGGAGCTCAAGTCCGATCCAGGGCTCAGGCACCTGCCCATCATCATCCTGTCCGCCGCCGGCCAAGCCGAGAATAAGATCCAAGGGCTAGACCTCGGCGCCGACGACTTCGTCACCAAGCCCGTCGACCTTCGAGAACTCCTCGCGCGCATCCGCATGGTGCTCCGGCGCACCAGCGAAGGCTTGGACGCCAACCCTTTGACGCGCCTGCCCGGCAGCGTCATCATCGAGAACCGCATCAGCGCGACTGCCGCCTCCGGAGAACTCTTCGCGGTGCTTTACCTCGACCTTAATGAGTTCAAGGCCTACAACGACGCCTACGGCTACGACGCCGGCAACCAAGTCCTCAAGGAAACCGCCAACCTCCTCGTGGGCATCGTCCGCGAGCTCGGCCTCGGCAAGGACTTCCTCGGACACATCGGCGGAGACGACTTCATACTCCTCACGCACCCCGACCGCATGGAAGACTACTGCCGCCGCGTCATCAAAGATTTCGACGCCCTCGCCCCTTCTTTTTACAAGCCCGAGGATCGCGCCAAGGGCCGCATCATCTCCAAGGACCGCCAAGGCCGAACCGCGGAATTCCCCCTCCTCTCCATGTCCATCGGAGTCTGCCACAACAAGCTTCGCCCGATCACATCCTATGGAGAGGTCAGCCTCGTCGGCTCCGAACTCAAGAAGCACGCCAAGACCCTGCCGGGCTCATCATACAGCATCGACCGCAGATTGAAGAAAGCCCCTCTGACCTAACGAGGGATATCGAAGAGTTCGAGCTTGTCCCCGTCTTGGGAGAGCCGCGCTCCAAGGCCCTGCCCGTTGTCGAGCAGGAAGCCCGCGGCATAGTCCTTGGGCACGTCCGAGAGCGTGATGACATAGGCTTTATAGCCTCCCACGCCGCCGGAAACGCCCTTCTCAACGATGACGATGCCCTTCAACGCGGGGTTCGTCTTCGCGGGGTTGGAAGAAGGATCCACCGCATCCCCATAAAAAAGCCGGTAGGCATGCGCGCCGACGCGGATAGGCTGCCCGGAATCATAGGACCGATCCTGGAGTTCATGCAGGGTCTCGGAGAAGACCACGGTGCCGGTATCCTCATTGCTGATCTCAATGAGGCTCTTCTCCGTGGAGCGGATGATGGTCGCATCGAAAGCCATATGGTAGCGCTGTCCGCCGATGGTCCAGGAACCTTCCGCGCCCCAGGCGAACAAGAGGCAAGAAGGAGCGCTCCAGCCCGGCGCTTTCACCGCGAAATACGCCTTGCCGCGGGAATCGAAATGGATGCTCACATACGCCTTGCCGTCCGCCGTGGGAAAGGCATCCGATGCCGGCCAATGCCTGTCCCGGATGGCTGGAAGGTCCAGACGCGCATCCGCTTCGCTCATCAGGCTCACGGGACCCATGAGCTTTACGCGAGGGTCCCTGCTGGGCGCCAGGACATTGGCCCTTGTCTCGACAAAAGCAGCGGGCCCGGAGAGGGTGATCGCCGGCGCCTCGAAGGATGCCGGGGAAAGTCCTCGAAGCTGGGCCAAGGCCCCGGCCTGCGCGGAAGAAGCCGTGCAGAATATCGAAAAGATGGGGATAAGCGCCCAACGGGCTGCCGTCATCTTTGAATTTTACAGAAATACACCTGCAACCACAGGGGTCCTGGGACCCCCTGCGCAGAGGACAGAAGACCTAGACAGGCTTAGGCCTTTGGATATTGCTCAACTGCCCGCATCAGGACTTGGGCTCGAAGACATATCCTACGCCGCGAACGGAGCGGATGCATCGGCCCGCGGCGCCCAGCTTGCGGCGGATGTGCCCGATGCGGCGGTCCAAGGTCTCGGCATTGACCTCCGCGGCGCGCGCTCCCCATAGCCGCTCCAAGACGGCCGCGCGCGCGAGCACCGCATGAGGATGCTCCAAAAACAAGCGCAGGAGATCGAACTCTTTGGGCGGGAAATCCTTCAAACGGACATGCCGTTTCCCGCGGAGGACCTCGACCGTGCGCGCGGAGACATCCAGGCATATGCCGCCGACTTCGACGACTCCGGCATCGGCGGATGCGGCGTCCGCGCATGCAAAGCGGCGGGAGAGCTCCTCATCCGAAAGAGAAAGCAGGACGATCCCGTCGGCGCCGCAGGCGATGAACTCCGACATCCTCGGACCGTAGAATTCCTCCGGTCCGGCGAGAAGGAGCACGCGGCCGCAGAGCCTGCGCAAGGCCTGGACGTCTTCGAAAGATTTCCGGCCGGGCAGCAGCAGCCCGAGATCGAAGCGCGCGGAGGTCTTGGGCGCCTGGCCGCGGCATTCCACCCGCGCCCCGGCGCGCGCGAGCAGATCCTGTATCCGCGCGGACACGGCGCCGGCCGGAGAGACGAGCAGGACTTTCACTCTTTCATTGTATATCAGAACTCGTCAGGAAACTTGATTGCCGTTGCTCGTGGCATGCTGAATGAAACCGGAATGACGGAAGAAGGCACCCGCAAATTTTCAGCGCCCTTGTTGCTCGCGCAGGAGGCTGATCTCGATGCGCCGGTTCTTGGCGCGGTTCTCGACTCCGTCATTGGGCCGCGCGGGCCGGTACTCGCCGTAGCCGATGCCGGAAAGCCTGTTCGGAGGGATGCCTTGCGCCTCCAATATGCGAAGGACCGCGTAGGCGCGGGCCATGGAAAGCTCCCAGTTCGAGGAATACCGCCCCCCTCTCACCGGGACATCGTCGGTGTGCCCCTCCACGCGCACCTCGTTGGGCAAAGCCGCCATCTCGCGGGCGATGGCCTCGAGCACCGGCTTGGCCGATTTTTTGAGCTCCGCGCTCCCGGAATCGAAGAGGACTCCGTCTTTCATGGCCACGCGCACCCTCTGCTCCGTGGCAACGACCTCCATGGAGGCGGAGAGCCCCTGCTTATCGATCTCCTTCTGAAGATTCTCGGAAGCGGAGAGTTCCTTGCCGCGCGCCGATGCGCGTTCCTGGAAAGCGGCATCCGCCTTGCCGCCGAAAACGCGCTGGATCTGCATGAGGGACTGCTCGACCTTGGGCTTGGCGCGGACGCTGCGGGTCAGGGAGTACGAGAGCATGATGAGGAAGAGTATCATCAGGTAGCTCATCAGGTCGCCGTAGACCACGGCCCAAAGAGCCCCTTTGTTCAATTGGGATTCCAGTTCGTCTCTTCGCGGGCGGTAGATCGCCATGTCTTCCTTTTATCGGAACGCCTGGAGCCGCCGCTCCAAGACCAGGGGGACCGTCCCCTGCATCATGCCCACCACTCCCTCGATGACCATCGCCTTGGTCTTGACCTCTTCCCACAGCCGGAAGCGCATCTTCCCGGCCATGGGGACGCAGACGAAATTCGCCATGAGGATGCCGTAGAAGGCCGTGGTGACGGCCACCGCCATGGCCGGGCCCGCCTGCTCCGGATCCGAGATCTGCTTGAGCACGTGCACGATCCCCATGAGCGTGCCGATGAGCCCGAACATGGGGGAGAGCACTCCGGCGGTGCGCACCACGTTGATGACCTCGTTGGCGCGGTCCACGCGGTTATTGACCTCGGTCTCCAGGACCCTGCGCACGAAATCGGCGTTGCCGTACTCCATGGCCGTGAACGCGGCCTCGCGCAGAAAGCCGCCGGCCGCGCGCCCGTCGACCTCGCGCAAGGCGCCCAGCCCCTGGGACTGCACCTGCTCGGCCAATCGGGTGATCAGGGGCACGAGCTCGGCGGGATCGCCGTAGGGATCGCGCCTGAGAAGAGAAAGCCCCGCGAGGACCGTCTCGCGGATATAGCGCATCGGGGTGTTGATGAGCATGGCCGCGGCGGTTCCGCCCACGACGATCATGATCCCGCGCATGTTCAAAAAGATCCCGGAAACCTCTCCCGTCATGAAGCCGACGATAAGGAATACGCAGGCCCCGAGCAGTCCCGCGAGCGTCGTCATATCCATGTTCAAGGCCGTTCTCCCCTGCTGCGGTCCACCCATGCATTGACCACGGCCAAGCGCTTGTCGATGTCCTCTTGAAGCTGGTCGATCATGCGCCTCTGCTGCGCCAGGCGCTGGCGCAAGGCCCCTGATTGCGGAGAATCCGGCGGCTCTTGGCGCAGGAGCTTCAAGGTCTCGTCCATGCCGCGCGTGAGCTCCTCGCGCTTCTGAAGCGTGTCCACCAGGGTCTCCAGAGCGGACTCGACCAAAAGTTCCGGCCCGCCGGCACGGAACCATCGTCCGGCGGACTGCTTGAAGGCTTCCAACACGCCGCTCTCCCAAGCCAAGCGCTTCTGTGTCTGTGCCGCACGCTCCTTATCGGCATCCTCCAAGCGCGTCTCCAGGTCCGCCAAGCGGCCGAGGATGCCGGAGAATTGGTTCAGGTCCTGTTCATGCCGCGCGGGGCTCTGCATCAAAAATGGATGCTGCATGGGAGGAGGGCATGGGGGAACGCTCGCCGCCGGGGGAACTGGAGGCGCGCTCGCTCCCGAGAGGCGGTCTTGGACCCTCTTCTTGAGCTCTTCGCTCCCATTCTCTTTCTCAAGCCATGACAGGATCTCTTCGGCGGGAAGCATGCGCAGCTGAGCTTCGGAGAGCCGCGCTTCGAGATCCTGCGCATGCTTCTGCATCCTCAAGAATTGCTCTCTCAATTGGCGGTCGAACGCCTCGGAATGCTGCTGCTCGCGCAGAGTCTTGAAGAAGCCCTCTACCTCGCGCCGGGCCTTGTGGTGGACTTCTTCCCGCTCGCGCAAGGCCTCGCCG
The DNA here is from genome assembly GCA_041661185.1 of Elusimicrobiota bacterium. Taxonomy (GTDB): domain Bacteria; phylum Elusimicrobiota; class Elusimicrobia; order UBA1565; family UBA1565; genus JBAZUV01. The sequence goes on from JBAZUV010000005.1 coordinate 21,527, forward strand.
GAGCGGATCGCTTCCTGCTGGGCCTGTTCCAGCCTCTTCTCCAACAGTTCCACCTTCGTATGCATGTAAAGGGCCATCTCGGAAGGAGGACGAGGCGCGGCGGGTCCGCCGTCCTCGGGAAGGACTTCTTGGACGGCCGGCTGGGCTGCCGGGGGAGCCGGGGGCTCTCCCAGGCGCGCCTCAAGCTCCGCGACCTTCTCCCGAAGATGAAGGACTTCCTCCATCGGGACCGCGGACACGGAGGCCTGGGCGGCCGCCGCGGGCGCGGGCCCTCCTCGCAAAGACGCCAGCAGTTCCTCGACCTTTTCTCTCATGCCTGCACGCTCCTCGGCTCTTCTTGCGCTGCAAGCGCTTCCGCGCCGGCATCCTGCGCCTTGAGCCGGCTCGCCGCGGGATCAGCGATGCGCCCTTCCAGGATCAGACGCCTGGCCGCCTCGATGATCTTCTCCTGCGCGCGCTCCACGGCCGCCGGCGCAGAACGGCCGGCGCCCAAGGCCTGCTGGAGCATGGCCCAGGTCTTGGGCAGGAGTTGGGCCTCCAAGGCCTGCAGAAGCTCCGCTGAAGCGCCCTTGAGCGCCAGCCCCCACTCTTCCAGAGGCGCGGCGGAGAACATCGTCGGCCAATCCTTCCCTTCAAGTCCGGCGAGGTCCTCGAAAAGCAGGATCTGAGAGCGGATCGCGCGCGCCAAGTCCTGGTCCTGTATCTCAAGGAATCGAAGAAGCTCTCGCTGTTCGGAAGGGCCTGAATCGGCGATCATGGACAGGAGAGCGCTGCGCCCGCCCACGGCGTTCTCCAGGCGCTTCTCCAACTCCTCCTTGACCGCAAGGACCTGCTCCCGCTCCACGAACCGCACGCGCCCCAGCGACGTCAGGACGAGCCCGTGCATCCTGGCCGGCAGAAGGGACAGGAACGCCTTGCGCGCGGGCAAAGGCAGATGCGCGGTCACAAGGGCGAGGTTGTCCGGATCCTGGTCCCGGAGGATCTCCAAGAGCGTCTCGGCCTGCTCCGGCCGAACATCGAAGACGATCTTCTCGGCGCCCTCGAGCGCCGGAAGCCCCGGAGGCTGCGCCTCCATGGGAAGCTCTTCTTCGGGAAGCGCGCCGTCCTTGGCCGGCCCGAAATCCGTCTGGAGCTGGCGCCCCTGCGCCTGCGCCATGGAATCCATGGCCTCGGCGAGCTTCAGGAAGCAGACCGCCACGACCACCAGGGTGATGAACATCATCAGGCCGATGAGCCCGTATTTCATCAAAAGGCTGGCGGACTCCGGGGTATACCACACGGTCTTCCAGGCGGGCGCGAAGGGCGCGCGCACCACGTTAAGGACGTCGCCTCGCCCGGGCTGGATGTCCATCACGTCGGAGACGATGCGCGAGATCTCGTCTCCCTGCTGAACGTCCACGCTCCGATCCAGGATCAGCATCACATTGAGCTTCCGCACGAAAGAAGATGGGAAGGAATTCTGCCGCTCATAGGAGCGCGTGGGCCCCGGCGCGGATTCGAGCTCCGGCACGCCGGGAAGGAGCTCCTGCCCGGAGGCCTGCGCCCCCACGCTCTGCCAAATATAAAGAGGGCTCTTCTCGGCGGAGCCCGCGGAGCCGCTGCGCACGTCGAAGCGCTCGATGCGCGTGAAATCCAGGGACGCGTCCACGACCACGCGCGCGCGGCCGGGCCCCAGTAGATGCAGGAGCACGGACTCGGCCTTCTCCTGCAAAGCCTTCTCGAAGCGCGCTTTTTCCTCGAGCGGCAGCCCCTGCTGCGCGCCGGCGCGGGCGCAGACGCCGAAAGCCGCGAGCATGAGGATGAGGGCGCCGCGGCCGATGCTCTCGATCGCGCGCGCGGGCTTGAGCGGTATCCGATACCAGAACGTCGATCCTTTCCCCAGCCCGGCGGACTCCGCGCCGATCTCTCCGCCATGCGCGCGCACGATCTCCTGCGCGATGGAAAGACCCAGCCCCCAGCCCTGGCGCCTGGCTTTCTGGTCCGAGAACTTGGATTGATAGAACTTCTCGAAAAGGCTCTGCTTCTCGCTGGGATGTATCCCGGGCCCGCTGTCCTTCACCCGGAACGCGGCATAGCGTCCGCTCGCGTGCGCGGACAACTCGACCTTGCCTCCCGGCGGCGTGAACTTCACGGCGTTGTTGAGGAAGTTCATGAGCGCCTGCACCAGGCGGAACCGGTCTCCGACGATCTCCAGCCCCGAAGGCGGCGCCTGCACGGAGAAGCGCACGCCTTTGTTCTGCGCGATGACGCTGATGCCGGGAACGACGTCCTCGAACATCTGCGCCAGATCGAAGGAGGCCTTCTCCATGCGGAGCTTGCCGGCCTCGATGACCGCCAGGTCCGTGAGGTCCGCCATGAGCCGGTTCATCTGCTCGGTGCTGCGCACGATGTTTCCGACGTAGCGCGCCGCGCCTTGTCCGAGCCGCTGGCGCTCCAAAAGCTGGCCGAAGCCCTTGATCGAGGCCAAGGGCGTGCGCATGTCGTGCGCGACCATGGACAAGAACTTCGATTTCATGCCGTTGAGCCTGGCCAGTTCCATGTTATTGACCTGCAGTCTCGAAGAAAGCGTCTCCAATTCCCGGCTGCGCCGGACCTCCTGTCTTCGGGCCGATTCCAGCCGCGTCATGAAGCGCAGGATCTCCCGGCTGTCGGAGCGGCGCCTGCGCGAATACTTGTTGAACTGGAAGAATCCCGTCAACTGGCTGACGGCCAGCATGCTGGCCGCCAAAGTCAGGAACAGCACGGGAACGAGCACCAGGATCACCGCATCCATGCCGTCTCCGCGCTCCGAGAAAGTATGGCTCCGCGCCTTCGCTTTTTCATTGCGCTTTTATTGATGCAGGGGTTCATCGGTCCATCCCCTGTTGAATCATGAAAGTCTTGAGCTTCTCATCGCCCGGATTGAGCTCCAAAGCCTTGCGCCAGGCCTGGGCCGCGCGCTCCTTGTCGCCGGAGGCGAAATACGCCGAGCCCATCCTCGTCCACGCCAAGGCGTTGGAGGGATCGAGCCACAGCGATTCCCGCAGGAGTCCCGCGGCGGCCTCATAGCGATGCGCGTAGATGTCTTCCAAAGCCTTGCGCATCTTGAACTCGGCCAAGCGCACGGGCGGCAGGATCTGATCTCGTTCGATGGGGCGGCCGCTGAGCCCCGTGAGGGCGTCGAGCAGGCGGCCGTAGGCGCCCTTGCCGGGCTCCGCGCCCTGCGCCGCATGCGCCAAGAGCACGGCTCGGTCTTCCTCCCGCGACATATACGCCTCGATGGAGGCATACGCCACCAGGGAAGCCTGGGAATCCTCGGCCAAAACCTGAGCGTCCTCGGGATGAGAGTCCAGGCTCATGCGCTTGACCAGCCGGCGCAGGCGTTCGCTCTTGGCCTTCCATTCCGCGCCGAGCCTATCGTCGAGCCCCATCGCGGTTTCCAGCCCCTCCAAGGCCTTCAAATATTCCCGCCGCTGAAGGACGGCTTGGGCTTCAGCCAGATATTCCGCCGCGAAATGCTGCATGGGCTTGCTCCGCGCCGCGGGCATGAATCGATAGCCCACGGAGATGCGCTGAGAGAGCCCCAGGACCGGGTGATTGAGCAGGGCCAGGTCCACGGAATAGCGGTCGCGGAAAAGAAAGCCGCCGCCGAAAGCCAAGGCCTGGTCCACGACCCCCACTCGCAGGGCCATGATTCCCATGGAATATTCGGTCCCGACGCGCAGCTCTCCGGCATCCGAGACGTCCGCGGCCAAGGAGAGCGGACCCACCACGCGGTAGGCGGCTCCGAAGCGGACCAAGGGACGCAGGCTGTCGTCCGTGTCTCCCTGCTTCAAAGAGGCGACATTCTGGGCCGCGAGGCCGAGCATGAGCCTGCGCCCCAGGAACGGCCCCATCTGCGCGCCGAGATCCATGCCGTAGAGCGTGTCGCCGGAGCCCCCCAGTTCGCGCTTAAGGGCTTTCCCTTTGATTCCCAACGACAGGAGCGGGTGCAGGAATCCGCGCCAGGCCGAGGCGAAGCCGAAGGCCATCTCGGAGTAGCCGAAGCTCCCGGTCGGACGATTGAATTCATCACGTCCTTCCGCGCCCGAGGCGCTCAGACGCAAAAGCTCCACGCCCCAGCCTCCGGGCCGCGTGCGGGAGTTCTGGGCGTAACCCAGATAATCGTAAGACGCGCCCTCATAGAGCGCGGCATGCATAAGCGAGACCTCTCTTCCCTGCAGAAGGCCCAGTCCCGCGGGGTTGTAGTAGACGGAGGAAACGTCGTTGACCGCTGCCGTGTACGCCGAGCCCATGCCCAAGGCCCGAGCGCCTGCCCCGAATTCGAATATCTGCCCCGCGCGGCCCGCCGTCCCCTCCGCCCAAGCCGTCTGAGCGCAGGCCAGCGCCAGCACTGCGGCCGCAACATAAATGCCGCTTTTCCAGCGCTGTTTACGGGCGCACCACACCCCTATGCAGACCCTCACACTATAGTGTAACCGTCATTCTTTCCTAATCACGAAGACATCATGAACTCCCCGCCATCGTCACCCCGGCGGAAGCCGGGGCCCAGCAACTGCCGTTAAGTCGTAAGCCTGGATTCCGGCTTTCGCCGGAATGACGGAATCCCTCCCCCGATTCCCCAAAAAATGCGTCCTGATGTCCTCCGTTCCTTCAGGAATCCCCTGTCGTTTATCAGGCCGTCCTCTCCGTTTTTTCTCGTCGTTTATAGGGGTGCGAGAAATCGCACCGCCCGACAAGGGATATGGATCTAAGCGCTAAAGAAAACCGTGTCTTCGATGCGGCAGGGGTGACGGCGGTGGGTCGGATCGGCCGGGTGCGAGCAAGGCGGACCCATATTCCTTGCCGGGCGGTGCCGAGCTTCGTCTTTCCTTTTGCCGTTAGTGAATGACGCCGATCTTGAGGATGACTTTGGCGCCGCCGGACTGCAGGACGCACAGATACATCCCTTTGGAGACTTTCCCCCCCGCCCTTCCCGTCCCATCCCAGCGCACCTCATTGGTCCCGGCCTGGGCCCCGGGCGTCCCGGCGGTGAAGCTCATCTCGTTGACCAATGAGCCGAACACATCGTAGAGGCGCAGGGTCACATCCGCGCTCTGGCTGAGCGCATAGGTGATCGTGGTCTGCTGTTTGCGGGAGTCGAAAGGATTCGGATAGTTGGACGCGGCGCTGACCCCATCCTTGGGCAGAGCCCCGACTTGCAGCTTGGACTCGGAGCTGGGCGCGCTCGCCACGCCCGCGCCGCTGACCGAGCGCATGCGCACATAGATCGTGCCGGCGGCCAATCCCGTGATCTGATAAGAGATCCCCGAGATGATCTCATCGGCGGAGACCGCGGCCGCGCGCACGGGCTTGTTCCCCAAGGCCGCGGCGCGGCTCGCCTGTCCCGTGCGCGCGCTGTACCAGATCGGCCCATCCGCGCGCCGATATTCGACGAGATAGCCCGCGACCCCGGAAGGACCGGCGCTCACGGCGCCCCAATTGACCAGCACGCTCGACTGTCCCAGCGTAAGCGTCGGCGCGGGCGTCGGAGGCACCGTGAAATCCACGAGCACTCCCATCGAGGTCCCTACGGGGCTCAAGAATCCCAGATCCGACTGCGTCTTCACGGAGATATAGTAGGTGGCGCCTGAGCGCAGCGGGAAGCCTTCGGCGCGCACATCCGTGCGTCCGGCCGCGATCGCGGTATAGGCCGCTACGTCTTCCGCTCCAGGCGCCGTCCCCACCGCATAGAAGGCCCCGCTCAGATTTCCCGCTCCCACGCTCGAACTCCAGACGAAATGCAGATACTCGAACTGGCTGCTGTAAGGCCCGTCCACGGACACGACGGGGAGGACCGGCGTGCGGGAATCCAGGATGCTCGCCAAGGCCGTCGATGCGGGCAAGCCCGAGGAGGAAACGGAATCCGGCGAGTCCACCGTGAAGAAGCTCGCGTCGGCGAAAGTCAGGCCGAAGGTAGCGCCCACGGAAGCCGCGGGATCCAAAGCCAAGGCCGCGATATAGCCCTGCGTGGAGGTCCCCACGCTCTGGGCGGAGGAGAAGATCACGGACGCGGAACCCGCGCTGAACGTCCCGGTCCCCACCAGCACGTCGGAGATCCCGATCGCGCCCGAGCCGTCGACGTCTCGATAGATCCGCAGCTGTCCGGCGGCGGCGTCGCTCAAGGAGCCCGTACGCACGACGCGCAGCTGCCTCCATACCAAGCGCTCGCGCGAAGCCCGCGCCGTGATCCGCGCGGCCGCGCAGAGAGAGCCTTGATTGACCCCGTCGGCGAGCAGATTCGCCGACGCGATGGAGAGTTCTTCCGGCTGCTTGCGGATGGAGACCGCGGTCGATGAGAACGGGAAGCCGGCGGCCGCGACCGTATTGGGAGAGTTCAAGGCGAAAGCCGCCGTGGATGCAAGCACCACGCCGAAGGTCAGCCCGGAGGAGGCATGGTCCGCCACGTCCACGGATATAAGATAGCGGGAGGGAGTCATCCCGATCGTCTGCGCCGACAGCAGGCTCACGACGGCGCTCCCGCCCAGGAATCCGGCCTGCCCGGCGCTCAGGTCCTGGTCCACGGCTGCGTCCAGCGCGCCGTTGCCGTCCACGTCCTTCCAAACGCGCACGGCGCGGATGTCCGAATCCTGCGCGGTCCCGGCGGAGGTCACGGTCAAGCCGTTCCAGAGCACGGCATAGGCCGTGGTATTCAGGGAAAGAGAAAGAACGACTTGGTTCGTGGCGCCCTGGAGCAGCTGTCCTGGAGCCCTATCCTGAGCCGAGACGGAAAGTGCGGCCTGGGTCGGCCGCACCGTCGAGAGCGCGGACTGCGCCGGGAAGCCCAGGCTCGATACGCTGTTGGGGGCGTTCACGCTGAAGACCCCGGGCGCACCCAGCCCCGCGCCCAGCGTGTCGCCGGCCGCGGCGGTCATGGAGACGTCATAGGCCAGGAAATAGGTCTGTGTGGAAGACGTAAGGGTCTGCGCGGAGAACGACAGGACCGCCGATCCTCCGACGAAAGCCGCGGTGCTCAGCCGCGCGTCGTTGAGCACGTTGAGGCGCCCGTCGGAATCGCTGTCCAGGAAGAGCTTGACGCTCGAGACGTCCGAATCGAGTCCGGCGCCCGCCCGATCGAGCGTCAAGCGCGTCCATTCTCCGCTGTAGGCGGACATGCGGGCCTTTAGCACGGACATGGGGACGTTGGCGTCACCCTGCCGCACGGTAGCCGGCGCGGAGCTTTTGAAATCGACATACATCAGGGCCGGCGGAGCGCTCACGGTCAGAGAGGGGGAATTAAAGCTCACGGCGCCGATCTGATTGGGCGCGCTCACGGAGAAATAGCCCGCGTTCACGGCCCTCAACGACACCGTATGCCCGGGAACGGCCGTGCTGGAAATATCCACGACCGCGAAATAGCGGCGCGCCGCCGGTCCCACGACCACTCCGGAACTCAATGCGAGCGTGACGCTCCCCGGCAGAGTCTGCCCGAAGCGCTGCCCCGTGGAAACGACCAGGACATACTGGCTGAGATTCGATGAGTTGAAGACTCCGAGATCGTTGATGTCGCAATAGATCTTCACATCCTTGATCTCCGAGTCCGCGGCGCTGCCGGACTGATCGATCCTCAGCGCGGTCCAAGTCGCCAAAGAGACATCCGTCCTCAAGGACAGTTCCAGAAGCGGCTGATTAAGGGCTCCGGGATCGGCGAGACCGGAAGCGGCGGCCCCGCGGGTGGAGACCGCCACGGTGTTCGAGAATTGATTAATGGCCACCGGGCCCGCCGTGAACGGAAAGACCGCCGTCCGCGTGGAGACCGTATTGGGAGCGCTGAGATTGAACGACGCCGTGCTCCCGATCTGAAGCCCTATCGTGCGGCCCGGGACCGCGGTCGGCTGGAGCGCCACGGTCACGAAATAGGTGTGCGTCGCGGCCGTGATCGAGGGAGGAACGCTCAGGGTGATGTTCGCCGCCCCCCCGCTGAAGGTCTGCGAGCTGTCGCTGAGCGCGGCATCCGCGATGGCGGAGAACGCCCCGTCGCCGTCGTCCCTATAGACCCGGATGCCGCGGACGTCGGAATCCTGGGCCGTGCCGGTGCTCTGGACCCTCAAGCTCAGCCAATCGAAATCATTGCGGCTGGAGACCAGGTCCAGGCGGAGCATGGCCGTATCCGAGGCCCCCTGGTCCACGCCGCCGGGCGCCACGGACTGCGCCAGCGGGATCAAGAGCTGGTTGGCCGTGGCTTGGATCGGCGCGAGCGCGGTCGTCACCGGGAAAGTCCCGGAGATCACGCTCAGGGGATTGACGGCGCGGATGTACGAGGAATTCGTCAGGACCGCGCCCAGAGTCCTCCCGGGGCCCGCCGAGGGACTCATCTGGAAGGCTATGAAGAGCGCTCCGGTCGTGCCTGCCGTGAACGACGCGGTCGTGATGCCCACCGCGCTCCGGCCGGAGACGAAAGGCCCTGAGCCCAAGAACACGTCCGCTATGGGGTTGAACGGGGCGCCGTCGGGCGTCTGGTCGCGCCAGATCTCGACGGCCGAGACATCGGCGTCCTGCGCGGTCCCGGAGCGGTCCACGCTCACCCGGTCGATCTGCGCGAAGCCGATATCCACGGAGATCGAGGCCCTGAGCACGGAATATCGGTCTCCCTGCATGAAGGCCGCCGGCGTCTGATCCGTGGGAGTGACGCGCACCGTATTGCTGAGCACCACGGAAGCCGTGTCGCAGATCAGCGGCAGCGCGGAGAACTCCGTGCTGTCGGCGGCGTTGTTCAAGACGACATCCGACGGAGAAGAAAGCTCCACGCGCAGCCATGTCCCCTGAGGCGCGCCCACTCCGATATTCGCGGTCACGAACAGATACATCGGCGCCGTGTTCACCGTCCGAGAGGAGACCGCCGCGCTCAGCGTCACGGTCGAGACGCCGGAGACGAAAGTGTCTCCGGGAGAGAGCCGCTGGTCGCGCGTCTTATCGAAAACGCCGTTGGCATCCGCATCCCGCCAAAGGCTGAGTCCCGCGATCTGCCCTCCGGGCAAGGTCCCCGTCAGATGAAAGGTCATCTGATCCAGGATGCTCGTGCCGGAGGCGGTCTGCGCGAGCAGGCGCAGGAGCGGCACCTCGGTCTGTCCCGCCTGGACGGAGGCCGGAGCGGCATTGACGGCCGAGAGCGCGAGAGTATTCGGGCCGTCCGAGACCGGGATCGGGACCGTCGAGAGCGGGAAGGGCCCTTCCGGACTGAACGGGAAATCGAGGATGAAATCCGAGGCGACCATGCTGGAGACTCCCACCGTGGAATTCGGGGGAGCGTCGCTTCGGATGCCGTAAACCAGGAAGAAGATCTTCGGCGTGGAATCCAGGTCCTGGCCGTTGCCCGTGGCCTCCAGATCGATGAGGGCTTCCCCCGCGGAGAAGTATCCGATGGCGAGTTCCACATCCTGCACGGGATCGAAGAGCCCGTCCGAATCGTTATCCTTATATAGGCTCGCCTTGGACAGCGCGGAATCCGGCGCGGTCCCTGAATGACGCACCCTGAGCCCGCGCAGGCGCGAAGACGCCATGGGGAGCGTCGAGAGCGAGAAGCGCAGCATGGCCGCTGCCTCTCCTTGGAGCACTCCCCCGGGGGCCGAAGCCGCGGTCGTCATGAACACCGTGCCGAAAGTCGACGTGGCCGCCGTCACGGAGAGAGCGGATGTATTGAGCAGATTGTCGCGCACGCTCACGCGGACATAATAGGTCGTGGCATAGGCCAGATCCGTGAAAGCATAAGTGCTCACGGACAGATAAGGCGAGGTGGAGACCGGCGGCGCGAAGACCGGGGAACTCGAGGCCTCGAAGCGATAGTCCAGGATGCCGCTCAAGGCATCCGTCGCCGAGGCGGCCGCATAAAGGCTGGTCGTCGACATCGCCATGAGCGTCTCGATCCAAGGCCCGGGCACGGAGGTGTCGACGAGGATGGAGAAGGGCCCTGCCGAGACCTCGTTGCCCGCCTGGTCGGCGGCGTAGAAGCGGATCTGATTGCTTCCAAAAGCCCCCGTAGAGGAAGAGGCCGACTCCGGCAGATCCAGCCCTTCCAGCCGCAGCGTCTCGAAAGCGCGGCTTCCCGCGGCCGCGCTGTAGGCGATCCTCGGCCCGGAAGCAGGCGCCGTGCTCGTGACCTCGGTCCAATGCGCGCCCGTGTCCGTCGAATACTCCGCGCGGAACGCGCCCGCGCGGCGGGAATCGCTCTCGATCTCCGCGGAGCTCAAGGCTCGGGAGAGGATGCGGAACTCATCGATGCGGCCGTTGAAGGCTCCGCGGGCCGTCGCCGTTCCGATGAAGAGCGGGCCGCTCAGCGTCGAATGCGTCTGCGCATACGTTCCCAACAGCATCCCGTCCGCATAGAGGGAGTTATTCCCGGCGCCGTCATAGACATATGCCACATGATGCCATTGGCCCGGGCTGAAGACATGCGCCGCGGCATTGCCGCCGTCGACGCAAAGATTCGTGTTCCCGGCTGAGCCCGCCGCGCAGTCTCCATTGATATGCAGCTGCTGGTCCCCATACTGGACCAGCCCTCCGCCGGATGCGTCGCCGGGGTAGACCCAAAGCTCGACGGTGCGCGCGCCGTCCCCGGAAGGAAGCCCGGGCGGCACGGTCGAATAGAGATAACTCGCGCCGTCCAGGCTCGCGGCCGAGCCTGATACGCCGGATGCCCATCCGGCTGTTCCGCTGAAGCGCAGAGAGTCCTTCCCTTGATATTCCGCGGCCTGCGTCCCTTCCGCATCATCAAAGGGGTAAAGCGCCGCCGTTCCGGAGAGAGTCCGAAGAACGCCGTCCCGGTCCAATCCCGCGAACAGATCCCGGACGGAGACCTGCGCCGTGACTCCCGCGGCCAAGTCGCTGTACTGCGTCTGATCCAGCGCGCCTCCCGTCGAGTTGAAATATCGGAAGAGCGAGGCCGCCGGCGGCGTCGCATCGATGAAGAAATAGGGCGCGGAAGAGACCGCGGAGTATATCCCCATCGCGCTGATGGATTGCGCGCGCCAATAATATGTCCCGCCGTTGCTGAGCGCCACTGGAGAGGGGTATCGCGTCGTGGTCGTGGAGCGCTCAAAGGTGATGGAGGAGAAATCCGAACGCGTGGAGACTTGGATGCGATAGCTCCCGGCGGAGGCCGCCTCCAGCCAAGTGAACGTCGGAACAGTGAAGCGAACGAAAGCGCCCGAGGCCGGATAGAGCGCCGTGGGCGCGATGAGCAGAGGATCGACCAGGACGGCATAAGGACCCGCGCAGACCACGCTGCCGGCGCGATCGGAGGCCGTGAACCGGACCTGATTGGTCGCGCTGCAGACCGGATTGCCCGCGCAGACGTTCCCATTGCCGGACTGCGCCAGCTCCAGCCCGGAAACCGAGAGAGTCTGCGGCGTGCGGTCTCCGTCGGAGCCCGTCAAAGAGGCCGCCAACGGAGTAGAGACCCAGATCTTCCCTCCCGCCGGGCTCGCCCCGGACAGGAACAGGCGTCCGTCATAATCCGCGAGCGCCGCCGCTTGATCGTCGACGGACGGCATGGCCCGGAGAGTCATCCAGCTCTTGTTGTCATAGGTGTATACGCGGCTGCTGCCGGGCCCGGAGGCTCCGATATGAAGACGCCCGGAAGCCGCCCCCAAGACCCTCGCCGCATCCTCGGAAGCGTCGAGCGCGGTTTGCCAGGCCGTCCCGTCATAGACGAACACGCGGCCGGAGACGCCCGTCCCCGCGTAAAGGCGCTTGGCGTAGACCTCCATGGAGAGAACGTCCTCTCCCGGAGCATAGGAGATCGTCCAGGTGCTGCCGTTGAACACATAGATATCCGAGGAACCTCCGGCGTAAAGGCGATTGTTGTAGGCCTTCAAGGAGTGGAAGCCTGCATCCGTGCTCCTATGGAAGATCATCCACGAAGAAGCCTCGGGATCGAACATCCAGATGCGGCCGGACCCTCTGCCCGCGGCAAAGAGCCTCCCCCCGAACGAGGCGAGGGCATCGATGCGCGTTTCCGGCAGAGCCGCCGCCTCGCTCCAGGAGGATCCGTCGAAGACTTGGATCGTGCCGTTGCCGAGCCCGGCATACAGCTCCCCTTGGAATTCGCAGAAGGCCTTCACATCCGCTCCCGCGGCGAACGCCGCGGAAAGCCCCCAATCCGCGCCGTCATAAGAATAGACCTTGCCCGGCGCCGAAACGCCGCCGCCGCCGGCATAGAGGCGGCCCCCGAAGACCGCGAGCGCCGAGAACGAGGAAACTCCGGCGTCCGCGTAAGAATCCCCGAATCCGCCGCTCTGCCAAGTCGATCCGCCGTCGCTCGAGTACAGGACTCCATAAGGAAGGCTTCCGTCCGCGGAAGCCGCTTTCAGGCCGGAAACGCCGTCCTGCAGCGTGATCGCAGCCGAGACGCCGGAAATCCCGTCATTGGCCATCGTCTCCTGCACCCAGCCGCCGGTCGAGTTCATCGAACGGAACGCGGAAGCCGCGGGCGCGCTGAAATCCGTCACAAAGGCGCTGCTCGTCAGGGTCGGAGAACGCTGCCCGAGATAGTCCTGCGCGCTCACTCGCCAATAATAAGTCGTGGCATCCGAAAGCGTCTGCGTCGAAAGATACGCCCCGAAGACATGCTCGGCCTCCTCGCTCTGAAGGATCACCGGCGTGCTGATGCGCACCTCCGGACTACCGAAGTTCGGATCATTATCAGCCTCCAATCGATAAGAGGCCGCGCTCCCCATCCCGGACACGGTGATCGTGCTGGGTCCAAACCAAAGGAAGTTCGGAACCTGCGCCGCGTAGGACCCATCCGCCGGATACGCAGGGGTGGAGACGGCGGCGCCTGCCACCGTGTCGACGATGACGCCGTAAGGCCCGCTGACCAGGAGATTCCCCTTCCGGTCCGGCAGGATGAAGCGGACCTGGTTGGTGGCGCGAGAACCCGTCTGCGTGCTCGTCGACTGCGCCAGAGGAAGATCGCGCACGGACAACGTCTCCGGTCCAAGGCTTCCCTCGCTCCCGCTCAAAACGGCATAGGGCCAGCCCTGGGCCGGGGACGTGGCGCTGATCACGCGCCAATCATTCCCGGCATCCGTCGAATACTCCACGGAGAAGCGTCCGGCGGCCGAGGCTGCATAGTCCGCGGCGATCTTCGCGGACGCTGCGGCATAGTTCAGCACCTGGACTTCGTCCAGCGTGCCGTTGAAGAACCCGTCGAAGGTCCCGGTATTCTGGACGCCGGCGCACAAAGAGAACGGACGCCCGGACGCCCCGCTGTTGCCCCCCGCGATAGAGACGCCGGAAGCGATCTGAATCCCATTGACATAGAAGGCGACGCGCGAGCCGCGGACCACCATGGCCACATGCTGCCACGCTCCGGCTTGTATGAAGCCTTGCGGGCCGAGATAGCCTCCTCCGCTGTTGTTCGTGTAATAGAGCTGCCCAAGTCCCGTCAGGCGCAGGACCCAGTTCCCGCTCGGAGGATTCAGGCTCCCCACGCCGCCGATGACGGGATTTCCGGAGAAGCTCTCGGGATACATCCATGTCTCGAAGGTGAAGTCGCTGCCCGCGGGGAAGTCGAACTGCGCGCCCGGCGCCGTGGAGACCTGCGCGCCCTCGCAGCGCAGGCCCGCGCCGAAGGGCGCGGATCGATACGAAGCGGACGACGCGCCTGCCCCCAGCAGGACCGCATGGTTCCCGTTCCCGCTGGCATCCCGAGGATGCTGCCCGTCCCTCTCGCTGAAAGACCAGAGGGCCACGGTCCCGGCGCCTGTGCTCAGCCCGGCGGCATGGGAGAATCCGCTGAGATTGTCCGAGACCGCGAGCTGCACTGAGGAACCCACGCGCAGGTCCGTGTATTGCGACTCCAGCAGGACTCCTCCGGTGGAATTGATGACGCGGTAGTTCCCCGCCGCGGGCGTCGTGCGGTCCACGGTGAAGGAAGACGTGGCGCTCCAGCGCCCATAATCCCCCAGATATCCTTTCGACTGGACTCGCCAGTAATAGACGTTCCCTTCGACGAGCGTGAACGTCGACGCATACGCCCCGACGACATTCGCGGCTCCGGTATCGTTCACATACGCCTGAGTGGCAACGCTGACCACGACGTTGCCGGGCGCGAACGAGGGGTCATTGGCCGCCGCCTGCAGGTAGAACCATCCGCCGCTTCCTCCGGGACCGGCAAGCCCCGAGACCACGCCGCTGCTCGGCCCGGTCCAAGAGAATTGAGGCCGCGTCCCGACATAGGCGCCGTCGGCCGGGACATCCGCGAAAGAGACTGCGGCCGCGGCATTGGAATCCACCAGGATGCCGTAGGGCCCGGCCGTCATCAGATTCCCTCCGCGGTCATACGCATAGAAGCGGACCTGATTGCCCGCGCCCCCTCCCGTGTCCGTGGAGGTGGAATCAACAAGGCTCATGTCCTGCAGCTTCAGGTCCGCAACCGCTGTGCCGCCGTGCGCGCCTCCTAAAGAAACCCATGCCCCGGCGCTTGGGCCGGAGGCTACGACCATCTGCCAAGTACTGCCTGTGTTCGTGGAATACGCGGCATAGAACGGATTCCCGCGCAGGGCATCGTCATGCGCTTCGCCGGAATTCAATGCCCGGTCCAGTACCCTCACCTCGTCGATCCAGCCCTTGAACCGATTCCCCGACTCTCCCGCGCCCACGGTCAAGGATCCCAGCGCCGTGGAAAGGGCTCCAAGATTCTGGACGGCTGCGGAGGAGCCGTTGAGGAACAATCGCCCCTGCTCCCCGTCGTAGCTGAAAGCCGCATGGTACCAGCTGCCGGTGCTCAGCACCGGTCCGCCGCTCATGGAGGAGCCTCCCACCTCCATGGAAAGGCGGCCGGAGACCAAGGAAAGCCTCATCAAAGTTCCGGCTCCCGCGCTGCCCCAGGTCACCAGACCCTGCGTTCCCTGGGTCGAAACAGGATTGACCCAGGCTTCGACGGCGCGCGCCGAGGATCCGACGGGCAGCCCCGCGGGAGAGGCGCAGAGGAGATGTCCGCTGCCGTCGAAGAGGACGCCGCCTCTGAATCGTCCGACCGCCATGGTCACGGGACCCAGGGCGGTGAACTGGATGCTCGCGGGCCCGGAATCTTTCCACACGCTTCCAGCCGCCTCATCGAGATGCCAAAGGCTCACGGTCCCGGAGCTCGGCGCAAGCGGGGCGGGGCCGTCCTTGTCCATGCCGGCGAGGATATCCTGCACGGATATCTGCGCGGTCACGCCCGCGGCAAGGTCCAAGAACTGCCCTTCAGCCAAGGCCGTGCCCGTAGCCGTGAAATTGACGAAGGAAGAGCTGGAAGGACGAACGCGGTCGATATAAAAAGGCCCTAAGTCTCTTTGGATCCCCGGCATGTCGGAGGAATCGTAGGCTCGGACATGGAACCACCAGTCTTGGGCATCCGAGGCAACGACCACCGTGGCTTTCCCGATGCTCCAAATCGCGTCCGCCCCGGTGACGACGGTCCCGGGAGCCTGATCGAAGGCATAATGAAGATGATCGGCGTTCCCATTCACGAAATCCGCGCTGAAGACCAATGAAGAAACCGCGACCCAGGAGGAAGCCGGAGTCTCGGAGATCACCAGCGGAGAAGCGGAAAGCACCGCGGCCGGAAGAGTCTGCGGCGGGAAGCCCTGCGCGGACACGGAGTCCGTGGTCCCCGCGAGGACGAAGTCTTGCGTGGATATCGATATCCCGAGCGTCTTTCCCAGTTCGGCGCCGCCGGACACGTCCCAGACCACGAAATAGGTCTTCGTCGATGGAGAAAGGGTCTGCGCGGCGCCGGCTCCGACCAGATCGAAGGTGGCTTTGCCCACGCTGAAATCCTGTCCGGACGTGAGCGCGGTATCCGCGGACACCTCATAGATCCCATCGCCGTTATCGAGATAAAGCCTGAGATTCGTGGCTCCGGCGGCCGCGCCGTCTCCCTGCGCCGCCGCGGAGAGCTTGTCGAGGACCACGGAATCATGATCCGCCCACAACTGGAGCTTGAGCAGAGCGATGTTGGTCTGATTCCTATAAAAAGATGCGGGCGAGAGATCCGTCCACGATGAGAAGAGGATGTCCGAGGCATCCATGACCACGGACGTCGTGGAACGAGCATACCCCGAGGCGCCGAGTTCGATGACGCCGTCGAAATTCCCGGCCTCGTCCGTCGCGACCGTGCCCGTTCCGGCCGGCGCGTCGAAATGGTAGAGGAGCACGGTCCCGCCGCTCAAGTCTCCACGCCGGACAGGCGTGAAGGGAGCGCCGTAGCGGAGCCCGTTGGTGATGCGGACCTCGTCGATCGCCCCCGTAAAGGCATTGCCGACGAACGAGTTCGGCCCTCCGATGCCCACGTCCCCCGTGACCTCCGGCAGGATGCCGCCCACGGGACCTGTGGAGAGCATGCGTCCGTCCACGAAGAGCCTTTTGCCGACCACGGCGTCATAGACCGCCGCGATATGGTGCCACTGCCCGTCCGACACGGAGACCGGCGTCCCATCGCGGTTGGCGCAAAGCGCCTGGTCCCCGATGAAAAACGTAGGCACGCCCGCGCCGCAGGAGGCTCCATTGAGCCAGAGCCGGTATCCCGCGGTCGCGGTCGCATCCGCGCGCGTGAGGATGGAGCGGTCCGCGCCCGCATCCAAGGTTCGCACCCATGCCTCCACCGTGATCTGCGAAGGGCTGAGCGCGGGCTTGAATGGAGCATGGACCCTGCCGCCTATGCCGTCGAATCGCATGCCGGGATAATCGATGCCCAGCAGCCCCGCCCCTTTGAGATCGAAGGCTTCTCCATCCAAGCGCACTCCCACCGTGGAACCGCTCACGGGCAGGGCCGCATTGTTGAGCTCGAGCGTCACGAAATAGGTCTTCGTCGATGTCCCCAGGGTCTGAGGAGAGAGCGTCAGGACCGCCGCGCTGGAAGAAAAGACCGCATTAAGGCTCCTCAGTCCCGCCAAGTCCCCGCCGTCGAAGACCCCGTTGCCGTTGACGTCCCAGTGCACGCCCACGTTCTTGATCGCGGCATCCGGCAATCCTCCGAGCTTTTTGACGCGCAGGCGCGTCCAGGTCGCGGTCCCTCCTCTCGTCCAAAGCCGCAGGCGCAGGAACGCCGTGGTGTCTCCCTGAAGGAAACCCGCGGGCGAGACATCCGCGATATCCTCCTCCACGATATTCGGCGTCATGGAGGCCGGATTCGATAATCCGGATCGGACCCCGAGGCTGTCGAGCGTGGTGAGCGCGAAATAATACGTCGTGCCGATCAGCGCGCTCAGCTGCTGGGTATGAATCGCTCCCGGCGCCTCCCCATCGGCGGGGATGAGGAGCTGATAGGACGCCTGCATGTAAGCGCCTTGGGTGATGATCGGCGAGACCGTGCTCCAGCGCAGGTCGTAGAGAGCGCCGGGCTGCAGGGCTCCGACGACGCCGTTCTCGCCGGGAACGGTCCAGCTCAAGGATATCCATGGGATCGAGGAGGTCTCGATAGAGGCATCCTGAGCAGCATTCAGGTCCGCCGCGGAAGCCGGAGCGGAAAGGTTCGCGGCCTGTTCCGAGGATTCCAAGGACCGCAGAAGCGTCCCATCCTCGGTCTCCACGGCCCAATAGACGGTGGCCTCCTTCTGCAGAGCGAGCTTTAAGCCGCGCGCCGCCGAGGAGATCTTCGTGCTGTAGAAAAAAGATCCGCCTGAGCCGTAACCGTCGGCGGAAACCAGCGGCGGGACGGCGTAGATCGTGCTGCTGCCGGCCGCCCCAGTCCCCACGCGCACGTAATAGCGCAGGACAGCCGTGGAATCCTCCGCGTCATAAGCATCGGTCCAGCGCAGAGTCAGGATGCCCGTGCTCGTGAATACGCCGTTCTCTTGAAAGGCTGCGCTCAAGGACGCGGGCGCTGAGGGCGCATTGCGCACGGTGCCGGTGTCGTTGCGCACGATCTGCTCATCCCCTCCGGATTGGACGGCAAAGGCCAAGTCCAAGGTCCCGTTGCGGTCGAAGTCCGCGCAGCTCACGCCCGCGGCATTGCCGCCTGTGCCGGGCAGGGAAGTCTTGGAAAAAGTCCCGTCCCCGTTGTTATAAAGGACCACGTCGTCGAGCGCCGCGCTTTTAGCCATGACCAGATCGAGCCGGCCGTCGCCGTTGAGATCGCACCATGCGATGCCGGACCCCACGCCGCTGCCCGCGATCGCGGATTTAGAGAATGTCTCGTCATGATTGTTGCGAAGCGTGAAGGCGTTGCCGCTCGTATTGGATACCGCGAGATCCAGCCACCCGTCGCTGTCATAATCGCCCCAGGCGATGCCCTGGGAGTCTCCGCCGCTGCCCATTATGGAGACTTTCGTGAAAGCGCCGTTTCCGTCATTCCTAAGAAGGAACTCATCCTGCGTCGAAGCATTGGGAACAGCCAGATCCAAGTCGCCGTCGTTATCGTAATCGCCCCAGGCGATGCCTTTTGAGTCCCCGGCGGAACCCGCCAGCGCCGAGGTAATTGTGAAGCTCCCGTCGCCGTTGTTCTTCGCCAAAACCTCGTCTTGAACGCCGGCATTGGCGACGGCCAGATCCAGATTGCCGTCATTGTCGTAATCGCCCCACGCCACGGCCTGGGAGTCTCCGCCGGTCCCCGTCAGGACCGTCTTGGTGAAGCTGCCGTCATGGTTATTTCGCAGAAGATACTCCTCCCCGCCTCCGCCCACGGCCACGGCCAGATCCAGCCAGCCGTCATGGTCATAATCGCCCCAGGCCAGGCCGTTGCCTGCGCCGCTGCCGGAGACCGTGACTTTCGTGAAAGTGCCGTTGTGTTCGTTGTGCAGCAGGAAGAGATCTCCGTCCGTGTTCGCCACGGCCAGATCAGGCCAGCCGTCGCGGTCATAGTCCCCCCAGGCTATGCCTCGGGAATCCCCGGACGATCCTGAGGCAGAGAAGACATAGGCCTGCGCCGTGGCGGGATTGGACAGAAGGGAACGCACGCCGTAGTGGTCCGTAGTGGTCAAGGCGAAATAGTACGTGGAATAGGCATTCAAGAAGGGGATGCTGTAGGTCTGAACCTGCCCCTGCGCCGCGGAGGTCGGGATAGAGGCCGAATATTGCGCGGCAAGATAGGCGGATGTGCTCGCGAATGTCGAGACCGTGGACCAGCGGATCTCAAAAGCGCCGTTGACCAAGGCGCCGGAATACCCGTCCTCTCCAGGCGCCGTCCACTGAAGAGTCACGGCCATGGACGATGCCGTCAAGCCCGTGGACACGATGGCGCTCACGCGCAGATCCTGCACTGCTCCAGGCGCCGAGAGCCGCGCGGCCTGTTCGGACGATTCGGAAGAACGGAGCATCTCGGAGTCCTCGCTCGTGACCGCCCAATAGGCCGTGGTCTCTCTCTGGACGCTCAAGCGAAGCCCGCGAGCAGCAGGAGAGAGCCAGGTGCTGTAGAGCGAGGATCCTCCTCCGGAGTATCCGTCGAGTCCATAGCGCGCGGGCACCGCGAGCAGGCCGTGCCCGTTCGGAGTTGTTCCGACGCGCACGTAATAGCGCAGGTCCTGCGTGGAGGTCTCCACATCCGAGCCGCCGGCCCAGCTCAAGGTCAGGACGCCGCTGCTGGAGTACGCGGAATACTCCTGAAAAGACGCCGAGAACCCCGCGCTCGGCGCCGAAGGCGCATGGTGCACGGTCGCGATATCGTTGCGGAAGAAGGACAGAGGCTGCCCGCTGTCATTAGCAGCCAGCAAGTCGATATCTCCATCGCCATCCATATCACCCGCGGACATTCCCGTCGTATTCAGCGCAGTCCCGGATAATCTGGCAACGGAGAAATTCCCTGCGCCGTCATTTGTAAAAATCGCCGCATCCATCCCATAATATGTCGCTGCGATATCCAGATCACCGTCGTTATCATAATCTCCGAACGCGATCCCTGTCATGTACCCGGAACTGCCTGGAATGCTCGAAATGGAGAAAGTACCGTCTTGGTTATTGTGCAGAAGCGTCGCTTCCTGCCCTGAATTCGCAATGACCGCGTCCAGCCAGCCGTCGCCGTCATAATCTCCCCAAGCAGCGCCGCGAGAATCCCCTCCTGTCCCGGTCAGCGTCTGCGCGCTGAATGCGCCGTTGCCGTCGTTGCGCAATAATATTTCATCCTGAGCCAAATCGTTGGCGATGATGGCATCCAGATCCCCATCTTTATCGTAATCGCCCCATGCCGCGCCCATGGAAAATTGATTAACCCCGCTCACAGAAATAGTCGAGAATGATCCCCCTCCGGTATTATGAAAAAGTACGGAATTCTGGTTGAAATTCGCAACCAATACGTCCATACGACCGTCATTATCATAGTCGCCCCAGGCAATGCCTTGCGACCTGCCGGCACTTCCGCTTATAGCAGCGCCTGTAAACGTCCCATCGCCATTGTTATGAAGAAGCATCTCATCCTGACTGCTCGCGTTGGCGACGACAGCATCCAGATGCCCATCATTGTCATAATCGGCCCAAGCCACGCCGCGAGAATCTCCAGCCGTACCGCTCAATGGCGCTGCCGCGAACGTTCCATCACCTTGGTTGCGCAGAAGGATCTCGTCATCAGCGCTTCCATTTGCAATAAGCGCGTCCAGTCTGCCGTCGCCGTCATAATCTCCAAAGGCGATCCCGAAAGGCCACATCGCTCCTGCGTCGAAAGTCAAAATGCAGCTTTGCGCCGTGGCGGCGGAAGAGAGAGGAGAGGTCCGATATTCGGAATCCGTGGTCTTGATGACGAAATAGTGGCTGGCCAAGACCGAGAGGGCGTCGATGCGAACGGTCTGCAGCGAGCCCGGCAGCACTCCGGAAGTCGCAATATCCAAGACGAACCCCGCGGAATCAAAATCCGCGTCGGAAAGGATGGGCGCGACGCTGGAATAGCGCAGGCTGAAGGTGCTGTTGTTGAGCATCCCGGCGCTGCCTTCCTCCCCCGGCGCGGTCCATTGGAGAGTGACGGACATCGTGGAAGCGCCCAGCCCGGTGGAAACGACGGCGGATACGCGAAGGTCGGTTATCGCCGAGGGCGCAATGGCGGCGCGCGCGGGAGCCGCGAAGGAAAGCATCGCGCTCAATGCGCACAGGAATAGTCGGCAGGTGTTTCGAGTGTCCATTGCGGGCGTGTATATATATCCCGCTATAGGGTAAAGGACGAATACCCTTCAAACACGAATGAATCATGAAGAATCGTGACCCCGGCGGAGGCCTGGGTCCAGGTCAACGGCAATCGCTGGGTCCCGGCTTTCGCCGGGATGACGGCATTTATTTCTGGAGGATGCGGCGCTCCAGGACCCGGACTCGGGCGAGCAGCATCTGGTTGTCGAAAGGCTTGGTGAGATAATCATCCGCGCCGCGGTCGTAGCCGGCGACCTGATCGTCGACTAAGGCTCGGATGGTGAGCATGAGTATGGGCAGATCCTTATAGCGGGCATCTTTGCGCACAGTGCGCGTGAGTTCGAGCCCGTCCATGCGCGGCATGTTCAGATCCAGGACCGCGAGATCCACGGCTTGCTTCTGCATCAATTCCCAGGCTGCTTGTCCGTCCTCGACGGCCAGGACCCGGTAGCCGCCCTGCCGGAGGATTTCAGTGACCAATTCGCGGAACATCGCGTCGTCATCTGCGACCAAAATCGTTTTCATGGGTTTTTCATTCTTCTTGGAAGCCATAGCCCACCCCGTAGACCGTGCGCACTTTCGCGCCGAAGCGCCCGAGCTTGCGCCGCAGGGACTCGATGTGTTTGTCCACGGTCCCGGGCCGGATATCGCCCCCCTCTCCTTTCCAAAGCGATTCAACGATGTCCCTCCGTCCAAAGACCTTGCCGGGCTGTTCGAGGAAGAGCGCCAAGAGGCGGAACTCCGTAGGCGTCATGTCCGTGAGCGTGTTCCATTTTGCGCGGCTCTCCCGGAGGAAGACTTGCCGGCTTGCGCGATCGAGCTTGATGTCGCCCTTGGGAGAACGGAGCACGTCCAAAGCCGAGGCCATGCTGGGAAGGCTGCGCCGAAGATGCGCTTTGAGTTTGGCTAAAAGCAGGCGGTCATCCAAGGCGTCGATGAAATGATCGTCGGCGCCGGCTTCCAGGCACTCGATGACCTTCCCCGAGTCGAGCCCCGGCCCGGAGGTCAGGATGACCGAAAGGCCGGGGATGCTCCTCTTCAAGGACCGCAGCCCCTCCGCCCCGCCTTCGATCGCATCATAGGCGATGAGCGCAAGTCCCATGCGGTTTTTCTCCGCCTCTGAAAAAAAGCCGCTGAAATCCCCTTCCAGCCGCACGTTCCAGCCCTCTCGCGTGAAAAGATACTCCCAGCGCCGCGCCAGGGCCGCATCCGACTGCACGACCCAGAAGATAAGAGCCTCGCTCATTCGAGGGAATGGTCCGCGCCCGTGAGTTCGAAGATATAGCGGCGCAGAAGGACCCAATCCACGGGTTTGTGGAGAAGGCGGACATAGGGATCGTCCGCGGGGACGATCGCGCGCGCCTGCGCCGGGGGCATGCCCGTGATGAAGATGACCGGAAGATCCTTGCGCACTCCCGTGGAACTGCGCAGCTTGCGAAGAGCGTCGACCCCCGAGCCGAATCCCGGCATCTCGATGTCCGAGATGATGAACGACAGCCTCATGCCCTCGGCCTGGACCACGGACTGAGCGGCATCCTCCGCGCAGGTCACCCGATAGCCGGCTGCTTCCAGGCGGCTGACCAGGAGTTCGCGGATAAGAGGATCGTCGTCGACGACCAGCACGTAGGTCCGGCCCGAGGGGATGCCCTTGGGCTGAGGCATCGGCGCCTGGAACATCTGGCTGGGCATTGATTGAGCCGGAGCGGGTGCCGGAGCTTGCTCCTGCGAGACAGGGGCTGCGGCCGCAGGCACCTGGACGCGGAAGACTTCGCCGGAGGCGCTGCCGGGCGCGGGAGAGGGCGCAGTTTTTTCTGGAAACGGCTTCGGCGAAGCGGCATCTCCAGCCGCCGGAGCCTGCGCCGCCGGCTGCGGAGGCGCGGCCTGAGGCGCAGGAACCTGCGCCGCCGACTGAGACGGCGCGGCTTGAGGCGGAAGAGATTGCGGCCTGGGAATCATGCCGGGCGGCATCGATGAAAGACGGACGCCCTCATCGATCTCTTTTTCGGAGATTCCCTGCTTGAGCAGCTGGGCTTTAAGCGCCGCCAAAGGATAGCGGCCCTGATAGCGCAAAAGGTATGCGGCGATCTGCTGGGGTGTTGCCACTAGTTCTCTCTAGTCTCAAGAGCGTCCGCCACGGCGTCTCCCAATTCCTGCAGATTCAAAGGCTTGCGCAGGATCGGCGTTTCCGGCCGGAATTCCACAAGCCGCGCCTGCCTATCCGCAGTTTGCCCGGTGATGAAAATGACGGGGATCTCGCGAGTCTTATCCGAGATGCGCAGAAGGGCATGGGCGGTCCCTCCGCTCAAGCCGGGCATCTCCAAGTCGGAGATGATGAGATCCGGCAGGAGCTGCGGGGCCAGATGATAGAGCTTGGCGCCGTCCTCGACCAATGTGACCTGATAGCCTCTCTCTTCCAGGAAATCCTTGAGCAAGGCCCGGCACTCCGGGTCGTCTTCAGCGACCAGTATCTTTTTGACCTTCTTCTGCGCGGACAAGGAACACCCTCCCTATGTTCTGAGTTTATTATTTTACATGCCCGCGGAGGAAGAGCGTTCCGCCAGAGCCTCATCCAGGAGCCGCCCCGCGCAATGGGAGAATTCCATGCGGGCGGATGCCTCCTTGGCGCGCAGTCCCATGGCTTGAAGGCGTTCCATATCCGAAAGCAGTTCGCGCAGGCCGCGCGATAAGCCCTCGACCGCGGAGTCGCCTTCGGACGGGACCACTCGCGCGTAATCCTCCTTGAGGATCTGGGCGGCGCCATAGTGCGCGCAGGAAAGGACCGGCAGTCCGGCGCGCATGGCTTCGGTGATGGTCAGGCCGTAGCTCTCGTGCCTGGATGCGGACACAAAGAGGTGAGCGGCCCGGAAGAACATCCCCTTCTGCGGCGCCGAAAGATATCCAGGGAAGAAAATCCTCGTGCGGCGCAGTCCTGCGGCTTGCCGGCGCAATGCGCGAAGGTACGCCCCTCCCCCCATGTACGCGGCATCGCCGCAAAGGAACAGGCAGAGGTCGTGCGGGGAGCCTTTCTCCATGAGGGAAAATGCTTCCAGCAGCCGGTGCAGCCCCTTCTCCGGAGAGATGCGGCTGAGCGTCATGACCACGCGCGTACGCGGACCGATGTTGAAATGCCGCTTGAACCGTTCAAGGGACGAAGCATCCGCGCCGCCCCCATGGACCTCCGGGGTCCATGCACCCCAGGGAAGAACCTTGATCCTCTCCTGGAGCGGCGCTTGCCGGGACGGAGCATCCGGATAGGCGCGCAAGAGCGTACGGGCCATGCCGCTCGACGGCATCACGAGCCGATGAGAGACTTCGACGGCCGCTTTCTGCTTCTCGAAGACCAGCCTCAGCATATCCGGCAGGAATCTTTTCAGGCCGAGCGCTTCGCAGCGCTTATACAGTCCCGCCGCCCGCTCAACGGAGAATCGCCCGCCCAAATACATGCGGTTGAAGAAATCCACGACGTCCACATGCCATAGGGTGAGGATGCGCCAGCCTTCCCGGGAAAGGACGCGCAGGTCCGGGGATTCCGAGATATCGTTGACCACGAGGACCGTTTCTTCGGGAGAAAACGCCTCTTTGTTCTTCAGCAGGAAACGCGTGGCCGCATGCTCGAAGGAACGGCAGAAGCGGGCATAGCCGAGCTCGGAAAAGCCGGTGAGTTCGGGATCTCTATCTCCTGACACAGTCTCGACTCGATGATACTTCGCGCCTTCCGGGGCAAAGGAGCCGGGCCCGAGCGCGTGGATCTCCGCGCGGCCCGAGGCTCCCCAATGCCGCAGAAGTTCGAGCCCCACCATGGCTCCTCCGCCCAAGGGCGTTCGGTCCATGGGATAACCGAGATGCGCGCCGATGAAAAGGATCTTCTTCATCCGCGGGGATGGTAGCGCCGGTGCGCCTGCTTAAGCCCGGAGACTTCGAGATGCGTATAGATCTGCGTCGTCGACAGGCTCGAATGGCCGAGCATCTCCTGCACGGAGCGGGGGTCCGCTCCTCCTTGGAGCAAATGAGTCGCGAAGGTGTGCCGCAAGAGATGAGGATGCATCTCGCGGCCCAAGCGCGCCTTGCGCCCGAGCGTGCGAAGATCCCTCCAAAGCTGGACGCGCGACAGGGACTTGCCGTCGCGTCCCAGGAATATCTCAGGGTCCATGCGCTTGCCGGCAAAGCGCTTCTCGCGCAGCAGCAGGAAGCGCTTGAGAGCCGCCCGCGCGCGATCATGCATGGGCACCATTCGCTCCTTGGACCCCTTGCCGAGCACGCGCAGCCAGCCCTCGTCGAGATTGATGTATTCCGGGCGCAGGGAAAGAAGCTCGGAAGCCCGCAGTCCCGTGGCGTAAAGGATCTCAAGCATGACCTTCGCCCGAGACAAAGCGTACTCCCCGGCGTCTTGGACGCAGAGAAGTGATTCCATCTCCTGAGGCGTAAGGAATTCGGGCAGGCGCTGGGGGAGCTTGGGCGCGCGGAACTTGCGCGTGGGATCCTGCGCGATGCGTTCCTCCGCGGATTGGAAGCGGTAGAAAGCTTTGAGCGCCTCCATCTTCCTGAAGATGGAGGCCGCGTTGAGGTCCTGTTCCTTTAGATGCCAGAGATAGTCGGAAAGAAGCCGCGGATCCGCTTTGAGCGGATCCTTCGGGCCCAGCCACTGGAGATAGGCCCGCAGGTCCGAGAAATAGGCCTTGCAGGTGTTCGGAGAAAGCCCTCTTTCCAAGGCCTCATGCCGGATGAACTCCGCCAAAAGATCAGAATCCATGGACTCTGGCGCCGGGGGGGCATTTAAGTCGCATAACTTTGCGCGCAAAGTTATGCGACTTAAATGCCCCCCGGCACCGCAGCCCCGCAATCAGCTGTGGACCGCGGTCTTGCGCGCGGATTTTCCGGCCTTGACTGTCGCCTGTTCCTCGACCGCAGGGGCTTCCTTTTCGGCTTCGGCGGCCGGAGCGGCGCCCACCAGATATTTCGCGCGCAGAGCCTTCTCGATCTCCTCGGCTATCGGGAGATCGGCCTGGAGGCGGTTCTTGGCCGCGTCGCGCCCTTGCCCGAGCCGGTCGCCGTTGTAGATCATCCAAGAACCGGCCTTCTCGATGATGCCGCTTTCGACGCCCATATCGAGCAGGCAGCCTTCCCGCGAGATCCCGTGCCCGTGGATCATGTCGAAGAGCGCCTGCCGGTAAGGAGGGGCGACCTTGTTCTTGACTACCTTCACGCGGCAGCGGGCGCCGTAAATCTCATCGCCCTGCTTGAGGTTCTCGATGCGGCGGATGTCCAGGCGGACGGAAGAGTAGAACTTGAGCGCCAGGCCGCCGGTCGTGGTCTCCGGACTCCCGAACATGACGCCGATCTTATGCCGAAGCTGATTGATGAAGACCAGGCAGGTGCGGGTGCGGGCCAAGGAGCCCGTGAGCTTGCGCAGGGCTTGGCTCATGAGCCTCGCCTGCAGTCCCATATGCTGATCGCCCATCTCTCCCTCGATCTCCGCCTGGGGGACCAGGGCCGCGACCGAGTCCACGACGATGATGTCCAGAGCGCCCGAGCGCACGAGCTTCTCCGTGATCTCCAGGGCTTGTTCTCCCGAGTCGGGCTGGGAGATGAGTAGATTATCCACATCCACGCCCAAGGCCTTGCTGTAGCCGGGGTCCATGGCATGCTCCGCGTCCACATAAGCGGCCGTGCCGCCGGCCTTCTGGGCCTGCGCCACCACATGCAGGGCCAGGGTGGTCTTGCCGGAAGACTCGGGCCCATAAATCTCCACGACGCGTCCGCGCGGAAGCCCGCCGATGCCGAGGGCCAAGTCCAGGGAAAGCGCGCCGGTGGGGATGACGTCCACGTTCGTCCTGACCCCGTGTTCGCCCAGGCGCATCACGGCTTCCTTGCCGTAGGCCTTCTCGATCTGAGCCAAAGCCAGCTCCAGAGCTTTCTGCTTTCCGTTCTCGATAGTCGTGGTCATGCTCTCCCCCGTCGCGTGCCGCGGCACGCGCTGCTGCGGATTTCCCGTCGATGCATATGCGTCAAGAGATTGTATCAAATGCCGCCTCCCCCCAAGACTACGATCCACCCGCGAAAAAGTTCCAACAGCGGTGCCGTTTCGTTAGTATCGGCCGTCGAAGAGATCGCGATCGATGAGTTCGGCGCAGAGACGGAGTTCCACGACGCCGCCCGCGGCCGGCAATTCGATATTGCCGAGGCGCAGGACCACGGAGGAGTCCCCCCACCAATAGGCCTCTCCGCGGCGGCGAGGCTCGCCGTAGATCAGGGAATAATCCATCACGAGATCCTCCAGGGACCTCCGCCGGGAATAATCATCGTCGT
Organism: Elusimicrobiota bacterium; assembly: GCA_041661185.1. GTDB lineage: Bacteria > Elusimicrobiota > Elusimicrobia > UBA1565 > UBA1565 > JBAZUV01. The sequence continues at coordinate 48,881 of JBAZUV010000005.1, forward strand.
AGATCAGCTGTAGATGGACCAGATGGCCTTTGCGCAGCCTCAAGCGCATGCGCGAGACATTGACCGGGAAGCGCTTGGATTCCTTGCGGTCGGCCTCGATGCGCACGATCTCGCCGCCCGGCTCTTTATAAGAAGACCCGCTCTTCAGCGGAGGGTATATCTTTCGGATATCCTCAAGGGTGTCCCCGATCCGAAGACTGGCCAGATAGCGCTGTAGCCCCTGGGCGCGCGCGCACGGGAGCATTCCCGCGAAAAGAAGAGATATCCCGACGGCCAAGCAGACCGCGGCAAAAGTCGATCGGAAGGCGAAATCGTACGGAAGCCGATCTCTATTCACGGCGGGAGGATGCCTGGGCATAGAGATCCGCCGAGCCTTTGTAGCGCGAATAGGTGATCCGCCCGATCCGGGCGATGAAATCCTTCGCGAAAGAGTAGCTGGAGTTCTGCCCCGTGAGCACGGTCAGAACATAATCTCCGTCGGGGGAAAGGATGAGGGCGGTGTCGTGGCAGGCGCGGCGCAGAAGGCCGGTCTTATGCGCGATCTCCCAGCCCACGGGCAGTGATTTGGCCAGCCGTGAGCGGGCCCGCTTGCGCTTGAGGATATCGAGCATGAGCTCGCTGGAGAACGGGTCCACGCTCTCCTTGCGGTAGATCTTCTCCATGAGCATGCTCATCTCCCGGGCCGTGGTGAAGTTCTCATACTTGACGTTTCCGCTCTGCAGGCTCAGCCCCTCGGGATAGATCTCGGTGTAGACGAGTCCCATCTGCTGGAACTGCCTCTGCAGATACCCCATGCCGACCTCCTCGATGAGGATGCGCATGGCCGTGTTGTCGGACTCCTGGATCAGATGCTCCAAAAGCTGCTTGACCGTGAGCCTGGAGCCGTCCTTCCACCACTTCAGGGTCCCGGACCCTCCCACGCGGAGCCGGCGCCGGAGCAGGAGCTGCTGGGAAAGCGACAGCTCGCCGCGGTTGATCTTCTCGAAGACGCCGATCATGACCGGCAGCTTGATGAGGCTCGCGGCAGGGAAGAGATCGTCGGCGTGATAGCTCCACTCCCAGTTCCGCTTGAGGTCCTTGACGTAGATGGCCATGCGGCCCGGATAGCGGCGCGCTTCTTTTTCCAGATCGGCCGTCATGGCGTCGAAATTGCCGCGGAAGGGGTCTTCGGCGGGCTTCTTTTCCGGCTCGACCGGACGCTCCTCGGAGCCCGGCGCTTGGACGGGAGCTGCGGCGGCGGGAACCTGCGCAGCGGATATCTCCGGGCGCACAAGCGCCGCCCGAGAAGCCGCTCCCTTGCGCGTGAGCGCAGCGCAAGAGACCGCCAAGGCCAAAGCAGCCCCGACAGGGACCCATGTGCGCCGAGACGGCCTAGGAAAGCGCGAAGCCACCGCGCCAGGTCCTCCCAGGGCTCATGAACGAGCCCTTAACCTACCTTGGCAGGCTGCTTGCTGAAAACCAGCTTCTCGCCCTTCTCGTCCAATTCGACGTAGATGGTGGAATCCGCGTCGAATTTCTTGAGCAGGATCTCCTCGGCCAGAGGATCTTCAACGTAGCGCTGGATGGCCCTCTGCAGAGGCCGCGCGCCGTAGTTCGGATCGAAGCCGATCTTGACCAGGAACTTGCGCGCCTCTTCCTGGAACTCGACCTTATAGCCCTGGGACGCGATCTTCTTGGCCACCCGGCCGAGCATGAGCTCCAGGATCTTTCCCATATCCTGCTCATTGAGAGACTGGAAGACCAGGATGTCGTCGATGCGGTTGATGAACTCGGGATTGAAGACCCTCTTGACCTCGTCCATGACCGTATCCTTCATGTCCCGGTAGTCGCGCTCGACGCTCGCCTCGACCGGCGCAAATCCCAAGGTCTTGCCCTTGGAGATGAGCCGCGCGCCGATGTTCGAGGTCAGGATGACCACGCAGTTCTTGAAGGAGACCTTGTGGCCGAGATTGTCGTTGAGCACCCCGTCGTCCATGATCTGGAGAAGGATGTTGTAGATGTCCGAGTGCGCCTTCTCGATCTCATCGAGCAGGACCACGGAATACGGCTTGCGGCGCACGGCCTCGGTGAGCTGACCGCCCTCTTCGTAGCCCACGTAGCCGGGAGGCGCGCCGATGAGCCGGGACACCGCGAACTTCTCCATATACTCGGACATGTCGATGCGGATGAGCGCGTCCTCGTTGCCGAAGAGGCACTCGGCCAGGGCGCGCGCGAGTTCGGTCTTGCCCACGCCGGTGGGCCCCAGCAGCAGGAAGGTGCCGATGGGTTTCTTGGGGTCCTTGAGGCCGGTGCGCGAGCGCCGAATGGCCTGGCTGATGACCTTGATGGCCACATCCTGGGCAATGACGCGCTTGTGCAGATGATCCTCAAGATGCACGAGCTTCTGCGTCTCCGTCTCGGTCAGGCGCGTGACCGGGACGCCGGTCCACTTGCTCACCACCACGGCCACGTCGTCGGGACCGACCACGGGCACGGTCTGGTCGCGCTTGTCGCGCCACTTCTTCTTCTGGTCCTCGAGCTGCTTGCGCAGATCCTTTTCCTTGTCGCGCAGGCGCGCGGCCTTCTCATACTCCTGGCCCGCGATGGCCGAGGACTTGTCCTTGACCACGTCCTCGATCTCAACGTCCTTTTCTTTAAAGGAAGCGGGGGTCTGCGTGGTCTGCAGGCGCGCGCGCGATCCGGCCTCATCGATGAGGTCGATGGCCTTGTCCGGGAGATAACGGTCGGTGATGTAGCGGTCCGCGAGCTCGGCGGCGGCCTTGAGCGCGGCATCGTCATACTTCACTTTATGGTGCGTCTCGTATTTGTCGCGCAGGCCCAGAAGGATCTTCACCGTGTCCTCCACGCTGGGCGGGTCCACGTGCACGGACTGGAAGCGGCGCTCCAGGGCCGCGTCGTGCTCGATATACTTGCGGTACTCGTCCAAGGTCGTGGCGCCGACGCACTGCATCTCGCCGCGCGCCAAGGCGGGCTTGAGCATGTTCGACGCGTCGATGGCCCCCTCGGCCGCGCCCGCGCCGATCATGGTGTGGAGTTCGTCGATGAAAAGGATGATCTGCCCTTTGGCGCGGCGGATCTCCTCGATGACGTTCTTGAGCCTCTGCTCGAATTCTCCGCGATACTTTGTGCCCGCCACCACGGAGGCCAGGTCCAGGGTCAGCACGCGCTTGGAGGCCAAGAGCTCCGGGATGTCGCCGCTGACGATCTTCTGCGCCAGACCCTCGACGATGGCGGTCTTGCCCACGCCGGGATCTCCGATAAGGACCGGGTTGTTCTTGGTGCGCCGGGTGATGATCTGGATGACGCGCTCGATCTCATCGTGGCGGCCGATGACGGGATCCAGGCGGCCCTCGCGGGCCATCTGGGTAAGGTCGCGGCCGAATTCATCCAAGGTCGGGGTCTTGCTCTTGCTCTTCTGCTGGGCCGGCTGTCCGCCCTGCGCGCCGCCGGGGTTCTGCGGACCGGCCTGCCCGGGCTGCTGGCCGCCCTCGCCCAGGAGATTGAGGACCTCCTCGCGCACCACATCCAAGCGAAGACCGAGATTCTCCAGCACGCGCGCGGCCACTCCCTCCTCTTCCCGAATGAGCCCGAGCAGGAGATGTTCCGTGCCGACATAGGAGTGCCCCATGTGCTGGGCTTCCTCCACCGCGTATTCCAAGACTTTCTTGGCGCGCGGGGTGAAGGGGATCTCCCCGAGGAGCATCACGTTGTCTCCGGTCCCGACGATCTTCTCGATCTCGGAGCGCACGCGCCGCAGGTCCACCCCCAGGTTGGCCAGCACCTGAGCGGCCACGCCCTCTCCCAGGGCGATGAGTCCCAGGAGGATGTGCTCGGTCCCCACGTAGTCGTGGTTGAGGCGCTTGGCTTCTTCCTGCGCGATCAGGATGACTCGCTGGGCCCGTTCGGTGAATCGATTGGACATGGAGACCTCTTTTGCGGCTTAAAACGTCGGACCGTCCCGCTCCGACGAGGATCGGGCGTTCCGTCACAGATTCAATTATCGCACATGGATGTTACCTTTTCAAGACGCAGTCCCCTCGACCTCACCCACTTTTTAGAACAGTCGCGCAGGGGAGACTCTCTCCCTTCCCCCGCGCCCCTGGGAACCAGTTCCCCCCAAACCCGCGGCGTGAGCAACTCGGGCGATGGCGGGGCCCCCCTCTACGGGAGCGGGAGAGAGTCTCCCCTGCGCTCCTTGCGTTCTTCAGGGTGAGGTCGAGTCCGGAGATAGGGGCTGTTCGTTGAGGAAAGCCTCAGTCCAGTCGTTTCCATCACCCGGGGATACGGAAGTTTCAACAACGGCTTTCCTTGAGTCTGCTTCACGCGTTAACACTCGACATCACCCTAAGAAACGGCGGGTGGAGCAGAGGGGAAACACTCTCCCGCTCCCGTGAAGGGGGCCCCGTAGCTTGGGGGGAACTTGTTCCCAGGGACGCCGGGGGAAGGGAGGGTGTTTCCACTCTGCTCCAGGACCCGCCAGAAAAACTGGGTGAGGTCGAGGCGGTCCCCTTCGACATCCCCCGCTTTTCCAGCGGACCCGACGCGCAAGGGCCTAGGCCCATCTAGGCCCTCTGTCGCTGGAAAACGGCCCAAAAGTCCCGATTCGAATATCTTCAGCGCAGGTATACTGTTATCAGCCATGCGGCGTCTTCCTGCCGTCATCCTGTCTTTTTGCATCCTCGCGCTATCCCCCGGCCCCCAAGCCTGGGCAGCCTTCACGCAGCAGACAGCCGCGGCGCAATCCCCGGTTTCTCCGGTCATTATCCCATTCCAGCAGATTCCGCTTCAGGACTCGCGAAGACAGCTTTCTCCCATGCTTCTTCTCCCGGCGCCCAACATCCAGTCTCGACTTTCGCTCCCAATCGACAAGACTCTTCCTTCCGGGACGATCGATACGGCTCACCCGGAGCCCGCGGTCCTTTCCGAAGAGAAAAGCTCCCTTCTTCTCCCTGTCGCCGATACTTTCGCGCAAAAAAACATCAGTCTCGGCAAGGCGGAATCTTCTCGTCAGGATGAGGGACAGCGTCTCCTGGTCGTCGCCGATAATCTCCGGCAGGAAACGCGCTCGGCTTCTTTGTTCTCGACACTGGCCTCGTTCTTCAACGGGACCCGTCGCTCTTCCGGCGCGGATCCCGTCATCGCGACAAAAATCGCCGCCTCCGTCGTCATTCCAGCGGAAGACGGAACCCAGGAACAAGTCCGCCGCCGGCCCCCGGCTTCCGCCGGGGCAACGAAATCAGCTGGGTCTCAAACGAAAGCGGCCGTAACCGATACGGCGGCGATCCCTGCCCCGGACACCTCTTCCGCGGAAAGATCGGCAGTGGACACGCGAGCGCTCACCGGACTCTTCGTGCAGCGAAGCGTCTCAATCATCGTCTATGTCATCTCCTCCATCGCGTATCCCTATATCGTGGTCCCGGCCGTGGGCTGGGCCGGCTATGGAGCGCTCATGGCCCTGGGGCCGCTGGCAGCCATCGCCGCGGGCCCCCTCAACGGCGCGCTCGTTGACAGGCTTTCTCCCCGCGCCTCTATGACCATCAACACCCTGGTCCGGGGAGGCCTCAGCCTGCTCTTGCCGGTCATGGCTCATTTCGGGGTGCTCAATTTCTGGACCTTGCTGGCCGCCTCCTTTGCCAATGCCTGGGCGCTTTCCTCTACCATGATCACGGAAGGCGCGTATATAAAGCGATTGATCGGGCCAAAGGACCTCCCCCGCTTGCTCGGCCCCATAAACGGCTTGTTATGGATCGACTATTTGGGGCTGCAGGTCCTTCTGGGCGGCATCCTGGGTGTTGGGACTATCGTGGACAAGTGGAATCCGCTGCTGGCCTTCCTGCTGTCGGCAGCCGGCAATCTTCTGATTGCGCTGCCCGTCATCTGGTTCACGATGCCAAAAAACAGCTCATCAAAAACAACGTCCTCGGCCCCAAAACCCTTGCTTGGGGGCATGGAGACGGCAAAGTCTTTCCTGCGCGCCAACGCACTGCCTGCGTCGCTGCTCGCAGTAGCCGCGCTCCTTTATTCCTTCTCTTCCCCTCTCATCGCCCTCTTGCAAACTTTTGTCTCTTTGCCGGGACCCGCGGCGGCCTTTCTGCGTTCCACGGTCCTGATAACGGCCGCCCTGGTCTACTGGATCTGCCGCACGAACGATTTCAAATCTCTCTGGCGCGGAGAAGGCCGGGAAATCTCTCCGGAGGAAGCGCGGCAGGAAGAGGCTCTGCGTAAAGCACGGGAAGAAGGCCGGCTTGAGGATGCCAAACGGTTGGATGAAGCCGCGCGGCCCATGCGCTTGCGCCTGCGCTCTGCGGTCCTCTACCTGGCATTGTCCGCGTTCATGCTCTATCCTCTGCAAGCCTTCCTTCTCCCGCTCATCGCAGAGACCTTGGTGGGCTCCGCGGCCAAAGGGCTCCTGCTTGGACACTTTCTGGGCGCATTCTTCCTGGGCAATCTCATCTCGAACGCGGCCCAGGCGCGCCTGCCGTCCCTGCGCATCCCCTTCTTGGGCCGGGAACTCCGCGGAGAACGCATCGTTCAGGCCGTGGTCCTGGCCATGACCGCGGCATGGGTCTATACGGGCCTGCTGCCGGGAAGTTTGGCCGCGGCCGCCCTGGCCGCGTTCGTCGCCGCGGGACTTATGCGCTTATCCTCGGTGCTCAGCGACCGCGGCTGGGTCAAATTCTTCGGCTTGGGCTTTTGCGCGGTCTGGCTGCCCTATGCCGTCTGGTCCGCGAAGATCATCCCGCTTCTGCCGGTCCCCTCGGCGGTCATGCTCAGCATGCTGCTCATCGGCATGTTCTACGGCCCGGGCTTCGTGTCTTTGAACAGCTACTTCCAAAAGAACGCTCGCCAAGACTCCATCGGGAAAGTCGTGGGCATCCAGGGCTCTTTCACGAACGCCGCGGTCTCCGCGGGCTTCGGGATCATGTCCATGCTGGCCGCCGGTCTCACCCAAGTCCTGCCGCCCCTTCTGGCCATCTACGGCGCCTTCATCCTGTTCGCGGCGTGGGTTTTTTGGCGCGCCGGCAAGCGCCTGCCCGGCCTGCCGGACACCCTTCTTCGTAAATAGCGGCCTGCGGCAAAAGTCGAACCGCTCTCTCCTTCCAATGGCCTTTTGTCGTGATCTGTTGGGACCGAAAGGCCCATATATGCATAGGCCTCGTACTCCCTTTCAACTGCCCTTTCGCCTCAGGCGTCGGAAAGACTTCCCTTCCATACTCAATAAGCCCGCTATCTTCATGATTAAAACTCATCCGGAAACGGCATCCCTACTTAAATCGAAGATCCCAGACTGCGCTTCGATTCGTTCTATACAAAAGCTCTCCTACATGTCTTTGTCCTCTCTGCTGGGCGCGGCCCTGTTCTGCCCGACCTTGCTGTGCGCGCAAACACAGGTGCATGTCGAAATCCCGCTATCCGGCGCGCAGATCAATACAAGTTTCGCGGCCGTCTCTGCTGCCGACGTCGGCGCTGTCCGACACCTGATCCCCGACGGAAATCCGATGGGATTTACGGCTGCTGATCGGTCCATGGTATTGCCTGCCTCTGTCTTGCCCGCGACGAATAAGGGTCTAAATGCGTCCATCTCCGTAGAAGTTTCGGCTTTGCCGGACAAGAGCGTGGAAACAGCCGCCGCCTCAGTCCAGATGGAGGCTCAAAAAGAGGCTGAGATCGTTGAGGGTGGGCTTGTTGAAACCATTCCTGCCGACATCCCGGCAACGAACGACGCAGGCACGGCAACGGATGCCGGCACGGCAATACAGGAACGAACGCTTCGCACGGACAAACACGGCAAATTTTCGCGCATGCTGGGGGTCATGGCGCAGGCGCTCAAGCGCTGGGCTCCAGGCTCCGATGAAGACGATGCCCGCGCGGCGGCGCGCGCCTATGACGATGCAATGAAGGATCTGGATCCGGCCGCGGCCGAGCGCTGCGTGCGGGATCCCCGAATGATGCGGCTCCTGTCTTCCCGGCCGGGGGCCGCGGCCGGGACCCTCTCGAAGGCGTATGCGCTCAGCGATCTTGCCGGGCTTATCGAAGGCGTCAATCGCCCCGGACGATTGCACGAAGGCCTCCTCCTGCGCCTGCAAAAGCATGCCTCCCTCGATGGTCTCGGCTTGGACAAGGAGGAAGCTCTGCTCTCTTGGGTTCGAAAATATCTTCCGCGGAGAGAGGAACGCGTGCGCAAGGCGATCTTTTCGTGGGACACCCTGGATTCCTCGCAGAAGGATTGGCTGGGCAAAGAGCGTCATCAGGCCGCGGATTCTTGGGGAGATAAGCCGCTGTCGGACCGGGATCTGCGATTTTGGGCGCAGCAGGAGCTCTCGGCATGGGCCGCGGTCCCTCTGGAAATGCGCGATTGGCCGACGTTCCGCCGGAAGATGCGCTCGATCTCGACGGGACTATCGCCGGATGACCGCTTCAGCTTCTTCGACCATTTGGACAATGCCGAGGCGGTGTTCCGCGCGAGACTGGAACTCGGCAAGCTCCTGAAAAAAGAAGAGAATGCCGTTGCGCGAGAGGCCTTGAACGGCTTGGACCGCATCTTCTTGAAGAATGCGTCCTTGCAGCTGGATTTCCTTGGAAAATTCCTGACCGAACATCCTGAGCTTGCTTTCACTCAACGACTCAAGGATAAGATCAATCACGAGCGTCCATCCAGGCCCGAGGAGGAATTCCCATTCTTTGAAACGGACCTGCCGCGCGGAGTTCTTAAATATCTATCCCGTGAACTTTTGGGAACGCGGCTGGGCAGGAGCGTATGGTCTCCTTTCGTAGACGTGAGCATCGGCGATCTCCGAGGAGCCTTTGCCGATTACAACGCCGGGGACAAGGAAATCCGTTTTAGCAAGGGCGTGATCGAGGCGGGACTGCGCGTCCACGGAAAACAGATCCGGGACCTGCAGGAGGTTCCGGCGGTCCAACAAGCTCTGGCGCGTTCGCTGGCAGTCGCATTCGCGCATGAAGGCACGCACAATAATCAAAACCTTTGGCTCAAGCATCGCGCGCTCCTGAATGTTTACAGCCAGGAGGATGAGATCGAGGCCATGGCCGTGCAGGCATTCTTCGACAAGGAGAGGACAGGAAAGGATTCTTCCCCGACGACAGGAAAGTCTTTCGTTTCAACGGGGTGGGAACAAAGCATGGCCGCTGGACTCGGCGAATTCAAGAGACATGTCCGCATGAGCTACAGCGGTCTTTTGCCGCTGCGCGCCATACTGGCGTCAAAGCTGGCCGTCATCAGCCGCATGGAGAATTTAATCGATCAGTCTTTATCCGGACAAGGCTTTTGGGCCTGGCTCAAACGGGCGCTCATGAAGTTCATCATGTCTTTCCATGCGCATACGCTCGGTTTTGATTTTGAGACGCTGGTGGATAGGGCGGAGTCCAGGGATATGAATCAGCTTAATTTATTTTCATCACTCCAAGAGGCCGCTCTTGTGCGGGACTACACCGTGTACTGGGTCATGGAGATGTCCCGGTGGCAGCAGGAAATGAACAAGCGCCTCCTGCGATATGCCGAGGAATTCGCCGTCTCTCGTTGATCCGCGCATAAGCGGAGGACTGCCTTGCCCTGCTTTTTTTGCGCGAGGCAAGGAAGTCGGAAGATTTCCTATACTTGCTGCATGATGAATTTCCATACCTCTTCGTTCATGGACAACGTGATCATCGGGAATCCTCTCTCCTCTTATCTCGCCGCGGCCCTGACGTTCGTCGGCATGCTCGGGGTCCTCTATCTCGCGCGGTACATAATCCTTCAGCGGCTGCAGGCGCTCGCCTTGAAGACCGAGACGGACCTCGATGACTTCCTCGTCGGGCTGCTCGGCCGGATCCGCGCGCCGGAATACCACCTTATCGCTTTCTACATCGCCGCGCGCGGATTGGATATGGGAGGAGGATTCGACAAGGCCTTCCATTTCATCTTCGTATTGATCCTTTCTTATCGCGCGGCGACCCTTCTCCAGGCTTGCGCGGTTTACGGCCTGAGAAAGGCCGTGGGCGTCGACGCCCAAGACATGGGAAAGCACTCCGCCATGCAGAGCCTGCGCCTCCTCATATCCGTCTTCATCTGGATCGGCGCCGCGATCTTCTTCCTGGACAATCTCGGGATCAACATCTCCACGGTGGTGGCGGGGCTCGGCATCGGCGGCGTGGCCGTGGCTTTGGCGGCGCAGCACATCCTCGGCGACCTCTTCTCTTCCTTCGTCATCTTCATGGACAAGCCCTTCCGGCTTGGGGACGTCATCTCCAGCAACGGCCTTTTGGGCACCGTGGAATCCGTGGGCATCAAGGCCACGCGCCTGCGCAGCTTGAGCGGCGAGATCGTCGTGGTCCCCAACAAGGATCTGACATCCTCCTGCGTCTCCAACTTTCGGGATATGACGCGCCGCCGCGTGGTCTTGAATTTTCGGCTGTCCCACTCCACCGCGCACGCGAAAGCCGCCGCGGTGCCGGAGATGATACGCAAGGCCGTGAGCGCGGCGCCCAAGACCACCTTCGACAGGGCTCATCTCTCAGGACTAGCCGATACGGGGCTCTCCTTCGAAGCCGTCTATTATGTGGAAGACCCGGATTACGCGGTTTTCATGCAGACGCAGCATCTCGTGGACCTGGCCCTGCTCGAACGCCTGCAAAGTGAAGGAATATCCTTCGCGCCTATCCCGGCCGCCGTCATCCACTAACGAAAGCCCGTCATCCCGGCGAAAGCCGGGACCCCGGCTTTCGCCGGGGTGACGAGACTTACCGTGTACGAGTGACTTTGCTCAGGCCCTCGGGCTTGTCGGGGTCGCGTCCCTTGAGCAGGGCCAGATGCAGCGCTGCGCATTGCCCCAGGACGGCCAATGGGAAAGGGGAGAACAGCTCTTCCGCGTCCGGGACATCCAGACGCAAAGGAGCGGCGCCGGCCGCGGCCAGACGCTTCTCCACCCGCCGCAAGGATGAAAGACCCGCCCCTTTGCTCCACATCAAGAAAGCCCTGAGCCGGTCGCAAGCCTGCCGGCGCGCCATGGCGATGGGCCCGTGCAGGAAGTCCGCGGCGGAGGCTCCCTCGGCGAAGACCCCGGCGGCTTCCTTGAGCTTGAGCGCGGTCTCCAGCGCCACGGGATACGAGAATCCCCGGCCGATGACCACGCAGCGCTCCAGGCCGCGGCGCTCCTTCATCCAAGAGCGGACTTCTTCCTCCCGCCCGAGCGCGGCCTCGATCAGGCGCGGGACGGCATCCAGCCCTCGCTCCATCCTGGCGCCCTCTCGTCCGCCGAGCCAGGCCGCGGCCAGAAGATAAAGGCAGGCGGCCTGGGCCGTGAAGGTCTTGGTCGCGGCCACGCTCCTTTCCAGGCCTGCATGCAGGAAGAACCCATGCTCCGCCGCGCGCGCGATCGGAGAAGACCGGTCATTGGTCACGGCCGCGGTGATGGCGCCCGCGCGGCTTGCCGCGCGCAGATATTCCAGGATATCCGTCGAACGTCCGGACTGACTGATCCCGACGACCAGCACGCCCTTGAGATCGAGCGGCCGATGATAGAGCGTGGTGATGGAGGGCGCAGCCAAGGCCGCCGGCACTCCCAGAGAACACCCCAGGACGTATTTCCCGAGAGTCGCGGCATGGTCCGAGGTCCCTCGCGCGGCCAGGACTGCGAAGCGCACCTTCCTTCTTCGCAGTTGAGCGGCCAAGGCCTGGGCGGTCCGCCGCTCCAGATCGATGACCCGCGCCACGACCTCGGCCTGCTCGAATATCTCCGAGCGCATCCAACGGCCCGGGACCGCCGCCTCATCCTGCCTCTTAAGAGTATTCATCTGCGACATTGTATATCAACAGGAAGTCCAATAAGTGAATTTTCTATTGACAGGACGGGGCATGGGCCGCTACACTTGGGATCGGGCACCCCGCCGACCGCGCGACGCTTGCGCGCCCGCCTTCCTTTTTATGGCGCGATATTCTTTTATCTCTTTTCTCAAGAAGGCTCTCCCGCTCCCGGCAACCGCGCTGCTCTGCGCTCTTTGCCTATGCCTCTGCGCCTCGCCCGGCCAAAGCCAGCCGGCATTCACGCCTGAAGCGCCCGTCCACATGAGTTCCGCGGCGATCTACGCGGTGATCCCCGGCGGCCCAGGCTGGCGGATGTATTTCAGCACGGACTCCTTCAATGTTTGGTCCGCAAGCTCCGTTCTGCAGGATCAGTGGGGTCTCGACGGCGGGACGAGGATATCCACGGGCGCGCTTACGTCGTTGGATGCCTCCTCCATCACCGCCTGCGGCATCCTTTATTCCACGAATCCCGCCGACGGACTGCGCATGTATTACGTCGGGGTGAGCACCGCGGGCTGGTACAGCATCCTGAGCGCGACCTCCACCGACGGCGTAGCCTGGGGAAAGGAAAGCGGCGTGCGGCTGCGCCGCGGTCTTTCTTCCTATATAGGCTCCCCGGCCGCCTATCGCATGAGCGACGACCGCGTACGCCTCTTCTATATCGCGGAAACAGCCAACGGCAACAACCCCTCGAATTACCGCATCTATAGCGCCACGGGCAACGGCGTCTCTTTTTATGAGGAAGGCGTGGTCTTGGATACCCGTGCCTACCAGGTCTCGGTGACCACCCTCACCGACGGCCGCGCGCGCCTGTATTTCACCCAGCCGCTGGAGTCCTTGACCACCGCGCCTATGGTGAAGTCCGCGATCTCCAGCAACGGCTCGTCTTTCATCCTGGAGGAGGGGCTTCGCCTTTCCACGGCCGCGGATACCGCAACGATCTTTAATCCCGTGGTCGTCCGCTCGACGGAAAGCTTCCGCTGGAGGATGTTCGCATCTTATTTCCAGCACGGCTCCACGATCCCCTTCGTGGCCGGCGCCCTGACCCTCTCTCCCGTGGTCACGGCCATGACGCCTCGGCTGGCCTACATCACAAGCTCCACCGCGACCTTCACGCTCACCGGCGAGATATTCTCGCCCGCCGCCGCCGTCACGTTCTATGCAGGCGCAACGACCATGACCGCCTCCGGCCTATCCTATCCCGACGACCTGACGATCACGGGCTCAATATATCCATACGGCCAGCCCAACGGCTACTGGAGCGCCGTGGTCACCAACCCCGACTCCAACAGCGGGACTCTTCCGCGAGCGCTCTTCCTCGATGTGCCTGCCGGAGAGATCACCATCCTCGACAACCTTTTCCGCCCGCTTAAAGGCGGCCGGGCCAAGATCTCCGTGACCGTATACCAGGCAGGCGAACTGGATCTGCGCCTTTACACCATCGACGGCGGACTTGTGAATCAGCTTTACAAAGGTCCGATATCCGTCGGGACTTCCGATTACTATTGGGCGGGACGCACGGGCATCGGCAATCTGGCGGCCAGCGGCGTCTATCTCCTGCGCGTCACGGGCCCGAAGCTCGATAGGACCGAGCGGATCGTGGTGATCAAGTGAGAGCGTTCTTTTCGCTCCTCTTGCCCGCGCTTCTGGCCCTGCAGGCCCATGCGGAACCGGGCACGACCGGCGCGGTATTCCTTAAGCGCCCTTTGGGCGCGCGCTCCGCAGCCATGGGAGGAGCATTCTGCGCCCTGGCCGGGACCTTGGACTCCATCCACTATAATCCGGCAGGCCTGGCTGCGCTCCCTAAAAAAGCCGTGACCTCGACCTATTTGAACTCCATCGGAGGGACCTCCTACGGCTTCCTCGGATACGGACAGCCCACGGCCTTGGGGACTTTCGCGCTGGGCGCGCTCTATTTCAATGCAGGCAAGATCGATCTTAATCTCTCCGACGGGACGCGCGGACGCGTGACCGCGGAAGAGGATTATGCCTTCACTTTGAGTTATGCCCGTGAACTCTTCAGCGGACTGGAAGCCGGCGCAACCTACCGCCATATCCGCATGAGTCTGGCGGAGACCGCCCATGCCGTCTCTCATCAGAGCGATGTCGGCTTGCGCTGGAAAGCTCCCGTGAAAGGGCTCTCCTTTGCCGCGGCCTATCAGTATTATGGCCCGGATATACGGTTCGAGGAAGTGGGCGACCCCCCTCCAAAGACCCTCCGCTATGGAGCGGCATGGACCTTCGCGGATATCCCGATATTCGAGATCGACCCGGATGCGGATATGCGGCGCTTCGACGTCACCTTGGCCGCGGACGCGGCTGAGACGCTGAGAGAGCGCCGTTCTCCTCGAGTCGGCATGGAAGTGGGGCTGGAACCTGCTTTTTTGGATCGTGCGGCCTTCCGTCTTGGCTGGGTCTTTGAAAAAGACGTTGAAACTCTGAGCCTCGGCATCGGCATTCGTGAGGGATCCTTTCTCTTGGATTATGCCTTTGGCAATGCCAAGGGGTTCAATGGCCTTCAACAGCTCAGCCTAACCTTCCTGTTCAAATAGATTCGCCGGAAAAATTCAGTTGGCACCACACCTGTCCATGTTTGAATTTTTCAGGCCTGTGTCAGTGTTAATATTTTAATCACAAATAAAAGAAACCTCCACGTTACGTTTTTCTGCGAAACAACACATCTATTGCCTATTTCTTTCTTATAGGAAAGCTCTTACGTCTGACACATATAGGTCCTTTTTTTAATAGCTTTTAGGCCATCAGGCCCTAGGACCACGCGATATCGAAAATTCATAATGTGGCTGCTTATGAAAAATATCCACCTATGCGGCTGTCGCCGTGTTGAAACCCCCTCCGGAAAAATTCAGGCGGCCTCAAATCTGTCCAAGTCTGAATTTTTCCGGCTGATCATGCTCTGTCTCCTTGCGCTGGGCCTCGCGGGCTGCCGAGATGACGGGGAAGGCTCCTCCTCTGGAAGCCAAGACAAGGAAGCTGAAGAGTTCCGCCCCTCTTCGGATGCGGACAATGCTTCGTTATTCACCGATCCTCTTTTCTCCATCCAGCAGCCGGGCGATGGGCAGATACCGGACGACGAGTCCTCGGCGCGCTGGGGCCGCATGAGTTTTGATGGGGATCGCCGCGCCTTGGGAGGGCTCTTTGCGGACAAGCCCCAGGTCCGAGCGGGATTCTCCTCCTCCCGCAGGCTTGCCGGGAATTGGCTTGCATCTCAAGCAGGGAAAACCGCCGCCGGAAACATCGATGCCGCACAGGTCCCCTCCCCGGAACTTGCGGCATTCATGAAGAACGAACGGGGAGGCAGCCGGCTCAACGCCGTCCTCTCGACCTTCGAACGCTTCCAGCAATCCGTCTACTCCTTCGCCTATCCCGTGCTCAGCCGCTTGGATTGGAGCGCCCGCACCGCTAAAAGTTCCAAGAAAGATTCCACGCCCTATCGCATCACCCTCCATCACACCACGGGCGGGCAGCCCACGGACCGGGATGAGAGCATCAAGGTCTTGCGCAGCATCCAGGCTTTCCACCAGCGCCGACGCGGCTGGTCGGACATCGGCTACCATTTCGTGATCGACGGCGCCGGCCGCATCTTCGAGGGCCGCGCAATCGAGACCGTCGGCACTCACACGAAGAATCAGAATGACGGGAACATCGGGATCGCCCTGATGGGGAATTTCCAAACGCAGCATCCATCGCAAGAGCAGCTGGAAAGCCTGGAAAGGCTTTGCGCATTCCTATCCGCGCGCTACGACATCGACCCTAAAAGCCGCCTGAACGTCCACCAGCACTTCAAAGAGACTCTTTGCCCCGGCCGCCATATGCTGGATATCTTCGAGCAGCTGCGCACGGACGTCTTAGCGCGCGTCGGCACGATCCGAACCAAGGCTTCTGGTTCGGATTTCCAGCCTCTCTTGTCTCTCCAGAAAGCCTAAGTCGAAGGTTATAAGACGCCGCGGGCGCGCAGGGACCTGGCAAGGTTCTTTGCGCCGCGATAAAGGACGGCCTGCAGGCCGGAGCGCCTGGCTCCGGCCACGTTCTTGGGAAGGTCGTCGATGAAGAGCGCTTCTTGGGGGAGCACGCGGGCGCGCCTCAGAGCCGCTTCATAGATGGCGGCCTCGGGCTTGCGCACCCCTAAGCGATGGGAAAGCAGCGCCCCTCGCGTCCTTCCAGGAAAGGAATAGCTTTTTTTGATGTGTTCATAATGCAGTTCGTTCGTGTTGGAGAGCAGATATACCGGGACCTTGCGGGCCGTCCGTTCCAGGAGCTTTTCCGTGGGCCGGTCGAGAGTGAAGATGCCGCACCATAGCCCGCGGAATTCCGGATAGGTCCCGGAATATCCGAGGTCTTGGAAAGCTTTATAAAGATGCCGGGAAGACAGCTTCCCTCTCTCCAGCCGGTCCACCAGCCGGCCGGCCCACAAAAGTTCGTTGAGCCCCTTGGGCGGACGGCCGACGGCAAAGGCAAAACGCCGCAGGATCTCCTTGGCATCGAAGTGCAGGAGGACGTTCCCGATATCGAAAAATACGGCGCGGACTTGACTCTTGGGCATGCTCTTCCTAACCTATGACGACCATTCTAGCGGATTAGACAGGAGCAGACCATGCCCGGCGAAGATGAAGCCAAGATAGAGGAGCAAGCCTTCCAGAGGATGGCGCCCGTCATCAGCCATGAACTCCGCAACCCTCTGGCCATCATCGGGAATTCCGCCTACTTCATCCGCTCGAAGCTGTCCTCTTTGGGCAAGACGGACCCGAAAGTCGAGAAGCATCTGGGGATCATCGAAGACGAGGTCAAGCGCGCCAATGCCACCTTGGGGGAGATCCTGGCTTTCACGCGCATGCGCGAGCCCGCGAAGTCCCCTTGCTCGCTCAATGGGATCATCGACAAGGCTCTCTCAGGCTTCCCTCCGCGCCGGCTCAAGCCCCTACTGGAACCGGCTCCTTCCGATCATACGGTCTGCGTGGATGAGGAATTGATCATCCAATGCCTGGGACATCTTATCCGGAACGCCGATGAGTCCGGCGCCGAGGGAGAAGTCCGCATCCGCGCTCGTTTTGAAAAAGGCTGGGCCCGCATCGAAGTGATGGACTCCGGCCCCGGGCTGCCGTCGGACGCGCGGCTCTTCATCCCTTTCTGCACCACCAAGCCGCGCGGCATAGGCCTGGGACTCTCATTCGTCCGCAAGGCCGTGGAACGCCATGGGGGAAAGATCACGGTGGCAGACCGTCCCGGCAAGGGCGTGGCCGCCCGCCTGGAGCTCCCGGCCCGCTGAGCCCCTCTTGCCGCGCGGAAGCGATCAGCTTCCCAAAGAAGCCGCCCAGCGCGCGAAGCGCGCCGCCAGATGAGGCAGAGTGCGAAGCTCCTGAGCAGGCACGCTGTCGAGCCTCTTGAGCAGCGCCAAGCTCAGCAGGTAGGCGTTCATGTAGTGGGGGATGGAAACGACCCGAAGGCTGTCCCCTGCTCCATGGATGACGTCGAAGATGATATCCAGCGATGCCCCGAATAGCGTCATGGCCGGGATGTCGGCGTCGCGGAACGACGAAGAATCCGCGTCTCCTCCCCAGAAATTGACCTCTTCCACGGAACGGTTTTCTTTGCGCGCCACATCCAGGAGCATCTTGAGCAGGGTCTTCGTGGAATTATTCTTCCAAGAGTAGGTTCCGTCCACCCCCAGAGTGTCGAGGTTCACCATGGCCGTGATCTTCCCTCGGGCCTCCTTGGACAAGGATTTCACCCATTTCTTGGAGCCGATCAATCCCTCTTCTTCCCTGGCGAAGCTGATGAAGACATAGGTCGCATCCGTCTCGACGTCCTTGAGCGCTTGATAAAGGTTCACCGTCATGGTGGCGCCGGTCCAGTTGTCGATGACGCCCATCCCCTCATCGCCCTCGACCTTGTCGTGGTGCCCGCCCACCACGACCACGCGGTCGGTTTTCCCTTTCTTCACGACATAGATGTTGCGGCGTCCAAGACCGGCGTCCTGGGTCCGGATATCCCGCGGATCCGCGCCTGCGCGTTCAAAGAGCCTGATGACCGCCTGCTCGCGCTCCAGATTGGTCAAAGGACATATCTTCAGCTCATTGGCGACATCCTCTCCCGTCGCCGCGCCTTCCGGCCGGATGCCGGGCTTGCGATAAACGACCGCGGCTCCGCCTTCTTCGAGCCCGGGGTGGAAGAGCTTCTGCGCATAATCAAGGAATCCCGCGGGATCCGCTGCTTGGACAGGGGTCGGGTCGGCGCCGCCGTTGGAACGCGCGCCGGTGAAGGCCGCGTCCAGCCGCGCTTCGATATCCGTGTTCTTGGAAGATGCCCCCTCCTGCGCGGCGGCCATGCTTGAAAGCGCCTTCCCGGCATTCCCTTTCAGCGGAATCCCGGCCTCCCTCTCTTTCTTCGCAGCCGAGAACTCTTTCAGATTCCGCGCCGCTTTTTTAACAGGCGCCGCTTCCGCGGCAGTCAGCGCGTCTTTCCCTTGAATAGACGCCGCGGGCAGCGGCATTGGAAGCGCAGGCAGTCCCTGCGCCGCGGGATCCGAGAATCCGTCGAACGCCCCCCCATTCTCAATAACGACCGCAGGAGCAGGAACGACCGCGGGTAATGGCTGCGCGGTCACGACCTGCGCAACGGTCTGAGCCCAGCCGGAACTCGATAGCGAGACGCAAAGCAGGCACGCAAGGGACAATGAAAATATTCTCTTCATGCGTCCATTATAGCCTAGTGCGGGATGAGATCGATCAGCGTGGACGGACGAAGAGCTTGAATCCCTGCATGGAAAGCACGATCACCGGGGCGCCGTCCTCCAAGGATTCTCCTTGGACATGCGCGTCCCAAATCTCTCCGTGGACGAGGACCTTGCCCTCGGGCCGCAGCGGCCCTCGCGCAATCCCTTCGGCGCCGATCAACGCCTCGACGCCCGTGCTCACGGGCCTTCGATAAGCCTTCCAAACGACCCAGGACAAGACCGCGACGACCGATGCCATGCCGATCAGACACCCTGCCAGCGTGGACCATGCCACGGCCAGCCCGCCCATGCTTTGATTTTCGAAGAGCATGAGCGCTCCCAATAGGATGGAGGCGGCCCCTCCCAATGCGAGAATGCCGTAGCTTGTCACCTTGATCTCAAGCAGGAAGAACACAATGCCGCTCAGGATGAGCAGGACCCCCGCATAGCTCGCGGAGAGCGTCTGGAAGGAATAGAAAGCCAGGAGCAGGGAAATAAGCCCGACGATCCCGGGAAGGATCAGCCCGGGATTGTAGAGCTCGATGAAAAGGCCGCCCGCGCCAAGACTCATAAGGATCATGGCCACATTCGGATCGCTTAAAGCCGCCAGCCAACGCTGGCGCCGGCTCATGCCGTAGCGCTCCACCACGGCGCCCGCCGTGCGCAAAGGCTCCTTGAAATCCGCGAGTCTGCGGCCGTCGAGGACCTTCAAAAGCTCATCCAAGGAAGGCGCCTCTAAATCCGCGACGCGCAAGGCAACGGCCTCTGAAGACGGGATGGAGGTGCTCTTGGACACCGCTGCCTCGGCCCAATCCTCGTTGCGGCCCCTTTTGTGCGCGATAGAACGCAGATATGCGGCCGCGTCCGAGACCGCCTTGGTCTCCAAGACGGAATCTTTGCCGTCTTTTTGACCTCCCGGGATCTGGCCGAGCATCACGGGATGCGCGGCTCCGATATTCGTGCCCGGCGTCATGGCCGCCACATGCGCGGCCATGGTGATGAACACTCCGGCGGAGGCCGCTCGCGCGCCTGAAGGATGGACATAGACGATGACCGGGACGCGGGAGCCCAGGATATCCTTGACCGTCTCCCGCATGGAGACATCGAGCCCGCCGGGGGTATCCAATTCTATGACGAGCGCATCGGACCCGCGGGACTGCGCCTCCTGCACGGCCGCGCGCAGATATTCCGCGGACACCGGGCTGATCACCCCGGAGAACGCCGCGACGAGCACGCGCGGGGCAGGCTTGTTTTCTTCTTTCTTGATCTGCGCGGCCTGGACGCAAACGAACAAGGACGCCGCGGTGCAGAGAACGCAGGCGGCGATCCTGGAGCGCATCAAGAGACCTTGCCCATCCGGGACGGCGGCCAATAAATAAGCCACGCCTTCCCTTTGAGATATTTCTGCTGGACAGGCCCCCAGTAGCGGCCGTCGCATGAACGGTCGCGATTGTCTCCCATCATGAAGTACTCTCCTTCAGGGACGCTCACGGGGCCGAAATTATCGCGCACGGTATCCCCGAGCCGGCTGTCGAGCCGGCGCGAAGACCAGAGCCCTTGATACTCTTCGCCCTTGATCGGGATGTCTATCTTGGGCAGGCGCATCGGGTCGAGATACTGCGCATAGGTCTCCTGTCCCGCAGGCTGCCCATTGATGGACACCTGGCCGGAACGGATCTCCACGCGGTCCCCGGGCAGGCCGATGACTCTCTTGATGAAATCCTTCCCGTACTGCGGCCCGCCGCAATGAGATTCCGAGGCATCCTCCGTCGGGAAGCGGAAGACCACGATGTCCCCTCTCTCGACCTTCTTCCATTTAAGGACTCTTTTCTCCGTCAGCGGGATGCGGACTCCGTAGATGAATTTGTTTACGAACAGATGATCCCCGACGCGAAGCGTGCTCTCCATGGATCCCGAGGGGATCTTGAAGGCCTGCACCACGAAATACATGAGCACCGCGGCCAAGATCACGGCGGAGAACACGGTTTCCGCCCACTCCTGATCCTCGTTGAGAATGTGATTCCTCTTCTCCGCCTTGTCGCCTTCCGACCACGCCCGCCAGAACCCGAAAAAGCCGGCCAATACCCCGATGCCCGCGGCGGGCAGAAGCTGGGAGGCGGAGAAAAGATCCGCGCCGGCCCCGCGGCGGCGGCTCTCGAAGGATAAGAGCGCCACCAAAGCCACGGCGAACCCGGCCAAACCGAAGAATACGGAATGCCACGCGGCCGCGGCCCATCGGCGGTCGAGCCGCCCGTTGTTCATCCAGCGCTTGGTCGCCCAAGCGTAAAGTCCCATCGCCGCGCCGATCCAAAAAAGTCTTTCTTCCATAGCTGTCGCCCTTCCTTTTAACTGCTCTTATTGATCCTCAATACCGCGAGGAACGCTTCCTGCGGGATCTCCACGGAACCCAGCTGCTTGGCCCGCTTCTTGCCTTCCTTCTGCTTTTGAAGGAGCTTGCGCTTGCGCGTGATGTCGCCGCCGTAGCATTTGGCCAGCACATCCTTGCGCGCCGCCGGGATGCTCTCGCGCGCCACGATCCGGCCGTGGACCGAGGCTTGCACCGCGATCTCGAACATCTGCCTCGGAATGAGCTCCTTGAGCTTCTCGCACATGGCCTTTCCCATGTAAAAAGCCTTGTCCTTGTGCACGATCTGGCTCAAGGCGTCCACGGCTTCGCTGTGGATGAGGATCTCCATCTTGACGAGCTCTGAAGCCCTATACCCGCAGGGATTGTAATCGAAAGAGGCGTAGCCCTTGGAAACGGATTTTAGGCGATCGTAAAAGTCGAGCACGATCTCGGCCAGGGGGACCTCGAAGCGGATGATCATCCTGTTGCCGGAAACGTACTCGACGGAGCGATGCTCTCCGCGCCGCTCCTTGAGGAGCGTGATGACCGCTTCCTGGAATTGCACCGGGAGGACGATGGTCACCGAGACATACGGCTCCTCGATCTCCTCTATATCTCCATAGTGCGGGAATTTTGCCGGGTTGTCGAGCACGAGCCAGTCTTCGAGCCCGGAGCCGCGCGGCCGCACCCGGAAGACGACGTTTGGGCTCGTGATGATGAGGTTCAGGTCGAATTCCCGCTCCAGGCGCTCCTTGAGTATGTCCATGTGGAGCAATCCGAGGAACCCCAGGCGGAATCCGAAGCCGAGCGCCTGAGACGTCTCGACCTGATAGGTGAAGCTGGAATCCTCCAAATGGAGTTTCTCCAAGGCCTTCTTGAGCGAGCCGTAATCCGCGGGGTTGATCGGGAATATCCCGGCGAACACCACGCATTTGGCTTCCTTGTAGCCGGGCAGCGGAGCGTCCAGCTCGCGGCCGATCTCCATGAGCGTATCTCCCACGCGCACCTCATGGATGTCCTTGATCCCGCAGACGATGTATCCGACTTCTCCTGAAAAAAGCTTGGGACAAGGGATCTGCTTCGGGTTCAAATACCCCACTTCTTCCACGGTCCAGGTCTGGCTCTTCGAGAAGAATCGGATCTTCCGTCCCGCCGAGATGTCCCCATCGACCACGCGCACGTAGAGCACGACTCCGCGATAGGGGTCGTAGAGCGAGTCGAAGACCAGCGCGGACAAAGGCTTGTCCGCAAGACCTCTAGGCGCCGGGATCCTGTGCAGGATGGCCTCAAGGATCTCTTCGACGCCGATGCCCGCCTTCGCCGAGGCCAAGACCGGGTCCTCGGTGATCTTGAGGATATCGAAGATCTGCTCGGCCACTCCGTCCGGGTCGGCGGAAGGAAGGTCGACTTTGTTGATGACCGGGATGAGCTTGAGATCCAAGGCCTGGGCCAGGTCCGCGTTGGCCAAGGTCTGAGCCTCCACTCCTTGCGTCGCGTCCACCACGAGCAGGGCGCCCTCGCAAGCCGCCAAGGCGCGGGAGACCTCATAGGAAAAGTCCACGTGGCCGGGAGTATCGATGAGATTGAGCAGGTACTGGCGGCCGTCCTTGCCGGTATAGAGCATGCGCACGGCCTTGGCCTTGATGGTGATCCCTCTTTCTTTCTCCAGTTCCATGGAATCCATGACCTGCGCGCTCATCTTGCGCGGATCCACGGTCCCGGTCCTCTCGAGCAGCCGGTCGGCGATCGTGCTCTTGCCGTGGTCGATGTGCGCGATGATGGAGAAGTTCCGGATGCGGGAGGGGTCGATGTTCATGGAACGAATTCTGAGAGCAGGCGCCGCACCGCATCGCTCTCTGATTGGGCCAAAGCCTGCTTCACGGCTTCCTTAAGAGGCTCCATGCGCAGTCCCCGGACGATCTGCTTGATCTTCAGGAACATCCGCGCTGAGACGGAAAGGACGTCGACTCCCATTCCGACCAGCAAAGGCACGGCTTGCGGGTCCGAGCCCATCTCGCCGCAGACCGTCACGGGCTTGCCGTGGCGATGGCAGGTCTCCACGATCTCGCGCAAAAGGCGCAGGACCGCGGGATGGAATGGATCATAGAGATGGGCGACCTCTTCATTGATGCGGTCGACGGCAAGCACATACTGGATGAGGTCGTTGGTCCCCACGGAGACGAAGTCCGCCTCGGTCAAAAGGGAGTCCAAAAGCAGGGCCGCCGCAGGGACCTCGATCATGATGCCCAGTTCGGTCTTGGCGGGGAGCTTCACTCCCTCCGCAGCCAGGTCCTCCTGAACCTGCATGAGGATCTTGCGCGCGCTGCGCACCTCATGCATGGAGGAAACCATAGGAAGCATCACGCGGACGTGCCCGGCCGATGAGCATTTCAATATCGCCCTGAATTGGGTCTTCAGGAGTTCCGGATGACGCAGGAACAGGCGGATGCCGCGCAGCCCCAAGAACGGGTTGACCTCGTTCTGCGGAAGGTCGAGCCCGAGCGGGGCGCTGCGGTCGCCGCCGATGTCCGCAGTCCGGATGACCAGGGGCAGGGGCTCCAAGGCCTTGGCCGCCTGCCGATAGGCCTGCAGCTGCTCCTCCTCCCCGGGCGCGGCGTCCCTGTTCAAATACAGGTACTCCGTGCGGAAAAGGCCTACTCCGTCGGTCTTGAGCGCGAGAAGCGCCTTGAGGTCGTCGGGGGAATCGAGATTCGCCATCATCTTTATGCGATGCCCGTCGGCCGTGACCGCGGGCACTCCGCGCAGATTGTCGAGAGCTTCCTCGGCCTTGAGGTGCTTCTGCCGGGTCTTGTAATACTTGGCCACGGCCTCGGGACTGGGATGGATGATGACCAGCCCTTGGTCCCCATCGAGGATGATCTCATCTCCCGTGCGGATGCGGTGGCTGGCGTCCGAAAGGCCGACCACGGCCGGGATCTTGAGGCTTTGCGCGAGGAGCGCGGTATGGCTCGTCCTTCCGCCAAGGTCCGTGACGAACCCGAGCACGTTGCTCTCTTTAAGATTGAGGGTGTCTGAAGGAAGAAGGTTGTGCGCGACCAGGATCGAATGTCCCTTGACGTTCGCCAGGGACTTCTTCTCCTGCTTGAGCAGGTGCGAGAGCAGGCGCTTGCCGACGTCGAAGAGATCGTGCCGGCGTTCCCGGAAAAACTCATCCTGGATCTTCTCGAAGGCCTCATTGACCCGCTCGAGCGCCTCGGAAAGCGCGAACTCCGCGTTGACCTTCTCTTCCACGATGCGCCGCGTGACATCCTTGGTGATCAGGGGGTCTGTGAGGATGAGCCTGTGCGCATCGATGAGCCGGGCATGCTGCTTGCCCAGCATCTTGAGCACCTTGGCTTCGGCTTGGTCAAGGTCCCGGCCCGTGGCCTCCAGCGCGGCCTTGAAGCGCTTGATCTCCCGGCGCACCTGATCGCGGGGGATCGCCATGCGGGTGATGACGATCTCTTCCGGCTCGACCGTATAGGCCTTGCCGATCGCGATGCCCGGGCTCGCCGCGACGCCCTTGATGACGATCATGCTTCGTCGAATTTCCTTTTAAAAAGATCCTCGAGCTTATCGAGCACCGCGTCCTCGTCGGGACCGTCCACCGCGACGACGATCGTCTCGCCGTAGGCCGCGGCCAGCATCATCAAACCCATGACGCTTTTCCCATTGACCGTGACATCCTCTTCCTCGCTCTTCTTCGTGACCTTCACATCCGACCGGAACTTCGAGGTCGTCTGCACGAACAAAGAAGCCGGGCGGGCATGCATCCCGAGTTTCGGCGTCACGGAAAATTCCTTTTTTTTCATAGCGCTGATATATCCATTGCCTATGCGAGTCTCAGCAGCACCGCCCAAAGACATCCGAGCCCGCAAAGCCCGGCGTATATCTTCAATGCAGAAACGCCTTTCGCCCGCAAAGCCCAACACGCGGCCAAAACCAGCACGTTCGAGAAAGCGAAGCTCCCCCAGGGCGGGACCATGAACATCCCCGCCGCGCAGACCAGGGCGAGAAGAAGTCCCGTGCGGCGCGCAGGAACCATCCAGTGGGTCCAGGATTGATTGGAAAGGGCCTCCGGCAGGCGTTCCTGCCAATGATAACCCAGTCTTAAGCCGTCCCAGCGAGCGCGCAGCGCCGTCCAATTGAAGAAGAACAAGACCGCCAAGCTCCCCAACAGGACCGGATGCGGGATGCGCAGGGTCCACAACAGCGCCCATAGGAATATCGTCGCCGCGGCGCAGGCCGGACGGAACGCTCCCCAGAAAATACGGTCTCCCAGCGCCGCCATGCCGGAAGCCATGGCCCGCTTGACTGCCGCGCAACGCGCGACCAGCGCGGGCCTGAGCGACTGATCGGAACGGGCGATGATCTCTTCCTCTCCGGCGACCACTCCAAGGATGAAGCCGGCCATGTACGGCTGGGTGTTGAAATAATCCATATGCCGGAGCGCGGCCGCATGCCTGGCCGCGGGGTCTTTATAGGCTCTGAGCAGCGCCGGCTCGAAAGCATACAAGAATCCCAGGTTCTGCATGCGCTCATAGTTCCAAAACGCCTGCAGCAGGAAGGAGCGCGCGAACATCCTCCTTTGGAGCAGCGCGTCCATCAGGACCTCCTCCAAAGGGAATCAAGAAGAAGGGCCCAGCCGAGCCAAAGAGACCAGCCGAACGAGCGGCTCAGACCGTCTTTGAGGATTTCCGGGAAGACTCCCCAGGCCCAGCCGAGCAGGGAGCCCGCGGCGCAGGCGCAGTACACGAGCGCGGCCGTAGCCGCTGCGTGCGGAAGCAGGGACCGCGCCAAGTGCCGCTGCCACGGGATCGGACTTGTCCCCATCAGATCGGACTCCATCTCTTGGATGATGGATGCTCGCAGGCCTCGCACGAAGGGCTCCATCCACCGCGCATGAAAGAGCCCGATGCCGAGCGCCGCCGGGAAATCCGCGGGCCAAGGCAAGGCCGCGGGACCCGCGCTCAAAAGCACGGCGCAGACCGCGGACACGCAGCCGTTGAAGGAAAGGAACCCCCCCACGGGGGAATGCTCGCAGGAGAAGGCCTCGAAGAGGGCGCCGAACGCGACCCCGCTCCAAACGGATCCAAGGACCGCGCCGAAGAGCGGGCCGACGATGATGGGCCTCGAGAGCATCCATTGCCCGATGCAGGTATCGTCGAGTTCCACGAGCGCGGCTCCGATGCTGGCGGCTGGGAGGGTCAGGAACAGCCAGCTCATGCCCCTTCCTTAAGGAGCATCCCCACGTCTTCCGCCTGCTCCATGGGAACGGCCCTCCCTTCCACGCGAACGCCGCGCGCGATGAGGCTCGACAACGCTCGTCGATCGTCGGCGGATAGGAATATCGCGCGGCCGATGCGCTCGCGGCCGGCCGCATGATGGAGCCCTCCGACGTTGACTTTATCGAAGACGGCCCCTGCCTCGATGAGCGCCAGAACATCGGAAGGCCCGGGAGCCAAGACCAGAGTGCGTTCCTGGGACTCGACGGCCTTGCGCACGGACCCATGCGCGCCCGCGACGGAAAGCACCTCTAAAGCGATGTTCTCTGGAAGGGCCAGCCGCATGAGCTGCTTCTGCATCGGATCAGCCGCGGCCTCATCGGAGATCACCAGGACCCGCACGGGCTTGAGCACCGGGATCCACCCCTCCACGACCTGTCCGTGGATGAGGCGATCATCGATGCGCATGAGGACGATGCTCATGTCCCGGCCTCCGCGATGCGGGCGCGCATGTCCACGATCGCCTTTCTGCCGGAATCGAGCATCCCGGAGAAGACCTCATCGACCCCGCAAGCCCCTCTTCGGCCGAAAGCGGTGACCATCATGTAAAGGTTGATCCCGCAGATCACGCGGACATCCGGACGGTCTCGGACCACCCTCATGGCGATGTTGCAGGGCGTCCCGCCGGGCATATCCACGGCCACGATTAATCCTTCGCCGCCGCGCAGCTCCGCGACCGCCGACTCCAGCATCCCCCGGGCTTCTTCGACGCTCAGGCGGGAGGAGATGGAGATGCAGCGCACCCCCGTCGGCTGCGGCCCCACGATCTCTTCGGCCGCCTCCACGAGATATTCCCCGAATTTCCCGTGCGTGATGACGATGATGTTGACCATCAGCGGTGGATGTCCCGATGGAACTCTCTGGCGCGATAGCCGCCGCTCTGCAGCTCCTGAGCCAGCCGGTGGGTGATGAATACGCTGCGGTGATGTCCGCCGGTACAGCCTACGGCGATCGTCAGATAAGACTTCCCTTCCCGGATATACTGCGGCAGCAGACTCTTGAGCAAAACGGAGAAGGCTCGGATGAAAGAGCGCGCGGAAGCGTGCCGGAGTATGTGCGCCTGAACTTCCCTGTCGAGGCCGGTCTTCCGTTTTAGGCGCCGGACATAATTCGGGTTCGGCAGGAAACGCACATCCATAATGAGGTCCGCATCCAAAGGAAGCCCGTATTTATATCCAAAAGAGACCACGGAGAGGCTCATCTCCTGGGTGCGCTTGAGTCCCAGGATCGACGAAAGCTTCTCTTTCAGCTCACCCAGCGTCATGTCGCTGGTATCGATGACGGTATCTGCCGCGGACTTCACGTCGACGAGCAGCCGCTTCTCTTCCCGCACGGCATCAAGGATATTGAAGCCGAGGGGGTGGCGGTGGCGCGTCTCGGAATACCTTTGGACCACGGCGCGCTCCGAGGCATCCAGGAAAAGGACCTTCACGTCCAGCCCTTTACTGCGCAGGGCTTTTAAGGATTCCTGGAATCCTCGGAGGAACTCCCCCTCCCGGACATCGAGGCCGAGCGCCACATCCTTGGTCTTGCGCGATTCCAACAAAAGGTCCGCGAATCGGTCGAGCAGGGCGAGCGGAAGGTTGTCGACGCAGTAGAAGCTGAAGTCCTCGAAACTCTTGAGCGCCTGGCTCTTGCCGGCGCCTGAGACGCCCGTCAGGATGATGACGCGGCGCCCTTTTTTCAAGATCCCTTCCTTACGCGCGCGGCCATGCGGGCGATCAGGTGCTGATTGAAGGTCTCCGCGCTGAAATAGCCTTGATGCTTCAGGCGCTGATTGAGCGCCGCGACCTCGATGAGGACCGCAAGATTCCGCCCGGGGCTCACCGGGATGCGGACCAGGGGGATCTCGACGTCGATGACCTTCTCCGTGCGTACATCCAATCCGCTGCGCTCATAATTCATATCCGGCTTCCACATCTCCAGGCGGATGACCATCCCGACCTGCGACATGTCGAGCACGGCGCCGATGCCGAAGAGCATCTTCACGTCGATGATCCCCAGCCCGCGCACTTCCATATAATGCCCGCTCGTCTCCAGACAGGAGCCGATGAGTATCTGCCCATGCTTCTGGCGGATCTCCACAACGTCGTCGGAGACGAGGATGTGCCCCCGCTTGACGAGCTCGAGGGCGCACTCCGATTTCCCGATGCCTGCCTCTCCTTGGATGAGCACGCCCAGGCCGTAGACGTCCACGAGCACGCCGTGCACGTGGATGACCGGGGAGAGCCTGTTCTCCAGCAGCGCGGAAAGTTCCCCGATGAACGCGGCCGTGTCCAAGGCCGTCCTCAGCAGCGGGACCTTGAAGCGCTTGCAGGTCTGCGCCAGCGGCGCCGGCGTCGGAAGATTGCGCGTGATCACCAGACAGGGAATGCCCGAGTGCGAGAACATCTTCGCGAGATTCGCGGCCAGCACTCGCGGAGAAGCCTTGAGGCAATAATCATATTCCCCGCGGCCGATTATCTGCACTCTTTCCGCGCGAAAATGAGAGGAATAGCCGGCCAGGGCAAGCCCCGGCCGGTTTACCTCATCTGTCGTGATCTTCCGGTCGAGGGATTTCTCGCCGTTCACAAGCTCCAGGTGGAGCCGATCGCGCTGCTCCTTGAGGAGCTCGCCGACGCTCAGGAGCTTCATCAATCGAGTATCAGCGTCCAGACCGCGTCGGCGTCAATAGTCCGTAAGAGTCGTCGAGGCGCCGGTAAAGGACGCTTACCTGGCCGGACTCTTTTTCATGGAACATCCAGAAATTGAAGCCCATGCGCTCCATCTGGAGGGCGGCCTCGTCCGCGCTCATCGGGTCCATGGAGACCTGCTTGATCACGGAGATGCGGACCGGATCCTGGACTGCCCAGGTCATATTGGCGAGCACGGCCTCCGGAGCCTCTTTATGATGGGACTTGTTCTTTTCTTTGTATTTCTTGAGCTGCCCGTCCATCTTGTCGCTGGCCAGGTCCACGGCCGCATATAGGTCCGCGGCCTCGGCCAGGGCGCGGAAAGTCTGTTTGGAGGCATGCAGGATGACTTCCGCTTGATGCGCGCGTTTGGAAACAGAAAGCGTCACTTGCGCCCAAAGGATGTTGTGGGCGTACTTCTCCGCTTTGCTGATTTTTTCCTCGACATATTCACGGATCGCGGGAGTCAAGCGCATCTGCCTGGCGGTGATGTTGATTTTCATGACGGCCTCCAAAGAGGATATTCAACTGATTCAACAACTTTTTGCGCGAGAGTGTCAATGGCGTTGACTTTCGCGCGCGAGACTTAGTATATTCATTAAGATATGGTTCTGGATGAAAAATATGTTTCTTCCACCCAGATATATGTTTTATATTGTGAAAATAACGTTTTTTTACTTATCAACACCTGTGGATAACCTGTGAATAACCTGGATGTCCGCAAAATTTGGGACGCGGCAGTCTCTTCTTTGTCTCCGGAGATCAGTTCCGAGGATCTGGAGTTGTGGATAAAGCCGGTAGAGCCTCTTCGCATCGAAGAGAGTGTCCTTTGCGTCAAGGTGCCGAACAAATTCTTCAGTGATTGGATCCGTGATCATTACCAGCAGAAGCTCGAGTCGAGCATCAAGGCCTCGACCGGACAAGACCTCGCCCTGGATTACTCTGTTTCTCGGGAGCTGAAGGACCTTCTGCCGAAATCAGACCCGTTGGAAGAAATCCGTCCCCAGTCTGATTTCAAGCTCAGCGAGCTTAATCCTCGCTACACTTTTTCGACCTTCGTGGTCGGAACATCCAATCGTCTGGCCCATGCAACAGCCGAGGCCATCGCCAAGAATCCTGGGCGCCAATATAACCCCTTCTTCATCTACGGCGGGGCCGGGCTTGGCAAGACCCATCTTCTCCACGCCATCGGACACTCTCTAAGCAGGACCAATCATCAGGCTCGCGTCCTTTATACGACCGCGGAACAGTTCGTCAATGAATATATAGACTCCGTCCGCTACGAGAAGACGGATGTGTTCCGCAGCAAATACCGCAACCTCGACTGCCTCCTTTTCGACGACATCCAGTTCATCATCGCCAAGGGACGCAGCGAAGAGGAATTCTTCTACACCTTCAACGCATTATTCGATTCCCACAAGCAGATAGTCATCACCTCCGACCGCGCCCCGAAGGAGATGGCCCCGTCGGAACAGCGCCTGATCTCCCGCTTCATGTGGGGACAGGTTGTGGATATCAAGCCTCCGGACCTGGAAACGCGCATCGCTATCCTGCGCAATAAGGCGGAGTCAGAGCGCATCTTCATGCCGGCGGACGTCATCCTTTTTGTGGCGAGCGCCATCAAGGCCAATATCCGCGAGCTTGAAGGCTCCCTGATCCGCCTGAGCGCGTTCTCTTCCCTGACGGGAAGTCCGTTGACTGTGGATTCCGCCCGAGAGCTTCTAAAGGATTCTCTTGATACGGACCTCACCTCAAGGATGAGCATGGAGACCATCCAAAAGATCGTGGCTGAAAAATACTCCATCGACATCAAGGAATTGAAGTCCCGTTCCCGCGTCAGCGAGGTTGCCTTCCCGCGCCAGCTTGCGATGTACATCGCCTGCTCCATGACCGACCTCTCAACGACGGATATCGGCAGGGCTTTCGGCGGAAGAGACCACACAACAGTAATACACGCCAGAGACAAGATAAAAGGAATGATAGAGAAAGACCCCTTCTTCCTTGAAAACGTAAACCGCTTGATCGATAAGATGAAGTCTGTGGAGAGTTATTGATTTTTTGTTACAAAGTGTGGACAAGGCCATGTTTTGTGTTGAATATGATACTCCAGCCCAATCCCTGTGGATGAATAACCATTATTTTCATTGGTTTAAATGACTTATCAACAAATGAACAACTTAAAAGAAGAGGGGGAGGAAGATGAGAATCAATTGTGAGACCGAAGAACTGTCTTTGGGGGTGCAGACGATACAGTCCGCTCTTTCACAAAGAACGACCCTCCCTATCCTCTTGAATTTTTTAATAGAGACTGAGAGCTCAAAGATAAAACTAATATCCACGGACCTTCAAATGGGGGTTAAACACTATATGAAGGCCGAGGTGGAGAAGGAAGGAAGCGTTACTATTCCCGCGAAGAAATTCGCCGAAATACTCCACACGCTTCAGGCAGGGAAGAAGCTCAACATATCCGTTGAGCCCGACGGAAAAGTGCTGGTGAAGTGCGACAAGTCAAAATTCATAATCATCGGAACGCCGAAATCCGAGTACCCTGTTCTTCCTGAGTTCAATAAAAACGACGCGTTCGATGCCCCGACCTCTCTTTTGATTGAGATGATAAAAAAAACCATCTTCGCAGCGTCCACGGACGAGACGCGCTATGTCCTCAATGGAGTGTTTTGGGTGGCCTCCGGAGGAGTCCTTGAGATGGTTGCCACGGATGGAAGGCGTTTGGCTGCGGCCAAGAGCAAGATGCTTCCCGCGAGCAAGGAATTCCGCGCCGTAGTGCCGACAAAAATACTCCAGGAACTTCTTCGCGTTCTCAGCCACGAAGAAGGAGAGGAAAAGGTGTCCATCGGCATCACCGACAATCAGGTGGGGTTTCAGACGAAATCCACAACCATGATTTCCCGCTTGGTAGAAGGGTCTTTTCCTAATTATGAGCAGGTCATCCCCTCAAAAAAGGACATACAGGTGTCCATCAACACCAAGGATTTCCTTCAAATCACGCGCCAGGCGGCCCTGGCCGCTCCCGACCGGGGAGGCTCCGTAAAATTCACCCTTAAGAAAGGGGCGCTTCATGTGGCGGCCGCCAGCCAAACCATACAATTCGAAGACGAGGTCGCCGTTAATTATAACGGCGACGACTTCACCATCGCCTTCAACCCCGAATATGTGGTCGAAGGACTCAAGGCCATGGACACCGAGAAGGTCGTTTTGAGCATGACGACGCCGGTGAACCCCGCGCTCATCGAGCCCGAGGGGAAAGAGGGATATCAATACGTCGTCATGCCCATGAGAGCGTAGTGCTGAAGAGGGGAGGTCTTTCCAGCGCAGGAGACGTCTTAAAAATCTGGCAGAGACGCCAGAAAATGGACGTCGACCGCATGGTCATACTTCATCAGGTGTGGGAACGGGAGGCCGGCGGACTGGCCGGCCACTGGACGCTCAGGGGAGTTAAAGGAGGAATACTCTACGTCAAGACTCGCTCGAGCGCCGCGGCGCAGGAACTGCAGCTTCGAGGACCCTCTCTTGTGAGGGGGATAAACAAATACTTTCGAAGGCCCTGGATCAAAAGCATCCGCGCTGCCAAGGACTAGGGGAAGCCATGGACGACGGCAAAAAAAAGGATACGGAAGAAGGGAGGAGCGGCAAGACTATGTCGAAGAATTCCCCGGAGATGGACGCCCCGCCGAAGAAGAATGAAGAGACTTACGACGCCTCCAAGATACAAGTTTTAGAGGGGCTGGAAGCCGTTCGCAAGCGGCCCGCGATGTATATAGGTTCCACGGGCCCGTCGGGGCTGCACCATCTGGTTTATGAGGCCGTGGACAACTCGGTGGACGAAATACTCGCCGGGCGCTGCAAGTCCGTCGAAGTCATCCTCCACCCCGGAAACTCCGTGACGGTTCTCGACGACGGCTCGGGAATCCCCGTGGACCCGATGATGGACGTGAAGGACCCCAAGCTCAAAGGGAAGTCCGCCCTTGAGGTGGTCATGACGGTCCTTCATGCCGGCGGGAAATTCGATCGCCGCGCCTATAAGGTCTCCGGAGGACTGCACGGCGTAGGAATCTCCGTAGTCAACGCCCTTTCGGAGTGGGTGGAAGTCGAGGTCTACCGCGAAGGGAAGGCGTGGTTCCAGGGCTATGATCGCGGGAAGCCGCGCGCGGCCGTGGCCGTCAAGGGCAAGAGCGAGGATCACGGCACCAAGGTAACCTTCAAGCCCGACACCGAGATATTCGGCGAACACCAATTCAGCTTCGACACCCTCTCCAACCGCCTGCGTGAATTGGCCTTCCTCAATGCCGGCGCGCACATCACCATCATCGATGAGAGGGAAGACAAGAAGCACGTCTTTCATTACGAAGGCGGCATCACGCAGTTCGTGAAATTCCTCAATGCGAACAAGAAGCCCATCTACCCGGAGCCGATCGCCTTCACGAAAGAGAAGGACGACGCCTGCGTGGACTTCGCCATCCAATACAACGAGGACTACTCCGAGAGCATCTACAGCTTCGTCAACAACATCAACACGCCCGAAGGAGGGACCCATCTCTCCGGATTCCGCGCGGCCCTGACGCGCGTCATCAACGACTACATCAAGAAATACGACATGCTCAAGGGGAAGCATTTCAGCATCACGGGCGACGACGTGCGCGAAGGGCTTGTCGCGGTCCTGTCCATCAAGATCCCCAACCCGCAGTTCGAGGGGCAAACCAAATCTAAATTAGGCAATGCCGAGGTGGATGGGATCGTGAAGTCCATCGTCGGCGAGATACTGGTCACGTTCTTCGAAGAGAACCCCGCCACGGCCAAGGCCATCATCTCAAAAGCCATGGGCGCGGCCGAGGCGCGCGAGGCCGCGCGCAAGGCCAAAGACCTCACGCGGCGCAAGGGAGTGCTCGGCGAGGGAACGCTCCCCGGCAAGCTCGCCGACTGCCAAGAGCGCGAGGCCTCGCGCTGCGAGCTCTTCATCGTCGAGGGAGACTCCGCCGGCGGCTCGGCCAAACAGGGCCGGAACCGCGAGTTCCAGGCGATCCTGCCGATAAAAGGAAAGATCCTCAACGTCGAGCGCGCGCGGCTGGTCAAGATACTTTCCAACGATGAGATCCGGACCCTCATCTCCGCCATAGGCACCGGCATCGGAGAGGCGTCGATGGACCCGGACAGCGATGAGGGAATGAAGATCGAAAAGCTGCGCTATCACAAGCTGATCATCATGGCCGACGCCGACGTGGACGGACAGCATATCCGCACGCTGCTTCTGACGTTCTTTTATCGGCAGATGAGAGCCCTCATCGAGAGGGGCCACATCTACATCGCCCAACCCCCCCTCTACAAAGTAAAGAAGGGGAAGAAGGAGATGTATGTCGACACCGAGGAGAAGATGAATTCCTGGCTGCTAAAGGAAGGCCTGGCGGAGACCGAGGTTCGCGCCTTCTCCCCGGACGGCAAGAAATCCAAGGTCCTGGACCCCAAGGACGTTGAGCTCATCTTGAAGCATCTCATCGAGATGGAGGGCCTTCTCCACCACCTGGAGCGCAAGGGAATATTCTTCCAGGACTTCATGCGCTTCAAGAAAGAGAACCGCTTCCCGGCCTATCGTTTTGAAGAGGCGCCCGGGCAATATCTCTATTTCTACAGCGACAAGGAATGGCGCGATAAGCAGCAAAGCCTTCTTGCCGTCCGCCGCGAGCGCATGAAGGAAGAGTTGAAGGCCGACGGAGAGCCGGACGCGGAGCTGCCGGTCGTCGACGAGGACCCCGGCATCGACGTTCAGGAGCTCTGGGAGTTCAGCCGCCTGTCGCGCTTGGTGCCGAAGCTTGAGGAACTTGGCCTGGAGGTCGCCTGGTACGACCGCGTCAAGGAAGATGAAAAGACGATGCCGCTCTTCGCCTGCAAGACGCCCAGAGGAGAGAGCGAGGGCTATGGGCTGCACAAGCTGCTCGATGACGTCCGGGATGCCGGGCGCTCCGGGTCGAACATCCAGCGCTACAAAGGTCTTGGAGAGATGAATCCCGAACAGCTTTGGGAGACCACGATGGATCCCAAGAGGCGCAAGCTCATCCGCGTGACGCTCGAGGATCTGGCGGGCGCCGAAGATACGTTCACGAAGCTGATGGGAGACAAGGTGGGACCGAGGCGTCAGTTCATCGAGACGCACGCCAAGGAAGTACGGAATCTCGACATTTAACGGCCGCATAGGAAGATCGAGGAGAATATGAGCACTGACAAGGATACGCCGCTTTTGACGGAGACCGTCGCCAATATCATCCCCCGCGATATCGGCGAGGAGATGAAGTCGTCCTATATCGACTACGCGATGTCCGTCATCGTCGGACGCGCGCTGCCGGACGTGCGCGACGGACTCAAGCCCGTGCATCGCCGCATCCTCTTCACCATGGAGGAGATGGGGCTTAAGCATAATAAAGCCTATAAGAAATCCGCCCGCGTGGTCGGAGACGTGCTCGGAAAATACCACCCGCACGGGGACATGGCCGTCTATGACGCCATGGTCCGCATGGTGCAGGATTTCTCCCTGCGCCATCCGCTCATCGACGGGCAGGGGAACTTCGGCTCGGTCGACGGAGACCCTGCCGCGGCCTACCGCTACACCGAGGTGCGTCTGGCCGGCATCTCAGACGAGATGCTCGGCGACATCGATCGGGAGACGGTGGACTTCTCCCCCAACTTCGACGGATCGATGGTGGAGCCGACCGTGCTCCCCGCGATGCTGCCCAACCTTCTGGTCAACGGCTCCACGGGCATCGCGGTCGGCATGGCGACGAATATCCCCCCCCACAACCTCGTCGAGATATGCGACGCGGCCATCGCTTACATCAAGGACCCCGCGATCCCAAGCTCCGAGATCATGAAGATCGTCAAAGGGCCGGACTTCCCAACGGCCGGGATCGTCCGCGGGAAGACGGGGATCAAGGAATATTTCGAGACCGGCCGAGGCTCCGTGCGCATCCAGGCCAAGACGGAGATCGAGGACATTAAAGGCAACCGGCAGGCCATCATCATCACGGAGCTCCCGTACCAAGTGAACAAAGCGCAGCTTCTTGAGACGATCGCGGACCTTGTGCGCGACAAAAAGATCCCCGACATCTCGGACATCCGCGACGAGTCCGACCGGACCGGGATGCGAGTGGTCATAGAGATCAAGCGCGACGGCAACGCCAACGTCGTCTTGAACCAGCTCTTCAAGCACACGGCGCTGGAGTCCAGCTTCGGCGTGATCATGCTTGCCTTGGTCGAGGGGCGCCCCCGCATCCTGCCGCTCAAGGACTGTCTCGGGCACTACATCGAACACCGCAAGGTCGTGGTCACGCGCCGCACGCGCTACGAGCTCAAAAAAGCCCAGGCGCGCGCGCATATCCTCGAGGGATTCCTGATCGCGCTGAAGTTCCTCGACCGCGTCATCAAGATCATCCGGGGCTCCAAAGACCAGGAAGAGGCCCGCGGCAAGCTCATGAGCGAATTCGCGCTGAGCCAGATCCAGGCGCAAGCCATACTGGATATGCGCCTGCACCAGCTCACGCGGCTCTCGGCCGATGAGATCGAGAAGGAGCACAAGGAGCTCGTCAAGCGCATCGCCGAGCTCAAGGACATCCTCGCCAATCCCAAGAGGGTCCTGGCCATCATCATCAAGGAGCTCGAGGATCTTAAGGAGAAGTACGGCGAGCCCCGCCGCACGCAGATCACCACCGAGCGCGCGGAGATGACGCTGGAAGACCTCATCGCCAAGGAGGAGGTGGTCATCACCATCTCCAATGGCGCATACGTCAAGCGCATCCCCGTGGATACCTATCGGACCCAGGGACGCGGCGGCAAGGGCGTCACCGGGCAGGAAGTCAAGGAAGAGGACTTCATCGAGCATCTCTTCGTGACCGATAGCCATGCGACGCTCCTGCTGTTCACCAATCGCGGGAAGGTCTATGCCTTGCGCGCGTTCGAAGTCCCCGAGGGACAGCGGACCTCCCGAGGGAAAGCCTTCGTGAATCTGCTGGCCATCACCGGAGAGGAGAAGATCACCTCGGTCATCGCGATACGCTCCTTCGAGGAGAAAAAAGGGAAAGAGACCTATCTTGTGATGTGCACGCGCAACGGAACCGTGAAAAAGACGCCCTCGGCCGACTTCGAGAACATCCGGCGCAACGGCATCGCGGCCATCACTCTGGAGGAAGGGGATATCCTCGTCGACGTTCAGCATACCTCCGGCAAGGATGAGATCATGATCGGCACGCAGGCCGGCATGTCCATACGGTTCCCCGAGACCGACGTGCGCGGGATGGGGCGCTCCGCCATGGGAGTGAGGGGCATCCGCCTCGACAAGAACGACCTCGTCATCGGGATGGAGGCGTTTCCCAAGGACGCGAAGAAAACGCTCTTGACCGTCTGCGAGAACGGCTTCGGCAAGCGCACGGACGTCTCCGAGTACCGCGACCAGCATCGCGGCGGCGGCGGGGTCATCACCATCAAGGCCAATGAGCGCAACGGCCGCGTGGCCAACATCAAGCTCGTGACCAATACCGACGACCTCATGGTGATGACGGAGAAGGGCATGGCCATTCGCATGCGCTGCAAGGACATCAAGGTCATCTCCCGCAACACCCAGGGAGTGCGTTTGGTCCGGCTTGAGGAGGGCGACAAGATCGCGCGCGTGGCGCCGATCGTCCCGGAAGAGAAGCCGGTCGCGGACCTCCCTCTCGACCTGCCGGAAAAGAAGGATTGAAGGACGCGAAACCCGCCGGAGCATACTCGGCCGCGCATGCGCGGCCAAGTAAAGCCCCGGCGGGTTTTTCATTTTTGTAGAATCTTCTGGATGTCCAAGACAGCGCTGCTGTTCGTCTTCTTGATATTCCCCCTACAAAAAGTATCTGCGGAGGCGGTGCTGGGAAGCGTGCATTGGCAGAAGAGCGTTCGCCGCGGCCCGGCTCCCGTTTATCGCGACGTGGCGCAATGGATACTTCCGGCTCGCGGAGGATTCCTGAATGTCCCGCGCGCCGTCGTCGAGCTCAAGAACCTTTCCGATTCTCCCGATGAAGCCGTCCTGC
This sequence comes from Elusimicrobiota bacterium, assembly GCA_041661185.1. GTDB lineage: Bacteria > Elusimicrobiota > Elusimicrobia > UBA1565 > UBA1565 > JBAZUV01. The sequence goes on from JBAZUV010000005.1 coordinate 86,774, forward strand.
TCCGCTACGCTTTCAGCGTGCGTTTGACGCGGGAGGGCTGGAAGGAGGGGCAGTGGACGCTCCCCATCATACTCGAGGAGCGCCGCGTGCCGACGATCCGCGCCCAAGAGACCCGCGCGGTGCCTTTGCTCATAAACCGCGCCCTGTTGGCGGCCCATCTCAAGAGGATGGCCCGGGCCGGCTTGCAGCCGGACCTCCTTCGGGTCCAGGTCGCCGTAGAACCGCGTCCGGGAGAGAAGCCTTTCGATGGGCGCATCCTCGAGGGGATGCTCCCCGTCGTTCGTCAATCCGTTTCAGGAGCTCGACCATGAACGATCCCCGCTTGCTCCGCACAGAGACCGACCGCGCGAGAAAGAGCCTGCGCAGCCGCAATGAGCGTTATATCCCCCTTTTGGATTCATTTTTGTCTCTGGATGGCGAGCACCGGGCCTTGATGCAGGAGGTTGAGGCTCTGCGCGCCAAGCGCAACGAGGTCTCGAAATCCGTCGGAGCGGCGAAGGCGCGCAAGGATGATGAGGCGGCCAAGAGACTCATGGAAGAAGTCTCCCTTTTAAAGCAGGAGATGCCCAAGAAAGAGGAGAAGCTTTCCGGACTCGATGCTCGCGTGAGAGAGGAGCTTCTGAGCCTGCCGAACCTGCCGCACGAGAGCTCCCCCGTCGGACGCTCGGAAGAGGACAACAGGATAGTCCGTTCGTCCGGCGAGCCGGATAGGCTCTCTTTTAAGGCCGCGGACCATGCCTCGTTCGGAGAAAAACTCGGACTCTTGGATTTCGCGCTCGCGGCCAAGCTCTCGGGAGCCAGGTTCGCGGTGCTCAAGGGCGCCGGCGCCCGGCTCGAGCGTTCGCTGGCGCAATTCATGCTCGATCATCAGACGCGCGAGAACGGATATATCGAGCACTGGGTCCCCTACCTGGTCCGGGCTGAGGCGCTCGAGGGGACCGGGCAGCTTCCCAAATTCGAGGCGGACCTCTATAAGACCGGGCAGGCCGAGGAAAAAGAAGGAGAATCTTCGACGGCGAAGGATATCCGCTATCTCATCCCGACGGCCGAAGTGCCGCTGACGAATCTCGTCCGAGGAGAGATATTGGAGGCTGCGAAGCTTCCGCTCAAATTCACGGCGCTGACGCCCTGCTTCCGCCAAGAGTCCGGTTCTTACGGGAAAGACGTCAAGGGCTTGATACGGAACCATCAGTTCGACAAGGTGGAACTGGTCTGGATCGCGCGGCCCGAGGATTCCATGGAGGCGCTCGAACAGCTGACAAGAGACGCCGAAAGCGTCCTGCAGAAGCTGCGGCTGCCCTACCGCGTCATCGAGCTTTGCACGGGAGACCTCGGCTTCGGCGCCTGCAAGACCTACGACCTGGAGGTCTTCTTCCAGGGAGAGGGGCGCTATCGGGAGGTTTCATCCTGCTCGAACTGCTGGGACTTCCAGGCGAGAAGGATGAATGCCCGCATGAAGCGCGGACTCAAGGATGTCCCGGAGTTCGTGCATACGCTCAATGGATCCGGGCTCGCCGTTGGAAGGATATTGGCGGCCATCCTCGAGAACTACCAGCAGGCCGACGGTTCCCTGCTCATCCCCGAGGTTCTGCGCTCCTATTTCGGGTCCGACCGCATCACTCCATAGCCGTCATCTTTCGTTTACCAATCCGCGGGGATCGAGAGCTTCTTTCGCAGGGTGAGGCTCATCTCCTGGAAGCAGTCCTGGGCCTTCCTGGGCATGTTCTTCGGCGGAGCCAGGGTCTTTTTCAGGCGATCGAAGCCGGACTTTTTCCTGCCGGACATCTCGGCATCGTAATATAGGGAAAGAGCTGTCCCGAGATATTCGCCGTAGCGTCCCGTCTTCATCGGGTCCTCGGCGTGCAGGCGCGCCTCCAGTTCCGCCTCCTGTTCCTTATAGAAAGAAGGAAGTCCCTTGGAGATATCCTCCAGGCGCCCCCCCTTTGCCAGGCGGAAGATGCGCGTTCGAACAGCCGCGCGAGGAGGGACGAAGAACGAGTCGCATTGAAGCACGAAGAGAGGGCCCAAAGGATTTTCTTTCGAGACGATCTCCAAGCGTCCATCTTTGTTCACGTCGAGGAATTGCGCGAAGGGGAGAGGCTTTCCCACGGGAGAAAGACGTCCGTCCTTGAATCGGAGAAGGACGAGCGATTCCTGGTCTATTCCGGAATACGAATAGACGTAGGCGATGATCGAAGCGCCGTCCCCGGCGATATCCGGTATTTTCCCCGCGGAATGGATGGATGCCAGGCGCACTCCCGACATGAACGTGTTGAAGTGAAGGAGTTTCGCTTGGCCCGCGCGTCCTCGCGCGTTTTTCTCTGAGGAATAAACGAGGATCCTCGAGGTCCCCCCCTCCTTCCGGTGAAGATGGAGGACCGAAAGATCCGATGACCGAGCGCTCTCTACAGTCTCGAACCCAGCCGCGCGCAAGCGGAGGATCTCTTCATCGAGCGTTCGGGCGAATGCCGGCTGAGCCAGGGAAAAAAAGAGGGCGGCGCAATACCAAAGGCTCATTGCCGTACTTCGGCGCGGGCCGGCACGAACAAAGAAGCGCTGCGGCCGCTCGCCCCCGAGAAGTCAGAGGCGGTCGCGCGGATATAAATCCCGCGGTCCGGGAAGGTCCCCGACGCGAAAGTGAAAATATAAGGGGGCTGATGCAGAGCGGGTCCCACGCGACGCCAATCCAATTCATCGCTTGAAGATTCGACCCACGCGCGGTCGATGTCCGTTCCTTCGACGGAGAATGAGACGAGGGTATCCTCTTTGGATGGGACCGCCTCCAGTCGGAGGATGCGCACTGCCGCGCGCATCCCCGCGGGGATGAGTTTTATGGCGAGCGCCGGGCGGATGTTGGTGATAGGGACCTGCAGGGAAGAGCTCTCGCCGCGAGGAGGAACGCCCTGGATCGAATGGTTGTTCCAGGCGAGAGGGTCCTCGTTCTCAGCGGAACCCGCAGGCGCGTCCATGCCGGCGAGGATGGGAGAATGCTGCGCGTCGCGGAAATCCCTCGTCGGAGACCAGATGATGAGATAGTTCGGCTTCTCTTGGGAGATGAGGCTCATGGGGACCTTCGTCCAGAACCATTCCGATCTCCCAGTGCCCGGGATATTAACGCTCTCATCAGGCTGAGCCGGGATATCTCCGGTCTCGGCGAGGAAGAAGCTTTGCTCGCTGGTGAACGCCGGGTTCTGCGAAACCGCGACGTAGACTTTCCCTCGTATCAACGAGCGTTCCCATGGACGATCCCGAAGAGGCTCGCTCTTCGCGCGGCCCAGGCGCGCCCCAAGATAGGCTCCGCCGTATTCTCCCCGGGGAGCAGGCGGAAGCTTCACGATCCATGCGTTGTTGAATCCGATATACCAATTAGAGTCGGAGCCGCTGTCCGCGAAGCGGCCGAAATCATTGATGTTCTCGCCGAGGGAGATGATGACCGGCTTTTTTGCGGCGGTATCCAGCGGCAGTTTTTCAGCAGCCTGTTCTTCATCTTGGAAATCAGGTTCCGCGGAAGGCTCCAAACGGTCTTGAGCAGACGCGGACGAAGACAGCAGCAGCGTCGCCGCCAGTAATGCAAAAAACCCTTTATAAATAAGCATTATTTTAGCTTCCCAATCAGCTTGTCGAAGTCGGAAAGGGAACAGAAGCGTATTGCAACGCGTCCGCTCTTCCCATCGCGCCGCGTGCGAATGTCCACCTTCATTCCTAGAGAGCGCGTCAGCCTGGCTTCAGCCTCGCGGACTTCCGCGGGTTTGGCCGAGGTTCTATGTCCGGCGTGCTCTTCTTTTTGTTCCTGCGGACCGGACTCCATGAGGCGCGCCAAGGTCTCTGTCTCGCGAACGGAGAGCCCGCGGTCCATGATCTGCCGGCAAAGGCGCGAGTGCTTGGTCCGATCCGAGACAACGAGAAGCGCGCGAGCGTGGCCCTCTGAGATCAGTTCGGACTCCACTGCGTCAAGGATATCTTCCGGGAGTTCCAGCAGGCGCAGAGTGTTGGAGACCGCGGACTTGGACTTCCCGAGATATTGCGCGATCTGCGATTGGGAGACCGCGTGGTCTTGGATGAGGCGCTGATAGCCGCGAGCAGCATCCACGGCATTCAGATCATCGCGCTGTATGTTCTCGATCAGGGCCAGAGCCAAGCGCTGGCGTTCGTTGACGTTTTCTCGGACAACGGCCTCGATGTGAGTGAGACCGGCGAGTTTAGATGCGCGCAGGCGCCGCTCGCCGGCAATGAGCTCATACTTCCCCCCCTCCAAGCGAGTGACGATGATCGGCTGAGCCAGGCCATGCTCGCGGATGGATTGAGCAAGTTCATCGAGCTTCTCCGCTTTGAATTTTCTGCGGGGCTGAAGCCTGTTCGGGCGGATGTCCGTCAAGGGTATCTTGAGGGAGGATCCTTGGGTGTCGCGACTTAGAGAGGATTGGTTATTCGCATGTTCGGATTTCCTGGGCAGCAGGGCTTCGAGACCTTTTCCTAGAGCTTGTCGCATATCAATCCTCTTCTATCTTGACGACGTCCCATCCCCTGCGGACCAAGAGCTCTCCGGCCAAGGCCAGATACGCTTGTCCTCCGCGAGAGCGCGGATCATACTGGATGATGGATTTCCCGTGGCTTGGAGCCTCGGCCAACCGTACAGATCTTGGAACAGCGGTCTTGAAAAGCTTTTCGCCCATGAAAGCCTGGAGTTCTTTGCGCACCTGCTGGGCCAGCGAGATGCGGCTGTCGAACATCGTCAAGATGCAGCCCTCTATGTCTAGTCCAGGATTGATGGTTTCCTTGACGCGATTCACTGTTGAGACAAAGCTGGCCAATCCTTCCAATGCATAATACTCTCCCTGGATCGGAATGATGACTTTTGAGGAGGCAGTCAAAGCATTGATAGTCAAAAGCCCAAGGGATGGCGGAGAGTCTATGATGATGAACTTATATAAAGGAAGAAGAGGCTTCAGGGCTTCTTTAAGCCTGTTTTCACGTGAAAACGCGTCTGCAAGGACCAATTCAGAACCCAGCATGTCTGAATTCGAAGGCATCACATCGAGCAGTTCTTGATGAGTGCTCCTGATGGTCTTTTCCGCAGGGATATCTTCAAGCATCGCCTGATAAGTCCCGAATTCAACAGAGGACTTGTCGACACCGACGCCGGAGGTCGCGTTTCCTTGCGGATCCATATCCACCAGCAGCGTCTCTTGCCCAAAACAAGCCAGAGCTGCCGCGATATTTATGGCGGTGGTTGTTTTTCCAACCCCCCCCTTCTGATTGGCCAATGAGATTATTTCTGTCATGGTTTTTTTGTTTTCACGTGAAAACGTTACAGCGATTATACCGGAGCTTGGATGATTGGTCAAGCGGGTCCTCTTCCCTAGATCCTCTGGGAAGCCGTTAATCCGGATTCCGCAGTTGTCTCTGCCTTTCAGATGGAAGCGACGGGATGTTTTTGTTCGCGGAATCCGGGGGCTTTCTTGGGGAACGACAATGCAGTATTTCCACTGCGGTTGTCGCCGTGTTGAAGCCCCCTCCGGGAAAATTCAGGCATGGACATATTTTAGGCAACTGAATTTTTCAGGCAAAGTTCAGCCATATTGGATTGTATAACATCATATTGAAGTTAATAGTATCTATAAGTGTTTTGTAGAGTCATGTTATTGTTTTTTTGGCAGTTGACCCTGCCGTTTAGACGGAAGCGGAGGGATCCGGGAAAATTCAGACATGGACAACTTTGAGGACAACTGAATTTTCCAGGATAGTCTGCGAAGCGCCGGGCAATGGGATATAATCTCCAGCGAGGGCGAGATGGCGAAAAAAAGGAACGTGACGTTGGGGCTTCTGCAATTCTCCATGAGTAAGGATCAGGCCAAGAATACGGCCAAGGGTCTGCGCATGGCGAAGGAAGCCGCGCGCAAGGGCGCGGAGATCATTTGTCTCCCTGAACTTTGCAGGACTCTCTACTTTCCGCAGAAGCGCCGCCTTTCTCCCGCGCCTTACGCGGAGACCGTGCCGGGAGAAAGCACGCGCGCATTCTCGCGCTTGGCTTGCGAGTTGGGAGTGACGATCATCCTTCCTTTATATGAACGCGCGCCGGGGGGGAAACTCTACAACACAGCCGCGGTCATCGACGAAACGGGGCAGCTGCTGGGCGCATACCGGAAGATGCATATCCCGCATGATCCTCTTTTTTGGGAGCAGGATTATTTCCGCGCCGGCAACGGCGGGTTCAAGGTCTTCAAGACGCGCAAGGCTCGGTTCTCCGTGCTCATCTGCTTCGACCAATGGTTCCCGGAAGCCGCGCGCGCCTGCGCGCTGCAGGGAGCCGAGATCCTTTTCTACCCGACGGCCATCGGCGAGATCCGCGGACACCGCGCTCCCGAGGGAGACTGGCTTGAGGCCTGGACCCTGATCCAGCGCTCGCATGCCGTGGCCAACAGCGTTCATGTGGCCGCGGTCAACCGCGTCGGACAAGAGGGGAGATTGGCGTTCTGGGGGTCGTCCTTCGTCGCTGATTCTTTTGGGAATCTCCGAGCGCGCGCTCCGCGCGGGAAAGAGGCCGTGTTGACCGTGCGCGTCGATCTCTCGGCCAACGAGCGCACCCGCGAGGGCTGGGGATTCATGCGCAATCGCCGTCCCGACGCGTATCGGGCATTGGTGCGCGGACGCGCGCATAAGCCGCGCATCCCGGCGGAGGCTTCGCTTATGAGAGGGGCCGCATGAAGTCCACGCCGAGGAAAGAAGGCTTCTCGATGCCGGCGGAGTGGGATGCGCATGAGGCCATCTGGCTTTCCTGGCCGCACGACCCCGTTTCATTTGAGGGAGTGCTCCCGCGGGTGGAAGACGCTTATGTCCGCATCATCTCGGAGATCCATCGGACCGAGCGCGTCGAGCTCTTCATCCTCGACGAAAATATGCGGCTGCGGGCCGAAGAAAAACTTTCCGGGGCAGGCGTCGATCTCGGGCGCGTGCGCATGCATCTCTTCGATTACGCGGACGTCTGGATCAGAGATTACGGCCCTTCTTTCGTCGTGGACGCCGAGCGGCGACGCGCGGCCATGGTGCACTGGATATTCAATGCGTGGGGGAACAAGTACGAGGAGCTGCTCAAGGACACGCGCATCCCCGAGCATATGGAGAAAGTGCTCGGCTTGCCGCGCTGCCGTCCGGGAATCGTCATGGAGGGGGGCTCCATCGACGTCAACGGCGCCGGGACCGTTCTGACCACCGAGCAATGCCTGCTCAACAAGAACAGGAATCCTCGGCTCGATCGCGCCGCTATCGAGGATAAGCTCAAGGATCATCTCGGCGCGAGAAACATCCTCTGGCTCAAGGAGGGCGTGGCTGGAGACGATACGGACGGGCACATCGACGACATCGCGCGCTTCGCGGGACCGCGGATCGTGCTCTGCGCCGTCGAGGATCGGAAGTCCGACGCCAACGCCGCGGTCCTGCGGGAGAACCTGCGTCTCCTGTCGGGGATGCGCGACCAGGATGGGAAGTCTCTGGAGATCGTGACGCTGCCCATGCCGGATCCCGTGGAATTCCAGGGGCGGCGCCTGCCCGCCAGCTACGCGAATTTTTATATAGGGAACGGAGTGGTCCTGGCTCCGGTGTTCGGCTGTCCCAACGACGAGAAAGCCCTCGAGGTCTTGGAGAAGGTCTTTCCGGGCCGGCGCATCGCGCCGGTGAATTGCCGTGAACTCGTGCAGGGGCTCGGCACCATCCACTGCGCCAGTCAGCAGCAGCCTAAGGTGCTGTCAAGTAATAATATGATCAATTGATCATATTATTACTTGACAGCACCTAAAGTCGGAGCATAAAGGAGAGAAGCCATGCCCAGAGCCCGCGCCCGCCACATCCTCGTCTCAGATGAGAAGAAGTGCCTGGACTTGAAGAAGAAGATCGAAGAAGGAACGGATTTCGCGGCGCTGGCCCGCGAGCACTCCCAGTGCCCTTCCGGCCGCAGCGGAGGGGAGTTGGGCGAATTCGGACCCGGAGAGATGGTCCCGGAGTTCGACAAGGTGGTCTTCAGCGCCGAGATCGGCAAGGTTTGCGGACCCATCAAGACTCAATTCGGCTGGCACTTGGTCGAAGTCACGCACAGGCATTGACTCGATCGCCCGGGGGCGGCATGAACGAGGGCGTCCGCATAGACCGCGACCGGTGCACGCGCTGCGGGGTGTGCACGCAGGTCTGCGCCGCGTGCTTCGAGGAGGGGCCTGATTCGTTTCCGCGCCCTCTGACGTCGCCGGAAGACTGCTTGGTCTGCGGACACTGCGGCGCTGTTTGCCCGGAGGGCGCCATCCTCAACGAGAAAACCGAGTCTCTGCGGACGCCGGACCTGCGCATTCCATTCAAGTATGAGGACCTTCTTGATCTCCTGTGCGGGCGGCGCTCCTGCCGCGCGTTCAGCGGGCAGGGCGTGTCCGAAGAGGATGTGCGAAGGCTCCTCGCCGCCGCGGCGCAGTCTCCCAACAGCTTCAACCGCGGGAACGTCCGGTATACGGTCATCACGGACAGGAAGATCCTTCAGGCGATGGCCGAGTTGATCGCAAAGCAGACCGTGCGGCTGACGCGTCTGCTGTCTCATCCGGCGGGCAGGGCGCTATTCCGTCTGTTCTTATCGAAAGCTTATCGAGAATTAGAACCTCTTCTTCCGCTGCTGGCCAAGATGGAGGATCCGCTGGCCGCGGGAAAGGACCTCATTCTTTACGGCGCGCCCTGCATGATCCTCGTGCATACGCCGGAGTCGGACGGGGATACGGGATGCGAGGACGCGGTCTATGCGGCCGCGAACATCCTCTCGGCTGCGCAGACGATGATGCTGGGGACCTGCGTGATCGGGTTCGTCACCGGACCCATGCGTTCAAGCAATGCGCTGCGGGCCTTGGCGCGCATCCCGGAGGGGAGGAGGGTCCGGACCACGATCATTGTCGGGCATCCCGCGCACTCCTTCGCGAGGGCCATCCTCAGGAAGGATCCGCCGACGGATTGGATCACGGGATAAATGTGAAGAAAAAAATAGCGCGCTTCATGAGCCGGGACGTGCATCCTGCCGTTCAATTCATCAAATACGCCTTGGCGGGCGGGGCCGCCACGGCTGTGGATGTCGCGGCGTTCTATGCCGCGGCGATCCTCTTGATGCCGGCGCTCACCCCGGGCGATCCCGCGGCAAGGCTCCTGAGGCTGGATCTTCCGGTCATCGCCGAGAGCGTGCGGTCGTCGAACTATGTCTTCGACAGGGGATTCGCGTTCTTTTTTTCGAATCTTACGGCTTATGTCTTGAACATGCTTTGGGTATTCACGCCCGGACGGCATAGCCGGTTCGTCGAATTCTGGCTGTTCTTCGCGGTCTCGGGCGCAAGCTTCATCAGCGGAACCGCGCTCGGATGGTTCCTCATCCATACGCTCGGGCTGCCTACGACGCATGCGTATGCGGCGAATGTCGCGACTTCCGTGGCCATCAACTACGTCTGCAGGAAATATCTCGTTTTCAAGAGCTGAGACCTTCTTGCGCCGGGATGACGGAGACCAAAAAAAGAGCCCCTGGGAGGAAATCCTCCCAGGGGCTCTTTTCTCCACGCTCAGCGCTTTGCGACAGGCTCTTTCTTCTCGGCGAGCGTCTTGTTGAAGTTGAAGGCTTTGCGCGTGCGCCAGTTCCCTTTGTGATAGCCGTAGCCGGCAAGGATGGGCATGGCGATGGTGGCTTCGCAGAAGACCATCTGCTCATTGTCGATCTGCACCTTGCCCCAGGAGCGCGCCTCGCGCAAAGTCGAGCCGGAGAGCGCTCCGTCGCGCTCGTCGGCCACGGTGATCTGGACCGCGTACTTGTGCATGCGCGGCTCGAAGCCGATCATCTCGAGTCCGACCGTCATATCTTGGGCGAAGTTCTTCGGAACGCCGCCGCCAATCATGAGAAGGCCGGTATCCTTTGAGGCGAGCTTCACGCGGACCAGTTCGCGGAAATCCCGAGCGGAGTCGATGGTGACGTGCGCGTCGGGATGGTGCCACTGGTGATGAAGGAGGCCCATCCCCGCGGAACAGTCCGAGAAGGCGGGAACGAAGATCGGCACGCCTTTCTTGAAGCATTCCAGGGTGATCGAGTCCTGAGATTTATTGTTTTTGACCAAGTAGCGGCCCATCTCCATGATGAACTCGCGGGAGGAGTAGGCGCCCGGGCGCATCTTGTCGGCGATGCGGGACACGGTGTTGTCGCACTCGCCCAACTCATCCTCATCGATGAATGTGTCGTAGATGCGGTCCACGCGCGCGTCGCGCAGAGAGCAGTCATCGGCCCACTTGTTCCCGACATAGTGCTTGTAGCCCAGCGATTCGAAGAAGTCCTGATCGACGATGTTCGCGCCGGTGGAGACGATCGCGTCGACCATGTTGTTATGGACCATGTCGTAGACCACGCGCTTGAGCCCGGCGGAGAATAAGGAACCGGCCAGGCACAGAACCACGGCGCAATCCTTGTCCGCGAGCATGGTGTCGTAGATGTCGCTGGCGCGCGCCAAGTCTCGCGCGGAGAACGCCATCTTGGACATCGCCTGCACCAATTTCACGGTATCGTGCTTGGTGATGTCCACGTGTTCTATCTGAGTCTTCAGGAAGTCGGACTTCTTTGCCATAGCTACCTCGTTGTCATTCGTTTGTCTAAGGGATAATGATATAAAAAATGAAACATTTCTGTACTATATTTATCGTCATGGCGTCGGTTTCCCGTCATCTCGCGGCCGCGTCGGCCGCGGCCTTATTGTGCGGACTGTCCATCTGCGCGCAGGATGCGCATGCGGCCGGATCGACGAAGACGCGAATGCGCGCGGCGAAGACGCATTCCCGGAGCGCAGCGGGAGGCGAGCGCAAGCGCAGGCATCGGAAGATCTCGGCACGCAAGGCGCCGGCCGTGGAGATCGATCGCATCCCTCTTGGGCCCGGGCGATGGACGCCTGCGGTCCGCGATAGGCTCGAGCATCTTCTCGCGTCCAAAAACCTTTCCGCGGGAGCGGAGACTCCGACGGTCATCGTGGCGCTGGAGTCCGTCGCTCAAGCGCACGACCCCGGCGATGCGCTCTTTCAGCGGCTCGTGGACCGCGCGGAATTCAGATTCGACGATGATTTCTGGAAGCTCATTCCGGAGCCTTTCGGCCGCGAGCGCATCCGCGCGGCGCTGTCCGGCTTCAAGGATCAGCCCAGCAAGCTCTGGCCGAAAGAGGAGTCCTATCCGCTCTACAGGAAAGCCTTCTATGCCGCGCGAAAAGACATCTGCGCGGCTTGGAGCGCGAGAGAATGCGCGCGATGGAGGGCCACTCTTCTGAGCGGCTATCTCGAGCCGGATCTTCGGGCGGCCGTGCGCGAGCTCATCGGCCCTGCTTTGGCGGAGCCCGTGAGGATCGCCAGGGTCGGAGACTTTCCGGAGGATCCCGAAGGGGTCGAAATCGTCACGGGGCTGAGGAAAGTTCCGGAACTCGAGGCGCTGTTCCGCGCCTTGGAAAGGCGAGGCTGCGAGATATGGTTCTTCAGCCGCTCTGACCAATGGTCCGCCGAAGGATTCGCAAAGCTCTACGGGATCCCGCCGGGACGCGTCGCGGGAGTGCGGAGCATCGTTCGCAACGGCACGCTGAGCGCGGAGATCGTGCCGCCGGTCCCGCAGGGGGAGGGCGCCGTGGAGGCTGTCGCCCGGTTCATCGGAAGGCCTCCAGTCTTGGCTCTCGGAGGCCCCGGGGATGAGGGAATGCTGAGGCTGGCCCAAGCGAGCGTGTTCTTCTCGACTGCGGGGGCAGTGTCCGCGCAAGCGGCCGGATACGTCCAGCCGAGATTCTCCGCTCTCAGAGAGCCCCAGCGGATCGTTTCCGCCGAAGCGGAACAGGAGAGAGGGAAACGGAGGTAACTGTCTTGGTCGTCGGAGTTTTGATAGACTCGACCGTCATTGCGTCGGAACTGGAGGCCGGTGGATGAAGTCCTTTCAGGAAGAGATCGGAGACTTGTTCGTAACAGAGTCCTCTTTGACCGTCAAGCTGCATCCCAGCCGCAAGACTGAGAGCCGCGATATCCAATGGTTCTCCGGCGGGACCGTGCGCGACCGCCGTTCAGCCGCGCGCGACATCCAAGCGCTGGTGGACGGCCTGAGCGGGAAGAAGCGCGTCGTCCGGGGATTGACCGTCATGACCGACCGAGGGGCATCCTTCGATGTGGTCGGCAGCGGCCTCGCGGAAGCCGTTGAAAAAGCCGGCTATTCCGTCTTGAACTGAAACAGATCCTCGGCGTTGCGCGTCGAGGCTTGCGCGACCTGTTCCGGCGTGGTCTTGAAAACCTGCGCGATCTCGGCGGCGATCTCGGCTATGGCCGCGGGCTCGTTGCGCCGGCCGCGCGAGCTTTGAGGCGGCAGGTAAGGAGCATCCGTTTCCAGGACGATATTCTCAAGGCCCGCGGAAAGAAGAGCTTCCCTGAGAGCGAGATTCTTCGGATAGGTGACAGGGCCATCCGCGCCCAAGGCAAAGCCTAATCGGACGGCCCGCAGGGCCTCTTCATGTCCTCCAGAGAAGCAATGGAGCACTCCCCGGAACCGGCGTCGGACCGGGCGCGAAGCATAGAAGGCCTCCAGCACTTCCAGCGTTTCCGGGAAAGCGTTCCGGGAATGTACGATCATGGGAAGCCCGGCGTCCATCGCGGCCGAGAGCATCCCTTCGAACGCGCGGCGCTGCGCGGCGCGGGGGATCGCGCAGCGGGCATAGTCCAGGCCGCATTCTCCGGCGGCGACCACGCGCTCGTCTTCGGCCAGCCGCCGGAATCTTTTCGCAGCATCGGCGTCGAAGGACTCCGCGGAGTATGGGTGGATGCCTAGAGCGCAGCGCACGTGGGGCTCCTCGGCGCAGGGCGTGCGCGCGCAGAATCCCAAGACGCTGTCCCAGGCTTTTGGGGAATCCGCTATCTCGATGATCCACTCGACGCCCGAGGACCTGGCGCGGCGCAAGACTTCAACGCGGTCCGCGTTGAAAGCCTCATCTCCAAGATGGGCGTGGGTGTCGACGAGCATTATGGATGCCTGCGATCATCAGCCGCGCCGTCCCCGGGAAAGCGGCTCCCGGGGACGGCGCGGAATGAGAAGGCTTACTTCGCGAAATACTTCCAGCGCCGGATGTTCTGATCCTTCGAGGAGGCTTCCTGGATCAAGTCATCCTGCACTTGGTTCCAGCGGTCTTCCTTGTCGGAAGGCGCCGCGGCGGTCATGGCTTGCCAGGCCTTCTCGCTGCGTTCTTCGCTCTGCAGCTGGGACCATAAGGAATCGACATCCTTGGACGTGAGGCGCTTGGGCGCCGGCGTCGGCCGCAAAGAGCGGGAAGGAGCCTTCGCCCGCGCTTTCCGGCGGGCGGGACTCTTCCGAATGCTCTTGCGGGCCGCTGTCTTTCGGACCTGCTTGCGCGGTGCGGACTTCCGGGCGGCTTTGCGCCCTACGGGCTTGCGGCGGGTCTTCTTCCGTGGCATCCGAGTCACCTCCGAATCATTCTCCAGGCTCGTCGCGAGGGGATACTTCGACGAAAGTCTCCAAGATCTTTGCGAGAAGGGCATTGTCGGTGCCGGCCGTGATGGTGTAGCAGACTTTCTGCCCGATGAGATAGGCGCGCGCGTAAGCGAAAGGCTGCGAGGATTGGATGATATAGGCCGGGAAGCCGTTGTAGACCGCGGAGCGCTCCTTGTAGACCGAACGTTCGGCGCCCAAGCGCGCCTTGGCGATCGTCTTGATTTCGTCGATCCCGATCACGCCGCCGCGCGTCCTGCGAGGGACCGCTTCGATGCGGAGTATCCCCAGTTGTCCATAAAGCCCTTCATGGATGAAGTTGGTGGGATCGGTGCCCGTCGGATAAAGGTAGGCGACTTCCAAGGTCTTTTGAGGATCTTGGAAATCCGAGATCGCCTGATAGTTCGCCGGAAGCTTCACCATGTAGCCGTAATGGCCGGTGAACAGGGTGGCGTCTCCGTCCTTGACGATGCCTGCCGTCTCGTCGGGAGCGGACAGGGCGGACTGCACCGGGGGTTCCGAGGAGGTTTTTCCGGTCTTATCAAAGGAGAAATAAGCGCCCGCCGCGATGAGGGAAATGCCGGCGAGTATCCCAAAGATCGCCGCGCGGCCGCGCGGCCGCTTCCTCCTCGAGGAGAGCAATTGCGCGAAAGCCGCATCGATCTCCTCGGGAGCGATGCCCTCGGAGGCAAGCTGCTCTCTTAGGGCTTCCTCGCCGTGTTCGGTGAGATGGAGGCGGATGTATTCGACGAGCGCCGGGTTGGCGGACATTTTCCTTTGTGCGGCAGTATACAAAAGAGAGGCTGCCCCCGGCAGGGATCGAACCTGCGACCAACCCGTTATGAGCGGGCTGCTCTAACCGCTGAGCTACAGGGGCGCAAGGAGGATTCTACAAATTCCGCATTGCTCGCACCCGGCCGATCCGACCCACCCCCGTCACCCGGCGGAGCACATTTGTACAATATCCTTTATGAGGGTGTTCGCGGCGGGATTTTTGCTCTGGGCGGGTTTGGTTCCCGTGTCGGCGCAGACGACGGCGGGGAAGATCTCCGTGCCGGATCTCCCTTACCGCACCGGGCAGGTCATCGCGCTCTCTGAGAGAGGGGGAGCGCCCGGGACGATGTTCTTCGAGGGGTTCACGGGCAGTCCCTACGGGCATGTCGGCGTGCTGGCCTGCGAGGGGCCGGAAGTCTATGTGTATCACGCGGTCTCCCCGGCCGTGCAGAAGGTCTCCTTGAAGGATTTCCTTTTGCAGGCCTCCGGCGGCGACCCGGATTCCGCGCGCTTCACCCTCGCGGAACTCGCCAGGCCGCTCTCGTCTCGCGAGGAGAAGGCCTTGGTCGCGGAGATGGAATCCAGTGTCGGAAATATTCCTTATAACTACAGCATGGTCATGAACGATTGCAGCGCGAATTGCTCGGAGTTCGTGCATAAGGAATTCGCGGCGATCGGCCGGGAAGGAGTGGGGGAGCCTGAGCCGCTCGCGAACATGAACAAGGATGCTTTCGGCGGCTTATTGGCCGAGGCTTGGGAGCGCGCCACCGGGCAGCCGCTTGCGGCGCAGGGCCTGGGACTGAGCCCGGCCGCGGTCATCAATTCTCCGGCGCTGCGCATCGTGCATGAGGGGCTTGTGACCGGCCGACTGCTCAGCGATCTGGAGCTTTTCAGGCTATGGAAACATGGCGATGCGCTGGAGCGCTTCGCGCAGTTCTTCCATCTGAGCGCGCAAAGACTCTCAAAAGCCGCACGAAGCAGACGCGGCCGCAGTCCTTATCGGGAATATCCTTCAGGCTGGCGCAGATAGTTCGCGAAAGGCCGTCCTTCCGCGCGATAGGCCGCAGCCGAGGATCACGGAATCTTTTCGAAAGAGACCTGGAGGTCGGAGCGCGGGATAGAGACCGCGTGATAAAAGGGAGCGCCGTCCGAATCTTGAGGGGCCTTCTCTCGGTAGAGCACCCAGAGCGTCGGTCCCTGGGAATAGATGGAGCCTATCTCGATGGGGCCGCCTTTTTCAGGGCCGGTCAAGAGCACGACCATATCGCGGTCGAAGCGGATCTTCGGCAGAGCATCCTTCCTCTGGAGCCCTGTCCAGAGGCCTGCCCACCGCTTCGAGTCCTTGATGAGCGTCCCGCCGGAGCTCAAGCCCAGAGTGCGTCCGGACCAAGAGCGTTTCCAAAGGAATTCCTCCGAGTCTTCTCCTTTTGAGAAAGGGGGCGCTTTCAGCGCGGCCGATGAGGAAGACTCCGCGGGGGCGTCTCCCCCAACCGGAGCGGACCCTGAGCGCGAGGAGATGAGCTGAGGAACCGTTCCTTTATGGATGGGAACGACCGGCGAGACCTTGTTCTGCCGCTGTTCATTGATCCGGGTCAGATGATCCGTCATCTCGCGCATATAGGCGCGCGCTTCATCCGGAGTCATCGGGTTCTCCGGGTTCCCCTGCGTTTGCGCTTGAGCTTCCTGCGATTCGTCCTTTAACAGGATCTTCTTGATGCCCATGCGCTTTTGCTCCTGAAGGAGGAAGGCGTAGGCTTCCTCATTGGAGGAGAGGCTGCCCGAGGAAGCCGCGATCGGGGAGACTTCCGCGTCCAACGGCACGGCAGTTCCGGCGGAGGGATCTTCCGATTCCGAAGAGGGCGCCGGGGCGGCATAGTCCGGCAAAGCCGCCGGCGAAGAGGAAAGCCGGGAGAGCATGTAGATCCCGGCGAATGCCGTGAGAGCGCAGGCGAGGAGGACATAGAGAAGGTTCGTGCGGGAAGGGAAAAGGCTCATCGGCTTCCTCGCGGCGGGCATTCAGGAAGGGCGTCGTCATAGGACATGACGTAATCTTCTTCCCGCAGCGCTCCCGACACGGAGAGATGTTCCGTGAAAGAGCTCGGTTCCGAGACCTTGAGCAGTTCCATGCGCCGGCCGGACTCGAGGAGGGCTTTGTAGGCGGCAAGGAGTCCTTTGAGGGAGTTCGACCGGGCTCGGACGCGGGAAAGAGCCTCGGCGCCGGGCTGCGCGGCATAGAGGGACGCTTCTTTAAGAAGGTCTTTTTTCGCCGTCCGCACGGAGTCCTGCAGGGCTTTCAATCGTTCGAGCAGTCCGAGTATCTGAAGGGCTCTTTCCCCGGTCAAGCTCAGCTGCCAGCAGCGGTAGAGCGGATTGGAAACGCCCAAAGACAGCGTTTTCGAGGGGACTCGCAGGGAAGACTTCTCCACATCCTCGGCAGCGGGCCATTGGGCTTCCAATTCCGTCAACAAGCGCGCGGATTCCGGGTCCTTCGGCAAGACCGGCAGGCGTTCTCTAGATGCGCTTGCCGCTCCCCAGAGGGCCGCGGCCGCGAAGAGCGCGAGAGCTGCGCCGATCACGGGCAAGGACAGCCGCTTCATGAGTCCTTGAGGATCCCCTTTTCCGCCAGTGTCTTGAGCAAGGCGTCATAGGAACGGCCGACTTCCTGCAGCTCGTCGGATTCCCTGAGCTGGAAATCCCGGCGGACGGGCTCTCCCCGCGCGATCCGGAGCATGTCTTGGGAGAGACGATGCAGCGGACCCGCCAGCCGCAGCGAATAGAGGAGCGTCGCGACCAGGCTCAGGAGAAGATTCACGGCCAGCGCCACGGCGACGGCAGGCAGGGCGATCTCCGAACGCTTGAACATCATCGGATGCATCCCGGCTTCCGGACGCACGAAGAGGAAGTCTCCGGGCCAGCGTTGTTCCGCCGCCAGGAGGAAGAGCTCCAGGCACGCGGCCGTGACCAGCGTGGCCAGCACGGCCCAGCCGGCCATGCGGAGCATCATCTGGAGCTGGAATCTTGGTTCGACGAGCAGAAGGCGGCGGCGATTGTTGATCATAGGGGCCTCTTTCGTGCGGCGCCGCCGTATTTCCGGCGGAGCATCCGCGCGGTCGGCGCCGGCAGGAATTGGTCGAGGGATGCGCCGAACTGCGCCACGGTCTTTACGATGGAAGAGGAAAGGTAGGTGTAGCGCTCATCCGGCATCAAGAACACGGTCTCGACCTTCGGATAAAGCTGGCGGTTGATGGCCGCCATCTGGAATTCATAGTCCAGATCGCTGACTACTCGCAGGCCGCGGATGATGACATGGGATCCGCGGGCCCGCAGATAGTCCGCCAGCAGCCCGCTCATGGCATCCACCTCGGCGCCGGGGACGTCGCGCAGGCATTCCTCAAGCATCCGCAGGCGCTCGGAGACGCTGAAGGTGCCCTTTTTCGAGGGATTCGAGAGCACGGCTACGATCACTTTGTCGAAGAGCCGGCAGGCGCGATGGACGATGTCCAAGTGTCCGCGGGTCACCGGATCGAAGCTGCCGGGATATACGGCGATCTTCTTCATATCCCGGACTCTACCAAAGAAATGCTATATAAGGAAAATGAATTTGCTCTGCCTGGGAGCTTCCGTCATCGAACTCGCCTTGACCGCGGTCTTGTCGGTCTCGGTGGTTTATCTGACCTTGCGCGCCCTCATCCGGACGAACACGGACTTCGATGAGGACAAGGCGCTCCTGCAGGGGAATCTCGCCGTCGGCATCCTGGTCGCGGCGCTGCTCATCGGCTCCGCGCATATCATGTACCGGGCCTTTGAGCCGGCAGTGGACCTGCTGCGGGGATATATCACAAATGCGCATGCCCGCTGCTTCAGCGTGGGCCGCCTGATCCTGGTGACCTTTGGGGACTTGGCCTTGGCGTTCCTCGCGGTCGTGGCCTCCATGTCCATCGCGCTGAGGATCTTCGGCCGCCTGACGCGCGCGCACGGCCTGCGTGCCGGTCAGGAGCTGGAGAAAGGGAACGCCGCCGTGGGCATCCTCCTGGCCGGAGTGGTCGCGATAGTCTCCTTATTCATGGGCGGGGGAGTGGAAGCGCTCTCAAAAGCCGTTCTGCCTTCGGCGCCCGTGGGCAGCCTGCGCATCATGCGCTAGGCGCTAAAAATCCACGCCGATCTCGTCGGAAGAGAACCAGCCCTCGGCGGTCCCCGTGCGCGTTTTCAGCCACCATTCGACCTTCGGCTCCGCGAGCACGGAGAAATCCTTGTCTGCGGCTTCGGTCAGGCATTCTCCCAGGTATAGGCGGCGCTCCGAGCGGAGGAAGCAGGCTCCTTCCGGGCGGTAGGCGAGGATCTCGAGAGTCTGTCCTTCCTTGAGCGGCAAGCG
Organism: Elusimicrobiota bacterium; assembly: GCA_041661185.1. Lineage (GTDB taxonomy): Bacteria > Elusimicrobiota > Elusimicrobia > UBA1565 > UBA1565 > JBAZUV01. The sequence goes on from JBAZUV010000005.1 coordinate 105,424, forward strand.
CATGCGCAGTACCGGCGAGCCGTAATCCGAAGCTTTGAGCGGACGGTCCGGACCCAGGTCGCGCAATCCCACGCTCAGGTCGCGGCGTGCGCGCAAGGTTCCGGGGTCCTTGAGGACGACGAGCGAGGACAGCACCGGCAAGGACCGGCGGGACTGAGGCTGAGAGGAAGAAGAAGGAGAATCCGAAGAAGGCTCTTTATGGAGCGTCAATATCTGCGCGCGCCCGTTCCATACCGGCATGGGCGCCTGTGCGCCGGGCCAGCCTTCATAATGGAACGGAGCAAAGGAAGCCGAGGCAGGCGCCGGCGCCGACTGAGAGGCTTCTTTGGCCTCGTTCTTGGCTTCCAGGAAGAATTCCGCGGCTTTTTGGATGCGAGCCGCGAGGTCGCGCGTATCCAGGCCTGGGCGAGGGGAGAATCGTTTGTCCGAGATGAGTCCTTCGCTCAGACGGGCCAGCGGCGCCGCGGCGGCGGGGTCGCCTAATCTCTGCAGGGCTTGCGCGGCTTCCGCGATAGTGGAGGGGTCCTTGATCTTGAGGGCTTCCAGGAGCGCTCGAAGGGTTTTGGGATCTCCGAACTCTCCGAATAGGCGGGCGGTCTCCAAGGAAGGCCGCCCGATATCGCGCAGGAGGATGGGAGTCAGCAGTTCGACTGCGTCCTCGGGGAGATCGGCGGACTTCGGCTTGCGGATGCGCAAGGCGGTGAGAGAATCCGATCGAAGGGTCGAACCCTTCCGGAAATAGAGGGCCAGCCTCAAGAGCGCGGCTTCCGAAGGGCCGCGCGAGGCCGCCAGGGCCGCGACGGCGTTCCTGGCGAAGAGTTCCCTGAGCCCCACGGGAGATGAACCATATTTTCGGGCCGACTTCTCGAGCTTTTCCGTGTCCGCGGAGCCGGTTTCCGCCAGGATGCCCAAGGCTTCTCTGACAAGGGATTCCGGGGCCTTGGCGGAGAAGGCCCACTCTTCGGCCAAGGAGCGCCGCGGGCGGATATCGATGCGCAAGGCTCCTGCTGATTGAAGGCATAGGGCGCGAAGGCCGACGTCCTCTCTTCTGTCCGCGACGCAGTCTTTGAGCGCCGGCCACGCCGCCGGATCCTGCAGCATTCCCAGAAAAACGACGGAATAGGAACGGATCTTGCGCGGGCGGGACTTGTCTTCGAGATAGGAGATCAGGGCCGGGTCCGCGGAGGGTCCGATGGAGCGGAATTCCCTGGCGAAATCCTTGAGCTGACGTTCCAGCGCGAGTTGGTCCAAAGGATCGGCCTCAGCCTGCCGCAGAGCCAGGCCTTCCATGGCGCGCAAGGCCGCCTGCGCTCTCTCTTGAGGGGAAGGAGCAGCCTTCGCGATGTCCGTGAAGAAGAAAAGAAGGGAGAGGAGGATGCAGAGCGCGCGCATCAGGCCGTCCGGAGCTTTCCGGCCTGAGGATGGTGCAGGACGATGGCGGAGACGCTCGCTTCCGGCTCCATCATGGAGCCTTCGGTCAAGCGGACTCCCGCGCCGGCTTGCGCATCGATGAGGCGCAGGAGCTTGGCTTGGTCCTCGATGGCCGGACAAGAGGGATATCCGAAGCTGATGCGCGCTCCTCGATAGCGCGCATGGAGCTTATCCTGCAATGAGAGGCCCGCGGCATCCGGGATGCCCCACATGGAGCGGATGCGCTCATGCAGGAGTTCTGCGAAGGCTTCGGCGCAGGCCAAGGAGAGCGAGCGCAAGGCATGAGCCTTGAGATATTCTCCCTTTGCGTCTAATGCGGACGAAGCTTCCGGGATTCCTTCTCCGCAATTGACGACGAACATGGCCAGGTAGTCGATGCGGCCCGAGGACGACGGTTCGATGAAATCGGCGACGCATAGGCGCTCGCCCTGCTTTTGCCGGGGGAAAACGAAGGTTTCGAGCGGACGGCGCGGTTCTTGCGCCGCGTCGTAGACATGGACGCTGTCTCCATCGGAAGCGGCGGAGAAGAAACGAAGGGCGGCTTTGGGCCGGATGAGGCCTCCCTCGGCGGCTTCGCTCATGAGCGCGCGGACCTTCTGGTGGAGCTGCTCGGCGCGAGGATCGCCATGATCCAGGAGGTCCTTGAGGCGGCCGCGCAGTCCAAGATGGCGTCCGTAAAGGGCTGTTTCGTCGATGTACTTGAAGATCTCATCGAGGTCGAATGAGGCGAGGACGTGCGGCCGAAGATCCGGCGGAGTGGGGATGGGATGTCCGCCCTTCTGAGGGGGACGCGATGCTGGAGAAGAGTTCTCGGGATCAGGAGCGGCGTCTTTTGAGCGCAGCGCTTCCTGGCTCCGGGCGTTCTCTTCCAATAAAGCCGGTCGGCGAGCGGGGTCATGGAGGCCGTTGGCCAGCTGCAGGCCGGCCAAGGCATCGCGCGCATAGAGCACCGGGCCGTCGTAGGAGGAGGCGATGCGCGAGGCGGTGAAGCGGGCTGTCAGCGCGGCGCCTCCGACGAGGACGGGCACCGAGATCCCCGCGGCGCGCAGGTCCGAGACGGCCGCTTCCATCTGATGGGTGGATTTCACCAGGAGGCCGGAGAGACCCAGCAGATCAGGCTTGAGTTCCCGGACCTTCTGCACCAAGGTCTGGGATTCGACCTTGATCCCAAGGTCCACGACTTCGTAGCCGTTGTTGCGCAGGATGACTTGAACGAGGTTCTTCCCGATATCGTGCACGTCTCCGCGCACGGTGGCCAAGAGGATCTTTCCGCGTGAAGCGCGGGAGCCGCCTTCCATGTGCGGCTCCAGGAGAGAGACGGCCGCATTCATGACCTGCGCGGACTGCAGGACCTCGGTGACGATGAGCTTGTTCTCCCCGAAAAGGCGTCCGACCGCGTCCATCCCCTTCATGAGAGGGCCGTTGACGATCGCCAAGGGGCTAAGGGTCTTGAGCAATTCCCGGAGAGCCTCATCGAGCCCTTCCTTGGATCCCTCCAGTACGCAGCGCACGACGCGCTCTTCCGGCGGCATGCGCTCAGAGAGGGTCGACGCGCGGCTCTTCCTTTCCCGAAAGAGCGCGGAAAACTCTCCGGCTGGATCAGCGGTCCCGCTGCCGTCCCAGAAAAGAAGGCGCTCGGACAAAAGGCGCTCTTCCTCGGACAGGGCGCTGAAGCGGGCAAGCTTCTCGGCGTTGACGATGGCCAGATCGAGGCCGGCTTGTACGCAGTGCTGGAGGAAGACGGCGTTAAGGACTTCTCTCCCCGCGGGCGGGAGCCCGAAAGAGACGTTGGAGACGCCCAAGACGGTGCGGCAGAGGGGGAATTCCTGCCGAATAAGGCGCAAGCCCTCGATCGTCTCTCTCGCCGAGCCGATATATTGGCGGTCCCCGCTTGCGCAGGGGAAGACCAAGGGGTCGAAATAGAGGTCCTCTTCCTGCATGCCGCAGCGATCTCTCAGCAGGGCGCGCTCCCGCCGGGCCACGTCGAGCTTGCGCGCGCGCGTCAGCGCCATGCCTGCGCCCTTATCCTCATCGATGGTCCCGACCACGAGCGCCGCGCCGTAGCGGCGGGCGAGCTCGGCGGTGCGCATCATGCGGGCTTCGCCGTCCTCGAGGTTCACGGAATTGATGACGGCCTTGCCGGGGCACAAGCGCAGAGCCGCCTCGATCGTCGAGGGGTCCGTGGAATCGATCATCCAAGGGACCTTTACGCGGCGCACGAGCAGTCGCAGGAATCTTTCCATGTCCGACTTCTCGTCTCGGTCCGGATTCGCGAGGCAGACGTCCACGATCTGCGCGCCCGAACGGACTTGGCGGCGCGCGGTCTCGGCGGCCTCTTCGAAGGCTTCGCGAGAGATGAGGTCCCGGAAGATCTTCGAGCCGATGACGTTGGCGCGTTCGCCTACGAGCACGGGACGGCGGTCCTCTCCGACGATGAGCGCTTCCATGCCGCTCAGCGAAGATCGGCCCTGCGCCGGAGGCGTGCGAGGAGTCATTCCCGCCAAGGCCTGCGCGGTCGCGCGGATATGGGCCGGAGTGGTGCCGCAGCAGCCGCCGGCGATATTGAGAAGGCCTTCCTGCGCGAATCGGCGCACTTTCGCCGCGAAGGCTTCCGGGGATTCGCCGTAGCGGCCGTTCTCGTCGGGCAGGCCGGCGTTGGGGTAGCAGAGGGCCTGCGCGCGCGTTGAAGAAGAGAGCGTGCGCAGATGCCCGGTCATGAGATCAGGGCCCATGGCGCAATTGAGTCCGACGGCCAATAGATCGAAATGCTCCACGGCCGCGCAAAGAGCCGCCACATCTTGTCCTCCCAGCATGGCGCCCATGGGCTCGACGGAGACGGAGAGCATCACCGGGATGCGGCGGCCCAGCGAGGAGAAAGCATCCTCGATCCCCAAAAGAGAGGCCTTGATGTTGAGCGTATCCTGCTGAGTCTCGAGCAATAGGAGGTCGCAGCCGGCCTGCGTCAGCGCGCGCGCCTGCTCGGCATGGAGAGAACGGACTTCTTCGAAAGAGATTCCGCCGGTGACCAGGATGCTCTTGGTCCCCGGCCCCATGGAGCCCGCGACGAAGCGCGGCTTCTGCGGGGCGGAGCATCGTCGGGCCTCGGCGAGAGCCAAGCGGACGGCCGCGGCATTGATATCGGCGGCGCGTTCCTGGAGGCCGTATTCCGCGAGCACATGGCGCGTGGCGCCGAAGGTGTCGGTCTCGATGATGTCCGCTCCGGCGGCGAGATAGGCTGCGTGGACCTTGGAGATGAGCTCGGGGCGCGAGAGGACCAGGTATTCGTTGCAGCCTTCGAAATCCGGACTTCCAAAATCCGCGGAGGAGAGACCCTCGGCCTGCAGTGCCGTGCCTGTCCCGCCGTCGAGGATGAGAATGCGCTCTTTCAGGAGACGGCGCAGTTCCGCTTCCCGGCCGCGGTCCGAATATCCCTTCATGGGATCTCTACGTATACGGCATTGGAAGCATTGACGATGACCCCGATCGGCAGCGAGAGCTGCACGAGGAAGGCGACCTTTTTCCCTTTGAGATCTTTCGGGACATCCAGGACCAAGCGGACATCCTGGACTGTGTCCGTCTCTACTTTGACGCGGTCCGGGACGAAGCGGACCCAGGAAAGGTCTTCGACCGCCGCGTAGCCCGGAGGCAGGGACATGGACGCGGTCTGCCAAGGCAGGGCTTTGAACACCAATTCCAAAGGCTTCTCGGCTCTGTTGGTTATCTTAAAGGAGCGCTTTTCCTCTTTTTTGACGTCATAGGCTCCGGGACGGGCATTGCGCACATACAGGGAGATCGGATAGAGGTCATAGTCCAGGTTCACCATGGCTTTGCGCTGGCGTTCCTGTTCCAGGGATTCCGGGCCCTTCCCGATGGAGAAGCGGATGTCGCTTTTTACGCCGGCTCCAAGGAGTCCCGTCCCCTTGGTATGGCCCCATATTTGGGCGCAGAAGTGGCGGCCGTCGAGTTTTGGATCGTCGGGCACTGAGATGATGAGATTGCTGTAGCCGGACTCGCCTCCTCCTAATCGATAGGAAGCCGGCTGGAGCTGGATCCAGGTCGGATCCGGGATGTTCTCATAAGGGGTTTTGCAGTAATTCGCGGCAGGGAGAGTGACGTCTACGATTATTTCCACGGGACCGTCGCCGCTGTTCTTGACCGTATACGGGACGTTCTTGAGCTGAGTCACATTGTAGGAATGGCCGACTTTGAGATTCTCGAGTACGACGTCCACGAATTGAGTGGAGACCCCGAGCCGCGCATATGCGGCGGGAGCGGATAAGGTCATAAGGAGAGCAGGCAAGATGAACGTTCGCATAAGTCCTCCTGTACGGCGGGACTATTCTACTGCTTCTTCAGTTGGCTGGGAACTGAGTCGGGGAGGAGGGCGCCAAAGCGTCGCGCAGGAGATCCTGTTCCATGGCCGCGCGCACGGAACCGGGCGTGGGCTTGAGCTTCGGGGGATGATTGAGGAGAATGGCCGGCCCGATGAAGAGGGCGGCGAACAGGAATAGGATCAGGCAGATGGACCAACGCATTCTCATATTTTAAGTATAGCTTCATCGAAACAAGAGAGGATGGGCCTCTCAGGGAAGAAAACGCTTGTTTTTGGGCCCAGACATGTTTAGGACTCAAGGACCGCTGGAATCCTACTCTGGACCTAGGTTCAAGCGAGGTCGATGGAATGCCATTTGCGCTCGTAGCGCGCGCGCAAGCGGCTGCGCAGCTGTGCAAGCTCCTTGCGGCGCAGGGAAGGATCCTCGTCGAGCAGGGCGCTTGCATCCGCGCGCGCATCGGTCAAAAGGGCGGCGTCTTTCTTCAGGTCGGCCGCGCGCAGGCAGAGATCTCCATGCTGTTCCACGCCCAAGGCTGCGCCGGGTCCGCGCAGTTGCAGGTCTTCCTCGCTGATCCGGAATCCGTCGTTGGTTTCGCAGAGCGTGGCCACGCGCCGTCGGGCTTCGGGAGTCATGGGATCGGCGACCAGGAAGCAATAGGACTTCTCAGTCCCGCGGCCGATCCTTCCTCTGAGCTGGTGCAGGCTGGCCAAGCCGAAGCGTTCCGCGTTCTGTATGATCATGACGGTCGCGTTGGGGACGTCCACTCCGACCTCGATGACCGGCGTGGCCACGAGCACATCCCAGCGGCCTTGAGAGAATTCTTCCATGGTCCGCACTTTTTGCGCGCCCGGCATGCGGCCATGGACGATCGTCGTGCGCAGGCCCTGGAAGACGCCCGCGCGCAGGCGCTCGTATTCCGCGATCGCCGCCTTGAGCTCGAGGGTATTGGATTCCTCGATGATCGGATATACGACATAGACCTGACGTCCGGCGAGGGCTTCCCGGCGCGCGGCCTCAAGAGCCTCTTGTTCGGGGACATGGCGCGTGGTCGGATAGCGGCGGCCGGGGGGCATTTCGTCGAGCGTCGAGACGTCCAGGTCCCCGTAAAGAGCGAGGCTCAGGGTCCGCGGGATAGGCGTAGCCGTCATGAGCAGGAGGTCTATGGACGGCCCTTTCTGGCGCAGGGTCGCGCGCTGACGCACGCCGAAGCGGTGCTGCTCATCGATGACCGCGAGCTTGAGCTTGGGGATGGAGACGCCGCCTTCCAGGAGGGAATGCGTTCCCACGACGAGGGAGATGTCGCCGGAGGATAATCCCGCGAGGATCTTTTTCCGGCGAGCCGCGCCCACTCGGGAAGAAAGGACCTCCACGCCGACGGGAAGATCCTTGAGGAAGCGGCGGATCGTCCAAAAATGCTGTTCGGCCAGGATCTCCGTGGGCGCCATGAACGCGCCCTGATACCCATTTTCAACTGCCAGCAAGAGCGCGCTCAAGGCGACCACGGTCTTGCCGGAGCCCACATCTCCCTGGAGCAGCCGCGTCATAGGCCTGGGCGCTCGAAGGTCGTCGAAGATCTCATTGATGGCGCGCTTCTGCGCATGCGTGAATTCGAAACCGAGCTGATCCTTCATGGGAGTCAGGAGCGTGCGGCGGACCTCGTAGCCGTAGTCCTTCCCGATCCCGCGCATCTGACGCCGCTTGATGAGCCAGGCGAGTTCGAGAAGAAGAAGCTCCTCATAGGCCAAGCGCCTTCGTCCTTCCTCCAGTTCCGCGGCAGAGCGGGGGAAATGGATCGCGGGGACTGCTTGGGGAAGAGCCAGGAGCTCTCTCTTCTCGAGGAGTTCTCGGGGGATGTATTCGCGGAGTTCCGAGGATGTTTCCTCCAAGGCCGATGCGACGGCCTCCCGCATCAGCCGATTCGAGAGCCCCTCTGTAAGAGGATAGATCGGGACCAGCCTATCGACGTGCAGGCCGGCATGAGGGTCGTCGATGCGGTAGTACTCATGGACCTGGACCTTGCCTATGCGCAGAAAGCTGGGCTCCGTGGACCCGACGATCCAGAGGTCCGCGCCCTGGACCACCTCCTTCTTCAGGGTCGCGAAGGCATCGTAGCGCCGGTTGGGACGCTTGAACCAGGAGCATTCGATGTCCTCGGGATAGCCCGGCACGCGCAGGCGGGCGATATAAAGGAGGAGCCGCGCCCCCGTGCGCATCTCGCGCGCATGCGTCACGCGGCCCCGCAGAGCCACGGCGCCCTCGAGGATGGGCCTGGAGGGGTCCGTGGGCCGGCGATCCTCCCATGCGCGCGGAAGATAATCGAGAAGGTCTCCGAGCGTCTGGATGCCCAAGCGCGCGAAAAGCTCCGCGCGCTTGGGGCCGATGCCCTTGAGGTATTGGACCGAGTTGGCGAGAGCTTGTGCCGGAGGCGAGATCATGGCCGCATCCTGCTTCTTAGCTTTTCCCGCGCGGCAAAAGCCGCGAGTCCGCGCTGCGCGTAGAAGTCGGCGAAACGGGCATGGCTTTGAGGATCATCCGTGACGTCATAGATGAAGGTCTGATAAGCGATCTGCGCGACAGGCTTTCGCGTTCGCAGCCATGCGAAGGCATCCGGGTTTCCCAGACCATATCCCTGGAGGAATGTCGCGCTCAATAAAAGCCATTCTTTTTTGGGATTGGGAGAGTTGATGTGCCGGAAATAAAGGTCCGGCTGCAAAGGGTCTTCGATGAGGTCCTGATGCGGTCCCAGATAAAGATCCCGGTCGGCATTGCCGACCAAAGCGGCGATCGTTTCTGGAGAGCCGTTCTTTTTGATGAAGCGCGACAGGGCCGGATAATCCTGTCCCCAGTCCAGGTCGGTCGCTACGAGCCAATGGTAGCCGTTGGAGGGCCCTCCGGCGAGCTGGTTGAAATACTCCAGATAATGGGGGCAGACGCGGAGGGATTCGACGGCGCCGAGAGCGATCAGCGCCGCCGCCGCGATTCGACGGCGCAAAGAGGTCTTATCGGCCAATGACCCGATGAACACGCAAAGAAACGGGAGGATGGGCGACGCGTAGCGGAATCCGTTCTGATAGCGGGCCGCGCAGCAGAATGCAAAAAACGACAGGGACGGCATGAGCAGAAGAGCCTTCTTTCTTCGATCTCCGTCAGAGAGAGCCGCCCATGCGGTCAGGATCAGGAACGGTAATGTCATCTTGATCGCGAAAGCCGTCGGGTAGTAATCCCAGAACCCTCCGATCCTCGCATGGCCGTGCAGGAAGCCGTAGAAAGCGTTTCGTGTATGGGGCAGGAAAACCTGGAAGAAGCGGAGGATCGACATATCCCGGAAAGCGCGGAGATCGAAGGCGTAGGCGGCCAGAAGTACGAGCAAGGATATCCCCATGACGGCGGCGGCAAGGAGGATCTTCCGCGGATGTCTTCTCCAAGGGAAGGATAGGAAGAGCAAGAGCCATCCGAAGAAGATGATCCCCGGGAGCTTCACGGACACGGCTGCTCCGGCGAATATCCCGCAGCACGCGAGGTATCCGGACCGGCGAGTCTCATCCCAGAGCACGAGGAAGTGGAATGCGCCGAACAGGAAGCAGGCCAAGGCCAGGTCCATGGTGGCCAAGCCCGAATGAGCCAGGAGATTGGGTTCGAAGGCATAAGCGGCCAAGGCGAATATCCCGCCCAGCTCGCCGTACCATCTGCGCGCCCAACTGAAGACCATAAGGGCCAAGCCCAAAGAAAGGAACAGGCTCGGCAGCCGCGCGAAGCTCAGAAGGCGTTCCGGTCCCTTGGGATCGCCGTAGAGGAGTTCAAGTCCCAATCGGTAGCTGTCGTTGTCCTTGAGCGCCTGGGAATCCGGGCGCCAGAGCGGAGCGGCGGCGAGGCTCGAGAGGCCGATAAGATACTTCATGAGCGGAGGATGTTCGCTCATATCCATGCGCAGTCCGCCGGTCTTCAGATAGGAGACGCCCGCGCCGATATAGGCGGCTTCATCATAGACGTTGGAGTGGACGGCGATGAAGGAGCCGACTTGCAGCGCGACGGCCGCCAGCAATGCCGCGGGCAGAATATTCCGGAATCTTGCCATACTCATCGCAGGGGCGATTATCCCATTTTATACTTCGCGCGCGATCTCTTAATTTTGTATCATGCCTTTAATATGGCTTATCGTTGCTCTATCTGTGAGAAGGGTCCGGTTTCCGGCTTCAGCTACAGCCATTCGCATAAGGCAAGCAAGCGGGTCTTCCGTCCGAACCTCCAGAAACAAAAAGTAGTCGTCGGCGGAAAGACGTGCACCGCCTACGTCTGCTCCAGCTGCATCAAGTCCGGCAAAGCGGTCCGCCCCAGCCGACGGCCTTAATAGGCGTGTCCGGAGCAGCGGACACCTCTTTCAAGGCGGCGGCGGGCGCCGTGTCCGCATGGGCGGTGCCGCTGTTTTTTCTTGCCTGCGCGGGCCTGTGCTTCTGTCTTCCCCTCTCGAATCCTGACATTTTCTGGCATCTTTCCGCCGCACGCTGGATCTTCGAGCACGCCGCATTCCCTCGGCAGGATTGGCTTTCTTGGAGCATGGGCGGGGCTCCGTGGGCGGACTTCGAGTGGCTTTCACAGATCATTTTCTTCGGCCTGTATAAGCTCGGAGGCTTCCATGCGCTATGGTTCCTGAAGATCCTCCTGCATGCGTTCGCCGCCGGTCTTCTTTGGATCTGCCTTGGGCTCTACGGGGCCGGGCCTTTCGCGCGAAGTCTCGGGATATTCGCATGGGCCTTGGGGATCGCCCCCAGCTGCGATCTTAGGCCCGAGAATTTTTCGCTGATCTTCTTTCTCGGACTCTGGACATGGCTGGAATCGCGCAGGATGAGGAAAGAAGTCGCATGCCGGCATGAAGCCGGCCTCTTCGGGCTGCCCTTGTTGTTCATCCTGTGGTCGAATCTGCATGCCGGCTTTCCCTACGGCCTGCTGCTGCTGGGGATATATGGGCTGGGAGAGCTCCGGCGCAAGCGGTCCTGGACGCTCCTGGCTGCATGCGCCCTGGCGATACCGGCGGCGCTGGCGCATCCTTGCGGAGCGGATGTCTACCGCGTTCTCTTGAGCCACTGGACCGATCTGGGGCTTCTTCAGGAACATATTCGGGAATGGCAGCCTCCCTTCGTGACGGATTCCTGGCAATGGCCTTTCTGGGGAGTGCTTCTGGCGGCCTATGGGGGGGCGCTGGCTGCGTGTCTGCGTTCGCGCAGGCCGCCTTTTGAACATCTTGCGGCGCTGTGCGTCTTCGGGCTGTCGGCCGGCGGGCATGCGCGCACGACCGTCTATCTCGTATCCGTCGGAATCCCGATAATCACGGCGTCTTTCCAGGATCTGCGGGAGCGGCGGTGGGTGGGGAGGAGTCTTGCCGTCTTGGCCTGCGCGCAGACTGTTTTTTTCCTGGGGAAGGCGGTCCCGTGGATAACGTATGGGCCGAAGAATGTGTTCTTCGGCCGCTATGCGCCGGTCGGTCTTGCTGTATTCCTGAAAGATGAGCAGGAAGCTCTGGCGAAACTGTGGATGACCAATCCCTGGCACTGGGGAGGCTATCTCGGCTGGAGACTGGGTCCGCGGTATCAAGTATCCGTGGACGGCCGCTATATCTTTCATCCGATGCTGCGGTCCTTGGAAGAGGCGAACAACTCTCCCGAGAAGTTCCAGCGATGGGCGGACGGCTGCGGCGCGCAGCTGGTATTGTTGGAGAGGACGGCGCAATTCTATCCCATCGCGGATATCGATCGGAAGGGGAAGCGCGGGATATCCTGGCGCCCCTTCTATCATCTTTTCCTGCCTGCGCGGACCTGGGCGCTCGTTTATTGGGATGACCAGGCGCTGGCGTTCGTGCGGCGCTCGGCAGTGAGCGCATCTTGGCTGCGGGAAAAAGAATTCACGCTGTTCCGTCCGGATGATCTGACCGCGTTGTCGTCCTTGTTGGCGCAGGGACGGGCGGATCGCGCGCGGGTCTTAAGAGAGATCGATCTCTATGCGCGGTGGGGAGGGTCTGCTCAGGCTCAAGCCGCGAAGATTTGGCTCCAGTCGGTGCGAAGGCCAAGATGAACCGCGCCGCAGCCTGTCTGCTCGCGGGATGCGCCCTTGCCTGCCTGCTCCTTCCGATCTCCAACCCGGATATCTATTGGCATCTTTCAGCGGCGCGCTGGATCGCCGAGCATGGGACGGTGCCGCGCGCTGATTGGCTTTCTTGGAGCATGGCCGGAAAGCCCTGGGTGGATTTCGAGTGGCTCTCGCAGCTGCTATTCAAGGCGGCCTATGACGCGGGCGGGATCCGCGGGCTATGGGCGTTGAAGATCCTTCTGTTCTCCTGTTCCGGCGGAATGCTTTGGATCTGCCTGGCTCTTCAAGGGCTGTCCATCCGATCGCGCTCGCTCGGCGTCCTTGTCTGGGCGCTTGGGATAAGCCCCGCCAATGATCTTCGGCCGGAGAACTTCTCGTTGCTGTTTTTCCTTGCGCTTTTGACATGGCTGGAGTCGCGCAGCTGCGCAGGACCAGATGAGAGGACGAGCGGCCTCTCTCCTCTCGCGGCATATATCGCTTGTCCCGCGTTCTTCGCGCTGTGGGCTAATCTTCATGCGGGGTTCATCTACGGCTTTGTCCTGCTCGCAGCTTATGGCCTCGGAGAATTCTTAAAGAGAGGGTCATGGACGCTGCTTTTTTGTCTTCCGCTCGGGATCATTGGGTCTTTCGCTCAGCCATACGGCGTGGAAGTCTACCGGGTATGTTTTGAGCATTATCAGGGGCTCTCGACGCTGCGGACCCATATCCGGGAATGGGGCGGACCTTCCCTGAGCGAACCCTGGCTCTGGCCTTTTTTCGCAGTGGCCGCGGCTGCTTGCGGCGGCATCGGCGCGAGGTTCTTCTCCGCGCGGGAGTTCCGCGCGGAGCACGCGCTCCTTCTGATCTTTTTCGGACTTGCCTCGGCAAGGCATGTGCGCAGCGCCGTCTATACCGTCTCTATCGGCGTTCCCATCGCCGCATCCGCTTTCAGAAGTCTGCGTCCCGCGCGGCATCTGCGCGTGCTCTGGATATTCACGGCGCTCGCAAGCGTCGCGTTCTTCGCCCGGAAGCCGGCGGTTGAGCTGGTGCGCGGCAGGATGCAGGCGGCGCTTGCGGACTCCACTCCGGAGGATCTTGCGCGATTCCTTTCGCGAGAAAAAGGCGTCCTTTCCCGTTTGAGGATGGCGAACCCCTGGGAATGGGGAGGCTTCCTTGGATTCAGGCTCGGGCCGGAGATGAAGGTCTTCGTGGATGGGCGCTACCTTTTCCATGGTTTCTTGGGTCCCATGGAGGAGGCGCTTTCATCGCAGGAGGAGTTCCGCTCCTGGATCGAGGGGCTGGGCGCTTCTCTGGTGATCCGCAAGCGCTCATCGATGAGTTCCCTTGTCCCTGCCGCGCTTAAAGGAGGAGAAAGGACTGTTTTCAACCGCCCGAATTATCTTTTCTATCTGCCGAAGAGCGAGTGGGCGCTCATATACTGGGACAGGCAGGCCCTGGCGTTCGTGCGCCGATCCAGCGTGGATGCCGCGTGGCTGGGAAGAAGGGAATTCACGGTTTTTCGGCCGGACGATCTTGAGGCCGCCGCGGTCATGGTCCAAGAAGGATACGCGAGCATCCAAAGAGTCTGTTCGGAGATCGCCCGCTACGAGGAGTGGGCCGGGCCGGCGCGGGCCGAGGCCGCACGCGCATGGGCCGGGTCGCTTAAGCGCTCGGCGCCGCCGGCTGCCGGGCCGCGGCCGGACGCGTGCGCGACTCGATGAGCGCGAGAGTTCTTTCCTTGAGGGCCGCGTCCGTTTCCAAGAGCTCGCGGAAAGCGGCCTGCTGCAGGACGAAGAGAAGGGCTTCGGCCGAGGCGCCCTTGATGGTCGCGGTCGCCGTCGAGAACTCGATGATGGAGCGCTCTCCGAAGACCTCGCCTGCGCCGAGTTCGGCCGCGCGCAGCCATTCCTTGTTTTTCTCGGGCCGGATATAGACCGCGACCTTTCCGGTCGCCACGATATGCAGTCCGTCGACGGTCACGCCCTTGAATATCACGGTCTGGTTCTGCTTGTAGGTGCGCTGCTCCGCGCATTGAGCGAGACGGCGCGCCTGTTCCTCGGTGATGCCTTTGAGGAAAGGGACGTGGTCCTTCAGGAATTCGGTGATGGTCATGATTCTCCTTATGAGATGCCTTTTTCCCGCAGATAGGCCCGGATCTTCGAGCGCGCGCGCGCGGTCTTGACCACGCGCAGCCAGTCCTTCTTGGGCTCCGATCCTTTTCGGGTGAGGATCTCGCAGATGTCGCCGGATTTGAGTTCGCAGTCGAGCTGGACCATCTTGTTGTTGACTTTCGCGCCCACGCAGCGCATGCCGATGTCGGTATGGACCGCGAAAGCGAAGTCCAGCGGAGTGGACCCTCCGGGGAGGGCTTTGACCTCTCCGGCGGGAGTGAAGATGAAGACCTGGTGCAGCTCCAGGTCGGTCTTGAGGCTTTCCAGGAACTCGCGCGGGCTCTTGAGGTCCTGGAGCCATTCCAGCCATTGGCGCAGCCAGTTGAGCTTCTCCTCCAGATGCGCGTCCGCGGAGTGCTCGCCGGTCTTGTAGCGCCAATGGGCCGCGATGCCGTATTCCGAGGTGCGGTGCATCTCCTCGGTGCGGATCTGGATCTCCACGACGTCTCCGCCGGGGCTGACGACCGTGGTGTGCAGGCTCTGGTAGAGGTTTATCTTAGGGATGGAGATGTAGTCTGTAAATGAGTTCGCCACCGGCTTGAACTCCGAGTGGATGACGCCCAGCAGCGCGTAGCAGTTGCCGACCGTGTCCGTGATGATGCGCACGCCCAAGGAATCCTGGATCTCGGAGTAGGGCTTCTTCTGGCGCTGCATCTTCTGGTAGATGGAGTAGAGGCTCTTCGAGCGGGACAGGACGCGGTGAGGGACATCCGTGTTGTGAAGCTTCTTTTCCAAGACTGACTTGAAATGAGACAAGGCCTTCTCGCGGCTGCTGGTCAAGGCATTGACCTGCTTCTCGAGTTCGGCGGCCTCCTCCGCATGAAGGGTCTGGAAAGCCAAGTCCTCGAGCTCGCTCTTGAGCTCGAACATCCCCAAGCGGTGCGCGAGCGGAGCATAGAGGGTGATCGTCTCATGGGCGATGCGTTGCTGGCGCTCCGGTTCCAGGTAGCGCAGGGTCCTCATGTTGTTTAGGCGGTCGGCCAGTTTGATGATGATGACGCGGATATCCTGGGCCGTGGCCAGGAGCATTCGCCGCCAGTTGGCGGCCTGGGCCTCATCGTGGGAAGTGAACTGGAGGCTGTCGAGCTTCGTCACTCCTTCGACGAGCTGGGTGATCTCGATCCCGAACTCCTTTTTGAGCTCCGCCGACGTGGTCGGGGTGTCTTCGATTACGTCGTGGAGCAGGCCCGCGCAGACCGTCGGCAGGTCCATCTTGAAGTCGAGCAAGGCCTGGGCAACGGCCGCGCAGTGCACGAAATATTCCTCTCCGGAAGCGCGGGCCTGGCGCGAATGCGCCTGATGGGAGTAGGCGTAGGCTTTCTCCAGCAAGGACGTATCTACCCTCGGAGAATATTCCTGGAAGCGCAGCTTCATCTCCTCGGCGTTCATGCTGAGTCTCGCATAAATAATGAATGCATCAGAGCGCTCCTCGCAGCACGGCCATGAGCGCGGCGCCGGCGATGAAGAGAAGGAGTCCCAAGCAGTCTCTCTGCTGGTGGCTGCGGGAGAATGCGCCTGAAGCGCCCACATAGAGCAGGGATCCGCCGGAGAGCCCGAGCAGTCCTCCGACAAGGGTTGGAGGCAGGGCATTGAAGCCCGCGAAGCTCAAAGCGCTGCCCAGCGGAGTGGCGAGCGTGGCGGCGCCCAAGGCCCCGAGCACGGCCATGCGGCTGTAGCCTCCCTGGAGGAGGAGGGAAGTCAGGGTGAAGCCGTCGGCAAGCTTGTGGATGAGAAGGGCCACCCCGCCGGCCGCGCCCATGGCCGCTCCCGCTTCGAAGGCCGAGGTCAGATTGAGTCCGTCCAGGAACGCATGCAGGCAGAGCGCGGCCAGCGCGCCGGTTCCCAGGACATGGGAGCGGCAGTCTTCCACGAACTCGCAGCAGGTGTCCGGACTGGCGCAGTGCTCCATGAGGAATAGCGCGCAGAACGCGATGAGCGCTCCCCAGCCGGCGAAGGTCTCATCGGTGCGGGCGGCCTCCGGGAGCACGCCGACTAAAGCCACGCCCAGAAGTATTCCCGAGCGCAGGGAGAACATGCGCTCTACCGCGGGCCGCGAGAGAGCGCTGCGGATAGAGGGGACCAGCCCCCCCAGCAGCGTCATGGCGGCCGCGCCGACGTTGAATAAGAAAAGGTTCATGAAGCCTCCGCGGCAGCGGGCTCGGAGCTCTGGATCTCATAGAGGCGGCGGTAGAGTCCATCGCGAGCCAGAAGCTGCGCATGGGAGCCGCACTCCGCGACGGCTCCGTCCTGCAGGACATAGATGCGATCCGCGTTTTTTATCGTGGAGAGGCGGTGCGCGATGACCAAGGTCGTGCGTCCAGCCATGAGGCGGTCCAGCGCGGCTTGGACTTCCCGTTCGCTGGTGGAATCGAGGTTGCTGGTGGCTTCATCGAGGACGAGCAGGGAGGGATCCTTGAGCACCGCGCGCGCGATAGCCAGACGCTGGCGCTGTCCTCCTGAGAGCTTGAGTCCCCGGTCGCCCAAGGGAGTGCGGTAGCCTTGGGGCAGGCTTTCGATGAATGCGTCGGCGTTGGCCACGCGGCAGGCCGCGCGCACCTGTTCTTCGCTGGCGTCCAAGCGGCCCAGCGCCACATTATTGAAGACATCCTCATTGAAAAGGAGCGTTTCCTGGGTGACGAAGCCGATCTTCTCGCGCAGGGAGCGCATACGGAGCTCGCGCAGATCCGTCCCATCGACGACGATCCTCCCCGAGGAGGGGTCGTAAAGGCGCAGGAGCAAGTGGATGAGCGTGGATTTCCCTGAGCCCGAGGGCCCCACCAGCGCCACGCGCTCGCCGCGGCGGATCTCCAGGTCCACTCCCCGCAGGGCCGGAAGCTCCCGGGAGGGATAGCGGAATGACACGGCCTCGAAGCGCAGGTTTTCGCGCAGTCCGGGCCAGACGAAGGCGCTCGGGCTTTCAACGATGCTTGGGCTCTCATCGAGGATCTGGAATATGCGTTCAGCCGAGGCGATCCCGCGTTGAAGTTCGGAATTGAGGCGGGCGAGATTCTTCAGCGGCGCCGACGCGGCGAGGAAGGCGCCCAAGAACGTGAAGAAGTCGCCGGTGGTCATGCGGCCGTTGAGGATCTCCCGGCCGCTGAAATAGATGAGCACCGCGCCGAGCACTGAGCCGAAGAACTCCATGAGCGGCCCGGAGAGCGCGGCGGCCCGCAGATAGCGCATGGTCTGGTGGAAAAATGAGGCGTTCTCCAGCCGGAACTTCTCGGCCGCGCCGTCCTCATAGTTGAAGGCCTTGATAAGCAGCATGCCCTGCAGGCTTTCCTGGAAGCGATGGTAGATCTGGCCCATGATCGCCTGGCTCGCGCGGCTCGATTCCCTCATCTTGCGGCCCAGCACGCCCATGATGGCCGAGGCGATAGGGATGACGAGCAGCGCGATGAGCGCGAAGCGCCAGTTGAGATAGAGGAGCACGGCCATGAGCGAGACGATCGTCAGGGTGTCGCGGATGAGATAGAGAGGCAGGAATTGGAGCGCGGACTGGACGTTGCCGAGGTCGTTGGTCACGCGGGAGAGGATCTCCGCGGATTTTTGTTCGGCGTAGAAATCCAAGGACAGGATGTGAAGGTGGCGGAAGAGCCTTTCACGCAGCATCTGCGCCGCGCTCTGCCCGATCCAGCTCATCAGGTAGTTCTGGATGTAGGCCGCGATGTTCCTGGCGGCCATGACCGCCGGCACCGCGAATACGATGATCATCAGCCAGCGTTCGTTCTTGGAATTGAAGGCGTCGTCGATGAGGGGCTTGAGGATGGACACGGAGATGCCGTTGGTCGCGGCCACCACGATCATGGCCAGGCTCGCCTGCATGAAGCGCAGACGATAAGGCAGGAGATAGGGCCAGATGCGGCGCAAAGCGTTCATAAGGCGGGGCTCGCATGCGAGCCCTCGGCGAGGGCCGTTTGTTCCAGCACCGCGGCGGCCGCGCGCTGGGTAGCGCCGGGTCCGCCCAAGCACTCGCGCAAGGCGCGAAGATCCTTTCGCAGGGATTCCAGCCGCAGGGGATTGGAGAGCATGTCGAGAGCGGTCTGCGCCACGCGCGCGGGAGAGGCCGCATGCTGGATCAGTTCCGGGACCAGCGTGCGTCCGGCCAAGAGATTGGCCATGGCGATGTTGCCCACGCGGATGAGCGCTCTGGCCACGGCGTACGTGGCCCAGGACATCCGATAGATCACGACCATGGGCACGCCGAGCAGAGCGTTCTCGAGGGTCGCCGTGCCTGAGCACGTCAGGGCGAAATCCAAGCGGCTGCGCTCCGCGTAATCGGCTTCCCGCACCAGCCGGGCCGCGCGGCCCGTGCGCAGCGCGAAAGCCGAGAGAGCGCGGACGTAGGCGGCATCCAAGGCTTGCGGAGCGGCGAAGACCAAGACTTCCATCTCCGGGAGATCCTTGCGCATGATTTCGGCGGCTTGGAGCAGGACCGGCAGATGCCGGCGGATCTCCCCTGAACGGCTGCCGGGCAGTATTCCCAGGCGAAGAGGCCCTTTCCGAGACTCTTCGCTTAAAGGCCGGGGCAGGATATCCAGGAGAGGATGTCCGACCCATTGAACCGGGACGGAGGAGTTCCGGTACAAGGGTTCCTCGAAGGGAAAGATCACGAGCATGAGGTCTACGAGCCGCTTGAGCGCGCGGATGCGGCCGGGCCGGCTGGCCCAGATTTGAGGGCTCACATAATAGAAAGTGCGCGCGCCCGCGGCCTTGGCCGCGGAGAGGACATGCCGATTGAATCCGTAGTAGTCGATGCAGAGGACCGCGTCGAAGCGCTCTCGGAGCATGCGTTGGGCCAGATCCTTTCGCAGGGAGATGAGCGTGGGCAGGCGGCGCAGGGGCTCCACGAAGCCGCTCAGGCTCAGTCCGCAGAGGTCGAAGAGGAACTCTCCTCCGGTCTCCTGCGCGGCTTGGCGAAGCTGGGAGCCTCCGACCGCTTGCGCATGGAGTTCCTTCGCGCGCGCCTTGAGCGCGCGCAGGAGGAGGCCTCCATAAAGGTCCCCGGAAGGATCGCCCGCGACGATGAGAATTTTCACCGTTTTCCTCGGCCGGGTGTCAGGACTTTTCTCCTAAGACCGACTGCGAGACGCTCTGCGCGATGCGGCCGATTCCTCCGGCCCAATTGGGCAGGAAGGATCGAGATTGCGAGTGGCCCGCGAGCTCGTACTTCTCCAGTTCATCGGTGATCTGGAGCGCCAGCTTGAGGGCCTCCATGCCGTGCTCCCCCGAGGGCCAAGGCTTGCGGTCGTGGCGGATGCAGTCGAGGAAGTGCTCCATCTCGTTGCGCAGGGGCTCGGTCTTGGCGAGCTTGGGTTCGAACACATCGACATCCTGCAGGCTTTTGGCGTCATCCATCTTTTTCGTGCAGACCTGCAGGGAGGCGTTCATGTAGTCCAGGGAGATGTAGCTGCTGCCCTGGAATATGCGGATCTTGCGGCAGCGCTTGAGAGATATCCGGCTGGCGGTCACGTCCGCGATGCAGCCGTTCTTGAAGCGCACGCGCACGTTGGCGATATCTTCGTGTTTGGAGAAAAGGCCCGCTCCCACGGCCTCGATGCTGTCGATGGGCGAGCCCACGAGCGTAAGGAGGATATCGAGGTCATGGATCATGAGGTCCAGCACCACGCCCACGTCCGAGACGCGCGGATCATAGGGACCCAGGCGCTCGACTGTGATGTAGCGGGGCTGGCGGATGTACTCGATGGCCTTGAGCACCGCCGGATTGAATCGTTCCACATGGCCGACCTGGAGTACGACCTTGTTCTTCTCCGCGGCGGACACGAGTTCCTTGGCCTGGTCGATGGAGGTGGCCAAGGGCTTCTCGATGAGGCAGTGGATGCCTTTCTCGATGGCCGCCATGCTCACCTCATGGTGCTTGGTGGTGGGCACCGCGATGACCGCGGCGTCGATCTGGTCGAGGACTTGGCGGTAGTCGCGGTAAGCCAGAGCTCCGGTGCGCCAGGCCGTCAGTTGGGCGCGCCAGATATTCTGGTCGCAGACTCCGACGAGCTCCACATCCGGATGCTGGCCGAGGATGCGGGAATGGTGCGCGCCGATGCGGCCGGCGCCGATGACGGCAAAACGGATCTTCTTCTTTTCCGGGGCGTTCATGAGGGGAAGTCCTCCTGGGAAACAGCCGCTACCGCCAATCCGATCTCGTCGGCTCGGCGGAGAAAATCGGTTTTATCGAAGAGCAGGGTCTTCCCAGCTTCGAAAGCGAGGCAGCGCGCGCCTGCTTTCTCAAGGCGCGGGAGCGTGCCGAGCCCGAGCACGGGCAAATCGAAGCGGGGATCCTGCTTGGGCTTGGCGACCTTGATCAAGGTCAGGCGGGGCTCGCGGCCTTGGCTGCGGGCCAGTTCTCCGGCGCGTTCGATCATGGCGTCCGTTCCTTCCATGGCTTCGACGGCCACCACGGCGCCGTCCTGAACCGCGACGCTCTGGCCGATGTCGAAACCCGACACGGCCTTGGCGGCTTTCCACCCCAGTGCGATGTCTGCGCGCTCCTCTTTGGTCGGCTTGCGGCTTGAGAGCACTCCGGCGCTCGGCAGGCAGTCGGCGAGATAGGCCGCGGAAGGGAGGAGTTCCACTCCTTCCTTGGCGAACTCCGCGGCCACCGCGGCCAGGAGAGTGTCGGTGCGCTTGTCCTTGAGTCCGGCCAATAGGCGGACGGCGCGCAGGTCCGGGAGGATGCCTCCGAACAAGGAGACATGCTGGACTTTCCCGGCCATCACCGCCTTGCGCACGCCCTGCTCGCGGAAATAGCGGACAGGAGCATCCACTTGGCCGAGACGGAACCATTCCAGGCGATAAGAGAGCGTTTCGAGCGAAGGGTCCGTGACTCCCTGCAGGGCCAAAGAGACGACCTCCAGACCCGCTCGGCGCGCATGCTCGGCCACCAGCAGGGGGAAGCGTCCGGAACCGGCGATTAATCCAAGGCGTTCGGCCATCAGATGGAGACTTCCTCCGGAACGGAAGCCGCGCGGGATGCCCGCGTGAGGCCGCGCCTGCTGGGGGCTTCTATGAAGGCGAGCAGTTCCGCGACCTCGGGTCCCGGCTGGGAGGACTTGAGCCGATCCACGGCCTCCTGCAGGCGCAGCCCCGACATAAAGATCGTCTTGTAGGCGGACTTCACCGCCGATATCGCCGAGGGCGAGAATCCGGCCCGGCGCAAGCCCACGCGATTGAGGCCGCGCAGGCGGGCGCGATCGCCTTGGCAGGTGCAGAAGGGAAGGAGGTCCTTGGTGATCATGGAACCGCCTCCCACCATGCAGTAGCGTCCGATGCGCACGAACTGGTGGACGCCCGCAAGCCCTCCCAGGATGGCGAAATCGCCGACATGCACGTGCCCGGCCGTTCCCGCGGAATTGACGAAGATTACGTTGTTGCCGATGCGGCAATCGTGCGCCACATGCGAATTGGTCATGAACATGCAGTTGCTGCCGATGCGCGTCTCCCCCGTGGCGGGTGTCGCGCGGTTGAGGGTCACGTTCTCCCGCACCACGTTGTTGTCTCCCATGATCAGGCGCGTCTTCTCGCCGGCGTATTTGACGTCCTGCGGCGGAGTGCCGATGTAGCAGCCGGGGGAGAGGAGGTTATTCTTTCCCAGGGTCGCGAACTCCACGAGCGCATGGGCGCCCACGACCGTGCCTGCGCCGATGACTGCATCCCGGCCGATGATCGCGCCGGGTCCGATGACGGCCGAAGGATCGATCTTCGCGGTCGAGTCGATGACGGCGGAGGGATGGATGTTTTTCATATCAAATGTTCTCGCAGAGGCCGAGGAACTGGTTCGCTCCGAGCAGGCCGCCGACGGTGTCGTGCTTGCTCCAGACCGAGACGCCGCTGCTCCAGACAGTGAAGACCTGCATGCCGTTGGGCATGGGAACCAGAAGGCTCACGCTGTTCGGGCTGACATAAGGGACCGCCTCCCCGGCTTGCGTTCCGCGGCGCCAAAGGGTCTTGAGCTTGAAGAGCCCATCGAAGGACCAGACGATCGGGCTGGAGTTCGGCTTCTGCTTGAGCGCGATGCGCAGGCGTCCCAGGTCGGTCATGGATTGGCCTTCGAGGTAGGCGCAGCTCAGCGGCTTGGTCAGAGTGAATCCGTCGGAGGCCTTCAGCTCTACGCTCTTCTGCGCGCCGCGAGAGCAGGCGCAGAGCAATCCCGCCAAGAGCCACGGCAGGCCGCGCAAAAGATCCCTCATCATCGTCCCCCTGTCGGCATCGGTATGCGGCCGCGCATCTTCATCGCGGCCTCGCTCAAGCGGCGGGCGAACTCGATGTTGTGCGCATGGCCCGGCCGCACCACCTCCAGGCGCATGCGGAAGAGAGAGCGGCCGATGAGCGTCATGTCTCCGATGAGGTCGAGCAGCTTGTGGCGGACGAACTCGTCGGGAAAGCGCAGGCCCGCGGCATCGGTCATGATGCGGTCCGGGCAGATGACCACCGCGTTCTCCAGGCTTCCGCCCTGCGCCAAGCCGAGTTCACGCAGGAAAGCGATCTCATGCTCGAAGCAGAAGGTGCGGGCCGCGGCGATCTGTGAAAGGAAGATCTCGGGATCGGGTCGGAGCGTGAGGGTGAGCCTGGGGACCAGCGGGTGGTCGTGGATAAGGGTCGCGGTGATCTCGAAGTTCTCGGCCGGGACCGCGCGATAAGAGGAGCCTTGGTCGGCATAGACGATCTCTTCCGGGATGTGGAGGTAGCGCTTCGGATGATCCGGGTAGGGATGTATCCCCGCTCCGGTCAGCGCTTGGAAGAATGGAAGGGCCGATCCGTCCATCGCGGGCGGCTCGTTGGCCGTGACTTCAATGTCGGCGTTGTCGATTCCTATCCCGGTGAGCGCGGCCAGCACATGCTCGACGGTATGGACCTTGGCTTCTCCCAGGCCGATGTTCGTCCCGCGGACCGTGGTCACCACGAATCCCAAACGGGCCGGGATCACGGGCTTGCCCGGCAGGTCGGCGCGGATGAAGCGCAGGCCCGCATCCGGAGGCGCCGGGAGGAACGTGATCCTTGAGGGGTTGCCGGTATGAAGGCCGATGCCCTCCAGGGTCACGGGTTCGCGCAAAGTGGACTGGCACTCAGGGTGATCACGCATCAGAATGCTCCTGGGGAGAGCGCTCCCCTTTCTTAAACTCCTTGAACGCCTGATAGAGTTGGGGCAGTTTCGCGATGAGGGCTTGGATCTTCAATGCTTCACGGTGCGGCCGGGCCGGAGACCCAAAAAGGACCATTCCGGGCGGCGCATCGTTCATGACGCCTGCCTGCGCCGTGACGATGACGCCGTCTCCGATCTTGAGATGTCCGGCGATCCCGACTTGTCCGGCGATCGTGACCTGGCGTCCAAGGGACGTCGAGCCTGCGATGCCCGATTGGGACACGAGCAGGCAATTGGCGCCCATGCGGACGTTGTGCGCGACCTGGACCAGATTATCGATCTTGCTGCCGCTGCCGATGCGCGTCTCCCCGGTCGTTGCGCGGTCGATGGAAGCGTTCGAGCCGATCTCGACGTCGTTTTCGACGACGACGCGTCCGATCTGCGGGACCTTGAGATGATCGCCGGTCTTGGGGTTTGTCCAATAACCGTAGCCGTCGGAGCCCAAGACCGTCCCCGAGTGGATGATGACGCGGTCTCCGAGCTCGCAGAAATCATAGAGGACCGCGCCGGGATGGATGACGCAGTCCTTGCCGATCCGTACATTGATGCCGATGACGCAGTTGGCGCCGATGCGGGTGCGGTCTCCGATCAAGGTGCGGGCGCCGATGACCGCGAAGGGGCCGATGGATACTTCCAATCCGAGACGCGCTTCGCGGTGGACGTCCGCTTTCGTGGAGACGATCGGCGGGTCGTGCCTGCGGCGGGAGAGCTCGATCATCGAAAGCCACTGGGCGTAGGCCTGCTTGGGATATGCGCAATAGAGCCTGTTGGGGGGCCCCCCGGGGATGCCGCGCGCCTCGGGAGGGAGGATCACCGCTCCGGCTTTCGAAGCGGCGACCTGAGGGGCGTATTTGGGGTTCTCCAGGAAGGAGACGTCCGTTGGACCGGCCTCGGAGAGGCCGGCGGCGCCTTGAACGATATGGGCGCTCTTCCCGACGAGTTCGCAGCCGATGATAGGCGCGAGTTCGCCCAGCGAGATGTCCGCGCTCACAGACTCTCCAGTTTCTTGAGGACCTTTTCCGTCAGATCCACGGTCTTCTGGCCGAAGAGGATCTGGCTCTTATCGACGACGACGCTGACCCCGTTCTCGCGGGCCACGTCCTGGATGACGACATATATTTTCCCGAGCAGGACCTCGGTCCTGCGGCCCTCGAGTTCCAGGAGATCCTTCTCCACTTTTTCCTGATGCTTCTGCGAATTGAGCTCCTTGTCCGCGAGTTCCTTGCGTTTGGCTTCGATCTGGCTGCGCAGGACATTGAGCCGGTCCTCGTGGGAGCGGGCCGCCGCGGCCGCGATGTCGCTCGGGGTGGGCTGGGGCAATGGAGGAATGACGGTCGTCGTCGAGATTTCCGGCGCGGCTGCTGTCGCGGCCGAAGGGGATCCCGCCTCAGACGGCTTTTCTGGAGGAAGAGCTTCTTGCCGCACTGAAGGCTCAACGGTCAAAGGCGCCGTGGTCAGGCCCGGCAGATTGATGGTCAAAGGCTTGCTCATCCCGGGGAGAGCGAGTTCTTCGGTCAAGGGAGCCTGTTTCCGGTCCGCGGCAGGGGGAGGGGTCTGCGCGGGCGCTTCGACGGGAGCCTGCTCGGCGGCCTGCGTCGTTTTGGGAGTCTCGGCCGGCGGCTGCACCGCGGCAGCCGGAGGCGTTTTTGGGGCCTCGACCGGCAGGGCAGCCGGGATAGGGGTTTTCTGCAGAAGATCGAGTTCCGAGGTCAGCCTCGAGAGTTCCGCGCGCAGCGCGAGGAGATCGGTCTTGCGGAGGTTGACCTGTTCCTCGGCTTGATGGAGGATCTCTTGGAAGCTTTGGCGGGCCTTCTGCGTCTGAGGGAAGAGCTGGAAGACGCGATGCAGGTCCACGTAGCCGATGCTGCCGCGTTCACCGCGGTTCTCCTCCAGGCTGATCTCCAGCGCCCTGGAGGGGAGCGCCGCCAGGAGCAGGAGCACGGAGAGACAGGGTACGATCGTTTTCTTCATCATCACTATCCTCCCATCGCCGTCTTCGCCGAGAGAACGGTCGGAGCGCCGGTGAGCCGCTACACTAGAACATCGGTCCGATCCCGAAATTGACTTGATATCGCTGCTCTCCAGGGCGGTGATTGAGTCCATAGCCCCAGTCCAGTCGTATCGGGAAAGCCGGCGTCACGAAGCGGATGCCGAAGCCGACATCGGTCTTGATGTCGCTGCTGTCGGGTCCGACATGCAGCCGGGTCGAATACATATTGTCCCAACTCCCGCCCGCGTCGAAGAAAGTGATGAACTTCACGATGGTCTTGCGGCGCTCGCGCGCCAAGGGGAAGCCGACCTCGATGTTGCAGACGTCGTAGACCTTTCCTCCGCCCGGCCACCCGGCCTCTCCCGCGTAGCTGTAGCCGCGCAGGGAATCCTGGCCGCCGATGAAGTATCGCTCGAAGACAGGGACTTCCTTGGTGGGCCCGAACTGCGTGATGTAGCCGGCGCGATTGGAGAGGGAGAACACGAACGGCCAATCATTGATCTTGAAGAGCGTATAGTGGATTGAGTTGAAAAGAGAAGGCTTAAGGAAGTGGATGTCTCCCATAAGAGGGCCGCCGGTGAGCACGGCGCCCAATCCATTGCGGGTTCCTTTCGTCGGGTCCCATATGTTGTCGCGGGTATCGCGGGCGATCTCCGCGCCGAAAGAGGATTGGATGCTCGTTCCTTCGGAAAGGCGGTCCAGGAACTGCGTCTGGACGTTGGTCACCGATATCTTCTGGAAAGTGTAGTTGAAGTTGAGCTGGTACTTGTCGTCCTGGAAGCGCGGCCCTACGCGTATTCCGCCGCCCACGCGGCGGCTCATATACGCTGAAGAGGAGTTGTCGAAAGGAGAGATGCGGCGGGTATTGAAAAGGTCGAAGCCCAGGCTCGTGGGATGGTCTGCGATCCAGGGGGAGGTCCAGGAAAGGCTGTAGTCCTGCACCCGGGAGCCGAAGGACCACTGTACCGAGGCGCGCTGAGCGCGGCCGAAGAGATTCATGTGCTGCAGGGAGAGCTGTCCGACCAGCCCATCCAGGGAGGAGAAGCCTGCTCCGGCGGTGAGCATTCCGGGCTTGCCTTCGGCGATCTCGAATATGAGGTCCGCCTTGTCCGGGTCCAAGGGGCTCTGGATGTCCATGCTGACGTCGTCGATGAAGCCCAGGTTCATGATCTTTTCCTGGCTTTTCCGGACCTTTGAGACCGAGAAGGGCTGGCCTTCATGGATCGTGAGTTCTCTGCGGAAGACGTACGTCTTGGTGGTCTTATTGCCCTCTATGTCTATATGGTCGATATAGACGACATTGCCTTCCGTGATATCGAACCGGACGTCCATCAGGGAAGTCGTGCTGTTGAAGGTCTTGACGGGCTCTACACGGGTGCGCAGACGTCCCATCTCCGCGTACATCTCCTGGATGTTCCTGAGCGTATAATCGAAGCGTTCCTGGCTGAAGAGCTTTCCTTTGCGGTAGTCCAGGGCCGTGACCAGGGAGCTGGACTTATAAACCATATTGCCGGAGAAGGTCGTATCGCCATAGCGGTACTGCCGGCCTTCCTTGAGCTGGATATTGATGAATATCCTGGATCCATCCTCGCTGAAGCTGACGGACGAGGAAAGCGTCTCAAAGTCCAGGTAGCCTTCGTTTTTATAGAGGGTCTCGATCTTTTTAAGGTCCTCCGGCAGTTTTTTCTCATCGAAGATCTTTTTGCGGCGATTCTCCATCTTTTTGAGGACCTTCTTGATCTTGAAGGCCTGCACGCCCTGGATGCGGACCTCCTGGATGCGAGATTTCGGCCCCTCTTGGATCAGGAAGGAGACCTCAAGGTTATGGGAGGAGGGCTCCTCGGTCCAAGTCGAACGCACCACGGCGCGAAGATAGCCTTTTTTATGATAGTACTCGAGCAGCTTGTCTTCATCCGTGCGGAGCTTGGCGCGGTCGAAGGGGTCCTTGTTCTTGAGCGTCATCTCGTCGAGCAGCCGGGCTTTCGAGAGGCCTTTGTTCCCTTCGAAACGGATGCGCTTGACCAGGTTCCTTTCCTCGACGATGAAGGTGAGCTTGACCGCGGTGCTCGATCCCGCCACCGACGAGAGGTTCGCGGGGACCGGCTTGGAAGGCATGGCCGTTATGTCCGCGGCCACGCGCTCGAATTGCCCAAGAGCGAGCACGGCCTGGATATCCTTATCCAAGTCGTAGCGCTCATAGAGGTCGCCGGGCCGGGCTTTGATCTGCGCGCGGACCACGCTGAGTTTGATCCGCTTGTTCCCGCTCAAGGCCAGTTCGCCGATGACCCAGGGCGCTTTTGGGACATCATCGTGTGCGGAGGGCGCCGGGGCCGGGGTCCCGGGCTGGAGGTCTACGTCCAGGCGGAAGTGAGTCCCGGAGAGAGGGACTCGCGTAAGATGCACGGAGGCGAATCGGCCCGAGGCCAGGAGAGTCTGACGGTCCCTTTCCTGCTGAGCATCGGAATAGGGGGAGAGCTCCTTGGCGCTCATGAGAGACAGGACGTCCTTCTCCTGCTCGGGAGATACGCCCGAGAGCTGTATCTGCGCGAGAACGGGTTCGGAAGAAGAGGACGCTTCCGCGATGGATGTTTCTGCCGCGGCACTCGATAGGGAAAGGGCCGCGGTGGAGGAGGAAGAGGTCTGTTCCTGGGAATGGACTCTTTTTTCGAGAGGGCCGAGGCAGAGGATGCTGAAAAGAAACAATATCCAGTATGGATGGCGCATTTTCAAGAATATATTATAGCAAATATTAATATGACGCCTGGGTTGCAAAGCAACAAAAAGTCCTTTTGTAGGAAGCGTTTTTTAATATCCAGCTGAATTATTGGGGGGAGAGAAGTTTCTGGAATGCTTGAGGGAAGTGCACCGTCCCTGATCCGAGCTTTGAAAGAAGGGCGGCTTGGGCAAAGACCAAGAGCGGGGACTGCTGTTGCGGCCAGGAGAAGGTCAGACCGCAGTCGGATGCAGGCTTGAATCCTATCCGGGCGAAATAAGCGGGATCTCCCAAGGCGAAGAGGATCTCCCGGTCGATCCCGCGGCAGCGTTCTCCGCCGTGACGGATCAGCCTTTCTCCAATGCCTTTGTGCCGGTATTCTTTTGGGACCGCGAGCAGGATCAGCGCGGCTGCCGAGAAGACTTGAGAGGAGGTCTCCACCGCGGCTTTGGCGAACAAGGCATATCCGCGCAAAGCCCCATCTTCATCCGCGACGAGCGAAAGCTGAGGCAGGAAATCCTGCGTCCGGCGCAGGGAATCCAAAGCCTTGAGTTCCTGGTCCCGGCCGTAGGCATCCCGGAGGATGCCCTCGACAAGAGGGACCTCTTCCGATTTTTCAGGGCGGACGATCATCATGGCGCGTTTTTAAAAAAACTCAGAAGTTCGCGACGGCTATTTTGGCTGAAGTAGCCGGCTTTCGGACGGCCTTTTTCGGGCGATGCGGCGGCGGCGCCGGAGTGGGCGTTCCTCGGACAGGGTCGTAGTAATCCAGGCCGGAGTGGTCCAAGACCTCTTCTCCCATCAAGATGCGAAGGGTGTTTTTGAGCTTGAGATGCTGAAGGAAGAGATTGTGCTCCGGAGTCAAGTCCTCGCGGCACATAGGGGACTTGAAATAGAACGAGAGCCATTCCTGGATGCCGTGGAGTCCGGCGCGCTTGGCGAAATCCATGAACAGCGCCAAGTCCAGGACGATCGGCGCGGCGAGGATGGAGTCCCTGCAGAGGAAGTTGATCTTGATCTGCATGGGCATGCCCATCCAGCCCGCGATATCGATGTTGTCCCAGCCTTCCTTGTTGTCTCCTCGCGGAGGGTAATAATCGATGCGGACTTTATGGGCGTAATTCCCATAGAGCTGGGGGTAGACGTCCGGTTCCAGGATGGAATCGAGCACGGACATCTTGCTCTTCTCCTTGGTCTTGAAGGAGCCGGGGTCGTCGAGGACTTCGCCGTCGCGGTTGCCCAGGATATTGGTGGAATACCAGCCGATGAGGCCCAGCATGCGCGCCTGCAGGCCGGGCGCGATGAGAGTCTTCATGAAGGTCTGTCCGGTCTTGAAGTCCTTGCCCATGATGGGGGTCCGCGTCTTGTCCGCGAGCTGCGTCAGAGCCGGGATATCCGCGGAGAGATTCGGCGCGCCGTTGGCATAGGGGATGCCCATCTTGATCGCGGCATAGGCGTAGATCATCGAGGGGGGGATGTTCGGAGAGTTCTGTTTCAGGCCTTTTTCAAAGGCGTCGATGCTTTCGTGGACTTTCCCGCGGACGGGCAGGATCTCGGTGGAGCCGCACCAGATCATCACCACGCGCTCAAGGCGGTTCTTGCGCTTGAAGGACTCGATGTCGTCCATGAGCATGCGGGCCAGGTCCCACTTCGTCTTGCCCTTCTTGACGTTGGGGCCGTCGAGGTTCTTCACGAAGGAGCGGTCGAAGACCGCGGGCATGGGCCGGATGGCTTCGAGCTCCTTGCGGATGGCGCCCAAGCGCGAGTCATGAAGGACCGAGGCTTTCCGGGCGGCTTGGTATATGGAGTCCGGGAAGATGTCCCAGCCGCCGAAGACGATGTCCGAGACCTTGGCCAAAGGTATGAAATCCTTGATGAGCGGTCGGCGGTGCTCGTAGCGCTTGCCCAGGCGGATGGTCTGCAATTGCGTGAGCGAGCCGGTCAGGTCTCCAAGGCCTTTCTTGTGAAGTTCAACGCCGGCGATGAAGGTGCTGGTGACCGCGCCCATTCCCGGCAGCAGTATGCCTAAACGGCCTTGGCCGGGCTGGATGTTTTTCGGGGTGTTCATGGCATTCTCCTCAATGTTCCTTAAAGGATGATAGCATGCTGTGCAGGGGACGTCGCTCTTTTTTGCTGGTTGCGCAGGTAGAGCAGGATCCCGGCGAATAGCGGGGATCCTATGCCCGCGGCCCAAAGAAAGACCTCGGGATAATCGGCGAAGGCCAAGAGCACCAGAAGATAGATGAAATCTCTTCGGGAGAGCATATCCTCGACCGCGGCCAGCCGCCGCAGCGCCGTCGGCGTCTCCGGCGCGTCCGTCAGCCCCTCAAGCCCGTTGAAAAGAGGATCCCGGACCGTCGAGCGCATTCCCATGTGACGATACACATCGCAGGCCGCGATCATCGCGCCGAGAGCGGCCGCGATGCCGGAGAAGAGCGCGAGCGCGTGTCCCATGGATAGATAGATGCCGATGCCGAGGCAGATGAAGAGGGATGCGTGCACGAGGTTATCCCCCCAGAAATCCAGGATGCCGCCCAGCCGGCTCTGCGCATGGCGCAGGCGCGCCAATTCGCCATCGCAGCCGTCGAGCACCGTGTGGAGCCAGACCAGCAGGGCTCCGGCCAGCGTGGCTTGGCGCGATCCCGGCAGCATGAACGTCGTCCCGCAGAGGCCCACGGCCGTGCTGAGCAGGGTCATCTGATTAGGAGTCAGAGCCGTATCCACCAGGAGGCGCGTCAAAGAGAGAGAGAGTCTTCGGTCGAAAT
This sequence comes from Elusimicrobiota bacterium, assembly GCA_041661185.1. GTDB lineage: Bacteria > Elusimicrobiota > Elusimicrobia > UBA1565 > UBA1565 > JBAZUV01. Next base: position 136,045 of record JBAZUV010000005.1, read on the forward strand.
TTCTGGCGAGGAAGCTGTCGCGGCTTTTGACCGCATCCTTCGTCAGCCAAGACCAGACCGGGCCGCTTCCCATCGGCATGCGCAGAAGTATTCCTGCTCCCGCGGGAAGAGGCCGACGCAGGTAGGAGGGGGCTTGGTCCGAGGATGACGGCACGGCCTGCAGGACGGCGCGGCCTTCCTCGTCCGTCCAAACCATCGATCGGGGAGGGAAGTCCGCGAGGATCGTCCGCAGGGCCGAGGCCCGCAGCAGATGATCCGAGGAGACCGCGAGATAGGGGGTGGGGACCTGATTCTCCATGCGGTCCCGCCAGAGGACTTCCATCCCTTCCGGGATGCGCAAGGGCAGCGAGGCCGGAGGGGTCCAGCAGACGCGGATGCGGCGGATGCCGGCATCCCAAAGAGTGAAAAGATGGCGCTCGATGACCAGCATGCCGGCCAAGCGTTCGCTCAGCAGGAAGGCATGGTCTACGAGCAGTACGACGGATATCGGGCCGCTCAAGCGCGGACGGACTCCCGGTCTTTTCGCGAGAAGCGGCGATAAGCGCTTTCGATGAGGGCCGCGCAGTGTCCGGCTTCCTCGAAGTTCGGCTCCGAGACGCTGGGATGGGCGCAGGCTGCCGCGAAATCCGGCATCAGGGCCTGCATCCACTCCGGATGGGAGGATCCGCCCGAGAGCTTCTCCGCGAAGCGGATGACCCGTAAGGGTTCTCCGCTGCGCAGGACCTCCAGACGGTCGTCGAGCATATGGATGGTCCCGCCGCGGCCGTAGGAGACTCCCCATTGGGCGCGGCGGTCCGCTCGCCAAGTCAGATGCATCAAGGCGCTGGCGTCCGGGAATCGGAGAAGGGCCGAGGCTTCGTCGTCGGCATCGCCGCCCTGCGGATACCGCAGCACGGCGTCCATCCCTTCTGGAGCGGCTCCCATGAGCCAGGTCAGAAGATACAGGTTGTGCCAACCGTGATCGACGAGGATTCCGCCGCCGGCCTTGCTGCGCTCAAGGCGCCAATTGGTCCCGGGCTTCGCGCCGGCCACGGCCGAAGGCTTCGTGCGCAGCACGTGCAGTTCGATGTGGCGCAGGTCTCCGATGACGCGGCTGCGCAGGAGATCGTGCCACTTGCGGAGGATCGGCGCGTATTTCCAATTATGGACCGGGAAGAGCGCGCGCTTATGCTTGCGCGCTTCCGCGCGGAGCGTCTCGAATTCCGAAGAGGAGAACACCACCGGCTTCTCGCAGAGCACATGCGCGCCGCGGCGCAGGGCCTCCAAGCACTGTTCGAAATGAAGGAAGGGAGGGGTCGCGACGTCGACGAAATCCAGCTTCTCCGCCGCATAGAGCGCCGAAGTGTCCGCGTAAAGTCGCGCGGCTGGGAACGCCTGCTTGGCCGCTTCGCGGCGCTGGGCGCTCGCGTCGACGACCGCGACCACCTCGAATCCCTCGGCGCGCGATAGGGCCGGGACATGCCCGTCCTGCGCTACTTGCCCGAACCCTATCAACGCGCCTTTCATATCGTCTCCTGCCTCAGAGGCTGAAGCGTTCCTGCACGGTCTGGAGGGCTTCCTCCAGTATGTCTACGCCGCGCAGCGCCTCATCCTCCCGGATATTGAGGGGAGGGTTGATGCGAAGGGAGGCTGAGTAGGCCATGGTGATGAGTCCGCGCTTGAGGCACTCATCGAAGATAGCGCGGCAGACTTCCTTGCGCAGGGCCTTGCGGGTTTTGGGGTCCTCGACGAGTTCCACGCCGATCATGAGGCCGCGTCCGCGCACCTCGCCGATGAAGTGGAAGCGGTCCATCGTCTTCTTGAGGCGGGCCAGCAGGGCCGCGCCGACCTTGCGCGAATTCTCCACCAAGTTCTCGTCTTCGATCACCTTCAGCGTCGCGTTGCAGGCGGCCGCGGCCAGGGGATTGCCGCCGTAGCTGGAGGAGGAGCCGCTGGGGTTGGCGAACGGCTTGGACTGGGCGATCTCCGCGGTGGTGATGAGTCCGCTGACCGGGAAGCCGCCGGCCACGCCCTTGCCGATGGTCATGATGTCGGGAGTGACGCCTTCCGGATCGCAGCCGAACCAATGTCCCGTGCGTCCGAAGCCCGTGATCATCTCGTCGGCGATGAGCAGCGCGCCGTGCTCGTGAGCGAGGTCGCGTACGGCCTTGATGAATCCCGCCGGAGGCTGGACGTTCCCTGCCGTTCCCTGCACGGGCTCCAGTATGATGGCCGCCAGCCGTCCGGAGGTCTCGATCTTGATCTTCTCTCGCAGGAATTCCAGGCAGCGCGCGGAGAGTTCCTGGGGCTCATGGATGTGGAAGGGGTTGCGGTAGGTGTGCGGGTAGGGGGTCAGGTAGAGCCCGGGCATGATGGGCCCGAGTTGGTGCTTGAAGTCGCTGCCCAAGAGGCCCACGACGCCTCCGGTCTTGCCGTGGAAGCCCCCCCAGAAGGACATGATCTCGAAATTCCCGGTGCGGCTCTTGGCCAGGCGGACCGCGGCTTCCACGGCCTCGGCGCCGCTGGAATAGAGTTGGATCCGGTCGAGTCCCTTGGGGGTGTGCTTGACCAGGCGGCGCAGGAATTCCACGCGGTTGGCCGTGGTGAAGCTTCCCACGGAAAGTCGGGCGGCCTGCTCGGAGAGCATTCGCGCGAAACTCGGATGCCCATGCCCGATGGAGGCTACGCACACGCCGGCCACGAAATCGAGATAGCTCTTCCCGTCGGCGTCGTAGAGCGTGGCGCGATCGCCGCGCTCGAGTACGATCTGGGAGAAGGTCGCGATCTGCTGGAGACCGGGAGTCATATAGCCCTGCTCCTCCTGGAAAAGACGGCGGGAAATGGGGCCGGCCTGCCACGGCGTCGACGGCGCTTCGGTGAGGGTCTTCATGGATTCCTCCGAGTGGATGCGATAGTGCGGGAGGGCGTCTTCCCGTTCTGTCCGTGCGGCGACTTCAGCCGGGCCTGCAGATGCCAGGCGATCTGTACGGCGGCTTCCTGGCGTACGCGGGCGAAGCTCGGCCAAGAGTTGAGATCGAGGAGGGTCACGGTCCCGTCCGGTGAGATGATCGCGTCTCCGCCGAATATCCCGAGGTCCAGCGCCCGGGCGCCCTGCGAGGCGAGCCGAGCCAGCTCATCGACGGAGAAAGGATGGCGCTTGGCGCGCGTCGTATCGTGGTGGAACCAGGTGAACCATCTCCCGGGGCCCGCGCCGTAGAACTTGACGACGTCTCCTTCGATATGGGGCTGGATCACGCAGTGGGTGATCTCGCGCGAAGCGAAGTCCGAGAGGATGGGACGGGCCTGAGCCCAGGTCTCGGCGAACACCACGTCATGGTCGCAGGTATTGTGGACGTCTCCGCGCTTGAGCCAGTAGCCGCTCTCCGATGGGAAAGGCGCTTGTCCGAGAGCGTCCTCGACGCGGCGGACTTCCGAGCGCGGGAAGAGGATGTCCGGCCGTTTTGCGAGGAGCTCCAGCATCTTGAGACGGTAGCAGTTGAGCACGGACTGCGGCGGGTTGGCCCACAAGGCCGCGGAATCTTTTGCGATCTCGCCTAAGCGCTTGATGCGCGGGTAGACCTCGCACATGGGTATGATGAGGTCGTAGGAGGATAGGTCTCGGCGGTCCGCTTCCTCCGGCGCGATCTTTTCTGTTTTGATGCCCAGCAAGGAGAGTTGGAAGAGGACGGCCTCAAGGATGAGGGCGTCGTCGCTCTCCCTGTTCGGGGAATTCTGGACTTCCCGCAATATCCCAAGACAACGCTCGTTCATCGTGATCGCCTCGCTATCAACCGTTCCGCGGTCCCCACGTCTTCGGGCCGGTCCACGTCCACCGTGTCCGAGAGCACTACTCCGCGCACCGGGACCCCGGAGTCCAAGAGGGAGGACCAGAAATCCCTGAGCTTCGTATAGGTCTCAGCCGGCGGCATGGCGCGCGCGGCCGCGGCCCGCAGGGCGTAGACTCCGCAGGTCACGGTCTGTCTGCGCAGGGCGCCGTCTCCCAGGGCCGTGACCGCGCCTTTTTGGGAGACGTCGGCCCAGAGCGGCTTTTCGTCGTCGACGAAACGGGTCAATGCGAGCGCGGCCTGCGCGCGGTGCTTGAAGGCTTCCTGCGCGAAGCGGCGGGCATCGGAGGGCGACATCACGGTGTCGGTCGTGCTCAATAAGAAGCGGTCGCTGTAGCGGGCCAGGGTTCGGCTGACGAGCCGGAAGCTTTCCCAAGACGAGGCCGTGTCCTTGCGCAGGAATCGGATCGAAAGGCCCTGAGGGTTCCTTCTCAGCCAATCCCGGGCCGCGTCGCCTTTGGAATTGAGGAGCACGACCAGCCTTCGTACTCCCGCGGCGCGAAGAGATGCCGCGGCCCAGGCGATCAGGGGCCTCCCGGAGACTTCGACGAGAGGCTTGGGCATGTCCGGATATCCGGGGGCCAGCCGGGAGCCCTCGCCTGCCGCGATGATCCCTCCCCAGCGGACCGTGTTCATGAGAGCAGCCAGGGCCCAAGATCTCTGACGGAGCGCAGGACCTTTGCCTGAGGACAGCAAGGCGCGCGGTCGGGCCGGTCTCCGGCGATCCACGCATGCGGCATCCCCGCGTTCTCGGCGCCGCGCATGTCGCGATGAGGAGAATCTCCGACCATGAGCGCCTCATGCGGGCTCACCCCCAATGCATCCGTCGCATGGAGGAATATCTTTTTTTCCGGCTTGATGCAGCCGACGACGCCGGAATCCGCCACGACTCCGAAGAGGTCCGAGAGGCCCTCGGCTTTCAGGATATCCGAGAGATTCCCATAGAAATTCGAAACGATCCCCAGCCGATACCGCGCCGCCAGCTTTTCCAGCAGGGGGCGGTTGAGCTTGAAGTTCTTGCGGCAGTCGTCGGTGAAGGCGCGGGCCACGGAGTCCGCGATGTCCTTGCGGGCAGGCGCGAGACGGCCGATGACGCAGCCCGTCTGCAGGGACAGGGTCTTCTCCAGATCCAAGCCCCGCAGATCGAAGCGCTCCGGAAGATGATCATCGGAATCGTAGAAGGCTTTTTGAAAATCCCCGAACGGGGTCTTGAGCCCGGCTTTCTGGTATAAAGGAAAGAAGCGCTCCAGCCAGGGGGTCCCATCGGAGTCCAAAGTGCCGCCGTAGTCGAACAGAACAGCCTTCAGCATCCATTGATTTTACAATAAAAAGGAGCGGGGGGTCTGAGTGTTTTATAACTCGACTTATCCCTCTGCTCCATCCGCCAGAAAAAATTTGGGAGGTCGAGTTATAAGAAAACCCTTGACAAAGGAGGCCAATCCTGTTAAAAATTAACAGTCGGATGAGTGAGCATCAGGAAAAGCGCCGAGAACATCCCCGTTGGCTATCGGGGGTGACGGCGCTTTTCCTATATGACGGCGCTCATCCTTGAATATGGCAGGACTTAAAGAACGTCTGCAAAACATCGACTTCAAGGGCCTTCGAGACAAGGCTCTGGTCTTGTTCATGGGGCCGCAGGATGTCTTGGGCGTGGATATCGGCAGTTGGGCGATCAAGGTCGTCCACATCAAGAACGAGGGCGGAAAGCCCAAGCTCAAAGCGTGGGCGCATCTGACGGTGGATGTGAAGGCCGACGCTTCTGCCGATGAGCGCAAGCAGGCCGCAGTCAACACTCTGCGGGCTTTCCTCATCCAGAAAGGGCTGTCCGTCAAGCATGCGGCCACGGCGATCTCCGGCAATTCCGTGATCGTCCGCTATGTGAAATTCCCGCTTTTGACGAAGAGCGAACTCGGCGCGACGCTCGCGACCGAGGCCGAACCGTTCATCCCCTTCGATATCAAGGACGTCCAGCTCAGCTTCCATATCCTTCAGGAGGTCATGGAAGAGGGGCAGAAGAAGATGGAGACGGTCCTGGTGGCGGCGAAGAAGGATGCGATTCAGTCGCGCGTCGAGGTGCTGGAGGCTGCGGGACTGCGGCCCGCGATCATCGATGTGGATTCTTTCGCCCTGGAAGGGGTTCATGAGAGGGTCATCGACTCCGCGGAGAAGGCCGGTTCGACCCTTTACCTTAATATCGGGAATGCGGTCACGAATCTCTCCATCGTGGATGCCGGTGTGACTCGCGTGGTCCGGGACATCTTCATCTCCGGGAACACTTTCACCAAGGCCGTGATGAAGGCTCTGCAGTATGATTTCGCGAAGGCCGAGGAGGCCAAGAAGGCGCATGGGCTGATCCTGGACGCCGAGGAGAAGGAGAAGGCTCTTCAGGAGGGCAATCGCGACGCTCTGGCCGTGTCTCAGGCCATCTCCGCGGCCGCCAAGGATCTGGTCGGAGAGGTCCATCGTTCCGTGGACTTCTATCTTTCCCAGGGGCCGGAGCGTTCGATCGGGCGAATCGTGCTTTCCGGCGGCACGGCGCGCATGCGCAATCTCGGCAAGCATTTGACCGCGGAGCTCAAGGTGCCGGTCTCGATCCTGGATCCTTTGGCGTTCCTGAGTCCGGATCACGGAGTCCCCGCGGAGGTCCTGCCGAGTCTCGGCGTGGCCGTGGGCTTGGCCCTGCGCAGGAACAGGGACTGGGCATGATCAAGATCAACCTCGTCCCGCAGGAGATATTGGACCGCGAGGCGGCCCAGCAGCGCGCCAAGATCGCGGCGGTCATCGGAGCCTTGGTCGCATGCGTGTTCCTGGCGGCTTCCGCTTTTCATTATTGGCGCAGCGTGTCTCTGCAGGGAGAATTGATCGTCGCTCAGACGGAGCTCGACCGGCTGCAGAAGATCGTGGCCCAGGTCGAGGAGCTTGAGAAAACGGCCGCGCAGGTAAGAGCGCGCCTCAATGTCGTCGTGGACTTGATGAGATACCGCGCGCTTTATCCGCGTTTCATGGAGGACCTCATCCGTTTGCTTCCTTCCGGCGTGTCCTTGACGAGCCTTACGACGGGCGGAGACCAGAAGGCATTGACAGTATCCATCGGGTGCAAGGCCTTGTCGCATGAGGATATCGCCGCGCTTTTGAGGACCTTGGAGGTCTCGGATCGATTCAAGGAGGGGACGCTCGCCGGCGGGATAGCCACTTCCGCGACCCCGACTTCCACGCAGAGCACTTTCAATATGACGCTCAAGTACATGCCGCCGGAAGGGGTCCTTCGCTGATGGCTAAGATCGATCTCCGGTTGACGAAGGAACAGCAGCAGATGATCGCGCTCTCGATCTTGTTCTTCGGCGGCGGCGGATTCCTGTTCTTCAGATATTTCTGGATCCCGATGTCCTTGAAGATCAAGGAAACGCAGGTGAAGATCGCAGAGGTCCAAGGGAAGATCAATCGCGCGCGAGGGCAGGCCGGAAGGCTGACGCAGATCCAGGCCGAGATCACCCGTCTCAATGAACAAGCCATCGAGGCGGAGCAGCGCTTGCCCAAGCAGAAAGACCTGCCCGCCGTCATCATCACGCTCAGCAGCCTCATGCGCAAGAGCAACGTGCAGATAACCTCCTTCACCGCCGGAAGAGAGACTCCGAGGGAATATTTCATAGAGGTTCCTTATCAGGTCAATGCGCGCGGCATGTATCATGATATCGGCAGATTGTTCGCGGCCATCGCGTTGGAGCAGCGCATCTTCAATGTACGGACGGTGAACTATGGATCTCCGGATCAGGATGGGAAGCTGACCGTTTCTTTTACGCTGTTCTCTTACCAATATAAAGGATGAATACGCGATATCTTCTGGCTTTCTTATTCGTTCCGGCGCTCATCGGCGAGTGCGCTGCCGCCGGGGCGGCGCCTGCCGCTGTCTCCGCGGTGGCGGCATCCACGGATGCCGTGAAGCCCATGACGGTCGCGGATCTCTATAACGGCAGCCGCTATCGCGATCCTTTCCGTGCGCCTGATTCCGGAGCGGGCCCGGGCGCAGGCGCGGCTGTCGCGGCAGCGTCGCCGCAGGAGGAGGGCGCCGGGTTCTCCATCCATTCCTTGAATCTCAAGGGGATACTCAAGGAGAGCGTCGGGGCTTCGGCCGTGCTCGTGGACCCGCGCAATGGGATCGGCTATCTTTTGAAGAACGGCCGCCTTTTCGATTATAAGAACCATCGCATTCCGGGCGTCACCGGCGTGGTTCAGATCCGGCAGAAGAGCGTGATGCTCATGACGCCGGATAAAGACGTGCAGATGCTCCGTCTCGGCGAAGAGGAAGACGCCGCGGTGCAGACGGTGCAATGAATATTTCCGGAGGATCCATGTTCAAGCGCGCGATCTCCGTCGGTTTGATGCTCTCCATGCTTCTGGGGCCTGGAGGCGCGGCGCCGCTCTTCGCGGCCGGCGCAGCCACTCTCGACGGCCTCGATGTCGGGCCGGATAAGGTGACCCTGCATATGAGCGAGCAGGCGAAGTTCAACACCTTCGTCACCGCGGATCCTCCCAGGCTGGTCGTGGAGCTCCTTAACACGGAATATCAGACCGGGTCCAAGGTCTTGGAGGGGAAGGGAAAGTTCCTCAAGAAGGTGCGTTCCGGGCAATTCGAGAAAGAGCCCGCCATGATCTCCAGGATCGTCTTGGATCTGGTGCAGCTGGTCCAGTATCAGGCGGCATGGAAGGGGATGGATCTGATCGTGAGTCTGCAGGATCCCGCCGGCGCTTCGGCCCCCGTGCCTGCGGCTGTTCCGGCGCCTCAGCCGGCATCCTCCGAGACGGCTTCTCCCGCTGCCGTTCCTGCGGCGGTTCCTTCCGCTGCGGCTGCCTCTGCCTCGGGAAGTCCGGTGCAACCCGCCGCTGTTCAGCCGGAAGCCGAGGCTGCCCCGGCGGTCCCGGCCGCGCCTAAGGCCGCGAAGAAAAAGAAGGTCGTAGTGCCTCGCGGATTTTCCAAGGAACTCGTGGAGATGGCCGCGGCGCGCGATGCTTCCGCGGGCTCAAGAACGGATGCGAAGGCGCAAAGTTCCTCGATCGCTGAGGATGAGGAAGAAGACTCGGTCCCGCATCGTTCAGGCTTCATACGGCAGAGGCGGGACATCATGAGTTCCCTGCCCGCGGAGTCCGTTTCCCTGGACTACGAGAATACGGATATCCGCGACGTTCTTCGTCTGGTGGCGTCCAAGGCCAAGATCAACATCATCTTTGGTTCGGATGTGACGGGGTCTCTGACCCTGCATCTGACTGAGGTGCCGTTCAACGAGGCGTTCATCACCATCCTGCAGATGCAGGGCTTGGTGGCGGACCAATCCGGCGAGAACGTCCTGCGCATCATGACTCCGGCCACTTTCCAGAAGGAAAGGACCACGGCCGTCAATCAGACGCGGGTCATCCCCTTGCGCTACAGCAAGGCTGCCGAGATCAGGACCGCGGTGGAAGCCGTGCGCCAAGCCGAAGGAAGGCAGGGAAAGCTGAACACGGACGACAACACGAACTCGCTGATCGTGACCGATACCTTGGATGCCATCGCCAGCGTCGAGCGCCTGCTTTCCAAACTCGATGTGCGGCCCCAGCAGGTCATGATCGAGGCCAAGCTCGTGGAGGTCAAACTCAGCAAGGACCTGAATTTCGGCATCCAGTGGGACTATTTGAACATGGATAACGCTCGTCTCGGCGGTCAGCAAGGGACAAACTTTATTGGCGGCACTGCTAAAGCTGACACGCTTGCTAAGCCGTTTGATCAAAATGACTATACGGTTACCTCTGGGGAAGGAGCAACCGGCAGAGGAACAGGCGTTTCTCTCCCCGCCTCGAAGATATTTGGAGCCTTCACCTTCGGCCGTGTGACCAACAACTACTTCCTCTCCGCCACGCTCACGGCCGCGGCCTCGCAGGGCAAGGTCAAGGTGCTCTCGGACCCCAAGATCGCGACCATCAACGGCAAACAGGCGAACATCAATATCACGACGCAGATTCCCTATGTGACATCGAATGTGGCTTCCACGGGAGTGACCACTCAGCAGGTCAGTTATATTACCACCGGCATCCAGCTCAGCGTGACGCCGACCATCAATGCCGACGGTCGCATCACCATCGATGTTGCCCCCACGGTGAGCCAGCCTTCCGTAACGGCGGCCGCGAGCATTACGGGCGCTCCTGCCGTGGACTCGCGCACGGCCAAGACCACGGTCATCGTGCAGGACGGCGAGACCGTGGTCATCGGCGGATTGATAACGGATTCCGTGAGCAATACCATCGCCAAGGTCCCGCTGCTCGGAGACATCCCGATCCTGGGCTGGCTGTTCAAGAAGAAGAGCGTGGAGCGTTCGCGCGTGGAACTGCTCATCTTCGTCACGCCCCACGTCCTGCCCTCGTAAGGGATTTACAGGGCTGTTTATGCGAAGCTCGGGCGGGCTCGCAAGTTCTGCTTTCGCGGGTCCCTTATCGCTATTTCTTTTGGTCCTGGCCTTGCTGGGGCCCACCTACCTGACGGGCCGTACGTTCTTCTGGGGAGATCTTGCGTATCTTCATCATCCCTGGAGGACCCTGTGCGCGCAGATCATCCAGCAGGGCCAGCTTCCGCTCTGGGACCGCTATATCCATTTCGGCATGCCCTTGGCCGCGGAAATGCAGTGCGCGGCCTGGTATCCGCTGACTGCTCCTTTCTATCTTTTTCAATTTCCGACGGCCTTAGGGATATATCATTCCCTGCATATCGCTTTGGCGGCTTTCTTCGCTTTCCTGTGGCTGCGCAGACTGCATTTTTCCAGGGCCGCGTGCGCCGGCGGGGCCGTGCTCTTCGCGCTCTGCGGCGGGACCCTGAGCCGTTTGCCGTTCCTCAACCATCTTTCCACCATCGCGTTCTTCCCTGCCTTGATGCTGTTTCCCCGGACGCCGGTGCTTCTGGCATTGGCCCTGGCCGCGGCGTTCTTGAGCGGATATCCGACCATGCTCGTGGGCGCCGCAGCGGCCATGGCCGCTTTCGAGCTCTTCGCATATCCCAGCGGGATCCGTCTACCCGGCGAAAGCGGGGGGCCAGGGACTACGACTCTGCTGGATTCCCCCGTCGCCGGCCGCAATGACGGGAATACCTTCAGCTTTCGACATGTACTTAAAGGATGGGCCTTCGCGGGACTCCTGGCCGCGGGCTTGGCCGCTTGCCTGCTCTTGCCGGGCATGGAACTGGCGCTGCAGTCCCGCCGGGGCGGCGGGATGGATCCGGCGGAGACGCTGCTTTGGAGTTTTTCTTTCAGGGATCTTTTGCAGTTCCTTGCGCCGCCTATCATTGGGAAAGGAGAGTATTCCGCCGCGGCGCTTTGGTGGAAGACCGCGTATTTCGGCATGAGCGGCTGCGTCCTCGCGCTTATTGGATTCTTCGCCCGAGCGCGAGGGCGCGTGTTCGCGGCGGCGTATGCCGCCGTCATCCTGCTTTTGATCTTGGGGAATTCCAATCCTCTTTCCGAGGCGCTTTGGCGATGGCTGCCGCCTCTGCGGTATATCCGCTATCCCGGGAACACGGCCTATCTCCTTATCCCCTGGGCGGCCTGGCTGACTGCCAGGGGCTTGGATCGCCGGCGGTGGGCCGGGCTCGGCTGCGCGCTCATCGGCGCGGAACTCCTCGCCTATGCGTGGACGTCGCAGCCGGCGGTTCCTCGCGGATATTTTCAGGAGGCAGGGCCCCTGGTCCATGTATTGCGAGCCGAACTCGATGGGCATCGCTACCTTCTCTCTCCCAAGGCGCTTTTCAAGACGAGCGGGAAGGGGAAAGATGTTCAGGAGGCGTATTCCGATGTCCGGCACCGGCTTTACGGATTGCAGAACGCTCCCTATCGGCTGGGAGCTGCCGCGAATCTTGGAGAACCGCTGGTGCCCAAGCCGCAGTACGCGCTCATGGATTTCCTGTATCTTCGCTCCGGGCTCGCGGATCTCGCGGCTTGGCTTCCCTGGGCGGATATCCGGCTGGTCCTTGCCGCGGACCCTCAGCCTTCCGGAGGGCTTGCCTACATCGGGGAAAGTCTCTGGCATCTTTATCGGGCGGGCGCTTCGTCTCGCGCGTATTGGTTTGCGCAAGGGCTCGGGGATGCGCTGCCTGCTCGAGCCGGAGAGTCCATGCCCGCTTGCGCCTCCGGCAGGCCGTTGTCTCTTCTTTGGGATAGAGAGGATCGTTTCAGGGTCTCTTATGCGGCGGATCGTCCCGGCTGGCTCTATGTGTCCGAGCCCGCGGCCGGCGGATGGAAGGTCCTCCTCGACGGGACAGTCGTCTCCTCGGAGCAGGCCTTCACCGCGTTCCGGAAAGCGAGGCTTCCGGCGGGCCGGGGAGAACTCGTGTTCCGCTATGCCCCTGCCTCATGGACCTTGGGCTTGATGCTCACCCTGTCCTTTCTGTGTGCCTTGGCGGCATATTGGTATAATCGCGTCCGCCTCTGGAAGCCGTTGGACAGGGCCTGAGCGCGTCCACCGAATGCGGACAAAAGATCTCTACTTCTATGGCCTGACGGCCTTCCTTCTTTTCCTGCTGCTGGCTTCGCTCCTCCTGAATCCTTTCAGCGCGGCCGTTAATTTCGGAGACCTTTATGCCTATCATTGGCCGCTGCGCCACCTGAGCGTTTCCTGCCTCCAATCCGGACGGCTTCCATTCTGGAACCCGTACATCTTCGCGGGACTGCCCCTGCTGGCCAATCCGCAGGCCGCGCTCTTCTATCCTCCCTCCGTTCTCTTCGCGGTCCTGCCCGTGGGCTGGGCGTTCTCTTGGTTCTCGTTCCTGCATCTGTGTTGGGCGGCTTTCGGCATGCAGCTGTTCTTGCGGAAGGCCGGATCCGATGCCGCCGGCGCGGGCCTTCTGGCCGCGGCCTTCGCTCTTTCGCCGATGCTGATCTATCGTCTGCCGCAGGGCATCCCCTCGCAGCTGGCCGTGCTCAGCTGGGCGCCGTGGACCTGGTGGGCCATGCTCTCCGGGCGGATAGGACTCCTTTCCGCGGCGTGGGCTCTGCAATTCCTGGCGGGGCATCCCCAGTACGCCATGATCAACGCCTGCGGGCTTCTTCTCCTGGCTATTCGTCGCCCCGGCGAAAGCCGGGGGCCGGGGATCGTGTTTTTTTTGAGCGCGGCTGCTGCGGCTATGGGGTTCTGCGCGGTGCAGCTGGCGCCCACGGCGGAATTTTTGACGCTCTCGAATCGCGTCGGATGGGGCGCAGGTTCTGCCGCTGCCTATTCTCTTCCGCTGAAGGCGCTCATCTCCGTGATCTTCCCATGGTCCGTCGGGACTCCGTGGGATGCCGGATTTGCGGGATGGCCCTCTGAGTTCTTCGAGTTCAATGCCGCGGGCATCGGGCTCGTCCTCGCCGCTCTTGCCGTGATCGGGGCCTTCCCGATGTCTTCGCGCAAAGCCTTCGGCTCGATCCCTTTCTGCATGGTCTGCGCCGGGGCGTTCTTCGCCTTGGGCGGGAATAATCCTCTCCTGCCGCTGGAGCATCTGCCTTTGCTCGGACTGCTGAGGGCGCCTGCCCGGTTCTCTTTCCTGCTCTTCTTCGGGCTTCTGCTCTGCGCCTGGGCAGGCTGGCGTGCGCTCTGCGAGAAAGGGCGGCTGCCGCATTGGGTCAAAGCGGCCGTTTTCACGGCGGTCCTATTGGAATTGGGCGGGTGGTCCGTCCGTTTTGTGTCCGCCGAGGAAGCGCGAGAGAAGATGGCGCCCAGTCAGCTGTTCGTCGGAGCGCTGGCTGGAAGGGTTGTCCGCTTTTCAAGTTCCGCCGACATCGCGAGTCCGAATAAAGCCATGATGTATCGAGCCATGAACATCTCGGGCTATGAAGCGTTCTATCTAAAGGGCTTCTCGGCGTATATGTCTCGGCACGGGGAGGGAGGGGGCATGGATGCCAGCCGTTTCTCTCCGCAAGACCCGGCATCGGCCGCCCTGCGTCCGCTCGGGAATGCTTGGGGTCTTGGACTCCAAGGACTCCGGCATATCCCTGGAGCCGCAGGGCTCGGCCTCGGGCCGGAGGATTTTGCGGCGGTCGTCCAAGAGAGATCTCCGGACCAGTGGCGCGTCTTTGGGACAGCTTCGGTCTCCGGGCGAGCTTTCTTCTCCATGCCGGCCTATCCCGGCTGGCGAGCTTGGGTCAACGGCGTCCGGTCCGACATTTCCGTCAAAGAGGATCTCTTTCAGGGAGTGGAAGTGCCTGCCGGGCAGTGGGACGTTTGCTTCCGCTTCATCCCCAGGTTCTGGATGCTATGGGTGTTCATCTCGTTTTTTTCGACGGCATGGTGGGCCATGAGCGTCAGAAGGCTCTTCCCATGAAGGCCTCCTGGAGACATGCGCTCTCTTTATTCATAGGAGCGGCCGTCAGCCTCGGACTCCTTTGCTTCGCGTTCCGCAATGTGGCTTTTTCAAAATTCGTGGACATTCTTGGCGGTCTGCGGCCGGAGTGGATCCCCGTCTTGCTGGCTCTGCCGGTGCTCGATCTGTGGGTGCGCTCCATGCGATGGAAGCTTCTTCTGGAGCCGGCGGCGTCCGCGCCGGTCTCCAAGCTCATGAAGCTCGAATGCATCGGCTTGGGGCTCAATAATCTCTTGTTCTTCCGCATGGGGGAACTGGCCAGGGGATATTTCACGGCTACGGCGCTCGGCATCCCGCTCTGGAGCGCCTTGGCCACGATCCTCGTGGAAAGGCTCTGCGACACCGCGGCGCTCCTCGCGCTGTTCGGCGCTTGCTCGTTCGGGATGGAGGGGATCGTTTCTCCCTCGGTTCAGAAGAGCGCGCTTGCGGCGGCGGCGGCGTTCACCGCGCTCCTGGTCGGCATCAGCGCCTTGGAGCATCTGCTCGAGCGCTTCGCGTTCTGGCGGAGATTGGAGGGCGCGCATCCTCGCCTGCGCCGGTTCATCGAGGAACTCGTGCTCGGCACCGGCGCCCTGCGCCGTCCTTCCCGCGCGGTCCTCGCGGCTTTCTTGAGCCTCGGGCTCTGGCTCTGCGACGCAGGGCTCTATTGGGCCGCGGGCCGGGCCTTGGGCTTCGAGCCGGGGCTGAGCTATCTTCGCAGCGTGGCGGTACTGGCTTCGGCCTCCGCGGCGAGCGCTCTGCCGGCCTTGCCCGGCGCGTTCGGGAACTTCGAGGCCGCGGTCAAACTCGTGCTCGAACATATGGGCTATGGGCCGGATCTTTCAGCGGTCTATGCCACGCTGGTGCATCTGACGATGTACGTCGTTGTGACGGTCTTGGGCATATTCTTCCTGCATCGTCTCGGCTATCGAGTCTCCGGCATCAAGCGCACGCTCGGAGAAGGGCTTGAGAGGAAATAATAAGGAGATCTCGTGAAACTGACCTTGCTGCCGCTGCTGGCCTGTCCTTCCTGCGGGGGCGCGCTGAATTTCTCGCGCCTGGCTCAGATGCCGCGGGAGGGGGAAGACCTCAAGGAAGGGACGCTCGCCTGCGGACGTTGCGCGCAGGAGTATCCCATCCTCGATTCGATCCCGCGCCTTCTTCCGCCGGAAGGCCTTGATCGCAGGAATCTGAAGACTCGGGAGAGCTTTGGATGGGAATGGCTGCGCTATCCCGGCGCCATGCCCGAGGACCGGGCCGTGTTCCTGGAAGAGACGCAGATCCCGGCGGAGGATTGGAAGGGCATGCGCGTGCTTGACGCCGGCTGCGGCATGGGGCGCTACGCGCGCATCGCGCGCTCTTTGGGCGCGGAGGTCGTGGCCCTGGATCTTTCCGATGGGATATTGAGGCTGGTCGCGCAGTCTGAGAGAGATCCTTTGCTGCATCTGGTCCAGGGAGATCTTCTGCATCCGCCGTTCCAGGACGGGGTCTTCGATGCGGCCTATAGCCTCGGCGTGCTCCATCATACTCCGGATGCGCGCAAGGCCTGCTCCTCGGTAGCGCGCTGGGTCCGGCCGGGCGGACTGCTGAGCGTCTGGGTCTACGGCCGCGCGGGCTCCTGGTCGAGCTTCTCCACGAATCCGCTCAAGACTTCCCGCGAAGGGCTCAAGAAGATCCTCCCGCTGGCATGGATGATCGTCATCTTGAGATTCCTTCTCAGCGATGCGCTGCGCCTCGTGACGACCCTGCTCCCCTCGTCATTCCTATACGCACTCTGCCATCCTTTGGCCATGCTGGGAGCAGTGCCGCTGCTCAAGTACCTGACCTTTTCCGTGCATCCGGAGTATGCCGTGCGTCTGCAGGAGAACTTCGACTGGCTGGCGCCGCCTTTTCAGAGCAAGCATGTCAAGGAAGAGGTCCGCGGCTGGTTCGCGGAATCCGGCGTAGACGTCCTGCGCCAGCTTCCCCACGGGCTGGTCCCTAAGGTGGGCTTCCTGGGCAGGCGCAGGCAGTCCTCGCGCGCCGGAGCTCTTGCGCGGGCGGAGGATCTTCTCCAAAGATGAAGCGCGTCATCATGCTCTCGCCCAACTTCCACCCGCATGTGGGAGGGGCCGAGAAGCAGGCCTTGGAGCTCTCCTGCGCGCTGCGCCGGCGCGGCGCCCATGTCCGGGTCCTCACGCGCGGACGTCCGGATGCCTCCGCCAGGGAGACGGTTCGCGGCGTGGAGGTCCTGCGTTTGCCCGTGCTCCGCTTCGGGGCGCTGGACCCGCTCTCATTCATGGCAGGAGCCTTCTTCTGGCTGGTAAAGCACCGCCGCGAGTATGATGCGGTGCACTCCCATCTGGCCGGGTCTCCCGCTTTGGCCGCGGCCGCGGCCGCGCGGATCTTCGATAAGCGCTGCGTCATCAAGATCGGCGGCGGGCGAGGCATCGGCGAGATCGCGGTCTCTTCGCGGACTTTGCTGGGCAGGGTGAAGCTTTGGTTCTTCCGGCTTCTTGAGCCGCGCTTCGTTTGCGTGGCCGAGGAACTGCGCGAAGAGCTCCGCGCGCAAGGACTGGGCAAAGATGCGCTCTTTATCCCGAACGGCGTGGACATCCGCGCCTATGCGCCGGTTTGCGCGGATTCGAGGGAGGCCTTGCGCCGAAGGCTCGGTTTGCGGGGGAAAGTCTTCCTTTATATGGGACGGTTCTCCGTTGAGAAGCGTCTGCCGGAGTTCCTGGAGTCTTTTGCCGCGGCAGTGCGCGCCGCCGCGGCCGATGCCGCGTTCGTGCTCGTGGGTTCCGGTCCCCAGGAGAGCCGCGTGCGGAAGGCCGTCGAGAGGCTCGGTCTTTCGGGGAGCGTGCGGTTCTTCCCGCCCACGCACGACGTCGTCGGGTTTTATCAAGCCGCGGACGTATTCGTGCTTCCGTCGGTCTCCGAAGGGCTTTCGAACGCGCTTCTGGAGTCCATGGCCTGCGCAACGGCCGTGCTCGCCAGCCGCGTGGGCGGGACCCGCGAGGCGGTCTCCGAGGGGAAAGAAGGGCTTCTCTTCGACCCCGGCTCCCCGGAGGAGGAGCGCGCGAAGATCGGGCGCTTCCTTCGGGAAGAGGATTTGGCCGTCAGGCTCGGGAGCGCGGCGCGGCGGACCGCGCAGGAGCGCTACAGCATCGAAGACACCGCCACTAAGTATCTCCAACTCTACTGACAGCCATGTCATCCCGGCGAAAGCCGGGGCAACGACGGACTTGTTTTTACTGATATAATCGTCCATCACCATGTGCGGAATCTGCGGAATCGTCTATAGTTCGCCGGATAAGGTGGACCGAGGCCTTCTTCGCAAGGCCAATGACCTTCTGATCCATCGAGGGCCCGATGATGAGGGATCCTTCGTCGACGCGTACGCGGGCTTGGCCATGCGCCGGCTCTCCATCATCGATCTGAGCACGGGCCGCCAGCCCATCACGAGCTCCGACGGGACCAAGACCATCGTGCTCAACGGCGAGATCTACAACTATCAGGAACTTCGCGCGGAGCTGGAGCAGAAGGGCTATCCCTTCAAGACCCGCACGGACACGGAAGTCCTGCTCGCTCTCTACGAGAAGGAAGGGCCCGCCTGCCTTCGGAGATTGCGGGGCATGTTTGCCTTCGCGATCTGGGACGGCCGCGCGCGCAAGCTTTTCATCGCGCGCGACCGTATCGGGAAGAAGCCGCTTTTCTATGCCTTAGGTTCCGGATTCCTGGCTTTTGCTTCGGAACTGCGCTCTCTCCTGGTCTGGCCGGGCGTCCAGCGCGCGCTCAATCCCAAGGCCGTCGATTATTTCTTGTCCCTGCAGTACATCCCCAGTCCGCATACGATCTATGCCGGGATACATAAGCTTCCGCCCGCGCACCACATGACTTTTCAAGACGGGAAGGTCTCCATCGAGAGATACTGGGACCTTCCGCTGGGACAGCCGCCGATCACCACGGACGTCGAGGAAGCCTGCGCCCTCATCCGAGGGAAGCTCAAGGAGGCGGTACGGCTGAGGATGATCGCGGACGTGCCTTTGGGCGCGTTCCTTTCCGGAGGGGTGGACTCCTCCATCATCGTGGCGCTCATGAGCGAGCTCTCCTCCCGGCCGGTCAAGACCTTCGCCATCGGGTTCGAGGAGAAGGAGTTCTCCGAACTCCCCTATGCCAGGATCATGGCCGAGGCCTGCGGCTGCGACCATCAGGAATTCATCGTGACCGCGCAGATGGCCGAGGTGCTGCCGAAACTCGCCTGGCATTACGGCGAGCCGTATGCGGATTCCAGCGCTTTGCCGTCCTACTATGTCTCGCGCGAGACGCGGCGCTTCGTGACCGTGGCGCTCAACGGCGACGGAGGGGATGAGAATTTCGCGGGCTATATCCGCTACTTCGCCATGAAAGCCGCGCGCATTTTCGACGTCATGCCCGAGCCGATGCGCAAGCTCCTTCGCGCCGGGGCCGAATTCCTGCCGGAGAAGCAGGCGCCCTTCTCCACGGCGTGGCGCGCCAAGCGGTTCCTCCGTTCCGCGGCGTTCGCGGACCTTCCCGCGCGTCATTTGCGCATGGTGTGCTATTTCTCCGAAGAGGACAAGCAGGGGCTCTATACTCCGGCCATGCGCAAAGCCATGGGCATCCAGGAGGGCTGCGAGCGGGCGGATGCCGTGCGCTATCTCGACGCGGTCTTCCAACAGGCCAAAGGAGAGGATTTCGTCAACCAACTCCTGTATGCCGATTTCCGCACCTATCTGCCCGAGTGCCTCATGACCAAGATGGACATCGCGTCCATGGCGAACTCCCTTGAGGCGCGCTCTCCTTTCCTGGACCACGAGTTCGTGGAGCTGGCTTTCCGAATGCCCGGGGATTGGAAACTCAAGGGGCTCAGGGGCCATAAGTGGATATTGAAGAAGGCCTTCGCGGACCGCTTGCCCAGGGCTATCGGGCGGCGCGGGAAGATGGGATTCGGCATCCCGCTGGGGCCATGGTTTCGCGGCAGGCTCAAGGATTATTGGCAGGATAACGTGCTCGGTTCCGATGCGCTCGGGCGGGGATATTTCGAGAGAGCGGCTTTGGAGGGGATGTGGGACGAGCATCAGTCCGGACGGCGGGACCACGGCTACCGGCTATGGGCCCTGCTCATGCTTGAGCTCTGGCATAAGCAGTACGAGCCTGATTTCAAGGGATTCTAAAATAGTTGGTTCTTACGGCAGGAGCGTCCGGCGCAGGCGCCCTAGCCGCATCTTTTCATAGAAGCGGTGGGCGGCGCAGTAAATGCCCGGGGAGAGGACGGCGAGCCCCAGGGTCAATATCTTGAATGCGGCATAGCCGCCGCGATACCGGCAGGCCAAGCCGCGCAGGCAGGAGAGAGCATCGCTCCAGCGGTGTTCCAGGCGCGCAAGGAATAACTCGAACTCCGATTCTTCGCGGCTTTCACGGAAGAGTCGGGCCTTCGAGGCGCAAAGCCCTTTTTCTTTCAGGAAATCCTCGCGCAGCCGGGCGTTGGAACGGCGAAGGCGCAGGTATGCGCGCAAGCGGTCGAGGTCTTCCCGCACGCCGGCATAGTGATTGGCGCCGTGCACGCGGCGCAGGGCATGGGAGCCGGGCAGGTGGAGGATCGGCCCCACGGCGAGGAGCCTGGGCTGGAGATATTCATCAACGCAGGTCAGGAGCTCCTCCGGCAACGGGAGCAATCCCAGCAGGACCTCCCTGCGCACGGCAAGGCCGCTCATCCCCGTCAGCAGGGTCCGGTCGGCCAGGAAATCCTCCAAGGTCCAGCGCAGAGAAGCCGAAGGAAGCTCCGTCGGAAGCGGCCGCAGCCGCTCATCTGTTTGGAGCAGGGAATGCTGGATCGCGGACAAGCGCGGATCCTGGCCGGCTGCCCGTGAGAGGATCCTGAGTTTTCCGGGAGACCAGACGTCGTCGCTTTCCAAAAAAACGACCCAGTCGCCCAGGCAGAGAGGAAGCGCCGCATTGAGGGCCGCGGCTTGGCCGGCATGAGGCCGTTCGATGAAGCGGATCTTGTCGAGGAATGGGCGCACGCGTTCTCGGGTGTCGTCGGTGGAGCCGTCGTCGACGACCAGCACCTCCAAGGGCGCGGGCTCCTGGGCCAGTACCGAGCGCAGCGCATCCGGGAGGAAGCGTCCGCAATCATAGTGCGTGATCACCGCTGAGAACCGCATTTCCTTCATCATATAAAATGAAAGGCCCTTACCTTCAACCTCACCCACTTTTTAAAACAGTCGCGCAGGGGAGACTCTCTCCCTTCCCCCGCGCCCCTGGGAACCAGTTCCCCCCAAACCCGCGGCGTGGGTAATGCGGGCGATGGCGGGGCCCCCTTCTACGGGAGCGGGAGAGAGTCTCCCCTGCGCTCCTTGCGCTTTTCAGGGTGAGGTCGAGGCCTTACCCTCTCGCCTCGGGCGTCCTTGGAAGCTATAATCCATGATCGGATGAAGGTCCTTATCGTCGGGTCCACTGGGCTGGTAGGCCATGCGCTCTATCGGCATCTGTCCTCGCAGCCGGGATTCTCGGTCCTCGGGACCTCGCGCGCGGACGATCTGCCTGGATTGGAGAGGCTCGATGTGCTTGAGAAGGGCGCCTTTTCGGGCATCTTGGAAAAGACGAAGCCGGAGGTCGTGCTCTTCCCGGCGGCTCAGCCCCATGTGGATGCCTGCGAGCAGTCTCCGGCCGAGACCCGGCGCCTGAATGTCGAGGCTACGCTCGATGCCGCGCGAAGCACGCTCTCATCCGGAGCGAGGTTCGTGTTCTTCTCCACGGACTATGTCTTCGACGGGAAGACTTCAGGGGCGTATCATGAGGAGGATGTCCCCTGCCCGATCAACGAATACGGGCGCCAGAAGCTCGATGTCGAACAGGCTCTGGGCGGCATGGATGGTTCCTGGCTCGTCTTGCGCGTGTCGGCGGTGTTCGGCTGGGAACTAAATCCGCGCAATTTCACTTTAAAAGTCCTCTCGGTCCTGCGGGAGGGGGGGCAGCTGCGCTGCGCGCAGGATCAGGTCTACAATCCGACCTATGCGCCATCGCTGGCCCAGGCAGCCGACCGACTGATCTCCTCGGGAGCAGAAGGGATATTTCATCTGGCTGGACCGCAGACCGTGAGCCGCTATGAGTTCGCGCGGAAGGCGGCGGAGGCCTTCTCCTTGGATGGGAAAAGGATATTGGGCGGGCGGCTCTCCGAGCTTTTAGGACCGGGGATCGCGCCGAGGCCTCTTCGCACGCCGCTTGATTCCAGCCGCGCGCGGAGATTGCTCGGGGAGGGGCTTATGGACGTCGATGAGGCTTTGTCTCATATGCGCGCCAATGAGCGGGAGTGGACGGCGCACTCCGTCAGCTTCAAGGAGAGCCGGCGATGATGAAGGAATACTCGGCGCGCCGTCAGATCGGGGTCGGAGGGCTGAAGCTCGGCCCTCGAGAGCGCAAGTATCTTGGGCGCGTCATCCGTTCCAGCCGATTGTCCTACGGCCCCATGACCCGGGCCTTTGAGAGCCGCTTCGCCCGCCTGCATGGCTGCCGATTCGGAGTCTTCTGCAATTCCGGGACGAGCGCGCTGCACATCGCCTTGGCCGCCTTGAAGGAGAAGTACGGCTGGGCGGACGGCGATGAGGTCTTGGTCCCCGCGGTGACCTTCGTGGCCACCGCCAACATCGTCTTCCACAACCGGATGAAGCCGGTCTTCGTGGACGTGGACCCTCTCACCTACAACATCGACCCCGGGCAGCTTGAGCGCCGTCTGACGCGGCGCACGCGCGCGATCATCCCCGTGCATCTGCTGGGTCTGCCCTGCGACATGGACCCGATCATGGCGTTCTGCCGGAAGCACCGATTGAAGATGATCGAGGACTCCTGCGAGACCACCTTCGCGCGCTATCATGGCCGCCACGTCGGCTCTTTCGGCGACATCGGCTGCTTCTCCACGTATGTGGCGCACTACATCGTCACCGGCGTGGGCGGCTTCGCTTTGACCAAGGATCCGGACCTGGCCGTGAGGCTGCGCAGCCTTATGAACCACGGCCGCGACTCCATCTATCTGAGCATCGACGACGACCGCGGGGCCAAGGGACGCCGCCTGCGCGAGATCGTCGCGCGCAGGTTCCGCTTCGTCTCCATGGGCCACAGCTTCCGCGCCACGGAGCTGGAGGCGGCCATCGGATTGGGCCAGCTCGACGGACATCGGGAGATCGTCCGGGCGCGGCAGGCCAATGCCGCATACCTGAGCAAGGGCCTGCTGGACCTTCAGGAATATATCCAGCTGCCGACGATCCCCGAGGGCCGGGATCATATGTTCATGATGTATCCGATCATTCTGCGCCGGGAGCCCAAGGCTGGGTTGGTGAATTTCTTGGAGGAACGCAAGGTCGAGACGCGCGATATCCCGCCGGTCATCAACCAGCCGGTCTACACGAAACTCTATGGCGACCTGGAGAAGCGCTATCCTGCGGCGGCCTGGATCGATCGCAGCGGCTTCTATGTGGGGTCGCATCAGTACCTCTCGCGCCGCGAGCTCGACCATATCCTTGAGACGATCCATGACTATTTCCAGAAAGGCCTTCGGAAAGGGAGAGGTAGCCGGGGCCGTGCATGAGTAAAACGAGGCTGCTGCGTTTGGTGGTCCCGGCCTATAACGAGGCCCGCAATCTGCCGGAGCTTTGTGAACGGCTGAAGGGTGTGCTCATGGGGGAAAACATCCCCTATGAGCTTTACATCGTCGATGATGGGAGCCGGGATGGGACCCAGGAAGCGGTGAAGGCCCTGTCGTCGTCGCACCCGATCCATGTCGTCACGCATCCGGTCAATCGAGGGATCGCCGCGGTCTTCTTGAGCGGCCTGCGCGCGGCCGCGGAGAAGGCCGATGACGATGATCCCATCGCGGTCCTCGAGGGCGACGGGACGAGTTCCCCGGAGATCCTTCCGAAGATGCTGCGCTCTCTGACGGACTCCTGCGACGTGGTCATCGCTTCGCGGTATGCGCGCGGGGGCGGCTATAGGAATTTCCCATTCCAGCGGCTGATGCTCAGCCTGGGCGCCAACATCCTGCTGCGCTGGGTCTGCCGCATTCCCGGAGTGCGGGACTACACCATCTTCTATCGAGTCTACCGCGCCGGCCCGCTGCGCCGGGCCCTGGAGGCTCACGGCGACCGGTTCACAAGCGCGGGGGGCTTCGCCTGCAACGCGGAGATGCTCCTGCGGCTCAAGCTCTTCGTGCGCGAAGTCCGCGAGGTGGCGCTCCTGTATGATTACGGCAGGAAGAAGGGGAAGAGTTCCATGCGGATATTCTCGAATCTTCGTTCCTATCTGAAGCTTTTCCGCATCTCCCATGCGGAATCCGGGGGGAAGGCATGAGCGCTCCACGCATCATCGTGACGGGCGGCGCAGGGTTCATCGGCGTCAATGCCGCGGCCCGGTGGCTTTCGAAGGGCTGGCGCGTCTCGGTCATCGACGATCTTTCTCGCAAAGGCGTGGACAAGAATCTTGCATGGCTGCGCAAGCAGGGACCGGTGGACTTCGCGCGCATCGATGTCCGGGATGCCGGCCGAGTGCGCAGGTTCGTCGAGAGCCGCAGCCGCGGACTAGAGCTCGTCCTGCACCTGGCCGCGCAGGTGGCGGTGACGACCTCGGTGGAGGAGCCGCGCAGGGATTTCGAGATCAACGCGCTCGGGGCCTTCAATGTCCTGGAGGCGTTGAGGCGTTTGAAGCGCAGGCCTTTCGCGCTCTACTCCTCCACCAACAAGGTCTACGGCGGCATGGAGCATGTCCGGGTCGTGCTGGGCGCCCACCAGCGCTACCGATACGTGGGACGCCCCCACGGCGTTTCCGAGAAGGAGCCTTTGGATTTCCATTCCCCCTACGGCTGTTCCAAAGGGGCTGCGGACCAGTATTTCCGGGATTACTCGCGCATCTATCGCATGCCTACGGTCGTGCTGCGGCAATCCTGCATCTATGGACAGCACCAGCAAGGCAATGAGGACCAGGGCTGGCTGGCGCATTTCATGAAGGCCGCGCGCGCCGGAGAAGGTCTTGCCCTGTACGGAGATGGGAAGCAGGTCCGCGACGTCCTCCATATCGACGACCTTATCGGCGTCTTCGAAACGTGCTGGAAGAAGCGAGGACGCTGCGCCGGGCGCGTGTACAACATCGGTGGAGGGCCGGAGAATATCCTATCGCTCATCGATCTTCTGCGATGGATTTCCGGCCGGCTCGGCCGGCGCGTCGAGGTCCGACGCGAAGGTTGGCGGCCCGGAGACCAGCGCGTGTACGTTTCCGACATCCGCAAGGCGCAGCGCGAACTCGGCTGGAAGCCTCGTCTGGACGTGGAGGCGGGGCTCGTGCGCCTTTGGGATTGGCTTGGGCGGCCGCAGTGAGCCCGATCTTCTCCATCATCATCCCGGCGTATAACGAGGAGGCCGCTGTCTCCGATATCCTCCGGCGTTCCTTGGCCGCGGCCCCGCGCATCCGCGAAGCGCACGGGCTTGAGGACGTCGAGGTGATCTTAGTCGACGACGGCTCCCGGGATCGGACCGGGGAGCTTGCGCGCGCGGTCGCCGGAGTCCGGGTCCTGACGCATCCGGTCAATCGAGGCTACGGCGCGGCGATCAAGACGGGTTTCTGCGCGGCGAAAGGGGATTGGCTCGGATTCCTCGATGCGGACGGGACCTGCGACCCGGAATTCTTCATCGAATTGCTGCGCCTCTCGATGAAGGAGGGCGCGGACGTGGCGCTGGGCTCGCGCCTGCATCCCGGAAGCCGCATGCCCTGGGTGCGCACGCTCGGCAACCGCGTCTTCCGGATGATCTTGAATTTCTTCTCAGGCGGAGGCGTCAGCGATACGGCCAGCGGCATGCGCGTCATCCGGCGCAGCGCTCTTGAGAGGCTCTATCCGCTTCCCGACGGCCTGGATTTCACTCCGGCCATGAGCGTGAGGGCCGTGCTCGATCCGAGCATCGATATTCGAGAGGCGCCCATGTCTTACGCGGAACGCACGGGACATTCGAAGTTGAGCGTAATCCGTGATGGATTGAGGTTCTTGTCCATCATACTAAAGACGGCCGCGACCTATCGACCCGCCGTCTTCTTCGCCTGCGCCGCGGGGATGCTTGCGCTCTGCGCCTTGCCGCCGCTCTTCTTCTCCATGGGAGGGCCTTCCGCGCCAGTACCCTTCTACCTTCTTAATGGACGCATTGAAGATTGGATGTTCTTCCGGCTCATCTTCGTCTCCGTGCTGCTGGGCACCGCGGCTTTCCTTTACGCTTTGGGGCTGACCGTTCAGACGATGGTGGACTTGATCCATCGCGCGGCGGATCCGTTCCTCTCCGGGAGCCGTCGGATGATCATTCTGCGGGCTTTCCCATGGGCCGGCGGGGCGAGCCTGCTCCTGGCATTATGGGTCGATCGGCGGCCCTTCGCGGCATATATCCTGACGGGGCACATCCCCGTTCCCGGGCAAGGGCAGGAGTTCTGGGTCTTCCCGGTGGTGGGAGGGATGTTCGCGCTTTTCGGGCTCCAACTTCTCGCTCTCTCGGCGTTGTTGGCGGTCTCAAGGATGCTCTGGGCCAGGGAGAGTTATCGCCAATCACCGGCCAAGGAGAGGGGATGAACGCGCGGGGTCGTTGGTTGTCGATAGTGATAGCCTCTGCTTTTGCCGCAAGGATAGCCTGTTCCTTGCTCTTTCCCCAAGCCGCGCCGGGCGGCGGGGTCATGGATATCGACAACTATCATTCGCTTGCGCAGAGTCTGCTCGCTCAGGGGAGCCTATTGAACGCCGACGGTCAGCGCACGGCCAACCGCGAGCCCGGCTACCCCATCCTCCTGGCGGGACTTTATGCCGCGGCAGGGCCGCGCCACTTGGCCGTGGTCCTCTTGAATGCGGTACTGGGCGCCGCGAGCGTGGGACTGCTTTGGCTGGTCGGTCTGCGGATATTCGGCATCGGCGCGGCTTGGTCCGCGGCGGTCCTGGCGGCCGTGCATCCGCAGCTTGTGTACTACTCGGCGATGCCGCGCAGGGAGACGTTCCAGGTGTTCCTCATCGTGCTGGGATGCTATCTGCTGCTCGAACTCATCGATCGTCCAAGCCTGCGCCGCAGCGCTCTCGCGGCAGGGGTATGGGCGTTCCATGCCCTCACGAATTCTGTTTTCCTTCCGGCCGGCCTAGCGGCCGCGGCGGCCGTATGGTGGATCGGCCGGCGCAAGAATATCGACCTGAGGCGGCAGGCATGCTTCTTTCTCATAGTTTATCTTGCGCTCTATTCTCTCTGGCCTTTGCGCAACTACCAGGTCTTCGGCCGATTCATCCCCGGCATCACGGGAGGGGGCAGCCATCTTTATGTCAGCCTGGTGGTTCCCGATCAGGCGGCAGGCACTCCGGCGGAACAGCGCTATGTCGATGCGGACCCCGTGATGCAGGCCGCGGGCCTGCTGAAGGAGGAGCAGAGAGATGCTTTGTTCTATCGCGAAGCGTCCGCCCGGATACGGCGGCATCCCGGAGAGTTCATCCGGCGCATGGTCCAAAGCGGAATCAAGCTCTGGCGTCCTTTCCCGTATGAAAGGGATTATGGGATGGATTACCGCTTCATCCGCTGGGTGAGCATCTTTTCAGACGGCTGGATACTGCCCGCGGCGCTGCTCGGGATGTTCTTATCCCGGAAGCGGCCGCCGGAGGCCTTGCTGTTGAGCAGCATGCTCATTGCGATAACCTCGGCGTACATGGTCTTTTGGGCCGTGATAAGGTATCGCGTTCCCTTGATGCCGATCATCTTCCTGTATGCGGGGCATGCGATCTCATCAGCGGGCCGGCGGATAGTCTCTCGAACGGAGGGCTGATGGGGTTCTGGGATGGGCGGCGCGTCTTGGTGACGGGAGGAGCAGGGTTCATCGGCAGCCATGTCGTCGAGCTTTTGTCGGCGGCAGGCCGCGGAGTCAAGGTCACGGCGGCCGATGATATGAGCAATGGGCGCAAAGAGAACCTTTCGGCGGCGCCGGACGTTCGTTTGGAGACCGCGGACCTCAAGGACTTCGATGCCTGCCGCAGGGTCTGCGAAGGACAAGAGATCGTGCTCCATCTCGCCGCGCGCGTAGGCGGCGTGGGATTCAATGTCGCGCATCCAGGAACCATGTTCCGGGAGAACATGCTCCTTGCGGGCAATATGATCGAGGCCGCGCGCCTGGCGGGGGTCGAGCGCTTTTTGATGGTCAGCTCCGCCTGCGTCTATCCGCGGTTCTGCACGATACCGACGCCCGAGGGAGAGGGATTCAAGGACTGGCCCGAGGACACCAATGACGGCTACGGGTGGGCCAAGCGCATGGCGGAGTTCCAAGCCATGGCGTATAAGCGGGAGTTCGGGATGCGCTTCGCCTTGGTCCGGCCCTACAATACATACGGGCCGCGGGATCATTTCGATCCCGAGACTTCTCATGTCATCCCCGCGCTCATCCGGCGCGTCCTTTCCGGCGAGGACCCGATCCGCGTGTGGGGAGATGGAACTCAGACGCGGGCATTCCTGTACGTGGAGGATGCTGCTCGCGGCATGCTCGAGTGCACGGAGCGCTTCGCCGAGTGCGATCCCGTGAATCTGGGCGCCGATGAGGAGATCACCATCCGCGATCTCATCGCCGCGGTCATGGAGCTGTGCGGTTCGCGCGCGCGCGTCGAATTCGACGTCTCGCGGCCGGCCGGACAGCCGCGCCGCAACTGCGATACCCGCAAAGCGTTCGAGAAGACCGGGTTCCGCGCGAAGGTGCATCTGCGGGAAGGCCTCGCTCGAAGCATCGAATGGTATAAAAAGACGTATGGGCGTCGGGCATGAGTCCGCTTGTCCGGCGCTTGATGCAAAATCCGATCTGCGCGATCCTGGCTCTGGCTTTTGGCTTGCGGCTTGGCTTCGCCCTTTGGCTGGGCAATGAGAGGATCTATCAGCCTGATGAGGCGGTCTATGTCAATCTGGCGAAGAATCTCTGCGCATTCGGCGTCTTCGGCGTGGGGGCGGAGCCGGGAGCGGACCGTCCGCCGGGATTGTCTTTGCTGCTGGCAGGGCTCTTCCAGCTGACCGGGATCAGCATCCTCGCGGCCAGGATCCTTTCCTGCATCATCAGCACGGCGAGCCTCTGGGTGCTTTTCCGTTATGGAGACGCGGTGTTCGGACGCCCCGTGGGATTATGGGCGGCCTGTTTCGGGGCGATCTATCCGTTCTTCATCTATTGGTCGGGGATGCTTATGACCGAGACCCTGACGATTTTCCTGGTCCTCTGCGCCCTGCATCAGACGCAGAAGTCCTTTCAAGGCGGGGATGCGCGGTCTTCGCAGGCTCTTTTGGGCGGCCTGCTTTGGGGCGGAGCGATCTTGACGCGCACGCAGAACATCCTTCTTCCGCTGGCGCTGGCGTCGTGGGTCCTTTGGAACCGCCGCACCCGCGCGAACTTGCGCGCAGCGGCGATCTTCCTTGCCGCGGCGCTGTTTTTCCCCGGGGCATGGGCGCTGCGAAATCAGCGCTATCTCGGCGTACTGACTCTTGATGCGCACGCGGGATGGACCATGGCGATCCGGACCCTGTTTCATGAGGAGGATAATATAGACACCGGCGTGGCTGCCGCTGCGCTGGAGAAGACGACGATATATAAGGAAGCGATGGCGCTTCCCGCGAGCCGGAGGGACAGGGCTCTTTTCAAGGCTTCCTTTGAATTCATCGCGGCAAATCCAGGCCGGTATCTGCTCAACTCCGCCCATAATTTCCGGGAGCTTTGGCGTTTCTATCCTCGCTTGGATAAGACGGTCGGAGAGAAATCCCCGTACCTTGGAGGGAAAGTCCTTGTTTTCGCCGTCATTTCTTTGATGACGGAACCATGGCTCATAGCGCTCGCCTTGTTCGGCGCCTATGCGGCATGGAAGCGGGGCCTTCCGATAGCGCCGGCCTGCTTTTTCGTGATCCTGACCACGATCGTCCACACATTCGTCATCGCGCAGATGCGATACCGCATCCCGATGATGCCTTTGGTCATCTTGTTCGCCTGTTACGGCATGAGCAGGCTTCTGAAGAGGGAAGAGTGCGCGTGAACACCCCGGGCTCTCTTGAGGACATCGTCCCCGAGTACCGCAGCGGCAATCCTGTCGTGCGATGGATATTCCGCAGGCGCTTGGCGGTGGCGCTCGAGCTGGGGGAGTTGGCGGGCCCGGACCGCATGCGGGTGCTCGATCTCGGCTGCGGCGAGGCGGCATTCCTTCGGCTGGCGCAGAGGATGTTCCCGCAGCATTCGTATGTCGGCTGGGATATCCATCCCGGGATATCCGCTTTTGAGGTCCCGGGCGTTGAATTGCAGCGCGTCGACATCCGGGAGACTTCCTCCCTTCCGTCGCTGGAGTTCGACCGGATATTCTGTCTGGATGTCCTCGAACATTTCCAGGAGCTGGAGGAAACGCTGGCCAACATCCGGCGTCTGCTCAAGCCCGGCGGGAGCCTGATCGTTTCAGAACCGACTGAGAGCGTTCTATATAGATGCGGGAGACTCCTGGTCAAAGGGACGTTTTCTTCCCAGGAGGGTCCCTGCGCCGGGCCGCATTATCGCGATGCCGAAGGAGTCGATGCGGAGATCCGCCGTTCTGGATTCAAGCGTTCGGATATCAGACGGATGCCGCCGCGGCCGCTGGACGTCTTCCATCTGACGAAATACTGCACTGCGGAATCCGGGTTAGCCGATGATCCGGATCTTGAGCAGCGTCCATAGGGCGATTACTCCGTCTCGGAAGCGGATCTTCTTGCCTTCCTCGAGGGTCCGAGGGGCGTAGCGGATGGGGACTTCGATGATGGGGATCTTGCGGCGCAGGAGCTTCCCGGTGACTTCCGGACAGAACTCGAATCCCGTGCAAGTCAGACCCAGCGCGCGCAGCAGGTCGGTCCGCACGAGCTTGTAGCAGGTGGGTTCGTCCGTGATCCTGGAGCCATAGAGCAGATTCGTACAGAAAGAGAGCAGCCGTCCTCCCCAATAATAGCGGCGATAAGCCGCCCGGTTGTCTTGGCGGAGCGTGCGAGAGCCATAGACCGCTTGGGCGCCTTTTCCGGCCGCCTCCAGGAGAGATCCGATGTCGGAGGGGTCGTATTCGAGGTCCGCATCCTGCACCAGGAGATATTCTCCGCTCGCCGCGGCCAGGGCCGTGCGTATGGCCGCGCCTTTCCCTTGGTTGACCGAGTGGCGCAGGATCTTGAGGCGCTCGCCGCTCAATCCGGCCAGCGCCTCGCAGGTGCCGTCCGTGGATCCGTCATCGACGACCAGTACTTCGATGGTCGCTGGGAGTTCCAGCGCCAGGAGGCGTTCGATGACGCTGCGGATCGTCTTCGCTTCGTTGTAGGCCGGGACGACGATGCTCAGCATAGAGCGGCATTCTACATTTTCCGGATGCTTCGGGCCGCGTGATGGTCCGCAGAGGTCGTTTGCTATACTTCATCATCATGCCGGCGCTTTCTCAGGACGCGCGTGCGCACGCAAGCTGGGCGGCGGTCCTGGCGATCGCATTTCTGGCTGCGGTGTCCCTGCGCTTTGCCGGGATATCCTACGGCTTGCCCGCGGTCTTCAATGCCGATGAGCCGCATCATGTGAACATCGCCGTTTCCTTCGCCCGGGGCAGCCTGAATCCCGGCATCTTCAAATATCCGACGCTGTGGATGTACGTGCTCTCCTGCGCCTACGGCGCGTATTTCGCCGTGTGGTCTCTTTTGGGAGGAGGATGGTCTCCCTCGGATTTCGGCGTGCTTTTCGTCTGGCATCCGGGCAGCTTCTACTTGCTGGCGAGGATGCTTTCCGCGGCATTCTCATTGGCGGGAGTCTGGATCTGCGCCTGCGGGGCAAGGCGTCTTTGGGGGAAAGAGAGCGGACTCTGGGCATTCTGCCTTCTGGCGGTCTCTCCCACCCTCATCGAGTCCGCCCATGCGGCTAAGCCGGATTCCATCATGTTCTGCCTGGCGTCCGCCGCATGGTTCTTTGCCGTCAGATACTTCCAAGAGGGGGAAGGACGGATGCTCGCGTTCTGCGGACTGTTCGCGGGGCTGGCTGCATCGTCGCAGTATACCGCGGCTCCGCTCGCTCTTTTGCCTTTATCCGCGGAATCCGCCCGCTTCATCGAGAAGAGAGACGCCTTCCGCGCGCGGGCCGCCGCGGCGTCCTTCGCCGCTTTCGCGGGAGGATTCTTCGGGGGGTCGCCTTTCATCCTTTTGGACGCGCCGTCGTTCATCCGGGATATGCGCGATCAGAGCGGGATCGTATCCGGAGGCTTTCCGGCGGGGCTATTCGTGCTGCGCAACGCGCTTTCCTTCTCCGGCCATCCATGGGTCGGCGGGATACTGGCGGCCGTCGGCGCGGCGGCTCTTTGTCTGCGGCGAAGGCCCTTGGCGATTCTGCTTTTAGCAGCGCCGGCGATCCTGTTGGGGCTCATCGCATCCTCCCATGAAGGGAGATGGCCGCGCTATCAGCTCGCGGTATTCCCGGCGTATGCCTTGACCGCGGCGTGGGCCGCGCGGCTTTTCCTGCCGCAGGCGCGTCAAATAGCGGCATGGGCGGCGCTTTTGCTCATGATCCCCGGGGGGCTGAACTCCTGGGCGCATGATCGAGAGGCGCTCCTTCCGGACACGCGCACGGCCGCGGCCGCCTGGATCGAAAAGAACATCCGACCGGGGGCATGCATCCTCTTGGATCAAGAGCACGCATCCCCCATCGTGCGCATGTCCGAGGAGCAGGTCCGAGGGCTCTATGCGCGCACGCAGGAGCAGGGCCATCCGCGCGCTCGTTATTATGGATTGATGCTCAAGGGTCATCCCGGCGGAGGCTACCAGGTCCTGCGCATCCTGCGCTCCAGTTCGGACCTGCACTCCGGGGATTGGCATTCCCGGTGGTCGGCGCTCGGCAAGGACAGCTTGGATGTCCGCGAAGGGCTGCCGGCGCTTAGGCGTGCAGGGGTTTCGGTCGTGGTTTTGAGCAGCGCCGGGGCGGGGCCTGAAAGGGCTCCCGAGCTTCGGAAGTTCTTCGAGGATCTCGAAAAAAATGGGCATCTAACGGCGGTCTTTTCTCCTGAGGAGAACAGATCCCGCGGTCCGGTGCTTCGCGTGTACAGCTTGATGGGAGGAGGATCGATATGAGTTCCAAGCCGAAGGTCATTGCCGTATTGCCGGCGTATAACGCAGAGAAGACCTTGGAGAGGACCGTGCGCGATATCCCGGCCGGGACCGTCGATGAGATCATCCTCGTGGATGATTGCTCGAAGGACGGGACCGTCGAGGCTGCCCGCAAGCTCGGGCTCTGCGTGATCAAGCACGAAAAGAACCTCGGCTACGGCGGCAACCAGAAGACCTGTTATCGCGAGGCCCTGCGCAGGGGCGCGGACATCGTGGTCATGATCCATCCGGATTACCAGTATGACGCGCGGCTCACGCCCCATATGGTCGGGCTCATCAGCAATGATGTCTGCGATATGGTGCTCGGCAACCGCATCCGCACGCGGCAGGAGGCCTTGCGGGGAGGCATGCCTCCGTATAAATACGTTTTCAACAGGCTTTTGACCGTTTTCGAGAACGCATGGACAGGGCAGAACCTCGGAGAGTGGCACTCGGGCCTGCGCGCGTATTCCCGCAAGGTTCTGGAAACGGTCCCCTGGGAGCTCGGCTCGGATGATTTCGTGTTCGACCAGCAGTTCCTGCATCAGGCCGCGGTGCTGGGCTTTCGTCTCGGGGATATCCCTGTCGGCGCGCGTTATTTCCAAGAAGCGTCCTCCATCAGCTTCCGCCGGAGCTGCGTTTATGGGCTCTCCACTCTTTGGGTGATGCTGCAGGTCCTCCTTCATCGCAGCGGGATCAGGCCCAGCCCGCTGTTCATGGCTCGCGGTAAGTGAAGGGATATCTGCCGCCGATCTACGCGGCAGGGCTGGCTCTTGCGGCCTTCGCCCTGGTAGCGGACGCTTTCGGCTCAGCGCTATCCGCCGGAATCTTCGCGGCAGGGCTTCTGGGAGTCGTTCTGATAGGGGCTGCCGGTTCCGGACGCGTGCTCTTGAGGGCCTTCGGCGTGCGGGACTTGAGCGAGTCCGAGCGGACCTTGGTCGGCGCGACGCTCGGCCTGGGACTCGTGAGCCAGCTTTTGTTCCTGCTCGGATCGGCGGGACTTTGGCGCCCTTGGGCCGCCATCGCGCTTTTGGCGATGCTGTGGATCGTCGGCGCCGTGGAGCTTCCGGCGCTCCTTAAGTCGCTCGACGCCGATCGCCGCCTATTGGCCGAGCGTCCCGCGGCGTCCGCAGCCGTGTTCCTGCTCCTGGCAATGAGCTGTCTCGCGGCATTCGTCCCGCCTCATCAATACGACGCGCTGGTCTATCATCTCCCATTGCCTGCCGCGTATATCCGATCCGGCCGCATCATCTCCGTCGAGCACCTGGTCTACACTCATTTCCCGCAGAACGCCGAGATGCTTTATGGGTTGGCGCTGCTTCTGGGTTCCGATATCCTTGCGCAGCTCTTCTCCTGGGCATGCGCCGTGCTGAGCGTGGGCTGGGTCTTTGAGATCGGCAAACGAGAGCTGCCCATGCCGGCAGTGCTCTTGGCGTGTATTTTGGTCTGCGGACATAGCGCGGTATTGCTCTTGGCCCCGACGGCCTATGTCGAGTGTCCGGTGATGCTTTGGACCACGGCCGCGGTATTCTCATTCCTCCGGGCGAGGGAGGCCTCTCATGGAGAGGAGGGCTCTCCGAGAGCTTGGTGGGCGCTCAGCGGGATATTTTGCGGCCTGGGAGTGGGCACCAAGTACAGCGCCGCGATCACGCCGCTGCTGCTGGGAGCGGCGCTGTTTGCGCGTTGGATATCCATGCGCGCGGAGAAGGAGCGCGGGAAGGATCTTGCGGTCTTCTTCGGCTGGGCGGCCGCTGCCGGCGCTCCGTGGCTTATCAAGAACCTCTGGACGGTCGGCAATCCCGTCTTCCCGTTCTTCTATCGGTGGATGCCTGCCCGCGGCGCGGAATGGACTGCGGGAAGCGCCGGCCGGTATTTCGAGATGCTCAAGGAATACGGGCATCGCGGAAGCTTCTTCTCGGAACTGGTCGGCTTTTTCCTGCACGCGGCCGCGGGCTCGCTGCGCTATGGAGGCGGCGCGGACCTGCTGGGTTCCATCGGCTGGGCGCCCCTGTTGTTTTCTCTGCCGGTCGCTTTATGGGCGGCTCGCAAGAACGGATTTTTAAGGGCATCCTTGGGATATTCGGCGGGACACTGGGCCGCATGGTTCTCAACGGGAGTGGTGCTGCGGTTCCTTCTTCCTATCGTGCCGGTCCTCGCTTTGCCGGCGTCCGCGGGATTGCATCTATGCTGGAAGGAATCCGGCAAGCGCGTGCGGATGCTCTTGGCTGCGGGCGGAGCCGCTTTGGTCGTCCTGAACCTGGGGCTGTTCTTCTATGTCCATGCCCTTTTTGGGAGTTTGTCGGTGCTCACTGGACTCAAGAGCCGCGGGGCATTCCTTTCCGAGAAGCTGGATTACTATCCGTGCGCGCGTTTCGCGCAGGAGCGTCTGCCTCGAAATGATAGAATCCTCCTCGTGGGCGAGCAGCGCGGCTATTACGTCGTTCAGCCGCATACGGCGACCTCGGTGATGTCGCCCAATCGCTTCGTTCTGGCGGCCAATGAGGCTGCGGATCCAAAGGACCTGGCGAGCCGTCTTTCGGAGGACGGCACGCGCTGGATCATCGAGGTTCCCCGGGAGGCGCAGCGGCTTTCCGGATATGGGATATTCTCTTGGACCGGGAAGGGAGAATCCAACTGGGCCGGTCTGCGCGGAGGCCTGGAGACCGTCTTCCAGGATCCCGGGCGCTGTGAGGTATTAAGGCTTCCGTGACTCGCGAACAACTCTATCTTTCCTCCATAGCGGTTTCTGCGCTGTTTTCCTTCTTCTTGACGCCGACGGTCCGCGCCGTGGCCGTGCGCATGCAGTGGCTCGATGAGCCTTCCACTGAGGTCAAGACGCACAAGGTGGCGACCCCGGTCCTGGGGGGCGTCGCGGTCTGGCTGGCTTTCGCTTGCACGCTGGCGGCGCTGAGGCTGCTGACGAACTTCCCGACCGGGACGCTCTATCGCCTTCGCTCGGTGCTCGCGGGCGGCGGCATCGTCTTCTTGCTGGGGCTCATCGATGATCTGCAGAAGCCCCAAGGCTTGGACTATCGCGTGAAGTTCGCGGTCCAATTCACGGCCGCGGCGCTCCTGGTCTATTTCGGCATCTCCTTGCGCTTCATCACGCCCGAGTACCTAGCCGTCGGCTTGACGCTGCTGTGGGTGGTGGGCATCACCAATGCCATGAACATCATCGACATCATGGACGGCTTGACGGCCACCCAGACCGCGGTCGCGGCCCTGGCCTTCCTCCTCATCGCGCTCCCGTCGGAAGAGATCTATGTGAATTTCACGGCTGCGGCATTGCTCGGTTCCGTGCTCGGCTTCCTGCCGTGGAACCTCTCCTCGAGATACAAGATATTCATGGGAGACGGAGGCGCTCTTTTCGTGGGATTCGTGCTGGCGGCCATGGCTCTCGGGACCGATTATTCCCGCATCAATCCCCTGGGAGTCTATGCGCCCATACTCATCCTCATGGTCCCTATCTTCGACGTCCTCTACGTGATGATCATGCGCCTGCGCAAGGGGCAATCGCCTTTCCGCGGATCAAAGGACCATTTCGCGCTGAGGCTGGAGGCCATGGGCCTGGGCAGGATCCCGATCGTCATGCTGAGCGTCATCTGCTCCGGGATATTGGCGCTCTTCGCTTTCCTGGTCACGCGGGTGAACACCCCTTGGGCGGTCCTCATCTACGGCGGAGTGGCCGTGTGGGTCTTCTTCGTGGCCCGGCATATCTCCCAGGTAGAGGTTCGGTGATCTCCACGGATGTCCTGATCGCCGGGGCCGGGCTCGCGGGGCTTTCCGCGGCCCGCAGCCTCCGCGGTTCGGGACTCCGGTCCTTGGTGGTGGAGAAAGAGGATAAAGTCGGCGGCCGTTCCGGCACCGTCGAGCACGAGGGATTCCTTTTCGACCATAGCGGGCACCTCCTTCATCTGCATGACCCGCATGCCAAGCGTTTGATCCTGCGCCTGCTGGCGGGGAACATCCGATTGCTGGAGCGCTCTTCCTGGATATTTTCGCAGCAGGTCTTCACCCGCTATCCTTTCCAGGCGAACCTCGGCGGACTCCCGCCGCGCAGCGCCGAGGAGTGCGCGGCGGCGTTCCTGAAGAACCTTCATCGGCCCGTCAAGTGTTCGCCGCGGGCGTCCTTCCGGGATTGGGCTTTGGCGGCTTTCGGCGAGGGCATCTGCAGGCGCTTCATGTTTCCCTACAACGAGAAGCTCTGGGGCGCTCCGCTCTCGCGCATGACGACCGACTGGCAGGGACGCTTCCTCCCGAGGCCCTCTCCTGAGGAGGTTCTCTATGGGACCCTGCTCGAGCATCGCCGGTTCTTCGGCTATAATGCCGTGTTCAGATATCCTCTGCGCGGAGGAATCCAGGCGCTGCCCGACGCATTGGCCGCGGAGTTGGAGGGGGGGCTGCATCTGCGTACGGAGCTCCAGGCGGTGGACTTGCGCGAGCGCACGGCGCGGGTCTCGGGTCTTGGAGAGGTTCGCTATGAGCGGCTGGTCAGCACCCTGCCCCTGCCGTTCCTGCTCGATCTTTGTGAAGGGCTTCCGAAGGCGGTCCGGGAAGCGCGTTCGCGCCTGCGCTGGCGCACGGTCTATTGTCTTAATCTCGGCATCGGACGACCGAAGATGTCGGATAAGCATTGGATCTATTTCCCCGAGAAGCGATTCGCTTTCTATCGGGCGGGCTTCTCCAGCAACTTCTCGGACCATATCGCTCCGGCGGGGACGAGCTCCATGTATATCGAGGTCGCGCGCAGGCCCGAGGAGCGCGTGGATCTCGAGAGTCTGGAGGGAAAGATCCTCGAAGGGCTTCGTTCTTGCGGCCTGCTCAAGGGTTCCGACCGGCTGGCGGCCCGGCTCTGGGACCGGATCGACTGCGCCTATGTAGTCTATGATCGGCAACGGCTTGGGGCGGTGCGGACGATCATGGATTTCCTGCAAGGCTTCGGGGTCGAGAGCATCGGACGGTGGGGAGGATGGAAGTATTCATTCATGGAAGAAGCGGTCCGAGATGGGATGCATTGCGCCCAGCGGCTTCTCGGCGTGCGCGCGGGCGGTTGGAAAGAGACATCGAGCAAGGAGCTTGTCCCGCTGCGATGAGAAAACCGATCCTTGTCGGCATCACCGGAGGCTCGGCTTCCGGGAAATCGCGTTTGGCGGGCTATCTCTGCAAAAGGCTCGGCAAGCGGGCGGCCGTCTTCTGCATGGATTGGTATTATCGAGACCATTCCGACAAGAGCGAGGCAGAGGCGCAAAAGCTAAATTTCGACCACCCGCGGGCCATCGAGACGCCTCTCTTCCTCGAGCATCTGCGCAGGCTTCGTCGAGGCGAGGCCGTGGATGCTCCCACCTACCGGTATTCCACCCATTCTCGGACCGGCGAGCTGCGTCGCATCGAGCCCGCGTCCGTGATATTGATCGACGGGCTCTTCGTCCTCTGCGATCCGCGAGTGCGCGCGCAGCTCGACCTCGCGGTCTATATCGATGTTCCTGCCGACGAGCGCCTAGTCCGCCGCGTGCGCAGGGATGTCGCGGAACGCGGGGTGGGATTGGAGGAGACTCTCCGTCTTTATGAGCATTGCGTGCGGCCCATGCATCTGCGCTTCATCGGCCCTTCCGCGAAGCAGGCGGACCTCGTCTGGAAGCAGATGGAGGACCGCGGGTTCAAGAAGCGCCTCTTCGAACGCATCTCGCTGGCGCTGAGGAAATGATCCTGAAACATCGATCAGCCAAGCTATGGGCATGAATATGGTGCTCGTCGGGATATCGCAAAACGCATCTGTTTTCTGCGGGCCTACGCGGCAAAGCTGCGCTATCCTCCTTGTCCTGGCGGGGATGGCGACGTTGTGGCTGGCATTGCGCTGGATGAACCATTCCCCGGACATTGAATAATCCGCAAATGTAGTATTTCCGCTGTAATTGTCGCCGTGATGAAACCCCTTCCGGAAAAATTCGGGTATGGACAGATTCGAGGCCGACTGAATTTTTCCGGCCAATCAGCGGCTTTCGAGTTGCCCCAGCATCGATAAGGATACTCGCGCGACGAAAGGAGCCGTCCGCTCGGCTTGAGCGGCGAGCAGCAGGTCTTTTTGCGCCTCCTCTTTTTTCCCGCGCCGAAGCAGGGCGTTGGCGCGTATCCAGAGGGCCAGGGGATCTCCCGGGCGTTCTTTCAGCAAAAGATTCGCCTGATGGAAGCTTTCCTGGATGCGTCCGTCTTCCAGGAGCCAGAGCGCTCCGCGCAAGCGATAGTCCATGCGCGAGGGTTCCTTGAGCGAAGCCTTGCGCAGGGTCTCGTAGGCCTCCGGCTCCCCGGCGGATCGCTGGAATATGGCCAGGGTGCATAGCGTGGGCCCATCCTCGGATATCTTCAATGCGTTGCGCAGGGCGCGCGAAGCCGCCTTGAAATCCCTCCGCTGTCCGAGCACCTCGGCATATCCCCGCCAAAGGACCGGATCGGAAGGCTGATCCATCAAGGCTTTCTCATAGTGCCGCTGTGCGCGCAGGTTCAGTCCCTGTATGCGCAGGATCTCCGCCATCCCGAGATTGGATACGGCGTTGTTGGGATGGATCAAAAGGACGCGCTCATAGAACGGCCGCGCCTGTTCGTCGAGGCTGTTGTGGTGCAGCAGGTCGGCTAAGGCCGTCAGGAGCGCGATATCCTTGGGATAGAGCCCTTCGGCAAGACGGTAGACGGAGAGGGCTTCCCGCCCGCGGCCGAGCCGCTCATAGGCGCCGCCCAAGAGCCTGTAGGCTTCGGCGCGGTTGCGGCGAGGAAGCCGATCGATGGCTCCCAGAGGGAGCCGCATGATCACGGCATCGCAGCGCTCGGTCCGGTAGAGTTCGCGAGCCTCCACGATCACGGGAGAATCTCCGCGCAGTTCCCAAGCATGAACCGATGTCCCGAGGAGGAGCGCGGCCGTCAGGAGCAGTCCTTTCATTGCCCCCCCGTCTTGAGCCATCGGCGCCAGAGGATGGGCATCACGCGCAGGATGTAGGCTTCCTCCGCGTGCGGGAGGCTTTTCTTGGCTGCGACCACGCCGTTCTCCACCATCTCATCGGTGCGGTGGAAGTCCAGGAAGTTGACGTCTCCGAATTGGACGTCGATCGCGAAGTCCGCTTCCTTGCGCTGCTGCGAGGAGAGCAGCGAGCCGCGGATATCGATGACCTGTTCGAGCGCGAGCAGGGCGTTGGAGGGCTGGGCGCGCGTGTGGTCGTTCTCGGTGATGCTGGCGAGCACCCACTGGGCCCCCAGCTTGCGCGCCAAGTCTACCGGGATGTAGTCCACTACGCCGCCGTCGACCAGATAGCGGTGGCGATAGAGCATGGGCTGGAATATGCCGGGCAGGCTCATGCTGGCTCGGACTGCCGGTGCCAAGGGCCCTTCGCGGAAGATCACGCGTTCCCCGGTTCGCAGATCCATGGCCACGCAGGCAAAGGGATTGTTCAGGTCCTCGAAGCGCTTCTGTCCGATCTGTTCGTGGATGAAGTCCTCGATCCTTTCCGAGGAGATGAGGCTGTCGGTCAAAAGCAGGCGGAAGAGGCGGACTTGGTTGAAAGTGGAGCGGGCTTCTTTGGAGAGCGAGAGAGAGAAATCCAGAAGCCTTTCCAAGGGCATGCCCGCGGAGTAGACGGCGCCCACGATGGCGCCCATGGAGGCTCCGCTGATGACGTCGATCGGGAATCCGGCGTCCTCCAAGACTTGGATCACGCCGACATGGGCGAGGCCGCGCACGCTGCCGGCGGAGAGCGCCAGCCCCACTTTCGGGCGCTCTGCGGGCGGAAGCCTGCGCACCTGCTGCCAAAGATGCTCGCGAAGAAGGTCATCCTCGGAGGCATCGAGCGCTTTGCAGGAAGGCGAGAGGAGGAGGAGGAGGCAGAGCGCGCGCAGCATCCGCAAGAGGGCAGGCTTCGTGGAATGGGCCGTTAATTTCTTAATGGAGCATTACTCCGTGATGGGGCGGCCGACGGTCCGTTCCAAGCGCGCGCGAGCGAGGATGTGTTCCGTCAGTGCCTTCAGCCAAGCATGGCGCGCCTTGAGCAGACGCATCTCGATGCGGAGCTGTTCCAGGGGACCGGCCTTTGTCCCTTCCTCGGCCAGCGCCTGCAGGCGCTGGTGCTCCTCATCCCGGCTCGACCACTCCGCCTGCCAGTAGAGGAGGTCCTCATAGGCTCTGCGGACTTCCAGCTGCACGCGATATTCCAATTCCGCCCTGGCGATCTCGCCCTGGCGCTGTTCGGCCAGCCGCTGCGTGTGCTGCGTCCAATAATCCAGGGCCAAGGGAAGACGAACGCCGAGAGTGACATCCCAGTTGTTCTGCCTCAGCGGGAAGCGCTGGGCGGTCAGTTCGTAGTCCATCCCCAAGGTCACCGTCGGGTAGCGCCGGCCGAGCGCCAAGTTGACGGCAATGGCATCCATCTGGGATTTGTAGGTCTGGGAGCGCAGTTCCGGGCGCATTTCCGCAGACCATAGAAGGATTTCCTTCAGGGGGACGTCCACGGCTTTGGTCTCGAGCCGGCCCAGGACGCGCACGTCGTTGTCGAGTTCTTTGTTGAGGCCCTTGAGGAAATCGAGCCGCGCAAGGGCAAGCTCATGGCGGGCTTCCGTGGCTGCGGAGCGCAGATCGCTGGAGATTCCCTCTGCTTCGATGCGCTCCCAGCGGCCGGAAGCTGTTTTCGCGAGTTCCGCCGCCTTGGCGGAGGATCGTTCCGCGGATGAGGAGAGTTCTTGAGCCAGGATGAGAGCGTAGAAGGCCCGCTGCGCGCCGTAGAGGATATCGAGCTTCACCGCGTCGTACTTGCTCTGCTCCTGCTTCAGGAGAGTATTGGCCATGCGCAGGGTGTTGACGTGCCGCAGACCCTCATAAAGAGAAAGGCTCATGTACGCCTGGCCGGAGAAGAGGTTGTCGTCATTGGAGGGGAAAAGGAGGGCGGAGTGGAAGTTCTGCCGCAGGGCGAACGGATAGCGGGCATTGTAGCGGGTCGCCAAGGCCTGAAGTCCGATATCAGGGCTGAAGAGCAGGCGAGCCTCCGCGACGCGCTGTTTGGCGATGATGAGCCCCTGCTCGGCCGTCTGCAGGTCGCCGTTGTTGCGCAGGGAGAGCCGCACGCACTCATCGAGCGTGTAGGAGTCGGACTCCACCTCCGCGGCGCGCAAGGACGGCGCCGCCGCCGGTGATGCGGCCAGGATCATGATGCCGAGGATGATCGTGTTCTTCATCAGACTTTGAAGCCACGCGTCAGCGGCTGCAATGAAGAGGAGAACGCGCGCAGTTCTTCCCGCAGGCGCGCGGCATCGGCGCCGCCGGATTCAGGAAGGCTCTGCAGGAGGGTCTGCGTCCGGCGTTCCAGCTCCTCGACTAAAGCCCGGTCTCGCTGGACCTTTCGCTGGAGCGATGCCACCATCGAGTTGACCTCATCCTGCAATTCCATGAGGTCGTCTCCGGTGCGCAGGCTTACTCGGTGCGTGAGATCTCCCGTCGCGATCATCTGCGCCGACTGCTCGAAACGGTAGATGGGACCCGCGAAGCGGTGCGAGACGAAGAGGGAGACGAGCAGCATGATCCCCATGAAAAGGGCGATCTTGAGCGCTCCGAAGCTCAGGAGGTCCAAAGCCATGGGCATCAGCGAGGGATTCTCCCGCTCGACGAACTTGACCATGCTGTAGTAGATGTCTCCGCCCACGATGATCGTGGTGAAGAGCACCGCAGAGAAGACGATGGCCGCGTATTTGATCTGCAGCGCGCGCTTGATCATCACGGTGCGCCGCTGGAAGCGCTGCGTCTGCGTCGAGGGGCCGGCGTTCACGCGGCGGCCCTCTCTCGGCGTCCGTCCGCCTTTCGCTTGGATTGTCCGGCCAGGGCCTCGGTGAGGATGTCGAGGAGGTCGAGCCACTCGAGGTTGACGGTTTTGAGCTCTGCCGTGGCTTCCTTGAGCGAGACGGGGATGATTGCGTTGCCCTTGAGCGCCACCATGTAGCCGAACTGTCCGGTCAGCGCCAGTTCCGCGGCCTTGAGCCCCACGCGGGTCCCGAGGATCCTGTCGAAGAGCGTGGGCGAGCCTCCGCGCTGGATGTGTCCGATCACGGCCGAGCGGGTCTCGATGCCCGTGGTCTTGCCGATGACTTCGCTCAATCGCTCGGCTACGCCGCGCTCCTTGAGGATCTCATGGCCGAACTCGTCGATCTCTTTATGCTCGCCGTTCTCTCCGGGAAGAGTGACCGCTTCCGAGGTCACGACCAGCGCGGTCCCCTTGCGGGCGAAGGCGGCCTTGAGCTTGGCGGTCATATCCTGGACATCCACCGGCCGTTCCGGCAGGCAGACGTAGTCGGCGGACGCGGCGATGCCGGTGAATAGCGCCACCCAGCCGGCATGCCGGCCCATCACTTCGAGCACCATGATGCGCGAGTGGCTCTTGCCGGTGTCCCGCAGGCGCTCGGCCGCGTCCACGGCCACGGTGGCCGCGGTGTCGAAGCCGAAGGTGTAATCCGTGGCTTCCAGGTCGTTGTCCATGGTCTTTGGAACGCCCACAACAGGCGCCTTGAAGTCCGCGAAGAGCTTGGAAGCCACGCCCAGCGTGTCTTCTCCGCCCATGGCGACCAAGGCGTCGAGCTTGAGCTTCTTGAAGACCTGCATCGCTTTCTGGGGGCCGCCTTCTTTCTTATAGGGGTTGGTGCGGGAGGTCCCGAGGATGGTCCCGCCCTTCATGATGATGTCGGCGACGTCGTCGAGCTTCAAGGGGAAGGCGTCCGCTTCCAGCACGCCTTTCCAGCCGTTGCGGATGCCGACGCATTCGGCGCCGTGCGCCTGCGCATAGAGTACGGTTCCTCGGATCGCGGGGTTGAGCCCGGGGCAGTCTCCGCCGCCGGTCAGTATTGCGATACGTTTTTTAGCCATAGAAAAGTTCTCCTTTAGAAGTTTCCCGAGTATTTGAACTGGAAGACCCTTTCAGGTCCGCGGGAGACTCCGTTGGAGAAGTTCCCGCCCTGGCCCACTCCGCGTGCGGAGAAGCCTATATGAGCGTTCGGCGTGACATAGACCTTCATGCCGAGATTCAGGCGGCTGTCGATGTAGTTGTTAAGGTTGTCCCATTCCGCCATGAAGACGACCTTGTCCTGGATATTCAGGCTCGCGCCCAGGAATCCGAAGAGCGCGTTCGAGTCGAAGTCCGAGATGTTGATGCCGGCATGGCCTTGGAGTCCGGGCCAGACGATCTCCTGGGAGCCGACAAGA
This sequence comes from Elusimicrobiota bacterium, assembly GCA_041661185.1. Taxonomy (GTDB): domain Bacteria; phylum Elusimicrobiota; class Elusimicrobia; order UBA1565; family UBA1565; genus JBAZUV01. The sequence continues at coordinate 179,548 of JBAZUV010000005.1, forward strand.
TATACGCCGCGCTGGCGCTGGTTGTAGCGCTTCTCCTGGCGATTATAAAGATAGCCCTGGCCGTCGAATCCCATGGCGAAGGCGGGGATGGCATGGTCGCCGTCGTAGAATCGGAATTTCAGCTGAAGGTCCGGCCGCGTCAGCTGTATGGGAGAGCCGGTCCCGATGAGACGGTCCACGTTCATGGATGCGCCGAGGTTGACCCGGTGGACCACGCCGAAGTTGAGCCACTCCATGACGCCGCCTTCCGAGAAAAAGCGGGTCTGCGTCGCGAATCCGCCCACGTCGAGGATGCCGGCAGTAGGCACGTCGATGAGGTCCGTGTCGGGCTCGATCGGGCTGTCGAGATTGTCGAAGCGGCGTTCCGGCTCCTCCACCGCCGCGGCTCCGGCCTTTGCGGTGCGGGGAGTCTTTCGGGTCCGCGCGAAAAGAGAAGGCGGTGCGGCCAAGATCGAGAGCAGCGCGAGCAGGAGAAGGCGTCTCATGGCTTCTTCGCGGGCGAGGCCTTTTTCTTCGCCGGCGGTTTGACCGACGGCTTGGCGGATGCCGGTTTTTCCGGGGCAGCCTCGGCGGCGGGAGCCGGGGTATCGGTGACGCCGAAGCGCGCCTTGAGCTGAGCGAGATTCGCGGACAGATTCTGCTTCACGGCCGGGTTCTTCTCGACGGCTTCCGCCGCGGCCAGGGCCGGGAGGGCTTTGCTCTTGGAGCCGATGAGGCCCAGACAGTTGGCTGCCTGCATCCGCAGATTGTCTTCCGAGCTGGAAAGCATGGAGACAGCCGCGGCTTCTCCGGAGGCATCCCCGGCCTTGGCCAGCGCGATCGCGGCCTGCAGGCGAGTGCCGGGATCGGCATCCGCAAGGGATTTTTTGAGGGTCTCCGTGGAGACCGACGAGGGCATCTGTCCCAGAGATTTGAGCGCCTCCCGGCGCAGCGCCTGGTCCGGATCGTTCAGGAGTAGCCGCAGGACTTCGGCGGCTTGAGGAGAGCGGATCTGGCCGAGCGCGGCGGCGGCGGACAGGCGCATGGGGGCGTCGGTCCCTTTGAGGGCTTCCGCCAAGGCAGGGACGGCTTTTTGCGAGCGGAGCGCGCCGAGCGTGCGGGTCGCGGCATAGCGGACAGCGGGGGCTTCATCGGAAAGGGCGCCGATGAGGGCTTCCTCTGCGGAAGCGTCCGAAAGATAGGCCAAGGAGACCGCGGACTGCTGTCGGACCTGCGCGGCAGGGTCTTTGCGCAGGAGTTCGAGGATCTTCGGGGCGGCTTCCTGCGCGTGGCGGATGGCCAGCGTGTCCACCGCGGCGGCCCGCACGAAGATGTTCTCATCCGACAAGAGCTTCATGAGGGGCTTGGCCGCCTCCGGCCGCCAAAGGCGGGCCAGATCCTCCACGGCTTTTCGGCGAGCCATGGGCTCGGAGGCTTGGAGTCCGTCGATCGCCGCGGAGTACGCCGGGTCCTCGGCTGCCGCGGCGGGCTGGAAGTTCAGGAGGCTCGCGATAAGGAGTATCGGCAGATGCATGGGCATGTCCCTCTCAGGGTTTGGCCAGGATTTCGGCCAGGCGCTGATGCAGCTCCGCCATGCCGAAGGGTTTCTGTATCACGGAAAGCGCGCCGCTCATCATGGCGATGCCCTTCTCGCGGACCGTATCGCGGCTGGTCATGATGATGATCTTCGGGACATTGGCTCCGAGCTTGCTGGTGAGCTCATAGGCCACATGGTATCCGTCGATATAGGGCATCATCACGTCGAGCAGCACGAGGTCGAAAGACTCTTTCTGCGCCAGGGCCAGGGCTTCCTTCCCGTCGACGGCCGTCAAAATCTCGTAGCCCTGGAAGGTCAGGTCCATCTTGAGCAGTTCCAGCAGGTCCGGGTCGTCGTCGGCGATCAGGATCCGCTTTCGATTTTCCATGCTTTATCTCCCAGCAGTCGTTCGAGGTCGGGGAATAGGCGCATATCCAGAGCTACCGTATCCTCAGTCTCGACCCAGTGCTCGCCATGCGCGGGGGTCTCCAGCTTCAGCCGCACAGGGATGCTCCCAGGGTACTTCCGCAAGATTCTACGCAATTCTTCTACGAAAGTCTCCTCTAATCCGGTGGTGGAGAATCGCAGGGTCAGCCGTCGGGCATAGTGGGAGACTGCTTCATCGATCGGGAGGATGTCGCGCACGCGCAGTTCGGGGCGGGCTTCCTGGTCCTCATCCTTGAGGTTCGCGTTGTACTGCAGCTCTCCGGAGACCACCACGATCGAGTCGGTCTTGATCCGCTGGCTGATCTGGGCGTAGGTCTTTGGGAAGACGATGAGCGGGATTTCTCCGGTGAGGTCCTCGAGCTGCACGCGGGCCATGAGCTCGTTCTTCTTCGTGGTCAGCTTGCGTACCGAGGAGATATATCCGGCCAGCCGCACGGGCTGGGGAGTCGAGGGGGAGAGCTCCGAGATGCGATGGGTCGCCACGCAGGAGAGGACGCCCTTGTAGCGCATGAGAGGATGTCCGGAGAGGAAGAAGCCCAGGACTTCTTTCTCGTTCTTGAGGAGGTCGTGCTCGTGCCAAGGCTCGGCGGCCTGGGAAGCGGTCTTGGGAGCATCGGCCGCCGCCGCGGAGGTCTCGGAGCCGAAGAGCAGTCCTTGGCCTTTGGCCAGGTCTTCCTTTATGCGGTTCTGGCGGCTCATGGTCTCGTCGAGTTCGGCCATCATGCGGCTGCGAGCCGCGCCGGCAGGCATCCCCGGGAAGAACGAGTCCATGGCTCCGGCCTTGATGAGGGATTCCAGGGTCTTTCGGTTGGCTGAGTGCAGGTCCACGCGGCGGCAGAGATCGTCGAGCGATCGGAAGGGCCCGTCCTTGCGCGCGGCGATCAGGCTCTCAGCCGCGCCCGAGCCCACGTTCTTGACCGCGAGCAGGCCGAAGCGTATCGCGTCGTCCTCGATGGAGAAGGGGCCGAGGGAGCGCTGCACATCCGTGTTGAGGATGCGGATGCCGAAGGCCTTGGCGTCCTCCAGATAAGTGACGAGCTTGTTCTCCTTCCCTTCCGCATCCACGGCGGAGTGTCCGATCTCGGAGGTCAGCAGCGAGGTGAAGTATTCCAGAGGGAAATTGGTCTTGAGATAGGCGGTCTGGTAGGACACGGTGCCGTAGGCCACGGTGTGCGATTTGTTGAAGCCGTAGCCGCCGAACTTCTCGATCTGGTCGTAGATCTTCTGCGCGATCTTCTCGGCGACGCCGCCGGCCTTGCAGCCGTCGACGAACTTTCCGCGCAGCTTGTCCATCTCCTCGGCGATCTTCTTTCCCATGGCCTTGCGCAGACCGTCGGCTTCCCCGGGAGTGAAGCCTGCCAGGGCCTTTGCGATCTCCATGACCTGTTCCTGGTAGACGATGCAGCCGTAGGTGTCTTGGAGGAGGTCGGCCAGCTTCGGATGGTCGTGGCGGATCTTGGTCTTGCCGTGCTTGCGTTCCACGAATAGGTCGAGCATGCCGCTCTGCATGGGACCCGGCCGGTAAAGCGCGATGACCGCGGAGATGTCCTCGAAAGTGGTGGGCTTAAGCCGCCTGAGCAGCTCCCGCATGCCTTCGCTGTCGAGCTGGAAGACCCCCAGGGCCCGGCCGGAGGCCAGGAGCTCGTAGGTTTTGACGTCGTTCATGGGGATCTTCGCGATGTCGAAGGAGGGGCCCTTGCGGCCGCGGATGAGCTCCACGGCGCCGGCGATCACCGAGAGGTTCCGTAGTCCCAGGAAATCCATCTTCAGCAGGCCCAGCATCGGAAGGATGTCTCCGTCGTACTGCGTTGTGACGACCTCCGAGGATCCTCTGGCCAAGGGCGAGTATTTCCAGACATGCTCTTTGGTGATGACGATGCCTGCGGCGTGCACGCCCGTGTGGCGTTTGAGTCCTTCCAGGCGCTTGGCCAACTCCAGGAGCTTGCGGGTCTGCGGTTCCTGGGAAGCGGCCGCGAAGTCCGGATTGCTCTCAAGGGCCTTGGCCAAGGTCATCCCCGGCGCGGAGGGGATCATCTTGGCGATGCGGTCCACCTCGGGGAGCGGGACTCCCAGGACGCGGCCCACATCCCGTATCACGGCTTTCGCGCCCATGGAGCCGAAGGTGATGATCTGCGCCACATTGGTTGCGCCGTACTTGTTGCGCACGTACTCGATGACCTTCGTGCGTCCAGTATCGGAGAAATCTATGTCGAGGTCCGGCATGGACTTGCGGTCCGGGTTCAAGAAGCGCTCGAAGAGCAGGCGGTGCTGTATCGGGTCGATGGTGGTGATGTCCAAAGAATAGGAGACCAGCGAGCCCGCGCCGGATCCTCGGCCCGGGCCGACGGGAATCCCGTTCTGCTTGGCGTAGCGGATGAAGTCCCAGACTATGAGGAAGTAGCCTGAGAAGCCCATGCGCTTGATGACGGAGAGCTCATAGCTTAGGCGCTTCTCATAGTCTTCCCGGCCGCTGACTCCGAGCCTTGAAAGGCCTTCGCGGCAGAGCTTCTCCAGATAGGAGTCCTGCGTGAAGCCCGTCGGGATCGGGAAATCCGGCAAGTGCATCGTCTTTGTGTCGATCTCCAGGCTGCACATGTCGGCGATGCGCACCGTATTCGCCAGGGACTCGGGCGCGAAATGGAAGGTCTTGGCCATCTCCTGAACGCCTTTGTAGTAGAACTCGTGGCTTTCGAACCTCAGCCGGTTCGTATCCGCGATCTGGCGGCCGGTGGAGATGCAGACGCGCGCATCATGCGCCGCGGCGTCGGATTTAAGAGGATAATGGCAGTCGTTGGTGGCGACCAAGGGGATGCCGGTCTTCTCATGTACTTCCAGGATGCCCTTGAGCGCTTGGCGCTGTTCCGGCAGGCCGTGGTCCATGATCTCCAGGAAGAAGCAGTCTTTGTCCAAGCGGTCGCGCATCTCGCCGGCCAGGCGCACGGCCGAGGGGACGTCGCCGCGAAGGAGCGTCTGTGCCAGTTCGCCCTTGAGGCAGCCGGAGAGGACCACGAGCCCTTTTGAGTGTTCGAATAGCAGTTCCTTGTCGATGCGCGGGTCGTAGTAGAATCCTTCCAGGAACGCTTTGGTCGACAAGGACATGAGATTCTCATAGCCCTCGGCGTTGCGCGAGAGGACCGTGAGATGGCCGTTGTCCTTCTGCGAGCCGCCTCGCTCCGTGCGGCGGCCCTTGGCCATGTAGAACTCGCAGCCTATGATGGGCTTGATCCCGGCTTTGCGGCAGCGCAGGTAGAACTCCACGGCGCCGTACATGTTCCCGTGGTCCGTGATGGCCAGGCCTTTGGCTCCTTGGCGGGCGAGTTCGCACAGTATGGGCGAGGGCTTGTCCTTGCCTTCGGTCAGCGGCGTGACTCCGTCGAGCAGGGAATACTCGGTATGGTTGTGCAGGTGGACGAAATCGACTTCTGAAGAACTCATGATCGGAGGTTGGGAACGTCCATCAATTGTATAATTTCGGGGTGATAAAATCTTTTGTCGAGAGACGATTGAGGAGCCGCCTCGTGCACGACGGCCGCGCGGTCGCTTTCCGCGTGGACACCGTCCGACTTCCGGACGGCCGCAGCGCTACGCGGGAGTATCTCGACCATTACGGCGCCGTCGCGGTCGTGCCGTTCCTTGACCCGAAGACCGTGGTCCTGGTCCGGCAGTATCGGTATCCGGTCGGGAAGACGACTTGGGAGCTGCCGGCCGGCAAGCTCGGTCGGGGCGAGCGCGTACTCTCATGCCTCAAGCGCGAACTGCGCGAGGAGACCGGCTATACCGCGGGCCGCATCCGTCCCTTGATACGCTATTGGCCCACGCCGGCGTTCTCCAATGAGCTCATTCATATTTTCACGGCGGACCGTCTGGTGCCGGGCCGCATGCAGCCAGATGACGACGAGTTCATCGAGGCCAAAAAGGTCCCGTTCGACAAGGCCCTGCGCTGGGCTTTGGATGGGACGATCAAGGATTCCAAGACCGTGATCGCGCTCTTGGCCTGCGCCGTTCGCCGCTCGCACTGACCGAGGGGCCGGTTATTCCGGCAGATTCTTGAGGATATCTTCTTTTGAGTCGACGATCTGGAAGAGCTCGTCGGGATCGATGCCGAGCGTCCCGTCCTCGAAGAGCTTGCGGTATTGTATCCGCAAGCCTTCGAAGAATTCCTTTCCGAAAAGGATGAGCCTTTTGCGCGGGCCATGGAGCTGGTATCTGTTCAGAGCGATGAGTTCCAAGGCCCTCTGCATGGATTCCTCTCCGTCGGGGTAGAGGATGACGGTCTCGGGAGGAAAGGCCATCCCTTCCGCAGACTTCTCCGGCTCGGGCGCGCCGGAGTCCGTCGAGTTCGAAACTGCCCGGGCTTTAGCCGCGGCTTCCGCGAGATTCGCGGAGTCCGGCATAGCCGCGAGGATCTCCTCGAACGTGTCGACGACGATGAAGAGCTGCTCGGGTGTTATGGGAGTCCCGTCCTTGTTTTTCCCGAGGGTCCCGTCCGCGTAGAGCTTTTGGTACTGTATTTGCAGTCCGGTGAACCATTCCCTGCCTACGAGGATGATGCGCTTGCGCCGCTCAGGGGAGGAATACCTGTTCTTCCCGACGAGGATGGTCGCCTCCGGAAGGGTATACGCGCCTCCCGGGAAGATGATGAATGTGTCCGAGGCCTGATGGAACTTGTCCACTCGCGCCGGTTCGGAGTCCGCGATGCCGATGGCGCGGGCGTCCTTGAGGTTCTCATCGCGCCAAGCCGGGGTGACCACGATGGCCAGATTCTCCCCGGTTTTTGCGCCGCTCTGCATCAGGGTCCGGATTGCCTCTACCGCGGCGTCGTAGGCCGCGCCCATGATGCCGTCTTTCCCGCAGCCGGTGAGGATGTTGTAGCCCCGCTTCACCAGTTCATAGGCTACGCGGCCGGCCAGCAGGATGAAGGCGCGTATCTGCTCGGGGGATTGGGAACTGCCCATGATCGTGACCGTACGCGCCCTTGATTCGGGCGTCATGTAGCGCGGGTCCAACGGAGGGATCTCTTCGAAGGACGAGGGCCGGCGCGCGTCGGCTATGCTCCGAGTCGTTTGGACGGTTGGGCTGGGAGAGGGAGTCTCTGCTCTTGATGCAGGAGAGTCTTGTTCGATGGGAAGATTAGAGATCGCCGGCAAAGGAGACGGCAGCCGCAGGGTTTCGCCGGAAGGAACACTGAGGATCATTGACTGCGGCGCCGCAGGCAGCACCGCGACGGCGGGAAGCGAGACATCGGCTCCCGCGGCGAAGGATCCCGCTCGTCCTGTTCCAGGAAGGGCCAATGAAAAGAATAAAAGACCGGCGATCCGGCGCATGGCCTAATAATACGGGAAAAAGGGAGGGATATTCCTGAGTCGGAAGGCCCATCGCCATTGCGGCAAAAGGCCCTGAGCCAGCCGGGAAAATTCGTGCGCCTCAAGCCTGTCTATGTCTGAATTTTTCCGGAATCCGGACTAGCAGGCTGCTGAAAAAGCCCTGATTTTAAGGGCCTCGGCCGGACCGGAAGCCCGATAGAGCCCAACTGGCTTCGAATTTCTTGCCGGAGAGTCCAACTCGGCTCCCATCGCGCTGTCCGTCAT
>JBAZUV010000006.1:0-168734 GCA_041661185.1 Elusimicrobiota bacterium
TATGGGAAATGCGAATTGGGAACAGAACAACGACATCTCTCTGGATTAAATCCAACGGCCACGACAACGGCAAGGACATGACATTTCAACTTTCGATACTACATGACGTTTTAACTTTCGATTGACAAGTTGATGCGGTCCCTTGCTGAACGAGGGAATTTTCTTTACACTCATGGTGTCGGGGAGTGCGCGTTGCTTCAGGGGGACTTATGTGGAACGATCGACGGAATAATTTCAGCAAGCTGCTCGAATCTCCGGCCTTCTTGGTCGGCTCGGCGTGCGGCATCGCGGCTTTGGTGGGCCTGGGCTGGTTCCTGCACGCTTCCTCGCAGAAGGACCGGTCTCTTGAAGCCGTGCCGTTCAATTGGCAGTCTTCTCCGATCACGCCCGATCACGCGCCTCTGGCGAAGAACAGCATGATGATCGCGCGGCAAGCCTTGCCCAAAGGCGAGGCTGCGCGGTCCGGCGGCGAGGATATCGTCGGAGAAGAGGCGGGCGCGCGCCGCAGCGGCGCGAAGGAGGGCGCCTCCGACGATTCGGCGAAGGACGGAGCGGTCCCGGGAGAGGAAGGCCGGACATCGTGGACGGACAAGCTCGCGGAGATGTTCGGCTACGGAAAGGCCGAGGAAAAGCCTAAGGCGCAGTTCGGCGACCTGGGCGGGCCCAACGGCGCGCAATTCGGGTCCAACGGGATGAACTCGTCGGTGTCTGCGCCGCCTGCGCCGGCGGCTCCGCGTCCTGGAGCGAGTTCTGCGGGGCTTGCCTCCGGCTGGCCCGTGGACGGCAGGAGCACCGCGAGGGCTTCCGTGGATGGACGGATGCCGGGGCGTGTTTATTCCAGACAGACGAGAGAGACTTCGGCCTTCGCGGCAAGGGGGCTTTCACATTTCGGGAGCAATGTCTCGGTCCCGGGAAAGGCCACGGATGTCGGAACGGTCGCGTTGCAGACGGGGTATTCTCAGACGCCGACCGGGGTGAGCATGCCCGGTGTTTCAGCGCCCAGCCCGGGCGTGTCTTCCGGCGACGATCCAGGCCGCAACAACGGGGACAATGGAGTATGGCCGGATCCCAGCGGGACTATCAGCCCGCCGGATCCCGGCAACCACGGAGAGCCTCCCGCGCCGGTCGTGCCCGCGACCCCCGCTGAGATCAACAAACAGGCCGACGAGCATCTGAAGGTGGCCAACCAGTACCGGACGCAAGTTATCGTCCCCCTCATCCAGCAGGAAAAGACGAAGATCGTTCCCTTTAAGCAGGGGGTCATCAAGGCCATCCAGACGCTCAAACCGTTGGATAAATACGTCCAAATGCAGAGATCGAGGTTCGCAGACATGCCCATGGCCCAGGAAGCCTTGGCGGACATCCATGAGCTTATCTCCGGGGAAGGCAAGACCGCGCAAGAGGGCAGCGTCAGCGGAGAGTTTCTGCGCAGGCTTCAGGAATCGAAGAGGAATATCATCGACGGCGTCAACCTGATCGGGAAGATCCCCGCGAATTGCGTTTTCCCGGGCCTGAGCAAGAAGGTCAAGGTGGACTATCACACGGCCTCCGCCAATGGGCACGATGCCTTGGATCAGGCGATCGTCCAGGCCGTGAATGTCCGCGACGAGGCCCTGAAAGCTGCGGATGTCGTGGCCGGGGAGTCCGCAGCGCTGGAGGCTTCCGCGCCCAATGCCGCGCGGGCCAAGGCCATCAGGGCCGTTGCCGATCATGTCGAGAATCAGCTGAGGGTCGCCGGCAAATCCATCCCCGCGGACCTCAAGAAGGCGAACAAGGTGCGCGGCAAGCTCAAGGAGAAGCCGTTGACCGCCTTGACCAAGAAGGCGAGAAAATTAAACGAGAAGATCAAGGAACAGTGCGATGCGGTCCAGGAGCGCTATTCCGCCTATCCCGACAACGCGACGCGCAGGGACGTCTTGGACGACGTGAACGCCGCGGAGAACTCCTCCGGCGTCGCCGTGAACACCCTGATTGTTCGGGATAATCATGTTGTCGCCACCAATCCGCTGCATGGAACCGTCCTGGCGGGAGACGAAGCGAGCGGTACGCTGGTGCGTCTCTGCGAGAGCTATCAAGGGCTCAAGGTTCTGTCCGCGGACGCGAAAAAGGCCCATCCGGCGCAGCAATAGCAGGCTCATCTTCAGTCTTCGGCGCGGGGAAGGGAAGACTTGAGATTCGGGTCGTTGAGGTATTTGATTCCGCGGGTCAGCCAGATGTCGAGATGATCGACTCGTCCGTCGCCGTTGCGGTCGCCGATCCTTTCGGTCAGCTTTTTGCTGAGTTGGACACGGCCGACGGCTTCTGAAGCCAGGGCAAGCGCGGAATTCTTTCCCGTTTTGTCGATATCCGTTCCCGGGCCCGGGATCACGACGATCTTGAGCCCTCCGTCGATGAGCTCGTAGGCGCCGCCGGCCCCGCCGATATACTCGGCGAATCTGTTCACATCGATCTTCTGCTGCGCCGCATACTGCGCGACGTACTTGAGCAGTCCGGGACCGCGATTGTAGGCGAGGTCTCCCAGGAATTCCACGACTCGCGGATTGCTCGGGAGCGGCAGCTTGGCTTCTGAGAAGCGCTTGGCCATGGTCCTGTCGGTCTGCGCGCGCAGCAGGCTGCCGTAGACGATGTTGGTGATGGTGTCGTTGGCCACGTTCCTCGGGCCGGAGTAGGCTTCCTTGTGCACGTTCTCGATCTGCATGATCCCGACCGCCGCGGGGTTGGAGGGCACCGCCTGCTTGAGGCCCGACTCGGTCTTGGCCATGTATTTGAGGAATTCAGGCCGGATGCCGAATTCCTTGCCCGCGAGCGCGAAGGCTTGGTCGATCTGCCGCATCGTCAGTTCCGTCGAATTATTCGGGATGACGAGCGCATCATGGATGCGCTTGGAGAGCTTCATGTACTCGGACTTGGCGTCCGGGAGCTTCCTGTTCGGATCGATGACGGAAGTGCTCTTGTCGAGCAGGCGTTGGACCTTCTCATCGAAGGCCTTTCCTGCGAACTGAGCTTTTTCAAAGAGAGTTCCCTCGGCCAGGGCCTTCTGCGCCTCCGCGCGGAAAAACGCCCACTTTTCCGCGTTCTCGGGGCTGAGGCGTCCGTCCGCGGCGGACTTGTCGAGGCTGCGCTCCAGGCGGGGATAGGCTTCCTGGACCGCGGCGGCTCGGAGCTCCAAAGAGGGCAAGGCGCGGATGCGGAGTTCCTCGGCGCGGATCTTCTCGAAGAGGGCCGGGTCCTTCTCGGAGAGCTCGTCGATGAGGTCTACGACCACGTCCTCGAAGGTCTGAGCCTGCCTTCCTTTCGGAACGGCCGGGACGGAATCCAGGACGTTTTGGCCGAAGTCCGAAAGCAGCGCTGAGATGCGGGCCGCGGCTGCTTCGGCGTCTTGGCTGAATGGGGCCTTCGGCGAGATCGCCGCCGTGCTGGACGCAGGAAGAGACAGGCACAAAAGGACGGATGCCGGGAGCCGGAGGAGCAGCAGCAGGTATTTCGGCTTCAAGGCCCTCGCGATCAGCGATATCCGCATAAACCGCGCCTATTCGACCAGCGTGAAGTCCGAGCGCAGGCGGATGTCCGCGGAGGACGCGCCGATCATCAGCTCGAAATCGCCGGGTTCCGCCGCCCATTGCAGGCGGTCGTTGTAGAAAGAGAGCTTCTCCCGGTCGATCAGGAAGGAGACGGCCTGGGTCTCTCCGGGTTCCAGACGGATCTTCCGGAAGTCCTTGAGCTCCTTGACCGGCCGGACCACGGAAGCGGCCTTGTCCCGCAGATAAAGCTGCACGATCTCTTCGCCGGCGAGCTTGCCGGTGTTCGTGATATTCAGGGAGGCCCGCAGCTGTTCATCCGCCCGGAGCTTGTCCTTGTCCAGCTTCAGGTCGGAATACTTGAAGTCCGTGTAGCTTAGGCCGTAGCCGAAGGGGAAGCGGGGGGAGTTGGGCAGGTCGATGTAGGCGGAGACGTAGATGTTCGAGGTCTCGGTCTGGGGCGGCCGGCCGGTGTTGAAGCGGTTGTAGTAGATGGGGATCTGCCCTTCGCTGCGGGGGAAGGTGATGGGCAGCTTGGCCGAGGGGTTGTAGTCGCCGAAGAGCACGTCGGCGATCGCGTTGCCGGCCTCGCTGCCCAGCCACCAGGCATAAAGGACGGCGGCCGCATTTTCCGCGGCCGAGTCGAAGATCAGCGGCCTGCCCGCGTTGACGAGGACCACCAGGGGCTTCCCGGAGGCATGGACTGCTTGGACGAGTTCTTCCTGCACCCCGGGCAGCCGGATGCTGCTGCGGCTCTTGGCCTCGCCGCTCATATCCCAGCGCTCGCCGATGCTCAGGATGACGGCATCCGCTTGCCGGGCGGCCGCGACCGCCTCGGCGAATCCGCTCTTGTCCGTTCCCTCGATGTCGCAGCCTTTGGCGTACAGGAGCTTTGTGCCGCTGCCCAGCTTGTTCTTGATGCCGTCCCACTGCGTGATGGTGAGCTTCGAATAGTCCTCGTTGGGCAGGGTCACGGACCAGAATCCGTGATTGTCCTTGACGGCCTTGACCATGGGGCCGATGAATGCGAGGGTCTTGATGTTCTTGGAGAGCGGCAAGATATTGGAGTCGTTCTTGAGCAGGACAATGCTCTTGGCCGCCATCTCCCTGGCCGCCTTCCTGTGCGAGGGATCATTGAGCTCGGCCTGCTCTCTTTTGGGATCGCTGAAGCGGTAGGGGTCGTCGAAGAGACCCAGCTCGAACTTCTTGCGCAGTATCCGGCGCACGGCATCGTCTACCAGGGCAATGGGGACTTTGTTTTCCGCGACCAGCGCGGCCAGATTTTCGCGGTAGGCGTTGCTTTCCATGTCCATGTCGCTGCCCGCCGTAATCGCTTTGAGCGCGGCTTCTTTGCCGTCGGCGGCGTAGCCGTGGCTGACCATTTCGCCGATGGAACCCCAGTCTGAGACCGTGAAGCCTTGGAAGCCCCATTCGCCTTTGAGGATGTCGCGCTGCAGATGCTTGTTGCCGGTGGCAGGGATCCCGTTCAAGTCATTGAAGGAGTTCATGAGGGTCGCCGCGCCCGCGTCCACGGCCGCCTTGAAGGGCGGCAGATAGGTTTCCCGGAGCATCCTTTCGCTCATGTCCACGGAGTTGTAGTCCCGGCCGCCTGCCGCCGCGCCGTAGGCGGCGAAATGCTTTGCGCAGGCCATGAGCGCGTCCAGGTTTCCGAGCTTTTTGCCCTGGAAGCCTTTGACTCTGGCATAGGCGATCCTGGAAGCCAGAGCGGTGTCTTCTCCCGCGCCTTCCATCACCCTGCCCCAGCGGGGATCGCGCGCGATATCGACCATGGGCGCGAAGGTCCAGTGGATGCCGCCGGCGGCTGCCTCGGCCGCCGCGATCCTGGCCGAATTTTCGATGGCTTCCAGGTCCCAACTGGCGGCCTCGGCCAGGGGGATGGGGAAGGTGGTCTTGTAGCCGTGGATGACGTCCAGGCCGAAGAGGAGGGGGATCTTCAAACGCGACTGCATGGCGGCTTCCTGGTACTGCCGCGTGTAGCGCGTGCCGATCACGTTGAGCATGGAGCCGATGCGGCCGCTCCGGATGTCTTCCTTCTGGTTTTTCTTGAACGACTCCGGCCCGGTCGCCTGTCCGTCGCCCGAATATTGGGTGAGTTGTCCGACCTTCTCTTCCAGGGTCATCTGCTGGAGCAGGGAGTGGACCTTCTCGTCGATCGTCCTCGCCGGAGCCGCGAAAGAGAATGAGGAGGCCATGGCCGGCAGGAGGAAGGCCGCCAAGACGGCTTTGGAACGAAGGAAGCGCTCTATTCCCTTTCGTTTCGGAGCGGAAGGCTGGGCGCCCATGCGGGTCACGGAGATGGCCGCTGCCGCGGACGATTCGACGATCACCATGTTCTACTCCTGTAAAAAAAGAGTTCCTGCAGGCATGAGTTTAACATATGCGAAAAACACGGGCGGCTACCGGCTCTGCGCGATGATCCTGGCGGCGGCGTTTTGGGCCGCGGTCTTGAGCTCATCGAAGGTCTGCGCGGACCGCAGAGAGGGGAGGAAGAAGTTCTTGACGATGAAGGACGAAATCTTCAGCAGCGCGGGGAGCCGGGGTGTTTTCACGGCCAGGGCTTCCAGGATTCGCAGGTGCTGCTCCGCCGCGAAGAATCCGGCTTCTGTTGCCTCCGCGCAAGGCGCGGCGAGCACGGGCTTGAGCAGCGCCGCGGCTTCGCGCAGAAGAGCGATGTAGTCCGCGGCGGAAAGCGACTCGGCGTCGAGTCCGCGTTCTTCGATGAGTCCCAAGGCCCGGCTTTCCACGCGGCCGGGCATCTCCTGCGCCCAGTAGATCGGCAAGAGCGCGAGCACGGAATTCGCTGTTTCCTCGGCGGCCGGCAGGAGCGCCTGCGCTTCTTCGGGCGTCGAGGCTTTATGCGCGGACTCCATCCATTTCCGGCCTGCGCCGGAGTTGAGGGCGTTGCCGATCATGCTCATGGAGGCGCCCGGGGCGTTCGCGGCGGCTTGGATGATGCGTAAAAGCCCGTCGATGACCGCGGCCGCGATCGCCTGGGACTCGGGAGAAGGCGCCTGAGTCTGCGCGTCGGACTTCAGGCGCGACGCGGCCTCCGAGGCCGCCTGCGCATAGTCCGCGGCCGAGAGCGCGGATGCATCCGCGTGCCGCTCGGCGAGCCGCGCGCCGAGCGCGTCCTGCAATCGGCCGATCGTAGTCTGCGCCCAGGCTGCCGGCGCCAAGGACGGCATGGATTGGGCGATCGAGAGGCCTTCTTTTTGGAATTCGAGGGCCTGATCCGGAGAGAGGAGCTGCGATGATTTTTTCAGCCATTTCTGCACGAGCTTGGATTCCATGAGCTGACTGTAGACCCGGGCGTCCACTCCCTTGAGCGGGCTCACCGCCTGCATGAGGAGCGTCATGCTCTCGGCGACGATCAGGGCCGTCTGAAAGCACGAATCCGTGGGGGCCAGGCTGCGGCCCTCGGCCCGGAACTTGGCCAGGCCGGCGGCGTAGACGGCTGTCAATTCGACGGGAGACGAAACGCTCTTTACGCCGTTCTCCGCGGCGGTCATTTTGACGAGCGTTTCGAAGAGATCGATCTTGTTCTCCAGGAACTCTTTCTCGACTGTGGAGACATCCAAGGCCTGCGCCGCGGCCGCGTCGGCCGCGCGCAGGGCTTCCTCGAAGGAAGCGGCCTTGGAGGCCTGCGCGAGCATGCCGTTGACCGCTGTTTGGAAGATGTAGTTCATGCGAAAGGGGATCTTCGGATAGGCTTGCGCGATCCTTTGCAGGGACGCATGCATTTTGGAGAAGAGGGAGGCCGCGGCAGCGAAGGACTCCGGCGTGGGAGCAAGCTTAAGGCCCTGCAGCTGGAAGCTGTCCTCGGCGGCCTTGAAGGCGTCCTCGATGAGCCGGGCGCGCTGAGCGTCGGTCTTTCCTGCGTCCAAATAGCCGTTTTGCGATAGAGTCTTCTGAACGACGCCCAGAAGCCGGCTCTGGGACTTCAGGACGAAATCCAACTGCTGAGCGAAGGCCGCGGCCGCGGTTTCCTCTGCCATCGGGACCGCATCAGCCGGCGCGGGCTGGGCCGCGGTTCCGTCGAAGAGCCGGGAGAAGGCTTCCGGGGCGATGAGGAGTTTCGTTCTCGACAGGGTCGGGAGGGCGCCTGCATGCGGCGGATATTCCTGCGCGGGTTTTCCGGCGGCTTTGCGCAGAAGGATGGGGAACTGTATGGGGCTGCGGATGCGCAGAGCGGCGTTCGCGGCAGGCTGGGCCAAAATCCTTGTCTGGGAGAGCGGGAGCATGGAGGCGCCGCCCAAGAGCATCGGAGCGGAGAACGGAGCGTTCTCCATAGTCGGCAGAGAGAAGGATGCGGGGGCGGCGATCAGGTCATCAGCCGCGGCAGGGCCCGCCAAGGAGGCGGCGCTTGCGGGCAGGGAGACATGCGAGACGACTGAGACGGACGCCGACGCGGGCTGGGCAACGAGGGCCGCGGCCAAGTGCAGGGCGGCAAGCGCGCGCGGCATCCCGCTTATTTCGCGGTTTCCGGCCGGGCTTGATAACTCGCCAAGCCGTGCACGCGTTCCTGCAGGTCCGGATGAGAAAGGAAGAGGTTGAAGAACCAATTGCCTTTCACATAGGGAGCCTTGCCCTTGCCCAGGGAGCCCATGAGTCCCATCTTGCGCAGGCCCGTGGCCAAGGCGCGGGTGTCGCCCAGCAGGGCCGCGGAGCCGGCATCCGCCATGTCCTCATTGGCGCGCATGAGCTTCATGGAGGAGAGCAGCCAGACCATGGAGCCCCAGAAGGCAAGCATGAGTTGGAAGAGCGTATCCGTTCCCAGTCCGAACATCGCGAAGAGCAGCGGGATCAGCGCGAAGAACGTCAGCATGTGGCGGTAGCGGATATGGGAGAGCTCGTGTCCCAGCACGGCCTTGAGTTCCTCGGGAGAGAGGATGTCTCCGATCGGATCGAGGATGGTCACCGTGGCGGAGCGGTGCGTCATGCCTGCGGCAAAGGCATTGGGACCTTTCTTGCCGCCGTCTCCGTGGAACAGGGGGGGAGTCTTCATCCCGGCCCTCTTGGCGAGGTCCTGGAGCATGTCCACGAACGGGCCTTTTTCCTCGGGTTTGGCGCCCATGAATCTCGGGAGGATGCCGCCGACGATGACGACGAGCAGGATATTGATCCCGAAGCTCTTGGCCGCGGACAGGAGCTTCGTGCCGAGCAAGGCGATGCCTGCGAGCAGAGAGCCTTGATGCAGGGCCAGGAGCCCGAGGCAGCAGGCGACCACCGCGAGCGTGGCCAGCGCCGCGGCCCACTGCGTTTTCCGCAGGTTCTTGGCCGCGTCCAAGGGCTGCTTCTTGGCGGAGAAGATCCAATCCTCCAGTTCCAGGAAGGCGGGCCGGCCGTGGGTGAGATTGGTCATGAACTTCGCGCTGCCTTTGAGCGTCATGAACATCAATACGGGGAGGACGAAGGTCATCGCGGTCGACAAGTGGAGTCCCATGAGTCCCAGGGTGATCTGCACGGCCTGGACGAAGAGCTGCAGGACGAGGATCTTCATGGGCAGCTGAAGGGGAGTGAATTCCGCGGGCATGCGGCGGCCGTTCTCGAGGCCGTAGATCGTATTGGCGCTTGCGTAGATGACCGGCAGGGCCTTGGCGAGCGCGGAGAGTCCCATGAACGCGGCGAGGCTCAGCGGGCCGCCGAGGAAGATGAGATTGTCCGCGGTGAATGCGCCGATGAGGGATAGTCCCGCGGCATGGAGCCCGAGGAAGGTGGAGGCGGCGGCGCCCAGGAGCGTTCCGATGAGCGTGTCCGCGTAGTTTCGCAGGGGCTGGACCTTGTCGCCGCCGGAGCCCTTCATCTGCGCGCGCACCGCGATCAACGCGGGCAGGAGCAGTCCGCCCAGGCCGAAGGTCGTCCAGACGGAAGCGCTTATGGCGAATCCGAAGACCTGCGGCATGAGCGTGCGCGCGGCCATGTCCATGAGGAAGGTCGTCGCGGCGGATATCGGCAGGACCAAGGAGGGCATGACGAAGCCTTTCTTGACGGGCTGCCGGGCGGATGCCGGAGAGAGCCCGGAGGCCTTGTCCGCGGACTCGGCTCCGACTACGGCCTCGGCGGAGGCGTCCGATTTCGAGCCGTTCTCCCAAGCTTGCCGGCCGCTCTGGTGCGCGGCCTCGCCGAACACGGGCGCGTCGGTCTCGATGCGGGTGAGCAGGGAATCCACGTATTCGAGCCGATCGGCGAGGTGAGTCATCCCTGCGTCGCGTTCCTGCTTTTCAGCGGCGGCTCTCTTCTTCTTGAATTCTTTGGATTCCTTCGAAAAAGGATTGCTCAGATGAGAGGCCGCGTACTTGATGCTGATGCCCAATCTCTTGAGCTGTGTCGCAATCGGCGTTTTCGGCGCGGGCACGGTTTCTTCCAGTTCCGCGAGGGTCTGGGACCGGGCAGACTGCTCTTGCAGGGCATCCGGCAGGGTCTGCGCCATGCCGAGTCCGGCCGGAAGTGAAAGCGTGTCCGGGAGAGTTTGAGAGAGCGGCTGGTTCTGGGTGAGTCCCGCGACCGGCAGAGTCAGCTGGATCGGCGAGATGCCGGCGGGGGCTTGCGAGACGACTTGGGCCAGGGCGGATGTGACCGAAGGACCGGGCAGGACGACGAGCATCGCCGCGACAAGGGCGCATGCGATGTTCTTTCTAAGGGTCTTTGCGAGAGTTTCCATGTTCGTCGCTCCTGTGTGCGTCACGACGTTCGCGCGGCGCAGCTAAGCGCCGTGACTGTATGATAGCGGTCGTTGACGAAAATCAATGAGGCCCCAAGGGCCGTGTCCCGCGATGTTAATGGACCTAGCCGGATATAGGCCCTTGGGGGCGGGTTCCTGTTCGTCATCCCGGCGAAAGCCGGGAGGTGTCGTCACCCCGGGCTTGACCCGGGGCCCAGGAGTACGCACTCCATTAGGAAAAGGAGAAGGCCGGACTCGAAAGAGGCCGGCCTTCCTTTATAAGGACGGCGGAGAGGCTATTTCTTTTCGGATGGTTCCATCATTCCGTTGAGGGCCGCTACGCGCTTGCTCATTTCCGGATGCGTGAGCATGAGCCTGTAGAGCGGGTTCATCGCGCTCTCAGGAAGGCGATCCTTGCCCAGTTGGCCGAAGAGGGTCAGCCGGCGAAGGCCGGTGCCCAGGCTGCGCGGGTCCTGTGTGAGCGATGCGGAACCCGCGTCCGCCATGAACTCGTTGGAGCGCATGATCGCCAGGAAGAATGCGAGCCAGACCACCGGAGCCCAGAGCGCTATCATATTCTGGAAGAACGTTTGGCCCGCGACCGCGCTGAATGCCTGCAGGAGGTTGACGGCTGCGAAGAATATCAGCATGTGCCGGTAGCGGACATGGCTCAGCTCATGGCCCATGACTCCGCGCAGTTCGCGCGGAGTCAAGAGCTTTCGGATGGCGCCCACGAAGGCGACCACCGAGAGATGATAGATCGCGCCGCTGGCGAAGGCATTGGGAGACTTCTGCTCATCCTTGGTCGCGAACACCGTGGGCATGGGCAGATGCGCTTTATCGGCCAAGCCGCGGATCATGTCCACATCCGGGCCCTTCTTGACGACCCGCCCGCCGAAGAAGAGGGCCGCCAGGTAGCCTGAAGCCATGAAGAGCGGCACGAGGCTCTTGAGCATCGGGACCAGGGAAGGCAGGCCGACCATAAAGAAGTCGAGCGGCGCGAAGGTCAGCAGCCCGTAGATCCCGATGGAGGCCAGAAGCATTCCTCCCATGAGCAAGGCGGTTTTCTTCCCCGCGGAGCGGACCTCGGTCTTGATCGCTTCTGGACGAACTTTGCCGCTGCCGACCGTCCATTCCCGGCCCAGCTGCGGGGCCGCGTCGGGTTCGTCCTGCACGGCATTCTCCGTGACCAAGGACTTCAAGTATCCGCTGCCGTTGAAGTAAGCCTGCACTACCACGAAGAAGAGCGCATAGCTCAGTCCGCCGACAGGGCCGGAGAAGTTCATGAGGAACTGTCCCGGCGTCAACAGCAGGCTCAGGAGCATGATTTTCATGACGCCGGGCAGGGGCAGGCTCAGATCCGCGGTCTTCTTGTGGATGAGCGCGTAGGCCACGTGCCCGCTGGCGTAGAGGACGGGCATGGAGGACATGAGGCTCATGAGGCCGAGGAAGGCCGCGGGGTTGATGAAGCCTTTTCCCGGGGTCAGGGTTTGGAAGATCAGGGAGCTCAAGGAGAGCCCGCCCGTGGTGAGTATTCCGACCGCGGTGGCGACGGCCGCGCCCAGGAATACGCCCAGGAGCACGTCCTCATAGCTCTTCAAGGGCGTCAGGGCCTTATCGGAGTCCTTGGCCAAGCGGATGCGGTCCGCCAGGAGCAGGGGGGCGATCACCGCGCCCACGCCCACCACGACCCATAGCCCGGTCAAAGCGGAGAATCCGAACATCGTGGGGTTCATGCTTCGGGAGAGCATGTCGAATCCCACGGTGCCGGCTGCTGCCAGGGCCACGCGCAAAGGCGCGGGTACGGGACGCAGGAGCTTTGAGATCAGTCCCATCATGGGGACCGGATCCTTGCGCGGCTGCTCGGGCTTGGGGTCCTCGGCGGTTTTTTTCCTGGAGAATATCTTGGCGATCCCTCGGCCGGAAAGGATGAGGAGCCCTTGGACGCCGCGAGAGAAATTGCTCAGGCGCGAGGCCGGTGCGGATGTCTCTGCGGAGGGCGCGGGCGGAGAGCGGTCGCTCATGCCGTCCTTCGCCGGAGCTTCGAGAGCCGCGGGTTCCAGGGCATTCTGCACGGAGCCCAGGGCATGATCTCTTTCAGCAGCGGCCGGGTTCGGGACCACGGCGGAGGCTGAGGGCTGGGAGGCGTTGTCCCAGTTCGCGTCCGCCACGGCGCGAGCGGCATCCACTGTCTGCTTGCCCAGTTCCTTGGCTTCCATGGCATCCGAGATCGCGACGACCCTGTTGATGAGATGGTCTTGAGCGTCGATCTCAGCTTGCTTCTTAGCTTGTTTTTTCGCGGCTTTTTGCGCCTGGGCTTCCTTGCCGGTCTGCACGGCGCGCTGCCAGAGTCCCGGCAATCCCTTGGCTTGGACGGGCGCGGCGGCCTGTGCGGTCTCGTCGGAGATCGACGCGGGCGTCGGCAGGGTCTTGAGCTCATCGGCGGAAGCGCTCAAGAGCGGGAGCGCGGGCGCCGTGAATAGACCGCCTATGTTTTGGGAAAGGGTATTGTGGAGTCCGACATCTCCAAGGCCGACGGGAAGGACAGGAGAGACCGCGGGAGCGGACTTCCCGGCGATGACGGCCTGGGCCAGGGCTTCCGGGACCGCGGGGCCGGGCAGGGCGCTCAAAAGCGCCGCGATCAGCGTGCAGGCAAAGGTCTTTTTGAGGCTCTTCAAAGAAAGATCCATGGCGTTCACTCCTGGACGACGTGCGCGTATCTTCACTGCAAGCATGATAGCGGTGGTTGATCCAGGTCAATAAGGTCCAAAGGGTCATTTGCCGGAGGACAAGGTTCCCATGCGGAAATAGGTCCTTTGGGGTGCGTTCTTTTGAAACCTCCAAGGCCGCATGGTATGATAGGCGTCATGAACGCGACGACCGGCGCTCCGCCCGCGGAAAAATCCTTGAGGGGATTGTTCAAGACCCGCTTCAAGGAGGAGCCCGTTTCCTGCACGGCCCTGCCCGGCGACGGGTCCAGCCGCAGGCTCTGGCGTCTTTTGGGCGCGGGCCGCAGCGCCATCGGCGTGCATGGGCCGGACCGCAAGGAGAACGCCGCTTTCCTGGGATTCTCGAAGCATTTCCACGCGAAAGGGCTTCCGGTGCCGGAGATCTATGCCGAGGACGCGGAGCGCGGCTTTTATCTCGAGGAAGATCTTGGGGAGACCACGCTCTTCGACTTCCTTTGTTCTCAGCGGGGAGGCTCCGCGTTCCCGGCCCAGGCCGAGGAAGCCTACCGAAAGACCCTGCGCGTGCTTCCGCGCTTCCAGGTACCGGCCGGACGCGGACTCGACTATTCGCTTTGTTATCCGCGCGCGAGCTTCGACAAGCAGTCCATGATGTGGGACCTCAATTATTTCAAGTACTACTTCCTGCGTTTGGCGAAGGTTCCTTTCGACGAGCAGGCCTTGGAGGATGATTTTCAGCGTTTCTCGGATTTCCTGGCCCAAGCGGGGATGGAGCACTTCCTGTATAGGGACTTCCAGTCGCGCAACGTGATGGTGCGCGACGGGGAGCCGTGGTTCATCGACTATCAGGGCGGTCGCAAAGGCGCGCTGCAGTACGACGTGGCCTCGCTCCTCTACGACGCCAAGGCCGACATCCCTCCTACCGTGCGCAAGCGGCTCCTGGAGGAGTATCTGGGCGCGCTCGGCGAGCATGTGAAGGTGGATCGCAAGAGCTTCCTCGAGTTCTATCACGGCTTCGTCTACATCCGCATCATGCAGGCCTTGGGCGCCTTCGGTTTGCGGGGCTTCTACGAGCGCAAGGAGCATTTCCTTCAGAGCATTCCGTACGCGGTGCGCAATCTGGAGCATCTCTTGGGCGTCGCCCGGCTTCCCGTGAAGCTGCCGGCGCTCACGCAGGTCTGGCGGAGCCTGGCGGGCTCCACGCGGCTGCGTCAGTTCGGGAAGGCCTCGCTCTCTCTGACCGTGCGCGTGCGAAGCTTCTCCTATCGCGCGGGCATGCCGCAGGACGACCGCGGGCACGGGGGGGGATTCGTCTTCGATTGCCGCTCTCTGCCCAACCCCGGGCGGGAGGCGCGATTGGCCCAGCTCACGGGCAAGGACGCGGCCGTGGCCGGGTTCCTCGCCGCGGCCCCCGAGGTGCGGGCGTTTCTGGACCATGCTTTTGCTTTAGTCGAGACCGCGGCCGCCGACTATCGCAAGCGGAACTTCACGGACCTTTCCGTGGCTTTCGGCTGCACGGGCGGCAGGCACCGCTCGGTCTACTGCGCCGAGCGCTTGGCCGAGCGCCTGCGCGGCCTGGGCGTAGCCGTGGAACTGGCTCATCTGGCGCAAGAGAAAGAATGAAGGCCATGGTGCTCGCGGCCGGAGAGGGCCGCAGGCTCCGGCCCCTGACCGATACCGTGCCCAAGGCTTTAGTCGAGGCCGGCGGCTGCTCCATGCTGGAGCATGTCCTGCAAAGGCTCAAGGCCGCGGGCGTGCGCGAGGTCATCCTCAACGTCTGCCATCTGGCCGATAAAGTCGAAGAGTTCGTGCGCGCGCATCGGGGCTTCGGCCTGCGCGTGGAGTTCTCGCGGGAGCAGTCCCTCTTGGACACGGGCGGCGGGCTCAAGAAGGCCGCGTGGTTCTTCGACGACGGCGAACCCTTCTTCCTTTATAACGCGGACGTCTACTGCGACGCGGACCTCTCGGCCTTCTACCAGGCCCATCTTGAGGGCAAGGCCTTGGCGAGCGTGGCCGTGCACAAAAGAGAGAGCCGCAGGGCCCTTCTCTTCAATGAGCGCTCCGAGCTTTGCGGCTGGGACCGCGGAGAGCCCGGCGTGCTCTGGGCCAAAGGCCCGGTGCCGGGCGCGCAGAGGTTTTCCTTCGCCGGCTTTCATGTGATCTCCCCGGAACTGCTTTCCCGGATGAGGGATGAAGGCGTCTTCTCCATCCTGCAAAGCTATCTGGAATCGGTTTCCGAGGGAGAGCGCATCCTCGCGCACCGCATCGACGGCGCCTTCTGGTCCGACATCGGCCGCCTGGAAGACCTGGAAGCCCTTCGCCGCAGGCTTGGCTGCAAGCCTGCCTGAAGATTCCGCCAGTCTTGCAGCCAATCCTGCCTCACGATTCGAGCCGTCCGTCGGGGATGCCGATGAGACTGAAAGGCCTATGCGTCAGCGGGCCTGAATGCTCAGGCGTTTGATGTTCCGGAGGCGTATCCTTGAATCGATGAGGAATCTCTTCATCTTTATCCTATGGTTGAGCGCGGGCCTTCTCAACGCCGAAGAAATCCCTTCTCTCAGCGCCAGCCAAAACGACATCCGCGCCGTGCTGGCCCAACGGCGGGAAGAATTCTACGAGACCGTGGAAGAGCTCCTTCTCCCGAAGATCGTCCAGGATGTCGACGAAATATTGCGCAACGGCTGGGCCGATGCAGTATCCCCCAAGGACCTCTTTCACGTCCACCTCGCGATCTCCTTGGCTTATCCTCTGGACAAGACGCGGAGCTACCCGCAGATATTCAACGGCCGACACCTCATTTTGCTGTATCATTCGCACGAGTACGACGACCGCATGGATGACCCCAACAGGAACATCCTCTCCTCCCTGTCTCAGCCGCCGCGCGTAATCCCCGGCTCGTCGAAAGGCACGTTCAAGGACAAAGCCGGCGTGGAGCGGCAGTTCATGACGACGAACTGCACAGACCTGGAATCCTGGTATGTCGCGCAGATCGATTTCGGCCGGACTCCGGAAGACCGTTCCGCCTGGATTTCCGACTTCAACAAGACCCTGCGGTTCGGGGACTACTACTTCGGCATCTTCACGGACTTTTAGGGTTCGTGATGAAATAAGCGGCTCAATCTTGAGCCGCTTATTTCATGGATTCGTGAAGATCACGGCTTCCCGGATGATGATCTTCTTTCCCGCGGAGCGCGGATCCGCGTCTTCTCGAGTGACGATCCTGAGCGCGTGCGGTCCTTGCGGGAGTCCGTAGATATGCCAGAAAACGTCGTCATTCGTCCTTTCGGGGGTGTAGGCATCGGCATGGTCGAGCTTCTCTCCGTCGAGGTAGACGTCGGCCCTGCCGCCGGACTGCGTCATGTCTCCCAACAGCGCGACCGCGCTGCCCGTGAAGGTCAGAACAGCTTCCGCTCCGGCGCCGGCCGCGGTCTTGCCCACGATCTCGGACTTATCCTTCCCTCCCATCTCGTCTTTCCAGGCGCCCTTCCAACTCCAGGCCGGATCCTTGAAGTCGATGCGCCGGCTGGGGGTTCCCATGCTCCATTGCTCGAGTTCCGCGGCGCGCGGCGTCTGCGCGGGGATGACGACGTCCGCGTCGTTGACCTTGCCTCCCGCGAGTTCGATGACCTTCAGGGCTCGCGCCAGAGTGGCCTTGCTGATGTCATTGAAGGAAGACCGGGTGTATTCGAACTTCGTGTCCGCCAGCGCGGGGATCCCGGACTTCCAAAAGTCCGGGATGTTCTTGTAGCCCATCATTACGCCCAGCACGCCGCCGGCATTGGAAGGGTTGCAGTCGGAATCCTGTCCGGCCCGGGCCGCGATCTCCAGGGTCTTGCCGAAATCCTTGCCGCCATAAAGCAGGCCGAGGACGATATAGGCGCCGTTCATCTTGGCGTCGATGTTGAAGGGCTGCAGGGCTCCGTCCGGACAAGAGTTGTCCTTGTCCCACTTGTCTTCGATCAATTGCCAGGTCTTTTTCCAATCCGAGGGATTCCGGGCGCTCCAGTCCAGGATATCCTTGATCAGCAGACCGTATTCGCTTTTCGCCGGGATGCAGGCCAAACCGGCTTCCACGACCTTGCGGGCATCGCTTTCAAAATAAGCGGCCGCGTACATTCCGTTCAAGAACATCCCGCCGTATAACCCATCCCCCCAGCCCATCACGCGGCCGACGCGTTCGCTGTACTTGTTGGATTCTCGGGGCAAGCCGGGAGACATCAATCCGATGAAATCCGCCTCGATCTGGAAATCGATGTCATTGGCATGGACATTGTATTTTGGATGGCCGGACATGGGCGCTTTGATTCCCATGTTGAGCAGGCGCCTGGCGCCCGCGTTCGCATGCCAAAGCGCGTACTTGCTGTCCTTGAAGGCCTCGCCGTACTGTTCGGTCGTGGCATCAAGCCCAAGCTGATCCATGGTCTCCGACAGGGTCATGCCGACATATAGGTCGTCCTGATGGATGGAGTTTTCCACCCGCTCAGGCTTCCAAGGCGGGATAGCGCCTTCATCGATCTTCCCGTTGGAACGGAATTCCACGGGGGCGCCGTAGGAAACGCCGAGCATCTTTCCGGCCCAGCCGCCGCGAATCTTATCCTCGAGTTCGGACTTGGAGATCTTTCGGTCGGCGGCTTGGACTGAGAGCGCCGGTCCTGCGCAGAGCTGGAGGCTGCCGAAGAGTACGGACAAAAGCCGGAGTCGCATAGCCATGAGTGTCCTCTCGAATAACCAAATTAAACTGATTTTACACTTTCTCTGAGACGATCTTCATGAACGCTGGTTTCCCTTGGGGCTTGTTGGTACGATATGCATGCGCCGGTTATGGAGGGTTTCGTGCTCGGAAAAAATTGCGTCGTGGGCTACATGATCAGCATCGGGTTCTGGGCCCGCCCGCTCATCGGCAATGCCGTTCTGGGCAAGAGCGAGGAGAGCGTTCCATGACCCCGCGCGCGATCATCGGAGTGGATCTCGGAGGAACCCATGTGCGCTCCGGCCGCGTGGAGGGACAAAACATCATCTCCCATGCGAGCAAGGCGATCTCGGCCAAGGCAGCCGCCCAGGTCGTCATAGACGAGATCTGCGGGACCATCGATGCAGTATTCCTGCGCAACGATACCGCGGGCATCGGCATCGGCGTGCCCAGCCTGGTGGATACGGAGAAAGGCATCGTCTACACCGTGGAGAACATCCCTTCGTGGAAAGAGGTGCATCTTAAGGAGATCCTTGAGGAACGCTATCGCGTCCCGGTCCACGTCAACAACGACGCCAACTGCTTCGCTCTGGGCGAGTTTCACTTCGGCAAGGGCCGCGGCCTGCGCCATATGGTGGGCCTCATCGTGGGGACCGGGCTCGGCGCCGGGATCATCGTCAACGGCCGCCTCTACTCCGGCGCGAACTGCGGCGCGGGCGAGATCGGGGCCATTCCCTATCGAGAAAAGACGATCGAGGGCTATGTGAGCGGGACGGGCTTGAAGAACATCTACGGAGCGAGCGGCGAGGATCTCTGCGAGCGCGCGGGCCGCAAAGACGCCCAGGCCCTTGAGATATTCTCGTCTTTCGGGAAGGACTTCGGACACGCGGTCCAGACCGTGCTCTACGCGTTCGATCCCGAACTCATCGTGCTTGGCGGCTCCGTCTCCAAGGCCTTCCGATTTTATGAAAGCGCCATGAAAGAGCAGTTGAAGTCCTTCGCTTACCCGCATGCCTTGGCGCGCCTGAAGATCCAGGTCAGCGAGGAGCCCCGCATCGCCCTTCTGGGCGCCGCGGCCCTATGCCTGGACGCCGCTGCCCCGAAGGTTTGCTGATATAATATCCCTTACGATGGGCGCAGATGAAGGCTGATCTCGAGCAAGAGCGGGACCGGCGCGGCTTGGCCGCGAGCGCGATCCTTATCGCGGCCGGCCTGCTCTTCTTCGGCGCCTATGCGGCGCGCGCGGGCCTGCATCTCGACGACCATGGATTCTGCCGATCCTTCGCGCATGCCGGCTGGGCGCAATTGTGGAGCGACACGGTCCACTATGTCCCCGGCAGGAATCTCTACATCCCGCTCTTCTTCGCCCTCTACAAGGTCTGCGGAGGATCCGCGGCGGCCATGCATCTGTGCGGACTGTTCCTGGACCTCCTGAATCCGCTCCTCGTCATGGCGCTGGCCCGGCGGATCGGCGCATCGCGCGGGGCCGCTCTGGCCGCGGCGGGACTCTTCCTCGTTTGGCCGAACCATGGAGAAACTCACTGGTGGACCTCCTCCATCATGATGAACCTCTTCACGACGACGCTTGCGCTGGGCGCCTTTCTCGCGGCCGGCCGGACGAGCCTTCCTCGCGCGCCGCGCCTGGCGCTGGCGGCATTGCTCTATGTCGTCGCCCTCTTCGACTACGACCAGGTCTTCCTGCTCTGGATACCGCTCCTGGCTTTCGCGCGCTGGGCCGATCCCGGCCTGAAGCCCCGCCCGCTGGCGGCGGCCGCGGGAGGATTCCTCTTCCTCAACGCGGCGCATTTCGCGGCGCGGATGCTCTCTCCTTTCTCGAGCGGCGGACGGCCCGTGCCGCGCACGGATGTGATCCTGCTCAGCATGAAGCATGCCCTGACGCAGACCTTGGCGCCCGTGCGCCGCTGGCCGGTCCTCGCGGATTTCCCCGGGGGCCTGCCCGCGGCCCTTCTTCTCGCCGCGGCGGCGGCGGCGGTCTGGGTTTTTTTCTGCGCCCGGCACTGGAACGACGAGGGAAGGGAGCGCGCGGCGGTCCGCCTGACGCTCTTGGGCGGAGCGTGGTGGTTCTTCGCGTACGCCCCGAATTTCCTCTGGTACATCAGTCCGCGCCATAACTACCTGCCCAGCGTTGGAACAGCGCTCCTCGCTGCGGCGCTGGCGGTCCGTCTTTCTCTTTCCGGCCGGGCTCGGCCCATCCTCGCCTCGGCCGGAGCGGCGTTCTTCGCCTTGGGCGGGCTGTGCGCTTGGTCCGACGGTTCCGCCTGGGCCAAGTCCACCGCCCTGCACGAGCGTTTCTTATCCGATGTCCTTCCCGACCTTCCCGCCGGGGCCGATGAGATCTACCTGTTCGGCGCGCCCAAGGAACTGCGCACCGCCCCGGCCTTCTTCCAGCCTCAAGAACACCTCTACATCCTGTCCCGCCGGACAGGGGTATCTCCCGGCGGCGGAGACAATTCGGCTGCCGTGAACCGTCTCGGGCTCTTTTCCGGAGGGCAGATCGATCTCTTCGGCGCCGACGCTCCTCCGCGGTTCACGGACCTTCGCTTTGCCGCGCTTTTCACCCTGCGAGGCGACGGCCGTTTCGAGCGCGTCTGCGGACTGCGTCTCTCCATGCCGGGGCTGGCCCCGCGAGAGCTCGTCTTGGGAGGGGGGGACTGCCCGGGCCGCCTCGGGCAAGAAGTCCCGGTCGCCATGGTCGAGTCGCGCTCCATGCCCTCGCGCGCGAGGGCGCCGGAAGTCCCGACGCCCGTCTCCGCGTCGCTTTCTGAGGGTCCCGGCGGGACCTTCGACTTGACGCTGACTTGGCGCGCGGGCAAGTCGCCGGCCGCGGATTTCGCCGCGTATCCGGCGCTGCTCGGCGCCTCGGGACGAACGCTCTTTTCCAGCGTCTACGCGGCCTCGCCGCGGGAGCATAAGATCCTGTGGCCCCTTTTCAACGACGTCCTTCCTCCCTCGCGCTGGCGCGTCGGACAAACGATCGTTGAGAGATACCGCCTGCGCCGGCCCAAGCCCTGGGATGAGCCGCCGACGCGGCTGCGCCTGACGCTCTTCGAGCGCCGCGAACGCGCGGTCTGGAAAGCCCTGCCCGCCCAAGAGATCGCAGTGGCTGCGCCATGACGGACATCCTGCTTGAGACGGTCCCATGCAATCTGTGCGGCTCACTGCGCTCGCGCGTCCGCTATGCGACCTCCGACCCCTGGGACGGCGGGGGGGCGGGCCACTTCGCCGCGACTACGGACAAGTTCGGGGCTTACGGGATCGTGCGCGAGTGCCTGGACTGCGGCCTCCTCTATACCAGCCCGCGTCCCGTCGCAGGGGCCCTGCTGTCCGGCTATGAAGGCAACGAGGACGCGGACTACGACTCCGAAAGGGACTCGCGCAGCGTGAACGCGCACTTCTCCCTGGCCATGATCCGGCGCTACGCGCCGGGAGGGCGTCTGCTGGAAGTGGGCTGCGCCAACGGCTTCTTTCTCAACGCCGCGCGCATGAGCTACGAGACGCTCGGGGTAGAACCTTCGCGAGCGGCCCGCGATTACGCCCGCGGCAAGCTCCGCCTGGATGTGCCGGCCGCGACGATGGAGGAGGCTCGCTTCCCTGACGCTTCCATGGACGTGGTGGCCATGATCGACGTCATCGAGCATTTGGCCGATCCTCTCTCGATCCTGCGCGAGGCCGCGCGCGTGATCAAGCCGGGGGGCGTCCTCTATCTCGTCACGCCCGATGTCGAGAGCCTCTCGGCGCGCATCCTGCGCAGCCGCTGGTGGGGTCTGCGGCCAGCGCACATCTACTATTTCTCGCCGCGCACGCTCGCCGCGATGCTGGAGAAGGCGGGCTTTCGCGTGGTCGAATCGCGCTCCTACGGGCGCATCTTCTCGTGGGGCTACTGGCTGACGCGCCTGTCGAACTACCCTCGGGCGGTCACGGTCCCGGTCGAGATCCTGGTGCGCCTGCTGGGCATCCGCGACAAGTTCCTCTACCTCGACACGCGAGACTCGATGCAGGTCGTGGCGCGGAAGATTTAGCAGCGGACGTCTGTCCGTTCGAAAATACTTATTATGCGGTCAGAGCACTGGATCGGGTAGTGGGCTACTTTGAATTTATCGGGCCTTGCCCTCTGCGCGCATCCGTGGTATCCTATACTTATGCGCTCAAGAACAAAGAAGCCGTCGGACATAAACCAACTTGCCGCCTCTATAATGGAAGAGGCGACAGGCCAGCCCATTGAACAGAAAGAAAAGAACCCTGCCGCCGTGGCACTTGGACGCCTTGGTGGATTGAAAGGCGGAAAGGCCAGGGCCGCCAAACTGAGTCCGCGCCGACGAAAAGCTATCGCCAAAAAGGCAATCGCGGCGCGGTGGGCCAAAAGCAAGAAAGTGTAATAAAAGGACTATTCTGGACCATTGCATCAGATTGTTGACAAATTATTTATAATAGTCCATAATAGTCCTAGGCCTTTATGGGCCGGAGGAAATTATGGAAGCGACCAAAGAATCAAAGCAGGAAACTCCCGCATACGTATCGTATTCAACCTTTTCCAATGCGTTGACGGCACTGCGGGAACTGAAGCCCCTCCCAACTCATATTGACGCCAGCGTTTTCCCCACCATGTCCGGTAGCAGCAGATCTCAGTTGATGCCCGCCCTGAGCTTTCTTGGCCTGGTTACTAATGATGGACGACCAACCGAAGAACTTAAATCTTTGGTTGGGGAATCTGATGAGATTCGACAAAAAGTTTTAAAGTCAATCCTGGAAAAGAAATACCCTGGCGCGGTAAAGGCCTTATCTGCTGGAACTCCAATGACGTTAAAGCGGGATTTCGGGTACGAACCAGCGGAGGCAGTAAAGAAAAGATGCATTAGGTTTTTTACTGCCGCTGCCAAAGAATGTGGACTCCCGATCTCTTCTCTGATCCTTAACAAGTCCGGTGTCCGAAAGCCCAAAAGAACCGTTGGCAATAAGCGGCCCACAATTAAAAAGCGTGTGCCAGCGATTTCGGAGCCTGCGGCACCGAACGGCGGTGTCCCAGCACATACGGACACGCATGGTCTCAAGCGGTTCCCTATCCCCGTCGGGACAAAATCAGGGCTGGTGCTATGGTCGATTGGCGTACCGGAATCCGGGTATATCGACGAAGATGTTGAAACATTTTTGGCGGTCGTCAAAACCGCCTTGCTTAAGAAACAATGAGAGGGCTATGCAGCTGAAAATAATAAAGGTTGGTTAGCTCGGTAGCCAAAAAGAGAAGCGCCCAGCTAGAACCGTAATCCCTGACAGGACATTCTAGCTGGGCGGCCCGAGACGCGATGCGTGTCGTCGTAAAGTGGCCGTCGTAGCGTGCTACGACGGTCGCTTCTTTTATGATTATAGCACGGGATGACTTCCCCCCGCCAGGGGGTGGGTCTTGACAATACTTGAGCGGTCAAGTATAATATAGCTATGAACATCCTGACAGAAGAGAAGCGGGTCGCGGTAGTCGCCGCACTTGTTGAAGGGAACTCGATCCGGGCAACCGTCCGCATGACAGGAGTCGCCAAGAAGACCGTTCTAAAGCTCCTGGTCGATCTCGGGAACGCCTGCAAGGAGTACCAGGACAAGGCATTCCAGAACCTCCAATGCAAGGTTCTCCAAGTGGACGAGATTTGGTCCTTTGTCGGCATGAAAGAAAAGACCGCCGCCCGGCATTATTTCCATGGGCGAATTGGCGTCGGTGACGCATGGACCTTTACGGCAATCGACGCAGAATCCAAACTGGTTCCGCATTGGCACGTTGGGCAACGTGACGCGAAGAACGCGACGACTTTTATAAAGGGTCTTGCTCCGCGATTGGCTCACCGTGTTCAACTCACCTCCGACGGATTGAAAGCGTATATTACCGCCGTGGATAAGGCGTTCGGGAATGATATTGATTTCAGCCAGCTTGTGAAGATTTACGGCCCGTCGCTTGGTCCAAACGGGAAGTACAGCCCTTCGGAGTGCGTCGGGACTACGGTTGAGAAGTACAAGGGGAAGCCCAAGGAGGGTCTTATAAGCACCTCCTTTGTCGAGAGGCAGAACCTCACCATGCGGATGAGCATGAGGCGGTTCACGCGGTTGACCAATGCCTTCTCAAAAAAGATCGAGAACCTTGAGTGCGCTATCGCACTGCACTTCATGTACTACAACTTCGTCCGCATCCATCAGACGCTACGGTGTTCTCCGGCCATGCGGGCAGGGATTACGGATCGGCTTTGGTCTATTAAGGATATCGTGGGGCTCCTCGATGCGAAATCAAAGTAGCCCACTACCCTGGATCGCGTAGGCCTTTTGGCCCCTAGCATAGGCCGATCGCCCCTCGCGGGCGGGCAGGCTAAAACCCATACTTTACGCATGAAGCAGGGCTGGATCTCTGCGCTAAGTCTTTCTTTTGCCTTGGCATTCCCAGGCGCTTATGCGGCAGCTGCCGGGAACTCCGTGGCTGCGGCAGGCAGCGCCGCTGTTCCCATTCTGCCCGTGATTGCGGGGAAGGGTGTCTTCGTTCCCTTGCAGGCACCCGGCATTGATCCGACGCTTTTGTCCGGAGAAGTCCTGAGACTCGTGCCTGTGGGCTCGTATTCCCGGCCGCTCCTGGAGCTTCGATCCGAGAGCCGGACTGTTTTAGCCGCGCCTCAAGACATGCCGGATGAGGAGCACGCTCCAACGATCTCCGGAGGCGGCACTATCTCGGCGAAAACGTCTGTCGGGCGCTTTCGAACGGAGAGCGGAGGCGGAGTGGGCGTGCGGGTCTCGCAGGCCGCGGCCCGCGTGTTTTCCTCTGATCCGGCGCTCGGCGGTCTTTCGGCCTTGACCGGCGCCGTTGCCGCGGCCAAGAGCGACCTCTCTTCCGTGGACGGCGGTCTCGGCCAAGTCTATGACAATGCAAGCGCGGTCAAATCCGGCGACGGAACCGATCTTGCGCAGCCGCCGGCTGTCCAGGGGAAGGATTCAAACAACGCGTCGGTCGGTCTGGATTCGCTGTTCAAGGCTGTGGCCTCGGCGCTGGCGCCCAAAGAACTTGGAGCCTCCTCCCTGGACACCTTTGTGCGCATCGGCGAGGAGCATTCGGCATACCGCGTGATCTTCCCCATCGTCAAAGACGGAGGGAACGGGGAACGGCTCATCAGGTACGGCACCACCGAAGTCGAAGTGCAGCTTCCAATGATCGGGGTCTTCAACGGGGACCTCGACGACGAGCACTATTCCGTCACCGTTCATTCCGACGGCTTTCTTTTGTCGATCAAGGTCCCCCGCGCATCGGTGAAAGCCTTGCGCTCGGACCACACGGTGCTCAATGCCTTGGATATCCTGAGCAGCGTCAAGCCTTCTTTCGAGCCGGGGGAGCGCGTGCGCTATCGCGAGGCCAACGGACTGATGCACGCCGGATATTTCCGCGAGGCGATCAGGATCAAAAAGAGCAAGAAATATCTGCTGACTACCGATGCCGGAGAGAACATCGCTTTGCCGAGGAACGCGGTTTACAAGCAGGTCAATGACGCTGCTCCCTTCACTCCGAAGATCACGGTCGATGAAGAGAAGCTCGGCCGCTGGCCGAAGTTCGACACGAACGCCTCCACCTTGCTGCATTATTTCCTGATCTCCGCGGCAAGATTGACCTCTCATCCGGACTTCCTCGCGCTTTCCCTGCCCGCGCAGCTGGAAAAGCTTATGGGATTCATCCGGCTCCTGGTCCAGCCGGACCTGGCCGCCGCCAATGGAGAATGGGATGGCGGGCTCTACACCTTCGATCAAGTCCTGCAGGTCGGCGTGGGCGTGTGCCGGCATCTTGCGACCCTGCTGGCCGCGGCGCTCGCTGAAGCGGGCTATCAAGTGCGATTGATGACGTATGTCCCTCCGGGCGCGCATGAGGGACATGCCTGGGTGGAAGTGACTGCGAACAACAAAGACGGGACGGCCGAAAAATACGTCGTGGACCCCATGGGCTCAATCATCCTGCCATGGAACGCCATGCTCGAACTGGCGCAGCAAACAGGCTCACTGGCCGCTAAAATGGCCGCTGATTGGTATTCGCAGGAAGGCCGCCAAGAGGTCCCGCTCTTGCCGGAGTCCGATCTCGCGCGCGTTGCCGAGGTCGGCGCCGCGGCCTTCTCCAAGTACGCCGACTTTGGAGGGCTGCTAAGCCCCAAGCCCGAGAACAGCGCGGACTTGGCTTCTTGGCAGAAACGAGCTCTT
Source organism: Elusimicrobiota bacterium (assembly GCA_041661185.1). GTDB lineage: Bacteria > Elusimicrobiota > Elusimicrobia > UBA1565 > UBA1565 > JBAZUV01. The sequence continues at coordinate 25,801 of JBAZUV010000006.1, forward strand.
CTGAGCTATCATGAATTCCTTCTCCGATTCTCCGAATCGCTCGACACGAACGCCGTTTTCATTTATCCCTACATGGGGCCGGACGCCCTTCCAGCCCTTGTGCGCCGGACCTTTCCCATCGAATACGATAAAGACGATTTCCAGCGCGGCCAAGACATGGCCGGGAAGGTCCTCGGCCTGGACGCGGCCGCGCTGAAGAAGAACCTCCTCACCCGAGAGCCTTTGGATGTTCGGAAGGTGGAGACCTATGCCCCGCAAGTGAAGGCGCTGCGCGGCCGCAAGGTGCTCGTGCTCAAGGATGCCTGGCGCTACATGCAGGACCAGGCCCCGGAGCTCCTGGCCCGGCTGCTCGACGAACTCCTCGAGCCCGGCGACATGGTCCTGGCCCTGCGCACGAAGGACCTGTCCCTGATGGAGGCCGCGGAGAAACAGGGCTTTTTGCCCGTCGGGAAAAAACTCGTCGTGATGGATGAAGCTGATGACCTCTGGACCGAGCACGAAGTCATGGACCTAAAGGCCCTGACTCTTCCCACCGCTTTCGGCCTATGGGTCAAGCGCTGATCGCGGACGCCTGTCCGCTCGAAAACAAGCAGTGCGTCAGGGACGGACCAGGGCACGCGGGGACACGGACCCTCGAGCTCTTCGCGCGCGCCTTGGGGCAAGGCCTGCACGAAGCCCAAACAGCGATATCTCTGCCGGGCCAGAGCGCGCACTCCTTCCTGCAGTCGAAGGCCGGACTCCGAAGCGATCAGCGTGGAGGCCGGGAAAGTCGAGTAGATGAGGATGCGGGGGCTCTTCGCGGATAAACGCTCCAGCTCGATCTCAACGTCTTGCGGGCCTTTCGGGAAGAGCGTGAGGGGGTAGACGAATATGTGCCGGGTAGCCCAGCGGCGCTGGGCGTAAAAGTATATCTGCGGCTCCGAGCCGAAGATGTAGATCTCATCCTCGGGCCGCGTGCGCTCGCGGACGAAGCGGGCGACGGTTTGCGCCTCATAGAGCGGATTCGGGAACAGGAGCGCGCGGGCGAGCGTTTCCGGGGGCGTGCGGAAGAAGAGGCTTCCCCATGCGGCCGCCGGATAGAGCGCGGCGAACGCGGTCGCGGTCCAGGCCGTCCGCTGTCCGCGAAGAAGGCTCAGCCGGCGCACGCCCAGCGCCGCGCAGAGCGCCAGGGGCGGGAAGGCCTGCAGGAAGTAGTGCGGGAAAAGGAAGAAGCCCGCGCAAACGCCCAAGAGGGAAGCCGCCAGCCAGAGCGCCGCCAGCAGATCCGCGTCGACGCGATCTTCGGCGAGGTCTTTGCGGCCGCGGGCGCATAATCCGAAGAGGGCGAGCACGAGCATGGGCCAGAGTCCCCGGAGCAGCTGCGGGGCCAATACATGCGAGAACCAGTTCCACTGCATGCGCAGAAGCTCCGGCGAGGCGAGCAGCGCGGCGTAGCCCATGTTCCGCCGCCAAGCCTGCTCCCAAAGGTCCTTGAGCCCTCCGCGCAGCGCGAAGGTCGCGGCAAAAAAGAGAGGAGCGGCGGAGAATCCCAGCCCATAGGCCAGGAGCGTCCGCGCTCGGCGCGCGAAGGTCTGCCGGGTCGCGGCGAGCAGTCCGGCGAAGGCGAGCGCGGTCCAGATAGAGGTCTGCTTGGTCGTCAGGGCCAAGCCGCAGAAGAGGCCGCAGAGCGCGGCAGGAGCCCATGGGGCGAAAGGGCGCGGCCGGCGCAATAAGGCCCAGGCCGCCAGAGAGGTCCACGCGCAGAGGAAGACCTCCGTGTTCGCGGCGAAGCCCAGGTCCCCGACCGGCGCGTTCGAAGCCGCGGCGAAGGCCGCCGCGGCGCAGAATCTGGCGCAGGTCCCCCAGTCTTCGGGCACGAGGAAGAAGAGCGCCAGGGTCGCGGCCCAGCCGAAGAGGAGCGCGAGTTTGCGCGCGGCCGAGGGGTCGTTCTCTCCGAATATCTGGAATGCCGCGCGGTAGAGCCAGAAGACCATGGGCGGCTTCTGGTCGTAGGCGTCGCGATAGGGCAGTCCGCCTTGCCGCAATAAGCGGGCTTCGCAGGCGTACTCGCCTTCATCGCTCATCAGGGGCAGGGACAAAGCGTTCCTGCGCAGGCCCCACTGCGCCAGGCATAGGAACAACAATGAGAAGGCGGTCCATACCGCTCGATTTCGAAACATCGCGCCGAAAGGCATCAGCCTTTGCGCAGCTTCTCGAGTTCTGTCTTGAGGTCCGCGATCTCCTTTAAGCGGGCCATCTCCTGCTTGGTCATGGTCTCGACCCAGGAACGCTCGCTGTCCTCATGGGCGCGCCGGACATTGGCAAGGTCTCCCTGGAGTATGAGGATGTGTTCCTTGAGTTCGGCGCATTCCTGTTTGAGCCGGGCGGCTTCCTGGATGGAGGGAGGGATCGCGGCCAGGACCGCTTCCTGGGCGGCCTGCAGCCGCGTGCGCTCGGCTTCCAGGAGCCCGATGCGCTGCATGAACCCCGAGTTGAATATCTCGGCCTCGCGCAGTTTCTTGAGCAGCGCCTCCTGCTCGGGCGCGCGCGCCTTCTCTCGGCTTTCGAGTTCGACGAGCCTTTGCCGGAGCTTCTCCATGTCCGCGGAGGGCGCCGCGGGCCGGGCGCTCTGCGTCTGCAGGGTCTTCAGGTCGCGCGTGAGCGCCGCATTGCGCGTCTGCACGGCCGCGAGTTCCGCGCGCAAGGACTCGAGCTGCGCGTCGCGTTCCTGCGTTCCGGCCTGACGCTGGGACGCGCTGAAGCGAAGTTCGGCGTCCTTGGCGGCAAGCTCTTCCTCGCGCAGCCGGGCTTGCTCCGCGGACTCCGCGAGCAGCTGCTTGAGCTTGGCGTTCTCCGAGCGCTCCTGCTCCGCGGACTTGGACAAGGCTTCTCGCTCGTCATTCATGCGCTGAGAAAGGGCCTGCTGCTCCTCTTCCCGGCGGCGCGCCTGTTCCTGCGCCTGCGCGAGCGCCTGCTTGAGGCGGACGTTCTCCTCGCGGCTTTGCTCGGCCGTTCCGGTCTGGGCGCTGCGCAGGCTCTCTTGAGCGTCCAGACGCTGCACCAGACCGTCGAGTTCGGCTTGGGACTGCAGAAGGCGGTTGGTCAAGGACAGGGTCTGCGCGTCGCGGTGCTGGAGCCGGTCCTCCTGCTCCGCGATGCGCGCGCGAAGGCTCTGCTCGGCGTTCGGGGCTCCCGCGGCGCTCTGCCCCTGGACCTTCATGCGCAGGAGCGCGAACGCGGCTTCCTGGTTCTCGCGCTCCATGGACTGCATGGCTTCCTGGGCTTTATGGAGTTCTTCGCGGGTCACGCTCAGGACGGTGTCGAGCTCTCCTTTGCGCGCGTTGAAGAGCTGGATCGTCTCGAAGAGCCAGCTGCGCAGCGCGCCGGAGAACTCATCCAGATGCCGGCGGATCTCTTCAGGGCTCTTGGCGGAGGCGAGCCCGGAGCAGGCCTGCGCGACGGCCTGCTCCTCGATGCGGTAATACTCCTTCATCAACGACGAATAATCGTCCATGCAGCGGACATGATAGCACTCCCGGCCTTGCGCAAGCTTAGGTTCCGGCGGCAGGAAGGCCGAGGCTGCGGATGAAAGACTCTTCGCTCGGCTCGCGGCCCAGGAAATCCCGGACTTGTCCGGCCTCGTCCGCGGCCGACCCGCGTTCCAGGATATCGCGGCGCAGTTCAGGGCCCGCCGTCGGGTCGAATCGTCCTTCCTTTATGAACCTCGAAAAAATGTCCTGAGCCAGCATCTGCGCCCATAAGTAGCCGTAATAGCCCGCGCCGTACTGATTGACGAGATGGCTGAAGTTCGCCTGCCGGCGCGGGCCCGGAGAAGGCAGCCCGCAATCATGGAAGACCTTCTCGATGACGGCCGTGGTGTCCACCGGAGAAGGAAGGCTGAAGTACTCGAGGTCCGTCAAGGCGAAGGCGACCTGGAACAGGGCCGCGGAAGCGGCATTGAAGTCCCTGGCGCGCATGAGGCTCTGAAGAAGCTCCTTCGGGATCTTCTTCGAGGGGTCGTCCCATCGGCCTGAGATGCGCTCAAGGATCTCCGGCTGCCAGGCGAGGTTCTCCATGAGCTTCGAGGGGACCTCCACGAAATCCACGGCAACGCCGGCCGCGGCGTTCGAGGCATAGCGCGTGCGCGCGAGGGCGTGGTGCAGCAGATGCCCGAACTCATGGAGGAACAGTTCGACGCCGTGGTGCGAGAGCAGCACGGGCGTGCCGTCCGCGTTCTTGATCCAGTTCGCCGCCAGGGCGCCCACGGGCTCGCGGCGTCCCCCTTCCGGAAGCTCGCGGCCGTTGCGGATGGCCCAGTGCGAAGCGAAGTCTTCCTTCCCGCTGCGCTTGAAAAGGTCCAGATAAAACCATGCCAAGCGCTCTCCTGTCGAGCGATCTTGGACCTCGAAAAGGCGCACATCCTTGTGCCAGGCTTGGGCCTGGGTCTCGATGAAGCGCAGGCCCAGCAGGTCCTCGAACACGGAAAGCGCTTCCCTGACGACCGTGTCCACCGGGAAATACTTGCGGACTTCCTCGGAATCCACGGAGTACTCGAGCTTCTTGAGCTTCTCCGAGTAATACTCACGATCCCACGGCTCCAGGCCGCGGGCCGCCGGGTCGTCCTTGCGCTTGAGTTCGAGAAGCGCGGCCTGCTCGGCTTGGGCGGGTCCCTGGAGCATGTCCTTGAGGCGTTCGAGGAATTCCCGGACCTTAGCCTCCGAGCCGGCCATGTTCTCGACGATCCGGTATTGCGCGTAATTCTCCCGGCCGAAGAGCCCTGCCAGCTCGCCGCGAAGCCGGATGGATTCCTCGAGGATCGGGACGTTCTTGGAAGCGCCGCCGTCGCTGCGCTTCAAGAAAAGCTCCCGCCGGAGCCCTGCATCCTCGATCTTGGAGAGGGGGATGCTCGCGTCTACGAGGATCTTGCCGTCGGGCGTGCGCCCAAGATTCTTGAGTTCGCTCTCGGAGAGGCCTTCCAGCAGCCTAGGTTCGGCCTCGACTGAGACCTCGGCAGCCGCGAGATTGTTCAGATAGTCCTGGCGAAGCTTCGCGAGGCTTCCCAGGATCGAGTCATAGCGCACGCGCTCCAGAGGTCCGAGCGCGTCCACGGCGCCGAGGTCCTTGAGCTGTTTTTCAAGGATCTTTTTATCCTCGCCTTCGAGCGTCTCGCCCTTGCGGGCATATTCCTGATAGACCCGAAGCCGGTCCTCGCGATCCACGAGGTTTCGGTTGGCGCGCAGGGAGATGGCGCCCGCCATCCTGCGCACCCGGGGATCGGGAGAGACCGCGCGCAGGAAATTAAAAGTCCAGGCCGTTTCATTGAATTCGGCTCGGGCGGTCTCAAGAGCCCTCACGGTGTTGTCGAACGTGCGTTCCTGCTCCGCGACAGCCAGGACCGCGCGAGCTTCTTCGATATAGCGGCGCTCGGCGGCCTTGTACGTGCGGACCATGTCATGGATGCTCAATGAGAAATCAATGGGGGCCTTTGCTTCCTCCCCGATTCCCGGAGGCGAGGAAAGTTCAGCGAACGCCTGCACGTTATAGCGCTCCCGAAGGATGGCGCGCATGGCCGCGAGCGTTCGGCCGAAGTATTTCGTGAAGTTCTCGTAGTTGTAGGAGGACCCTTTCCCGCGGAGCAGGATGTCGAATCCTTCCGCGAACGTCTCGTTCTTGGCGATTCTGAAGGAACCATCCACGTTCTTGTACAAGAAGTACGTGAACTTGTTCTTCGTTCCGTCGGGAAGGGCCGCATTGAAAAGCGCATCCGGCATCGCGTCCCTATCCGCCGTCCAGGCATCCAGGAAGTCCTTGCGCTCGGTCGCATCGAGGAATCGGGCGATGGCATGGCCCATCTCATGGCACGCGGCGTTCTGCCAGAAGAGGCTGGGTGTCCATAGATCCGTGGCCCTGTCTCGGATATTCTCCGCGATGGTGATGAAATCACCCTTTGAGCCCCATTCGTGGAGGCCGCCGACAAAATCATAGTCGGGCGTCAGATCGGGCCGGTCCTGGGTGACGTTGTGCTTGACCAGGATGACATAGCCGTGGTCCGCCATGTCCTTGAGCAGAGCCGCGGGCAGCAAAGCGGCATAGAGAGCCCGCACCTGGGAGACGAACGGCTCGCTCGCGCCGGCCGAACGCACCAGGCGAGAGGCCAAGGCCTCGCTGGTCTCGGCCTGCTCCGATTCCGGCTCGGACTCGACGGCCGGGATCTCCCGATTCAGGTCCTGGTAAGGGAGTTCGGCCTTGAACTCATCGGACAGGACTGCCGGTCGGGACAGGTCCTTGCTCAAGGACGCCGGCTGGAACGCCGCGCCGACGACGGCTTGAACGGCCGGCGGAGACTGCGCGAGGGACGCGGGCAGCGAAAGAGCGGTCTGCGCCCAGGAGCAAGACGCGCCTAAGCGCAGGAAAATAAACAGGTTCGCAGCCGCAATCGTCATCGTCGGCATATACGCGCTGTCGTTAGTATATTCGATGCGCAGGGATATGTGAGGAGCCTTTCGGGCAATCCTCGGCGGACTTTAGGCCCAGGAAGTGCAGGGCGCTATCGCCGGAGTCAGCGTTTTTTAAAACGGCAGCTTCAAGCTCGCTTGGTAGTGCATGGCCGAGCGCCGGTCGCGGCCGTTGTCGCCGCCGGAGAGCTTGTAGTCGGTCACGTTGTAGGCGAAGTCCATCGTGGCGACGAGCTTCTTTTTGAGCAGGTCCCGGTTGAGGTTGAGCAGCCAGGTCTGGTTGCGGACGATGCCGCCGTTGGGCACGTGATCGTCTTTCGGGTCGTCGATGCCGTAGGCCGTGTTGAACCAAAAGCTCTCCGCGGGCTGTACGCGGACGTCGATGAAGCCGCCGTTGGCGCGCACGGTGCCGGAGCCGAATCCGACTTGGGCGACGCCTCCCTGGAAGTCCGCGAGATTGCGTCCGGTCCACAGCTGTCCGTTGACCGACACCTTGTCGATGAGGGGGGCGCGGAAGCCCAGGTCCACGACGTCCACTCCGCCGCTCTGATTGTCGGCCGAGACGTTCTTGATGCGCCCGTAGGCTCCGGAGAGCGTGAATACGGCGCGGCCCAGCCGGGCTTCCAGGCTTCCTTCGTAATTGGGCTGGCTGGAGGCTGTTCCGTTGTCGTCCTCCTGGCGGCTTGTCGGCCGCGTCAAGGCCGCGCGCGCCGTGAGCGCGTCCGTGAGGCGGTACTCCGCGCGCACCTGCGGCAGCCGCGACCAGAGGGCGCCGGTGTTGGCGAAGGTGTTGTTGTTGGCGGTCTCGGGAAGCTCCGGCGAGGTCAGCCGCCAGGTCTGTCCCGCGATGAAGGCCCAACGGTCCAGCTCAGCGCGAAGATAGGCGTGGCGCAGGCGAGGCACCGCGCTGGTCGTGTTCACGTACCCGGAGAAATCGCCTTCCACCTTGGCCGTGACCCCGTCGCCGGCGTCTACGTCGAAGCCCACGCGCGTGCTGCGCGCGGTCATCCGGAAATCCCCGGAGTTCTTTCCCGCGGAGGCGGTATAGCGGAGCAGGTCGTTGGAGCAGACCTCGTGGTTGTCGTAGATGGCGTCGACTTTCACGAAGCCGTACATCTGGACCTTGTACTTGGACATCACGGCTTCGAGCGCGCCGGCCTCATGCGCCGAAAAGAGCAGGAACAGGCACGGCAAAGCAAGGCGCCGAAGGGTCATGTGTTTCTCCAGGACGATGGGGTGACGCGGGAGTATTCTACCAAACGGACGAGGGCTGGAGGGACATCGCTGTTTTTTCGCATAATCTTCAGCATCGAGATGCGCATGACGAAGACCGGGAGAACGGGCGTACTTGCGGCGGGCTGCGGCATGCTGCTGATGCTTGCGGGCTGCGCCGCGGGACTGCGTTTCTATTCGGATGGCCCGCGGCCGTCGAAAGACGTTGCGCTGGTCCTGGTCGATTGCCGTCTGGACGGCATCACCGGGGAAGGCCGGCCAAAAATGGATCTGGTCGGCAACGAGGGTACCCTCAGCGAACTTCTTCCCGGGGATTATGTGCTGGACCTGCGCTATGTCTATCAGAGCGCTTATCTCAACCGGCGCGGCGCGAATGTCGAATATCCATTGAAGGCGGCCGCAGGGCACGTATACTACGTCTATCCGGAATTCCCGACGGGGAGCACCTGGCGCCCTGCCGTCGTGGATATCTCCTCCGAGGAAGATTACCGGAAGATCCCTGACAGGACCCCCGATTCCGTTAAAAAAATGGTCGCCCGATATTTCTCGGGTCCGCGCGCCGTCGCCAAAAAAGAAGAGATACCCACCAACAAGGGCGTCATCACCCTATGGAGATGATCGCCTGTTCCCACGGTTTCGGGGCGAATGGTATGATAGACGTTCCAAGAGAGGACGCCAGCCATGAGCAATGCCCAGACCAAGCAGCAGCCGACCACTAACCGCGACGGATTGACTCCGCGCAGCCAGGACTACTCCCAGTGGTATCTCGACGTGGTGCGCCGCGCGGAGCTGGCCGACCACTCGGCCGTGCGCGGCTGCATGGTCATCCGGCCCCACGGTTACGCCATCTGGGAGCGCATGCAGCGCGAGCTCGACGACCGGTTCAAGGCCACGGGCCACGTCAACGCCTATTTCCCGCTCTTCATCCCGCTCTCCTTGCTTGCGCGCGAGGAGAAGCACGCCTCCGGCTTCGCCAAGGAGTGCGCGGTGGTCACGCATCACCGCCTCATGTCCAAGGACGGCGAGGTGGTCGTGGACCCGGAATCCAAGCTCGAAGAGCCCTTGGTGGTCCGGCCCACCAGCGAGACCATCATCTGGGCGCAGTATAAGAACTGGATACAGAGCTACCGGGACCTGCCTTTGCTCATCAACCAGTGGGCCAATATCGTCCGATGGGAGATGCGCACGCGCCTGTTCCTTCGCACGGCGGAGTTCCTGTGGCAGGAAGGGCATACCGCGCATGCCACGGAGCAGGAAGCCGTCGAGGAGGCCCGGCGCATGCTCGACGTGTACGCGGATTTCGCCCAGAACGTGATGGCCGTGCCCGTGCTCCTGGGCCGCAAGACCGAGGGCGAGCGCTTCGCCGGCGCCTTGGACACGCTCTGCATCGAGGGCATGATGCAGGACGGCAAGGCCCTGCAGATGGGCACCAGCCATTATCTCGGGCAGAACTTCTCGAAGGCCGCGGACGTGCAGTTCCTTAATAAGGAAGGCAAGCTGGAATACGTTTATGCCACGAGTTGGGGCGTGAGCACGCGCCTGGTCGGCGCGCTCATCATGACTCACTCCGACGACAACGGGCTCATCCTGCCGCCTAAGCTCGCGCCCATCCAGGTCGTGGTGGTGCCCATCTACAAGAGCGACGAGGAGCGGGTCCGCACCGTGGCCGAAGGCCGCAAGGTCGCCGAAGAGCTCAAGGCGCAGGGCTTGGCCGTTCGATTGGACGACCGCGACGGCATCATGCCCGGCGCGAAATACTACGAGTGGGAAGCCAAGGGCGTGCCTCTGCGCATCGAGGTCGGGCCCAAGGACTTGGAGAAGGGCTCTCTCTGCGTGGCGCGGCGCTTCGTGCTGGAGAAGCCCGGCGAGACCCCGGAGGAGCAGCGCAAGCGGCGCAAGGCGTTTTTGCCGCGCGCCGAGGCCTTGGCGTCCATCCGGCCTACGCTCGATGCCATGCAGAAGGAGCTTTTCGAGCGCGCGCTCGCGGTGCGCGAGAAGCGCAGCCGCGTCATCGATTCTATCGAGGATTTCGAGCGCTTCTTCAAGGATGAGGGCGGCGGGTTCGCCTGGGTGCACTGGGCGGGCGGGCCGGAGCAGGAAGAGGAACTGGCCAAGCGCTTCGAGACCTCGATCCGCTGCCTCCCGTTCCCGGAGCAGATCCCGGCGGCCGCGCAGGGAGAGGGGCGCTGCATCCTCACGGGCAAGCCCTCGAAGCAGCGCGTGGTCATGTCGAAGTCCTACTGATGGTGCTTGGCTCGGTCCCGAGCCTGCCGAGGGACCGTGCCTGGCACCCTCGCATGCTATAATCCGTTGAATCCGTTTTAAGGGGTGTGTCCCATGGGTAAAGGCATCTGGCTGGTGACGGGCGGAGCGGGCTTCATCGGCTCCCATATCGCGGAGGAGCTGGTCCGACAGGGCAAGAAGGTCCGCGTGCTCGACAATTTCTCCACGGGCAAGGAATCCCACATCAAGGCCATCCGCTCCAAGATCGACCTCGTGCGGGGAGACATCCGGGATTTGAAGACCTGCCGCAAGGCGCTCAAGGGCGTGGACTACGTCATCCACCAGGCCGCCATCCGCTCGGTGCCCAAATCCGTGGACCGGCCCACGGATTCCCACGAGGCCAATGCCACGGGCACGCTCAACATGCTCATCGCCTCCAACGAGGCCAAGGTCAAGCGCTTCGTCTACGCCTCCACGAGTTCGGCTTACGGCGACACCTCGCTCTTCCCGCAGCGTGAGGAGCATTCGCCCAGGCCCGTGAGCCCGTATGCGGCCAGCAAGCTCTGCGGAGAGCACTACTGCAAGTGCTTCACCAAGAACTTCGGTCTGCAGACCATCGCCCTGCGCTACTTCAACGTGTTCGGCCCGCGTCAGGATCCGGAATCCCTGTACTCCGCGGTCATCCCGAAGTTCATGGAGCAGGCTTATCTCGGGAAGACCCTCGAAGTGCACTGGGACGGCAAGCAGTCCCGGGACTTCACGCATATCGACAACGTGGTCCAGGCCAATATCCGGGCCGCGCTCTCGAAGAAGGGAGTGGGAGAGACCTTCAACATCGCCAACGGGAAGACCTATTCCCTGCTCGACGTCATCGGCGTCATCGAGAAGCTCTGCGGCCGCAAGCTCAAGCGGCACCATACGCCCATGCGCCAGGGCGACGTGCGCAAGACCTATGCGGACATCTCCAAGGCGCGGCGCCTGCTCGGCTACAAGCCGGGCATGGATCTCGAGAAGGGACTGCGCGACACCTGGGAGTATTTCGTGCGCGACTACTTCAGCAAGTGACGCCATGAGGATACTGGTCACCGGCGGACTCGGCTTCATCGGCTCGAACTTCATCCGCTGCTGTCTGCGCGAGCACCCCGCGGATTCCATCGTCAACCTGGACCTCTGCACCTATGCGGGAAATCCCGCCAATCTCGCGGACCTGCGCGCGGGACGGCGCTACCGCTGGATCAAGGGCGACATCGCGGACCCGAAGGCCGTGGACAAGGCCATGCGCGGAGTCGATCGGGTCATCCATTTCGCCGCCGAGAGCCACGTGGACCGCTCCATCCTGGAGCCCGGCATCTTCCTGCGCACCAACGTGACGGGAACGCAGGTCCTGCTCGACGCGGCCCTGCGTCACAAGGTGAAGCGCTTCCTGCATGTGAGCACCGACGAGGTCTACGGCAGCGTGGAGAAGGGCCATTCCAAGGAGGGGGATTCCCTCTTGCCCAACAGCCCGTACGCGGCGTCCAAGGCCGCCTCGGACCTGCTCGTTCGCTCCTATGTGCGGACCTTCGGCCTGCCGGCCATCGTCACCCGCGCCTCCAACAACTTCGGGCCCTACCAGTTCCCGGAGAAGGCCTTGCCGCTCATGATCACGAACTGGATCGAGGGCAAGAGCTTCCCGCTCTACGGCGACGGCCTCAATGTCCGCGACTGGGTCTATGTGGAAGACCATGTCCGCGCCCTGGACTTCCTCCTGCGCAAGGGGAAGGACGGCGAGATCTACAACATCGGCGGCACGCGCTCCATGAACAACCGCGAGCTCGTGGAGAAGGTCCGCAAGCTCATGGACGTGGGGCCGGAGCTCGTGCATCGCGTCGAAGACCGCCTCGGGCACGACCGCCGCTACGCCGTGGACTGCTCCAAGCTCTTCAAGCTCGGCTTCAAGCATGCCTTCTCTTATCAGGACGCTTTGGAAGCCACCATCACTTGGTACTGCGCGCGCGAGAACTGGTGGCGGCCGCTCAAGGAGCGCAGCGCGTATAAAGGGTATTACCGGAAACAGTACGCGAAAAAGGGATAAACATGATCCAAGCGCTCATGCAGGCTAATGACACCGACGCGCGGCTCATGCCGCAGGGACTTGCCCGCGGCTGGATCGAGGTCGTTTGCGGAAGCATGTTCTCCGGCAAGACCCAGGAGCTCATCCGCCGCCTGCGCCTGGCCAATATCGCCCGCCAGCGCGTGCAGACCTTCAACTCCGCCCTGGACGTGCGCTATGGGAAGAACCACATCATCTCCCACGACATGGCCAAGGTCCCCTGCCAGGCGGTCAAGAGCGCCAAGGAGATATTGGAGAAGGTCCGTTCGGACACGCAAGTCGTGGGCATCGACGAGGTCCATTTCTTCGGGCCCGAGATCGTGGCGGTCTGCGAGACGCTGGCCGACCAGGGCCGGCGCGTGATCGCCGCGGGCCTCGACCAGGATTATCGGGGGCAGCCTTTCGATGTGACCGCGCGGCTCATGGCTATCGCGGAGTTCGTGACCAAGAATCTCGCCATCTGCGTGGTCTGCGGAGCCCCGGCCAACCGCAGCCAGCGCTTGTCCCATACCCGCAAGCGCATCAGCGTGGGCGCGGCCGACAAATACGAGGCCCGCTGCCGCCGCTGCTTCTCCCGCGGTTAGTTTTTACGGGCCCCAGGCGGGGGCGGAGGAATTGCCCGGCACATTCAGGAGCGGCCGCGGAGCGGAGCCGTCGGCGTCCATGACGAAGACCTGCCTGCGGCCGTTGCGCGTGCTGGTGAAGGCGATGAAGCGGCTGTCCGGGGACCAGGAAGGCTCCTCATTGCTCCCTTGAGAGTGGGTGAGCTGGATGGTGCGAGTGCCCGTCACGTCCACCAGGAAGATGTCCATCTTGTCCTTGACGTTCGCGCGGCCGGAGAACGCGATCCATTCCCCGCTGGGCGCCCAGGAGGGGGAGTCGCACCAGTTCAGCCTCGTGAGCCTGCGCACGCGGCCGGTGGAGATCTCCTGGATGTGGATCTGCGGGTTCCCGGCGCGGTCCGAGACATAGGCCACCTGCTCCCCGTCCGGAGAGAAGGTCGGGGAGGAGTCCACGCCGAAGTGGGAGGTCACGCGCTGCAAAGACCCGTCGGCCAGGGTCAGGATGTGGATGTTCGGATTCTTCTGCGCGGAGATGGTGACCGCCAGGCGCGTCCCGTCCGGGGAGAATCCTCCGCCGATGTTGAGGCCCTGGCGGCTCGAGATCGCCTTGGCTCCGCCTTTTTCCACGTCGTAGAGATAGAGGTCCGGATTCCCGGCGCGATAGCTCGTGAAGGCGATCTTCTTCGCATCCGGGCTCCAGCGGGGAAACAGCGTCAAGGAGCGGAAAGACGTCACGCGGCGGGCGTTCTCTCCGTCATAGTCCGCGAGGTAGAGCTCCTTGGCGCCGGTCTGGTCGTTGATGAAGGCGATCTGCGTGTGCGCGATGCCCGCGCGGCCTGCGACCTGGCGAACCACGTCGTCGGCCACCTTGTGCGCGAGCGTGCGCCAGAACTTCTCGTTCTGGCGATAGTAGCGCTCGAGAAGGGTCTCTCCCGAGGAGACGTCGCGGACCTTCACGCTGAGCGTCAGCAGGTCCTGCGACCTTGCCGCTTTCGCGCTCAGGACCAGGCCCGCGCCGCTCAGGCGCCAGGCTGAGAGCGCCGAGGCATCCGCTTCCGGAGCCAGGGCCGGGCCGTTCTCGACGATTTCGAAATAACGGGAGGCCAGGAGATCTTCCCGGAGCACGGAGCGCAGCCGTTCGGCGTCCGGCGCGTCCGCGGGCTTCTCGGGCAGGAACGCGCTGAGTCCCAGGCTGCGGCGTCCGGCGCCGCGCGCTCCTTCGACGCCGATATAGACGTCGGAGGCGCGTGCGGGCAGGGCCAGGAGGATGAGCGCAAAGGCGAGGACTGCGTTCATTTAGCCGAGGTCTTGGGCGCTGCCGTTCCCGCGGGCTTTGAGAGTTCCTTTTGGAGCTGCTTGAGCATGGGGGCCGCGAGCTTGGCCTCGGGGCTTTTGGGGAAATCCTCGGGGATGGACTGCAGGTAGCGCTGGGCTTCGTCGAGATGCGTCTTCATCGTCATCAGGCACGAGGCGTACTTGAGCCGCGCCGACGGGGTCAGGTCGCTTTTGGGGTAGCGGTCCAGGAGGAGGGCGTATTGGCGCGCCGCATCCTCGTACTTTTTCTGGGCGTAGAGCGCTTGGCCGAGGTAGTAGGTGGACAGGTCCGCGACCTCTCCTTTCGGGTTCTTCTGCAGGTAGACGGAGAATCCCTGCGCGGCCAAGTCGTATTTCTTCTGGTTGAGCTGCACCAGGGCGGAGTGATAGAGCTGGCTGGGCGTGGGCCCTGCCGCGTCTTCGGCTTCCTGCTTCTTGGTTTCCTCGATCTTCTGCTGCTCCTGCTGCGCGCGCTTCTCCTCCTGCTCGGCCAGCCGCTTCTGCTGGGCGGTCAGGGTCTCTCCGACGGCCGTGACCTTCGCGCCGAGCGCGGAGCCGATGTCGTCGAGTTTTGAGGAGAGCTGGGAATTGCTCTGCTGAGCGTCCTTGAGCGACTCGTTGAGGACGCTGATCTCCTCATGCACCGAGTCGAGCTTCACGGCCAAGTCCGCTTGATTGGCCTGCATGGCCGATAGGCTCTTCTTGAGGCCCTGTATCTGGACCGTCAGGCTGTCGGTCTGCGCGGAGAGGTCGAGGATGTCCTTCTGCGTGGCCACGCAGCCGCAAAGGATGAAAGAACAGGACAGGATCGTCAGGCGGCGCAGGGCGGTGGTCACTGCTGTTCGTTCTTCGTGGATCCGCTGGAGGCCGTGCGCGCGCGGACCTTGGTCTCGGAGCGGCGGTTCTTCGCCCAGCACTCTTCCGTGGACTGCTGGCAGAGAGGCCGTTCTTTCCCATAGGAGAGCGTGCCCACGCGGGAGCCGCTGATTCCGAGGCGAAGGAGATAGTCGCGGACTTCCTTGGCGCGCTTCTGGCCCAGGGCAAGGTTGTATTCGGAGGTGCCGCGTTCGTCGCAGTGGCCTTCGGCGAGCACTTCGAGGTCGGGATGCGCCTGGAGATACTCGGCGTTGGTCTTAAGGACTTCCCGGGCCGACTCGTTGAGCGCGTAGCTGTCGTAGTCGAAGTAGATGTTCAGGAGATCCCGGAGCTTGGCGTATTCCTTCCCGCGGATGGCGGCTTCCTCGACGTCGACGGAAGGCGTTCCTCCCGCGAGCGTTCCGTCCGAGCCGTCTTCCGCTCCCGCGGCGGAGGAGGCGGAGCGGGACTTCAGCGTCTTTTTCGGCGCGCAAGCCGATAGCCCTAGTGTCAAGGCGAGCGCCAGGATGGCCCAACTGTAAATGGATGATGTTCTCATAACGTAATAATAGCTACTCCTGGTGGCAGGGGTCAACTATCGCGAATATCGATATTCGCGATAGTTGACCCCTGCCACCAGAGTTTCTTGGTAAAATGGGGCATGGCAGCGGGGATAGAGGACGGACTTTCACGCGTGCGCGAGGGGCTCGAGCGGCGGACCGCGCGCTTAGGCGAGCGCGTGGGCGATCATCTGGCGGCCTTCGTGGGGCGGCCGGGGAAGATGCTGCGGCCGCGCTATACCTTGCTCTTGGGCGCGGCCCTGGGCGTGGAGCCCGGGCGCTGCGAGCGGGCAGCCTGCGCCGCGGAACTCCTGCACAATGCCTCGCTTCTGCACGACGACTGCGTGGACCGCGCGGAGCTTCGCAGAGGGAATCCCACTCCGAACGGGCTTTTCGGCAACACCGCGGGCATCCTGCTCGGCGACATGGCTTTCGCGGAAGGGTTGGAGGAGGCTTTCTCGGTCGGCGAGGGTGCGGCGCGCGCTTTGGTGGGCACCGCGCGAGAGATGGCTTCCGGAGAGCTGCAGGAGGAGTTCCTGCGCGGGAGCCTGCATGTCTCCGTGGAAGGCTATTTCGGGATCGCGGCGCGCAAGACCGCGGCGCTTTTCGAGTGGGCCGGAGAGGCGCTCTCCGGCCTGAGCCCGCATCCGCATCGGCGCGAGGATCCGCCCAAGCTGGGACGCTTGACCGGCGTGCTCCTGCAAGTTATCGACGATATCCATGACCTGACGCTTTCCAGCGAGGTCGCCGGCAAGGAGCGCGGTCAGGATTTCCTCCTGGGAAAGCTCACCTTGCCTTGCCTGCTCGCGCTGGAGGACGAGCGCCTGCGGCCGCGATTCCTTTCTCTTTGGGAGCGCAAGCCGCGCGACCGATCTTCCATTGAGGAACTCGTCCGCTTCCTCCATGAGGAAGGCTGTTTGGAGGGGACGCGGAACAGGGCGCGGGCTTTACGCGCGGAGATGGATCCCCTGCTGGACGCGCTTCCCGTTCAGGAACACGTGCAGGCCCTGCGCTCCTTCGAGGATGCTCTCTTGTCCCGCGAATTCTGATGTCGAGAGATCATCAACGACGCGATTGCAGCAAGGCTTCGGGATGAGTTCATTATACGAGCGGCTGGCTCGGCAGGCCTGGAGCAGCGGGGAATACCGATCTGCCGGTCCCGATGCGAAGCGTTCTCTCAGAGAAGACGGCGATGCCTTGCGCGTGTTCATCCGCTCCAGGGTGGAATGGATCGTGGAGCGCTGCGCCCTGCGCACGGCGGCGTCTGCGGCGGCCGGCGCAGGACTAAGGCTGGCGGGGCATGTGCGCTTCTACGAGGAGGCCGAGGGCGGGACGCTCTTGGACATCCGCGGAGAGAAGGCGTGGCGCTTGAGCGGAACCGCCGCGGCCGTTGTGCGGGAACTTCGTGCGGGCTGTCCTGAAGACGTTCTTTTCTCGCGCCTGCGCGGCCGCTTCAGCGGCGACGCTTGCGCCGTGGAGCAGGAAGCCCGGTCTTTTTTGGCGGAGCTTCGCGAGCGCGACTGGCTGGAAAATCCTCCGACCTCCGACTAAAGGGGTTATGAAGTAAAATAGGCGCATGGGAACATTTTTCCGGATACGACTGGCGTCGGCAGTCTTTCTCTGGGCCGCACTCTGCACGGATGCGGTCCATTCCGCATGGCGCCCTCTGGGCGATGCGGCTTCCTCCAAGCGCGCGCAGAGCGGCGTCATCCTTGAGGGCGCGAGCGGCGCGCGGCTTTCGGCGTCGTTTTATGCGCCCGATGTCGTGCGCATCCGCCTGTCGCCCGACGGCGCGTTCGAGGAAGGCCCGAATTACGCTTGGGACCCCGCCTCCCGTCCCGGCGCGGTCTCGGTCGATGTGCGGGAATCCTCGTCCGCCGTCGAGCTCGTCTCGTCCGGCGGAGCGCGCATGGAAGTGCGCCTGCGGCCGCTGGCGGTGCGCATCTTCGACCGGGCGGGCCGCTTGGTCCTCGAAGACGATCCGGCCAAGCCCTATGCCTTCGACCCCGAGACTGGAGAGGTGGAGTCCTCCAAGATCCGCGGCGAGCTGCAGCTCTGCTACGGATTCGGCGAAAAAGCGCTGCCCATGTCCCGACACGGCAAGCGCATCGTGATGTGGAACACAGACACGTTCCGCTATCCGGCCGGCGCGGACCCGATCTACCAGGACATCCCGTTCTATATGGCCCTGGAGAAGGGCCTGGCCTACGGCCTGTTCCTCAACAATACGCACCGCACGTACTTCGATACCGGCCTCACCGAGACCAAGCGCCTCACCTTCGGCGCGGCCGCGGGCGAGCTGGATTTCTTCGTCTTCCTCGGAGGCGAGCAGCGCTCTCCGGAAGAGGTGCTCCGCCAGTACGCGCAGCTCACGGGCCGGACCCCGCTGCCTCCGCTATGGGCGTTGGGCAACCAGCAGTCCCGCTGGTCGTATTTCCCCCAGGCCCGCGTCCAAGAGGTGGCGCGCGAGTTCCGTTCGCGCCGGCTCCCGCTGGACGTGCTCTATCTCGACATCGACTACATGGACGAGAAGCGAATCTTCACCTGGGACAAGGAGCGGTTCCCGGAGCCGGCCAAGCTGCTCGCGGCCCTGCGCTCCGAGGGCATCCGCACGGTGCTCATCGAGGACCCGGGAGTCAAGGCGGACGAAAACTACGGCGTTTATAAGCAAGGCCGGGAGCTGGGCGCCTATGTCCGAGCCGCGGACAACGGCGAGTTCCACGCCTCGGTCTGGCCCGGCTCATGCGCTTTCCCGGACTTCACGGACCCGAAGGCGCGCGAGTGGTTCGGGTCCCTTTACAAGGGGCCGCTCGACGACGGGGTCTCCGGATTCTGGAACGACATGAACGAACCCGCGACTTTCCTGCCTCCCGACCACGGCGATCCCGAGATCCTGCATCATCCGGGCAAGACTTTTCCCCTGGATGCGCGCCATGCCGGAGACGGAAAGCCCGGCAGTCACGCGCGCTACCACAATGTCTACGGGATGCTCATGGCCCGGTCCACCTTCGAGGGGCTCCGCCGGCTGCGTCCCAATGCCCGGCCCTTCGTCCTCACCCGCGCGGGCTTCGCGGGCGTCCAGCGCTACGCCGCGGTGTGGACCGGGGACAGCATCTCCACCTGGGAGCATCTCGCGCTGACGATCCCGATGCTCGCCAACATGAGCGTCTCCGGGCTTCCCTTCGTGGGCGCGGACGTCGGCGGATTCTCCGGAGAGCCTTCCGGAGAGCTCTATGCCCGCTGGCTCCAAGCCGCGGCCCTGACGCCTTTCTTGAGGTCCCACTACAACGGATACGAATCGAAGGACAAGGAGCCCTGGGCCTACGGTCCGGATTTCGAGTCGATCAACCGAGCATCGCTGGAACTCCGGTACCGGTTCCTGCCCTACCTCTACACCCTGTTCCGGCTCCATGAGAAGGACGGCCTGCCGGTCCTGCGTCCCCTCTGGTTCCATTATCCGAAAGACAACGCCGCCGCCTTGATCGAGGATGAGTATCTCGTCGGCCGGGATCTGCTCGCGGCGCCGGTGATCACGGAAGGGCAGAGGAAGCGCGAGGTCTATTTCCCCAAGGGAGATGATTGGGTGGACTGGTGGTCGGGCAAGCGCTATGCCGGCGGGTCCCGCTCCGTCGTGGACGCTCCTTTGGACCGCCTGCCCCTGTTCGGCCGAGCGGGCTCGGTGATCCCGACGCAGGCACCCGTTCAAAACACGGATCAGATGCGCGGCGCTCCGCTGACCTTGGCAGCGTTCGGCCCGTGCCCCAAAACGCCCGTGGTCAGCGAGGTCTATCAGGACGCCGGGGACGGCTATGCCTATCGCGGCGGGGACTGGAGCCTTCTGCGCATCGAATGCTCGCAAGGCCGCCTGCTCTTGACTCGGTCGGGCAAGGGGCCGCAGACGCAGCCCGTCAAGGCCCTCTGGGTGCTCGGCGCCGAGAAGCCCAAGGAGATTCAAGTCGACGGGCGCTCGGCTCCCTTTATCCGCGACGAAAAGGATGGAAGGCTGAGCCTGGATCTTCCTGCGTCGGCCGGAGAGGTCCGAATACTGCCGTAGACGGCGCCGGCGGAATCGGCCTGCGCCTGCGCTACTCTTCGATCCTTCCGTTCTTCTTGTCCTCGATCCAATAGGGCGGGCCTTCGGGCTTCCTTCCGAAGCGCACGGCTTGGGAGGATGGGCGCAGGCCGAAGAGGGCGTAGAGCGCGTCCGCGCCTTGCGGACCGAGATTGGTCTTGAGAACCGCGCCGCCTAATGCCCGCGCGCTCGGAGCCTGCTTCGCAGTCCTTATCCAGCGCAGGACGAGTTCGGCCGCGGCGCGGCCTTCCCGGCTGAGTCCGCTGCAGTGGTTCTCGACGATGCGGCGCAGCGTCGTTCGCAGGAAGGCATCTTCGGCCAAATGGTATTTCCCTGAGAAGTCCCGGGTATAGGCCGATGGGATGCAGTCGATGCCCGGGGCGTAGGGCTTGAGGTCCAAGAGAGGCGTCCCGTCCACGACGTCGAGCCGGTCCACTTCGAGCGCGCATCCGCGCACGGCCAGGAGGCGGCAGATGGTCAAGGCGATCGGGTTCGGGCGATCCGGGGAGCGCGTGGAGAAGACGCCTCTCTCGGGCAGGTCCGCGCAGATCCTTCTCGGCGCTGCGCGCAGGACCGCGCGGTCGGCCTTGTGCAGCCAGCAGAGCGCCCAAAGATGCATGCCCGGCCGCAGTCCTTCCAGGGCGCGGAGATAGCGCCGTTCCAGAAGGATGCGCGAGGGAGCGCCTGCGTTCGTCATGCCCTTGCGCGATTTCACCGAGTTGCGGATCTTGCCGATGGATCGGAGTCTCATGGTCGTATATTCCTCAAGTAGAGCAGCCGGCTGAGTTCCTCTGCCGTGCGGTCCGCGCCGCGGGCGAGGGCGGATGCGAGAAGCGGGACGTCGCGCAGGGTCTGGAGCGTTCCGGGGCGGTCTAAGCGGTAGCTTTCCCAGGTCTCGCGCAGGAGCAGTCCCAGGCGGCGCGCTGCTGCCGCGGCCAGCGCCAGCCGCAGTCCCGCGCCGCGCAGCCCCAGGCGTTCGAAGAAGGAGACGGCTTCCTGCGCGCAATAGGTCTCGGAGAGCGCGGCGGCGAGCACGGTGAAGGCATAGGCTTGCAGGAGGAACCCCAGCCCCAGGCGCAGCTGCGGCGAGGAGTAGGGCCGGGCAAGGATCCGGAGGTCCTGCGCTCCGACGAAGAACGGGGTCAGGAGCGCGAAGAGCAGAGGCGCGGTCCACCAGCGCAAGCGCGCAGAGCGGCGCAGGAGTCCGAAGTCGGGCAGGGCGCAGAGGAACAGGACCGCGGCGCAGGCTAAGGCCTGCGGTTTCCCGGAACCTGCCAAAAGCGCGGCCAGGAACGATGCCAGCGCCGCGGGCACGGCATATCGGCGGATGTCCGCTCTGGTGAGAATCACTGCGTTACCTTCATGCGCACTTCCCGCTGGGGAAGGAGTCCCGGCGGGACTCCGAACGACCGCGAAGCGGGCTGGAATGCGGGTCCCGCAGTCTTCGCGCGGCCATGACCGCGACGGCTCCCGCGCATGCGCCGATGAGCAGATGTCCGGCGAGCCAGAGCCCCAGGAGCGTCTTCCAGGCGTCTTCCGGCAGGCCGAAGAAGGCCTGCATCTGCCGGACCACGGCGAGATAGGTTGTGAAGATATCCCGGCCGTAGAGTATCCGATTGGTGATGAAGAAATGCGGGATGCCTTCCAGGCAGGCCGTGATGCAGGCCAAAAGGATCGCGGCGGGACTCGTCCCGAAAAGGCTCAAGACCAGTTCTACGAGCAGGGATTCCACCAGGATGCCCACGGTCGGCCCGAGCTTGAAGGCGCCGATGGAGACGAGCTTGAGGGCCGCGGCCGTCGCGCCCGCGGCCAGCGCGGCGCCGGGCCTGGCCAGCTTCACGCGCACTGCGCAGAGAATGATGGAGCCCATGGCGGCCATGACGGCTCCGCGAAGGGGGAATCTTGCGGCGTGGAGGGCTCCGCCCAGCAGGGCTTCCGCGAGTCCCCAGAGCGCTCCGAATACCGTGGTATAGACCAGGAAGCGCAGGCGTTCAGCGTCGGACAATGGGACCTCCGGCGGCGGATGCTTCGGGAGCGGAACGCTTGCGCGCGGGAAGATGGATGCGGTCTTCGCAGAGTCCTTCCAGCAAGGATTCCTCGTGAGAGACCAGGAGCACCGAGCGGCCTGCCGCGGTCCAAAGGCCGAAGAGTTCTTCGACTCCGAGCAGGCTTTGCTCGTCCAGACTGAATAGCGGCTCATCGACGATGAGGAGTTCCGCCTCGGAGAGCGCGCCGCTCAGGAGCGCGGCTTTCTGGGCTTCGCCGCAGCTCAAGGTCTGCGGGTCGCGGGACAGGAGGGAGCCGAGTCCTAAGAGCCGGAGTCCTTGTTCCAGCGTGATGGGAGAGGCGTTCCGGCTGCGCTGCGCGAATTCCGAAGCCAATCGGGGATGCAGAAGGCGGTGATATGGATTCTGGGGGACCAGCGCCGCGATCTTGCGCAGTCGGGCGGCGTCCAGGGCTCGGCCTTGCCGGAGCAGCGCGCCGCCGGAGGGCGCATCGAGCCCTGCCAGGATGCGCGCGAGCGTGCTCTTGCCGCTGCCGTTCTCTCCGCACAGACCCACGACGCTGCCCGCGGGGATGGAGAAATCCAGCCCTTCGAACACCGCGCCTTGCGGCTGTTTTTCCGCGCAGAGTCCTTGAGCCTGGAGAAGGACTTCTGTTTCGTCATTCCGGCGCAAGCCGGAATCCAGCGACTGTCTTACGCCGTAAGCCTGGGCCTCGGCTTTCGCCGGGGTGACAACAGTTGCCTGGGCCCCGGCTTTCGCCGGGGCGGGGCGACGAAAGGGGAGGGACTTGCGGCTTGCCGTGCTGGGCGCTGAAAGAGGGATCGTCTTGTCGATGAGGTCCTCAAGGCCCGTGAAGGAATGGCCGGTCAATATCACCACGCTGCCCGCGCGCTTGCGCTCGGCCAATATCCCGCGAAGCAGCCGGCGGCCCTCCGAGTCCAGGAAGTCCGCCGGCTCGTCGAGGAGGATGAGGTCCTGGTCCGCGAAGGCCAGGGCGCAGGCAAGGAGGAAGCGCTGCTTCTCTCCGGCGGAGAGATGGTGGACGCGCCGGTCCAGCAGATCCCGGAGGCCCATGGCGCGGGCGGCGGTCTTTGCCTCTGATATCCGCGATCCCGGACGAGGATCGGAGTCCGGGCGCAGGAGGCTCGGACGCTTCCCTGAAGGTTCGCGCTCGGCGTGCGCGAGGAAGAAGGAGAGCTCCTGGCTCACGGTCTCGCAGAGGAGCTGAGAGTCCGGGTCCTGGAGCACGCAGGCCGGCGGCTGGGCAAGGTCTTGGACCGGGACGCCGTTCCAGAGCGCGCGGCCCTCCAGGACGCCGGGGATGAAGCGCGGCGCGAGTCCGGCGAGCACGGCGATGAGCGTGCTCTTGCCGCAGCCGTTGCCGCCGGTGAACGCCGCGCATTCGCCGGGAGCGATCTCGGCGTCCATGCGCGCAGGGGTCCAATCCCCATGCGGATGCTTGAATCGGAGTCCTTCGAGGATCAGGCCGCGCATAGTCTCTTGCAGCGCTTATCGTGCTCTTGGCGCGCTCTCGCGGCGAGGAGATGTCCCACGATCTTCGCAGCGGCCTTGTCCCGGCCTCCTGCTTCACCCAGGTCGAGCATAACCGGTCTTCGGACACGGAGACTGCGGGCAGCTTCAGCGGCGAGTCCTTCGCGCACGACGATGAGCACGTCGAGCGTCTTCTTCCGCACCAATGCGAGCGTCGCTTTATGGAAGCCTCTCCCGGAGAGTTCGAGAGGGCCGTACTCATCGACGACGGCGAACTGCGCGTCCGCGGCTTTCGCCAGCAGTCTGCGGCCGAAGGCGAAGCCCGAGGGGTTTGTCGCCGGGCCCTGCGGCGTTCGGCGCAGGAGCAGCCGCTTGGGGCCGCCGCGCACGCTCTGCACGTCGTAGCGGAGCTTCCCTCGCGCGCCGCTCCGCGCGGGCGAAAGGACGCCGCGCACGTCCACATCCAAGCCGAGGAGCAGAGGGATGAGTGCGCGCAGGAAAGAGGTCTTCCCGGAATCGATGGGTCCGGTCAAGAAGAAGGTCACGCGGCTCGATTCTATAAAATCAAATTGATACGCTGATGGCGCGATGAAGGAAGAAAAGGACGTTGTCCGGCTTTTCGCGGAGGCCATCGAGTCCGGGGCCTCGGCCGCGATGCTCACCGTGATCTCGGCGCAGGGCAGCACTCCGCGCGAGGGCGGCGCGCGCATGATCGTATATCCCGACGGGGCTTGGGCCGGGACCGTGGGCGGCGGGACGCTGGAATCTCTTTGCATGAAGGATGCCCTGGCCGCGCTCAAGGAAGGAAAGAGCCGCAAGGCCGTCTACGATCTCAAGCCCGAGGGCATCGGCATGCTCTGCATGGGGGAGGTCGAGGTCTATATCGACGTGAACGTCTGCAAGCTGAGGCTGCTCATCCTGGGCGCCGGGCATGTGGGCCAGAAGATCGCGGAAGTCGCGGCCGCGGCCGGCATCCCCTGCGAGGCGGCCGATGAGCGCGCGGAGTTCGCTTCCCGCGAGCGCTTCCCTCGGGCCGCGCGCGTGCTCGTGGAGCGGCCGGACAAGGCCGTGAAGACTTTGAAGCCCGATGAGCGCAGCTACGTGGTCATCGTCACGCGCGGCCATGAGCTGGACCAGGAATGTCTGGCCGCGGCGCTCAAGACCCAGGCGGCGTATATCGGGATGATCGGCAGCCGCAGCAAGGTCCCCGAGATCTTCAGGCGCCTCAACCGACAAGGCCTGCATCCCGAGAAGGACGGCCGCGTGCACTCTCCCATCGGCTTGGACCTCGGCGGGAAATCCCCTGGAGAGATCGCGGTCTCCGTGGTCGCCCAAGTCCTTCAGCTGCGATACAAACGCAGCGCAAGACCCTTGCGCATAGACTCGCGCCCATGAGCCGGAAGGCGGCGCTCGCGTGCACGGCCGCGGGCTGCGCGCTCTTCGCTCTCATCTCTTTCTCGCGCCTGGCGGATTTCCCCGGGCTCCACGGCGATGAGGCCTGGGTCGGGATCTATGCCAAGCGGCTGCTTGCGCATGGGCTCGTGAGTCCGCACGAGATGAACGCCTATACGGGTCCTCTCTACGGCTGGCTGCTTGCGCGCGTTTTCTCGTGGATGCGGGCCGACGTGTTCGCGCTCCGGCTTCCGGGCACGCTCTTCAATGCCGCGGCGGTCGCGCTCATGGCCCGGCATCTCTGGAAGAGCTTCGGCCCTTCCGCGGCCTTGGCATGGACCGGCCTGCTCCTGGCTTCGCCGCTCTTCCTGCTCAAGGGCCGCGTGGCATGGGAGGTCTATGCTCTGCAGCCCTTGCTCTTGGCCCTGCTTTTTCCGCTCCTTTGGCGAATGCTCGAAGACGGGCGCACCTCTTTCCTGCGCGCGGCCGGCTTCCTGGCGCTCTGCCAGATCGGGGTGCTCAATCA
Organism: Elusimicrobiota bacterium; assembly: GCA_041661185.1. Lineage (GTDB taxonomy): Bacteria > Elusimicrobiota > Elusimicrobia > UBA1565 > UBA1565 > JBAZUV01. The sequence continues at coordinate 50,562 of JBAZUV010000006.1, forward strand.
TTTCATCTTCATCTCGGTCCCGCTCTCGCTGGGCGTCGCGGCGCTCATGGGCGTCGCGCTCCTTGAGGAGAAGCGCTTCGCGGGGCTCTTGAGCGCGAGCGCTTGGGCGATCCTGCAGTCCGCGATCGTTTATCTGTCCAAGCCGCGCGTGAGCGAGGCCTTCTGGCAGGAGCATCGGGCGACGCTGCTGGCGGCCGCGGTCTTCCTTCCTTTCATCTTGGCCGGAATTCAGCAGGCCTGCGGGCCCATGGCGGAAGCGCTCATCGAGCGAGCGCGGGCAAGCGCGACTCTTCGGGCAAAGGCTTTTTTCCGCGCGGCCGTGTTCCTGAGCGCGGCGGTCTGCGCGGCTTTCCATGCTCCGGCCATGGTCGCGATCGGTTCCGGCGTGGCCGTGCTCCGAAGGCTCTCGTCCTGGGATCCGCCTCTGCTCCTGTCCGTGATCCTTTATGCTTGGGCCGCGGCGCTTCTGTGCGTCCTTTTCACGGCTTCGGTCCGCGCGGCCTGTCCTTCGAAGGCCGATGCGGATCCCGCGGTTCAAGGGGGGGGCGTGTATGCGCGATTCCTCCTGCTCTGGCCTCTGGCCTATGCCGCGGTCTTCATGCTGCTGCGCATGACGAGCTCGATCCGCTACTACATCCTCTTCTCTTTTATCGTGCTCGCGGCGTCGGCGGTCCTGCTGCCGCGCGCCCTGCATCGCCGCCGTTGGGCCGCGTTGGCCCTTTGCGGCGGTTTTTTGGTCTGCGGGTTCTCGGTGAGGGAGCTCTTCCTCGGCGCGGAGCGCAGGCCCGTTCGGCTACGCGTGGGCTGGCGCGCCGAGAATTCCTGGGATTTCCTGCCCAAGCAGGCGCTTCTGCCGGAGTGGAGGCGTTCGAAGGCCTGCAGCGCGGAGCCGACCAGCTTCATCGGCTTGCCCCTGGCGTTCCTCAGGAACAGCGAGACGCGCACGGAGGACTGCGACTCTTCCATCGAGTTCTCCGCGCGCTACTGCGAGGAGTGCGTTCGTGCGCCGTATTTCACTTGGGAGGTGCGTCCCCATGGCTGATTGCATCTTGAGCGTCGTGATACCGACCTACAATGAGGCTGAGAACGTCCCGGTGCTGGTCGGACGCATCCTCTCATGCTTGAGCGGCATCCCGCATGAGATCATCGTGGCCGATGATGATTCTCCGGACGGGACGTGGCGCGTGGCTGAGGAGCTTTCAAGGAAGCACCCCGAGGTCCGCTGCCTGCGCAGGACCCGCGACCGCGGACTTTATCCCGCGGTAGCGGAGGCTTTCAGCATGGCCAAGGGCCGCTATATGGCCGTGCTGGACGCGGACCTTCAGCACGACGAGAGCAAGCTGCCCGTGATGCTCGAATGCGCGCGCGCGCAGGGGCTTCAGCTCGTGGTGGGTTCGCGGCATGCCCAGGGCGGCGGCATCGAGGGTTGGAACCGCGCGCGGCGACTGATCAGCCGCATGGCCAACGGCTCCTGCGGCGCGCTTTTGCGGCGCGGCTGCAGCGACCTGATGAGCGGCTTCTTCCTGGTCGAGCGCCAAGCCTATGAGCGCGCGGTCGGCCGCTTGCGGCCGAAGGGATTCAAGATCCTCATGGACCTTCTGCAGAACCTGCCCGCGGATGCGCGCGTAGGCGAGGTGGGCTATGTGTTCCGGCCTCGGGAGCAGGGGCATAGCAAGCTGAACATGCGGGTAGCCGTGGATTTCGCGGCGGGACTGGGCGCCCTTCTTTCCGACCGCATCCGCGGCCGTTAGCGGGCGACTACCTCGACGAGATTAAGGCCCAGCAGCTTCCACTTCGAGTCCGCGTAGCGCTGGAAGTATTCCAGGGCCGGGACGTCCTCCACGCCGCGCTTCGCGGCGGCGTGGCGCACCACCTTCCCGTCGGGGCCGTCGATGATGAAGAGCTGATGGGAGACCATGGTGGGCATGTCCGGCTGGTCTTCCCGCACGAGGCTGGCGATGGTCCCGGAAGGGATGCGGGGCAGGGCTTCGGCGAGGTTCTCTATCGGGAGATAGGGGAGCTCGGCTTCTTCGTCCGGCAGGCCTCGACCGAGGCTTTGCAGCCGCTTGAGCTGTGCCTGTTTCTCGCTTTCCGATAATCCCGAAAGGTCCGAGGCTGTCTTGCGCGCATACCAAGCCTCTTTTTTGACGAGCTTGCGCGCGGTGCGCGCGGCTCCTCCGGAGAGTTCGCGGGTCACGTCGCGCAGGAAGCCCTCGGCGATATTGCCCGGGATCCAGTCCGCTTCCGTGAAATGCCTGCGCTGGACATAGCGGATATTGCCGTTCTTGTAGCGGATGCGGTTGAGCATTTTCGCGCCCTGCGAGAGGCCGTCGGCCAAGGCCAGGGCCATGACGGTCTCCACGAAGGTCGTGCAGTCCACGGCATCGAACCGGATGAGCGGGTCGCGGTCGAATTGTCCATACGTGCCTTCGCCGAGCGCGCCGAGCACGTAAGGCGTTCCCAAAAACAGCGCGCTCACGGCTTCGATGCGCGCGGACATCTTGGACTTTCCGCGCACGGCGTCCTGGATGGCGGCATCGATCTGGGGACTCTGCAGCGCGCTCAGCCGCGGAAGCTCCGCGGCCTGCGCGCAGAGGGCGCAAAAAAACAACGGCAGAAGCCCGAGGCTTCTCATGGCGATAGTGTGCAGGACCTCTCCCGAAATTTCAAGTGTCCAATAGACCCTTGCGGATATGAGGAAGAGGACTTACACTTCCTCATAGGAGAGCGACCCCCCATGCCCCCGGTCTCCGTTCCCTCCGTGCGCCGCCGCGTCCTTGCAGCAGCGTTCCCGCTGCTGCTTCTTGCTTTTCCTTCCTCGGCGGAAATACCGGCTTCGCGCGATAAACAATCCCGTTCAAGGCAAGGCATCTCCGCCGAGTGCCGCAAGGGGATCTTTTCCGCGCTGATGGAGCATGCGCAGGCTCCGGCCCTCCGCCCGGATTCTCAGGACTGCGCGAAGGCTTGGGCGGATGCCGAGACGCTCAAGGAACGGAGTGCCTCCGGAGACAAGGGGGGCATGTTCTATGAGGATGTCCGCGCTTTTTTCAGGGGACTGGGCTTCGATGAGGGGCAGATCGAGGCTTTGATCAAAGAGGCTTTCGGGGAGGCCCGTTCGAACGGGAATCCTGACGCGGGCCTGCGCGCCGCGATCCCGGCAGAGACCGACAAGCAGGTTTGGGAGAACGCTGCCGCGATTGCGAAGGCGCTGGGTCTGCCCGTCGAAGATGTTTTCCCTTTGGCAGGAGATGCCGCGCCGAAACAGGCGGCGAACGCTCTGGATCGGCCGGAGGTCTCCCGCCGCGGCTCGGCTTCTCCGGTCCCTCCGGCCGGAGCCTTGACCTGGGAGCGGATCGATTCCGTGCTGGATCTGGAAAATGCCCCATCAGGCAGATGGGAGCGCCTTCAGTATCGGCTCGCGGAGTTCATCCCGAGCCTGGATAAGCCGCAATGGAAGGAACGGCGATTCATCCGAGAGTCGATCGACCTGATGAAGAGCACTCCCGAGGGGGAGGAGGTTCTTCGGCAGCTCATCCAGGAGCTTTCCGCGCGCAAGGTCCGGGCCTCGGTTCGAGGGAGGGATTTCCAGAGCACGGCCATAATGGTCGTCAATGGCGTGGAGCAGATGAATGGACTTTTCGGGAACGCGGGCTGGCCGGACGACGGCCCTCCGGAATACGAATTCAGCCGGAAATTCATGGAGATGAAGGATCGCGGCTTGGCGCGGCGGATGTTCGCCGCGAATACGGCGCATGAATTCCGGCATCTTGCGGCCAAGGCTCAAGTCGTGCGGGAAGCCCCGGATTTCGAGGTGGTTCTCAGAGCCGCGTTCATGAACGAGAAAAGAGCGCGGCAGACCGGCTATCTCGTGGCCGTGCGGCTCAATGACGGCAGGCGCGATTGCGACTGGGAGGACGCGGAAAAGGTCGTGCAAGACCCTGATCGCTATTGGGAAGATCTTCAGAAAGAGGGCTATCCGCAATCGCTGACGGAGCCGGAATTCCTCGAGCCCGCGGCGGCTTTGCAGCGGCATGGGCGGCTGCTGAGGGAACGCATATCCGAGGTGCAAACGATCTTGGATAAGATTCATCCGAAGGTTTTGGCGGCCATGGATATCCTGGGGAAACAGGAAGGCTTGGAGCCGGCTTTGGCGGAATTGCGCGCGAATGTCGAATCGGAGCGGCGGATCTATCCGCGCTGGAAGGAAAGATATCAGGGCCAGCTGGAGGATGTCCGTTCCCAGGCGGAATGGGTCGCTTCCGCGGATGCGCAATGGCTGCGCGAGCGTCTGACGGCGGCAGGGGATTCCCGGTTTTTCAAGGAGCAGGAGCGCGATTTCAACCGGGATCAGGAAGCGCTCAAGAAGCTGATGCTGGAGAAACCCCTGCCGCCTTCGCCGAATAGGCCTGGGATGCTGGCTTGGCCGGAATTCTGGGAGAAGGTGCGCCGGTCGCAGAAGGATCACCCGGAGTATTGGAAGGAATTCATCCGGAAATATGGGAAGGAGCTTTTGGAAAGATGAAGGCCCTCTTTCTCGCGGCAGTCTTGTTCATCTCCGCGGCGCCTGTGCAGGGGAGGGCGGGCTCCGGCCAGGATTATCCGCAGATCCTTTCCGAGGCGATGCTCAAGGACGCGCAGCTGCCGCCTGCGCCCGCGGGCTTCGAGGATTCCCGGCATGCGGCCCAGGGGCTGATAGGGGGACGCCCGCAAGAGGAGTCCGTCGAGGACTTCGAGGCGCGGGTCCGAAACTTCTGCCGCGAGCTCGGGCTCGACGGGCAGCGCACCGCCGCGCTCGCGGAGCATCTGCGCGGTCGGGTGCGCTTCGGGTATTACGAGAGTTCAAAGGGCGATCAGGGGTTTCCCGGCGCGCGACGCGGCATCGAGTCGTCGCAGGGCCGCGCGATGTCCGCCAGCGCCGCAGATCATGCGGCCGCGTTAGGCTTTCCGGCCTATGAGTCCGCGCAAGCGGGCATGGCCGGCGCGCGGATCCCTGCGCGGTCGAACGCGGTTTTAAAGGCATGGGATCCCCAGGAGCATCGCAAGGAGCCTTCTGTTCCGGACCAGGCTTTATCCTGGGAGCAGATCAATAAGGTCGTGGTCTTCCGGCGGGTCCCGGAGGAGGAGGAAAGCTGGCGGGACCGGCTGGCCCGCTGGAATCCTTTGGCTGAGCCGGACCCGGCTGAACTCTTCGCCAGGAAGGCGCTCTCGCGCATGCAGGAGACTCCCGAGGGCCGCGAGGTCCTGCGCAAGCTCGTGCAGGAGTACGGCCGATCAGGAAGGAAGGTCTTCGTGCATCCCCAGGATTTTCCGGGCTCGACGATCGTTTACAAGGACGGTCGGGAGGGGCTGCGCGGTACGCGCGGCATGGCCTGGTATTCCGATGACCCGAAATATGAGTTCAATCGGATGATCATGGATTTTAATGATCATGACGCCGCCCGGGATTTTCTGGCAGCGAACATGTCCCATGAGTTCCGGCATATGGTCAACAAGGCCGTGTTCCAGAGGCTTTCCTCGGAGCAGTTGGACATATTCTACGCGGCTTTCCTGGATGAACAGCGCGCGCGGCAGACCGGCTATCTCGTGGCCGCGCGCCTGAACTACGGGAAGGCGAGCGATTACTCCGAGGAGGCTTCCGAGCTTGCCGCGGACCCGGATCTTTTTTGGGAGGAGATGCGATCGTGGTCGTCCTATGTCGTGAAGCTGGTCCCGGACGAGATGAAGGATCCTGTGTCCGCCTATTCCCAGCGGCTGAAGGTCGTCGCGGAGCAAGTCGAGGAGATGCGCGGCCTGCTCAAGACGGATATCCCCAGGCTGATGCTGGCGCTCGACATCATGTCCCGGCAGGAAGGCTTGTCGGAGCAGACCTCTGAATTGCGTTCCCAGACCCAGGGTCGGTCTCGGAGAGGCCCTTCTGAACTGGAGGCGTATGAGAAGGATGCCGCCGGCATGCGCAAATCCATACGGCTGCTGGAGTCTGCCAAGGGCCGTGCGAAGCTGGAGGCTTTCAAGAAGGCTTCGGAACTGGAGGGCTTTCGCGTGTTGGAGGAGGAGCGGGCCCGGGACCAAAAGGCCCTGGAGGATTCCCTGCGCGCGCATCCCCTGCCCAAGTCCGAGCGCACGCCGGGACAGCTCTCTACGCCGGAGTTCTGGGCCCGCGCGCGGGAATCCGCCAAGAAGCATCCGGAATATTGGGCGGAGTTCATCAAGAAATATGGTGAAATCCCCAAGGAGTAGCAGGAGGAGTCGATGAACATGCGAACACGATTCAAGACGAGCTTATTCTGCGCCGGCCTGCTCATGCTCGGGGGGGCCGCGCCGGATTCTTTTGCCAAGGAGGGCAAGGCTATGTCCGTTGAGAAGTCCGATCTTTCGAAGCTGTTCTCCTGCGCGCCGCCGCAGGGCTGGCTCGCGAAGCCCTCTTCCGACGGAGGCGTGCGCTATTCGGACGGCCGGCGAAGCATCTCGGTCGTCCGCCACGGGGTCGCGGGCTCTCCATATAAGACGCCCCAGGAGTTCTTGAAGTTCCTTTCCTCCATGAAGACGCCGGAGCCGTCCCAGGCCGTAGAGATCGCCGGGCGCCGGGCCGACCGCTTCATCCGGAACTACGAGTTCTCCGTGGGCGGAGACGACGGCATGGACCGAAAGGAATGGATCTATGAGGAGATCGTGCTGATCAAGAAGGTACGCGAGGGTTTCTGGGTCCTGCGCTTCCAGAGCCCTTCGCTCATGTATACGGAGAAACCCAAGGGATTGGACCTGTGGAAGGCCTTTCTCAAGGGCTTTAAGCTCAACGAGGGGCGGCCCGGGGGGCTGCGTCTGCCTTCGGAGTAGCGCCCGCCCGCAGTCCTTCGACCGCGTCCCGGAGCTTGGCGTAGTTCTCCTCTATCGAGCCTGAGTCTGCCGTCAGGTCTAATTCACGGACCATGTTTCGCAGGCGTTCCATCGCGGGCAGAGTCTGTTCCTTGTAGATGCTCATGCGGCGCTTGAAGGTCTCTTCCGTGTCGTCGGGCCGTCCGCGTTCGCGGATGCGGCGCAGGAGTTCCTGCTCGGAGACCTTCAGCACGATCATGGCGTCCATGCCGCGGTTCTCCTTGCTCCAGCGCTTGAGCGCCGAGGCTTCCTCCATCCGGCGGGGGAAACCGTCGAGGATCACGCCGTGTTCCTGAACGTCCCTGAGGGCCAGGCGCTGAGTCACGATTGAGAGCACGAGCGCGGAATCCACGAGTTCGCCCTTGGCCATCTTCTCGGCCAGCGCGGGATCGGTCTCGGCCTTCTCGCGCAGGAGCGCTCCGACGGAGATGTGCGGCATCCCGAAATCCTTTTCCAGCAGCTTCCCGAAGGTGCTCTTTCCCGAGCCTGGCGGGCCCATGAGCAGAATGTTGAGCGGCGCCGCCTGCGCGTCCGGCATCGCGCAGGCCGGGACCGGGACCGGTGCCGCGACGGCCGCGGGCATGATCGCGACCGGGACGGAGATGGGAGCCGCGACGATTTGCTGGCCGAGCGCCGACGCGCGCAGTCCGAGCGAAAGCAGCAGCGCGGCGAGGGACATCGGGAGGAGATTGCGGCGGATCATCGCCATAGTCTGGCATAGAGACGTTCTTCGGCCAAGTACCGCAAGACCTATCAGGGGATGGGCCTTGCGGAGGTCGATATAGGGATCGACGGATCCTTGTTGACGCGTTGCTCCGGATTTCCCTGAGCTACGCATAGAGGACCGGGAAATCCGGATCAGACGTCGACGGTCTCTTCGTGGCCGTGGCCGATGGCGTGCTTGAGGGGCTTGATGAGCGCGAACATGCAGAGTCCCGCGCTGCAGGCCAGGATGCAGAGCATGATGAAGAAGCTCTCATGCGGCATCTTCTCCCAGTAGGCGCCGAGGAAGCCGCAGAGGAGGTTGCCGAAGAAGCTCGAGAGGAACCACATCCCCATGAGCATGGAGACCAGGCGCGGGGGCGCCAGCTTGGTCACCAGCGAGAGCCCCACGGGCGAGAGATAGAGCTCTCCGATGGTGAAGCAGAGCGTGCAGAGGGTCAGGGGCAGCATGCTCGCTTTTCCTCCGGCCGCCACGACCCTCGAGGCCGGGAGCAGGATCAGGAAGGACAGCCCGAGCACCAGGCAGCCGATCGCCATCTTCGCGATGCTCGAGGGCTCCTTCTTGCGCTTGTCCTGCCATTTCCAGATCGCGAGGATCAGGGGCGTGAGCAGGAAGATGAAGGCCGGGTTGAAGGCCTGGTACCAGGTGGCGGGCATGGTCCAGCCGAAAAGGTCCCGGTTCGTGTTCGAGTCCACCCAGAGGGCCAGGGTGTTTCCCTGCTGTTCGTAGACGCTCCAGAACACGATGTTGAGGATGCAGAGCACGACCAATGCGCCGATCTTCTTCCACTCATCCGCGGTCAGCGGCTGGGCGGGCGCCTGGTCCGCCGCGGCCGAGGCTGAGGCGCGCCGCATGACGTTGTCGGGCGCCAGGTATTTCTGCCCCCAGAGATAGACGACCAGGCCCAGGAGCATGCCCAGCCCGGCCACGCCGAAGCCGTAGTGCCAGCCGTAGACTTCTCCCACGGTGCCGCAGAGGAAGGGGGAGAAGAACGCGCCCACGTTGATCCCCACGTAGAAGATGCTGAAGGCGCGGTCTCTGCGATGGTCTCCGGCCTTGTAGAGGTTTCCAACCTGCGTGGAGATGTTGGGCTTGAAGAAGCCGTTGCCGAAGATGAGCAGGAGCAGGGCCGGGAAGAAAAGGGCCTTGGACATGAGCATGAACTCGGCGACGGCCATGAGGAAGCCGCCGATGAACACGGCCTTTCTCTGGCCGATCCAGCGGTCCGCGATGATGCCGCCGAAGAAGGGCGTGAGATAGACCAGGCCCGTGTAGAGGCCGTAGGTCTGGGAGGAGAGCTCCTGGATCGTGAAGGGATGCCCGAAGAACCACTCAAGGCCGCGGCGGAAGGGTTCGTAGCCCAGCACCGAGGGCGCGGTCTCGGGCAGGAAGATGCACTTGGTCATGTAATAGATCAAAAGCGCGCGCATGCCGTAGTAGGCGAAGCGCTCCCACATTTCCGTGAAGAAAAGTACGTAGAGTCCGATGGGATGCTTGTCCGACGGGACGTTCTCTGCGGGCAGGGCCATGTCGCTCATGTTCGTTCTCCGTTTCCGCGACTTTATATTATTCAGCCGCTAAACGACATGGGTCCTAAGACTCAGATCCCATTGCAAACATCGAAAGCAAATGGTAAAATCAGAAACATGGACGCCGACGTCGCGAAGCCGGCCGTTTTGCTGGTCGAGGACGGGCCCGAGCACCGAGCTCTCGTCGAGGCCGCTCTCGCGGACGAAGACTATCGCTTTTTGACCGCTTCCACGGGCAACGAAGCCCTGGAAATGCTCCGCGAAGAGCCGGGAGACCTTCCGGTCCTTCTCATCGATCTCAGCCTGCCGGACATGGACGGGCTTGAAGTCCTTCGCGCGGTGCAGGAGAGGGACCCCGAGGCCGTGGCCATCGTCCTGACCGCTTCGAACACCGAAGAGGCCGCGTCCCGCTCCCTGCGCGCCGGAGCCTTTGATTTCCTGGTCAAGCCCTGCGGCTACGCTCTTCTGCGCGCGGCCGTGTCGCGCGCCGTGGTGCACCGCAGGCTGCAGAAGAATCTCCGCGAGGCCAAGGCGCGTCTGGAGGCCGCGGCCTCCGGACTCCGGGAGCGCGACGAGCAGTGGTCGAGCTCTCTGGCGGACCTTACCCATGAACTGCGCAATCCCCTGACCATCATCTCGGGCTATACCGGCTTCCTGCTCGACAAGGCCGAGACTGAGGGCTTTTCTCCGCGCGTGCGGCGGGGCCTCTCGGCGGTCTTCGCGAGCGCCAAGCAGCTGCAGGGCCTGTCCGAGGACGTGCTCGACATGGTCCGGCTCGCGCATCACCGCCTGCGGGTGCAGCCCGAGGACGTTTCCGTTCCGGCATTCCTCGACGGCGTCGTGGAGACCCATTCCTTGCGGGCCGAAGGCAAGGGCGTGGCCCTGGCCGCGGACTGTCTGGAGAAGGGGGATTTTTCCGTGCGCGCGGATCCGCGCCGCCTGCGCCAAGTCTTCGACAATCTGCTTTCGAACGCGCTCAAGTTCACTCTCTCCGGCGGACGCGTGAGCCTGCGCGCCCGGCCCCAGGGGGAGTGGGTCTGGTTCTGCGTGCAGGACACGGGCGTCGGCATTCCCTTGTCCGCGCACAGCCGCATCTTCCAGCGCTACTGCCAGGCGCATGCCCCGCAGGAGAATCCCGACGGCATGGGCATCGGGCTCGAGCTTTCCAAGCGGCTCGTCGAACTCCAAGGCGGCCGCATCTGGGTCCAGAGCGAGGAAGGCCGCGGCACCCGATTCGAGTTCACCCTTCCTTCCGCATAAAGTCCTTCGTTCTTCCTGGGCCTTCCGCCTATGTTCCCGTAGTCCTCTGGACCCAAGTCATTTTCGTTGTTTTGTGTTAAAACTCCAATCAGCCGCTGCCGGCAAAGAATCATTGGAGGCTCTTATGCGGACGATACTGGCGTTGATCCTGGCGCTCGATCCCGTGAGCGGAGCGTTTGCGCAGACGTTTTCGCAGGGCGCTTCGGCGCCGCATGCGTTCTCCGCGGCTCCCGTGTCCGTCGTCCCCTCGGAAAACATCCTCCTCCAGCCCGGCATGGCTTCCGTCGAGCTCCCGCTCCTGCAGCTGCCCGATGTCCACTCGCAGATATCCGTCGAATCCTTCCAGGAAGAGCAGGGACGCCGGCTGCTCGTGCCGCAGTCTTTTGCGGAAGAGGCAATTCTCCCGGCGGTCCAGGCCGTTGAACAGCCGAAATCTTCTTCCTTGCGCCGCGTTTCCAGCCGTCTTCAGAAGGTCTCCAAGGGCCTGCGCTCTCTGCTGAACTCCGCCGGCCCGGCCTCGAAGGCGGGCACGGAGTCCGCGCACGGCTTGGGCGGACGCATCCTCCGGCTGCTCACCGGCGAGACCGCGCGCGGCGCGGACGGAGATGAGGCGCTTGTCTCCGCGTACAAGCCGGGCCGGTTCGCTTCCTCCCAATTCTCCGGCGCGAAGCTCTCCGCTTCCCCGGTGACGCAGGGGACTCTCGACCCCAAGATCGTCCAGCAGAAGATGCTCAAGATGCTCGACTTCGTGGCCGCGCTCTACACCGAGCACTATGAGCCCATCGAGTGGAAGCAGTCGCACATGGGCGTGGATTTCAAGGCCGAATACCAGAAGGCCCGCGCCCGCATCCTGGCCAAGCCCGGGATAAAGCAGCAGGAATTCCAGGACATCCTGGCGGACTTCGTCTATGCCACGCGGGACTATCATGTGGGCATCGAGTTCTATTCCACGGAGAAAGCGACCCTGCCGTTCATGATCCTCGGCGCGGGCGGGAAATATTATCTGGCCGATATCGACCGCAAGGCTCTGCCGGAGTCGAAGTTCCCGTTCCAGGATGGCGACGAGGTCGTGCAGTTCGACGGGAAGCCCGTGGCCGATGCGGCCGCGGCCTTGACCCGTTCCGCGAACGTCCCGACGACCGACGCCCGCCTTTCCGAGATGAGCTTGACCCGCCGCCGCCGATCCACGGGCGACGCGGTGCCGCAGGGACCGGTGTCCCTGAGGGTCCGCGGCCAGGACGGGGTCGTGCGGGAAGCCATGCTTCAGTGGACGTACTCCCCCGAACAGGTCCCCATGGATATCCCCATGCGCGACGCGGGCTTGGGCACGGATTCCGCGGGCCAGGACCATCGGGGCGCGGGCCGGAGCTGGCGCGAGTCTTTGCGCGAGAGCCTGCATCGGCTCATCCCGTACATGGCGCATCCTCATGCGCGCATATTCGCCGAAGAGGCCGAGGAAGACGGGCAAGGATCAGGCGGGAGCTTCCGCATCGGCGCCAAGAAGAGCTTCGTTCCCAGGCTGGGGACCTTGCTCTGGCAGCTGCCGGAAGAGGCCGCCGCGGAGGTCCCTTTCGACGCCTACATCTATAAGAACGAGCAAGGCCAGAAGATCGGCTACATCCGCATCCCCAGCTACATGGGAGAGTCGGATTCCGTGGCCTTCTTCGCCAATCTGATGGCCCAGTATGAGAAGCATACCGACGCTTTGGTCATCGACCAGGTGGACAATCCCGGCGGCAGCCTCTTCTACATGTACAACCTGCTTACGACCTTGACCGACCGTCCGCTCTCGGTCCCGAAGCACCGCATCAGCATCGACGAGAGCGACGCGGCCTGGGCCGCGGAGCTCCTTCAGCGCGCGGCTCAGCAGGCCCAGCGCAAGGCCCTGGCCGAGGAGATGGGCGAGGAACTGGGCGCGCTCCAGCCCGAAGGGGGCGACGGCCTCTCCGCGGTGGTGGGCTATGCGAAGTTCATACTCTCCGAGCTCAAGGCCGGGCGCCGGATGACGGGGCTCGTGCATCTTTTGGGCGTGGATAAGATCCAGCCCCAGCCCAAGGCGCGCTACACCAAGCCCATCCTCGTGCTCATCAACGAATTGGACTTCTCCTGCGCGGACTTCTTCCCGGCGATCATGCAGGACAACAAGCGCGCCAAGATCTTCGGGGTGCGCACCTCGGGCGCGGGCGGAGGGGTCAAGAGCATCGAGTTCCCCAACCAGCTCGGCATCGCGGGACTCAACTACACCTGGACCTTGGCCGAGCGCGCCGACGGCCGGCCCATCGAGAACCTCGGAGTCCAGCCGGACATCAGCTACCAGATCACGGCGAAGGACCTGAAGAGCGACTTCTCGGGCTACGCGGCCGCGGTCAATTCTGCGGTTTCCGGGCTTCTTGCTCAGGATTCGAATGTTTCTCCGCAGAAGCCCGAGGGGCCTCGCTTCGGCCCAGGCTCCCGGCGGGTCTGGGTTTCAGGCTTCGCCTTCGGCTCCCTAGGCCTGCTCTCCGCGATCACGACCTCCCAGTTCCTCTTCTGGTCCCTGGCCGCCGTTGGCACAGGCCTCTTCATCTTCAACATGTACCAAGCCTGGAAAGCCCGCCGGCAAATCAAGGCGTTAGAAAAGCTCGGCCGCGACCTCTATTTGGATTAAGTCTTCCCCCAAAAGCCGTCATTCCGGGCTTGACCCAATAGCCGTCATCCCGCGTTTTTATGTTCGTCATTCCGGCGAAAGCCGGAACCCAGCAATGGTTGTTGTTTTTTCGTGCGCCGTCCGTCGGGCGATAAGGGTCCGCGGGGCCGCCTCGCCTCCCCGTTCGTCGAGGCTTTATCCTCGGACGATCGGTGCGCGCGATCGTCCTGCGGACACCCCGCGACCCCTTATCCCCCGCCGCCCGTCGCCGTAGCCCGCCCCCTTCATGCTATACCGCCCGTTCCCGCAGTCTTTGCTGAAAAATCATCGTCCTAGCAACTTTCCGTTCGCACATAAATATATAATTGGGCACACAAATCAATATGTCAAAGATTCTTAAAGCCGAGCCTCTACCGCAGGCAGTCATTTGCGACACCAACATCCTTTGGTTTGAGGACAAAGCTCCTGTTGCGAATCCGGCATTTGACCAGTTTTGGGACGCAATGTCGAAAGAGTTTGATTTTGAACTTTATATTCCAGAAGTTGTTCGCGAAGAACTGCTTTTTCAGCACTATACCTCCTGCTACAAGCTGTTCAAGGCGACAGAGAATAATCTAAAGAAAATTTCATTAATAACAGCCATACAACATTCGACGCGTCTCAATGCGGATAAGATGAAGCGGCAGGTCGTGGCGAAATTCGGGAAATGGCTAAGAGCGAAGCGTGGCACAATATTAGAGTTTCCCGTGGAGAAGATCGACTGGAAGAGACTCTCCTATGATGCTGTTTGGAGAGTCCCTCCGTTTGTGCCTGATGCCAAGAATCCTGACTCGGAGAAGGGCTTTCGTGACGCCTTAATTCTCGAAACTGTTTATCATTTCGCGACAGATGAAGGCAGGCAGGTCAATATCGCCTTCTTATGCAATGATCAGGTATTGCGTACCGCAGCTCTCGCTCGCCTTAAAGGCGACCAGCGATTTACCGCCTACGAGAGCCTCAAGGAGTTTGAGACCTACCTTCGCCTGACCAAAGAGAAGTTCACAAACGAATTCATCTCTAAAATAATTTCCAAGGCGCGTGATCGCTTCTTTGCTCAGGGGGATACATCTTGTCTGGTCGCGAGGGATAATCTCACCGCAAAACTTCAGGCCGACTACAAGGACTTCTTTGAGGACGTGACAAAATCAGAACAGGCCAAGGTCCAGAGTGTCGGCGGTGGCGTCAGTTCCACGACCTGGAGTCCAGTAGGAAGCGGCGGCTTTTGGATTACGAGTCCGGAATTTCTGCGAACGGAGTCTGGTCAGCATTATTTGTGGAAAAGCACCATGCGGTTTATGCGCCTCTATAATCGTCAGCTATCGGGTTTTGAGTCCCTTACGGGTGACATCAGCGGCTCTCCCGCTACAGAAAAGGTCCTTTCCCTGCCTTTCAAAGTCACATGGTCGGCTATGGTAAAGAATGATGCTCGCTTCCATGATTTGAAGGTCGAGAACATATCCCTCGAGGGAAATGAATTCCGAGTACCAGCAGAGGAAGAGATCAAAGTATTTCGTCTCAGGCCGATGCCAGCGACATCAACTGCAACCGGCAATCAGCCGTCTGGTGGAGGCACCTGACATTTGCGTCTGCCGTAGCGCGCTCGGCAGGATCGTGGCGTTAGGGCAACTTTATGAGCATAGAATTAAGTCGAGATGGGGCACGCATGGCCAGCGTGCTGTTAGCCGGTTTGCGCAAGATTTACCGAAACGATTGTCTTGCGCGCGATTCTTCCTGCCGTGGCAAAGCTGTTGATGGCCACTCCGTTCAGAATTCCGTTGTCCTGGACGCCTTGGCGGAAAATAACCATGTTTCTATGGTGACCTTGACGGGTGATAGCATGCGGTTTGAGTTGATAGGGCGTAACAAGGCCACAACTTTTTCAGGTTTTTGCTCCAATCACGACCGCGAATTGTTCAAAGAGGTGGATTACGCGCAGCTCCGTGATATTGATCTGTCGTCGCCAAGGCAAGCCTATCAACATTTGCTTCGGGCGGCAGCGATGGAACTATGGAAGAAACGCAAGGCGGTATTCATATCGAACGCTATAGCGTCCAGAAATAGCGATTTCGTGAGGGCCTGTGGCATCATGGGACTTAACCCCGCAGGAATCGCGTTTGATCAAGAATCCCTGGTGCCAATGGGATATGGACAGCGGTTGGGATTGAAGGAATCTTGGGAGAATTACACCGAGCTTCGCCGATTGACTCATCGCAGCACTTTCAGCGACGAAATAGTTTTCGTGTCCAGAATCCTCAGAGTACCGGCGAACTTTTCCGTTGTGTCAGGGGTGTCGCCAACGCAGGATCTGTTTGGGTCGCCACTGTATGATGTCGGGCGTGTTATCGATCGTGATTATCCTATGCCGCATATGGGGTTGGCAATTCTGCCACATGGCGAAGGTACGGCCGTCTTAGTTGCAATGCCGCGAAAAAGTCGATTCCGGTTACAGCCGATACTTGACCAAGTGGCCAAGTTGCCTGATCGCGAGTTGGAGATCCCACTGAGCAAGCTCGTCATCAACAATTGCGAGAATTCGGTGTTCAAGCCATCCGCGGTGGAGAGCATGTCGGCTGATGAGAAAGGAAAGTGTTTGCGGGATTATTTGAGATCAGTTGACGAGGAGTTGTCGGTTCGCGAAATTGCCCCAATCAATTTATTCCGACTGGGGAACCTGGCATGAATGTGAGTTTGTGTACCCTAACATCTGCTTCTTCTGACCCGCGGCAGAGGAAACGCCAATAGCGCGCTCGGCAGGAGCGTGGATAGCCGCCGCCGCACGAGCGAGGGGGACCAATGGCTAAATCTACACTGATAACTGCCATCTCTGTTTTAAGCATCTTCGCCTTGTCCACTGATTCCTGGGCGAGAAAACGAACTGCAGCGATTACGGGAAGAGATGAATCTTATCAAGCAGTCATATTATCGAGCGACGCAGTTAGTGTCCCGCAGGAAAAATGGGAAGAACTGAAGGCCTCAGAGTGGGGCTTTAGTTTAAGGGTACCTCCCGGCGCGAAGTTAACTGCAACCTGTGGGGAATCACCGTACTGCCTACAGGTTTGGCAACGTTCTATACAGGCAATCAGTGATGCCGATGGCGTTTGTAGCAGTTCCCGCCAGGAATTAGCACGGGAGCAACGCGAGGCAATCAGAAAGATTCGATCACCCAAAGATGCGCAGGAGGCTGTCGAGTTGACTAATTTTGGGATATCCTCACTTGCAGGCTTCAGGGAGACAGCCGGGGTTAAGGTTGCATACGGATTGCAAGATTGCCAAGGTGATGTTCTTGAGACGGACATTGTCGGTTGGTATGTAGGGGTCGCAATTTTTTATCAGAAGGATGTTGATGTTCAGTTTAAATTCGCATTCCAACCACAAGAAACTATCCCTGTCGGGAAATCATCTGCGTATTTGGATGACATTAGCACGAAACGGCATGAAAACGACACGCGAACTAAGTGGGAATTCTTCGAGCGGATTGTGGCTTCGGTAAAAGCAGCAAAATGAAGCGAACATGGTTCCGTCTAGCCCATCGCATGATCGATCGGCAGGCTATCGCGACGGGCGGCTAGGGATAATGGTCCGAAGGGGTGTCCGCAGGACGATCGCGGAACCGATCGTTCGAGGATAAGGACTCGACGAACGGGGAGGCGAGGCGGCTCCGCGGACCCTTATCACTCGACGCACGACGCATGGGAAAACAACTACCTTTCCTGGATTCCGGCTTTCGCCGGAATGACAGGACCTTCTTCGCGGGCTTGGCGTTCTGGGCGGGAACTTTTTGGGAACCTTGATCGTAGTACAAGGTATGGCTTCTCAAGAAGATCGACACGGAACGCCTATCGAACGGAAGATCTATCTCATCCGCGGACAGCGCGTGATGCTGGACAGGGATCTTGCGGAATTATACGGCGTCACGACGACGCGGCTCAATCAGCAGACTAGAAGAAATATCCTTAGATTCCCTGCGGATTTCATGTTCGAGTTGAGCCCGGCCGAGACCAATTCTTTGATGTTGCATTTTGCAACATCAAAGAATCGCGGACGCGGAGGGCGGCGAAAACCTCCACTGGCATTCACCGAACATGGAGCCATCATGCTCGCCGCGGTCTTGAACACACCGATCGCCGTGACGGCAGGAGTCCAAGTCGTGCGCGCATTCATACGACTGCGGGACATCCTTGCAAGCCACAAACGGCTGTCCGAACACCTTTGCGCCTTGGAAAGCCGCATCACGGCGCACGATGCGCAGATCATGACGCTCTTCGATGCCTTGGCGGGACTGCGCGAGCCCGCACATCATCCGCATAGAAAGATCGGCTTCCATCCATAACCTTCATTCAATGTGCTAATCATCGCGGCGGGCGGCGCACAAAAAACAACTTCCATTGCTGGGTTCCGGGTCAAGCCCGGAATGACGGAGCATAGCGTGGCTCGGCCTCGCTACGGAACGGACACGTACGGAACGCGCGTTGACTGGGCGAGGCCGAAGCGGTAAAATGGGGTCATGAAGCTCGCCCAATTCGTGAAATTCAGGGAAGAGAAGTTCGGGGGGGTGCTCTTCGAGACCCGCTCCGAGAAGGTCTTCACCTTGAGCGCCACCGGCGCGGCCGTGGTCCGCGAGATCGCCGCCGGCGCGGCCGACGAGGCCCAGGTGACCGCGCGGCTCAAGACCCGCTACAGCGACGCTTCGGCCAGCCTCGAGACCGATGTCCGAGAGTTCCTGAGCTCGCTCAAAACCCAGGGACTCCTCGTCGAGTAACCCTCCATGCCGCTTCCTCCCGAGGCGCCGGCGTCCGCCTCCTCGGGACTCTCCGCGCCCCTCTACGTCGCCTGGCAGCTCACCAACGAGTGCAATCTCGCCTGCCTGCACTGCATCGAGGAATCCGGCCCCGGAAAGGCCTTCAAGGACGAACTCTCCGACGAACACGCCTTCGCCGTCCTGCGACAGATCGTCTCGGCCCAGGTCCCCTATCTCTGCTTCTCCGGCGGAGAACCCCTTGCCCATCCCAATTTCTGGGAGCTCGCCGAGCACGCCGTTTCCAACGGCATCGGGCTCAAGATCGAGAGCAACGGGCATCTCCTCGATCGCGAGGCCTGCCGCCGTCTGGCCGCCATCGGCGTGCAGGCCGTGCAGGTGAGCTTGGACGGCGCCGGGCCTGAGTCCTACGGCCGCCTGCGCGTGCGCGGGCGCTGGGAGTCCGCGCTGGCCGGCATCCTCAATCTCCGGGAGGCCTGCGTGCCCGTGGAGATCAATTTCTCGCCTACGCGCTTCAATGCCCACGAGATAGCCTCGGCCGTGGACCTGGCCTGCGAGCTGGGCGCGGTCGGCTTCTACACCGGGCGCATCCTGCGCGCGGGCAATGCGCAGAAGTCCTGGGACCTCCTGGCTCCCAGCGAGCAGCAGTACGCCGCGTATTTCAACATCCTGCGCGAGAAGACCGAGCAGCATAAGGGGCGCATGCGCGTCTGCTTTCACGAGATGGGGCTCACCGAGGAACTCAAGTACCGGCTCAAGAGCCCGGCCGCGCTCTTCATCATCCTGCCCAACGGCAAGGTCAAGCTCATCAATGCTCTGCCTTTCGTGTGCGGCGACCTGCGCACTCAGACGTTCCCCGAGGTCTGGCGCGCTTTCCAGAGCGGCTGGACCCGTCCCGAGGTCGCGCGATTCGTCGCGGACCTGGAGAAGGATCCCGCGCTGATCAGCCGCATCCATCAGTGGGTGGAGCTCAATTGAGATTCTTCACCCTGGTGCGCTACCGGTTCTTCCTCTACGCGGGGCTCCTGCCCTATCTTCTGGGCGCGGCCTGGGCCTACGGCGTGGAGCACAGCTTTAAGCCCGGCATCTTCTGGCTCGGGCTCATGGGCATCCTGCTCTCGGTCGTCGGGGTGGAAGCCTTCAACGAATATTTCGACTCGCGCATGGGCACGGACCGGGTCTTCAATCCCTCCGACGAGGCTCCGATCTCGGATGCCGTGCTCTGGCTGGGCATCGCGGCTTTTGCCGCGGCCGCGGCTGTGGGGCTTTGGCTTGCGCGGGAAGGCGGCTGGCCCATCCTGCTCTACGCCTTCTTGGGCGGATTGGCCGCGGTATTCTACGTGGGCCCGCCCGTGCGCTGGGTCTACCGCGGCTTGGGCGAGACCATGATCGCTCTTTCCTACGGGCCGTGGATGACGCTGGGCAGCCTCCATCTGCAGACCGGACGATTCTCCTGGCCCGCGCTCTTTGCCTCATTGGTCCCGGGACTGCTCATCGCGGCGCTGGCAGTGGTCAATGAGATCCCGGATTATCATCAGGACCGGCTGGTGGGCAAGCGCAATCTCGTGGTGCGCTTGGGTCGCAAGGGCGGGGTGCGGCTCTACACGGGCTTGGCCGCGGCCGGCCTCTGCGTGCCCGCGGCCGGCGTGGCGCTCAAGCTCTTTCCTTTCCCGGCCTTGGCCGCTCTTTTGGCTTTTCCGCTCCTGGTCAAAAGCGCTCTGGCCGCGCGGGATACTTATGAGGAGCCGCGGCGCTTCGTGCCGGCCGTGCGCTCCATCGTGCTCTGCTACGTCGTGGGCGCGGGGCTCTTCACCATCGGCCTGTGGGTGAGCGCGTGGACATAAGCCTTTTGCACGCGCCGCTCATGATCTCCTGGCAGCTCACGCGCGAGTGCGACTTGGCCTGCCTGCACTGCTGCACGGACTCGGGTCCCGGGCAGGCCATGCCGGGAGAACTCTGCCGCGAGGAGGCCCTGAGCCTGGCCGCGGATATCGCGGAGTTCGGCGTGCCCTATGTCATGCTCTGCGGCGGGGAGCCCTTGCTCTCTCCGCATTTCTTCGACGTGGCCGAGAAGCTGGGCGAGTCGGGCATCCAACTCAAGGTGGAGACCAATGGACAGCGCTTCACGGTTGAGAGCGCCCGCAGGCTCGCGGCTTTGCCCATACGCTCCATCCAGGTGAGCTTGGACGGAGAGACCGACGGCGCCTACCGGAGCCTGCGTCCCGGCGCGTCCTTGTCCGCGGCGCAGGCCGCTTGCCGCTTCGTGCGCGAGGCAGGGATGCCCTTGGAGGTGACGTTCGCTCCCACGCGGGAAAACCTCTGCGAGGCTTCCGCCGTCATCGACCGGGCTCTGGCCCTGGGCGCTTTCCGCTTCAACACCGGCATGCTCATGCGCGTGGGCTCCGCCGCGGGCTACTGGGACCGCCTGGTTCCGAACGCGGAGCAGTACGAGGAATTCTTTTCCATGCTCGAAGCCCGCAGTTTGGAGCTCGCGGGCCGCATCGAGCTCTGCTTCAAGCCGCGTTCCCTGGATGAGGCCATGGCCCTTCAGCTGCGCCAGCCGCCCGCGGTCCTGCTCGTGCGGCCCGACGGGCTCGTGCATCTGTCCGCGTCCATGCCCTTCGTCTGCGCGGACCTGCGGACTCAGCCGCTTTCGCGCGCCTGGCATGCCTATATCGCGGGCTGGGAGCGCATACGGAACATGCAGCATGCGCGCAGCGTTTTGCCGTCCGAGAGCTCCCGGGCGGCTTGCGGCGCGGACCCCCGCAAGGGGGATCGCGACGTCCTGGCGGAGGCTTCGGCCTCCGTGGGAGTCTTGGACCGGGAGACCGGTTCCGAGGCGGTCGTGGGAGCCGTTGTTCGTTGAGGTGATACGAATGGACGAGAAAAAGACCGTGAGCGAGAAGCCGGTTTGGGAAAAGCCCTGCATGGAGGAAGTGTCCCAGCAGGTCATGGCCCAGCCGTATATCCGCTTCACATGACGGACCGGAGGGGGGCTTCGGTCAGCGAGTACGAGGCCCCCCTCTTTCTTGCTTGGCAGCTCACCAACCGCTGCACGGCGCGCTGCCTGCATTGCTGCGAGGAGTCCGGGCCCGACAAGGCCTGGAAGGCTGAGCTTTCCCGCGAAGAGGCTTTGTCCCTCGCCCGGCAGGCCGTGAAGCTTTCCATCCCTTATGCCGCCTTCGGCGGCGGCGAACCCCTGGGCGTACCGCATGTCTGGGAGATCTTCGACATCCTGCACGCGGGCGGGACGCGGCTTAAGATCGAGACCAACGGGCTTCTCATCGATGATGCCGCGGCCGAGCGCTTGAGCGGCTATGCCGAGCCCTGCGTGCAGATATCCTTGGACGGAGCCTCCCCGGCCGTGCACGAGTCCGTGCGGCCCGGAGGGGATTTCCGCGGGGTGCTATGCGCCGTGGACGCTTTGGTGCGGCGGGGGATCAAGCCGGAGCTCGTCTTCGTTCCCACCCGGCGCAATCTGGCCGATGCCCCGGCGGTCTATCAGGCCGCGGTGCGCATGGGCGCGCGCGCCTTCGTGACCGGGCCCATGATGCGCCTGGGCCGCGCGGCCGAGGAATACGAGCTCTTGGCTCCGAGCGCGGAGGAGTGGTTCTTGTGCGTGAGCGCCCTTAAGGCTCTGCATCAGAAGCTGGGGGAGCCCATCGCTTTATCCATCTATCCCTGGGACATCGCCGAGGAGTGCCGCGTGCGCCTGCAGAGTCCGCAGGCCATGATGCTGGTGGTGCCCGACGGCAAGGTGAAGCTGCTCAATGCCCTGCCCTTTGCCTGCGCGGACCTTCGCGAGCAGAGCCTCAAGGAGGCCTGGCAGGCTTACCGCAAGGCCTGGAAGCATCCCGCGGTCGCGGAGTTCATCGCCCGCATCCCCAAGGACCTCTCCCTGCTCAAGCATGCCAACGAGACCTGGCCGCCGGAGTCCTGGTCCGAGCGCGCGGCTTAAGTGGTGCCAGGCATCAACTTGTTCAACCATAGATAAAGCCGAACAAGTTCATGCCTGGCACCGCATTTTAAGGACCTATATTGTTGCTGTTGGGTATGCTAGACTTTTTCCGCAGGCGTCGATAAACCGTTGAAGAGGGGTGCTCAATGAAGAATCCTGTATTCTCCATCGTCGTGAGCATGATCCTACTGGCCGGCACTTGCGCAAGCGGCCACGCACAGCTGGTCTATCAAGGTTTCGCGCAGGTCGCCAGGTCCGCAGCGCAGGTGCCGGCCATAGAGGGCGCGCAGGTCTCGGTCGCGGAGTCCGAGGACGAGGCTCCCGACCAGGGGCGCATCCTCTTCCAGAAGGAAGCTGATATCCATACGCTCGTCAACAAGCTCATGGATGACAATCAGGGCGAGTGCGTGCGCGTGTACGCGGCTGTGGATGCGTTCAAATATGGCCGCATCTACTGCGAGCGCAGCGGGTCCTCCGAGGCCGAGAAGCGGGGCAGCGATATCCCTCTTTATTCGACCGCGTTCGGCTTGATCGTCGCCGGGGACGAGTCCTTTTTCGTGCATCGCCCGACCATGATGATCCTTTCCTTGCAGGTCGGAGACCTTTCCGACGCCGATAAGGTGGAGGATCGGCTCGCGCCCGCCATCGTCACCCGCGGCGACCTGCGCCGGATGCTCAAGCAGGTCAAGAAAGAACGCTTCTAGACGCGTCGCCCCGGCGGAAGCCGGGGCCCAGGAGGCTCCTGGATTCCGGCTTCCGCCGGAATGACGAGGCGTCGGCAAAATGGTTGGGTCTTAGGGAACCCGGGCTCCTGCATCAAAGGGCCCGGGTTCTTTTTTTACCCGGACATTGACCTAGACCCTCTTGCAAAAAGGTCCGAAATCATATAATGCAAGAGCGGTTTTTTGACGAGGTTCTTGCTTTCTCGACGAGAAAACAGCAGTGGAGAACGCGGTATATAGGATGCGCGGCATGGCCCGCGCAACCTTAATGAGGGTGACAGCCTTCCTGGGCCGCGAAAGCGGCCCGAAGGCGCCATAGGGGCGAAAGCCCCTTGGGGAGCACCCGAGCGAGAAATGGCACCTCTCTCGCGAGGGCCATCAGGCCCCGAACGAAGATGAGGGGTGCGACGGAGGGAGGAGACATGCCGGAGATCAAGGTCGACGAACAGCGCTGCAAAGGGTGCGAGCTCTGCATCACGGCTTGCCCCAAGCAGTGCATCCAGATGTCTGAGTCTTTCAGCGTAACGGGATATTACCCGGCGAAGTTCTGCAAGCCCGAGGCTTGCACCGGCTGCGCGCTCTGCGCGCAGATCTGTCCCGACGTCGCCATCGAAGTCTGGAAGTAGGGGAGGGAGTATGGGCGAAAGATTGCTGATGAAAGGCAACGACGCGCTTGCCGAAGGCGCTGTGCGCGCGGGCTGCCGGTTCTTCGCGGGATATCCGATCACCCCGCAGAACGAAGTGCCGGAGTACATGTCCTGGCGCATGCCGGAGGCCGGCGGGGCCTTCGTCCAGGCGGAGTCCGAGGTGGCGGCCATCAACATGCTCTTCGGGGCCGCGGCCACGGGCATCCGGGCCATGACCTCGTCATCGAGCCCGGGCGTCAGCCTCAAGCAGGAGGGCATCTCCTACTGCGCGGGAGCGGATCTCCCTATCTTTTTCGCGAACGTCATGCGCGGCGGCCCGGGATTGGGAAACATCGCGGGCGCGCAGGGCGACTATTACCAGTCCGTGCGCGGCGGCGGCCACGGCGACTACCGCACCCTGGTGCTGGCGCCGAATTCCGCCGAGGAGATGGGCAACCTTCCTCTTAAGTGCTACGAGCTGGCCGAGAAGTACCGCATCCCGGCCATGATCCTGGCAGACGGCGTGCTGGGGCAGATGATGGAGCCCCTGGAGTTCAAGGCCGATGCGGTCGACCCCGCCAAGCTCAAGGTCCCGGACTGGGCCCTGGGCGTCAACAAGGGCCGAGCCCGGCGCATGGTGGGCTCCTATGACCTGCGCGACGGCGAGCTGGAGAAGATGATCCTCGCCCGCGTGCAGCGTTATAAGGAAGCGGAGGAGAAGGAAGCCCTCTGGGAGACCAAGAACTGCGAGGACGCAGAGGTCGTGATGGTGGCCTACGGCATCGCCTCCCGAGCCTGTCTGGCCGCGCTCAAGCTGGCGCGCGAGCAGGGGCTCAAGGTGGGGCTGCTCAGGCCCATCACCCTGTGGCCCTTCCCCAAGAAGCCTCTTATCGAACTCTCCCGCCGCGTGAAGTCTTTCGTGGCCGTGGAGCTGAGCCTGGGGCAGATGATCGACGACGTGAAGCTCTCCATCGACTGCCGCGTGCCGGTGCACCTGCACGCGCGGCCCGGCGGAGTCATTCCTACGGGCGAGGAGATCGTTGAGAGCCTGAAGAAGGCGCTCAAAGCCGGCGCCAAACAGGGGGTCCTATGCTGCAAGTGACCAAGCGGCCGAAGAGTCTCATCGACGTCAAGATGCACTACTGCCCGGGCTGCGGGCACGGGATCGTCCATCGCCTCGTGGCGGAATGCCTCGATGAGCTCGACATCTGCTCCCGGACGGTCGGCGTGGCGCCCGTGGGCTGCTCGGTGTTCGCGGACCACTACTTCAACTGCGACATGATCCAGGGCGCGCACGGCCGGGGTCCGGCCATCGCCACGGGCATCAAGCGCAGCAGGCCCGAATGCATCGTCTTCTCCTACCAGGGAGACGGGGACCTGGCCTCCATCGGCATGGCCGAGACCGTCCATTCGGCCGCGCGCTCGGAGAACATCACGGTGGTGTTCATTAACAACTCCATCTATGGGATGACCGGCGGACAGATGGCGCCGACCACGCTCATCGGGCAGAAGTCCACCACATCGCCCAAGGGACGCGCGATCGGAGTCAACGGCTACCCCATCCGGGTCTGCGAGATGCTGGCGCAGCTCGACGGCGCCCGCTACCTGGAGCGCACCTCGGTGCATACCGCGGCGCATGTGATCAAGACCAAGAAGGCGCTCAAGAAGGCCTTCCAGTACCAGGTCGACGGCAAGGGCTTCGCCATGGTGGAAGTGCTCTCCATGTGCCCCACGAACCTGGCATTGAGCCCCCGCGACAACACGAAGTTCATCGCGGAGCAGATGATGCCGCAGTATCCGCTGGGCGTCTTCAAGGACGCGGAGGGAGGGAAATGATGTATCAAGGCATCCGCATCTCGGGATTCGGCGGTCAGGGCATCATCTCCTCGGGCATCCTGCTGGCCTATGCCGGCATGCTCGACGGCAAGCACGTGACCTTCTTCCCGTCCTACGGGGCGGAGATGCGCGGAGGCACGGCGAACTGCTCGGTGGTGGTATCCTCCGACGAGGTCGCCACTCCGTCCGTGGACCGGCCGGACACGGTCATCGTCATGAACGAGCCGTCTTTGGCGAAGTTCGAGCCCATGGTCAAGCCGGGCGGGCTGCTCATCATCAACACCTCGCTGGTGGAGTCCCGGCCCAAGCGCAAGGACATCAAGGTCATCCTGGTGCCCTGCAACAAGATCGCCCAGGAGTTGGGCACGGTCAAGATCGCGAACATGGTGGCCTTGGGCGCCTTCTCCAAGCATACCGGCGCGCTCTCCGTGGAGGCCATCTCCAAGGCTTTGGCGAAGGTTTACAAGCGCGCCAAGCCGGAGATCATCGAGCTCAACAAGAAGGCCTTGCAGAAGGGCGCTGAGATCCTCTGAGCGCCTCGGACGAAAAAGCCGCCCCGCGGAAGTCCTCGCGGGGCGGCTTTTTGGGTCGGTTGACAGAGGGGGAAACGGGTGTTAAGCTAATATATAGCAACAGATTTAAAGGAAAGGGGGAGCCCCTTTCAGGAGAGGCTTATGAACGGATCAGAACGGCTGATCACCATCCAATTCAGATTCACCAAGGCGCAGATGATCGCATTGCTCTCGGGCCTTTTCCTTTGCCTGCAGGTCCATGAGATATCCTCGGAGGAATTCACTTTGACCACGTATTATCCGGCGCCCTATGGGACCTACCGGAATCTATTGTCGACCAAGGAGACGGTCTTGGGGCGGGATAAGGCAGCGGGCAGCGGCACCAATCCGGAGTATGTCCGTATCGGGAATAAAACTGCCGCGGTCGCTGCCGGTTGGCCGGCGAATGACATTAATGGTTTTGATATCGCGCTCTATGGATTCACGATCGTTGCAGGCAACATGACCGTGGGCATTCCCGGTGCAGCGACCCCGAGCGTTTTAAGAGTGAACGGCACGGTGACGATAACGGGCGGCGGTGCAACTAACAACAGGTTCTTGATGTCCAATGCCACCGGCGATGCTACTTGGCAGTCTTCTCAGCCCGCAGCAGCAGCCGCAGCGTGCGGGACGATGGGATGGGGTGCGGGGGGCGGCACTTGCGGCGCCGGCTATTACATGCGGGGAATTGATGTCGCTGGTTCCCTGCTGACGTGCTGCCCGTTTCCGTGATTTCCGCGTCGGGATGCTTGTTCAGGGCTTGCGCTGCTTCCAGTATTTGATTGCGGCGTAGGCGGCCAAGCCCAGGATGAACGGGCCGCAGTATTTGAGAAGCGTGGGCGCGGTGAGCAGGCTGCCCGCGAGCATGAAGCCCGCCAATATCCCCGCGATCGCGGGACTCATCTCATGGCGCGCGATGCGTCCGGCTTTGCGGTCGGCTTTCTGGTCCTGCAGAAGGGTCCATGCCGAGATCGCCGCGTAGGCGAGCGCCATCATCACGACCACTCCCGCCGCGGTCACCAACAACGAGGGCGAAGCGAAGAACAGGCTGATCCAGTTCATGGCATTGCGCATGGAGTGCATGGCTATGGAGGCGGAGAGTCCTTCGCGCGTGTAGACCCAGGAGAAGATCAGGGCATCGGCCAGGCGCAGGGCGAAGGAGACCGGGTCCGCGGTCTCGTGGATCAAGACGAAGGCCACGGAGGAGACCACGGAGGCGATGATGACCGCGGCTTTCTCCGGCATGATCTTGGACAGCAGCCAGTGCAATCCTCCCAGGAGTATGACGCGGGCCACGATCTCCTCGACGATGGGCGCCAGCCCGATGCCGTGGAAGGCCTGCACCACGGGCCGGTCATAGCCGATGATCTTGATGGGCAGCGTATAGGCCGGGAAATTCGAGTGGAAGACGTAGCCGCAGGCCTCGATAAAGCCCGTGAGCACCGACATGCTCATGGAGACCGCGGCGCCCGCGAGGGCGCCGTAGGAGAGGGCCCGGCTGAGCATGCGGCGCGGCGCTGCCTTTGCGGCAGGCGGAGTTTTTTCAGCCTGGAGATCCGTGCCTGTCTGCTGCGAGAGGTCGATCTCCGCTGCTGAGGGCTCTAACTGCGAAGCGTGGACCGAGGGCTGGGCTGCGGGAAGAAGGGACGCGTCTGTCGTCTTATCGGCGTGAGAGCCGTCGAAGAGGCCCTGGAATCTGGAGAAGATGTGCGAGAGGGTTCCATTCTGCTCGTTCGCGGGAACAGCGGCTTGCTCAAGCGTTTGGCGGCTTTGCATGTCGGAGTGAAGTCCGACCGAGCGATGCCGCGAGGAAGTATCGCCTCCGATCTCCGTCGGAAGGAGACTGCGTTCCGAAAGTTGTTGGAACTGCACCTGCGGTTCAGCCGGAGCAGAGGAACTCGTCTTGGCCGCGTTCTTTGGCGACGGGAGGGTGTCTGTTGCCAAGGGGGCCGAGAGCAGGCGGTCGGAGTCTTGGAGCGCCGGCAGGGTGGGAAGTCCGGTCTGAGCGGGAAGCAGGAGGGTTTGCGGCAGGTGCATGTCGAGCGGAGCGGGGAGGTTTTTCGTCTGAATCGAGGAAACACCGCCGTTGATCTCCGCGGCCGCGGACAGGGTGATCGGCAAGGAGGCGTTTGCCGCCGGGGTGTTCATGGCCTGCAGCTGCGCGAAGGCCGGGGCCGCGCTGGACTCCAGGATCAAAATGGCCAGAGCGATGTTCAAGGCACGCGCGCCGGAGGTTCTCAGTTCCATATGAAAAGTATAGGACGGGCGATTTTCCTCAAATAGAGCCCATGGGCCTGTTTCCTTCCTGCTGAAAGGCCTAGATGAAAACAGTCCTAGGCCCTACACTCTGAGTGCGGCAAATTGCATAGAATGAACCTATGGCGCAGCCGGAACCCGTGCTGGTCGTTGATGATAATCCCGAGGAACTCGAGGCCGCCGCCTCCATCCTTGAGAAGGAGGGCTTTGCCGTCGAGCGCGCATCCTCCGGGTTCGAGGCCGCCGAGAAGATCGAGAAGACGCGCTTTTGCCTGGTGGTCACGGATCTGGTCATGCGCGGCATGGGCGGCTTCGAGGTGATCCAGGCCGCGCTTAAGGCCGATCCCGATACCATCTGCATCGCCATGACCAGCTACGGCTCGCTTGAGTCCGCTCTGGAAGCCCTGCGCCAAGGCGCCTACCACTTCCTTCAGAAGCCCTTCGATCCCGAGGAGTTCATGCACGGGGTTCGGCGCGGGCTGGAGAAGCAGCGGCTGACCAAGGAGCTGCACGGGCGCAATGCCCAGCTCGAAGCCCTCAATCGCGATTTGGACCGCAAGGTCCAGGAAGCCACTCATGAGCTTCAGGAGCTCAATGCCCGCATGCTCAATGAGATGGCGAGCCTGCAGGAAGTCGACCAGCTGAAGTCCGCCTTCCTGGATAATGTCACGCACGACTTGCGCAATCCCATGACCACGATCAAGGGCTATGTGGAGCAGCTCCTCATGCGTCCCGAATTCGGGCTGGGCGATGAGGCTCGGCGCTGCCTGGACATCGTCAAGAAGGCGGGCTCTCACATGGAATATCTCGTGGGCCAGCTGTTGGATGCGGCGAAGCTGGAGTCCGGCAAGCTGCAGCTGGACCTTCAGCCCGTTTTGGTGGGAGAGCTCCTTCAGGAAGCCCTGGCGCTCTCGCGCAGGCAGGCCGAGGAAGGGGGGCTTTCCCTGGAGTCGCGCTCCGAACTTCCGCCGACGGCGGCGCTGCGTGCGGACCGAGGCAGGCTGCTGCAGGTCTTGAGCAATCTCATGGGCAATGCCTGCAAGTTCACGCCCAAGGGCGGGCGCGTCGTACTGAGCGCCTCAGCGGAACCCGAGGGGCTGCATTTTTGCGTGGAGGACACGGGGCCGGGCATCGCAGCCCAACAGCAGGGCCGCATCTTCGAGAAGTTCTATCAGGTGGATGCGGGCGTTGCCAAGGCCTTCAAGGGGCTGGGCTTGGGGCTGCGCATCGCCAAGGACCTCGTGGAACTGCACGGCGGCCGCATCTGGGTCGAGAGCGAGCCCGGCCGCGGCAGCCGCTTCCACTTCACCATCCCGAAATAGTTATTCGGTTTTTCCGAACTTCTGCCGGTATTCGGCCCAGTATTCCGGGTGCTGCTGCTGGGACTCGCGGACCTTCTGCTCGAATTCCTTCCAATTGAGCTGCTCGCCGGGCTGGAGTTCCGGCAGGGGATTCTTTCGAAGGGCTTCTTTCATGGCTGCCTGATCGCGGTCGACGGAGTCGGATATGTCGCGGATGGACGGAGCCGCGGCCGCGTTCTGCGCGCCCGAGGCGGAAAATCCCATCTTGTAGTTCTTGATGGCGTTTCGCATGCCGTCCATGGTCTTTCCCAGGCTCTGGATCTGCCGGGGCAGGGCTTCCTGGTCCGAGCGGAGTTCGGCGCGGATGTCTTGGAGCCTGGGGGCCAGTCCTTCCTTGGAGGAGAGGATCTCGGCCATCAGGATCTTGCGCGGGATGCTGTTGTTGAGCAGGTCCTCCTTCTCGGCCTTGAACTTGGCGAAGGCCTTGATGCGGATGCCGTAGGCCGAGGAAGGGTAGGAGATCTCCGAGAGATCGAGCTTGCCGGGATAGAGCAGCTTTAGCTTTTCCCAGAAGGCGTCCGGGTCCTGCGCGAGCAAGGCCGCGGACTTTAGATTCTCGGTCAAGCGGTCCTTGTGGGTGCGCAGGTCCACCAGATAGCCGGTGACGCGGGCGCGCTGTTCGTCGAGGAGCATGCCGTTGAAGTTCTTCAGCATCCACGGAGCGCGGCTTTGCAGATAGGCGCGGGTCTCCAGATGCTGGAACTCATGGGCGATGAGTCCGGGCAGGGCTTGCCGCGCGGATTCCTTGTCCTGGAAGCTCAGGAAGAGGCTGTTGAAGGAGCAGTACGCGCCTCCGAGGAAGTTCTGGCCGGATTCCGCGATGCGTCCTCCTACGATGGTCTCCACTCCGTCGCGGCGGATGGAGTAGGTGTTCTTGAAAGACTCAGTCTTGACGAGGATCGTTTTCCCGGAGGCGCGGTATTCGTTCAGGAGGTTCTTGAGCACGAGGCGGCCTTCGGGCGCGGCCTGCATCGTGTCGATCGCTTCCCGGCAAAGCGCCTGCGCGCGGGCTTCCTCCGTGTCCTGCCCGCGCAGGCGGCGGTAGAGGCCGTCGAGCTTTTCTCCGAGCCAGGGGCGGTGTCCGAACTTGACGACCTGCGCGATCTCATCCCACGGGACCGGCGCGTCCGCGTTCCCGGAGGCGGCAGCCGGCTGCTGAGAGTCTTTTTCGGGCGACTGGGCGGCGGCGAGACGGAGTAGGGGGGGCTTCTGCGCGGCGGGGAATCCTGCCGAGAGTCCGGAGATGTCCGCGGGCAGGCCCAGGGCCAAGGCATGGGCCTGCAGATTGTTCAGGATGGCCGTCCGGCGCTTCTTGCTGAGCAGGGGCGCCTGACTGTTCGAAGAAGAGGCGACGGAGGTCCGCGCCTGGAGATGCGCGAGCAGTTCCCGGGTGGTTTTCGCGTCGAGCTGGAGGCTGCCGCAGAAAGAGAGAATGCGGGAGGTGAAGGCTTCCGGCTGTTCCTGCGAAGAGCGTCCGCGCGCGAGGTCCTCGGCGCTTCGGCGGGCCCAAGAATAGCCGTTGGGCGCGTCGGGCAGGGCGGAGTCCTTGATCATGGCGCCGGCGAGCGCGTAGGGATAGCCGGCCGCGGCGTTGGTCAGGGGGGCGGCTAAAGCAGCGAGAGGAAGCCAGGAGAGAAGGAGCGTCAATACGAATGCCATGGGGAATCTCCTTTCTGCGACTACGCCGTTCATAGTCTAACGATAACTAATCCCTCCCCGAGCATTATGGGTCTTTGGTGCCTTCCCGCCTGGTATTAGGCCCTAGGCCCAAGTGGGACCATTGACGGACGTCAATGACCCTCGTCAGAACGCCGGTGTTAGTTTTATTGGTGCCACTAATGCCAGGAACCGAATAAGTTACGCAAGCAAAATGACCCCTGGCACCATTATTTAGCGAAGGCGCGGGCGAACTCCAGGTCGGAGAGGATCAGCCAGTCTAGTTGGGAGAGGTTATTGTCGATGTGGGAGAGGCGCTCTTGGACCTGCGCAGGGGTCCAGCCTGTCTCTAAGAGCATTCGGCTGAGCTCCTGGCGAACCGCAGGATCGGCCATCAGGGAGCGCCAAGCGCGGATCGCGGGAGCGCAGTCCTCGATGGAGGGCAAGTTCCTGCCGTTGACCCAGGGCATCTCTTCCAAGATGCTTTGTATCCCCAGGCGCTGCGCCGGACGATGGGTGCCGAGGGCTTGCTCGAAGTCGAAGAGCACGGGCTTCTTCCCATCGGAATAGAGCACGTTGCCCGTGTTCATGTCCCAAAGCCCGAAAGTGTGCGCGAGCAGGGCGAGCGCTATGCGCTGGTCCATGCGCATGTCGTTGCCGCCCGTGTAGCTGCGCGAGCCCGGGGACTTCTCCATGACCAGGGTTCCCTCTCGTCCGTCCAGGACCGCCGCGGCATGGGGGGTGTCGAAGTATGCGGAGAACCAGCGCCGCACGGCCTTTCGCATGAAGAGTTCGTTGCGCACGACTTCCAAGTCCGAGGTTTTGAGCACGATGGGCTTTCCGCTTTTGAGACGGACCTCACGGACTACGGTGTTGAGCTTGCCCGGGTCGTCGCCGTGCAGGGCGATGCTCAGCGGGATGGAGAGGGGATCTTCGCCCAGGAGCTTCTTGAGGTCGCTGGGACGAGTCCAGGATTCGTTGAACCGAGGATCAGGGGCTTCTGAGAGGAACCGCAGGGACGGCGGCTTGGGCCGGAGGGAATCCGCGCGAAGGAGTGCGGAGACTGCTTCACGGACGGCAGCGTCTTTCGAGGAGAGGAGGGCCTTCCAGTGCGCGGAGTCCGGGCCGAGCCTGCCGCGCAAAGCTGAGAGAAACTCCACGGGGTCGATCCGGGCTAACGCGAGCAATTCCGGGCGCAGGAATTCGGCTAAGGCTTTGTCGGGCGCGGAGCGGGGCGCGTCCGCGTCGAGGATCACCCAGTTCGTGGCGGCGGAATGATCCCAGCGCAGGTTCTTCGGCCCGATGCGCGCGCGGCGCCCTTCCAGGATGAGCCGGACGGCCAAGTCCGCGAGTGCGTTTTTTTGGTGCGGTTGGAGCTGTCCGGCGGCGAGGGACATGGAAGAATGCTCTTCCGGGATATCCAGGGCCAAGGAGAGCGTGCGGGGGTCCGCGAAGATGAGGCGCGTATGGGGAAGAGAGGTCTTTGCCAGGTCTTCGAGCCGAGCACGTTCGAGAGAGAAATCCTCGAAGGACGAGAACAGCTTCACATGGAGAGTGCGTTCCCATTGGACCTTGTAGAGCGAGCTTTCCTGCGTCTGCGAGACCTTGGTTCCGAGCGCATGCTTGAACCCGCGCACGCGAAGCGTGTCGCCGGGCTTTCCGGGCCAGGAGGGGAGTTCGTCCTGCCGGAGTATGGCGCGCAGGAGCTTGCTCCAAGGCTTATCCTGCGTCCGGGACCCGCTCTGCGCGGCAGGGATGACGGCCGAGGGTTCTTGGAGCATGCCGCTGTCGAACGCGCGGCCTTGGTCGAAGACCACTCTCCCGGCTTGTTGGAGCGCTTCATCCGCAGGTGTTCCTGTCTGCGGCTCCGTGTCCTCGATAATCCCGGCTTGGCGGAGCGTTTTTTTAAGATCGTCGGCCTGCGTGTCGGAATCAGTCGTTCCCCCTGTTTCGGTCCGGTGAGTCTGTTGCGTTCCGGCAGTCCGTACTTCCTTCGTGTACGAAGCCGCATCCGCGGCTTTCGCGGGCGGGCGCTTTTCATTGACGGTGCTGATAGGCTGGGTCTGCGGGAGAACGTGTGAAGCTTGCGCGGGCGCCGGGAATACGGGTTCCAACTGCTGGGCGCCGATCGCCGCAGGCAGGCTCAGGTCCGCGCCGGGGATAATGGTCGGCGCGGGCAGGGGGGTGTTTCCGGAGACCGGGAGTGCGACCTGGACTTGCGGGACCAGGGGCGCAGCAGACGCGGCCTCGGTCTGCTGCGCCTGGGCCGGGAAAAAGCCTGCCGCCGCCGACAATAGGAGTATAAACATCTTCCATATTAATGTAGAGCGGGAGGCCTAAAAGCGCAAGGCCCATCCGGACTATTCCCGGATGGGCCTTTTGTCGGTGTGTCGGTGCCAGGGGTCATTTTGCTTGCGTAACTCAGAGAGTTACGCAAACAAAATGACCCCTGGCACCAGGTTTTGTTATTTTACGATCACGGCGGTGCGGACGTAGTCCATCTTTGGGAATTCGGCCTTCAGATAGGCGTTGCCCTGCATCTGCAGCTGTCCCTGGTGCGGGCCGCTGCCGCTGGGAGCGCCTTCTCCGTAATTGCCGTAGAGCTTGTCCACGACGTCCATGCCGGAGGCGACCTTGGCGAAGGGAGTGAACCCCATGGAGTCCAAGCGGCCGTTGTCCGCGTAGTTGATGAAGACCTGCGTGGTGCGCGTGTTGGGCCCGGCCATGGCGAAGCTCACCATGCCGCGGGTGTTGGACTGTCCGGAGGCCGGGTCGTCGTTGATGCGCGCTTCGCGCCACTTGGCGTTGACGGCGCCGGAGCCGTTGATGCCGAACTGCACCATGAAGCCCTTGATCACGCGGAAGAAGGCCGCGTCGTCATAGTAGCCGGCATTGACGAGGTTATAGAAGCGGTCGGCTCCCAGGGGGGACCAGGCGCGATGGATCTCCAGGGTGAAGTCTCCCTGGGTGGTTGCGAACTTCGCCTTGAACGTCTCAGGCGCCTTGGCCTTGGCCAGGCTGGGGTCGAGCAGGGCTGCGGTGTTCTTGGTCGCGGGCATGGGTTTCTTGTCCTTTTTTGCGGCGGATGGCGCGGCGGATGCCGCGACTGCGGCCAGCAGCGAAACGGCGAGCACGGCAGGGAGTCTCTTCATGCGTCCTCCTGTGAGAGATTCCTGAAACGATAGGAGTTTGCTTCGCTCCGGTCAAGAAAAAAAGGCCTCCCGCCGATGCGCCGGCGGGAGGCCTTTTACGGATGAGCGGACAGGAGGGTTACTGCTGCATCTGCTCGCGCAGGCGCTCCTTGCTCACGAAGTTCTGGTACGCGGGGATCATGACCAGCACCCGGGGATCGAGCTTGCCGGGCTGGCCCGCGACCACGAAGGAGGCATCCAGGGTGTCGATCTTCCATTCGGGGGTCTTGGCCATGTGCGCCACGGGCTTTTTGCTGTCGAAGCCGGTGAGATTCCCATCGGCATCGTAGATCGCGCGCTCCACGTAGAAGTCCAGGCCGGTGTTGTCCTGACTCTTGACCGAGCGGGCCACGAGCTTGCCTTCGGAGTCATAGAGGCCGTAGAAGGAGGCGTACTTGCCGAGGTCTCCGCTGATGATGTCGGAGTGGTTGTTGGTGATGGCGGCCAGGAGGTCTTCTTTGAAGTAGCCGAGGAGGTTGCCCTGCTCATCGCGGACATTGACCGTGTAGGCGTAGGTGACGAGGTCCGCGGTGGCTGAGGCGATCATGCCCTTCTCTTTGCCGTCCCAGAGCTGGATCGTCATGCGCGGCCGCAGGCCCAGGTGCTTGGCCGTGAAGCGCCGGAAGTCCACGATGGCTTCCTTCAGGTAGCCCACGATCTCGGACTGCCTATCGCCGGTCTGATGCATGATCTTGAGCTTGGTGCCCAGGGCGCCCAAGGTGCGGCCCTCGGAGAAGAGGACCACGTTGTCGGGCAGGACGAAGGCCGGCGCCTGCGGGATCTCTGTCTGCTTGACGGCCGCGGATTCCACGGCCGGAACTTGACCTTCGGGGGCGTTGGCCGCGACCAGGATCGCAGAGGGGTCGAAGCTCGGTTCCGGCGAGGTGCCTTGCGCGAAGGCGCTTGCGGTGAAGGCGCTCAGCGCCAGGACTGAAGAAAGGATCATTCTCATCTGTTCGGTCTCCTTCCTGCCGGGATGCTCTCCCGCAGGCAACCACAGTTTATATCAAGCACCGCTGCCAGGGAATGGGTCTTTGGTCGGCCGCCTCTCGGTTCAAAGTGCCTGCCGGGAATTGGGCCTTAAGTCCCATGAAATCGTTCGCAGTAGGGCTGTGTGCCCGAACAGTCGCGTCTTTCGGTTCCCGGCGAAGCGGATGAACGCGTTCTTGGAAGCCATCGGGCGGCGGAGATTGTGGTATTGTATAAGCATGGGTGAAAAACGGGCTTTCCTCTTCGACTTGGACGGGGTCATCGCGGACAACATGCGATTCCATGCTTCGGCGTGGCGGCGGTTCTTCCTGGAGCGCGGCATCCGGCTGGACATGCCGGAGTTCTACGCCAAGACCTCGGGCATGCCCACGCGCGACGTGCTCGCCTATTATTTCCGGCGTCCGGTGCCCAAGGCCGAGGCGGACCGTCTGACCGGCGAGAAGGAAGCCCTCTATCGGCGGCTCTATCGTCCGCGCATGAAGCCTTTGCCGGGCTTGCGCCTGTTCCTGCGCCGAGCCCGCAAGCAGGGCTTCGCGCTCGGGGTGGGCACGGGGTCCAAGGCGGACAACGCGGGCTTCATCCTCGACGGATTGCGCCTGCGTCCGGCTTTCGATGCCGTGGTCTGCGCCTGCGAGGTGCGCCGCGGCAAGCCGCATCCCGAGACCTTTCTCAAGCTCGCGCGTCGGCTCAAGGTCCGGCCCAAGGATTGCATCGTCTTCGAGGATTCCCTGCTCGGCGAGGAGTCCGGCCTGCGCGCGGGCATGCGCGTGGTCGCGGTCTCGACCTCTCATCCTCGCCGCGATTTCCGCTCCCCGATCCGTGTGATCAAGGACTTCCGCGTCGGCTCCGCCCTTGATTTGTTCGACGCATTTTAGCCCTATCAGCCCGCGGCAAAAGTCGATCGAAAGGCGAAATCTTTTAGACTTTTGCCACGGGCTGATAGGACCTATCGGCTTTCGGCGCATCCGCGGCGGAGACAAATGATCGGGGTCTGGGGCGCAGCCCCTGACCCCGATGCTCTATCTGAGAATAGCGGCGTTTCTCAGGCCGCTGAGGATGAACTCGATGCCCGTGGCCGCGAGCAGGAGCCCCATGAGGCGCGTCGTGATGTTCATGGCCGTGTGATTGATGTGGCGGGCGCCCAGGACGACCAGGCGGAAGAGCAGGTAGGTCAGGCCGCAGACTCCGATGATCACGGTGAAGAGGAGGGCTTGGCGCAGGGGCGAGTCCGCCTTGGTGTCCAGCATGATGGCCGTGGTGATCGCGCCCGGTCCCGAGAGCATGGGCACGGCCAGGGGCGTGATGGAGACGTCCGCTTTTTCCGCGCCTTCCTGGGTCTCTTCCTGAGTCTCCTGCACCGGGGAGCGCTTGGCGCGCAGGCTGTCGAGCGAGACGAGCAGGAGCACCAAGCCTCCGGCGATCTGGAAGGACGCCAGGGAGATGCCGAAGACGCGGAATATCCCTTGCCCGAAGGCCGCGAAGGAGAGCAGGATGGCGCAGGCGGTCAGGCAGGCGCGCTTGGCCATGCGCTTGCGTTCCTGGGGGGAGTTGGCGGGAGTCATGGCCAGGAACGTCGGGATGGCGCCGATGGGGTTGATGATGGCGGCCAATGAGACCGCGGCGAGCATGCCGAAGCGCAAAAGCTCCATGCTAGTGCTCTGACCGCATGATAAGCGTGGTTTTGATTGGGCGATTTTGTCCGCCCGGCAAGACGCGAGAAGCGAGCAATGCTGAAGCATTGCAAGTGCCGAGCAACGCAGCCGGCGGGGAAAAGCGCCCGGCCCGCTTGTAATGGAAAAACTCAACATTCATAGTCACATTCTCCTCATGAGGCGGGAGGCCCGCTCCTGGGCGGCTCCATCGTCGCGCCTCACTCGGATAGCTCAAGCTATCCTCGATCGTTGCTCCTTG
The DNA here is from genome assembly GCA_041661185.1 of Elusimicrobiota bacterium. Taxonomy (GTDB): domain Bacteria; phylum Elusimicrobiota; class Elusimicrobia; order UBA1565; family UBA1565; genus JBAZUV01. The sequence goes on from JBAZUV010000006.1 coordinate 87,427, forward strand.
TATCCGCCTCATGCCCGGGCCTTCAAAACCACGCTTATCATGCGGTCAGAGCACTAGCTCCTGACCCCGAGTTTGCTGCGCTTCATTCCGTAGGCGAAGTAGATGGCCAGGCCTATGAGCAGCCATACGAAGAACCTCAGCCAGGTGATGCGGTCCAAACCCTGCATGAGGAACAGGCAGAAGAGTATTCCCAGGACGGGCGCGGCGGGTCCTCCGGGAACGCGGAAGGGCCGCGGACGGTCCGGGTCCTTGGCGCGCAGGATGAGCACGCCCATGCAGACCAGCACGAAGGCAAATAGCGTGCCGATGTTGCAGAGATTGGCCATCTCATCGATGTTGCAGAAGGCCGCGAGCGTCGCTACCACGATGCCGGTCCAGAGCGTGGTCACATGCGGGGTCTTGTACTTCGGGTGGACTTTCGCGAAGTAGGGCGGCAGCAGCCCGTCGCGGCTCATGGCGAAGAATATGCGCGGCTGGCCGAGCTGGAAGACCAGGAGCACCGCGGTCTGGGCGATGACCGAGCCCAGGCAGACCAAGCCCACCAGCCAGGGGCTGATGTGGTTGTATTCCAGGGCCGCGGCCAGGGGCTCGGCCAGATGGCCTTTGAGCGCGGTGTAGGGCATCATGCCGGTCAGGGCGATGGTGACTACGATGTAGAGCACGGTGCAGATGAGCAGGGAGGAGAGGATTCCCACGGGCATGTCGCGCTTGGGATTCTTGGTCTCCTCGGCCACGGTGGAGACCGCGTCGAAGCCGATGTAGGCGAAGAAGACCGTGGCCGCTCCCACCTGCACGCCTTTCCAGCCGCCGGGCATGAAGGGCGTCCAGTTCGCGGGATTGAAGTGGTAGAAGCCCACGCCCACGAATATCGCGAGCACGAGGAGCTTGAGGCATACGAGGACGCCGTTGAAGCGGCTGCTCTCCCGGATGCCGACGATGAGCAGGCCGGTCAAGGCCATGACGATGCTCACGGCCGGCAGGTTGAAGACGATCGGCAGGCCGAAGAGATGCGGGGCCGAGGCGAGGTCGAAGCCCTGCTGGATGAAGCTGCGGTAGTCCGTCCTGAGCCAGAGCGGGATGTCCCAGCCGAAGAAAGAGTGAAGCAGCACGTTGAAGTAGCCGGACCAGCTGATGGCCACGGCCACGTTGCCGATCATGTATTCGATGATGAGGTCCCAGCCGATGATCCAGGCGACGAGCTCTCCCATGGTGGCGTAGGCATAGGTGTAGGCGCTGCCGGAGATGGGCGCCATGGCCGCGAGCTCCGCGTAGCAGAGCGCGGTGAATCCGCAGGCGATGGCCGTGAGCAGGAAGCTCAGGATCAGGGCCGGGCCCGCGGGGTGGCCGCTGGAGGCGCCCACGGCCGCTTCTCCCACCATGGTGAAGATCCCGGCGCCGATGATGGCGCCGATGCCGATCATGGTGACGTCGAAAGGGCCCAGCACTTTCTTGAGCCGATGTCCGGATTCATGGGACTCGGCCATGAGCGCATCCACGGACTTGGTCCTGAATATCGATGCGGGCATAAGGCTCATGCGTCCCGCCATGCCCGGCCGTCTTTCTCCAGGAGGCGGACCGCTGAGCCGGGGCCCAGGGAGCCGGGCGCGTAGGGTTCCAGCGGCAGGTCCCGAGCCGTGAGCGCGGGCTCCAGGAATCGCCAGCTCTCTTCTGCCGCATCGCGGCGGATGAAGAGCATGGGATCGGCCAGCATGCAGTCGAGCAGGAGCCGCTCATAGGCTTCGGGCGGCTTTTCGCCGAAGGCTTCCGCGTAGTCGAAGTCCAGGGTGAGCGCGCCCATGCAGCTCTTCGGCCCCGGTTTTTTTGCCGCCAGCGTGAGGGAGATCCCCTCGTCGGGCTGGATGCGGAAGACGAGCGTGTTGGCTTCCAGGTCCGAGGGCGAGAGCGGGGGGAAGAGCGAGTGGGGCACGCGCTTGAAGCGCACCACGATCTCGGCTTTGCGGCCGGCCAGGCGCTTGCCCGTGCGAAGGTAGAAGGGGACTCCTCGCCAGCGCCAATTGTCCAATTCCAAGCGCATGGCCGCGAAGGTGGGAGCGGCCGAGTCCGGGCGGATTCCGGGTTCCTTGCGGTATCCTTCGTATTGGCCCAGGATCACGGAGTCGGCGAGCCCTTTTCCGGGCAGGGGCTTGAGGCTGAGCAGCACGCGCATTTTCTCGTCGCGCAGGCGCTCGGCCTCGAAGCTCGAGGGAGGGTCCATGGCAATGAGCGCCAGGAGCTGGAGCATGTGGTTCTGGAACATGTCCCGCAGGACTCCGGCCTCGTCGTAGTAGCCGGCCCGGTGCTCGATGCCCGCGGACTCCAGGACCGAGATCTGCACGTGGTCGATGTGCTCCCGGTTCCAGACCGGCTCGAAAAGGGAGTTCGCGAAGCGGAACATGAGGATGTTCTGCACGGTCTCCTTGCCGAGGTAGTGGTCGATGCGGTAGATCTGCTCCTCCCGCAGAGGGCGGAGAAGCTCCTCGTCGAGCGCGCGGGCGCTTTCGAGATCGTGTCCGAAGGGCTTTTCCAGCACCACGCGGGCTGAGCCGCCGGGGCGCACGCCCCGCATGAGCCCTGCTTCATCGAGACGGCGCGCCACCACGGCGTGCAGCCGCGGCGGCAGGGCCAGATAAAAGACGACGTTCCCGCGGCAGGAGTGGAGCGCATCGAGTTCGAGCAGCTTCGACTTAAGAGCGGCGTAGGCCGCGGGATCGTCGTAATCTCCCCGCAGATATTCCGCGCCGAGTCCTCGGGCGCGGTGGCGGAACACGGCCTCGGAGATTTCCGAGCGGCCGGTTCCCACGATGTAGAACGCCTGAGGGAGGAGTTTTTTTGCGGAAAGGGAGGCTAGGGAGGGAAAGAGCTTTCGTTCCGTCAGGTCGCCGGAAGCTCCGAAGATCACGAGTCCGCAAGGCGCGGGCTTGTTCTCGATGCAAAGGCCTTCCCGGATGCTAAGACGCACTCCGCGGTTCGAGGGTTGCGAGGGGAGAGTCATCTGCGTCGACGGGAGGCGGAGGCGGCTTTCTGGACGGCATGGCCGCCGAATTCGCTGCGCAGGGCAGCCAGCAGGCGGTCGCCGAAGGAGTTCTTCTCCCGCGAGGAGAAGCGCTGGAACAAGGAGAGCGCGATGACGGGCGCGGCCACGCCCTGCTCCACGGCATCCTGCACGGTCCAGCGGCCCTCTCCGGAATCCGAAACGCAGGCGCGCAGCCGGCTCAGCGACGGGTCCTTGGCCAGGGCGTGTTCGACGAGTTCCAAGAGCCAGGAGCGGACGACGCTGCCGCGGTTCCAGAGCCGCGCGAGCGCGTGCAGGTCGAGGCCGAGAGGGGAGGATTCCAAGAGGCTGAAGCCTTCGGCATAGGACTGCATCATGCCGTACTCGATGCCGTTGTGGATCATCTTCGAGTAATGGCCCGCGCCCGCGGGGCCCGCGAGGAGATAGCCGTCTTTCGGGGCCAGGGTCTTGAGAGCGGGCTCGATGCGGCGGAAGTCTTTCTTTTCTCCGCCCAGCATCAGGCAATAGCCGTTCTTCAGGCCCCAGACGCCGCCGCTGACGCCCGCGTCCATGCAGCGGATGCCGCAGCGGGCCAGGCGCTCGGCGCGAGGAGCGTCCTGGGTCCAGCGGCCGTTGGAGCCGTCGACGATCATGTCGCCCGGCGAAAGCAGCGCCGCGAGTCCCTCCACGGTGGAGTCCGTGGCCGGGCCTGCCGGCAGCATGAGCCAGATCGCGCGGGGGGAGGGGAGCTTTTTGACGAGTTCTTCGAGGGAGCGCGCGGGGACGGCTCCTTTTCGCGCAAGGCCGCGCACGGCCCGTTTCTCGCGGTCGAATGCGATGACCGCGTGCTTGCCGCGCAAAAGCCGCAGGGCCATATTGGAGCCCATCCGTCCCAGTCCGATGATCCCTAGTCTCATTTTTGGAGTGTAGCTTATCAGCGCGCTTGTTTTGCGATGAAATTTTCCAGTATCCGGTAGGTGATGCCCCAGACGATGCGGGGGCCTACGAGGAACGCGTCCACGGGCAGACGGCGTTCCGGGACGTGGATGCGGCAGCGGGAACCGCGCAGGCGCGAGAGCGGGACCCAGAGGGCTTGCGCCACCTCCGCGCCGGGCCGCACCTGCGGCTTTGAGCGAAGAGCGAACACATAAGGGCGGAGCGTGAGCTTGGGGATCGAGCGGTTGCGCGGCCGCAGGTCCTTGAGCATCCCCGCCAGAGAGGAGGAAGGGAGCTTCACTCCGGTCTCCTCGGCGGTTTCCCTGCGGGCCGTCTCAAGGAGGTCCTTGTCTTGGGATTCCTTTCTCCCTCCCGGCAGGGCCATGTGTCCGGACCAGGGGTCGAGCGGATGCTTGGCGCGATGGATGAGCAGGATCTCCGGGCCGCTCGGGCCCGGGGCCAGGATGAGCGCTACCGCGGCGTTCAGGCCTTCCTCCAGTAGCGGTTGGCGATGAGCTTCTTGCGGGGGTCCACGGCCCTGTTGCGCACCCGGTATTCGAAGTGGACGTGAGGGCCTGTGGAATGTCCCGTGGACCCGAGCGTGGCGATCTGCTCTCCCGCGGCCACATGCTGGCCGGGCTGGACCAGGAGGGCCTGGTTGTGCGCGTAGAGCGTGGTGGTCTTCTGGTCATGGCGCAGGATCACGACGTTTCCGTAGCCGCGCAGGCCGCCGCCCGCGTAGAGCACGGTGCCCGCGGCCGCGGCCAGCACGGGCACGCCGGCGTCCGCGGCCAAGTCGAGGCCCTCATGCCGGCGGCCCCATCTGCGGCCGAACTCCGAGCTGACGATGCCCGCGCGCAAGGGCCATCGATAGAGTCCGCTGTAGACGCGCACCTGGAAGGGCCGGAAACCCGTGCCCGTGCCGGTGCGTTCCGCGGCGGAGCCTAGGACTCCGTTGAGCTGGAGGATCTCCAGGACGGGCTTCTCATCGAGCTGCACGCGCTGATGACTGCGCGAAAGTTCTTTGACGCGCTTGGCGTAGCGCGCGAACTCCGCGGCTTCTCCCGCGCCGCTCTCTGCTGCCTTGCGCGCCTTCTTGCGCGGCGCGGCGAAAATCTCCGCAGGCGCGGCGCAAAGAAGGAGTGTCGCGGCCGCTGCGAAGAGGAAGAGCGCCGCATTTCGGCGCTGTTTTTTGTCGTCATCCCGGCGAAAGCCGGGACCCAGCGAGTGCCGTTCGTCTCCGTATCCCTGGACCCCGGATTTCGCCGGGGTGACGGGAGCAGCGCGGGGAGATCTCATCATCGTGCCGGGATGACCGCGCTCCCTCTCTCAGCGGGGCTGGAGATTGGCGGGGTCGGTGGTCCCCATCTTCTTCTGCGCCAGGATCTCGGGCGCGATGAGCACGTCGATCTTGCGGCCCTGGAAGAGCGAGGACTTGGCCACGATCTCCAGGTTGTAGCTGCCCGCCTGATTGAAGGTGTCCGCGTTCGGGTTTGCGAAGTCGAGGATCTTTCCGTCGTTGCCTACCAGGATTTTTTCGACAGAGACGACCGTGCCGTCGGCGTAGCGGGTGCTGCGCAGGAAGTCCGCTCGGTTGGGGCCGTTCGGGAAGGAATCCGTGGTCGTTGGGTCGAACCCTCCTCCTACGGCATCATCCGGATAGCAGGAGGAGCCGCAGCCGCCGGTCTGGATATCAGCGACCGCGGCCGTATTCGAGGGGTCGAACCGGAAATGCGCGTAGGTCGTGAGATTTCCTGAGGCATCGAGCAGCTTTTGCGTGAAGGTGACCTGTCCTGCAAAGGAGCTGTTGAAGTCCTGCTGCTGCTGGAAGATGACCTTGGAGCCGCCTGGGACTCCGGGTCCGCCGAGAGTCTGGACGTAGTCGATGGATGAGGGATAATAGCGCGTGCCCACGGCGGCTCCATAGCCTGTGAAATTGATGGCCGTGGGCGCTCCCAGGGTCACGGTTTCGCGGATGGAGTCCTTCGTGTTGGTCAGATAGACCTCGAAGTACTTGAGCCAGTTCGACGGCATGGTCCTGGAGAAGTAGGTCTGGGCCACGATGCCGGCGACCTGGGTCAGATCGTCGGGGATCTTGCTGTTGAAGCGCTCGATGAGATGGCCCCAGTCCAGGCGGTCCTCGCGCTTGCTCAGGAACACGAGCTTGAACTCGTTGGCGGCCGGGCGCAGGAGGTATTCCTCCAGGCGCACGCGCTTTCCGAAGGCGTCGATGACGTCCTTGCCGAGCTGGGCTTCGTTGGCCTTGAGCTCCCGTCCGCGCAGGTCCTCGAGCATGGCGCGCGTGCGGTCGCGCGCGGTCTCCATGGCCACGGCGATGGGCCTTGCCGCGTCTCTGGCCCGATCATCCGTGAGGGCCACCGTGCGCGGCTGCTCCAGCCCGTTCTTGCCCACGTTCAAGGTCTCTTCGGAAGTGATGACCGCGGTGCGGCCCGCGGAGTCCGAGACTTCCAGGTGTCCCTCGGCCACGCTCAGCGACGTGTCTCCTTGAGGTTCGGCGGACATCTCGAACTCGGTCCCGCGCACGGAAGCGACTGCGGTGGGAGTCCGGATCTTAAGGCGGCTGCTGAAGAGTCCGGCCACATACGCTTTCAGCTTCCCGGAGTCCAGGCGGAAGCGCGCTTCGCGGGAATCTGTCTGCTCCACGGTGAATAACGCTCCGGGAGACAGCAGTATCCTCGAACCGTCGGAGAACTCCAACTCCGCGGTGGAGGTCTTGGTGGTGCGGATGTCGTAGCCCGGCACCATCTCGGTCCGGCTGGAGACTTGCCGCCATTGATCGCGGACTCCCGCGCGCACCTCGACGATTCCGTGGGGCAGGAGGGTCACTCCGGGCAGGGCCGCTGATGCCCATGCGGCGGGAAAGAGCAGGATCGAAGAGAAGAGAGCTGTTTTCAGGATCAGATTTTCCATGAGACCCCCGCGAAGTAGTTATAGCTGTGGTAGTCGTAGGTGTAGGTCTGTTCGTAGGAATTGTTCGACGAGGACTTGGACCAGAGTCCCCGCAATTTCAGGTCCAGGGAGCGCAGGAGGGGATAGGAGGCCTCCAGAAGGATCGAGTGCGTGTATTGATGGAGCGTGGAAGCCGTGTAGCTCGCATCCGCGTTCTGCGCCAAGCGGCCCGTGTAGGCGCGGTAGGCGAAGTCATAGCCCAGGCTCAGGCCCAATTGGGTCTTCATGAAGGTCGCGGAAACGTTGGGCGAGAATCGGGCCTCCCAGTAGTTGTAATAGCCTGCCGTGAACTTCAGGCGGTTGGGGTCCGTGTCGAAATTGTTCTGGTTCGAGAAGAGCGAGGAGAAGGTCAGGCCCAATCCCGCGGTGGGGCGCACGCGGCCGAGCCGCTGCCAGTCCAGGAAGCGCTTGGAATAGCCCGTGCCGAGGGTCAGGCAGGAGTCCGAGCGCTTGGAGTCCAGGTACTCTCCCTTGGAGTTGACGACCTTCTGGTCCGGGAAATCCGCCATGGAGACCGAGCCCAGGACCCAGGCGCTGGCGAATTCCGGGAGGTCGAACTCGCTGCGGTAGCTGAGCTGGTGCGTGAGGGTGTTGAGCGTGTGCGTGCCCGGGTCCGATGAGGCCAAGGCCGCGCCGAACTCGCTTGAGAGCGTGGAGAATCGCGGATAATAGGTGTAGTAGAGATCGTAGGAGAGCTGATAGGTCCAGGGCACGGACATCCCCCACCGGGTCTTTCTCTCCCAGGTGAGCCCGGCCTCGTAGCGCGAGGAGTCGTAGAGGCCTTTCCCCCAGTCTTCATCGCGCGTCTCCCGGAAGAACTGGCTGCGCACGCCCAGACGGGGTTTGAGGCTGTAGCCGCCCTCGAATCTGCGTATCCATTTCGCGCCCAAGGAGGCTTCCATGCTCTGCTGGAAGAGAGTGCCGCCGCCGGCGAGTTCATTGACCTGCTTGAAGCCCGTGTAGTTGTATCGCTCGGTGATGAAGAATCCGGACTGCGAGGAGAAGCTCTTCATCTGCTGGAGGTTCAGGTCCACGTAGCCGTTGGCCGAGCCTGCGCTGTCCTTGTAGAAGTACTGGCCCATGAACAGGTCGGCTTGGCCCATCAGGCCCCAGCCGCGGTTGTTTGAAGTTCCGCCGTCTGCCGCATTCGCGCGAGGCAGCAGGCCGGATAAGATCAATGCAGCGGCGAAGATCATCCTCATCGCATCACTCCTTAGATACGGCGACATCTACGGCAACGACTAGCTGGATTCCGGCTTCCGCCGGAATGACGAAAAAACATCACTTCCGGACGACCTTTCTTCGTCACCCCGGCGAAAGCCGGGGCCCAGGCGGCTGCTGGATTCCGGCTTCCGCCGGAATGACGACGATCTTCCGGCTCAAAAGGTCCAGCCCAAGCTGAGGCGGTGCGTGTCGCCCAGTTCGCCGAAGGGCAGGAACGCGTAATCCACGCGCATGTGCTCCAGCTTCAATCCGGCGCCGAAGGCCGCGCCGACCAAGCGGCTCTGGAGCTGGTCCTGTCCGTGTCCGAACTGGTAGCCGGCGCGCACGGCTATGGACTTGTTCGCCCAGAATTCCGCGCCCAGGGCCCAATAGGAGCGCTGATCATTGGCGAGCCAGTCGAAATCCGAGGCCAGGGTCAGCTTCTTGTTCCAGAGGGTGTAGGCCGCTCCGCCCTTGAAGCTCAAGGGCAGGGGGTCGGGTCCGATCTTGGTGCCGAAATTCCGCATGGAGCCGCCCACGGAAAGGGACTCGATGGGCGTCTTGTAGCGCGCGCCGATGTCGAAAGCCACGGCATTGGCGCTGAAAGTGTCCAAGGTCTCCCGGATGTACTTCACGTTCGCGCCGATGGAAAGCCCCTCGATGGGCGTTTTGCTGCCGTAAGAGCCCGTAAGGGCGAAGTTCTGGTTGCTGAAGGTGGAGTCCGGCGTCTCCGTGTCTCCGGCGCGCTTCTCGATGTTGGAGACCACCAGGTAATCCAGTCCGGCTGCCCAGACGCCCCGGCCTTCGCTCAGGGGCGAGGCATAGGTCACGAAGCCCTGGTTCTGGTCCTGGAAGAGGGAGTTGTAGCCCGCGGAGAGTTCTTTTCGCTTGACCTCTCCGAGTCCGCCCGGGTTCCAGTAGACCGCGTCCGCGTCCTCGGCCAGGGCTGAGAAGGCTCCGGCCATGGCCAAGGGGCGCGCGCCGATGCCGACTTTCAGGAATTGCGCGCCTGTCGTCCCCACGCCCAGGGCTTGGGCCGTGATGAGCGGCGAGATTAGAAGGACGGCGCAGGCCGCTAACCGGAAAAATTCAGTTGACCTCAAGTCTGTTCGTGTCTGAATTTTCCCGGAATGCCGGGCCGCGAGAGAGGACCGGACAGGGAGTTTCGTGGTCATGGGCGTTTCTCCGGATGATTTTTTCATGGGGGCGGTCATTTGATCACCGCCATCTTGAAGGTGACGTCCTTGGCTTTGACTCCGGGGATGGACACGATCCCGTAGTATACGCCGTTGGCCACCTTGCTCCCGCTCTTGTTCTTCCCGTCCCATTCCGTGTAATAGTAAGTGCCGCCGGTCAGGTCGCCCATATCCAATTCCCGGACCAGCTCGCCGTTGAGCGTGTAGATGCGGATGGTTCCGTGTCCGCTGATGCCGGAGGGCAGCTCCAGCTTGATGATGGTCCCGTAGGTGGTCACGTCCTGCTGGCCGCCCAGCTTGTTGACGAGGGTCGGGGTCTTGGAACTCAGATTGAAGGGGTTCGGGAAGTTGAACACCTTCACCGTGGTCCCGGTGTAGGCGGCTCCGGCCAGGGAGGGCCGCATGATGGCGAAAGCGCCGGAGTCGCCGGCGACTGCCGCGGGCCGGAAGAACGTGCTGGGCACGTAAGTCCCGTTGACGGACACGGCCTTGAGCGGATGTCCGGCCTTGAGCCCGAGCACGCTGGCCAGGGATCTGAGCCTGCGCGCGCTGATCGTGCCTTTGACCGGGTCCAAGGTCTGCAGGCCCGGCACGCTCTCCCATTTCTTGGCCGTATCATCGTAATGGTAGAGGGCGAGGTCGTTCAAGGAGCTGTCGGTCTTGTCGTAGGCCAGGGTGATGTCGATGCCTTTGTCCGTGTAGTTCACGCTGGAGAGCGTCACCTGGTAGATGCCGCTGGCGAAGGCCGAGGCATCCACGCCCGCGACCAGGGCTGCGACCGTGGAGGCGTCCACGTCCGTGTTCGTGAATTGGCAGGAAGGCACCGCGGCGGTGGAGGCCGGGATGAGCGCTCCCACGGGCAGGGTCAGCGAGGAGGGGTTGCTGCCGCTCGCATCCAGGGAGGCTTGATTGCCTTTGCGGCCCTGGGAATCGTCGCTGTCGTCTCCCAGGAGCGCGTCGTCGATCTCCTGGACCGCGTTGGCTTTCCGGTTGGTGGCGAAGACGATCTCTTTGGTGATCGTCTTGCCGGACTTCGAGATCGCCTCGATGTGCATGGTGTAGTCCGTGTTCGCGGTCAAGGACGCGAGCGGATACTTGAGCAGGACCTTGTTGTCCGGCAGGTTCTCGAAGTAGCTCTGAACGTTCGTGGATTGAGCCAGGGCGAAGGGCACGTTCCCGATCCAGGCGTTCCCGCTCTGGAAATCATTGGGGTTGAGCACCATGAACTCGTAGTACGGCGAGGCCGGCCGTCCGAAGACCTCGATGTCCAGAGGCTTGGAGAGCAGGGTGAAGTCTATGCCGGGGACGTTGCCGCCCAAGGCCGGAGTGAGCGTGGATTGATTGAGCACGTATTTGCCCGGCATCTTCACGAAGATCTTATAGGTCTTTCCGCTCTCGAGCCCGTCGAGCTTGTAGAAGCCCGAGGAGCTCGTGACGGCCTTATAGAGCGGGAGATCGACGGTGGGATCGGCCTGGTTGAGGGTGTCGTTGTAGGCCACGATCTGCGCGCCGGGCTGGGTCTGCGGGAAGGGAACCTTCTGCGAATAGACCGTGCCCGTGATGGAGGCGCCGGCCGCGGGCAGGGAGAAGTCCGCGGTGTAGGTTCCGGAGGCGCTCACGTCCTTTCGCAGGAAGCCGAAGGCATAGCCGGGCGCCGAGACCTTGATGCGGTAGCTGCCCGCCGGGAGCCCGTCCAAGCGGTAGCTGCCCGAGCTGTTGGTGGTCACGGTCCTCTGCGTGTAGGCATCCGCTTCAACGGAGACCGAGGCATTGGCGAGCCAGCCTGAACTGGTGGTGCTCTGCACCACTCCGGTCAAGGATGCGCCGAAGCCCACGGCCGAGTCCAAATCCACGTTCAGGGTCGTCGTCGAGCCCGCGGAGGGGAGCGTCACCGAGGTCTGATAGGGCGGGTAGTTGGGCGTGGTGAGCACGGCCGTATAGGTGCCGGGAGGAATGCCGCGGATCTCGAAGCCGAAGCCGCCGGGAGCGCCCTCGAAATTGCTTTTGAAGGTCGTGAAGTCTCCGCTGGCGATGGAGATGTCGAAGCAGGCGTTGCGGGTCACGCTCTGCCCGCCGCAGTTCACGACGTCCTGGAAGGACCCCGGATAAGGGACCACGACTCCCGCGGCCTTGAGGGCGTTGTTCGAATCGTAGAGGGTGAGGACCGGGATGTACTTCATGAAGTTGTCCATGCTGCCGCCGAGGGCGTCGAAGTCCTGCTGGCGCAGGATGTTCTGGCCCGTGACCTGTCCTTTCAGCGCGGCTTGGCCCGTGGAGGCGAGCGAGGGATTCGGCGTGAGATCCACGCGGCGAACGGTCACGCTCGAGCCGCTCATGAAGAGGGTCCCCAGGTTGGCGGTGGTCGTGTCCAGGGGATCTACGACCACGTTGCGGCTGGTGACCTCGAGGGTGAAGTAAGGGTAGTTCCCGATGAGTCCGATATCGTCGAAGTTCCCTCTCCGGAAGAGATAGAAATCATAGGCCGCGGGCGCCGGTACGCGCGGCACGCAGAAGCCGGGCGAGGGGATGGAGCTGTTGCAGTGGGCATTGGCCGGGTCCGGGGCGTATTGCGCTCCGGTGTCGTCGTTGCTGCCGTTGAGCAGCCATTTGGAGATCTTCTCGGTGGTCAGGATGCTGCCGCGCGGCAGGAAGCGGGCTTCCCAGGTTTCCGGCGGGCAGTCCTTCGCCGTCGGCGGACAGGAGACCAATGTCATCGGAGGAAGCGCGGAAAGGGTCGCCTGGATCTTGACCAGCATGCCGCTGACCAGGTTGACGTCCTGGTAGGTGTCCTGCCCGGCGGTGATGGAGGCCATGGGCTGAGGGTTGGGCGTGGCGTAGGAGAATGTTCCCCAGCCGTTGGCGCGGATGCGGAAAGTCCCGGGAAGGAGTCCGCCCACGATGAAGCTTCCGTCTTGATTGACTTGAGCCCAGCTCCAGGAATTGACCGAACTGCCCTCCGCGTTGATGTTCGCGCTCTCGCCCTGCTTGGGCTGGTAGAGGCTGCCGTCCGGTTTATAGAGACTGCCGACCAGGCGGCCCGCGCGCGCGAATTTTATGTCCACGGTCGCCACGGTGGTGCTGGCGAGGTCGATGGTGTTGTTTCCTCCGCCGTTCTGCACGATGCCCCAGTAGTTGGAATTCACGTTCATCCAGTAGGCCGAGCCGCTGGCCACGTTGATGGAATAGTTGATGACCGGGCCCGTGGAAGCGGCGCTGAAGTTCGCGAAGTTTCCTATGGACGGGCAGTAGGTGGTGCCCTCGCATTTAGGCTGAAGGGTGATGGTGATGGGGTCGTTGGAGAGATCCACGACTCCCGGGAAGCTGAGCGTGCCTTTGACCCTGCCCGTGTTGTTGGACTGCACGTTGACGGTGATGGTGATGGATGAGACGTTCGTGTAGATCGCCGTCCCGCTCGAGTTGTAGACCGAGATGTCGTTGTCTCCCATCCAGGAGGAGATGGTGAGCCGGTAGTCGTCCGTGCCGCAGTTGCAGGATTGGTTCTGCCAGCAGGAGACTCCGTCGGGGCCGTCGTTGAACCGGGTCCCTCCCTGGCTGGAGAACTGCGTCCACACTTGGAGGCTGTAGTTGCCCGAGGCCAGGCCCGAGAGCAGGGCATAGCCCGTGGTGGCCTGCGCGTTCGCGTTGGTCATGCCTGGGCTCGAGACATAGATGCCGGCGCAGTCCAGCGAGCTCTTCCATTGATTCCCATCCGGCCAGACATTGACGCCGGATCGGGGGATCATCTCTCCGGCGGTGTTCTTGACGATGACCGCGATCTTCCCGGTGCTGGGAGGGACGGACTTGAGCTGGATGCGCTGGGTGATAACGGCGCCCGCGAACAGGAAGTCATTGATGCCCGGCGCTTGTCCGAACACATTGGCGGCGGCGGCCGTGCTGTTGTTCCCTTCGTAGCACATGCCGGTCTCCTGGCTGCAGCCCCAATAGACGTTGGCATAATAGGTCACGCCGGATTGCAGGCCGTAGAAGCGGAAGCGGCCGTTGGGGTCGGCGTTGGTCCAGCGATTTTCGGTGCGAGTGGAGTTGCTTACGGAGTCGTAGTATTGGCCTTGCAGGGAGATCCCGACCCAGGGGATGGCATGCCAATTCGGCGTGACCGTGTCCATGACCACGCCGTCGACGGAAAGGTCCCCGGCCGCGCCGGATTGCTGGGCCGTGTTCGCGGTGGTGATCGGCGGCATGGAGTTGTTGAAATCGATGACGACTCCTTGCAAGGGGGCGCCTATGTGGAGATCCGCGTCGACGGTGCGGGCCAAGCCTTTATTAAGGAGAGGATCGAAGGCGTCCGCGCTCAGGGTGTTTGCCGAGGAGTAGGGGACGTTGAATATCCTGAGTGTGCCTGCGCCGCCGCCGTCGGAGGTCGTCATCCCGTAGGCGATGGGATCGACGTAGGAGCCCAAGGCAGGCTTGACGCTGCCGAAGATCAGGGAGGAATGCGTGGCGTTCGTGAAAGCCACGTCGATCTCTCCGATGGTGACGGCCGTAAAAGAACTGAGCGTGATGGTGCTTGCGGCAACCAAGGGGGGGATGGCGCGCAGCTGGGGATGGGTCGGGTCGTTGTATTGGTCCCGCAGGCTGGGCAGGAATCCCTGCGAGGAGACGAATATGTCGTAGTTGGAGTAGTCTTCCAATTCACTGCCGCCGCTGAACGCGGCGCGGCCTGATGCGTCGGTGTAGACGATCTTGGTCTGAGTCGCGTCGGGACCGCCCGTCGAGAATTTCATGGCCGAGACCTGGGCGCTCGCCACCGGGACGCCCGAGGATGTGCGCACATAGACGTCGAAGGCCGTGGTGTTTGCCGCGAAGAGCGGCGGCGCCAGGAAGAGGGAGAGGATTATCGCTGTTTGCAGGCGTTTCATCGGCGTCCTCCGACACGAAATAAGAGTCAATCTGACAAGGACTTTATCACCCTTGCCGATGGCTGTCAATAAATAAAAACGTCCCTCGACCTCACCCGCTTTTTAGAACAGTCGCGCAGGGGAGACTCTCTCCCTTCCCCCGCGCCCCTGGGAACCAGTTCCCCCCAAACCCGCGGCGTGAGTAATGCGGGCGATAGCGGGGCCCCCTTCTACGGGAGCGGGAGAGAGTCTCCCCTGCGCTCCTTGCGCTTTTCAGGGTGAGGTCGAGATAAAAAAGTCCGACTCCACCCGCTGTTTCCAATGGGCAGTGTCGAGCTCCTGGGTATGGGTGCTACCCAAGGAAGACGGTCATCCTGGGGATTGCGGTTTCCAGCAGTAAAAAAGGAGTCGTTCAGATTCTTTTTCATTAAGGGGAAGAGAAACTTTTAAAGTTGGGGCCTTCCTTGTGGAACATTCACGTCCAAAGATCGACAGCACCCGGCTGAAACAGCGGGTGGCGCGCAGGAGATGCACTCTTCCGCTCCCGTAGAGGGGGGCCCCACCATTGCCCGAGTTGCTCACGCCGCGGGTTTGGGGGGAACTGGTTCCCAGGGGTGCGGGGGAAGGAAGAGTGCATCTCCTGCGCGTCAGGTCCCGCTAGAAAATGGGCGATGTCGAAATAAAAAAGGCTCCCCTTGCGGGGAGCCTTTTTTTACTGACCGGTGAGCCGCGTTATTTCGGCTGGGCCGGGGTCTGGACGGGAGTCTGCGCAGGCGTCTCGGCAGGCATCGCGGCCTTCTTCGCGGCCTTGGGCGCCTTCTTGGCGGCTTTCTTCTGCTTCTTGACTTTCTTCTCGACCTTCGGCGCGGCCGGGGCCGTGTTGGTCTGCGGCTGAGCAGCCGGGGCCGGCTGGTTCTGCGCGAACACGAGGGCCGGGGCGATCGAGACGGCGAGAAGGGCGACGAGCAGCTTCTTCATGATTTTCTTCTCCTTTTGATTCCAGGTCCTTTTTTGACGGAGGACCGAGTTTTCTATATTTCTTACGGATGAGCCGCGAAAAAGTTCGCGTCAGCCGAGTCCGCAGGACCCGCCGCAATCGCCGCCGCCGCAGGGGGCGTCGAAAGGGCTCTTGGCGCCGCAGGCGGTCTTGTCTCCGGCCTTCGAGGCCACGGAGGGGATGTCCGAGGAGACCTTGACGACCTTGCCGAGCTTCGGGTCGTAGACGTACGTGCCGGTCGGATCGTTCTTTTTCGGGGTCTTCTTCGCTTTCTTCATATTCAGATCCTTATTCAGTCCAAGGTCAAGTCATGGGGCAGATAGGCTTCGAAGAGCTGTTCGAGCGCATCGAGGCGGGAGGACGGCTTCTTGGAGACGGCCACTCGGGCGATCTCCGCGAAGCAGTCCAGGTGCGTGAGCGCATTGACGTGCACGTCTCTCAGGCAGGTCCCATGGAGCCGATCGCAGAACTTCTTGTTGACCGTGTGGACCTCGTCGATGAGCGAGGAGAACTTCTCGAGCGCCCAGTCCGGCTTCCCGCCTCGGCGCGCCACGAAATGCTGTGCGAGCAGGTACATGGAGAGGGTGCGAAAGAGGGTTTCGTCGGCCGAGGCGAAGGGCAGGTGCTGGATCACGTTGGGTTTGAGCAGGTCCAGGATCGGGCAGCCGCCGGTGCTCATGTATATCCCCATGAGCGCGGAGACGCCTTCGGCCAGGGAGGCGTCCCGATGGATGGTCCGCTGCTTGGAGACGATCTCGATGCGGGCTTTTTCCGTGGAGGGCCGGTCGCCGAATGCGTCGACTAAATCCACCAGGTGCGCGGCCACGGGACAGCGCGGGCAGGCGTTCTCGTCGAGCGGGCAATTGGGGCACTGCTCGAAAGAAAGGCGCGTCCATTCCGGATAGCGCTCGCGGGTCGGCGAGAGCAGGCGCATGTTCAGCCGGTCCATGCGCGCATGGAACTCGCGCACGGTCCCGTCGGACAGCGTGAATCGATAGAGGAACTCCAGCGCCCCGGTCTCCATTGCGCCGAGCATAACAGTTTTTTGGGTCTTGACAAAAGATGGAAGCGGGGGCATACTCACTGCATAGGGCCGCCGCAGCGGCGGACGGTCCAAAAAAAGTCTCCGATGCCTCCTTCGGGCGGCCGGATAGAGAAAATCCCCAGAGATGGGGATTTTCTTTTTGTGAAGCCGGTATTGCGTTCCCGGGGTTTTGGGTCTATAGTTGAACGATTGGAGCAGAGTCCGCCGAGGGGCAGCGGCTTCCCGCGGCCGGGAGAGAATGCATGAGCATGAAGAAGATTGTTTTAGCGGCATTGATCGGAGCGTGCGCGGGCTGGGACTGTTCCGCGCAGACGGCCCCCTCCGAGGAGATATCCACGGACGCTTCAGCGGAGGCGGTCAGTCCTCCGGTTCCGGCGAAGAAGCCTCGGCGAAAGCGCGCGCGTCATGCCGCGGCTCAGGCGCCGGTTCCGGTGGCGCAGGAGCCTTTGCCGCCGGAAGATCCCGCTCCTGCTTCCGCGAAGAAAGCGCTGCTTCCCGGCGGGTTCTCCCGGACGCAGGTGCAGTCGGAGGAAAAAACGCCTGCAAAGGCGCCGATGAAGAAGAAGCGCCGCGCGCCGCGCCGTCCCGCGGGAGACATCGTCATCTCCTCGCCCGAGCCTCTTCCCGATCCGGCGCCGTCTCCGGAGGCCGTTACGGCTTTGCCCGGAGTTCAAGAGGGCTCCGTGCCTGCGGAGGAAGCCGCAGTTCCGGAGCAGCCGAAAGAGGAACTCCCCGCGCGCGAGCCGGAATTCCGCGAGAACGGGGAGGCCTCGAGGATGAAGGGGTACCTGGAGGCCCGTCTCGACGAGCTCAAGAGAGTCTATTCCGAACAAGAGGCTTTCGGCCGCAGGAACTCGGAGGAATGGCAGGCGTTCTGGTCCAAGATGAACAAGGAGCGCCGTCTCTTCGAGCTTCGCATGGCGCGTCAGCGCCTGAATCTGCTTGAGAGCCTTTCATCGCTCGAGCCCGGGGCGCATAAACAGACGCTCGCGGATTTCGAGCGCATGCAGGGAAACCAGCTCAAGTCCTTCGAGGAGGCGCAGAAGGGCGCGTACCTCGACTTCTTCCGCGGCACGGAGAAGTCCGTTCATGAGTTCGGCGTCGAGCAGGAGCGTCAGCGCGCGGCTTTCCTGAAAGAGATGTCCGCCTCCTGGGAACGCCAGAAAAAAGGCGACTGGGACCCGGGTCCGGCCCGGGGCGACGACTCATCGTCATCGCGATGAAGACCTTGCCGCCGTCGCGATGAGGACTTTTTCGTCATCCCGGCGAAAGCCGGGATCCAGGAAGAGCCGTTCCGGCGTTCAGGGTCTGTAGAAGCGGAAGTAGAAGGGCATCTTCGAGAGGAGATGCGCCCGGTAGCGGCGGTAGCGCTTGAGAAGGGCTTGCTGGCGCCGGATGCTTGCGAACACTTTTTGGATGCAGATCTGCGCGTTCTCGCGCGTGGGTTCCAGCGCATAGACGTCCGAGAGGTCTACCGGCTTCCCGTAGTGGATCATCATGGTGCCGAAGATCCGCGGGAAGAGCTTCCCGACGGGAAGCACGTCGTCGACTCCCTCCAGGCAGATCGGTATCGCGCGCGGGTGCGTGCGGAGCATCACGAAGCCGATGCCGCTGCGCGGCGGCAAAAGCTTCCCGTCGCGCGAGCGGGTCCCTTCCGGGAACACCGTCATGAGGCCGCTGTGCAGGGCGCGCTCCATGCGCTTCATGGCGCCGAAGTCTTTGCGGCCCGGCTTGACCGGGATGCACTTCCAGTTGTCCGAGAACCAGGCCATCACGGGGTGGGCGAAGAAATTCTCATAGGCGGCCGGATGCCACGGCATGAGGCCGGGCTTCCAGAGGGATTTCGGGAAGAAGGCTCCGAATCCGACGAGGAATCCGTCGATCATGGAGAGGTGATTGGCCAGGAGCACCGTGTTCGGGCGCTCTCCGATGTTCTCTCTCCCGAAGACCAGGGTCCGGTTGAGTATCTTGAAGAACACCCAGCCCGCGGCTACGGTCAGGTTCGTGACCAAGTAGCTTGTCAGCGGAAAGAAGAAAAGGAAAAGGCGGCTGCGATGCGGGATGAGATTCGCGTTCACTGCCGCTGATTATAGGTTATTGGAGGCGCCGGGCGCGCAGGACGCTGAGGAAATCTTCCTGCAGGGGGGCTTCCAGGCGAAGGGAGCTTCCGTCGGGATGGCGGCAGGAGAGTTTTCGAGCATGGAGCATCAGGCGGGGGGCGCCGCCTACGGGCCGCTCGCGGCCGTATAGAGGGTCCCCGAGTATCGGGTGGCCGATCCCATAGAGATGCGCTCGGATCTGGTGCCTGCGGCCGGTCATGGGCTCGACCTCCAGCAGGGTCGCGTCCGAGCCGCGCTGTAAAACGCGGTAGACGGTCCGGGAGGGTTTGCCTCGCGGGTCCGCCGCGATCCTGCCGGAACCGAATTCCCGCAGAGGCGAGTCCGCGATCCCATCTTGGGCCACGAGGCCCTCGACCGCCGCGCAGTAGAGCTTGCGCACGGTGCGCTGGGCGAATTGGGCGCAGAGGTCTTTGTGCGCCTTTTCGTCCTTGGCGAAGAGCAGGAGTCCGCTGGCTTCGCGGTCCAAGCGGTGCACCACGTAGAGCTTGGCGCCCAGGCGCTCTTCCAAGAGGGAGCACAGAGGCGTGCCGACCTCTCCGCGGCCCGGGATCACCACGGTTCCCACGGGCTTGGACACGGCCAGTATGCGGGCATCCTCATGGATGAAAGGGATATCCATGCGAGGATTGTACTTTTCTAGCTGAATCCTTTTCAGGATTTTTGCATCTAAAAAGTAGAAAGATGGGCGGTCCTGGGATGAGATATAAGGTAAGGTGAGATATGAATCCGACGATAAAGACGGTCCTGGGCATTCTGGTCGGAGGCTTGGCGGGCTGGGCGTGGTACCGCTTCGTGGGCTGCCGGACAGGGGCCTGTCCGTTGACAGGAAACCCATACCTCAGTACGCTCTATGGCGCAGTGCTCGGCGCATTATTGACCATGAAATAGGAGGCGCACCATGCACCCGTTCCCGCATCATTACGAAGTCGACTTGACCTGGGAAGGAGAACGCCGCGCCAGGATGTCCTCGGGCCCTCGGCCCGTGATGCCGGGCGGACCGCCGCCGGAGTTCGACGGGAGCGATGCTTGGTGGAGCCCGGAGCATCTCCTGCTCGAGGCGGTCAATCTCTGCATGATGAACACCTTCTGCGCCTTGGCGGCCAAGGCCGGGCTCAAGTTCGAGTCCTATCGCGGACATGTCGACGGGACCTTGGAGAAGACGGAGCAGGGCATCGCCTTCACTTCGATCAAGGTGCGCTGCGAGGTCAAGGCCGAGGACAAGGCCAAGGCGGATCAGCTCCTGCATTCGGCCAAGAAGTACTGCATCGTCTCCAACGCGCTCAAGATCCCGCCGATCCTGGAGACAAACGTCTTATAAAAGGAAGGTCCTCTGATGAAAGCAGCGTTGTTCGTCCTGGTCTTCGCCGTGTCCCCTGTCCGCGCCCAGGCCGCGTCCCAACAGCCATCGGATGCGGCACTCCCCGTCGGTAGACGGGTCCCGCAGGCCGCGTCCGAGCTGTCTCTGACCATGCGGGTGCAGGCGGCTTTGCGCTACAGCCCTCAGCTGCGGGCAGTCCGCGCGCGGTCCGCGCAGGCGCGGGCATCGGTCCGGGAGGCCTCTCTCTCTCGGCTGCCGCGGCTCTCGGCGCAGGGTTCCTGGACGCGCAGCGACGACGCGCTCTTCGCCTTCGGCTCCCTGCTCCAGCAGAGGACCGTGACGCAGGCGGACTTCGACCCTTCGCGCGTCAACCATCCCGGCTATCGCACGGATATCCTGGGCTCGCTGGAGGCGGGACTCCCGCTCTTCACGGGTTTCGAACTCACTCACGCGCGAAAGCAGGGAGAACTGGCGGCGGAGCAGGCGGATTCCTCGGCGCAGGCTTTCAGCCAAAAGCTTCGATACGACGTGCTGGACGCGCACCTGCGCGTGCTCCTGGCCCGCCAGAGCGTGGAGATCCTGCGAAGCCGCGTGGATTCTGCGGCTCGCGAGCTCGCGGACGCGGACCGTCTGCGGCTCAAGGGCTTGGTCCTGGGTTCGGATTACTATGCCGCGGCCGGGATCTTGGAGGGACTGCGCGCGTGGAAGCGGCGGCTTGAAGGCGAGCTGGAAGCCGCGCGCGGCGGCTTGACCGTGCTCTCCGGAGAGGGGGGCGAACCCGCGAAGACGGAGTCTCTTAAGGAAGCCGCCTATCCGGTCCCTTCTTTGGAGGAGATCGAGCGCTCGGCCTTGGAGCGGCGTTCGGACCTGGCGGCCGCGGCCTTGCAGGAGGATTCCGCCCGGCTGGGACTTAGCCGGGCGAAGCTTTCGATCTCGCCGCGCATGGATGCTTTCGCGGCGCTGCAGCTGCATTCACGGGACTTCTCCGCCGCGCCTTCGGACCGCATGTTCGGCGTGCGTTTGCAGGCGCCTTTCGGCGATGCCTCGTACTGGGCGAGGCAGGAGGGCGCCCGGCAGCGCCTGGCGCAGGCCGGCGCGGAGCGCGCCGATGCCGTCGATGCCGCGAGGCTCCAATCCGTTCAGGCGCGCGCGGGTTATGCCGCGGTCGTCGAGAGCCTTCCGCAGATGCGGGACATGGTCGAGCGGGTAGGCCGTTCCCTTGAGCTTTTCCGTCCGCTTTATCGTGAAGGACGCCAGAGCGTGCTGGAGGTCCTGCGCGCGGAGGAGGCCTTGGCTCGCGCGCAGACAGCCTTGCTGGAGTCCTTCTATCGCGTGCATTCCGGCTGGGCGGGCGTCCGGCTGGCTGCCGGGACTTTGGACGATGAGGCCGTGGCCGCGGTCGCCCGCAATCTGGAGACTGCTCAATGAAAGAACAGCTTGGATCTTCCGCGAACCCTTCAAAGGATATGCCGCCGCAGGGCCTTGCCGGGACCTTGGCGAGCACGTTCATCCGATCGAAGCTGACGGTGCTCCTGGTCGTCTCTTCTCTGTTGATGGGAGTCTTTGCCACGCTCAAGCTGCCGCGCGAAGAAGAGCCGCAGATCAACGTGCCTATGTTCGACCTCTTCGTCCCCTTTCCCGGCGCGAGCGCGAAAGAGGTCTCCGAGCGCGTGACCAGCGTGGGCGAGCGCAAGCTCTGGGAGATTCCCGGAGTGGAATATATCTACTCCACTTCCGAACCCGGAGCCGCGATGTTCATCGTGCGCTTCAAGGTCGGCACGGATCCCGGGCAGGCCATGACCCTGCTTCATGCCAAGACCTCGGCCAATCTCGATATCCTGGCTCCGGGCGCGGGCCGGCCGCTCATCAAGCCGCGCTCCATCGACGACGTGCCCATCCTGGCTCTGACGCTCTCCGGAAAGGGTCAGGACGCTTATGCCCTGCGGCGCGCGGCCGCGGCCTTGCGCGAGGAGATCTCCGGAGTGGCGGACGTCTCCGAGATCGCGATCATCGGCGGACGCAAGCGCACCCTGCTGGTGCACTTCGATCCCAGGCGCTTGAGCGAGCGCCGCATCGATCCTTTGGAATTGGCCGGGATGCTGCAGAGCTCCAACCGCAAGCTGCCGGCCGGGCATTACGACGCGGGAGACAAGTCCGTGCAGGTCGAGACCGACGCCTTCATCCGTTCGGCCGAGGATCTTCGCGGCGTGGTCGTGGGCGTGAGCGCGGGCCGGCCCGTGAAGCTCTCCGACGTGGCCCGGATCATCGACGGGCCCGATGATTCCGAACAGGAGGTGTTCGCCCTGGCCGGAGCCGGCGAGCCGGGCCTAGGACCGTCTCCGGCCGTGACCTTGGCCGTGTCCAAGCGCCGGGGAGCGAACGCCACCGTGGTTTCCAGGGAGGTCCTTGCCCGCGTGCGGGATGCCAAGGGCCGGCTCCTGGCTCCAGGCATGGACGTGCAGGTCACGCGCGACTACGGACGAACGGCCAAGGAGAAGTCCGACGAGCTCATTTTCCACATGCTTTTGGCCACGCTTTCGGTCACGCTGCTCATCGCCTTGGCCTTGGGAGTCCGCGAGGCCTTGGTGGTTCTCGTCGCGGTGCCCGTGACCTTGTCTCTGACCCTGCTCGTATATTTCCTCTTCGGCTATACGCTCAACCGCATCACGCTCTTTGCGCTCATCTTCTCCATCGGCATCCTCGTCGACGACGCCATCGTGGTCGTGGAGAACATCCACCGCCACTATATGATGAAGGACGGTCGGGAGATCAAGCGCCTGGCCGTGGATGCCGTGGCCGAAGTGGGCAACCCCACCATCCTGGCCACCTGGGCCGTGGTCGCCGCGATCCTGCCCATGGCCTTCGTGCGCGGGCTCATGGGTCCCTACATGCGGCCCATCCCCGTGGGCGCGTCGTTTGCCATGCTCTTCTCCCTGGCCATCGCCTTCATCGTGTCTCCGTGGGCATTCACGCGCCTGCTCGAGATCTGGAAGCCGAAGGATTGCGGCGCGCACGCAGGGGAATCTTTCTTGGACCGGCTCTATCGCCGCTTCATGGGCCGGCTCTTGAGCGACGTCAAAGCGAGGGGTCTCTATCTGGCCGCCATGGCCGTACTGCTTCTGGGCTCCATGTCCCTGGTCTACTTCAAGCTCGTGACCGTGAAGATGCTGCCTTTCGACAACAAGGACGAGTTCGAGGTGATCGTGGACATGCCGGAGGATTCCTCCCTGGCGCGCACGCGCGCGGCCTCCTTGGAGATGGCCGAGAGTCTGCGCAAGATCCCGGAGGTTGAGTTCGTGACCTCCTACGTGGGGACCGCCGCGCCCTATAACTTCAACGGCTTGGTGCGGCATTATTTCCTGCGGCAAAGGCCTTATCAGGCGGGCCTGCTCGTGAACCTGAGCGGGAGGCATGAACGCAAACGGCAGAGCCATGCGATCGCTTCCCAGGCGCGCGGTCCCGTGCAGGAGATCGCGCGCAAGTACGGAGCGCGCGTGCAGATCGCCGAGGTGCCGCCCGGGCCTCCGGTGCTCTCGACCCTGGTCCTGGAGCTCTACGACCAGGACGACGCGCGGCGCGACGCAATGGCCCGCAAGGTGCGGGAGCTCTTGGAGCGAACGCCCGGGATCGTGGACGTAGGGACCTATGTGCCGGAGGCTCAGCCTATGGACCGCCTCGAAGTGGACCGGCCCAAGGCCACGCTCAATGCGATCTCTTCCGAGCGAGTGGCGCAGGTCGTGTCCCTGGCGATGAGCGGACAAGATGTGGATCTGGCGCACATGGAAGATGAGAATGAGCCCGTGGATATCCGGCTGCGCCTGGCTCCGGAGGACCGGAAAGGCCTGGACGCGGTGAGGAGCATCCGGTTGTTCTCTCGCGCGGGCTCGCCGGTCGCCATTAAAGAGCTCACGCGCGTGCGCCGCACGACGCAGGAGCCGCCCATCTTCCGCAAGAACCTGCGCAAGGTGAGCTACGTCGTGGCCGACGTGGCCGGCAGGCAGGAGAGCCCGGTCTACGGCATCCTGGCCTTGCGGCCGGAACTGCGGAAGCTCTTGGACTCCTCGGGCGCGGAGTACCGTGAATATTTCTCGAGCCAGCCGCGCAGTTCCTTGGAGACCGCGGTCAAATGGGACGGGGAATGGCAGATCACCTACGAGGTGTTTCGCGACCTGGGCTTGGCCTTCGCCGTGGTGCTCGTGCTCATCTATATCCTGGTCGTGGGGTGGTTCAAGTCCTTTTCCGTGCCGCTGGTCATCATGGCGCCCATCCCGCTGACCTTGGTGGGCATCCTGCCCGCGCACTGGGCTTTGGGAGCGTTCTTCACGGCGACTTCCATGATCGGCTTCATCGCGGGCGCGGGCATCGTGGTGCGCAATTCCATCATCCTTGTGGACTTCATCGAACTGCGAATGAGAGAAGGCATGGCGCTCAAAGATGCGGTCATCGACGCGGGAGCCGTGCGCTTCAAGCCCATGCTGCTCACGGCCGCGGCCGTGGTGGTGGGCGCGGGAGTCATC
Source organism: Elusimicrobiota bacterium (assembly GCA_041661185.1). Taxonomy (GTDB): domain Bacteria; phylum Elusimicrobiota; class Elusimicrobia; order UBA1565; family UBA1565; genus JBAZUV01. Next base: position 111,577 of record JBAZUV010000006.1, read on the forward strand.
CTCTTCGATCCCATCTTCCAGGGCTTGGCCGTGGCGCTCATGGCCGGCGAGGTGGCCTCGACCTTGCTCTCGCGAATGGCCGTGCCCATCCTCTATTTCATGCTGAAAAAATAATGGTGCCAGGGGGCATTTTGTTCGCGTAACTTTCTATAGAAAGTTACGCGAACAAAATGCCCCCTGGCACCGGAGGGCTTATGAAAAGAGAATGCATCATCCGTGCCTTCGCTGGATTCATGATACTCGGGAGCCTAGCCTTGTCGCATTGGCACAGCCGCTATTGGCTGCTGCTGACCGCCTTCGTGGGCCTCAATCTCCTGCAGTCCGCCTTCACCCGCTGGTGTCTTCTTGAGGATATCCTCATCAAGCTGGGATTCGAAGGCCACTGCAAGGAGCAGTAAAGTAACGACTGGTGCCTGGCTGAAACTTTTGACGCTTATTCTGCGAATAAGTGTCAAAAGTGGCAGTGGACTCTCGTCACTCCGGGCTTGACCCGGAGCCCAGGCTCCTGGATTCCGGCTTGCGCCGGAATGACGAAACGGCCGTATTTTCGCCGGGATGACGGCGTTGGATGTATAATGGGAGTGTGGAAGAAGAGTTGATAGAGGCCAGCAAGAGGGGGGACTCGGAAGCGTTCGGACGGCTCGTCCGAAAATACGAGGACCGCATATTTCGGCTGGCGCGCAGCGTGTGCGCGGCCGCGCCTTCCGAGGCGGACGACGTGCATCAGGAGACGTTCCTGACGGCTTTCAAGAAGATCGGGGATTTCCGCGGGGAGGCCGGGCTGGGCACCTGGCTCCAGCGCATCGCGGCCAATCTCTGCTGGATGCGCCTGCGGGACAAGAAGCGCGCCAAGCTCGTGCCTTTGCCGGGCGGCGAGGACGGCGAAGGCGGCGGCGATCTTCCGGATCTTTCGCCGCTTCCGGAGGAGGCCGCGCGCAAGACGCAGCTTCGGGAGGCCGTGATAAAGGCCTTGAGCGAACTTCCCGAGGATTACCGTCTTGTGGTGACCTTGCGCGACGTGGAAGGGCTCTGTGCCGAAGAGACCGCCAAGGCCTTGGACTTAAGCGTGGCCGCGGTCAAATCCCGCCTGCATCGCGGACGATCCTTGCTCCGCGACCGTTTCAACGAGAGTTGGAAGTAGTCGTTCGACGGTTTTCTCCACGGACAAAGAGGGTCCTTGGACCTGTTCCGAGACAGGCTTTTTTAGTCGGAGGCCTGGGCTTAAGGGCTCTCATCCCCTTAGCTCGGATGGGCGTATACTCTTTTCAATGCTTTTTATCGAGAGGCTTCTTATGAAGGATGTCCGCCGCTGTCTGCGCGTCTTCCTGCTTTCCGTCGTCTTCTTCAATATTCCCGGAGCATCCGTCTGGCAGGCGGCTGCCTCGATGATCGCCGCTCCGGTTCCGCTTTCATCCGCGCAGGCCGGCGCCTGGGGCTCCGCGCTGAGCGGACTCGCGCTCTCCGTGAAGACCCAGCCCGGACTGTCCGCGCAGTTCCCGGCGCTCTCGCCTGTGCTGGGCCGTCTGCGTCTGGAGCTCATGATGCATCCCCGCAACGAGGATGCGATGGTCTTCCGCGCGCATCTTCCCGCCGAGTTCTCCGAGGCGAAGGCCTTCTCCGGCTTGGACGAGGCGGAGCAGGTCCGGCTCATGGGCGAGGCGGTCTCGGCGGTCTCCGGCGAACTCGAGCCCAAGGTCCAGGCGCTGCTCTCCCGCACGCAGGGCAAGGAGCCCGGCGAGCAGGAGATGTCCCGACTCGAGGAGGCCGGGCGGTATTGGTTCTATCTTCAGCCCGAGACGGCCCGGGCGCTCAAGGGCATCGTCGGGGAGTTCCGTTCGGAGGAGACGCTCGGCTTGGCCAGGACCATCGCCGGGATCCTGCTGGGTTCCGGCGTGGAGGACCGCGACAAAGTCGTGGCCTCGGAGCTCGACGCGCTCTTTCAGGGCGCCGCGGTCCTCGTGCGTCAGGGAGGCAAGGATCTCGACGCGGACGGCTTCGTGCAGACGCGGCTGGCGCCTTATTCCCGGCAGGCGCTCGCTGAGTCGGAGAAGCGCGCGCAGGAGCGCGGAGTCCCGGCGGGCGAGGTCTCGGCCGCGCTCATCGAGAAGCATGTGCCGGTCTTCGGAAAGATCGCCGACAGAGGGCTTTTCAAGACGCTGCGGGCCAAGGGGCTTTGGACCGAGTTCGTGTCCGCGCTGAGCCTGCAGGCCGTGGACTCGGTGCTCCAGGAGACCGGATCCTCCGCGCTCGCGTCCAAGATGCTCTCTTCCGCCGCCCAAGGCGATGACTTGATGCTGCGGATACCGTCCTGGCATCCGCTTTCCTCGAGCTATCGGACCATCGCGCAATGGCTGAGCGCGCGCTTCGGACCGGCCGACGACTCGGACAAGCTCCCGGGCCGTCCCTTCGGCCATATCGCCGGGATACCGATCCGCGTGGGCGCCAATCTCCTCATCGTGCTCGGTGTCGGAGGTTGGCTTCTCAAGAGCGCCTTCGATCTGGCGCTCGACGATCCGATGTTCCGCTTCGCCGCGGGGCTGGCTTCCGCGCTGCTCGTGCTGGGAACCATCTTCGGGCATGAACTGGGGCATGCGTCCGCGGCCAAGCTCTTCGGCATCCCCACTCGTTCCATCCTGGTCGACGGCGTGACGGGCAAGGCGGACGTGGCCCGGGGCTTCCGGCAGGCTCTGCCGGAGTTCGTGGTCGCTCTGGCCGGGCCTCTGACGAGCGCGCTCTTCGCGGCCGTCGGTCTCATCGGCGCGGCCATGATCCAGGAGCCCGTGCTGGCCATGATGTTCAAGATCGTGGGCAAGCTCAACGCGTATTACGCGGGCACGGCCATGATCCCGGTCTTTCCTTTCGACGGAGCCCGCGCCTTGCGCGCGGCGCTCACCAAGCCTCTGGGCGGCTACCGCGCGACCCAGGTCGCGGCCTGGCTGAGCTTCGGGATAGCGCTGGCTTCCATGGCCTACGGCCTCTACATGATCCCGGTCTCGCAGTTCGGCGGAGCCTTCTCCGCCGCGTTGTCGGGATACTTCGCCGCGGTCTCTCTTCAGAGCGCGGTTCATCCGGGGACCGAGGTCGACGCAGCCGACGACAGGCTCCCTCATCGCGTCCATTGACGAGGGGCCGTCCGGCGCGAGTCAATAAGCGTCTGGGCGGACTTTCCCTCTGAATATCCGGTAGACGAACGCCTGGTAGGCGACGACCACGGGCATGCCCGTCAGGGCGATGACGAGCATGATCTTGAGCGTCTTGGGCGAGGAGCAGGCGTTGTAGATGTCGAGGCTGTTCTCCGGAGAGGGCAGAGAGGGCAGCAGGTCCGGGTAGAGGGACGCTCCGAAGAGGGCCGCGAGCAGCACGATCGACGCGCTCAGGGCGAGCAGGGCGCGATGAGGACTGCCGCAGCCCAGTTCCCGCCGCACGTCCGCGGCCGCCAGAACGGCCAAGAGCGGCAGCGCCAGCGCCGCCGGATGCAGGCGCAGGAGCTCTCCTATGCGGGGGATGAAGAAGAGCGAGGCGCAGAGCATCATGGCCAGCAGCACTCCGAAGATATTGAAGCTTGACTGCGCCCAGGCTAGGGCCTTTTCCCGCAGGCTTCCTTCGGTCTTGCAGCCCAGGTAGAGCGCTCCGTGCAGCGCGAAGAGAGCGCAGGCGAACGCGCCCATGAGCAGGCCGTAGGGATTGAGCAGTCCCAGGAAGCTTCCGGAGAATTCTCCGTCGGTTCCGATGGGCACTCCGCGCACGATGTTTCCCAGAGCGGTCCCCAAGAGCAGCGACGCGACCAGAGAGGCGCCCGCGAAGGTCCAGTCCCACGCATTGCGCCAGGAAGGCTCCGGGCGCTGGCCGCGGAATTCCAGGGAGAGCGCGCGCAGGATCAGCGCGGCCAGGAGCAGGATGAGCGCCAGGTAGAATCCCGAGAAGAGCGTGGCGTAGACGTTCGGGAACGCGGCGAAGATCGCTCCTCCTCCCGTGAGCAGCCAGACCTCGTTGCCGTCCCAGACCGGCGCGATCGAGGACATGAGCATCCGGCGTTCTTCGCCGTCTTGCGCGAGGGGATGGAGGATGCCCACGCCCAGGTCGAATCCGTCGAGCAGGGCATAGCCGGTCAAAAGCGCGACGACCAGGGCGAACCAGACGGTGTTCAAGTCCATGTCGGCTCCTGGGTCGCCTCATCCGGGCCGTGTTCGATCTTGTTCCAGAGGGTCATGGCGAAGAGGATGAAGATCAGCGCGTAGAGCAGAGCGAAGAGGATGAGCGAGAAGAGTATCTCAGAGGCTCCGACCGTTTTGGAGAATCCCTGCGAGGTCCGGAGAAGATTGTAGACGATCCAGGGCTGGCGTCCGACTTCCGCGGATATCCAGCCCGTCTGATTGGCGATCTGCGGCAGGAGGAAGGAGGGAAGATATGCCCGGAGCAGCCAGCGCTGTTCGAAGAGGCTTCCTCTCCACCAGAAGAAGAGTCCGGCCGCGCTGAGTCCGATCATGAGCATTCCCAGGCCGATCATGATGTGGTAGGTCTGGAACACGAAGTTGACCGGAGGGCGGTCCTGCGCGGGGATCTCGCGCAGCCCGGTCACGGGCACTCGCGGGTCGAAATGCACCAGCAGGCTCAGGAGGCCGGGAACGGGCAGGCCGATCACGCGCTCGTTCTTCGCGTCGACCCAGCCGAAGGCATAGAGCGGCGCCCAGGTCCGGGTCTCGTAGAGGCCTTCGAAGGCCGCGAGCTTTGCCGGCTGATGCTTGGCCACGGTGATGGCGCTCACATGTCCGGTGCCCAACTGCAGGATCGAGGCCAGGGCCGCGAGAGCCAAGCCGGTCTTCAAGGAGGCTTTCGCGCCGTCTTCGTGCCGCTTTCGCAGGAGATAATAGGCGCTCACGCTCACCATGAAGAACGCGCCCGTCATCCATGCTCCGCCGAGCACGTGCGAATATCGGTCCAGGGTGGAGGGATTGAAGACCATGGCCCAGAAGTCCGTGATCTCGGCCCGGGCCTTGAGTCCCTCGCCCACGATGTGGAAACCCGCGGGCGTCTGCTGCCAGGAGTTGGCTACGATGATCCAGAAGGCGCTCAAGTGCGCGCCCAGCGCGACCAGGACGGAAGAGGCGAGATAGAAGCGCGGCGTGACCCGGCCGCGGCCGAAGAGGAGCACGCCCAGGAATATGGATTCGAGGAAGAAGGCGAAGACGCCTTCCGCGGCCAAGGGACTGCCGAACACGTCTCCCACGAAACGGGAGTAGGAGGCCCAATTGGTGCCGAACTCGAACTCCATGACGATGCCCGTGGCCACGCCCACGGCGAAAGTCAGTCCGAAGATCCGCGTCCAGAACTCCGAGAGGCGGCGATAGAGCGGGTCTTGGGAGAAGAACCACCGTCCCTCCAGGCAGACGATGAGCACTCCCAAGCCTATGCTCAGGGGAGGATAGAGATAGTGGAATCCGACCGTCAGCGCGAATTGGATTCGGGCCAGGAGCTCGACGCTCATTTTTTCTTTTTATGCATGCTTTTGGACAGATGGCGGAGCGTCGAATAGAGCAGGTCCTGTTCCTGGGGGGACTTGTCCCGCAGAAGGCCGTCGATCTTCGAGTTCCATTCGTCGGCGCAGGAGGACGGCGGCAGGAGTTCGTCGAGCAATCGGCCTATCCGCAGTCCGAGGGACTGCGCCAGGCGCTGGAGCGCGGCCAAGCTGATCTTCTTGGTCCCGCGCTCGATCTGCCCGATATAAGCCGAATGCATCCCGGTTTTCTCGCCCAGTTCCTCTTGCGTCCAGCCCAGGCGCTTGCGTTCCCGTCTTACGCGAAGTCCGATCTCGCTGTAGATGTCGCCCATATACCGGCGTGATTCTATAGCAATAGCCCTGAGTCGGAACAGCTTCCATAAGGTCGTATTCAACAAACCTTATGGGTTGCACTGCAAACTAAATTTATGCTATGATGGATTCATGCTGATATGCGTTGTTGATGACGAGTTGGGGCAGGGCCGCGCCATGGTGCGGCTTCTGCAGGCATTCGGGCATCAGGCCGTTTATGCGCCGGATGAGGCTTCCTTGCTGAATCTGTTCCAGGCGCATTCGCCCGACGCGCTTCTGTGCGACGTGATGCTCGGGGAAGATGAGGACGGCATCCGATTGTGCCTTTCCTTGCGCCGCCGCTGGCCCAAGACGCGCTTCCTGTTCATGAGCGGGGATCCGGCTCAAGAGGGGCGGGCCGCGAGCGAAGGGTTCAATCATTTCCTGCACAAGCCCGTGGATCCGCTGCTTCTTAGGAAGATGCTCGAAGAGTGAGCGTTCCGATCGCGGAAGGGTTCGTCCTGGGATTATCCACGGGTCCCTATTGCCTGACTTCGTGCGCGCCGCTGTTCTTCCCCTATATGCTGGCGGACGGCCGCGAAGGCTGGAAGGCGCATGTCCTGTTCTTCTGTGAACTATTGGCCGGCCGACTCGCGGCTTATCTTCTGTTCGGGCTGCTGGCAGGGACCGCGGGCGCGTTCTTTCCGGCGGCCCGTTCTCCCAAGATCATGAGCGGCGCGCTGTTGTGTTCGGGAGCGCTTTTGCTTTGCGTGCCCGCGTTCAAGGTCTTCCCTTCAGGCCCGGCGCGGCTCTGCGGCTGGGCTTTGCGTTCGCGCGCGGTGCGCAGGATGCCCTTCGCTCTCGGATTCCTGGCGGGGATCAATCTCTGTCCGCCTTTCGCAGCGGGTCTTGTGCGCGTGCTGGAACTCGGCGGCGCCTGGGCGGGCGCGGGATATTTCACGGCTTTCTTCCTTGGGACTTCGCTTTACCTTCTTCCCTTGCTCGTCTCCTTTCCCTTGGCCGCGCATCAGCGCGTCAAGGACATCGGCCTCATCCTGTGCTGCCTTATGGGACTTTGGTTCTGCGGCCTGGGCCTCGCCGGACTCTTAAAGATATAATCTCCTTACTCAGGGAGGACGCATGGCGGCATTGGCATTGAAGCGTTTGAAAGGCTATCAGCCCTATCCAGGGCCGTTGGTCTTCGTGATCATGGACGGGATGGGGCTGGGAAAGCCCGATGCCGCAAATGCCCTGCACGTTTCCTATATGCCGGTGCTCAACAGCCTGCTCAAGGAACCGCTTTTCGCGAAGCTCAAGGCGCACGGCAAGGCCGTGGGGCTGCCTTCCGACGAGGACATGGGCAATTCCGAGGTTGGCCACAACGCGCTCGGCTGCGGACGGGTCTTCGCCCAAGGGGCCCAGTTGGTCAATGACGCCATCGCTTCCGGACGCATCTTCCAAGGCCAGGCATGGACGCGCTTGCGCGAGAGCGGCCGCGCGGGCAAGACCGTTCACTTCATCGGCCTGGTTTCCGACGGGAACGTCCACAGCCATATCCGGCACCTCTATTCCCTGCTGGAGCGCTGCGCGCAGGACGGAGTCCGGCGCGTGCGCGTGCACGCCCTGCTCGACGGCCGCGACGTGGGGGAGAAGAGCGCGCTCGAATATCTCGGGCCGCTGGAGAAGCGCTTGTCCGAGCTTTCCAAGGACGGCCGCGACTACCGCATCGCCTCGGGCGGCGGGCGCATGAACGTGACTATGGACCGCTACAACGCGGATTGGCGCGTCGTTGAGAGGGGATGGAAGGCGCATGTTTTGGGCGACGCCCGGCAGTTCGCTTCCGCCTCCGCGGCCGTGCAGGCCTATTACGCGGAGGATGCGAAGATCACGGACCAGTACATGGACAGCTTCGTGGTGGCCGAGGGCGGCAAGCCCGTGGGGATGATCCAGGACGGAGACGCGGTGGTGCTCTTCAATTTCCGCGGGGACCGCGCCATCGAGCTCTCTCGCGCTTTCGACGAGAAGGACTTCAAGGAATTCGACCGGCGGCGCGCGCCTGAGGTCTTCTTCGCGGGGCTGATGCAGTATGACGGCGACGCGCAGATTCCCAAGAGCTATCTGGTCGAGCCTCCGGCCATCGACCGCACGCTCGGCGGCTATCTCTGCGCCGAGAAGGTGAGTTCCCTGGCGGTCTCCGAGACGCAGAAGTTCGGGCACGTCACGTATTTTTGGAACGGCAACAACTCCGGCTATATTGATGAGAAGGTGGAGAAATACGTGGAAGTCCCCTCGGATCGCTGCGCCTTCGACCTGCGGCCGTGGATGAAGGGCGCGGAGATCACGGACGTGATCCTGGCGTCCATCCAGGCGCGGGACCGGAAGTTCATCCGACTCAATTACCCCAACGGCGACATGGTGGGACATACGGGCATCGAGCCCGCGGTGCGCGTGGCCGTGGAGACCGTGGACCTTCAGCTCGGACGGCTCGCGGCGGCCGTGGAAGCGGCCAAGGGCATCCTGGTGGCGACCGCGGACCACGGCAACGCGGATATCATGTTCACGGAGAAGGGGGGCAAGCGCACTCCCATGGTGGCGCATACGCTCAATCCCGTGCCCTTCATCGTCAAGGATTACTCCGGAGCGAACGCCTGGCGCATGGCGGATGTCCCCAATGCGGGTTTGAGCCATGTCGCGGCCACTCTCTGCGTTCTGCTCGGATTCGAGCCTCCCGAAGGCTACGACCCGTCCCTCATCGTCTTGTAGGCGCAAAAAAAGATGCCGCCGCCTTCGGATGAAGGCGGCGGCATCTTTTTTCTATCCGCTGTCGTTGTCGCCGTGTTGAAACCCCCTCCGGGGAAATTCAGACAAGGACAGGTTTGAGGCCGACTGAATTTTCCCGGTTAGTGAGCGAAGCGCCACCAGTCGTAGTGGTCGCGTTCGAGCCTGGAGATCGACGGCATGGGGAAGAACACGAACTCATCGGCGCCGGCGAACCAGAAGCCGTGCCGGATGATCTTATAGGACACTTTTGAGAGCGTGGAGATCAGGTTGATCGTCTTCGTCTTCTTCTCCGGATGCCGCTCGAGGTCTTGGAGATAATCCAGGAGCCGATTGAGGTTCGTGTCCGGGATCGGGGAGTGCTTGATGTGGCCGTGCTTGGTCGTGTGCAGGAAGGCGGCGATGTCGAACTCATACTGCGTGAAGAAGATCTTCGGGGCGCCCTTCGAGCGGGTCCCGGTCGTGATGTACTTGCCGAACTCCCGCTGATCCAAGGCGGAGGCCACCAGGTTCGAGAGCGGAGCGATCTCCTGGTAGAGCCGCACCATGCCCGGCTCATTGTGGGCGCTGTAGGCCTTGGGCTTGAGTTCCAGGGCTTTCCCGTTGACCGTGACCAGGAAAAGGCTCTTGATGGCCGAGAGCTTCACGTGTTCGAGGACTCCGTAGGAGGAGATGTACTTGGTCTTCTTGGGCTGCCCGTCGGGATGCTTGACGGTCAGCGCAAGGTAGTGGTCGATGTCGAAATAGGGGTCCCGGAAATGGGGATCGAGTTCCGCGAAGATCACCTTGCCTTCATGGTGCTTCGTGCTGCCGATGGTGTAGTGCTCGGCGAAATGGTCCGGGTCCAATTGCGAGGCGACCAGGGCGTTGTTGGGGTGGACGATCATGTAAAGGTGCGTTTTTGTCTGGGGCATAGGGGTTCCTCCTTTGCTGCCGAAACATAATGTATGAAGTTGTCGAGCCCGAGACAATATCTCGACGGCCTCGACGGCTATCGCATCCAGTCCCGGACCACGCCGTTGAGTTCGTCGATGGGCGTGGAGGGCTCGGGGGGGATGGACTTTGCCGGACGCAGAGAGAGGTCTTCTCCGGTCAATTCGATGTAGCCGGAATAGTTCTCGGGCCCCGCGAGGATGGCGCTGGCCGCGGCGAAGCGCTTGAGATCTTTGCGCAGGGAGCGGCGCGCTTTTTGGAAGGCTTCCAGGACTTGTTCCGGCTCATCGCCGGCCTTGCTCATCTCGAGGACGGCATCGGCGTAGCGCAGGGCTCCGTGGAATCGATGGAGGTCCGCGCCCAAGGCCCGGCCTGGGGCCAGACGCGCGTACCGGCGGATGAAGACCGCGCGCTCATGCGAATATCCTTTTCGGCCGGCATCGAATGCCTCATCGATCCCTTTGCGGTTGTCCCGCAGGAAGCGGAGCACGGCTTCGAGGCGGGAGGCTTTCGAGTCCGCATCGGCCCAGGGCGGAGCCTGCACCGAGCTGGAGGATTTTCCGCCCGACAGATCCAGTGCCTGCTCGAAGATCCAGTCGGCCTTCAGATAGGCCGCGACGAGTTCGTCGGGGCCGGAGGCGCCGAGCCTGCGCACGCCTTTGTCCGTGAGCGTGAAGTGCCCGTTTTCGACGGTGTTCTTGAACATCGTCGAACTGGGGAGGGCGGGGGAGATCTCCATGCCCAAGGCTTTTTGCAGGGCCCGCACTTCCTGGATGACCCGTGCGGTGGTCGTGAACTTTCGGATCTCCGGGCCCAGCGAGATCGACACGCCGTAGCGCTTGCGCGCCATGTCGTACCACATCGCGGCTTCCAGCTCCCGGTTGAAGCCCGTGACGTCTCCGTGGGAGCTTGAGCGCGTCACGCCCACGAGTTTGTGCTCGGGAGGGAGGCCGTCCTTGCTCCACTTCATCTCATAGTAGGAGGTGTTCTTCGCGCGCGTCATGTGGAGCGCGGAAAGACGCGCTTGGAACAGCGCTTCTCGCGTCACCTCCATGGATTCTACCTGCATGTGTCCGGCATCGAGCGCGTCGGCGAAGGTCGAACGCGGAGGAAGGCCGCGCAGGGAAGAGGGGTCGAGGCTGAAGAGCCTCCGCAGCGCGTAGACGGAGGAAGGCTCCGAGAGAGAGAGAGCTCCCCAGCCCTCGCTGCGGCTTGAGCGCGTGCCGTGGCTGAAGACGGCCGAGAGCTCGGCCCGGACCAGCCTTTCAAGGGGCTCGATCTCCATCACGTCGCCTCTGCGCACCACGATGCCGATCATGTTCTCTTGCGGGGATGCCGCATGCGGGATGAAGCTGTCGTCGTAGAGGTCCACGCCTGCCCAGGCCTTGAGCGTCTCGGCCACCACTTGACCGTTGCCGCGTCTGAGGACTATGCGCACGTTCTCGTCGTCAAGCTTCTTGATGTGGAGCGAGATCCATTCCTCCGCGCTCTTTCCCGCTCCGGCCTCTCCGCCGGCGCCCACGCGGCCGAAGAAGAAGTCTCCCAGGGTCCAGCCTGCGTTGAGCTTTGCGCCCGCGCCGCTCTCGACTCTGCCGGTAATGGTCACGTCCTCTCCCGTCTTAAGGTCGTTCTTCAAAGACTCGACGGTGATGGGCCAGAGATACACGCGGTCCTTGAGGCTTTCCTGGACGGCATCCTTGGCGATCGCGAGCGTCTGGGCGATCTCGATGAGTCCGGAGAGCCGGAGCCCTGCCGTGGGTGAGACCGACGCGCCCGGGATGTTCACGGGCAGGAGCACCGAGCCGAAGAGTTGGATCTTCGCATTGGTGCGCACGAAGGCGAGGTCCTGCCCTTGGGCTTGGGAGCTCTCCAGCGCTCCCTGCTTGACCGGATCCGAACGGACTTCGTTTTCATCCAAGAGAAGAAAGGAGAACGCCCCTGCGCCGCCCAGGGAGATTCCCGGCAGTACCTCGAAGCTCTTGTCCATGGAGGCCTTGCGTTCTTTCTCGGTCGCTTTTTTGAGGATCGCGCGCAGCGTCGGCGTGGAGAATGCGACGAGCTTGAACTTGGGCCCGGAGTCCGCTGCGTCCTGGATGCCGCCGCCGCCGGCGGGCTTCACCGCGCTCAAGGCGAAGGAGGGGTCTTCCGCTCCGACTGCCGCGCCCGGGACATCGGGCGGCGCGTCCGCGGAGGCTTTTATCAGGGCGAAGACATCCGCAGGGGAATCCAATCGCTCGGCGTGAGCGGGGGGGATGGTTCCGAGGAGCAGCGCCGACAACAGGAATGAATATCGCAGAACAGGGCTCATGGGGACATCTCCTTGCGTCGCCGTCCATTTGCAGACGGCTCTGCATGATACCTCTTTTCCCGGTTAAGGGATGAGGATGCCCACGATGGCGGCGGTGAGAAAGCAGGCCAGGGAGCCGGCCAGAAGGGCTTTGACGCCCAGGCGCGCGAGGTCCTTTCTCCGCTCCGGGACCAGGGCGCCGATGCCGCCGATCTGGATGGCGATGGAGAGGATGTTCGAGAAGCCGCAGAGCGCGTAGACCGCGATGATCGAGGATCGATAGGAGAGCGGTTGCGCCGAATGGGCGGCGGCGTACTGCGACATGTGCAGGTAGGCCACGAACTCGTTGAGCACGGTCTTCTCGCCGATGAGCATGCCGACGATGGAGCACTCCTTCCACGGCACGCCCATGATCCAGGCCACGGGCGAGAGGGCCCAGCCGAAGAGTTGTTCCAGTCCGATCTCGGGATGCTGGAAGGCTCCGAAGAACCGGTGCAGTCCCCAGTTGACCATGGCTAAGAGGGACATGAAGGCCACGAGCATCGCGCCCACGTTCAAGGCCAGCTGCATGCCCGTGCTGGCGCCCGAGGCCGCGGCTTCGATGACGCTGGAGTTGGAGTCCTTGTAGTCGAGCTTGAGCGTGTCCAGAGTCTTGGGCTTGCCGGTCTCGGGGATCATGAGCTTGGCGATGACCAGGGCCGCGGGCGCGGACATCACGCCGGCGGCCAAGAGATGCCCGGCCACGTTGGGGAGATAGGGCTGGAGCATGCTGACGTAGGCGACCATGACCCCGGCCGCGATCGTGGCCATGCCGCCCACCATGACGCAGAAGAGCTCGGACTCGGTCATCTCCGCGAGATAAGGCCGGATGACCAGGGGCGCTTCGGTCTGGCCCACGAAGATGTTGGCCGAGGCGCAGAGCGTCTCCGCGCCCGAGGTCCTGCAGGTGGGCTGCATGATCTTTCCGAAGAAGAGGACCACCTTCTGCATGACTCCGAGATAGTAGAGCGCGGACATCAGCGAGGAGAGGAAGACGATGGTCGTGAGCACTTGGAAGGCGAAGTAGAAGCCCAGGGAGCCTTCTTTCCCGGGAGCGAGCGCGAGATTGCCGAACACGAACTTTGCGCCTTCCTCCTGGAAGCTGAGCAGGCGCAGCACCGCGGAGTTCGCCAAGCTGAACACCCAGCGGCCGGGCGGGGTCTTGAGTATGAGGAGCGCGAAGATGAACTGCAGCGCCGTTCCCCAGAGCACTGTTCTCCAGTTGATGGAGCGCTTATGGGTACTGAGCAGCCAGGCTCCGGTCAGGATGAGCACGGCTCCGAAGGCGCTGGTCAATTGCTGTGTGTTCATCCTCGGATTATATAAAGGAAAACCCGCGTTTTTACGCGCGGGTTTCCGTTTATCGCCTTGTTCTTGAGGGGTTCGTCATCCCGGCGGAAGCAAAACCCCATCCCGGCGAAAGCCGGGACCCAGCAAAGGCCGTTGCGTCGTATTCCTGGACCCCGGGTCAAGCCCGGGGAGACGACGTTGCTCCGGCTTGCGTCGGGGAGACGGGAGGCGAGGGCATGCGGATGAACTCATCCCAGAGCGTGTCCTGTGCCCACTTCAGGCGGCTATATTCCGGATTGTAGGCCTCGGGAGAGGGGACATACACCGCGAGCCCTCCGGCTTCCTTGAACTTGCCGCCCGTGAGTCCGTTGATGAGGATGAGGCGCTGCTCCAGATAGGCTCGGAGCTCCGAGCTCTTTCGCCGGAAGTCCTCGTCGGCGCTTTTCTCCGATGCGAGCCGGACTAAGTGCGCGAGGTCCTTGGAGTCCGGGAGCGTGAAGTGAAGGGCGTTCTCCTTGGCCGAGGCCACGGCGTCTTTCTGCTCGGGCTGCATGGCCATGCGCAGCCAGTCGTCGAGCAGGACCATGAAGTCCGCGAAGGCCGAGCTGCGCAGGGCCGACTGCGTGGTCGATTGCCTCTTGGAGGCGTAGAAGTCCCGATAGCTCTCGACCGCGAACCGGCCGACGTCCTCGGCGGAGGCCTCGGGCGAAGCCGTCATCCGGCGCAGGAAGCCGACATAATCCTGTCCGTCTCCGGGTTCGGTCTCCTCGGAGCCCACGATGACCTCGGCGTGGTCCTTGATCTCGTAGGCTACGCTCGCCATCTGCATGAGGCAGGCGTCCGTGGCGAAGACATCCACGCGGCCCAACTGCGCGAGCAGCGCGCCCAGCTCCCGCGTGCTGATGTGGTTGCCTGTCTCGTCGTCGTAGGAGATGCCTTTGATGTCGATGGATTCCGGCGCGATCTTCCAGCCGCTGCCGTGGTTCCAGACGATGAGCATCGTTCGCTTGGCCGGGAAGGTCTTCATCCCCCAGCGGGCGAAATCCAGAAGATGGCGGCTGTCTCCCATGTCCGCCTTGAATTTTTCCAGGACCTTGGAGGTGATCCGATCGGGGTCCGCGTCTTTTTCGATCAGGTAGCGGCGCACGCCTTTCCAGCGGGCGTCGGGTCCTTGGGAACCGGCGATGCGGCCCATTTCCACGACCACGTTCACTTTATCCGTGGAGCCGACCTGTTCCATCTCATTGACGTCCTTGAGCCCGAAGGGCTCCAGGTTGTTCTTGCCGTTGATATAGACCAGGACGGTCCACTCCTTAGGAGAAGCGGGACTGCTTGCCGGAGGACTGAAGAGTCCTCGTTCCAAGGAGGGGGACTGGTCTTTGCCCGGGATGGCGGACTCTGCAGGCGGGCTGAGGAAGGCCCGCGCAGCCATGCGGCCTTGGTCAAAGTCGATCTCTCCGGCCCGGCAGAAGACTCCGCAGCCGATGAGGACAACGGACAGCGATAGAGACGCCGATCGTCGCATGGCCCACCTCCGTACTCTTGCACTGGAGATCCCAGTGCTAAGGACCCAGTACAAGCATGGGCCCTTTGTACCATAGAGTACGATCCAAGGTCAAATAAGTTCCAACTCGACCTCTCAGGGTGCCGTCCGGCACGCTACGAGATCCGCTCCCGGCGATTATTGCCGGCGGCGGCGGTCTATTCTGCGGCGGCGGCTATTCTGGCGCTGGTCCTGCATGCGTTCGCGCAGGGCCGGCTGCGGAGAGGACTTCTGTCCGGCGGTTGGGCGGCGGCCGGGGCCTTCTCGCAGGGTGGCGCGTCGCTTCTCCAGCAGGGCGCGGCGCAGACGCAGGCGCTCGGCCTGCGGCAGGGCTTTCCACGTCCGGCGGAGGGTTTCCCGGCGCGCGCGCAGGCGGCCGATGTTCGCGCGCATGCGCAGGAGCCGGCGCATGGCGGCCGCGCGGGCCGGAGCGCGGCCGCGCAGGACCTGGGTCTCCTGGTTGGAGGAGAGTTCGACGGCTTCTCCGTCATCGGTCCCCGAGACGCTCACGCGGCCTTCATCGAAGACGCCTACATGAGTCCGCCCTTCCTCGGACTCCACGGCGAATTCCGTGCCGCGCACGGCGGCCACGGCCGTGGGGGTGCGCACGCGCAGGACCCTGCCGGAGAGCAGGCTCCTGATCTTCGCGCTCAGGCTTCCGAGCTCCAGGAAGAAGCGGGTCTCGTCCTCGCGCAGGGATTCCAGCGTGAACGTGCTGCGGGGCCCGAGTTCCACGATGCTCTGATCGTCGAGCGCGAGTTCCGCGCGACTGTTCGCGCCGATGACGATCCTGTCCCCGGATTCCAGCGGCATTTCGGTCTGTCCGGGCAGGCCGTCCTTCTCGTCCTGGGAATAGACGGTCACCTCGCCTTCGACCTGCGTCAGGCGGGCGTCCCAGGAGCTCTCCTGCGCGCCCAGGCCGGAGGCTGCCGGCAGTCCGAAGGCGAGCAGCATGAGGCCGAGCAGTCTTTGCGGCGAAGAGTTTTTGAGCATGAATATTTCCTCTTATTGGTAAGCGAAATCCGAGAGATGCTCCGGCTCGAAGAGACGCGGGCGGAAGATGGAATTAACGAGGCCGGGATCCTCGTCGTGCGGGAAGCGCTGGAACCTGAGCAGGAAGAGCCTCTGCGGAGTCAGGCGGTAAAGGCGCAGGCCATGGTCCTGGAAGATGAATTTCGGCGCGGCGGGTCCTTTGACGCAGGAGACGAAGGTCTCCGCTTCCGGCTCCACGTTGGGCATGAGGTAGAAATCGTCGCCTTTGGGCGGGCGGTAGCCGGGATGGCTGCGCAGGAAGCGCTGGGTTTCGACTCCGCGGAGGATCTTTGCGATCTTCGGATCGTAGTCCGAGGGAGGGATTCCCAGGCGCTGCGCCTGGGCCCACTCGATGAGCTCCCGGTGCTCGGTGCCGTAGGGGACGATCGTTTGGAAGCCCGCGGCTTTCAGGGTGCTGAAGAGGATCGAGTTCTTCCTGTAGTCTTCGAGCGGTTTTTTGTCGTCGAGCGGGGTCAGGGGGAAGTCCATCGTGACGGCGCCGCCGTCCTCGAGGAGCCGCGAGACGTTCGTATAGAACTCCACGCTGTAGAGCCGGGTCAGGTCGTAGTTCGTGGGGTAGGGCAGGTCGATGTAGACTGCGTCGAAGCGCTCTCTCGAGCCGCGCACGAAGCGGAACGCGTCGTCGATGACCACGCGCACGCGCGGGTCGTCGTAGGCGTTCTCGTTGAGCCGCCGGAGTCCGGGGTGCGAGCGCGCGAGCTCGATCATGCGGGGATCGAACTCGACGTTGACGATGCTCTGGACCGCGGGGCCGTACTTCAAGAGTTCCCGGGCGAGGAGTCCGTCCCCGCCGCCGAGGATCAGCACGGTCTTCGGGACCCGCCTGAAGAGCTGGATCGGGACATGCGCCATGACCTCATGGTAGAGGGCTTCGGAGGCGCTGTGGAATTGGAAGCGGCGGTCGAGATACAGGGAAAGTCCCGAGGGCAGGGACGGGTCGTCCTTGAACCGGGAATTGAATCGGGCGAGGAACGGGGAGAGGACGGCTCTGCCGGAAAGGATATCGATGTATTGACGAGGGCTGCGGATGTGCTCCACTTCCGTCGTGTATGAACATAGGCGGCGCAGAACGCGGGGGAGTCCCTGCCCGCGCAGCTCGGTCGTGAGTCCCAGCGGATTCGCGTAGAAGTTCAGGAGCTGGAGCTTCTGCACCGGGCCGGAGAGCGCGGCCAGCGCGGCGATGAAGGCTCCGGCCAGTCCCAGAAGGATTGCGCGCTTGCGGACTCGTTCGACGAGGTCCGCGTAAAAGACGTAGAGGCAGACGCAGAGGTTCAGGGCCGCGGCGGCCAGGCTCGAACGGACGATGTCCAGGCAAGGGAGCAGGATGAGGGAGAACGCCAGCGTCCCCGCCAGAGCTCCCATGTAATTGGCGCCCAGGATCAGGTGAAGCCCGTCGCCGGCGTCGTCGTCTCCTTCCCCACAGAGCCGAAGGAGCAGGGGGATCTCGAAGCCGGAGAGGAAGCCGATGAGCAGCGTCCAGCCGTGCGCCGAGAGGACGACCGCCGCGTAGGCCGCCGCGGCCGGAGCTTCCTGCGGTTCTCGCAGGAAGTGGGCATAGAACCGATAAGCGCTTTCCAGCGAGAGGATGCCGAGCGCGGACGCGGCGCCGGCGAAGGAGAGCAGGAGCTCGATCGTGAAGAAGAAGGGCCAGGACGCGGGCGTCTTGGAGCGAGAGCAGGCGTAGGTCCCCGCGCCTAGGGCCGCGAGATAGAGGGCGATGGTCAGGCTCTGCCAAAGGACCCCGTCACCGGTCAGGGACGTGAAGCTCGCGGCGATGGCCGTCTCATAGACGAGGCATGAGAAGGAGACGACGGCCGTGATGAAGAGGACTTCGCGCAGGGAGGCTTGGCGGGGAGTCATCGCTGAAGATACCAGGATAGCGCGGCCCTTTGCAGGGGCTCTCGGCAGACGAGCATGGCGATGCAGAGCGCGGACGATGCGCAGCAAAGGCATAGGCGGCGGGCGTCCGTGCGAAGGAAGGTCAGGAGATAGAGCGCGCACAGCGCATTGAGGAGCGCGGTCAGCGCCGCGGCGCTCAGCACGCCCACACCGGGCAGGAGGAGGAGGGGAAACGCCAACGCTCCAAGCAGGGTCCCGAAGTAATCCACCGCGAGCACCTCGGAGGAGAGGTCCGAGGCGCTCTCCTTGCCAAGGCGCATGAGCAGGGGGAGCTCGAAGCCGGAAAGCAGGCCGATGAGGATGATGATCCCGTGATCGAAGCCGAGGACCAAGGCCCGGCGGATCCATTCCTGGCCGCGGAGCAGCGCGCAGGTTCCGGCCTTGAACGCGGCCGCGTCCCAGAGCAGGATGAGCAGCGGGCCCAGGGCGCCGAGCACGGTGAGAGCGATCTCCACGTCCGCGAGCAGAACGATGAGGTCGGCCTTGCGTCTCCTGGAGCAGAGCATGGCGCCCAGGCCCAGGGATGCCAGGTAGAGCCCGATGGTGACGTTGTAGCGCAGGAAGCTGTCTCCCAGGGTCGCGGACATGCTTTGGGCCAGGAGCAGCTCATAGACGATGCTGCAGAAGGAAAGGACGGCGGTGAGAAGGAAGAGGGGGAGGGGATTCAAGGAGCGGGCGGGATCAGTCGTTGCAGGTGTCTTCGCCCTGCTGGCATTCCTTGACCGCGGTGTCGCGTTCCGACCGAAGGTCCTGCAGCTGGCTGGTCACGCGGTTGAAGCAGGCTTGATCCACGACTCTCACCCAGCCGGATTTGCCCATATCGACCCATGTGTAGCAGTTCTGGTACTCGGCCTCTTTGCTCTGGATGCGTCTGTCGTAGTCGCCGGTGATCTGGTTGCACTTCGCATAAAGATTCGAGCAATTGTCCGCCTTGAGCTCTTCTTCCGTCTTCCCCTGGTCGTTCGGGTCCGCGACTTTTCCGGGTCCGGGCGCCGGGGCCTCGATCTTGCTGGCTCCGATGCCGCCGGCGGTTGGATCCGTGTTGGAGTTGAGGCCGCCTGAACCGGTTGCGGACTGTCCCGCGGATACGCCGTCGGTCTCGCCGAGAGTCTGCCCTTGCGAGCCCGTCCCGAAGCTGGGGAGGAGAGTCTTTCCTGACGCGGCCGAGTCCGCCTGCGTGGAGTTCAGGCCTGAACGGCTGCCGCTGACGGGATTTTCGCCGCGCTTCAAGGGATTCGATGCAAGGCTTCCCTTTCCGTCTCCTTTGCTGTTGGCGGACGCGAGCCTGCTCGCGGCGCTGTTCATTCCCGATCCGTTCGAGGAGCCTCCCGCCGACGAGCCTCCGGAGAATCCTGATGAATTCCCCATCGAGGGCAATGGAGACATGGTCCCGGCTTCACCCATGCCGTATATCGCTCCCTCGTCGCCGGAGCTCCCGTTCGTTCCTTGGGCGCCGTTTTCGGAGGAGTTCGGGACGCCGGCGATGGGTCCGTCGGCTCCAAGTCCCTGCCGATCGAGGGTGCCGGCGTCCGTGTTTTTTTCGGAGGCCACTCCGTCCGTTTCCTCGCCGTAATCCACGCCGTTCTTTTCGCCGATGAGTCCACCCGCCGTTCCATAGGGGCTCTTCTTTCCGTCGGCGGATTTTACGACCGGAGGCATCCATCCCCGCGGTTTTCCCATGTTCAAGGAGGCGAGGGAGCCGTCCGCGGAGTTGAGGCTGTTCCAGAGCCCGGTATTTTCCTTCTTGGATAGGGATGAGAGGAGTTGGCGCACGCCCGGCACTCTGTACCAGATCTCTTCAGGCACGAGGAAGACAGGCGCAAGGAACGCCAAGACGATGAAGAAAATCCATCGATATTCCGATTCCTTTTTTCGCATAATAATATAAGAATAGTATAGTATCAGCAGTATGCGGCTTGTCAAGGGCCTATGTTTGGGCCCCTCCGCCGCTGAAAGGCGAGGTAGAATGAAACAGAATCTGATCGCAGTCGCGTCGATCGCAGCCCTGCTTGCGGCGGTTCTCCCGTGCAAAGCCCAGGAGGATTCTTCGCGGACCCGCAGGAGCCTGGAGAGTTTTTTCCAATCTCCGGGGAGCAAGGAAGCTGCGTTCCATGCGCGGAGCATCCCGATTCACGGCGAATTGGGAGGCGCGGATGATTCTCGCGATCTGGCCGGCTTTATTCCGGGATGCGGAGCGCAAGGCGCCTTCAAGCTTCCTTCCCGCTACGCCGCGGAGTACGCGATCTCTCCCCAGGATAAGGGGAAGCTCCAGTCCATATTGAACGTCTTGAAGAAGTATTCCTCCGCGAAGCGCGCCCTGGCCGACGGCTATGCTCCGGTCGACCTCTATGAAGACGGGGTGGGCGTGGCGTTCGCTCGAGCCGATTTGTTCACGGATCGGCGCTATGATCTTGCCGAACCGGACCTGCTTTTCTACGTCAAGGAGAGGGATCGCGCGGCCTTGCGCATCGTGGGCGCGGCCTATGTCGCGGGAGAGAGCGTTCCGCGCAAGGAATTCATGATCACCCGGCGCGATTCCAAGGATCTCATGCGGCTCTGGAGGCCTTGGGAGAAGATCTGCTTCAAGTCTCGCGACGGCGTGTTTTCCTATTACGATTCCGAGGACGGTCAAAAGGATTGCGCAGGCGGCACGTATATCCGTAAGACTTGGGTCATGCACGTCTGGCTGCCTCTTTATAACCCGAAGGGCTTGTTCACTCCGAGGAATCCTCTCGTGAACTACCTGGACTTGACCGGGCAGGCCTTCCCGTTCTGTTCGAATAAGAAGTAGGGCGAGTCTCTCGGTTTGACCAAGAGGCTTTCGGACATCGCGTTCTCCGGGATCGCTGCGCCGCTGATCGCGGGAGGGGTGCTCTGGCTGTCATTCCCTCCCGTGAGCCTATGGTTCTTGGCACCCGTGGGAGCGGGCTTGTTCCTGTTCTCGCTTCTGCGCGCGCCGTCTTTCGCGCGCGCCGCCGCCGCCGTGTTCCTCGCCAAGACCGTTTTTTCGTTGCTGATGTCTTTTCAATATCTTTACGGCATCTGGCCGCCGGTCTGGCTGCTCTACGCGCTCAACTACGGCCTTGTGTGGGCGGCCTTCGGCGCGGTCTTTCACGGAGTGCGCCGCTGGAAGGGGGAGATCGCGGCCGTCGCGGCGGCTCCGTTCCTGTGGGTGCTCTTCGACCGGTTCACTCCTTGCGCGCACTTCCTTCCCTCGGATATCTCCGCGTTCGCCAATGCTCTGTGCGATTCGCCGCTGCTCGGCTTGGCGCCCTATCTAGGCGTCTGCGGCTTGAGCTTCCTTCCGATCGGCCTGGCGTGCGCGTTCCTTCTGGCTCTGCGCGCGCGGGAAGCATCCGAGCGCAGGGCCGCGCTGCTGGGCGCGGGAATCCTCGTGTTCTGCGCAGCGCTCCTGCCCGGGATGATCTCCTTGGGAGCGGCCAAGGACGGAGGTCCCGCGCGCACGATCAGGTTCATCTCGGCCCATCTGCGCGAGGATGGGGGGGACTCGTCCTGGGCTGGAGCGGAACGGGTCCCGTTGGAGCCGGGCGCCCGCGCTGCCTTTATCCGCTATGTCGGGGAGCGGCTTGAGGATGCCGCCGGCCGGATCGACGCCGGAAAGGCGCAGCTCATCCTCCTGCCCGAGGATGCCGTCGACTTGATCCTGGCGCGCGACCGGTCCCAGGAGGTCTACGAACGCTGGGGTCTCGAGGACAACGGCGCGCTCATCGAGGCCTACCGCGCTTTCGCGCGCCGCACGGGCGCCTCGCTGTCGGTCGGCCTGAGCACTTTGCGGGGAGGCCGGCGCAGGAACACGGTCCTTCTCATCGGGCCGGACGGGGACATCTCCGGGGTCTCGGACAAGTACCGTCTTGCCGCGGGTTCGGAGCGCTGGCCCTTGGCGTTCCTGGGTTATTGGAAGCTCTTCCCGAGAGGCGCGGATTCGCGGTTCGTTTCTTTTTACGACCAGTATGTTCCGGGCTCCGAGCCTTACCGCATGCTGTCTTTCGCGGGGATGCCTTTCGGCGCGCCCATGTGTTTGGAGGGGCATTCCGCGGGGATGGGTTTGGGCTGGAAGCGGCGCGGAGCCCAGTTCCTGGTACTCTCCTCCAACGCGCAATGGTTCCACTCGGGTCCCGAGACCTACAACCGGCAAGTGCTCGGTCTTTTGCGCCTGCAGGCCGGCGCCTATGCGCTGCCCATCCTTATGACGGGCAGGCAAAGCTATCTGGGCTGGGTCGATGAGCGCGGACAGGTCTCGGCCGTGCCCGGCTTCGGCCGCGGGCCTTCGGCGCAAGCCGTGCTCATGGAGGCTCGGATCCATCCTGACCGACAGACCGCGGTGAGCCGCAGAGGGGAATATTTCGTGCCGCTTTCCTTGCTGGGGGTGATCCTCGCGCCTTTCCTCGTCGGCAGCGCGCGCGGGCGCGCGGCTCCCGGGTCCGCTCGCTCGGGCAGGCGCGAGATCGTGTAGAATGGGAATCATGATCCGGTCCGGGCGGCAGAGGTTCTTCGAGGGGACGGAGAAGAAGGTCGAGGTCCGGGTCTCCCGCGGCGGAGGCTCCCTTCGCAAGCTCGGCGTCGAGCGCTGGAGCTCCGTGACGCGGGCGGCCCGCGCGAAGATCCTCTCGAAGATATCCAGCGGCTGCTGCGACGCCTATCTTCTTTCAGAGTCCAGCCTCTTCGTCTATGACGACAAGATGATGATGCGCACCTGCGGCCGTACGACCCTGGCCGAGGCGGTCGTCAAGCTGCTGGAGTTCGTGCCTGCGCCGCGGATACGGTCCCTCATCTACGCGCGCAAGAATGAGAACTTCCCGCGCCGGCAGCCGTCGCGTTTTCAGGTGGATGCGGCCCTTCTGGGCCGGAATATGAGCGGGCGCACCGTGCGTCTTGGCTCGCGGGACGGGCAGCATCTGCGGCTTTTCCATTTTGGACGCCCCTCGGCCGCGTCCGCGGCGGATGAGACCGTCGAGCTCATCATGCATGACATCGGCCCCGGAGCCCGCGCCGTGTTCCGTTCCAGCGGCTGCGGCGGAACGGGGCTCATCCGCGAGCGCACGGGCATCCACGAGCTCCGCCCGGGCTTCCAGGTCGACGACCATGTGTTCCGGCCCAGGGGCTATTCCCTCAACGCCGTCCGGGGACGCTCCTATTACACCGTGCACGTCACGCCCGAGGTCCGCGGGTCCTATGCGAGCTTCGAGACGAACATGCGGCTCTCCGCGCGCTCCTTCGCGCGGACCCTGGCGAAAGTCCTGGGCATTTTCGAGCCGCGCGCTTTCGAGCTCGTGCTCTTCCAGCCGCCGGACCGGGCCTGCCCGTTCGATCCCTGCGGGCCGGAAAAGCGCTCCGGTCCCGCGTCTGTTCCGACGGGCTATCGCCTGAAAGGGGAGAGCCGGCGGAAGCTCTCCCGCGGCTGCGAAGTGCGCTTTCTTTGCTTTACTGAGGCTCGCATGAATAATGGGGATATCGGCTGACCGATATGCCCATTATTCATGCGAGTCTCAGTAAAAGTTCCGTGAGTTCGGAGGAGTTTCCGCAAAAGGAGGCTGACCCGCGATGAAGGCATTCTCGTCTCTGTTCTCCCGCAGGAAGTCCCGCGAGGCCTTGGGCTGGCGCGAGCGCTATTATGCCTACATCCCTCCGCAGCGCGACGAGGCGTTCGTGCGCGCGCTCATCGACGGCGTGGCGCGTCTGGTGGATCTTTCGGACCGGGCCCGCGTCCTGGATTTCGGCTGCGGCACGGGCCGGCAGACCGTGGAGCTCGCCCGGCGGGGCTGCAGGGTGCTGGGCGTGGACTCCGACGCGCCTCGCCTGTCGGACGCGCGGTCCTTCGCCGGCAAGACGCTTTGGGTGCATTTCACGCGCAAAGACCTGGGCAACATCGGCTATCGCGAGGAGTTCGGCGTGGCCGTGAACCTTCATCATCCCCTGGGCCGAGGCGACGAGGACGACCTGCGCTGCCTGCAGGCCGTGCATCAGGCGCTCAAGGCGCGCGGCAAGCTGCTGCTGGACCTTCCCAGCCGCGACTGGCTCGTGCGGCACCTGGACTCTCGATCCAGCATGGGCGAACGAGCGTCCTTCGACCTGCGCAAGGGGCGCTTCCAGGAGAGCGGCGGAGGATTGCGGATCTATACCCTGACCGAACTCGAGCGCATGCTGGCCAAGGCGGGCTTCGATCTCGTGAGCGCGCATGGAAGCTGGGAAGGAGAGCCTTTCAGCTTGGAATCCATGCGCATGATCGTCCTCGCGCAGAAAGTCCAGGCTCCGCGTCCCTCCGCGCGCCGCGACGACGGCCTGCCTCGCGCCATCCGCATCAAAGGAAGAGGGCGATAATCCCTGCCGTCGGGTCAGGGTCCGGCGGCTTTTAAGGTGACGCTACCGCCTGACGCGAGTCGCGTCTTTGCGCGTCCGCGGCAAACCGTGGCCCGGTTATTTCAGCCGCTCGATCCAGAAAGCCTTTTCTCTTTCGAAGTCCGCGCGGGCTTTGTCGAGGGGGATATGTTGTGGCGGCTGGAGGTGTTCAAAATGAACAGCTTCCTTCAGTTGGCCATGCGAGGATGTCAGGAAGAGCGTCCCTTCAGGTTTCGTCCGATAGATGATGACGATATCGGTTCGGCCATGTTCGTTTCCGGCCATGATGATTTTTTTGTACTTCGAATCAGTCGGGTCTACCCAAAGTGCTTTTAGTTGGCAGGGGGCATTGCCTGTAGTTATTCCCAATGCTGTACAGAACTGGCCTGGTAGGCTGCCTGAAGTCCCTGTCTCAAGAACTTTTTTATAGATCGCGGTTAAAGACTCCGATTCCTGTGTATCATTGATGGCGAGCCGGACCAGCGCTGGTTCCACATCGGGAATATTCGCTTTCCCGGTCCCGAAGGGAATATCCCATCCGCTGTGCATGAGTCCATCCAGGATCCGCGTTTCTTTTGCCGGGAACGGAGTCCTCTCAATGATTGGATTCTCCGCGCGTGCCTGCGTGAAAATCGCAGTGAATAAGAGGCAAGTAACCACCAAGGCGAGAAAGTTCGAGATTTTTACATGGGAAAGATTCTTGCGCATAGTATCCTCTCCAGACAACGAGATATCCGCGAGCTGCGCTGTTCCGTAAACATAGTCTACCGGAAACGCGTGCGCAGGCCTGGGTACAGAGGGCATATTTTCGTCGTAAAAAGCCCTATCAAAAACAGGTCTTTTGTCCTATTGTACACAGGGGTTGACAGCGCAAGTGACAGGGGTTACACTCCGAGAAGGGGGAGGGCCTGGCATGCCGCTGATCTGGGTTTTCCTGGTCTTATTGCTTGCCGCTCCGACGGTCGATGCCGCCGGTGGGGACGATTCTCGTGGCGATCCTTTCTTGGACGAGGAGCAAATACCCGCGCCTAACACGTCTCAAGCCGAAGAAGAACTGAAGAAAGCAGATCCTCGCCGCGACCATTTGGCGACTTTCAACGGCGAACAAGAGAAGAAACCCTCGGGCAAGCCGTCGGACGAAAAATCTGCCGCCGACGTTCCTGAAAAGCCGCAGGTCTGGCCGCCCCAACTCTCCGAAGCCATCCAGAGGAAGCTGGACTTCTCCTCCAAAGGAGAGAACCAGGCCGAGCTCAAGAGCAAGGGTATCGATCCCAAGACCATGGGGCACCGGGCAGCCATCGCGCAGATGGTCGAGGATCAAAATCCCGCTGGCCTCAAGCTGATGGTGGACGCCGCCATGCGGCGCTTTCCAGACGATCCGGTCTTTCGGGACCTGCACAAGCTCATCGAGCCGCATTTCGCGGCGGGACATTTCGACCACATCGCTAAACGGACTATTGAGGAAAGCCGCAAGCTCTTCGGCGTCCAGCTGATTCCTTCGGACACGGCGGAGGGTGACGCGGGAGAGGTCGCCATCCGCGCCGGCAAAAAGCGGACCGCTCGCGCGACCACAGCTACAAGCGCGCAGGACGTTGTCGACCGTTCCCTCGACCTTATAGGCAAAAACAATCCCGCCCTGGCCGACAAGCTGCTCACGCGGGAGATCCTGCGCAATAGATTGGACCCCAACCTCTACTCTGCCCGCGCCCTTGCACGCTACGATGACGGCAACCTGCAGGGCGCCGACGAAGACTCGCTCATGGTGATTAAACTCTGTCCCGATAATCCTCAGGTTTATGCCAATAGAGCTTTCCTGATGCGTATGGTAGGGCGCTGGCCCGAGGCGAAAGCCTGGGCCGAGCGCGCTCTTCAGGAGGACCCGACGAATGCCTTGGCCCGAATCACGCGCGGACAGTATTTCTGGCGGGAAGGCCAAGCAGACTTGGCCAGAAAGGAATACAAGCTGGCTGCCGCATCCGACCCGGACTACCGTCCGGTCTACGAAAAATCCATGAATGAAAGTCCCTCAGTCTTGAACGAGCGACGACTAAAAGCCATGAACTTGCTCGAGACGGAAAACTACGCCGCGGTTCTGCGTGAAACCGAGCGTTTGCTTGTCATCGACCCTCGCGATTTCTGGGCGCACGATATCCGAGCACTCGCATTTGTGAGGCTGGAGCAATGCGATAGCGCCATCCGGGAAGCGAATCTGTCGTTGGCGATATCACCGAATGACGCCCATGCTTTTGCTACCCGAAGCAAGGCGTACGCCGCGAAGGGACGAGGCAAGGAGGCGCTTGCGGATATCGAGCAGGCTGCCCGGCTCAATCCCAAATACCAGAAATACTACAAAGACATGTTGGCCTACCAGTCCTCTTTGCGCGGCAAGGCCGAGAACACGCTCGCCGCGCTCAAGGATTCCTGGCGTTGAGCGCGCTATGTTTTCAGGAGTCTGCGAAGGGCTTCGAGCCGTTTGGGATCACGCAACCCTTTGAGGATTGATAGGAGTGCGGCCTTCTGCTCCTTGGAGCAGGCATGGAGCAAGGCCACGACCTGCCGTTCAATCTCGTAGTCGGGGTTCGGCCACCTGGGATGGACGTCGCTAAATAGGTCCGTGAGGCCGATATCGAGGGCATCCGCCAGCTTGGCTGCGGTCGTCAGGCTGGGCAGTTTCCTTCCTGTCTCGATGTAAGCCAGAAAGCCCGTGTCTATTCCGGCCTGCTCGGCCAGTTGCGCCATGGTCCAACCGGCTTTCTTGCGCCAGCGGCGCACGCCGGAGCCCACGTCCGCGAGCAGTTTTTTCTTTTCGCGCATATTTCCCTTGGTCATACTATGGCTATTGAACCAATGCGGAAATATCCAAGAAGACAAAATTAAATAATTGTCCCCTTGACAGTCAGCGCACTCAGCTTATACTATCGAGCATTCGTACTTTCATCATTGCACAATGGCAACCATCGATAATCGTCCTTACCGTCTCTTAATCGTCGAGGATCATATCCCGACGCTGGAATTCCTGCAGGCCGCCATGCAGAGGTGCGGATATTCCGTGGATATCACCTCCCGTCGTTCACAGGCATTTAAACTCGCCGCCGCGGCGCCCTATGATTTGATCCTCATGGACATGCACATGCTGGAGATCCTTTTGCGCGATGCGTGCATCAAGCTGAAGGCTTTGCAGCCCCGGACGCCCCTGTTGCTCATGGCTATCGAGATGAACCCCATCTCACTAAGTACGGTCCAAGATCTGGATGTGCACGGCCCCATCATTAAGCCTATCAATGTGCATCTCCTCGACGAAAAAATATTATTCTTGATCCAAGATCATCGGCAGAATTAGTCTCCACGAGTCTTCTTGCGACGCACATGGGTTGTGTACGCGAATAGGCACGAAGACCCATATTGTATTGAGCCCAATGGCCCTGTCGAGACTGTAACCTTTATCATATCCTCTCCATGTCGGCATGATGTTCAAACCGTGTAGCCCAGGGAATCGGCTCTGGGGTATCCACGATCCCGCCTCAACGGGATGCGACCACGGGAGCCAGTCGTTACGATTCATTGATTGGCGTAGGGTGAATTGGTAAAAGGTTCCTGGAGGTCGATTGTGAAAGTTAAATATCCTGCTCGTGGATCGGCACATAAATTGCTTCAGGATTGGCGTATGCTTATCCTGAAGAAGCGCGTTCCTTTTTTCTTCCTTTGTCTTGCTTTATGGACCACTCCGGTAGCGATCTGCCTTGCCGATGCTGGCGGCAACGGATACGGATCGACCCTAACCGCTTCCCCCTGCGATAAAGGATTATGCTTCACGAATGAAGAGGGGCGGGTTGTTTTTTGGACGGAATACGTGGCCAGACTCAATGAGGCCGTGAGCGGATTCCACAGGATAGCGGAAGCGAAGGAAGCCTACGCCAAGTGGACTGATTTTTTGAGGCCAAATAGAGTTGCAACACCTATGACCACGCAACTATTTGGGAAGGAGTTGAAAACAGACACTATTTACATAGAGTCTGCGGATTTTGCCAACGGCGTTGATTACGAGGAAACATCACAGCGGTATATCCCTACTAGAATCCCTGATCGAATTGACCAAGGAGGATATCTGACTCTCGAAACGTTATATATCCCTTACTACGTAGATGCCGCATACCTTAATACTCTTTGGAGTCAATGGCTGCTGGACGCTGAGACACCACGTAATCCTTTGATTCGGGATCTGGGATTACTCTATGATGAATCACACGATATGGGCAGCGTTGTTGCCAAAGTGGAAAATGATTTAAGCATGTGGAACGGGATGCCTCCAGAGTTGCGATCACGATTGGAAGCGCTCATAACAACGAGATCGCTGCTAAATAAATATGGACATATTCTGCAACCGCTTTTCGGCTGGATTAATCTCGACCCCGACAAAGTACTGAGTCCGACGCATATCGAAATCGACCGATTGCCGAATGAACTCCTCATCAACCTCGCGGCAGTACAAAACGAGATTGAATCTAACCTGGGGAACGTTCGACGACACACGAACAAATCCCCCAAAAATACATACGTAGAATTGCCGCTGAAATTTCCGACTGAACTCGGGTCGGGCTTTTTACAGGACATAATCCATTTCCCTGTGGCAGATGTGAAGATGGGAAAGATGTCCTTGCGCCGGCAGACTCAAAGCGGGAAGGCCGGCCCGTGCCCCGATGGAGAGGGCGAACGTTGTTATTATGATGAGAACGGCGAACTAGCGTATTGGGCATCTTTACTTCACATCGTTAAGGCAACCTATGAAGATTCATTCTGGTGGGGTCCTCAAAAAACGGTTGAATCATACGACACTGTTATTACTGGTTCTCCAGCGATACGAGAACAGCAAAGACAATTTAATAAATGGCGAAGAGAGGAAGTTTCTTCCTGGGACACAGACAAAGTATCTTACCCAAAATTTCTTAGGGAACAGGGACACTTAAACATTGATACATTATTGATTCCTGTATACATGGCTGACTATGAATTAAAACAACAAAGGGAAAAATGTTTTTACATAAATGACCCTGCCTTAACACAAAAATGTGAGAGCAATTTTAGTCCAGCGTGGGTTGCAGTAAAAGAATATAAGGATAAGGTTCTTAGCCTTGAACCACTGACAAAAAAGTGGGAGGACATTCAAACTGAACCCGAGTACGATTTAGAGAAAGGACATCTTGAGCCAACACAATTACCAGAAGGCTTCATGTCTCAATTAAGGGAGATCAGACAGCGACTAGATGCCGCAGTAAGCAAAGCCAAGATGCTTGCACCTGCCCGCTAATGCGCTGCCATCAAACTATGAAAACATTACTCGCGCTCTTGTTAATCAGCAGTTCAACTTGGTCAGTCTCGTGCCTCGCAGCAGGCACCAGAATGCCCGAAGTCTCTGCCAGTTCCGGCCCCGTGAAAATAGGTTTGCGTGTGGAGAAAACCAGGCTCCGGCGTGGAGAATTTGTCTGGGCACAGCTTTCGATGACGAATCTCGGACGCAAACCAATGTTGGAAAACGTGGATACGCTTTTTCGTAAAGACAAAGACTTCGGCGAAATAATGGCGACCAATGCCCAAGCACATCGCGGGATCTACCTAGTCATGACAGCACCAAACGGGAGTGAGATGCTTTGGCATCATCCCTTCCGGGAGTTTTTTGCCGGAGAAGATAACCCTTTAAAGGACTTGAATTGCCTCAACGGCGGTGTGCCATGGCCGCCAAAGGCTGTATTGGCTGACACATCGCCCTATGAACTTCGGCCGGGGCAGACAATAAAAACCGGCTCTTGGTTCGATCGCGGCGTATGCACGGATGAGCGCGTGCCCTTGCCCAAGCCGCATGGCGACCTCGCGGAGCTATCCTATTTCCATCTTGAAAAGCCGGGAATTTACAAACTCCATGCTGCATATAATGAGACGCCCTATTGCAACAAGGAAGGGCAACAACGTGACCCTACACGCGTGGATTATTGCCGGAAATATCCTGAGAAGACTGGGGACTGGAATGTCGTATTCCAGACAGTCCCAATTATAATCGAGGTTTTACCGTGAAATTTATCTTACTCCTGCTTCTTCTTGGGACATCGACATCTGTTTGGGCAGTTCATCCGGCCGATCCTAGAGTTGTGGATGACATTCGCGCACAAATCAACAACTTTGAAGAACGCGGGAAAAAAATTGTCAAAACAGAAAAACTTTTGAATGACGCCTCCGGTGGCATTGATCCCGATCGAAATATGGTTGCCAAATATACTGAAGAACTCAATCAGTTGAAGCAAGGGCGAGCTGCTTTAGCGACGCAGATTATCCGTCAAACCATCGATGCCTACGGAATCAAGCCGGACAACTTCAGCGCTGAAGTTGACTACGGCAAATTCAAGTCAAATCGCGCCAGTTGGGAGCCGAAATTCGGACTGATGGAAATGGATCGGGAGGTGCTGGACCAGAAGGGACAGGTTCTCCACATGGCGGCACCCGGCCCTCATGATGCTATCACCTGGGCAAATGGAGATATCCGCATCACGCCGGCGGCATTCGTGAGTCCCGGCTATCTCGCCTCGGTGATCGATCACGAGACGCTGCACTATGACCAATTAACCACCCCTGGCCGAGGAGCAAAAATGTCTCCGCGGCAACGTGAACTTGAGGGCTATTGGGCCATGCTGGGAGAGATGTCGGATAATAAGGATGTTTTTAAATTAACCGACTATGAAAGACGTCTAGTTAAACAGAGATTCGATTCCAGCATGAAGCGACTTGAAATGTCCGCTGATGCCGATCAAATCGGCGCCACAGGAGCTTTGATGGGAGACGTTGTGGAGCCGGAGCCGATCAAGGCCGGCGGAGAAGC
Source organism: Elusimicrobiota bacterium (assembly GCA_041661185.1). Lineage (GTDB taxonomy): Bacteria > Elusimicrobiota > Elusimicrobia > UBA1565 > UBA1565 > JBAZUV01. The sequence continues at coordinate 142,409 of JBAZUV010000006.1, forward strand.
AGATTTTTACGGCCGCCTTGATGGACTAAGGGGAGCTATAAAGGAATCGCAGGACTCTCTCAAGAAAGAGCATGAGGCCAAGGCTGCGGAAGCGAAGGCGCGCAAGGAAGAAGAGCAGCGCCGCTATGCTGCGCAGAAGCCCGCGCGAGATGCCGCATGGCGATATCTCCGAAGCGTGGTTGATCTGGCCTGTTCGGACCCGGATGAATTCACGCGCCAGATCGGAAATAAACGATTCGTAGGCGTGAACTTGACCATGGAGGAATTCTCCTCATATAGCCTCGAAGAGGACCTGGGTACTTGCCGACATGAGTTGCTTCGTTTCATTGATGAGAACCATCGAGGTCCTGTTCCCATTGAAAAATTATTGGCGGAAGCGCGCAAGTATCGTGCTGAGCATCCGCCGTTCACTGCGCAAGTAGGGACAGCAGTCGGGGAATTTTTCTCATCGCTGGGGGGATTCCTCAAGGCCTGCGTCCCATCATTCCCCGAATCGTCCCCTTCATATGGGAACGCTAATTCAGGATCATCAGGGAATAATTACTCCGACGATTCCCGATGGAGATCCGATCCTGATCCTCACGACAATAATATTCCTCATGATTGGCCGAGCCTGAATTCCCTGCGGGGCATCTCAGGGGGGAGTTTTTGATAATTTCAGCGTGCCCACGGCGGTTGACAGGGGGGATTGGCGACTGCTAACCTTTTGAGGATGCTGATATTGAAAATCATCGGCGCTGTCGGCCTGCTCGCATTCGTTTTGTTCCTGCTCGGTTCCTTCGATAAGCGGTGCGAAGAGAAGTTCTCTCATCGCTTCTTTACCCGCATGTCGTTCGCTGCGGTAGCTGCGGCGGTATGGCTCATTGTGTGGGGCCAGGGCTGGTACAGGCAGTCTGCTGCGGCGGGCGGAGACATTTTGAACGGGATTGTGTTGATCATCATCGGCGCGATCATCGTGCTCGGGCTCGGTTACAATAACTGCAAGCGCACGAACGTTTTATACGGGATGGGCGGGACGGCGCTCCAGGTTTCGATATTTGGCATTTTGGCCCTGCTTGGCATAGTTCTTTTCGTTATTGCCATTCTGGCATTGTTCGTGATGGGAACCGCTGAAAAGGCCGCCCGCATCTCTGTTAGGGATCCTGGATATTAACCGGAAAAATTCGTGCGCCAGCGCAAACCGCGCCGGCCCTGTGGCTGAGAGAGCCACCGCCCAAGACCTAGCCAGTCAGGGCGTAGCCAGTCTTGTGCCTGTCGACGGCGACGTCGAGGGTGCACCCCCGGGCGGTGTTTGCGGAAAATATCCGGGTGCGATTTCGTATAATCGGCGAAGACTCTGCGGCCGGCCGTGCATGTCCGAGGCCGCAAGGAAGGCCTGCCTATGACGAATGAAAGCCGCGCTCCGATGAAATACGAGTGGTTCGCGATCGGGGATATCAACGGTTTCTTCGGGCTGATGTTCGACAATATGACGGTGCTCTCCTTCTTGGCGGGCATCCTCATCTTCGGGTTCCAATATCCGGCGGACATCGTGTACACGCGCATGTTCCCGGGCACGGCCTTCGGCGTGCTCTTCGGCGACCTGGTCTACACCTGGATGGCCTTCCGCCTGGCCAAGCGCACCAACAACCCCACGGTCACGGCCATGCCCCTGGGCTTGGACACTCCCTCGACGATCGGCATCGCTTTGGCCGTGCTGGGGCCCTGCTTTCTCGCCATGAAGCAGCAGGGCATGCCCGAACGCGAGGCCGCGATGATGACCTGGTACGTGGGCATGGCCACCATGGTGCTCATCGGCGCGGTCAAGCTCGTGTTCTCCTTCTTCGGGCAGTGGGTGCAGAAGGTGGTGCCGCAGGCGGGCCTCTTGGGTTCCTTGGCCGGCATCGGTTTGGCCCTCATCGGTTTCCTGCCAATCGTGGAGGTCTTCGGCATGCCCTTGGTCGGGCTCATCGCCCTGGGCCTGGTGCTCTATACGCTCGTGGCCGGCATCCGTTTGCCGAAGAACTTTCCTGGAGTGCTCGCTGCCGTGGCCGTGGGCACGGCGCTCTATTATCTGCTGGCTCCGGCCGGACTCACGGGCGGGACGTATGCCGCGCCTTCCGCGCAGCTGCATCTGGGATTGCCCATGCCCACGCTCGACTTCCTCAAGGGAATGAGGGAGGCCTTCAAGTATCTGCCCATCGCCGTGCCCTTCGCCATCCTGACCGTGGTGGGCGGCATCAACGTGACCGAGAGCGCGCGCGTGGCAGGCGATGACTTCAACACCCGCGACATCCTGCTCACCGAAGCCGTCGCGACCCTGCTGGCCGGGCTCTTCGGCGGAGTGGCGCAGTCCACGCCCTATATCGGACAGCCGGCCTACAAGCAGATGGGCAGCCGCGCGGGCTACACCCTGCTCACCGGACTCTTCATCGGCTTGGGCGGGGTGCTGGGCTACGTGGGCTTCATCGTGGAGATCATCCCGCGCGCGGTGATCGCGCCCATCCTCATCTTCGTGGCCTTGGACATCATGAGCCAGGCCTTCCTGGCGTGCCCCGCGCGCCATGCTCCTGCCGTGGCTTTCGCCTATCTGCCCACGATCGCGCGGCTCCTGCAGATCAAGCTGTCCAATCCCGGCATCGTGCCGGCCGAACGATTCACGGCGCTCATGAACGAGGCCGGCGGCAAGGCCTTGCCGGAGATGCTGGTCATCGTGGCGCTGGGCAACGGCTTCATCCTCACGGCCATGCTCTGGGGCGCGTTCATCGCCAAGCTCGTGGACCGCTCGCTCAAGTCCGCCTCCGCGTATCTTCTCGTGTGCGCGGTGCTGACCTTCTTCGGCATCATCCATTCCGCGGTCCCGGACGGGAATATGTACCTTCCGTGGACCCTCTCCGGGCTCGCCAAGCAGATCCCGTACCAGTTTGCGGCGGGCTATCTCGCGCTGGCCGCGATGATCTTCTTCCTTTCCTTTACCAAGGAAAGCCGGGAGGCTCCCGTCGCAGAGGCCCTGGGAGCGCCGGTCCATTGAGATCCAGGTCCTCGGGCTTCTCGAAGCGCGTCTGCAGGCCGCTCGCGGCGATGGGACTTCTCTTCGCGGGGGCTTTCGTCATCGCTGCCCGCGGCGAAGAGGGGGAGAGGCGCTCTCTTTCCGAGCATTCCGATGATTCGAGGAAAGAACATCGGGACGACGGGCGCGCTGAGAGAGCGCGTCGGGGGGAACGTTTGCGCCGGAACCTTGATTCGATCATCCAGGGCGGCCCGATCGGGCTCATTGGGAGCATCCTCCAGGACCTCGGGATAGGCTTCTCTAATCGCGGAGAGCGGAGGGAGTTTTTCGAACGAGTGAAGTCGCATGAAGGATCATGGGCTCGAGGAGGACACAAGCGCGGGTTCGGAGAGTCGATCGCGCGAGAGATGCTCCGCAGAAATCCCTCGGACCGCACCGGCTGGTTCCTGCTGGCCAAGGACCGCTCCGAGAACGGCTCGCCCGAGGAGACCATCGAGGCCGCGAGCAAGGCGCTCGAGGCGGGGGAGCCTGATCCGGAGCTCTATCAGCTGCGCGCCTCAGCCTACTACAAGCAGAAACTTTATGATGCCGCCTACCAGGATGCGCTCGCGGCCCTGAAGCTCGACTCCCAGGACCGCCTGGCCTATACCGTCTACAAATTGAGCGCGAACCATCTTGAAATCCCGGACGCCCAGCGGATCGGGCAGAAGGTCGGCCTCTCTTCCGAGGAGCGCTCCTCTTCCCGGGCCGGGAGCGCCGAGGGAGAGCAGGAGAGCGCGGCGCTCGCGCTCAAGACCGCCTCCGCGCAGTCCGCGGCGCTTAATAAGGAAGCAGCCGCGGCCCTGTCCTTGGGCGATGCGCCCGCGGCCCTGCGCAAGGCCGATGCGGCGCTCAAGGCCGATCCCCGCAGCGCGCAGGCCTTGAATCTGCGCGCCATGGCGCAGGTGCGGCTCGGCCGCAGCGACGCGGCCATCGCGGACGCATCGAAGGCCTTGGAGATCGCGCCGGGCAGCCCCGCGCTCTTGATCACGCGCGCCTGGGCTTACGGCAAGAGCGGTGATTTCGAGAGCGCGCTCAAGGACGCGAGCGCGGCCTTGGAGGCCGCTCCTTCCGACGGAGCCGCGCATTTCGTCAAGGCCTTCAGCTTGGCCGGCTTGGGCCGCCGCGCCGAGACTTTGGAGCAGCTGCGCGAGGCCGCGGCGGCTTCCCCGGCATTCCGCGAGGTTTATGATCGCGCCCTGCATCTGCCCGAGATCGGGGACGCGATGCTGCTCTTCTCAGGACCCGCCCCGTCTTCGGCGTCCTCCGCTCCGGCGCAAGCCCCTGCCCCGGCCCGCCGGGGGATAGGCTTCATCCCTTTGCTGCTGGCCGTGCTCGTCGGAGGCTTCCTTATCGCGCTGGGGCTCATGCAGAACGTCGCGGGCCTGCGCGAGCGCTGGACGCGCCGCGGTCCCCGGGTCGGCGCGCGGCCCGAGGGGAGCGGGTTCTGGAAGCGCTTTGAGCAGGTGCGCGAACTGGGCGCCGGAGGCATGGGCCGAGTCTATGAGGCCGTGGACCTGGGCCTGCGGCGCAGGGTCGCTGTCAAGCGCATGAGGGAAGAGATCCTCGATGATCCGCGCGAGCGAAAGCGCTTCATCGAGGAGGCGCGCACGGCCGCGCTCTTGCGACATCCCAACATCGTGACCGTGCATGCCATCGAGGAAGAGGGCTCGGACCTCTATATCGTCTTCGAGTTCGTGGAGGGCCGCACCTTGGCCGAGCGCCTGCGCGAGCAGGGCGCTTTGAGCTCCGCGCAGGTCCTGCGGCTGGGCCGGGAGTTGTGCTCGGCGCTGGCCGAGGCGCACGGCCGGGGCGTCGTGCACCGGGACCTCAAGCCCGCCAATATCCTGATGACGCCGGAGGGCTCGGCCAAGATCGCGGATTTCGGGCTTGCGCGGCGAGCGGATTCGACGTCGGCCACCTGCACTTGGTCCACTCCGGACTATGCCGCTCCCGAGCAGGAAGAGGGGCGCGCCATGCCGGAATCCGATCTTTACGCTTTGGGCGTCTGCCTTTTGGAGGCTCGGACCGGGAGAAGGCCTTTCGAGGGGCTTCCCTCGGTCATCGCCCTGTCCAAGCGGGAAGGCCGTTTCCAGATCCCCGCGGATATCCCCGAGTCCGCGGCGCTGTTCTTCCGCAAGGCCTTGGACCCTCTGCCTGAGAAGCGCTTCCGCTCGGCGAGGGAATTCTCAGAGGCCCTTGAAAGGAGCCTGGCATGAGCATCGAGAAGGTCCTTTGCTTCACCTTGGGCGGACTCGCGGTCTTCGTCTACGGCATGTCCTTGGCCAGCGAGGCGTTCCAGAAGGTGGCGGGCCGCAGGCTGCGCGTCCTGCTGGAACTCCTGACCTCCAACCGCTTCGTGGGCGTGGGCGCGGGCGTCTTCTTGACGATGTGCACGCAGTCGAGCAGCGCGACCACGGTGATGCTGGTGAGCCTGGCCAATTCCGGACTGCTGCGGCTCGCGCAGACCTTGGGCGTGCTCCTGGGCGCGGACATGGGCACCACGGTCACGGTTCAGATCATGGCCTTCAATATCTCGGACTACGCCCTGCTCATGATCGCCGCGGGCGTGGGCGTGTGGCTCCTGAGCCGCTACGAGCGGACCAAGGCCTTGGGACAGGTCTTCATGGGCTTCGGGTTCATCTTCTTCGGAATGTCGCTCATGCAGGCGGGCGTAGCTCCCCTGCAGCAATGCGACTGGTTCCGCGCGCAGATACTGGCCCTGGCCGATCATCCCTTGCGCGCGTTCCTGATCGCGACCCTGTTCACGGGCATGGTCCATTCCAGCGCGGCTACCATGGCCGTGGCCATGACCTTGGCCGCGCAGGGGCTCTTGGGCGCCACGCCGGAGCAGGCCTTGCGCGTGTCCTTGCCCGTGGTGCTCGGCGCCAACGTGGGGACCTGCGCTACGGCGCTCATGGCGGGCATCGGCGCGAACCTGGAGGCGCGGCGCGTGGCCGCGGCGCACCTGCTCATCAAGCTCCTGGGCGCGCTCCTCTTCCTTCCTTTGGCCGGACCTTTCTCCGCGCTGGTCTATGATATTTCCCTGCGCCTCTCTCCGGAGGTGGGCACGGTCCGCCTGCTGGCCAACATGCACACGGCCTTCAATATCGCCATCACCGTCCTCTTCGTGGGATTCACGGGTCCCTTGGCGCGCTGCGTGACCTGGATCCTGCCCCAGAGGCCCGATAAGGATACCCGCCGAGTCTCTCTTCTTCCCCTGGCCATCGTGGATTCCGACGAACTGGCCCTGCGCTCGGTGCAGAATGCCGTCGAGCGCTTGAGCGCCGTGATCCTGGGTATGTTCCGCGATTCCATCCGGGCCTTGCGCAACGACGACCTGCGCTTGCTCGAGGACATCCGCCGGGCCGATGAGCGCGTCGACGACATGCAGCGGCGCATCGCCGAGTACCTGGTGGGGCTTCTGCGCCGCAGCGAGCTCTCGCAGAAGGATGAGGCGGAGTGCAAGAGGCTATTCAGCACGGCCAGCGAGCTCGAGAAGCTGGGCAACATCATCAGCCACAGCCTCATGAACGGCGCCTACGCCAAGATCAGCAAGGACGTGGAGTTCTCCATCGAGGGAAACCGGGAATTCGAGAAGATGCTGGAGCATACGGAAAGGCTCCTGCTGTCCTTGAACTCGGTCATCGCCCGCGATGAGGGGGACCATGCGGGCGCGGCGCGCGCCTTGCGGAGCAAGATCCTTGAGGAGCGCCTGGCCAGCACGGATATGCATATCCGCCGCCTGCGCAAGGAACTGCGCGACAGCGTTCAGAGCAGCTGGTGCTTTTTGGAGCTGACCAGCATATTGGACGCGCTCAGCTATCGGGCCGCCTCGACCCTTCATGCCGCGCTGGGCGAAGAACGCTCGGAAGACTGAGCCGGCAGCAGCACTTCCTGGATCCCGGCTTTCGCCGGGGTGACGACAAGGCCCGTCATTCCGGCGGAAGCCGGAATCCAGAAGCTGCTGGACCCGGTCAAGCCCGGGGAGACGGCACAAACAGATGAGTGTTATTCTTTGGAAGGCGGGGAGGACTTTTTTTCAGCGAGCTCGGCTTTCTTGGCCTGCAGCAAGGTCTCGAAGACCCGGTCCGTGAGGTCCCAGGCCGGGTCCACATAAAGGAGTCCTGAGCTGGACGTATCGAAGACCCGCTGCACGCGCGATTCCGAGGCGGTCTTGATCAGGGCCCAGCGGATGTCCAGGTGAACTTGGGCGTTGATGCGTTCTTCTCGCGAGAATTCCTTGCGGAACTCCCGCTCCCCTTGTCCGATCGCGTCGCGCACCGTGCGGTAAGTCCCTACGGGCAGGGCCGTGACCGGATGGAGCATGGCGAGATCTCCGATGCGGTCGGCCTGCTTCTGGAGCCCCTGCCAGAGGTCCTGGAAGCTGCGTCGGCGGCTCACGTAGAACCCGTCATAGGCCGTCCGCAGGTCCGGGTCTTTGAGCAGGGCGTCGAGGTAGACGGCGAGGACTTTTTTCGAATCCACATAGAATGCCGAGGGCAGGGGAGCGGAAGGGGACACGGGGTTGACCGTGAAGGGCGCGGTGAGCGCCGGGATCGTGGAGGCTTGGACGCGGAAGGGCTCGGGCTGGGTCTGCGGCTGCTGCGGCGCGCGTTTTTGCATGCGTGCGCAGGCGCAGAGAAGGAGCGGGGCGAGCAGGAGAGGACGCCTCATTTCGTGATGGCTTTCTTGAGCAGGCGCTGCATGACGGCGGCGTCCAAGACCAGGATCATGCTGCAGACCGTCGAGAGGTTCCCGGAGAACATCTCCACGTGGGTCATGATGACCGTGTCCTTGCGCCCGTCGAATTTCTCCAGCGCCGCGCGCATGAGATCCGTCTTGGTTCCCATGGAGACCTGCGGCGTGGAAAGGAGTATGGAGAGGTTGAGCCGGTCGGCCATGGCTTTGACGATGCCTTGCCCCAGGATGTTTGCGATCTCGCCTACCACGGCTTGAGTGCGGTTCGGCAGGTTCTTGAGGGCCGGAGCGGATTTGGCCAGCGCCTCTTCCAGCGGCTGGGTGCTCCATTCCGGGAAGAGCATCAGGAAATCCAGCGGCATGAGCGAGCGCGACCGGAGATTCGCTCCGAAGTTGACGGCGGTATCCTTGTGGAACATCGTGAGAGCCCGGACGATGGGCACGGCCTCCACGCTCGCGGAGACCACTTCCCATTTCGCGCCCGAGAGCATGGCGAGGCGTTCGCTGCTCAAGGACACTCCGCTCTCGATGAGCTGGGTGAGGAGTCCGATTTCTTCGGCCGTCAGATCTATGCTCATGGTATCGTGTTCAAGAGCAGGCTTGGACCACGGCTTTCTCGAGGTCAGCGGGCGAGAAGGGCTTGCAGACCAGAGGAGCCTTGAGCAGTTTGGCCTGCTCCAGGACGCGCTTCTGGTCGTTGCCGCTGACTAAGACCGCGCGCGCCTGCGGGGAGATCGCGCGCAGTTCTCGGAGCACCGTGAGGCCGTCCATGTCGGGCAGCGAGATGTCCAAGGTGACCAGCTCGGGCTGGAGTTCTTTGTAGGAGGCCAGGCATTCCTCTCCGGATTGAGCCTCGCCGACGACCTGGTGTCCCAGGCTCGTCAGCATCTCCTTGAGAAGGATGCGGGAAAGGGGGGAATCGTCCACGACCAGGATACGGTGACCCATACTCTGATTCTAACAGGGCTTTAGAGTCCGCGCAAGCCCTGTTTTTGCCCGGCACTAGAAGGCGGCGGCGCTGAAGAGGGAGTCGATCCATTTTTGGATGAACGGCGGGGAAATCGTCCGCAGGATCGAATGCCTCCAGAAGCTGCGCAGCCCGTTCTTTGCATGGCGAGCCCAGGGAAAGGATCGCGCCAGGATGGAGAGTCCCAGAATTACGATGGGCGAGCCGGGGCCCGGCAAGGGGATCATGATGATCCCGATGATGATCAGGAGGAAGCCGATGACGATGCCCACGGGACTTTTGAGCAGGGCATTGAGCCAGCGGACAGGATGATGCCGGTTCCTGAGGAATGTGATGGAATCCGCGATGGTTCCATGGGCCGTGTTCGGGCGGAAGGTCAGCGGCATCCTCAGGGGGGCGGGATGCGCAAAGCGCCCGTCGACCGGGAGTTCCTCTGCCGCGCGATCCGGGGACAAGGCTTTTGCGATCTTATGCGCCAGGATCACCGCGCGATGAGAGGCATTGCGGCGAAGGGCGTCCCGGATATTTTTTGGATCAGCCTCGTCCTTGGCCGCTTGCATATCCGCTGCGTCCGCGGCCTTTTCCTCGACGGGGGCAGGCTGGGCCCTGCTTTGCGTTCCCGCGAGCGTGCGCTCATCCTCTCCGAGGTCCCGGCTCCGGCGGCGTTCCGCTGAGTCCTGATCCGAATAGGCCGCGTTCTCTCTGTGCGTCCCAAGGAGGCCGGTGTCTGAACCAAAAAGGGGAGAGAGGAGGTTCGTTGCCGGGATCTCGGGGACCGGGGACAGCGTGGGAATGCCGGCCTTCTGGTGCGAGAGGTCCAAAGACATCGGGGTCACGGCCGGGATGTTCACCGGAAGGGCCGGCGTTGCCGCGGCGTTGGCGGCCGTCTGCGCGGATTGCGCGCGCGGCTGCGTCGGCGCGCAGAGGAACAGGGCGAGGACGGCAAGCGGGGCGAAGCGTTTCATTCGATGGACAAAGGATAGCTCAATGCATCTGAGTCTGCATGGAGCGCAAGGCCTAACCGCGCAAGGCCATTGGACCTGTGCCCCATTGGGTCTGCGGGGCCACAGCTGTCCCAAGAAAAAAATATCTAAAAGGTGAACGCCAGCTGTAGATCATCGTCCCTGACGCGACTCAAGCGACGTTCGTTGAGGTTCAAGAGGTCAATGAGCGTCAGTTTCAAGAGCAAACTGCCCCTGATGAGCCGGTGCAGATAGTAGAGCGAGTGCACATATTTGGTCTGGTATTTTAAATAGGCCAGCAGCAGGAAGTAGCACATGGCCGCCCAGATCTGCGTCAACACCGCGTTCTTGCTGGTCCCCAGGAAGGTTTTTATCTTCAGGTTCTGCTTGATCCACTTGAAGAAGGCCTCGATCTGCCAACGCGCCCTGTAGATGTCGGCAATCGTCCTTCCGCTTAGCGTTAAATTGTTCGTAAGGAACTCGAACACCTCGTCCCGTTTCTTATCGTAGTAACGAACCAAGCGCATCCAACGCGGGTAATCCCTGCGGCCAGCCTCCGAGGATAGTTCGATAATTTCGTCGCTCACGATGCCCAGCTTCCCTGTAAAACTTCGATGCTGTCCCATAATCCGGTATTTCATGCGTTTCTTCAGCCGCGTTACGAAAAAGCCTCCTTTCCCGTCGATCTTCTGGAACCACTCGTAATCTATATAACCGCGGTCGAAACAATAGATGCTGTCCCGGGAAATCGGGAAGAGGCGCCTTGCGGTGACCGAATCGTTCTCATCTCCCCGGGTGACGGCCATGAACGCCGGGATCTCCCCGGCATAATCGAGCTGGAAGTGCATCTTGATCGCCCCTTTCTTATGCTTGATCTTGGCCCAAGGAAATAGGGACCAGCATAAGCTCAGGGTGGTCGCGTCGAAGCTGTAGAGCGGGTTCTTGAATCTGAACCGGTGCTTGGGCGTCAGGTCCTTGCAGCGGGCCAGCAGTTTGTAGAAGAACTCGTGATAAATGTGCCAGTCCCGCTTGGAATTGGCGTGCGCGAGCGTATTGCGGCAGATTTTATCCGGCAGGCCGAGGTGATAGAGCTTGGCTCGCTGTCCAAGCAGTCCTGTCTCTATGTCGCGTAGACTTTGATGGCCGCCGCATTGGGCGAAAAGCAGGACCTGGAACTGGTTCCAGGTGGATAATTTCTTGGCGTAGCGGTCGCCTTGATACTTGAAAACGAGGTTTTCGAATTGATGTCTCGGTAGTTGGTCAAGCAAGTGGCTAAACAACGTGTTACAATGTGACATAAGAATCCTCCGTCGGTAAGATGGTTCCTGAACAAAACCATTCTACCAATCAGACGGGGGATTCCCTATTTTTCTTGGGACAGGTGTGCTGCGGGGCATGGCTCTTGGGAGATGTTCCGGCTATACTTTGTACGGACACCGCACTATGAGATACAACGGCCGTATCGCGGCGCTGACTCTTCTCGCATATTCCCTCCCATTTACCAGGGCGGCCGCCTATCTGGCCGAGGAGGCGTCCGCGCCGCCGCCGCAATCGTATGCGGTTTCTGTCCAGGGGGTCCGGCAGCAGCCTTCGGACGCGCCGCCGGTCGTTGAACAGGCCGCGGCCGGCGCGCCTGCCGCGGGTTCGTCTTCCAAGAAGGTCCCCTCAGCGGCAGGCGTTGCGGGCGCGGACGAGACCTCCGCGCAGCGTTCCGGCAAGGTGTTCGATGGGACGGGCGACAACTCCGCGGCGCTCCCGGTCCCGGGGGACGTCCCCGTCGTGGGGGAGGGGGAGGATAAGAACGGAGCGGCCGGCGCGGAGACCGGCGATCCCGCGAAAGACGCGGGCAGGACGCCGGGGCTGATCATCGATGATACGCCCATGCCGCGGGCTCAAGAGGCTTCGCTTAAGAGCGCTTCCAAGCCGGCCGCCGCGGGCTGGCTCGACCGGTGGACCGAGGGCTTGCGCCGCAGGGCGGGCGAGTCTTGGGATAAGATCTCCGCCCCGATCAAGGCCGGGGCTGAACAGATCAAGGGACTGATCGGACGTCTCTCGGACAAATTCCAGCGGGCTTTCCTGAGCGTCTGGAGCGCTCCGGAGACCGTTTCCAAAGGAGAGGTCAACAAGGGCTCCCTCGGCAACGCCGTCCAAGTGCCGAAGACTCCCTATTATCACGTTCGCAACATGAGCCAGACCTGGGGCTCGAAGCACATGGTGCTCGGCCTGATGTACCTTGGCGGCATGCTCAGCCTGGAGGGGTTCCCGCCTCTGCAGATCGGCGATGTCTCGGACGCCGACGGCGGACGGATCGACTCGCACAAATCCCACCAGAACGGCCTCGACGTGGACCTATGGTTCTACGACCGTCCCAACGGGGGGCATGATCCCAAGGCGAACTTCCGCGTCTTGGAGCTTCTGCGCAACAACCCGTTCTTCTCCGTCGATATGGCGTTCGTCAGTCCGCGCGTGAAGGAGATGCTCGTTTCCGAGGCGCGCGCCCAGGGGAGGCCCGAACTGGCCCGGTGGGCTCAGCCGGTTCTGCGCACCGGCGAGCCCGGCCATGACACCCATTTCCACGTCCGAATCTCCGCGCAGTCGCGCATCGGCTCCTGGATGAAGTCCGCCTTCTCGAAGGATTGACCGGAAAGCGTCGGCTGCGGACGCCCTTTCCATCGGCGAATACAGGCTAATCGGGGACCTGAAGAGCGTCCAGGCGGTCCTTCCATCTCCGCGATCGAGCGTCCTCTATCGGCCGCTGCGGCGGCCATCTCCAGACGAAAGAACGGATGCCGTCCATCTGAGGGGTAAAAACCACGCCGAGCCCTGTGTGCCGGTTTTGATATTCCACGCCTTCCGGGCTCTCGATGCGGATCGCTCCTTGCCCCGTCTTCAAATCATAGAAGACGTTTCTCATCAAAAAGAGCGCCTGATCTTCCGTCCAAGGGAAGTCTTTGAAGAGCGGATAATTCTTGACGGCCGAAGCGAGGGCTGCGCTCAATCTTTTTTTAGGGATACGGGAAACAAGATTCTTGAGTTCTTCGCGGGCATCGTAACCGGACAAACTATCGAGGAGCATTTGCATGTTGGCCTTATAGGACCACAAAGATGCTGTCCGGAACTGCTTCTTAAGCAAATCTTTTTGCTCCGATTCTTTCAGGGAGATGAATGAAAGGATACTGCCCGTTGAACTATCGATCCGCACCCCCCTGCCGGTTTTGCGGTTGAAATAGTCGAAACTCCCCCGATGCCGGACGATCATCGGAGCCTCGTCCCTGTCGCGATCGGAGAAGAATATCTCGACGAGGAGTCTTCGCGCGGTAAAGGCGGTGGGATTCAAGTCCTTGAAAGCCCACTCGCTCAAGGAAGCCTCTTTGAGCTTCTCCTGCAAGAGGCCCTCCCCCGCATCCCGGAACATCTTCCAGAGGCGTTCGGGGGCATCCTGCTCTAGAAGCTCGATCTGGAGTTCTGTCCGGGCGCCGACGTTTCTGGCCCGCCGAACCGTGGAGAGAATATGCCTCATCAGCTCTTCCCTCTGCTTCCGGCTCGTCTTGGAAGAACCGCCGTTCGAATCTCCTGCCTGTTTATGAATGGACAGATCAATGCCCTGAGATTTGACAAGGATGTTGTTCCCGGAAGATTTCACCTCAGCTTTCTTCGACAAGAGCCCTGCATATGCCGAGGAATAGAAATATTCGACCAGTTGCGAGACGTCTCTTAAACTTGAGAGGGTGTCGAGAAGTTTTGATCGGGCCTGCAGGATGAAAAAATCATGCTTTGCCGATCGCAATCTCTTGGCGGAAGCCGCAGCGCTGACTTGCCAGGCGAGCATTTCCGATCTGGCAAAACCGAGTTGTTCCAGGTAACGGCTCTGCACAGGCAAGCCCTCGGCGATCTCCTGTGAAAATCGGATATAGTCATCATGTTTTACGGATGAATGCTTAAGCTCGTGCAGCGCGATTTCGTTATCATCGCGTTCAAGCATTTCGAACACGGCGTTTTTAGAGAGAAGGATGGTGGGTACTCCTCCCAGCATGGAGAACTGGCCGCCATCCGGCAAGTCCGGGGCAAAAGCCACGGTATTCCCGCGCCGCCGGGCGATCTTTGCGAACTCACCCGCCAAAGAATTCCCTCCTGTGAGGATGAGGACGGGATCATCGCCGTAAGGGGGAACGAATCCGATCTTGGCTTCCACTCCGCGGGCTGCGAGATCGGCTGACAGTTCTTCCAAAGGAGGAGAGTCTCCGGCGAATGCGCCGTCGAATAGCGTGTTTAGTATTGCGGGTTGGTCGTTTTTTCTGGAAGCCGCGAGACTCGCATTGGAAAGGATGCTCGACGCCCAATCGCCCGACTTTTTGGCCGGGTGGTTCTCTTCCAAGGATGCGCTCCTCGGAGATCCTTCTATGCGATGCGAAGCATGCTGGGGAAATGCAGCTGCTTTCGCCGCGGAAAGAGGAATGCTGCGCAGAGGTTTTGAAAGGCTCGGGAGAGAAAAGGTCTGAGCAACTTTGGCTTCGAGGATGCTTTCCTCCCGGGATGTCCGTGCGGGAAGCGCCGGACCAACGCCGCTTTGAATCGAACCCAGCGTGAACTCGTCCAAAAGGTTCCCAGCGTTCAAAACGCGGATCGCAGCGGGAATCGGGTTCTGAGGCAAAGCGATATCGATGGGAGCCGCCTTTTGCTGGGCATGGGCGGCGCCGAAGCCCATGGCGGACAGCAGAAGCAAAAAGGGCTTGACGCTTCGCTTGCGGGGCATGCTCTAAGTGTATTTGCGAAGAATCGCCGCTGCATGGGTCTTTGGTGATAGATTAATAAGACCTTTGGATATCCAGAATATGGGTCTTAAGACCCATCCCTGCTAGGGAAGTGAACCTTGAAAATTCCGTATCGGCAACCGGATTTTCAAGGTTAGAGCAAGCGGATGTCCACGGTCTTCCTTGAACTTCGAGAGCGACCGGCGGATATCGGTCATCGGCTTGAGCCGGGATGGTAGAGGGGGACTTTCCAGATGTCGCGGACGTAGTCCCGCACCGTGCGGTCGCTGGAGAACCGGTCGGACTTGGCCGTGTTGGTGATCGATGAGCGCGTCCATGCGTCCGTATTTCGGAAGCGCTCGTCGGCTTCTTCCTGCGCGCGCACGTAGTCCTGGAAGTCCGCGAGCACCAGGTAGGGGTCGTGGTATCGGAGCAGGTCGGTGAGCGGCTTGAAGAGCCCGGGCTCCACTTGGGAGAAGTAGTCGCTTTCGATGAGGCCGAAGATCTCGCGCAGGGCAGGGTCTCTCTCTAATAGTTCCTGCGGGCGATAGCCGTTCGCGCGCCTTTGCGCGACCTCGGGGGTCTTGAGTCCGAAGAGGAAGATGTTCTCCGGACCCACGGCCTCGGCGATCTCGACGTTGGCGCCGTCGAGCGTGCCGATGGTGAGCGCGCCGTTCATCATGAACTTCATGTTGCCCGTGCCCGAGGCCTCGGTCCCGGCCAGCGAGATCTGCTCGGAGAGGTCGCAGGCCGGCACGATCTTCTGCGCCAGCGAGACCCCGTAGTCGGCCAGGAACACGATCTTGAGCCGGTCTTGGATGCCCTTGTCCGCGCTGACCACTCCTCCCACGGAGTTGAGGAACTTGATGATGAGCTTGGCCGTCCGGTAGCTCGGCGCGGCCTTTCCGCCGAAGATCGCGGTGCGCGGCACGAAGTCTCTGCCGGGCTCGTGCTTGAGCCGGAGGTAGCGGTGGATGAGGTAGAGCCCGAAGAGCAGCTGGCGCTTGTACTCGTGGATGCGCTTGACCTGCACGTCGAAGAGCGAGTCCGGGTCCGCGAGCACGCCGGTCATCTCGCGGATGGTCTCAGCCAGGGAGAGCTTGCACTCCCGCTTGGCCCTGCGCCAGTCTTCCCGGAAGCCCGCGTCCTCGCGCAGAGGCAGGAGGCGCTTGAACTCGGAGAGCTCCAGGGGCCACCGGTCGCCCAGCGAGCGGGTGATGAGCCCGGCCAAGGGCCGGTTGGACTCCATGAGCCAGCGCCGCGGGGTCACGCCGTTGGTCTTGTTGTTGAAGCGTTCCGGGAACATCTCATAGAAGTCCTTGAAGAGCGTGGACTTTAGCAGGTCCGAGTGGAGCTGGGACACGCCGTTGACCGAGCGGCAGGCGACCAGGCACAGATGCGCCATGCGGATGCGCTGGGGCGAGCCTTCCTGCACCAAGGACATCCGGCGCAGGCGGTCCATGTCTCCGAGCCAGCGGCTGGAGACCTCGCGCAGGAATCTCGCGTTGATCTCGAAGATGATCTCCAGATGCCGCGGCAGCAGCCGTCCCATCAGGGTCACGGGCCAGGTCTCCAGGGCCTCGGGCATGAGCGTGTGGTTGGTGTAGGCGAAGCTGCGCGTCACGATCTCCCAGGCCGCGTCCCACTCCAGGCCCTCGTCGTCGAGCAGGATGCGCATGAGCTCCGGGATGGCGAGCGCCGGATGCGTGTCGTTGAGCTGGAGCACGACTTTTTCCGGGAAAGCGCGGAAGTCGGGGTTGTGGACCTTGAAGCGCCGCACGATGTCGGCCAGGGAGGAGGCGCTCAGGAAGTACTCCTGCTTGAGCCGCAGCTCCACTCCGGCCTCGAAGCCGTCGTTGGGGTAGAGGACCTTGGTCAGGTTCTCCGAGGATATCTTCCGGTCGTAGGCCTTGACGTAGTCTCCGGTGTTGAAGTAGTCGAGGTCGAACTCCTCGGTGCCCTTCGACGACCACAGGCGCAGGGTGTTGACCACTCCGTTGCGGAAGCCCGGGACCGGGATGTCGTAGGGCATGGCCAGGACGTCCTCGGTGTCCACCCATTGGACGCCGTGGCGGCCGTCCTTGCGCGGGGCATGCACGGTCCTTCCTCCGAAGCGCACCCTCAGCGTGTATTCCGGCCGGCCGATGGCCCACGGCGTGCCCAGCCTCAGCCATTTATCCGGCTGTTCGACCTGATGTCCGTCGCGCAGGACCTGCTTGAATATCCCGTAGTCGAACATGATGCCGTAGCCGTTGGCCGGGACGCCGAGCGTGGACATGGAGTCCATGAGGCAGGCGGCCAGGCGGCCGAGCCCGCCGTTGCCCAGGCCCGCGTCTGGCTCCTGCTCGCAGACCTTCTCCAAGTCGATGTTGTAGCGCCAGAGCGCCTCTCGCAGGGGCTCTTCGATGTCCAGGCTGCTCACTCCGTGGCGCAGGAGCCGTCCGATCAGGAACTCCATGGAGAGATAATAGACGCGCTTGAGGTTCTGCTTGTGGTAGCGCTGCTGGGTCTTGATCCAGCGCTCGATCATGCGGTCGCGCACCATGAGCGCCGTGGTCATGAAGTCGTCGTAAGGCGTGGCCGTGTACTCGTCCTTGGCGATGGAGAAGGTCCGGCGTTCCTGGAAGGAGAGGGCCAGCGAGTCCTCGGACATTCCGTTTTTCGCTTCGCGCGGCGCCGGGAGCGTCTTGGCCGCCGAGGCCTTCGCGTCGTGACGGGCCATGTTATTGCTTCCCCTGGCGCGCGGCGCGCGCGCGGGCGTAGGCGCGCAGGGCGCGGTCGGCGGCGCGGAACACGGGCAGGCCTTGGTCCTGGGCCAGCCGCGCATAGGGGTCGTAGAGCGTGCCGGAGGCCACGCAGAAGAGCACGGGCTTGCGCGCGGTCTTGGCCAGCGTTCCCAGCCGGACCGGCACGCTCTCTTCCAGGCCTTCCTCGGGGAGCGTCTTCATGGCCGGGGTCAGCGGGATCATGGCCACCAGCACCGCGTCCACGCAGGCCGAGCGCAAGGCGGCTTCGCTCAGCTTGAGGATGGGGGCATCTCCGGCCATGGGCGTGACGTCCAAGGGATTTCGCACGTCCACGATGCCGTCGAGCTTCCCCTCGCGCAGCAGCTCTTCCATGCGGCGCGTGGTCTTCTCATCGAGCGCCGCGGCCTGGATGGGGCCGTCGGGCAGGATCGAGTCCGCCATGCCCGCGGTCTCGAAGCCCGCGTTGCTCATGGCGAAGAGTCCCGGGCCCAGGGACGGGAAATCCGCGCAGAAGCAGGAGATCTGTGAGAGGTCGTCGAAGTCGTCGAAGGTCTCGGCCACCAGGGCGCCGGCGCGCGCGAACACCGAACTCGTGACCACGTGGTCTCCGGCGATGGAGGCCGTGTGGCCCATGACGGCCTTCTGGCCCGTGGGCGTACGTCCGGCCTTGTAGACCACCACGGTCTTGCCCTGCTTGCGCGCCTCGCGGATGCTTCGGGCCAGGCGCAGCCCGTCGCCGGGCTGGAGGCCTTCCAGATAAACGAGCAGGACCTTGATCGAGGGGTCCTTGGCGGCCTGCTCCACGTAGTCCGGGACCGTGACGTCCATCTGATTGCCCACGGACACGCAGTAGGCGGGCTTGAGCCAGGGCATGCGGCTGACCACCGAGATGACGAAGGCCCCGCTCTGGCTGATGAAGGCCGCGCGCGCGTGCGCGCCGTCTTCGACGGTGGGCATCTGGAGCTTGCTCTTGGGGATGAAGAAGGTGTTGACCTTCGAGGGGGCCGAGACGATGCCCAGGGAGTTTCCGCCGCTGACCGCGAAGTCGGGGTTGATCTTGCGGCCGTCCTTGATGACCTGAAGGACGCGTTCTTTGACTCCCTCGCTGCCGCTCTTTTCGCCCATGCCTCCGCTGATGAGCACTATGCCGCGGACCTTTCCGGACTTGGCCGAGGCCTCCAGCAGCGCCGGGACCTCCGGGGAGGGCACGGCCACTACGAGCATGTCGATGGGCTCCGGGAAATCCGCGGGGGCGGCGCAGCAGCGCGCGCCCTCGATCTCTCCGGCGAAGTCCTTGAGCACGAAGAGCTTCTCCTTCGGGAAGCCGGCCTCCGCGACGTTGCGCAGGATGATGCGGCCCATGTTCATCTTCTGTTCGCTCACGCCGGCCACGGCCACGGTCTTGGGCTGGAGCAGGGCCATGACGCCTTTGGCCGATGGGCGCTCGCGCTCGGCCAAGCAGGCTTTCTTGAAGCGGAGCACGCCGTCGAGCGCGACGATCCGTCCGCGGCTGACGGCCAGGGGATTGACCTCGACTTCCTCGATCAGGAAGGGGGAGGCTTTCCCGTCGAACTTTGAGAGCAGGCGATTGAATCCCTCGATCCAGCGCAGCATCACCGCATCCTCGGCCAGGCGCTTGCCGCCGCGGATGTCCCCGGAGACGTATTTCCAGACCCACGAATCCTGGAGGAAGGTGTTCCAGCCGCCGCATTCCTGCGATAAGCCCAGGGGCATGACCGCCGGCGAGGTCCCGGGCTTGAGCTTGGAGGTGAGCTGCTCCGCGTCGGTGCCGCCCACGCCCAGAGTCAGCAGGGGACCGAAGCCCGCGTCCGCGCGGGCGCCCAGCATGAGCTCCTGGCCCAGGGAGAAGGCCGCGTGCTCCACGAACTCGCAGACGAGGATGCCCTCTCCTTCGGGGAACGAACGCGCCATCTGCGCGAGTGCCTGGGCCGCATCGGCCCTGGCGCAGACGCGCACCCCGCCGGCCTCGGTCTTGTGCAGGACCTTGTGCGAGGAGATCTTGAGCACCAGCCGCTCGCCGGGTATCGACGAGAGTTCCTTGTCCAAGGCGGGGCCGGAAGGGATGCGGGAAAGGGGGAGAACGGTCCGGCCGGGAGTATCGAGTCCCAGGGCGTCGAAGACGGCGTAGACTTCGACCTCGCTCAAGGCTTTGCGCCCTTCGGCCGAGGCTTTCTTCAGAGCGGTTTCGATGACGGCCAGGGCGTCTTTCTTCGCGGCGGAGGTCGTGGTGTTCATGGCCGCATTCTAGCGAATTGGGAACTTCTTTCAACAGGACCGCCGTCTCGACCTCACCCACTTTTTCTAGCGGGTCCCGGCGGCCTGGGATGGAGATCCTCTTCCCGCCCCATACCCTCCACCCGCACGAATGGAGCGGGAAGAGGATCTCCATCCCCTCCGCCACCCGCTGTTTGCGCCGGGTGATGTCGAGGACCGCCGTATCCGGCAAAGGGCCTATATTGGAAGAGGACTTTCGGACCCGTCCTTATAGGCCCTTGGTCTCTGCCGCGGGCCTCGCCCGGACGTTATTCTAGAGGCATGAAGACGAATCTCGTCATGGGTCTCCTGCTTGCCGCTGCGGTTTCTTTCGCCGGACAAAAGGACATGGGATTCGACGGCGCCGCGGTCGCGGACTCCTCTTTTGGGAAGGGATTCGTTTTTCGAGCAGCGGAGGAATATTCCGTGGTGCCGGTCATGGAGGCCTCCGATGCGGTGTCCGATTCCGCATCCGAGGATGACGCGATGTCCAAGCCGTTCCTTTCTTTGGAACTCAAGATGGCGCCTTTCCGCGGAAAGGACCCCGACAAGACGAGGGAGAGGGTCGAGGCGTTCATCCAAGAACTGGGTTTGAGCATCCTTTCTTATCAGGATAACGAAGAACTTCGTTACGCGGAATTCTGTCCCGTGGGAGAAGGGGAGGGGATGCTGGAGAGATTCCGCTTTCTGCGCGAGCTGCGCGTGCAGCAGAAGCTGGAGGCTTTGCCGGGCATCCGTCTTCCGATCGACAAAGTCCAGTCCGATCCCGGGACCTGCTGGAACGTGCTGTTCCAGAAGCCTCTTTATCTTGAAGACATGAAGAATCTTTTCGATTCCGTGGGCGTGGAGCATCGCCTGGACTATTTCGAGAACGCGGGCATGCAGGGGCTTTGGCTGGACATCGACATCAGCGGCATGGCGGATCCTCATGCCGCGGCCGAGAGCTTGAAGGCCGAGCATCCGCAGGAAGTCTTGGATGCCCAGATCAAGGTCCGCGTCCCGGTCCTGGACGTCCGCATGGGCGGCAAGGAGTGATATGAAAAAAGCGGCCATGTTCATCGCGTTCAAGGGCTTTCGCGACGAGGAATACCTCGAGCCTAAGAAGGCGCTTGAGGCCGCCGGGATAGAGGTCGTGACGGTCTCTACCGCCAAGGGCGCGGCGCGCGGGAAGCTCGGCGCGGTCGTTCAAGTGGACAAGACCATCGATGAGATCCGGCCTGCCGATTACGACGCTTTGACCCTGGTGGGCGGGCCCGGCGCTCTTGAACACCTCGACAATGAGAAGGTGCATAAGATATTCCAGCAGGCGGCGGCCCAAGGCAAGATCATCGGCGCGATCTGCATCTCGCCGGTCGTGCTGGCGCATGCCGGGCTTCTGTCCGGGAAAACCGTGGCGTGTTTCCCGGATGGGGCCGAAGAAGTGAAGAAGGCGGGAGCGAAATACACCGGCAAAGATTTGGAAGTGGATGGGAAGCTTGTGACCGCCGGCGGCCCGGGCCCGGCCGCCAAATATGGGACTGCCCTGGCACAGATGCTGAAGTGATTCCTTCTCCGCGGGACTTCGCGGCTCCTCTTTTCCGATAAAACAACGCTGATTTTTTATATGCTTGCTGCATTGGTTTTTTGGGGGGCAGATGAATTTCTTGTCAGCGCTTGCCGTCGCCGCATGTCTCATCGCCGGGGTCCGGCCGGCCGCTGCCCAGTGGCAGCAGCTGTCTGAGAGCGGCGCGGGATTCACTTCTGAGTCCGGGAAGCACGAACTCTCCGTGGATATCGGGGCAACGCTTCCGGCGAGCTCGCTCAAGCTGGATTTCGCGGGCACGGCCCTGGCGCCTTTCAGCTCGGGATTCACGGGGCACATCGGCAAGAGATCCCTTATGGCTGTCGTCGAATATTTCCACAACACTCGTTCGCCCATCTCCTGGGGGCTCGAGGCGAACTACATGCCGCGCGGCAGGAACGTGATCAATGATATCCACTCACGGGGTGCGGATCTCGAGATCGAATCAAGATCCGCGATGCTGTTGTTCCTTCTGCGTCTGGCGCCGCGCAAGCCGTCCCGGATCCGGCCTTTTATCGTCGGAGGAGTCGGGGTCGCCGACACCAGCCTCGCGGCCGGTATCCGGCCCCGCGATGAGGATGGTTTCGCCTGGATCGACACGGGGTATGCAGAGCGCAGAGACATCATCAACGACCGCCGGACCGGATTGGCCTACAGCGCGAAAACCGGGGTGGATGTCTCCATCGGAGATTCCGGATCTGTCGGGTTGTTCTTAGGCTGGTACGGCATCCCCGCCCAATCCTACCATCCCGCAGGCGTGGGGACCGTCTGGGGTTTTTCGGAACAGAAGGTCGCGGTCAATTCCGTCGCGGCCGGCGCCCGCTTCGCCTACCGGTTCTGAGAGTGATCAGCTTGGCGCCGATCCTATATCGGCGCTGATGCCGATAGGAGCGTCGGCTCGGGCATTTTCACGCGCCGGCGCAAGAGCAGGAATATCCACATCGCGCCGTTGGAAAAAGAAAGGACCAACGGGTAGAGCCAGGTGGAGGGGGTGTACCGCTCGATGGCCAGCAGGGAGAACACGGCTCCTAAGCAGGAAAAAAGATAGCTGACGGCCAGCTCTTCCTTGGGCTTGTGCCAGGATTTGCGGACGGTCGGCAGGTATCCGAGGGTGTCTATGCCGCAGACTATCAGCACCGACCAGAACGGCGTTTTGGTCGCGATCCAGAGCGGTATCGCGGACAGAGCGGCGGCGAGCGTCATCCAGTCGGCGCGCTTTATGTCTTTTTCTCCCTTGAAACAGCTGATGGCGACCAGCAGGAAGCAGGTCGCGGAACCGAACCCGCGCGCCCATGAACCCGGCCCGGCTCCTTGCGTCGCCTGCGCGGCAAAGCCGATGACGGAGATCGTTCCCCAGATGAACCACGAGAAGACATGAGGCCGCGTTTTCCCCCGGAAGATCCCCGCGAAGTATCCGGCGCGGGAGCAGACCATCATGACGACGGATAAGGCGCCCAGGAGCGCCTTGGGTTCCAGGGAGGACATCAGGCCCTATAGCGGAAGGACGCGGCGTCCATAGACTTCGTTGAGAATCTGGGCGATGGCGGCGTAGAACGCGGAAAAGCCGCAGAAGAGGCCCTCATAGCCGGCAAGGGTCTTGGACGTCCCCGTGAAGTCGGCGTAGGCCAGCATGAAGAACAGGATCGTCAGCGAGAGGAAGACGGTCTGCAGGGCTCGGCTGAGCTTCAGGGTGCCGATGAACATGCAGGCTGTGAATAGTCCCCAGACGGACAGATAGCAGCCCATGGAGACCGGCGTGGCGGCTTCTCCCATGCCGAGTTTCGGAAGCACCAGCAGGGCTACCAGCGAGAGCCAGAAGAAGCCGTAGAGCGTGAAGGCCGTGGTGCCGAAGGTGTTCTTCTTCTTCCATTCCATGGCGCCGGCCATCACTTGCGCCAAGCCGCCTATGCATATCCCCATGGCCAGGATCATCGTATCCAGAGCGTAGAAGCCGGCATTGTGCAGATTGAGCAGGATCGTGGTCATGCCGAAGCCCAGCAGGCCCAAGGGCGCGGGATTGGCGGTGGTGTCTGCTATCGTGAGGATGCTGTTCTGCTCGGTCATGGGTATCTCCTCTTCATATTATACGTTTAGCCCGGCGATGACCGCAAAGATACGGGATGCTCGACCTCACCCACTTTTTTCGGCGGGTCCTGAAGCAGAGGGAGAAGTCCCTCCCTTCCCCCGCGCCCCTGGGAACTCCGTTCCCCCCGATCCCGTCGTTGGAACGTCCCGGGACCCATTGGGGCCCCCCTCCACGGGAGCGGGAGGGACTTCTCCCTCTGCTCCCACCCGCCGTTTCTTAGGGCGAGGTCGAGGTTTAATGCGTGGAGTGGACTCAAGGAAAGCCGGTGCTGAAACTTCCGTATCCCCGGGTGCTGAAAACGGCCTGACTAAGGCTTTCCTCAACGAACAGCCCCTATCTCCGGACTCGACCTCACCCTAAAGAACGCAAGGAGCGCAGGGGAGACTCTCTCCCGCTCCCGTAGAGGGGGGCCCCGCCGTCTCCCGAATGCCTCACGCCGCGGGTTTGGGGGGAACTGGTTCCCAGGGGTGCGGGGGAAGGGAGAGAGTCTCCCCTGCACGACTGTTCTAAAAAGTGGGTGAGGTCGAGAATCCGTCGACGATCTCACCAGCTGGAAAGCCAGCGGTCGTCTTTTTCGACTTCTACGAGCTTGTGGTATTCCATGGGGGAATTGCAGTGCATGGCCGGGCAGGGCGTTGGATCGGAGAGCAGCCGAAAATCCGGGTCCTTGATGTTTCCGATCGCCTGCGAGCATGTCGTGTCTTTCGCGGCGCTGCAGCGATGGACCCAGCCGTCCGGATAGGCGCGGAAGTATTTTTGCCCGGCGGTGCAGGGTTTGCCCATAGGACGCAGGGAATGCACTCCATGCTGGAAGCCTGTTCTGGACTCCGCGCCATGGGTCGAATACAGCCAATCCTTCTGTTCTTGCGTGAAAGACTCCGGGTAGGAGCGTCCCTCGTATGTCCCCTGGTACGGCGCGACCCAGCAGGAGATGCCGGCGGATTCCAGGATGTCCCGGAACCGCGGCAGCTGGTCGAAGATCGGCGGGTACGAGACCATCGTCGTCGTGACGCGAAATCCTTTGGCCTGCAGGGCCTTGTTTTTATCCAGGAAATCGCCGATCTCGGCGAAGTGGGGATGGAAGCTGGAGTGCAGCCGCACCTTTTTGGGGTCCAGCTGTTCCGCGATCTCGGCGATGGGGACGGAGAGGTTCGTCACGATCAGGAGGGAGTGCTGTTGGGATATCGTTTTGATCAGAGGGATGAAGCCGGGATAGAGGAACGGCTCTCCTCCGACGACTTCTATCTTGAACGAACCGCTGGTCTCGTGAAGCCGCGACCAAAAACGGAGCCAATCCTGCGCGGAACACCGGGCGTGGCGCGTGTTGATCTCCTCGGGGGAGCGCTCCCAGCAATGGATGAAGAAACAATAGGGACAGCGATAGTTGCAGGCGTGGAGGATCTCCCAGCTGCAGGACAAGGAGGTCATATCGGGGATATGCGCGGGCTTACCAGTCGATCCTCTGACGGTCGCGGAAGAATCCGCCGTTGGGGCCCTCGGGGCCCAGAGTGGCAAGCCAGACGATCGAGTCCGCGCCGCTTTCCGCGCTCCGAGGGGCGGCGGGGCCGCCCATGCGGGTCTGGGTCCAGCCGGGGCACACGGCATTCACCTTTACGTCTCCGGAGACCTCTCGGGACAGCCGCAGCGTGAACGCGTTGAGCGCGGCCTTCGAGATGCTGTAGAGCGCATCGGGGCCGGGCAGCCCTTCCGCGAAAGCGCCGCAGCCCGATGAGACGTTGACGACGCGGCCGTAGCCGTTTTCCAGCATAGGCGGGACGAATGCGCGGCACGTGCGCACGGCGCCGAGGGCATTCGTATTGAGGACGTCCTCGGCGGTCGTTGAAGGGCATTTGGATAGAGCGCCGGACATGCTGAGGGCCGCATTGTTGACGAGGATGTCGACGCTCACCCCGTCGCGGCGCAGCTTGGCCGCGCATTCCTGCACCGAGGATTCTTGCGAGATATCGAGTTCCGCGAAGAGGATTGCGCCGTTCCCATGGCTGAGGGCGGCGGCTGCCTCGCGGCCTGCGGCCGCATCGCGGGCGGTCAGCACCACGCGAATGCCCTTCAAGGCGAGCTGTCGGCATACCTCGAATCCGATCCCCCGGTTGGCGCCGGTCACCAATGCCGTCAGCGGCTTCTTATCTTCACTCATGGATTTTCACCGCGCACCGAATTATATCACGCGCTATGCCGGTCTCCCTTTATCATGAAATGATATCGTTTCCGAAAGGCGCCGGCCATGAAAGAATTCCTCTGGTCCCTGGAATCCCGCTGCACCAACGACTGCCCCTACTGCGCCTATCGCCTCAACGGCGTTCGGGAGAAGCTGAGCGCGGCGCATGTCCGCCGGCCGGTCCCGGCGTGGCTTAAAGCCTGGGAGCGCATGCGGAGTCTTTACGGCGGCTGCCTCATTCATATCACCGGCGTCGGAGAGCCGACCTTGTTTCCGGGCTTCATAGAACTGGCCGCCGGGCTCGCGTCCCTGCACAGCATGAACATCGACACCAATCTCTCCTGGAGCCTTGAGGAACTCGCCCGATTCGCTAAAGCCGTGCCTGCGCAAAACGTGCGCATGGAGACCAGCTTCCATCCCTTATCCATGGAACTCTCCTCGTTTTTGGAAAAGGCCGTGTTCCTTAAAGAGCGCGGCTTTGCCTGCCAATGCCGGTGGGTGGCCTATCCGCCGATCATGGACCGCCTGCCGGAATACCGCGCGCGATTCCAGGAACGAGGCCTTTTGTTCACGGTGACGCCCTTCATGGGAGAATTCCAGAACTCCCGCTACCCCGATGCCTACGGCGAAGAGCAGCGCCGGGATATCCTGAGGGTCTGCCGGGAGGAGCGCCTTAGGCACGGGACCGCGGCCAATCCCGAGCTCATCGAACATCTCTGCCGCGTGCACCAGGAAGCGCCGACCGGACGCCTTTGCCGCAGCGGCTGCGAGTACGCCTTCATCCTTCCGGATGCCTCGGTGCATCGCTGCCAGCAGTACGGCTTCTGCGGCTGGGAGCGTCTCGGAAGCATTCTGGACGAGGATTTTCGCCTGCCCTTAGAGCCGTCGGTCTGCCGTTCCCCTCTGTGCGGTTCCGAATTCCGCTGGTGCAGCTAGCCGGAAAAAATCGTGCGCCAGCGCAAACCGCGCTGGTCCTGTGGCTGAGAGAGCCACCGCCCAAGACCTAGCCAGTCAGGGCGTAGCCAGTCTTGCGCCTGTCGACGGCGACGTCGAGGGTGAAGCGTAGACAGGCG
>JBAZUV010000007.1:0-127368 GCA_041661185.1 Elusimicrobiota bacterium
CCCATAAGAGAGAACCCGGGCGCTGACGCGCAGGAAGCAGATGAACGGATGCATCCACAAACAACCACTACCGTGTGGCAGGAGTCTTATTGCCCCTTGACGCCAAGTGCCCTAATGAGTGGCACCGAAAGGCACCGAAACGGCTAGAAGTTCGTGTTGAGGCCGAAGTAAAGGCCGCCGAGCTGCAGGGTCTTCTTGAACTCAGTCAGGTAAGCGGACCGTTCTTCGGGAGTGTAGCCGAACTCAAGCTCCGCCATGTACCAGGAGTTCAAGTCGCCGTTATCCACGGACATGATGTCCCTCTCGACGCCGGCGGCGTCCTTGAGCGTGCCTTTCAATTTGCCGGGAACGGTGCGCGGCGCATCGTACAAGGAGGACAGGATATTCCGGTAGGGAGAATCCCAGTGCCCGTCGTACTCGTGAGAATGATACAGGATAGAGACATCGCGGCCATTGAGGATCTCCGGGTAGCTCCGCGCCTTGTCCAAAGGGTAATCGGCGGAAACGAGGAGGTGGACGTGGCAAAGGTCCTTGGTAGAGACTTCAGTCGCCCAGCCGTTGCGCACGATGTCGTCGATGTCCTGGACGATCTTCGGGAGCAGGACCTCCTCCACCGTCTTGTAGAATTCCTCCCGATGGTCCGCCAGCGCGAAGCGGATGTCCCTATGGCTGAGACTGACATAGGGAAGCGTGTCGTTGCTGTATTTGACGCGGCTATCGGTCGTGTTCGTCGCGGCTGCGGAGTCGTCGGCGGCCAGCGCCCAAGAGGGACCGAGAAGGCAAGCCGCCAGAAGCCAGTATCGCAATCGCATCAAGTCCTCCTAGACAAGCCGGTCGAAGTCAGCGGGGAATGTTCGAGAGTCCCAGCCTGTCGAACACCTCGCCTTTAAACTGCGCGAATGCCGCCTCGGCCTCGAACTGATTGTCGGCCACGAAGCGTCCTTGCTGAAGCCGCAGCCGGATCTCGCATTTCAGGTATTGCGCGAGCAGCTGCTCATCGGAAAGCCGGCCCATCCGCGACTTCACCTCGTCGAGCTTCCGCATGAACGCGCTCCAGATCGGCGTCTTTGAGGAGTCGCGATAGACCTCGACGGAGATGCCGAGCGCGTCGGCCTCGGCCTGAGTCTCATCGATGTTCTCCTTCGCCACTATCAGGCTGAGCGTCTCGAACGCGTTCTTGTTGTCCTCATTAAGGGCTACGACCCGCCCCAGCAGCTCTTGGACATCCTTGTCGCCGAGAGTCTTGCGCGTCTGAAGCGCCGCGCCGATCAACGTGTCGAACTGCTGCATGACCGTCAGGAACTTCTTCGCGGCTTCATCGCGCGCAGACGAGGATGCGGACACCTCAGGCACGGTCGGCTGGGCAGCGGCAGGAAAAACCACAACTGCTGGGAATAGGATGAGGATGGCCGACAAAGATGCTGCGCTTCCGCGGATTTTCATGAGTTCTCCCATGCCTATTCAGGCATCTATTGCCTGATATTCTACCCGCCTTAAGGCATCGCCTCCTGAGCATAAGGACCCTTTTCTCAAAGAGCTATAGACCTACGGCCCGATAGGCCCTTGGGCCCAATTCTGGCCGCAGCTCGGCAGGTTATGCAGAACTCATCTAGCGATAGGATTCACGGCGGAACTTCGGATTCTGAACCGAGACAAGAGGCGACGAGGGAGAATAATGACCGAATTATGCGCCCGATGGAGCGACGAAGGCGAGGCCGCGGCGAAACCGGCGAAATGCTACGAGAGAGAGGAGAGGAGCGACGAGAACTCCTGGACGCTCTGCATGCGCTTCTCCAGCGAGAATTCCAGGGACCGGGAAAGGATCGTCCGCGCCGCGGCAGGAATGCCGGCTGCGGATGCAGGATTGTACGACGAAGAAATCATCTGCCCGGCGCCCTTGCGTCCGAAAGGAAGCTCGCCGGTAAGCATCTCATGGAAACAGACCCCCAAAGAAAAGACATCCGAGGCGGGAGAAATCACGCCTGAAACGCACTCCGGCGCCATATACGCCGGGGTCCCGGACATGGTGCGCGTGTGCCCCACGCCCAAAGACGCGCGCCGGGACTCCCGTTCCGGATCCTGCGTCCACGATAAGGGTTGGGGCGGCGCCGGCAGCTGTTCCAGTCTGCGGGCGATGCCGAAATCCATGACCTTGACGATCCCCGTTTCGGAGACCATGATGTTCGAAGGCTTGACGTCCCGATGGACCACTCCCAGGCCGTGCGCGAACGACAAGGCCTCGCAGACCGGAAGAAGGATGCTCCTGACATCGGCCGGGGAAAGGCGCTTCTGTTCGGCCAGCAATTGCTGGACGGTCTTTCCGGAAAGCAGCTCAAAAACGAGATAGAGCCCGGAGGGGAGGTCCAGTATCTCGTAGATGTCGACGATCTTCGGATGATGCAGAGCCGCCGAAGTCCGCGCCTCCCGCAGGCAAAGCTCTCGCGCCTCGGAAGAGAACTCTCCGGCCACGGCCATCTTCTTGAGGGCCACCGCTCGGCCGAGCGACTCGTCCTTGGACTCCCAGACCTCGCCCATGCCGCCCTTGCCGATGACGCGGCAAAGCCGGTATTTCCCGCCCAGAAGCCCGCCGGGATCCTCTTCGCTGCGCGCCGCGCCCGCGCCGGACCGACGCGGTCGCCAAAGCAGGAACCATGCGCCGAAACCGGCCGCCGCCGCGAGCAAAAGAAGGAGCACGACCCCGGCCGCGCGCGCGGGCCCTCCTCCTCGCCGTCCGGAAACGAGATCGAGGAGCTGCCAGCTGTCGTCGGACCGCGCATCGAAGAGCCTGCGTCCCTCCTGGGCCGCGCGCAGTTCTCCGGAAAATCGCGCCGGATCGAGCCGCGCGGCCTCCGAGATGTCCGCGATCGTTTCCGCGTTGCGCCCGAGCGCATCATGGACATAGGCCCGGACCGCACGAGCCCTGGCGCTGCGCGGATTGAAGCGCACGGCCAAGGAAGCGCTCCGAAGCGCCCAGGAACGGTCTCCGAGATTGAGCTGCGCCCAGGCCAGCGACGTCAACGCCGCACCGCTGCCGGGACTCAGGCGCACCGCATTCTGCGCCGCGTCGCGCGAAGCCAGATAGAGCGTCCGCCGCTCATTAGCGGGAAGGCCTTTTTGCTCGGCCGCGCGCGAAAGAGCATCCGCTTTCAGCAGATGAGCGCGGGGATTCGGATACGCCCGCGCGGAACGCTCGGCATCATCGATCGCCCCGCCGACGTCGCCCATCGTGAGCTTCATCTGGGCGGAGCGCAGAAAGGCTTCGCCGGCGTCCTTATCCGGGACGGCCTGCCTCAGATCCAGGGCGGCCTGCTCCGCAGCCGGGACGGCCTGCCCCGGATTAAGGACGTCCTGCTCCGACGAGGACGGCACGAAGGGCGGCTGGAAACCGGATGCGCCTTGAACGACATTCCTCGAACGAGGCAACCGAGGCAGAGGAGGCAGCGACACGGGCCCCGCATCTCTCCATCCTCCCGCGGACCCTTGCGCGGGAGCGGCCTCTCCGACAAAGGGCCTGGGTTCCGCATCCGCGGGCGGCTGTTGCGCGGGAGTAGCGCCGCGATTCTGCCCCTCGTTGGGATCGACGGGCGCCGGGACATGGCCGCCCCCCGTCTCCATGGGCAAAAAATCGGAAGAGGAGGCTTCGCGGCCCGCTCCGACGTCCGGGATGAAGATTCCCCGAACGGTTTTGCCCTTCTTGTCTTTCGCATTCGTATCCGGGATTTCTGTTCCCGTCCCTCCCCCTCTGCCGTGATCGGAGGAACTGGGAACGGTTTCCGCGCCGCCGCCCCCGCGTCCGACGACGGAATAACCCTGGGCAGCCTTCATCCCGTCGTTATCGTTGGAACCGCTGCCGTCGCAATACACGCGGGCGGGGATTGCCGCGGCAAGGGACAAGGATAATAGCCCAAGAATGAAGCATCTGTCCGATACAGGAAGCCCCATACCTGCAGTATTCCCGGGTTTTCCCTTCCCGTCAAGAGACCGGCTGTTCAGTGTTTCTTATGGCAGGAGCAGGACTCTTCCACAAGAAGCGAAAGGTCCTCGACGCCGCGGCCGCCGCTGAGCAGGGCGACCTTGCCGCACTTGGGGCACTCGGCCGCGGGCGTGGGGTCATGATGGTCCACGCCCTCGTCCTTGCACGGGCCTTTGTGGCCGCAGGACTTGCAGTCGTAGTCCGCGGGGAAGACCTCGAGCTTGAGTTCGGCGCCTTCGAGCAGGGTGCCCTTGGTCAAGGCCTGAAAAGCCTGGATGAAGGATTCCTCGGAGTGCAGTTCCAAGGCGCCCACGCGCATGGAGAGCTCCTTGACCCGGCCCGCCTCATGGATGCCGCGAGCCTTCAGGTCCTTGAGCACGGCTTCCAGAACACGCTCCATCAAGGAATATTCATGCATGACGCTCTCCTATTGACTGTTCCTGGATTCCGGCTTTCGCCGGAATGACGACACCACCGGCTTTCGCCGGGATGACGGACATTATGAACCATTGGCGGAGCTTTGCACGGCAAAGCTCCGCAATATCTCTTGCGAACGGCGCACGAGCTCCGGCACCGCAGCCTGGATCTTGGGACTCAGCCCGGTCTTGAAATCCTTCTGCGGCTCGATCTCCACGGCCAGGACGCGGAAATTCTTCGGAAAGTGGAGGTCCAAGCGCTCGGCCATGTCGAAGACCTCGGGCACGCCCGCGTAGTGCGGGGACGGAGCCTTGGCCTGCTCCAGGAAAGCGTCCTTGCTCAGTTCCAGGATCGTCCCGGGCTCGTTTGCGCCCGTGGTCACGGAATCAATGAGCAGCGCGTTGTCGTAGCCTTCCAGGAACTCCATGACCCGAAAGCCCGACTCCGCGGTGCAGAGCACCTCCACATCAGGCCCCGCCAGCCGCTCCAACTGCTCGGCCGCGACGAGCCCCACCCCGTCGTCGCCCATGATGTCGTTGCCCAGCGCCAGCAGAATCGTCGTCTTCTTCATCAAGGATTTCCTTCGCAGTCCTGCTCCGTGTTGACGCGTTGTGAAAAAGATGCGGCAGTCCCTGTCCGGACTCGGGACCGCCGCATCTTTTTCAACGAGTGATCGTGCGCAGGACTCCGCCGGATGCGTCGCGGATCGTCGCCAAGAGCGGCATGTTGCCGGGCAGCGAGTGCGTGGCGCAGGCGTGGCAGGGGTCGTAGGCGCGGAAGGCCATCTCCACCTTGTTGAGCAGGCCCTCGGAAACCTCTCCGCCCTTGATGAGCCCCTTGGCCGCCTTCTCCACGCTCATGGCCATGCGGGCCGCGTTGTTCTGCGTGGCCACGATGAGATTGACCTTGGTGAGCACGCCGTTGGAGTCGGTCTCGTAGTGGTGATAGAGCGTGCCGCGCGGAGCCTCGACGACGCCCACGCCCACGGTGGGAGTGGCGGTGGGGATGTTGCGCAGGTCGTCGGAGGTGATCTCCGGATCGTTCAAGAGTTCGACCATGCGCTCGGCCGCGTAGACCATCTCCACGACGCGCGCCCAATGGTTGGCCAGCGTGTGGTGCACGGGCTTTCCGCCCAGGACCTTGAAGTACTCCTCGTAGGCTTCCTGCGCGCGGGGAGTGGCCATGCCGTCGGCGACGTTCAAGCGCGCCAGAGGCGCCACGGAATAGACGCCGCTCTCGGCTCCGTCTATGAAGCCCTTCCAGCCCAGCTTCTTGAGATAGCAGAACTTCACGTAGCTCCAGGGCTCCACGTGCTCGGCGATGTGCTCGCGGTAGTCCTGCTCGCGGAACTTGAGCACTTCCTTTCCCTCGGGGCTGACCACGCGGATCTTGCCGGAGTAGAAGTTGACCTTGTTGTTCTCGTCGACCAAGCCCATGTAGTTCGTGCGATGGGTGTAGGCATCCGAAACGATGAGGTCCACGTAATCCTTGTTCTTGAGCACGATGTCATGGAAGACCTGCTTGGTGAACAGCGCGAAGTCCAAGCCGTCCTTGGCCAGCTGCTGGAACGCGGGCAGATCCGCCTTGGAGATGCCCTTGGCCACTCCGCCGGGAAGCCCCAGCACGGGGTGGATGACCTTGCCGCTGATGGCGGCGATCATCTCGCGCAGGCGGCGGCGCGTGGTGATGACGCGCTTGCCCACTTCCAAGCCGACCTTCTCGATGACGCCCACGACGTTGCGCTGGGCCGCGGGAGCGTCGGGTCCCACGATGAAGTCCGGGCCGCCCAGGATGTAGACGTGCAGGGCGTGGTCCTCGAGCATGAAGGTGTTGTAGACGAGCTCTCGGATCTTCTTCGCCGCGGAAGTAGGCTGAACCTTATACAAGTCGTCCAAGGCCCGAGTGGCCGCCATGTGGTGCGCGGTGGGGCAGACCCCGCAGATGCGGCTGGTGATCTGCGGCATGTCTTCCGCCGGACGGCCGAGGCTGAAGATCTCGAAGCCGCGCAGTTCGGGCACCTGGAAATAGGCCCGGTCCACGTTGCCCTGCTCGTTGAGGAAGATATCGATCTTCCCGTGTCCTTCCAAGCGGGTGATCGGGTCCACGGTGATGCGGCGACGGCCGCCCATGTAGGCCGCGTTGGCCCGCTTGCTCGCTTCGTCCCAAACCTGTTGTGCCTTCATATATTCCTCTCTCGTTTCTTCCACACTTATCCTACACACCACTAAACAACGCCACTGGCACTTCCTTTATGTGCGGGGGCTGCTTAATAAAACCAGCTCCGTCGCCCCCCTAAACCCCCGCGGGCGCTCTAAGCGCGCCCTGACGTGCGGGGGCCTCTTCTATAGGTTCACTTTCCTGCGCAGCAGGCACTTGGACATGCCGTATCGGTAGAACGTGCCGATAGGGTCCGGGATGCCTTTGAGCGCGGTATCGATCGCCGCCTCTTCCTTGGCCTCCAGGATCGAGGTCAAAGAAGACATGAGCTTCGCGCCGTGGTCTATGACCTTCGAGGTCGGACCATAGCAGCCCGTGCAGGGCATGTTGCCCTTGGGGCAGGCGGCCTCGCAGCCGCCGCGGGTGCCGGGCCCCATGCAGGCGACTCCCTGCGCGAGGAAGCACTTCTCCGGGTCGAGCTTGAGCTGATGCACACGCCGGTATTCCTTGACCGAGAGGTCCTGCGGCTTGCTCTCCAAGCGGGAGCAGTCCTGGCAGGTGGCCGTGTCGGGCGAGAGGACCGTGCCTTTGGGAGGCAATTTTCCCGAGAGAAGCGCCTCAAGAGCGGCCTTGAGGACCTTGGGCGAGGGCGCGCAGCCGGGGATGTAGTAATCCACATCCACGACCTGATCCAGGGAGCGCACCACGTTGCGGAACTCCGGGAGCTCCACGCTGCGGCCGTTCTCCTCGAAATGCGTCTGCGGCCGGGTCTTCTCCGGGTTCACCGTGGTCGGCGAGTCCTCGTAAACGTACTTCATGATCTGCTCGCGCGCAAACTGGTTGGCCAAGGCCGGGATGCCGCCGGACTGGGCGCAGGCGCCGTAGGCGATCATGACCTGGCTCTTCTTGCGAAGAAGGCGGGCCATCTCCTCCTGTTCGGAGGTTCGGATCGCGCCGTTGAGCAGGGTGGCCGTGATGGAGCCGTCCTCCATGGCCTCGATGTCCTTGCGCTTGAAGTCCATGGCCACGGGCCACATCACGATGTCCACCGCGCCGATGACGCCGAGGATGTCCTCGGCCAGATCCACCACGGATTCCTCGCAGCCGCCGCAGGCGGCGCACCAATAGAACGCGACCTTGGGCTTGCTCATCGCGAGACCTCCTTTGCATGGGAGCAGCACTCCCCTCCCTTGCCGTTGAGCGCGTGTTCGAGCTCCGCAATCTCTTTGTCCCAGTCCTTGAAGCGGCCGGGCAGGTTCAGGGGGCCCAAGGCCTTCACGTCGGCGGTCATCTCATTGATGACGCGCTGGACCTTGTCGCCCTCCGCCGCGGAGATCCATTCCAGGCGGTAGCGCTTGTCCTCGATGCCCATGTCGGAAAGCATGCGCTTGAGCATCTCGCTGCGGCGCAGGGCCTTGTAGTTGCCCTCGATGTAGTGGCAGTCGCCGGGGTGGCAGCCGCCGATGAGCACGCCGTCGGCGCCGCGCGCGAACGCGTCCAGCACGAACTGCGGGTCCACGCGGCCGGAGCACATGACGCGCACGATGCGCACGTTGTGCGCGTACTGCATGCGCGAGACGCCGGCCAGGTCCGCGGCCGTATAGGTGCACCAATTGCAGAAGATCGCGAGGATCCTCGGCTCCCAGGGAGCCTGCGGCTTCGAGTCGTTATGATTCACGGACGAGCACCTCCTCGATCTCTGTGAGAACCTGGACGTCCTCGAACAGGTTCTGCCGGATGGATCCCGACGGGCAGGCGGCCACGCAGGTGCCGCAGCCCTTGCACATCGCGGGATTGATGACGGCCTTCTTCTTGACCTCGTCGCGGGTGATGGCCGTGTACGGGCACATCGAGATGCAGGTCTTGCAGCCCGAGCATTCTTCCTCGACGACGAAGGCCGTGTTCGGCTCGATCTCCACATGCCCCTTGTCGATAAGGGCCAAGGCCTCGGCCGCGGCCGCGCCGGCCTGCGCCACGGTGTCCGGGATGTCCTTGGGACCCTGGCAGGCGCCCGCCAGGAAGATTCCGTCGGTGGGCGTGTTGACCGGAGCCAGCTTGGGGTGGCGCTCCAGGAAGAAGCCCTCGGTCGAGCAGCTCATGTTGAACATGCGCCGCACGTCCTGGGCGTCGGGCTGGGGCTCCAGGCCCGTGGCCAGGATCACCATGTCCGCCGGAATGCGGCGCACGAACCCGGCCAGGGTGTCCTCGACCCGCAAGACGAGCCGGCCTTCCTCCTCGGGGGTCATGGCCCAATCCGTGACCTCGGCCACGCGGCCGCGCACGAAGTTGACGCCTTCCTCGAGGACCCGGTTGTAGAACTCCTCGTAGCCCTTGCCCGCGGCGCGCATGTCGATGTAGAAGTTGTAGACCTGCGCTTTCGTGTGGGCCTTGATCATGTGCGCGAGCTTGAGCGAGTACATGCAGCACACGCGCGAGCACCACTTGTTGGTGTGCTCGTCGCGCGAGCCCACGCAGTGGATGATGGCCACGGACTTGGGCTCCTCGTGCTTCTTGGTGACCAAGTGCCCGCCCGTTGGGCCGGAGGCGTTGATGAGGCGCTCGATCTCCAAGGCCGTGTAGACCTCGGGGTGGATGCCGTAGCCGTAGAGCGGCAGCTTATGGGGATCCACGGTCTTGAAGCCCGTGGACACGATCACCGTTCCGACCTGGATCTCCTCGAACTTCTCCTTCTGCTCGAAGTCGAAGGCCTTGCGCTCGCCGCAGGCCTCGACGCAGGTCTGCTTGCACTTGCCGGTCTTGAGCTTGAGGCAGGTCGCGGGGTCCACCACCACCACCGGCGGGACCGCCTGCGGGAAGGGGATGTAGACGGGCTTGCGCTTGCTCAGGCCCTGGTTGAACTCGTCGGTGAACTTGGGCTCCTTGAACACGCAGGCCTTGATGCACTCCATGCAGCCCACGCAGAGGTCCTCGTTGATGTAGCGCGGATTGCGCTTGACCTTGACCTTGAAGTTGCCCACGTAGCCGTCGACCTTGACCACCTCGGACCAAGTCCAGAGGGTGATGTTGGGATGCGAGCGCACCGCGGACATCTTGGGCGTCAGGATGCAGGCCGCGCAGTCCATGGTCGGGAAGGTCTTGTCGAAGCGGGCCATGTGTCCGCCGATGGTGGCGTCGCGCTCGACGAGATAGACCTTCTTGCCGGCGTTGGCCAGCGTCAGGGCCGAGTGGATGCCGGCGATGCCGCCGCCCACGACGAGCACGGCGGGGTTGACGTCCACCTTGGCCTTCTCCAGGGCCTTGTGCAGGGCCACGCGCGCGATCGCGCCGTGGAGGATCTCCTTGGCCTTGATCGTGCAGGCGGCGCGGTCGGTGTGCACCCAGGAGGCGTGCTCGCGGATGCTGACCATGTGCATGAAGTAGGGGTTGAGTCCCGCGCGCTTGGTCGCATTGCGGAAGGTATGCTCGTGCAGGAGCGGGGAGCAGGCCGCCACCACGATGCGGTTGAGCTTGTGCTCCTTGATGTCCTGCGCGATGAGCTCCTGACCGGGATCGGAGCACATGTACTTATAGTCCCTGGAGAGGACGACTCCGGGGAGATCCTTGGCGAACTTCGCCACGGCCTCGACGTCCACCATGGAGGCGATGTTGCTGCCGCAGTGGCAGACGTAAACGCCGATGCGGACTTCCTCGGCGCCGTGCGTCCCGTTCTTTTGTTCGTGATCGTGATGGCTCATGTCACACCTTCCCGGCCAATGCCGGCTCGGCCGGCACGATATTGCGCTTAAGTCCCAACTCGGATTCCGGGATGCCGAAGGCGAGTCCCATGAGCTGGGTGAAATAGACGACGGGGGTCGTCACGTCGTCGTAGCGGCTCTTGATCTGATCCTGGAAGGCGTCCAGGTTGAACTGGCAGAGCGGGCAGAGCGTGGTGATGATGTCCGCGCCGTTCTTGCGCGCTTCCTTAAGGAGGATGTAGACCAGCCGCAGTCCTACGTCCGAGATGGTCCCGGTGAGGCTGCCGCCGCAGCAGCGCGTCTTGAGAGGATAGTGCACCACCGTGGCGCCCAGGGCTTCCATGAGCTTGTCCATGGCCACGGGCCGGGCCTGGTTGTCGAAGGCCGAGTAGGGCCGCACGATCTGGCAGCCGTAATAGGTGGCGACCTTGAGGCCGGTCAAAGGCTTCTTGACGCGCTTCTTGATCGCGTCCAAACCGACCTTATTGACGAGGATGTCGAGCGGGTGCTTGACCTCCACGTTGCCGCTGTACTCCAGGCCCGCATTCTGCAGGGCTTGGCGGACTTCGCCGCCCACCTTGGGATATTCCTGGATGTACTTCTGGGTCTTGCGAAGGACCAGGTAGCAGGCGCTGCAAGGGGCGAGCACCTCGTCCTTGGCCTTCTCGGCGATGGCGAGATTGCGCGCGGAGAGCTTGAGCGCCGCGGACTCATCGACCGCCATGTAGGCGGTGGCGCCGCAGCAGTTCCAGTCCTCGAGCTCATGGACCTCGATGTCCAGAGCCTTGAGCACGGGGAGCAGCGACTCCTCGTAGGCCTTGCCCGTGCCTTTGAGGCTGCAGCCGGGGAAGTAGGAGTATCTCATTGCTTTGCCCCCTGGGAAGCTGAGGTGTTATTATTAGAGGAAGGCTCCAGCAGCTTGCGCAGCTGCTCGCGGCCCTCGATATGGTCCATGGTGAAGGAGAATCGGCCCGTGCGGATGAGCTTGAGCCCGAGCCCCCCCATCTTGAGCATGGCCAGCCAGTCGGTCTTAAGGTAGAGGATGGTCGCCAGCCAGTTCTCGGTGACCCTGCCGTTGCGGCGCACCATATTGAAGAACTCGCGCGCCAGGACCGGGATCGGGATGCCGCGACGGTAGACGCCGTCCTTGATGGCCCGCTGCTTGAGCGCGTACATGATATCCGTGATCTTGATGCTCTTGGGACACTCCACGGTGCAGTGGTAGCAGGAGGCGCAGAGCCAGATCGTATTGCTCGTGAGCACGTCGTCCTTGAACCCGGCGCGCGCGAGGTTGATGATATTCCTCGGCGTGTGGTCCATGTAGATGCTCAAGGGGCAGACGCCGGAACAGGTGCCGCATTGGATGCAGCCGCCCAAATCCTCGCAGCCCGGCGTCGCCATGATCTCGTCGGCGAAGCGGAGGTCTCTTTGCGACTCGTAGCGGATCTGTTGCTTGAAGGGACTCATGCGCCCTCCTGCGAGCCCCTGCCGAAAAAAAGGACGTCGTACGCGTCTTCGGCGGACGCTCGGGAATCGTCCGGCAGCGCCGGACGACCACAGTATACCAATTACCCGCGCTGAATAAATATTGAGCGCGCTCAATGCCCTGCGTCAACCTGAAAGATGACGGATATCAGACTCCCATGCGGCAGGCATCACTCGGCGGCTTGGCCTTCCCGCAACGCCTGCTCGATGGCCGCCCGGAGCCGGCCTCTAAACTCGGGAAGCGGCAGCGGCAGGCGGCAGCCGGCCGCATCCCGATGTCCGCCTCCGTCGAACTGCTCCGCGATCTTGCCGACGTTGACATCGCCCTTTCCCCGCAATTCCGCTTCCCAACGCCCGTCTTGGCGCAAGGAGTATACGGCCGCCACCCGCACCGTCTTGACCGACCGGATGTGGTCGAGCGCCGCGAGGATCGCGTCCCTGACGTCGGAATCTTGCCCGGCAAGAGCCTGAGCTTCAGGCGAAAGCACCGCGTCCGCGCGAGATTGATCCTCATTGTATTCGATCGTCGGAAGGATCGACGCCAGGATGCGGACTTGTTCAGGAGATTTCTGCAAGTCCAGGCGCTTGGGCAGATCATCCGCCCGGACCCCGGCATCGAAGAGGACCGCGCTGTTGCGCAAGGTATTGCCGCTGGTCACCGGATACTGAAAGCGCCCGGAATCCGTATAGATGGCCAAGTAGAGAGACTCCGCCAGCGCGGTATCAGGCCGCACGTCCAACGCCCGCAGAAGATCGACGATCATCTCGCCCGCGGCGACCGCCGCGGGGTTTCTCCAGCGGGCAGTGCCGAATCCCGTGTTGGTCATGTGGTGGTCGAGGTTCAGCACCGGCTTTCCTTTGAGGAAAGGGACGATGGCGGGCCCGAAAAGCTTCTCATCTCCGCAATCCACGACGATCACGGCGTCCACGTCGGGGATCTTATCCGGCGAATGCAGGATGTCTCCGCTGCCGGAGAGATGCTGGAAGGCCTCGGGCACCTCATCCGCATTGTAAGTGTAGACTGTTTTTCCGAGTTTTCGCAGCAGGTCGGCCAGCCCGAGAGTGCTGCCGATGGCGTCCCCGTCCGGACGGGCATGAGAGACTATTAGAAAAGATTGGTGGCTCTCGATGAAATCGATCGCCTCCTGCATGCTGCCGAGCTGGGCGTCAAGGCCCATCCCGACGGCAACGGCCATGCGCGGGTCCAAAGCCTGATGCTCGAATACCGCTCCGCCGCGGGTGATCTCATAAAGCGACCAACGGCCGTAATCGACATGGATATCGAGGCCCGCGTACCGATAAGCCTCCAGGGCCTTCTTGACCGCGGCCATATCCGCGTCGACCTTGACCTGGATCTCGACGCCCCAATCAACGGTGTACGGACTGGTCAGCAAAGTCTTCGCCTGGACGTTCGCCACGCCCGGGATGGAACGCAGGGCGCTGCCGCGCTCCTGGACGAACGCCTTGGCGCGGGAACGTCCGCCTCCGATCTTGCCGTTTGCGACGGCCATGCGCAGGTCCAAAGCCTGATGCTCGAATACCGATCCGCCGCGGGTGATCTCGTAAAGCGACCAATTGCCGTAATCGACATGGATATCGAGGCCCGCGTATTGATAAGCCTCCAGGGCCTTCTTGACGACGGCCATGTCCGCGTCGATCTTGACCTGGATCTCGACGCCCCAATCAGACGTGTACGGGCTGGTCAAGAATTTCTTCGCCTGGACGCTTGCCACGCCCGGGATGGAACGCAGGGCTTCGCCGTGCTCTTGAGCGAACGCCTTGGCGCGGGAACGTCCGCCCCCGATCTTGCCGTTTTCGACGGCCATGCGCCGATCCAAAGACGTATGTTCGAACGCATATCCGACGCGGGTGATCTCATAAAGCCACCAATCGCCGTAATCAACATGGATATAGAAGCCCGCGTACCGGTAAGCCTCCAGGGCCTTCTTGACCTCGGCCATATCCGCGTCGATCTTGACCTGGATCTCGATTCCCCGATCATAGGTGTATGGACTGGTCAGAAATGTTTTTGACTGGACGCTTGCCGCGCCCGGGATGGAACGCAGGGCTTCGCCGTGCTCTTGGAGGAACTCCTTGACCTGGAAATATCCGCCGAAAAAAGCCCCGTCCAGAAAACGCGCCGCCGCCGACCACTCGCTCGGGCCCGGCTGATCGCCCGCTTGCGGCCGGCTCAAGTCATCGATCCCGGCGCGCCGGTCCGTCGAGCCCGGAGTCTTGGATCCCCGCGCAGGCGCAGCCAAGCCCGTTTCATGACGACTTTGCCCCGGCTTTCCTCTTACGGAGGCATCAACGTCTTGCACCGCGCTCTCCAACGCGCCGTCGGCCAAAAGCGTTCGCGCGATTCGGCGGGCGGCGCTCATAGTGCGCTCGGCGCGGGCAGCGCGGGCCAGTTCTTCCATCGCCCGGATCTCCACCTGCACCGCGTCGCCGTAGAAAGCAAAAGCGGCCAGCTCATCGGCCGCCGCCGCGACGTCTTGCGCCTGCATCCGGCCCTGCACGACGCCGGCAGCCGCGTCCTTGGCCCGAGATCGGACCGCCGCCTTCACATCAGGGACCGCCGCGCGATCGGCGGCGAGCACGCTTTGCGCCAATGAGGCGAGCCGAGCCGCGTCTCCCGCATTGAGCGCGCTGTCCAGGCTGGAGTCGAAATCCGCCGGCAGATGCGCCGCCATGGCGCCCAGGACTCGCAGATGGAATTCCGAAGAGGGCTTCAACTGCCGCAGCATCCCCAAAGAAGGCTCTTGTGGAAAAAGGCTTTTCCCGGCATCGGCGTCCAACAATCTTTGAATGCCCGTAAGCAGAGCGGCCGAGGCCGGAGCATAGGGCGGGACCCATGCCGCAGGGCCTGCCGCAGACGCGGCCGCCATTCCCGCGGCGGCCGCGCCGGAACACCCGAGTCCCGGGGCCGTCATCAAGAGGGCCGCCGACATCAGGATGGCCGGACCTTTGCCGCCCAGATTCATCCGCTTCAACACGCGCA
Source organism: Elusimicrobiota bacterium (assembly GCA_041661185.1). Taxonomy (GTDB): domain Bacteria; phylum Elusimicrobiota; class Elusimicrobia; order UBA1565; family UBA1565; genus JBAZUV01. The sequence goes on from JBAZUV010000007.1 coordinate 14,729, forward strand.
TCGTTCTCATGGAATATCCTCAGTCGGGAATCACGATCGTTTTGGGGTCGAAGTCCGGCCTGGGGAAATGGGGATCCATGCGCTCCAAGGCCCGGAGCAGGATGCGGCCCACGACATAGTCGCGGTACCACTTTTTATCCGCCGGAATGATATTCCAGGGCGCCCAAGGAGTGCTGGTCCGCGCCAAGTCCTTCCCGTAAGCCTTCTGAAAATCATCCCAACGCTCGCGGCTCGCGAGGTCCGCGAACGAAAACTTCCAGTTCTTATCCGGATCGTCCAAGCGTTCCTGCAGGCGCCTCTTCTGCTCGGCCTTGGAGATATGCAGGAAGAACTTCAAGATGACGGTCCCTTCTTGCGCGAGCATCTTCTCGAAGGCGTTGATCTCCTCATAGCGCCTCTCGATCTCCACGGCAGGCAAAGTCCCATAGACCGCGGGCACGATGAGGTCCTCATGATGGGAGCGGTTGAATATGCCGATCATGCCCTTGCCGGGAAGGGCCTTGATGATCCGTCTGAGATAGTGCTGCTTCTTCTCCTCATCGCTGGGCTTCTTGAAGCTCGTGATCTTAAGCCCCTGAGGATTGATGCTGTAGAGGACTTCGCGTATGGTCCCGTCCTTGCCGCCCGTATCCATGGCCTGCAGCACGATGAGCACCGAGCGGGCGCCTTCGGCATAAAGCTTGCGCTGGATGAGTTCGAGCGCCTTCTGGTCCTCGTCAAAGAGCTTCCTCGCCTCTTTCTCGCTGAGTTCCTTCGCATCTTGCTTGGCGAGCTTCTTCGCCTTTTTCTTGCCGAGCTTCTTCGCTTCTTTCTTGCTGAGCTTCACGGCGGGAACAGGCTCTGTATTCCGTTCGGAAAGATCCACCTCTCCGTCGGGATCATAAGCGACCCGGAACCTCCCGTTGAATCCATCATCGGAAAGCGCGTATTCGACGTCCGCTTCTCCGGAATCAGGCCCGGCAGCATCATCCGCCTTCGCGTTCGCCTGATCGAAGAATCCCTCTATAAGGGCTGCGATCCGCGCGGGATCGTCACCTTCCCCCGAGTCCTGGACTTGCCGCGAAAGGCCTTCCAGGTCCGGCAAAGCTCCTTTAAGCGCGCTGCGGTCGGAGGTCTTGCGCAAAGCGGATCTCCCAGGCAGGATGCCGCGCCGCGCCTTCTTCCCGATCTGGACCACGGACTTCGGCAGCGCGAGCTCGTTCTCCGAGCGATGAAGGACAGTCTCCGGAAGCGCCGAGTGAACGCCGTCGATCTCCGAGACAACGGACACGGACTGAGACTGCGTCAGGTCGAGCCCCGACAGATTTTGGATCGACTCCGCGCCGACGTGAACATCCTCAATGCGGATCGGCAGGTCCGTCGCTCCCGCGCCCAAGATGCCGAGATTCGCGGGCAAGATCACGGAAGGGACCGGCGCGGCAACGACCGCGGAAAAAGCCGGCTGCGCGCAAAACAAAATGGATAGGATGGCAATCCCGACCGTCATTACTTGATGCCTCCTTCTACACGCGCAAGCCAGGCCTCGAAATCAGTGTCCGCAGCCAAAACGGACTGTTCCGCGGAAGAGACTGGCTCTCCTGCGAGGAACGCCTGATTGATGCGCTGAAGATATGCCTCCGCCTGAACGGCCCTTTTTTCGCGCTCTTGCTCGGGCAACATGGCCAGCCGGCTGAGAACAGCCGTGCGCAGGAAGAACGCGGGGCCCTGCTCGGTCATGGCCGGAGTCGCGAGCCTCGGCTGTCCATTCACGGGCGTGTAGTCCAATTCATAAACCGGCATCTTGAGCGCTTTGGAAAGGCGTATCGCGACGGCCGCCTCTTCCCGCGAGAGCAGCCTTCTGCGCTTGCCGATGCCGCCGCCGCGAGCGACAAGCGCCGTTGCCGCGAGCTTCAGGACTTCAGCGGGGCCGCCCAAGGCCTGCGCGGGCAAGAGCGCGTAGCTGGAGCCTTTCTTCTTTTCGCGCAGCAAGAGCCAGCGGCCGGCGTCAATCTCCGCTTCCATGCGCTCATCGAGCGCGACCTGCGAGCCGTTGTCCAGGCGGAGGGCCTTTCCTCCGTGCGCGCGCGCCCGGATGGAACGGACCTCGTCGAAAGGCAGCTCATAGGAAGAACCCGTGATGCGCTCCTTTGCCGCGGCAGAGCCTGACCACGGCACAGCCGCGCGCACTTCCTTATCATCAAACTTCGGAGATTTTCCAACGATGATCGGCAAAGACAGGAGCACTGAGACTCCCCCGGCGCGCAGTATCCTTTTGTCCAAAACGAACTTCGGCAAACGATCCGTGACTGCATCGAGCGCGGGGAACATGGCCGCAAGCCATACGATCATGCCGTTGCAAAGGATGGCGAAAGTATAAGGATCATTGATCCATTCCAGCAGTTTCCCTGCCAAGATATTCTTGACGCCGAAATACAAGCCAAAACCTGTCAGGAAAAGGATCACGGGCACTCCGACCCATAGCGCGTACGTGTCGAATTTATCCAAGCGGCTCACGGGCCCGGCCTTCGCCTCCGATGCATCCTGCTTTCCCGGCTCATGGATCAGAACGCGAAAGACCTTGTGCCCGTCCAACGGAGCCAAAGGCAGCATGTTCAGCATCGCAAGAAGGGCGTTGATTAAATAGAGATAGGAAATGGCATCGCGCGCCTCAGCGGATAATGCGGGGATCGCCCACGGAGAGATTGAAACGACCATCCCCAGAAAAATGAACGACAAAAGGAAGTTGACCATAGGCCCGGCAAGAGCCACACGCGACATGGCCGCCTTGTTCTCCGGCTTGTTCAACGAGTCTTGGACGTTCGTGGCAAAGAAGCCCGCCGGAGCGCCCATCAAGCCGGTGACGAACAACAGCGTGGCGCCCAGTGGAGAGGTGAAGCGCAAGGGATTGATGGAGAGCTGGCCCGCGTTGCGCGGAGTCAGGTCTCCCTCACGGTCCGCGACCCACGCATGACCCAGCTCATGCAAGGTCACGGAAAGGAGCGCTCCCCAGAAGACCGAGCTTCCACGAACAAAACCCCAAAATGTCCAGGGCCCATACATCGCACCGTAGGCCAGGAGACCGCCGAGACACACGAGGATGTAGCCCATCTGGAAATAGGGCCTCGCCGTTAGAATAAAGGGAGACCTCGACAACGGTTCTTTCACGGACGCCGCGGAAACGATCGGAGCGGAAACGACAGGAACGGAAGCAGCCTTTTCACCGAAGGAGACCGGCGTCACCTCCTCCTGCGGCTTTTGCAGCTTCAGGGAAGCTGCACGGCCATGAAAGAGTCCGCTGAAAAAATTCTGCCCGGGCTCCAAGTCGCTCGCAGACGAAGAATCCTTGCGTCCAAGTCCCAGGATGCGGGAAAAGATGCTGTTCCCGACATACGCAGCCGTTTCCGCGGACGACTCCCCGACCTTCTCCGCTCCCTCCAAAACAGCCTGCGGCTGAGCCACGAGCTTGGCTCCGGCCGAAGTATTCTCGCCGACTTTCCCATCTAAAACCGCCCGCGTGAAAGAATTATCGACCGATCCAACCGAGGAGGCATTCCCTCCTTCCTTATCAGCACCCGCCGCGCTCTGATGCGCGGGAACTTCCTTTATAAAGATCGCTGACGCAGTCTCATGGGCTTTTCCCATGTCCGCCCAATTCCCTTTGAAATGTCCCGGCTCCGCGACAGACAGGACCACAGACTCCTCATCATGCGGGATATCCAAGACCGGCAGAACAGACAGGTCCGAGGACAAGCCCAAGGACGAGACCGCATTCAGAGACAGATCGATCGGAACCACTGAGATCGGCGAGATAGGAACAGCCGCTGTATTCGCGACAGAGGCGGCAGCCCCCGCGGCAAAAACCTGATATGCCCCTGTCCCAGGAGAAATAAGAATGATCGCAGCGATCAGAGCCGCCGCGATCAGTCGTCTGAATATCCCGCAGGAAGAAACCGCCATCTAAATAAGGATGCCAAAAGAGCCCAGCCTCCGCCAGAATCAAAAGGGAACATATAAAGTGGGCCCAAAGGCCTAGTGCCGGGCCCCTTGAAAAATCAGGCCGGGCCGCTTACATTATTGTCGTATGCGGGAAGCTTGGAAGAGATCCGCGCCCTATCTCGTCACGGCCGCATTCTCCTTTGCGGCCGCAGGACTCCTATCAGCCCAAACGGTCGTCGAACCTCTCCCTGTGAACGGAGTGAGCGTTCCCTTGACCCCGGTCGGGGTGCAAGGCGCGCTCAATCCGCTTCAACTGCCGCAAGGGTCGAATCTCAGCCTTCCAGCGCTCCTGCCGACGGAGCAGGCGCCGCTGGATGCCGCGCATCTGCAGGGATCCGCCGACCATGCCGCGACGCTCTCCGCCCATACCGACCAGCAACGGACTCCAGAGCACGCAGATCACTCTCTGTCTCTCGGCCTTCCCAAACATACCGGGCAAGCCTCGGTCAAGCCGGCGTCTCTTTCAGACAAGAACGGCGCCCCCGCAACGCAAGCTTCGCCGGCCGGCCTCGATGCCCGCGAGCAGCTGCTTGGGAACTCGGACGCGCGGCAAGATTCCTCCCTGCCGGACGATCGGAATACGGACGAACAAGCGGCAGCGAAAGGACGCAGCCTCTTCGACGCAGACGGTTCGGTTTCCCGGCCCGAAGCGGTCATCGGAGAACCCTCGAACTCCTCGCACGACCTCAGAGACGTCGCCGGGCAAGCCCGATCAGGGTTCAGTCCATTCGGCGTTGCGCACTCGGATGCGGCTCGAAAAGCCTCGATCGACGCGATCCAGAAAGCGGTCAACGCGTTCGTGAGCAAGGCGGAATCGATCCAGAGCGCGGCGGAATTCCCCGGCGAGACGGTCTCCGTCCGCGTGGATAAGATATCCGGGAGCCTGCTGAACAATGCTTGGGGCCAAAACAGCGGAATCGGGATATTCCCTTCCGCCCTGGATTTTTCCGCGGTGGAGCCTTCCCGGCGCGCGGGCGCATCGCCGGCCTTCCATGCCGGCGATATTCCGCAGCCTGTCGAGATTCACGTCCGATCCTCCATCACGGGAACGGCGAGCAGCCTATGGCCCGTCCATCAAGCCCTCGACTCCCTGCGAAAGGAAATCTACGAGGAATACGGCGTCCATATCGTCCTTGCCGAGCCGCGCAGCACCAGCGCGGGATTCTCCCTGCCCCGCGCCTCGGTCATTGGGAACGCCTTGCGCGAGCATTTCGACATCGCCAGGATGATCGATGAGGTCGGAGGCCACACGCAGATCACCTCCCGCGACTTCAAATGGGTGGAGGACGATCTGGGCTACAAGGAAAGCGACATCTCCGCCCTGGCGGGAAAAGATTTTTTGACGGTCGGCGAAGGCGCAAGCGACTTCGGCAAGCATCTCGAATCGCTGGGCGTCCGCGTCACGGCCGCGGACTGGTGGTACGGGCTGACGCCGCAGCAGATCGACCGCTATCTTCGCATTGAAAAGGGGAACGGCAGGGGCGACGGGACGATGTCCGCGGCAGCGGCCTTGGACAACCTGCCCCGGCGCCGGCTGGCCGGGAAACTCCCGAATCTCCCGGTTCCCGACGCCTCGTTCGATGAGACGGCATGCAACCAGCTCATCTACTGGCTGGACTTAAAAGACCCTGCCCTGGCGGACGCTTCGCTGCGAGACATGCTCCGCGTCACCCGGCCCGGAGGGCGCGTTCGGATCGGCCAAGTGCGCAGCCCCGTGTACGAACGCTTCATCGCTATCCTGAAGTCGGAACGGCCCGCCGCGAGAATCCGCCATGACGCGAGCAACGACACGCTGATCATCGACCTGCCGAGGCAACGCGCTCTTCCCAAACCCTGACACCCAGACCCTGATGCCGCGCTCCCCTCGCACAGCGTGCTACAATCTCCGCTATGCAGAGTGAACGGATTCCCGCGAGGACGCGGCTATCGCTGCTGCCGGTCCCGGCGCGCGTGGACATCCTGGAAGGCGCGTTCCGATTGGATGCCTCCTTTGCCGCGGCCGTGCGCGGCCCCCGCACTCCCCGGCTCTATGCCGGAGCCTCGCGCATGCTGCGGCGCTTGAGCGGACGCACCGGCCTTTTCCTGCCGCAGGACTACGTCACGGCCAAGAGCACGGACCCGAAAGCCGGGATGATCATCCGCTGCCGCAGAGTCGGCAAGCTCGTTCTGGGAGAGGACGAGTCTTACACGCTCAAGATCTCCTCTGAAAAAGTCGAACTCGCCGCAGAGACCGACCTGGGCGCCCTGCGCGGATTGGAAACCCTGCTGCAGCTTTTGGACTCGGATGCGCAGGGCTACTGCTTCCCGGCGGTCCGCATCCAGGACAAGCCCCGCTTCGCATGGCGCGGGCTGCACCTCGACGTGTGCCGGCACTTCATGCCCCTGGACGCGCTCAAACGGAATCTCGATGCCCTGGCCGCGGTCAAGATGAACGTCCTTCATCTGCACTTGAGCGACGATCAGGGCTTCCGCGTGGAGAGCAAGGCCTTCCCCAAGCTCCACGAACTCGCCTCCGACGGGCTCTACTACACGCACGAGCAGGTTCGAGAGATCATCGCCTACGCAGGCGCGCGCGGCATCCGCATCCTGCCGGAGTTCGGCGTGCCCGGGCATGCCACAAGCTGGCTGACGGCTTACCCTGCGCTGGCGAGCGCGCCGGGCCCCTACGCCCTTGAGCGCGGCTCAGGCATCTTCGACGCATGCTTCGATCCGACCAAGCCCGCCGTCTACAGGTTCCTGGAGAAGTTCTTCGCGGAGATGGCCGCGCTTTTCCCGGACGAATACTTCCATATCGGCGGAGACGAGAACAACGGCAAGCAATGGGACGCCAATCCCGCGATCCAGAAGTTCAAGAAGGAGCATAGGCTGGCCGACAACAGCGCCTTGCAAGGATATTTCAACGAACGAATCCTGAATATCCTCTCAAAGCTCGGGAAGACGATGGTCGGCTGGGATGAGATCCTGCGGCCCGGCATGCCCAAGGACATCGTGGTCCAGACCTGGCGCGACGAAAGGTTCTTCACCGAGTCCGCCAAGAAAGGCTTCCGCGCCATCCTGTCGAAAGGATACTACCTCGACCTCATCGAACCCGCAAGCTCGCATTATCTGACCGACCCCCTCCCGCCAAGCTCTTCGCTGAGCGCGTCCCAGAAGAAGAACGTCCTCGGCGGAGAAGCCGCCATGTGGGTCGAGCTGGCGGACAAAGACACCCTGGATTCCCGAATCTGGCCCAGGACCGCGGCCATCGCGGAAAGGCTTTGGTCCTCTTCGGACGTGCGCGACGTCGATGATATGTACCGCCGCTTGGCGGCCGTAAGCTTCCGCTTGGAAGAACTCGGCCTCACGCACATCAAGAATCAGGACATGATGCTGCGCAGGCTCGCGGGAGGCAGGGACCCCTTGCCTCTGCGGACCCTGATAGACGCGCTCGAACCGGTCAAGGGCTACGCCCGCCACAAGCAGGGAGTGCGCTACACCTCCTATTCCCCCCTGACGCGAGTCGTGGACGCGGCCTTGCCCGAGACAACCTCCGCGCGTGAGTTCAGCCGAACCGTGGACGCTTATCTGACGGAGAGAAAAGCCGAGGACCTGCTGAAGCTCCGCGCGCGCCTGTCCCTGTGGAAGGACAACCACGCCAAGTTCATGGCTCTCGCAGCGCTTTCTCCTATCCTTAAGGAAAGCCTCCCCCTCTCCGCGAATCTCGCCGCGCTCGCGAGCGCGGGACTCGAAAGCCTCGATGCCCTCGCGAAAAAGAAAGACGCTCCCTGGATCCCTGCTTGCGCAGGGATGACGGCAGAGAAAAGACCCTCGCCGAGCGCGCTACTGCCCGCAAGACTCCAGAAAACGTTGGAAGAAGCGCGCAAGCCCTATGGCCAAGCCGAGCTGGCAATAGTTCCCGCCATCGAAAAGCTGATCTTTGCCGCATGCTGAGCAGCCGACGCTCTCCTCCCGGCCTTGCTACAATCTCCGTTATGCGAAAATCTTCTCATCGTGCGAGGACCCGACGATCATGAATAGCTCCCCCCTCATCTTAATGCTGCTCCTATCCGCCGCACCGGCGCTTGCCGAGCAAGGACGCACGCGCCAAGCGCTCATGCCGGTCCCCGCGAAGGTGGAGGCCTTGGAAGGCGCGTTCCGCCTGGACGCCTCCTTTGCCGTCGCCGCGGACGGCCCGAGCTCGCCCAGACTTTATGCCGGAGCCTCGCGCATGCTGCGCCGCTTGAGCGGCCGCACCGGACTTTTCCTGCCGCAGGACTACGTCACGGCCAAGAGCACGGACCCGAAAGCCGGTATGACCCTCCGCTGCCGCAGGCCCGGCAAGCTCGCGCTGGGCGAGGACGAGTCCTACGCGCTCAAAGTCTCCCCGGGAAAAATCGAACTCTCCGCCGAGACCGATCTGGGCGCCTTGCACGGCCTGGAGACCCTGCTCCAGCTTCTGGACTCGGACGCGCAGGGCTACTTCTTCCCTGCGGTCCGCATCGAGGACAAGCCCCGCTTCGCCTGGCGCGGCCTGCTCATCGACGTTTGCCGTCACTTCATGCCCCTGGACGTGCTCAAGCGCAATCTCGACGCCATGGCCGCGGTGAAGATGAACGTCCTGCACCTGCACCTGAGCGACGACCAGGGCTTCCGCGTGGAGAGCAAATCCTTTCCCAAGCTCCACGAGCTCGGCTCGGACGGGTTCTACTACACGCACGAGCAGATCCGGGAGATTCTCGCCTATGCCGACGAACGCGGCATCCGCGTGCTGCCGGAGTTCGACGTGCCCGGCCACTCCACAAGCTGGCTGGCCGCCTACCCCGAACTGGCCAGTTCTCCGGGTCCCTTCTCCATCGAGCGGGGCTGGGGCATCTTGGACCCGAGCTTCGACCCTACCAAGCCCGCGACCTACAAGTTTTTCGCGAGATTCTTCAAGGAAATGGCCGCACTCTTCCCGGACGAGTACTTCCACATCGGCGGAGACGAGAACAACGGCAAGATGTGGGACGCCAACCCCGAGATCCAGAAATTCAAGAAGAAGCACGGTCTCGCCGACAACAACGCCTTGCAGGGCTACTTCAACGAACGCATGCTCAAGATCCTCTCGAAGCTCGGAAAGAAGATGATCGGCTGGGACGACATCCTGCGGCCCGACATGCCCAAGGACATCATCGTGCAGGCTTGGCTCAGCGAGGAATCCCTGGCCGAATCCGCCGGGAAAGGCTACCGCGGCATCCTCTCAAAAGGCTACTACATCGATCTCATCCACGCGGCGAGCACGCATTACCTGGCCGACCCCATCCCTCCCGGCTCGACGCTGACCGAGGAGCAGAGAAAGAACATCCTCGGAGGAGAGGCCACGATGTGGGTCGAAATGGTCGACAAAGACAACATCGACTCCCGCATCTGGCCCAGGACCGCGGCGATCGCGGAAAGGCTCTGGTCCGCGCAAGAGGTGCGCGACGTCGAGGATATGTACCGCCGTTTGGGACCCGTGAGCTTCCGGCTCGAAGAACTCGGGCTCATGCATATCAAGAATCAGGACATGATGCTGCGCAGGCTCGCGAACGGCAACGATATCGCGCCCCTGCGGACCTTGGTGGACGTGCTCGAACCCGTCAAGGACTACACGCGCCAGGATCAGGGCGTGCTCTACACCTCGTATTCCCCCATGACTCGCGTCGTGGACGCAGCCCTGCCGGATGCGGCAGCCGCACGCAAGTTCGACCGGACCGTCGACGCCTACCTGGCGGACAAGAAGCCCGAGGACCTTTCAAAGATCCGCGCGTGCCTGCCGCCGTGGAAGGAGAATCACGCCAAGTTCGCGGCGCTCGCGGAGCTTTCTCCCATGCTCAAGGAAAGCCTCCCCCTCTCCGAGAATCTCGCCGCGCTTGCGAGCGCCGCGCAAGAGAGCCTGGATGCGATCTCCGGCAAGAAGCCTCTTGCCAAAGACCGCTCGGATGCGATCGCAAAGGTCTTGGAAGAATCCAGGAAGCCCTGCGGCCAAGCCGAACTGGCCGTAGTTTACGCCGTCGAAAAGCTCGCCGCGGCCGCCCGATGAGGAACCTCTAATGACACGAATTCTTGCAATCATGCTTTGCTTGGGCCTGTTCTCGTTTGCCGACGCCGCCGAGAATTGGACCGATTCAGGCAACGACGTCTTGAAACGGCTGGTCTCAATCAATTCCGGGACAAAGAACCTCCGAGGCGTAAACGAGATCCAGAGCATCATCGCGACAAAGCTGCAAACGCTCGGATTCCAAGTCTCGTTCAAGCCGAATCCGAACGGAAATGACAAATCAGGCGAATTGCTGGTCGCGACTTTAAAAGGAAGCAAGCCGGGATACATCACATTAGTGCTCCATGCCGACACGGTCTTTGAACCCTCCGTAGGGGGCAGCGAACTCAAGATCCCAGCCGACGGATCGCAGGCCGTCGGTCCGGGAGCGATCGACGAGAAAGGAAGCATCGTCGTAGCCCTTTCGGGCCTTGAACAATATCTCTCGAAAAAGAAGCCTCTGGCCTATTCCCTGCGCGTGGTATCCTCCCCGAGCGAGGAGACCGGATCGGAAGGCTTTCTCGATGATTTCCGGTCGTTCTCCGCGGACTCCGTCATGGTCCTTGGCTTTGAGCCAAGCCTCGATAACGGCTCCATCGTCTCAAGCCGGAAGGGCAATCGCTGGTACCACATCAAGGTCGCCGGAACGGAGGCTCACGCGGGCCGAACCCATAAAGACGGAGCCAACGCCTGCGATGAGCTGGCCATCAAGCTCGTGGAGCTGAGAAAGCTGACCGACTATTCCCGGGGAATCACGCTCAGCACGGGCCGCATCGACGGAGGCAAGGACAAATTCAACATCGTGTGCGGATTCGCGCAAGCCAAGGTCGACACGCGCTTCGCGGATATGGAAAACCGCGACCTTCTGCATCAGAGCATCGAAAAGATCCTGAGCGTGAACCACATCGCCGCCTTCGACGGTTCGCACCCGACCAAGACGGAGTACGCCCTTGCCAACGATTCCCCTCCTCTTTCCGAGGATCCGATCTCGCGCCCCTGGATCGCGAAGTACGTCGAGATCGTGAATTCCCGCGAGAATGGCTCGATCCAAGCCGCGGCGTCGGGCGGCTCCTCGGATCTGAACTACTTCGGCCGAAAGGGGCTCGTGGTCATCGACGGCCTCGGGGCCCGCGGCGGCAATATGCATACCGCCGAGGAATTCATCCATCTCCCCTCGCTGCGCACGCGCAGCGAGGCTCTCGCCGAGTTCCTGCGCTTCGCGCAGACAAAGCTCTAACCGAAAAAAATTCAGTCGTCCCCAAGCCCGTCAATGCTTGGATTTTCTCGACCTCACCCACTTTTTAAAACAGTCGCGCAGAGGAGACTCTCTCCCTTCCCCCGCGCCCCTGGGAACCAGTTCCCCCCAAACCCGCGGCGTGGGGCATTCGGGAGACGGCGGGGCCCCCTTCTACGGGAGCGGGAGAGAGTCTCCCCTGCGCTCCTTGCGTTCTTCAGGGTGAGGTCGAGCGTTGGGCGTGAGTCTTACACAAGGAAGGCCGCAGCGTTAGGAATTTCTCTTCCCGGCAGTGAAAAGAAATCTGGATAACCGCCTTCCTTTGGCAGCACCCACACTCAAGAACTCGACATCACCCGGCGCAAACAGCGGGTGGCGGAGGGGATGGAGCCCCTCTTCCCGCTCCATTCGTGCGGGTGGAGGGTATGGGGCGGGAAGAGGGGCTCCATCCCAGGCCGCCGGGACCCGCAGGAAAAGTGGGTGAGGTCGAGTTGGATTTTTCCGGACTACCGCTCGAAGAGTCCCAGCGCGCAGCCGACCGGCCGGCCTTCCGGCAATTCCGCGAAAGACGCGCTGACGAGCCTTCCGCGGATCACCATGCCGGAAGACCGTCCTCCGTCGAGCCGGATCCCTTCCCAACAGCCCAGGGACTTAAGCACCGGAGCCAACTCCCAGGGCGTCATGCCGGCTCCATGAGCCGGTTTGTCCCCGTGGACCACGACCCAGAACATGATGCGCCGACGGTCCACGCACAGGGCGGTCAGGGAATGCCGCTGGTCCCAGCGGCCCTTGGGGACTTTGAAGGCCTCTCCGTTGATCCCGCCCTGTTCGTCGACATCCCACCGGAAAATTCCGTTCTCGACGATCTTCGGACCTCCGCCCACGGCCTGCTCATAGTCGAGTTCAGGGTTCCGCCGGGGGCTGTTCTTCCCGACCCACACGCGGCGATCCTTGCCGATGACCACGGAGGAGCGCCCCGGCGGATCGGGATCCAAAAGCACCTTCCCATCGATCACGGTCAGGCCTTCGATGTTGTCCGTCTCGGTGAAGTAATCCGCGTTGATCATCGCCAGGGCGCCGGTACGTTGGGCCATGCTCAGAAGCGGCTCCCGCTTTTCCGGCCCGCCTCCGACAACGTCATGTCCCAGAACGGGACGCAATGAAAGGCCTTCCGCGGACAGATCGACGGCCAAGACATGGACGACGGAGGAGGACGTCGTGTTCCACACGGAATAGCTCACGCCCGGCCGGATCGCACGCGTCTTCGCGCCGGGCGAACGGCTTTCCAGAAAAACATGATCGAAGGCGTCTCCCACACGCGGCGCCGAAGCGCAGCCCGAGGACCCGCTCAACACGAGCGCCAGGATCAGCGCCGAGCGACCCCGAAGACGCTTCCTCATCCCCATAAATCCTTCTCTTTGCCGACCTCCGGAGGAAACGTGACTGACCCGCGATGCAAGATCAAGAGATTGGAGCATCGTCGATGATCTTCCAGCCGCGGCGGTTTAGGTCCCAATAAACGACGGCAGCAGCACATGCGGCCACAACCAGGAACGAAAGGCCCAAAAGCGTGCGGCCGAAAAGGATCTTGCCCACGCCGAAGAGCGTCATGTAGATCATCACGCAGCCGGCGACGGTGTCGAGCAGATTGTTCCAGCCGTCCTTTGGGGGCCGCACGTCCGACGCCTCAAGAGCCACGGGCCCCCAAAGCGCGGCGCTGGGCCGCACCTTCCGATAGAACGACAGGAGCTTGGACCGGTCCTCGGGACCGGTCAAGAAAGTCACGCTCAACCACGCGACGGTAGAGCAGGCCACGGTGATGAGCACGGAATAGGCGAACTGCCGCGGGTCGTCGGTGTTGAAGTGAAAGCCGTACATCAAGGATACGGACACGACGAAGGAAGCGGCCATGGCGGACACTTCGCTCCACGCGTTGATGCGCCACCAGAACCAGCGCATGATGAACACGCTCCCGGTCCCCGCGCCCACGGCCATCAGGAGCTTCCACGCCCCGGAAATGGACGTTTGGTAATACGTCACCACCGAGGACGCGACCATCAGCAGCACGGTCGCGATCTGCGAAGCGCTCACGTAATGCTTCTCTTCGCGGCCCTTGACGCAGAACCGCCGGTAGAAATCATTGACCAGATAGGACGCGCCCCAGTTGAGCTGCGTGGCCACGGTGGACATGTACGCGGCCGCGAACGCCGCGATCATCACTCCGCGCAGGCACGGCGGGAACACGGCCGGGTCCACGATGGTCTTGATGAACCCGGATTCCTTGTCGACCAAGGTCGGGTAGAGCACCAGGGAGGCCAAGGCGGTCAGGATCCACGGCCAGGGCCTGACCGCGTAGTGCGCGATGCTGAACCAGAGCGTGGCCAAGAGAGAGTTCTTTTCGTCCTTGGCGCAGAAGATGCGCTGGGCGATGTAGCCGCCGCCGCCGGGTTCCGCGCCCGGATACCAAGTCGCCCACCACGTGACCGCGAGGTACGTGAAGAACGTGATCATGGGCATCCAGGCAGAGCCGATGTCCGGCGTGAACGAGAGGATGGAGCCCCCGCCCTTGGCCGCGCTGAGCGCTTCGAGCTTGACGATCATGACGTCCATGCCGCCCGTGGCCCGCACCGCGTAGTAGGCCAGGATGACGACCATGCCCATCTTGAGCACGAACTGGAACATGTCCGTGACCAGCACGCCCCAGAGCCCGGAGAGCGTGGAGATGGCGGCCGTGACCAGCATGATGCCGAAGACGACGGCCAAGGCCTGCAGCTTCGGGCTCAGCATCAGGCCCAGGACCTGGAGGTCCGTGAAAGGGAAGATCATCATGAGGATCTTGACCATGGCGAGATTGACCCAGCCCAGGATGATGCAGTTGATGGGCAGGCCCAGGTAGAGCGCGCGGAAGCCGCGCAGGAAGGCCGCGGGCTTGCCGCCGTAGCGGATCTCCGCGAACTCCACGTCCGTGAGCACGCCCGAGCGCCGCCAGAGCCTGGCGAAGAAGAACACGGTGAGCAGACTGCTCATGAGCATGTTCCACCAGAGCCAGTTGCCCGCGATCCCGTAGGAAGCGACCAGACCGGTCACGGCCAGGGGCGTGTCCGCCGCGAAGGTCGTGGCCACCATGCTGGTGCCCGCCAGCCACCAGGACACGTTGCGGCCTCCGGCGAAGAACTCCTCCGTGGACTTCGTGGCGCGGCTGCGGTAATAGAGGCCGATGAGCAGATTGATGACGAAATATCCGGCGATCACGGCCCAATCCATGAACGTCAGAGTCATAAGCGGCCTCCTGAGACCATGACGGTTCCCATCAGACTTTGAGGAAGATCTTCCGCCGATAAAGCACGGTGAGCACGGCCAGCCACAGGCCCGTATAGCACAAGGCATACGCCAACGACGCGTTCAGCGGCGCCAGCCATGGCGAGAAGGCATGCTCGGTGATGAAGAGCCGCAGATTCCCCTCCGAGCCGTCGAGCCGCGGCAGATGGACCAAATGCTGGAGCCCGATGAATACCTCGTGCAGGACGTATGCGGCGATGGCATTGGTCCCGAAAATCTCGAAAGGCTTGGACCAAGCCTTCCAGCCCCGCACGTCCACCAGCCAGAAGCAGGCCGCGAAGCCGAGCAGGGCCCCGCCGGTCGTGACCAGCACGAAGGAACTCGTCCAAAGCGCCTTGTTGATGGGGAAAGACCTGCCCCAAGCCCAGCCCGCCGCGAGCAAAAAGGCCCCGGCCAGGACGAATCCCCCAATCTTGCGCGGAACCTCCCGCGAGGAACGCAGCCACGCCCCGGAAAGCACGCCGAAGAGAGTGCCCCCCACCGCCGGGATCGTGCTCAGGAATCCCTCGGGATCGTCGGTGGGCCGGTACAGGTGCCCGCCGAGCAAGCTCCGGTCGATGAACCCCGCGAGGCTTCCCCCCATGCTCAGATCCCCGACGACGGAGCCCGGAGCCGCGACGTGCGTGAGGACCCACCAATAGCCGAGAAGCATGGCCGAGGCGGAGACGAGCTGCGCGACGCCGGAGGTCCATAGAAAGAACGCGGACGCGAAGAAATAGCAGAGCGCGATGCGCTGAAGCACCCCGGGTATCCGCAGCGTCGCCAAGTGATAATGCGGGAACCCGTTCAAAAGCACGCCCAGCGCGAAAAGGATCAGGGTCCGCTTGAAGACCTGGGCCATGACGGCGGACCGCGAGGTCCCCTGCTCCAACATCCTGGACAAGGCGAAGGTGATCGACACTCCCACGATGAATAGGAAGAACGGGAAGATGAGGTCCGTGGGCGTGAGCCCGTGCCAGGCCGCGTGTTCGAGCGGGGCGTAGGCCACGTCATTGCCCGGGCTGTTGACGAGGATCATGCCCGCGATCGTGAGCCCGCGGAACACGTCCAAAGACAGCAGCCTCGGCGCGCGCGACGGAATCTTTTCGCTGTCGGTTGAGTTATTCAACTTAGTTTAACCCCTGGCACCCAGAATGAAGTTTAGCAGGAAGAGGGCGGCGGCGATGTAGAGCAGGGGATGGATCTCTCGAGGCTTGCCGCGCACGAGCTTGACGAGCACGTGGAAGATGAAGCCCGCGGCGATGCCGTTGGAGATGCTGTAGGCGAAGGGCATGACCGCGGCGGTGAAGAAGGCGGGGAGCGCGACGTCCAATTCCTCCCAGCGGATCTTCGCCGCGGAATCCATCATGAGCACGCCGATGAGGATGAGCGCCGGCGCCGTGGCCGCGGCCGGTATCATGAGCACCAGCGGCGCGATGAAGAGCGAAAGGAGGAAGAAGAGCGCCGTGAACACCGAGGCCAGGCCCGTGCGCGCGCCCACGCTGATGCCGGCGGCGCTCTCGACGTAGGTGGTGACGTTGCTGGTCCCCAGCAGCGCGCCCATGGAGGTGGCGATGGAATCCGCGAAGAGCGCCCGATCGAGCTTCGAGGAGAATCCCTTGCCGTGATGCAGGGCGGCCTCATCCTTGTCGTCGAAGATCCCGGTCTTGCGGCCCGTGCCCAGGAAGGTCCCCACGGTATCGAAGGTATCCGTCAGGCTGAAGCCCAGGATCACGGGCAGGACCACGGGCCAGCGCGAGGTATCCTGCAGAAGCCCGCGGATATCCAAAGCGAAGAGCGTAGGCCCGAGGGAGGGCGGAAACAGGCTCCGGGCATTCATCTCCGGGACCACGGCCGCGCCGCTGAGCACCGCCACCGCGGTCGTCAGGAGAATGCCGATGAGTATGGCCCCGTGCACGCGCAGGAGCATCAGAACCGCGGTCATCAGGAGTCCGGCCAAGGAGAGCAGGGACGTCTTGTCCGAGAAGGAGACCAACTGGGGAATGACGTCTCGCGAAAGAGCCTGCAGGATATTGCCGTCCTGGATGCGGCTGCGGATGATCGAATCGCCCTGCACGATGAAGTCCAGGAAATGGGCGTTCTTGAAGCCGATATAGGCGATGAAGAGCCCGATGCCCGCGCTGATGGCGTACTGAAGAGACTCCGGGATGGCGTTGATGAGCATCTTGCGCACGCGCGTGACCGTGATGAGGATGTTGACGATCCCGCAGAGGAAGACCACGGCCAAGGCCTGCTGCCACGGCAGCCCGATGGCCGTGACCACCGTGAAGGTAAAGAAGGCGTTGAGCCCCATGCCCGGAGCCAGGGCGAAGGGCACGTTGGCGTAAAGCCCCATGACCAAGGTACCGATCGCCGAGGACAGGACCGTGGCGGTGAAGACCGCGCCTCGGTCGAGCCCGGCCAGGGAAAGGATCAGCGGGTTGACGAAGAGGATATAGGCCATGGTGACGAAGGTCGCCAAGCCGCCCAAGAACTCGGTGCGCAAGTCGGTGCCGTGGGCCTTCAACTGGAAACGCCGTTCGAGCAGTTCGTTCATAAGGCTCCTCTTCGAGCACAAGTATATCAGTTGGCGCCGGGGGTGGCGCAAATCGCATCCGAGTGGTAATATTAGGAAGATGCGCGAAGAACACCGGAAACCCGAGTCCTCGCCTCCCGGAGCCACCGCGGACAGCGTCGTGTTCTCCGTGATGATGGCCATCGCAGCTTATCTCGGCCGCGAGAACCCCGACTTCACCTATCCGGAGATCCTCTACTCCTTCCTCACCCTGCTGCTCTTCAATCTCCTGAACTTCAGCTTCCTCTCCAAGCGCCTGCCCTATCGCCAGCGCGCGCCCTCCTCGGTCGCGGTCAATATCTTCTTCATCACCCTGGCCGTCTCTTTCTCCGGCGGGCATTCCTCGAATTTCTGGGTGATGTATCTGCTTCCCATCTTCACGGCCTGCCTGGCCTTCGACCTGCGAGGAATACTCTGGGCCACCGCCTCCATCCTGCTCGTCCTGCTCGGCTTCCACCACGCCTCCCTGCGCGAGCGCCAATGGATCGACCTCCTAGCCCTGCTCATCAAGGCCACCACCCTGCTGGCCGCAGCCGGGGTCACGATGCGAGTGGCCTCCAACGAGCGCTCCGCGCGCAAGCGCTTGAGCGAGGAGCAGGATCGCGCCGAGCAGGAGCGCCGCCAGTCGCGCGAACAGCTCCAGCACATGGATCGCCTGGCCACGCTGGGCACGCTCTCGGCGAGCATCGCGCACGAGCTCAACAGCCCGCTGGCCACGATCCTCGGATTCGCGCAGATGGGACTGAGCAGCAGCGCGGGACCCGCTCAGCTCCGGCAGTCCTTGGAGCGCATCGAGCACGGCGCGCGGCGCTGCCGCCAGACGATCCAGGACATGCTCTCCTTCGCGCGCATCAGCAAGAGCGAGCGCACGCTCACGGACTTGAGCGCATTGGTCCGCGAATGCGTGGAACTCAAGAAATTCGACTGGATACTCTCTCCGGTCAAAGTAGAGGCGCGCTACGCCGCGGGACTGCCTAAGCTCGCCCTCTCGGGCCCGGAGATCCAGCAGGTGCTCTTCAATCTCATCAACAACGCGGAGCACGCCGTGCTCGCTCGTCCCGAAGGAGGACGCATCCTCGTCAGCACCGAAGGAGACGCGGAGCATCTTCGCGTGAGCATCGAAGACAACGGCCCCGGCATCCCCGCGCAGCTGCTCGAACGCATCTGGGAGCCCTTCTTCACCACAAAATCCGCGGGCAAGGGCACGGGCCTGGGCCTGAGCATCGTCAAGCGCATCATGGAGGAGCAGGGCGGACGAATCACCGTGCGCTCGGCCCCGGAGCAAGGCGCCTGCTTCACCTTGGAATTCCCGCGCCCGAAAGACGCGCCTGCCGAACCCGCGGCAGCGCAGCCCGCGCCCGCCCCTATCCCCGCGCAAGAGCAGCCTTCCCGCAAAAAAAAGAGAGTCTACGTGGCCGAGGACGACCCGGGCTGCATCCCCCTGCTCCAGCAGCTGCTCGCGCCCTACGACTGCGAGGCGCGTTTCTCGTCGGACTTCAATGAAGTCCTCGAATGGATGCGGCGCGAGCGCCCGGACCTGCTCATCATGGACCTGCGCATGCCCGGGATGTCCGCCGCGGAGTTCCTGGCCCGCGTCGACGGGGATGCCCGCCTGCGCGAACTGAGAATCCTCCCCATCTCCGGCTCCTTGCAGGGCTCCGCCCTGGAGACGATCCTCAACAGCAAGGGATTGCAGGTCCTGGAAAAGCCTTTCGAGCTGGATTCATTCCGTTCACGACTGGAGGAATGCCTGAAATGACCGCCCTGATCCTGCTTGCCGGACTCGCGTTCGCCGCCGCCGGACTGATCGGATACCTCGTCACCCTCTACAACGGCCTGGTGCTCCTCAAGAACAACGTGGCCAAGGCCTGGGCCAACATCGACGTGCTGCTCAAACAGCGCCACGACGAGATCCCCAAGCTCATAAAGACCTGCGAAGCCTATATGAAGTTCGAGAAGGACACCCTCTCGCGGATCGTGGAGCTGCGCTCAGGCGCGCAGTCCGCGCAAGGAGTGGCCGACAAAGCGGACAAAGAGAACATGCTCTCCGCGGGACTGCATCAGCTCTTCGCGGTGGCCGAGCGCTACCCGGACCTCAAGTCCCAGGCATCCTTCCAGCAGCTCCAGGGCCGCATCTCGGACCTCGAAGGCCAGCTCGCCGACCGCCGCGAGCTCTACAACGACACGGTCAACAACTACAATATCCGCATCCAATCCCTGCCGGACGTCTTCCTGGCGGGATTCATGGGACTCAGGGCGCAGGAAATGTTCAAGGTTTCGGAAGACGACCGCAAAGACGTGGAGATCGACATCCGGCAGCCGTAATCCAAACATTGTTCGATAGGGCCCCATGCACGTCCACTCCTCAGGCGGCGATCCGATCTTCCTGGCCTTCGCCGGGCTGGGCGCCGGACCGTATTTCTTTTGGAAAGGCTTCCGCGAACTGCGGCTCAAGCGAATAGTGGAAGCCATCTCCACCTCGGAGATCCACTCCATGGCCATGGGCACGGTGGAACTGATGGGCACCGCCTCTCCCGTGAATCCCGACACGGACCCCATCTTCGGACTGCCCTGCACGTGCTATCGCATCGAGGTCGAGGAACAGCGCGGCTCGGGCAAGAGCCGCCGCTGGGTCCAAGTCCATCTGGCCGATACCACCCATCTCCCTTTCTGGATATCGGACGGCACGGGGCGAGCGCTCGTCATCCCCGCGGACGCGGACATCCGCTATAAAACCGACCTCGCCTATACCACGGGGATGTTCTCGCAAAACGGCCCCGCCTCGGCGTACATCCAAAAGGTGGCGGGCGCGTCCTCCTGGACCGCTCGCCGCGTCAAGGCCAGCATCGTACGCCCCGAGGACCCTTTCTACGTCCTGGGCAGCGCCTGCCCGCCCAATGCCCCGCCCTCTCTGCGCGAGCGAATCAGCCGCAGGGTGGAGGCGCGGCTGCCCGAGGCCCTGCGCAAACTCAAGGCCGACCCGGCGCGGATGAAAGCCGCGGACACGACCCAGGACGGGCAGATCGACGGGTTCGAATGGGACCGCGCCGTGGAAAAACTCAAGGAAGACCTCGCGCGCTCCGCGCAATCGGAGTTCGACTCCTCCCCGGAGCAGTCCTGTGCGCCCGCTCCGGTCATCATCAAGCGCGGCGACGACGGGCTCCTGGTGCTGGCCGATCAGAGCGAGAAGGCACTCGTAAGCACGCTCGCCTGGAAATCCCTGGCCTTCGTCCTGCTGGGCCCCCTGGCAACGCTGGCCTCGATCGCTTACCTCTGCAGCCGCTTCCATTGGCCGTGAAGACGGCCTATGTCGGGCCGATGAAGAGGAAATAGAAGAACTCCGCCAGCCGGCGCGCCGCGGCGCCGAGCGTTTTTTGAAAAATAAAGGGAGGCTCTTCCACGAAGTGGAGGGTCTCTTGGATGCCCTCGGCGCTCACGCGCACCGTGAGATAGTGGTAGAGCAGGCGTTTTACCCCGACCGGGAACATGGGCGAGCCTCCGCCGGCCGTCAGCACATAGCGCACGCCCCGATATTTCGTGGAATCGAAGCCGTGCACGTGCCCGACATAGACGCGGTCGACCTTGCGGCGCGAGACGATCTCCGCGAACTCCGAGGCTCCTTCATCGAACCCGATAAGATGCTTGAAAGGGCCGAAGCCGTTCCAAGATCCGACGATGTTCGGCGACATGTGCGTGAAGATGATCTTGGTCTTCTCCGTATCCAGGGTCGCATCCAGCCATTCGAGCTGGCGACCGGAGAGGCGGAAGCCGCTCGTGTCGAGCACGATAAAGCGCGCCTTGCCGCGGTCGAAGTAATAATTGGTCTCTCCAAAGATCGCATGGTAGACCGGAGCGTCGCTCTCTGCGTGGGGCGTGTCCCGATCATGGTTGCCGATGGTCGTGAGCCAAGGCCTGGAGACCGTTCGATACAGGATCGTTTTGAAGAACCGCAAGAAGCGGCGGGGAGTGCCCCTGCTGACCATGTCGCCAAGCTGCATGATGAAGTCCGTATTTTTTCCGGAGAGGCCTTCCAATATGCGGGCAGACATGCCGTTCTTATTGAAAAGGAATCGCCAGAGCCAGAAGCGTCCCGGTTCCATATCGCCGATCACCGCGAACTCGAAGGGCTCTTGGCTCCCGCGCGGTTCGGCAAGAAGGCGAGCCAATTGGGCGGAGGTGCGCCAGGGCAAGGATGCGTGCCGAAGACCCTCAATGTCGACGCGCGACGGATGTTCTTTTTTTTGAGATTCCTCCCTCAGGCATCCGACATCGGTCCGGCCCTCGAAGATCCCGTCGGACTGCGCGGGATCCGCCGCGAGCCGCAGGAGAGTTTCCCTCAGGTGAAGCCTTTCGCCTCCCGATGCGGGGATCTCTTCATCGGGAGAACTCCCGATGGATGCCGCCGGGAACGCGATCTTTGATTTCGGGAGATCCTGCGTTCCCGACGCGTTCGGGAACACGGCAGCGGCAGGATGAGAGTCCCGTTCGAAGGACTTTCCTCCGACATTCTCAGAGACGCGCGGAGAAAGGAACGCCGGGATCGCCTTCAGTTCCGGGAGGACGGGAAACCTGGCGGATGGTCGTCCGAAATCCGCCGGAAGCGCGGAGTCGGGGACATTCCCCGGAACGAACGACGCATCAGCAATGGCTGCGGAAACAGGGGCTATCCGGACGCCGGCGGCAGAGGCGGCTTCCGAAACGAGGATCGATTCTCCGAGGGCGCACGCCCAGCGCGCAGAAGAAGCCTCAGCCAGCAGAAATCCTGCGGAAAGCAGCACCGGAAGGACTTTTTTAAAACCTGCCATTATTCAAATATAGGCGAAAAACCTTTTGCCGGGAAGGGCCGCGCGGGATAAACAATCATAGGCCTTAAGACCTAGGGCCAGGGGAAGCGGGTTAAGTATAATTCAAGGATGCACGCCTCGAACATCCCCCCGGACAACGACTCCAAGCCGCACAAGCGCGCGGCCCGCACTGAGCGCGCCGAAGCGGACCGCGCGCTCAACAACACCATACGGTTCCAGCAGATGCTCATCGATGCGATCCCCTCCCCGGTCTTCTACAAAGACGCGGATTGCGTCTACCTCGGAGGAAACAAGGCCTTCTCGCGATTCCTGGGGCTTCCGTTGGATCAGATCATCGGGAAGACCGTCTACGAGATCGCCCCCAAGGACCTGGCCGAGAAATACGACAAGGCCGACCGGGCATTGCTGAACAATCCGGGCGTTCAAACCTATGAAGCTTCCGTAGTCTATGCCGACGGGACGCGCCACGCGGTGGTCTTCAACAAGGCGACTTTTACCGATGCCGACGGGAAACTGGCGGGAATGATCGGAGTGATCCTCGATATCACGAAACGCAAGCAAGCCGAAGAAGCTCTGGCGAACATGCAGAAGCTCGAATCGCTGGGAACCTTGGCCGGCGGGATCGCGCATGACTTCAACAACATCCTCACGGCCATCATGGGAAACCTCTCCCTGCTTCAGTGCAGCATGAAGGACGGCAGCGAGGCCCTGGAGATGATCCAGGAGGCGCAAACAGCCTGCGCGACCGCGAAAGGGCTCTCCCACCAGCTGCTGACCTTCTCCAAGGGAGGAGCCCCGATCGTCAAAGTCATGGATCTGCGCCCCATCCTCACCCAGATGGCCGGCCTCTCCACGCGAGGCTCGAACGTGCGCTGCGTGTTCGACCTCGGAGAAATCCCCCTGCCCGTGAAAATCGACAAAGACCAAGTCTCCCAAGTGGTGCAGAATCTCGTCCTCAACGCCGTTCAAGCCATGCCCCAGGGAGGGAGCATCTCAGTCCGATCCTCGATCCTCAGCCTCGGCAAGGAAGAGTTCCCGCCGCTGAAAGCCGGACGCTACGTCCGGGTGAGAGTCGAAGACCAGGGCATCGGTATCCATCCCTCTCACCTATCCAGGGTTTTCGAACCGTACTTCACGACCAAGGCCGCCGGACGCGGGCTGGGGCTGGCCATGTGCTACTCCATCATGACCAAGCACGGCGGGATCATCAGCGTCGAGTCGAAGCTGGGAACCGGGTCGGTCTTCTCCCTCCACTTCCCGGAAGCGGACGCCGCGGAACTGGTCCCGGAAGACGCTCGCCCGGCGCTCACGACCGGCAGCGGCAGGGTGCTCATCATGGACGATGAGGCCCCGGTCGCCGCGGTCTTGAAGCGCATGCTCGAACACCTGGGCTACCTGGCCGATTCAGTGAAAGACGGGAAGGCCGCGCTCAATGCCTACAAGAAAGCGCTGAAAACAGACAAGCCCTACGCCGCGGTCATCATGGACCTCACCATCCCCGGCGGAATGGGCGGGATGGAGGCCGTGAAAAAGCTCCATGCCCTCGACCCCGAAGCCGTCGCCATAGTCTCCAGCGGCTACGCCAACGACCCGGTCATGTCCGAATACGCGTCCCATGGATTCGTCGGCATGCTGAGCAAGCCCTACCTCCTCGAGGACGTCTCCGAAACCGTTCGCCGGGCCATCGGCGCCAAGACGAACTGAGCGGCAGGAACCTCAAGCCCCGCGCGGCAATTGCACAAGCTCCTGCGCCGCGCGGTTTGACAGTCATCCGGGCAAAATAGGACGATATCCGTGCGTTCGGGAGATAATGGAAGGCTGAACGCGTTCTGGAGGCCTTATATTTATGCGGACTTGCACATCGATCCTTGCAGCGGCGCTCGTCCTCGTCGGCTGCACGACAATCAAAGAATATCCTTTTGAGCAGCGCCGCCTGGCTGCGGTCATGCCCTTCGCCTTCACTGCCGCGCAGAAGGAATTCGCCCCCCACGCCTCCGGCTTGGCCGACGGCCTGGCCGGCGCCTTGGTGCGCACCGGCCGCCTGCGCTTGGTCGAGCGCGCCCGCGTGGATGCCGCGCTCCAGGAACTGCAGCTCCAGCAGTCCGGGATCACGGACAGCGCCGCCGCGGCCAAGGTGGGGAAACAGCTCAACGCAGGCGCGGTGGTCCTCGGCTCCGTGACCTCGATCTCGGTGCGCGAGGAAGGCCGCAGCGTGAAGATCGCGGAGAAAACCACCCGGTACGTGGACGTGGAAGTGGAAGCCCGAATCGTCGACGTGGAGACCGGAGAACTGCTCGGCTCGGGCCGCGCGATCGGCAAGGCCGAGAGCGCGGAGAAGCACGCCTTCGGCGGCAAGGTGGGACAGCTGGCCTCCGCCGACGCTCTGGTCCAGCAGGCGCTCATCGGCGTCTGCGAAGATCTCGCCCGGAACATGTCCAAGAGCCTCCCCCCCAAGTGAATCGATGAGAACCTCCTCTCAACGATTGAGGATCCGCATCTACTTGGAAGACTCCGACCGCTGGCAGGGGCGTCCGCTCTATCACGTGCTCATCGAAGCCGCTCGCCAAGACGGGCTGGCCGTGGCCATGGCGCTCAAAGGAGTGTTCGGCTACGGCTGCAAGACCCATCAGAACGCCGGGAAGATGCTGCGCGAGGAAGGGAACCCTCCCGTCATCATCGAGATCGTCGACGAGGAGCCCATAGCGCGGGAATTCCTCAAACGCATGGACGAATATCTGCGCGAAGCGATGGTGACCATCGAGCCCATCGAAACGATCCACTATAGAATGGACTGAACCTATGGCAAAGATCCTGATCGCCGACGACGAAGAACCTATCCGCAGCCTCGTCAAAAGACTGCTTTCCATCCATGGGCACAAAGTCGACGGCGCGGCCGACGGCGCCGAAGCGATCGAAATGCTCCAGAAAGGCAGCTACGACCTTGTGATCCTGGACCGTCAGATGCCCAAGCTCTCGGGCATCGAGGTCCTCGCCATCGTGCGGACCAACCCGAAATTCCAGAGCCTGAAGATCCTCATGTTCACGCAGGCGAGCACGACCAAGGACGTCGACGAGGCCTTCGAGAGCGGCGTGGACGGCTATATCGTCAAGCCTTTCCGCGGCCAGCAGTTCTTCGACAAGGTCCAGGCGCTCCTGGCCAAAACAGACCCGAAGTAGCGTCTCCAGCGGAAAGCAGAAGCCCGGCCCCTCAATGGGGGCCGGGCTTCTGCTTTCCGCGGATTTGCTGAAAGACATCAGACTATGCTAAACAAACTAGCTTCCAAGGAGCATCCAATGCCAGATCGACTACCCCCCCCAAGCGGCTCTCCCAACCCCTCGGACATGCCCAGTCGGCCGCTTCTCACGCAGAGGGAACTCCTGTCGGCTGCGCAGCAGGAAGCCTCGCCGGATGCGATACTGATCGTCGACGAAAATGCCTCGATCGTGACGGCCAACACGCGCTTCCTTTTGATGTGGGACATCCCTCCTCGACTGGCGCAGGCGGCCGCAGACGAGCCCGTCCTGCAGAAAGTCGTGTCGCAGCAAAAAGACCCCGAGGCATTCCTTCGCCGCGTGAGGCATCTTTATGAGCATCGCTCGGAAAGGAGCCGCGACGAGCTGCTGCTCAAGGACGGACGCATCATAGACCGCTACTCCGCTCCTCTGATCGCTGAGAACGGACGCTATCTGGG
The DNA here is from genome assembly GCA_041661185.1 of Elusimicrobiota bacterium. GTDB lineage: Bacteria > Elusimicrobiota > Elusimicrobia > UBA1565 > UBA1565 > JBAZUV01. Next base: position 40,365 of record JBAZUV010000007.1, read on the forward strand.
ACGGGCGTGGTTCTTCCGGGACATCACCGAACGCAAGCGAGTGGAAAGCCATCTGCAGGAGAGCGTGGCGCGTTTCGATCAGCTCGCGGAACAGAGCCATACGGTGGTATGGGAAGTGGATACCGACGGGTTATACACCTACGTCAGCCGAAGCTGCGAACACGAGTGGGGATATCGTCAGATGGAGCTCGTCGGGAAGATGCACTTCTACGAACTCCATCCCGAAGAGGGGAGAGAACCCTTCAAGACGGCCGCTCTGGGGGTCTTTTCGCAGAAGCTGGCGTTCGTGAACCTGGAGAATCCCGTTCAGACCAAAGCCGGCCTTGTGAAGTGGGTCTCGACGAATGGCACGCCGGTCCTTGCCTCCGACGGACGGCTCCTGGGCTACCGGGGCTCCGACACCGATATCACCGCGCACAAGCTGGCGGAATCCCTCCAAAAGCTGGCCCTGATCGTATTCAAGCGTCTGGCGGATTCCGACCAGCGAGGCGATATCATCCGCGACATCCTGCTGGCCGTCAAGGACTCCACGGGAATGGAGGCCGCGGGGATCCGCCTGCGATCGGACGAAGATTATCCCTACTCTCATACGGAAGGATTCCCGCAAGAGTTCGTCGAGAAAGAACGCTCTCTCTGCGCAAGGAGCGCCGACGGCGGGCTGGTCCGGAACGCGTCGGGAGACGTCCTGCTCGAGTGCTTGTGCGGGAACATCCTCTCCGGAATGACCGACCCCAGCAAGCCTTTTTTCACAAGGGGAGGCAGCTTCTGGACCAGCCGCGCATCGGAGCTCTTGTCTTCCGCCGCTCTGACGCAAGGTCCGGCCCGCATGCGCAATCGCTGCATCACCTCAGGCTATGAATCCGTGGCGCTCATCCCGCTGCGCTCCAAGGAGCGCATCATCGGGCTGCTCCAGCTCAATGACCGAAGAAAAGACAGGCTGACGTTGCCCCTGGTGGAGTTCCTTGAGGAATTGGGCGTCGGCATCGGCATCGGCATCGAACGCAGGACATCCTAAAAAGCCCCCTCGTTCAGAATACGAGGCTTTGCTCGGGAGAAGGGACCGCGCAGGCCGTGCGGCCTCCGGAGGCTTGTATGCGCGCGGCCGCAGCCTCCTGCACGAGCAAGGCGTCCACGGGAATCAAAGGGATAAGGATGAGCCGCCGCACGCCGGAGCCTGCCGCAAGATCGGCCACAGGCTCCCAGGCTGAGCGCGCGGGTCCCTCGCCGGAAGGAGCGTCCTCCACGGATGACCGGAAACCGTGGATGAGCAGATCCGCGTCCTTGAAGAACGCCCGGAACTTCTCGTACTCATGGGGATTCCAGGCCCGGGCCTGGTCCGGGATATCGTTGTAGGGGCAATACACGATGGACCGGCCGTGCAAGACGATGCGGTAGCCCAACGCAATGCCGGGATGGCGCGTATAGCGGACCTGCGCGAGGATGCCCGGCGCGATGAACTGCTCCCCCTCTCGCTGGGGATAGAGCATCAAGGAGGCGGCCGGGGAACGCATCCTGCCGGCGGAGATTCGCGTGGCCACGCGGTTGAGCGTGCCGTCGGCATCATCGGGTCCGCCCAAACGGACGGAGCAGCCGGACTCCAGGAACTTTCCGCAGGCGGAGATGCCGGAAACAGCCTGCTCTTGGAAGGAGCTCAAGAGGACCCATAGCCGCGTCCCGGGCGCAGGCACGCCCGGCCGCCAAGACAGCAGTCCCTTGCCCGCATCCAGGAAGAACCATAAGCCTTGGGTTTGAAGCGCGACGGCTCCTTCGAGGATCGTCAAGGACAAGGGAACAACAGGCGCCTCGGCCGAGACCGGAGCCGGCGTTGGAACAGGCCCCAGGAGCGCGGTCAAGGCGCGGACCGCCTCGGCCGCGCGGAAAGGCTTCTGCACGAAGAGGTCCGCGCCGAAGCGGCGGGCCGTCTCGCGGTCCTCGGCGAAATCCTTGGCCGTCATGATCGCGATGCGCACGCGGCGGGTGTGCGGATCATTGCGCAGGGTGCGGCAGGCGCTCAGGCCGTCCAAGCCCGGCATCATGATGTCGAGCACCACCAGCCGCGGCTTCTGCTCGCGCACGATGTCCACGATGCCGTCCGCGCTCGAATAATGGCCCACGCTCAGGCCGGAGCCGCGCAGCAGGTCCCCCAGCAGCTGCGGGACCTGTTCGTCATCATCGAATATCAAGACATCAGGCATAGATGCGCCGGCGCAGCCGGCCTTAAAACGTCACCCCTCTTTGACCGGCGGGCAGACGCAGAAAAGGTTCCGGTCGCCGTAGGGGTTGTCCACGCGGCCGACCGCGGGCCAGAACTTGCGCTCCTTGAGCCACGGCGCGGGGAACACGGCCTGCTTGCGGCTGTACGGGTGCGTCCACTTCTCCGCGACGGCATGCTCCGCGGTGTGCGGGGCGTTCTTGAGCGGGTTGTCGTCCTTGGACAGGCGGCCCTGCTCCACGGCCGTGATCTCCGAACGGATGGAGATCATGGCGTCGCAGAAGCGGTCCAGCTCCTCTTTGCTCTCGCTCTCCGTGGGCTCCACCATGAGCGTCCCGCCCACGGGCCAGGACATGGTGGGCGCGTGGAAGCCGTAGTCCATGAGCCGCTTGGCCACGTCCTCGACCTGAACGCCGCTGGTGTTCTTCAAGTTCCGCAGATCCAGGATGCACTCGTGCGCCACGAAGCCGCCCCGCCCCTTATAGACCACCGGGAAATGCCCGGCCAAGCGCCGCGCGATGTAGTTCGCGTTGAGGATGGCGACCTGGGTCGCGCGCGTGAGGCCCGGCCCGCCCATCATGCGGATGTACATCCAGCTGATGGGCAGGAGGTTCGCGCTGCCCCACGGAGCGGAGCACACGGCTCCGATGGATTCCTTGCCGCCCAAACGCACGAGCGGATGCCCGGGCAGGAAGGCCGCCAAGTGCCCCTTCACGGCGATGGGGCCCACGCCGGGCCCGCCGCCGCCGTGGGGCATGGCGAAGGTCTTGTGGAGATTGAGATGGCAGACGTCCGCGCCCAGTTCCGCGGGGCGGCAGAGCCCCACTTGGGCGTTCATATTCGCGCCGTCCATATAGACCTGCCCGCCCCGCTCGTGCACGACCTTGCACATCTCGCGGATCTCCTCCTCGAAGACTCCGTGCGTGGACGGATAGGTGACCATGAGCGCGGCCAGGGTCTCGGCATGCTCGGCGGCCCGCGCCTGCAAGTCGGCCAGGTCGATGTTGCCCTCGGAATCGCAGGCCACCGGAACGACGCGCAGGCCGGCCAAGGCCGCGCTCGCGGGGTTGGTGCCGTGGGCCGACTGCGGGATGAGGCAGACGTCGCGGCGGCCTTCGCCCCGGCTCTCGTGGTACTTGCGCAGGACCAGCAGGCCCGCGTACTCGCCTTGGGAACCGGCGTTGGGCTGAAGGGACACGGCCTCGAATCCCGTGATCTCGCAGAGCCAGCGCTCGAGCTGGCTGAAGAGCTCGCGGTAGCCCGCGACCTGGTCTTCCGGCGCGAAGGGATGCGGCCCCGTGAACTCCGGCCAAGTGATGGGCAGCATCTCGGAGGCGGCGTTGAGCTTCATGGTGCAGGAGCCCAGGGGAATCATGGAGGTCGTCAGCGAAAGATCGCGAGACTCGAGCCTCTTGAGATAGCGCAGCATCTCGGTCTCGCTGTGATAGCGATGGAAGACCGGCTGAGAGAGGATCTCGCCGCCGCGGCGCAGACCCTCGGGGATCACGTCGCCCAGCTCGCCGGAAAGTTCCTCGACGGCGGGCACGGCCTTGCCCTTCGCGAAGCAGGCCAAAAGGTCGGTCAAGTCGCGCTCATCGGTCTTCTCGTCGAGCGAGATGCCCAGGGAGCCGTCGGGATAGGCGCGCAGGTTGATGCGGCGCCCGCGGGCCTGCTCGAGCACGAGCTCGGCCGCGGCCTTGTGGGTGCGCACGCGCAAGGTGTCGAAGAACGCCCCCGGCTCCAATTCCAGCCCCAAGCGCCTGAGGCCCATGGACAGGATGCGGGTCAAAAGATGCACGCGCTCGGCGATGCGGCGCAGCCCCTGCGGCCCATGCCAGGCCGCGTACATGGACGCGATCACGGCCGTGAGCACCTGGGAGGTGCAGATGTTGCTCGTGGCCTTCTCGCGGCGGATATGCTGTTCGCGGGTCTGCACGGCCAAGCGCAGGGCCGGCTGCCCGCCGCTGTCCTTGGACATGCCGACGATGCGGCCCGGCATCTGCCGCAAGAAGGCAGCCTTGACCGCCATGTAGCCGGCGCCGGGACCGCCGAAGCCCAAGGGCAGGCCGAAGCGCTGGATGCTGCCCACGACAGCGTCCGCGCCCATCTCGCCCGGGGATTTGAGGATCGCCAAGGCCAAGGGGTCGGCCGCAAAAACGGCCAAGGCTCCGGCCTTGTGCACCCGGGCGCAAAGCGCCTCATAATCCCGCACGACGCCGCTGGTGCCGGGATATTGGAGCAGGACGCCGAAAACCTCCGCGGAGAACTCCGCCTTCTCGGGATCTCCCGTTTCCACGCGGATGCCCAGATGCTTGGCGCGGGTGCGCAGGACCTCGAGGGTCTGCGGATGGCAGTCCTCTGCCGCGAAGAAGACGCTGCCGGAGCCCTTGGCCGAGCGGCACAGGGTCATGGCCTCGGCCGCGGACGTGCCCTCGTCGAGCATGGACGCGTTGGCGATCGCAAGGCCCGTAAGCTCCGCGATCAGGGTCTGGAAATTGAGCAGCGCCTCCAGCCGGCCCTGGGAGATCTCGGCCTGATAGGGCGTGTACTGCGTGTACCAGCCCGGGTTCTCCAGGATGTTGCGCAGGAGCACCGCAGGGGTGAGAGAATCGTGATAGCCGCAGCCGATGAAGGAACGCCAAACCTGGTTCTTGGCCGCAAGAGCGCGCAGTTCCGCCAAGGCCTGGGCCTCGCCCGCGGCAGAGGGAAGATCGAGGGGACGCCGGGTGCGGATGGCAGCGGGCACGACCGCGTCCGTGAGCGCGCCGAGGTCGGCGAGCCCGAGAGTTTCGAGCATGCCTTGAACGTCCTGTTCGGAGGGACCGAGATGGCGGTCGACGAAGGACTCCGAGGACGAAAGCGCGTCTCTTCCGGCGGATTTGACTGCGGTGGACATAGGAGGGCCTCTTTTGACCCGATCAGCGGCACGGGCAAGGGTAAATTAGCAGTTTGCCCGATACTCGGGCAAGAAACGCCGCGGGGCGGGCGGATTTTTTGCCCAAAAGGCCTATGCGGCGCTGGGTATTCTGTTGCGGCGGATATGGAGCGATAGCCTCATGCCGGCCCTGAACATTAACGGTATCCTCTTGGAAGCTTTCGCAACAAGGGGAGATGAGGATGTCTATCCGTGCGCTCGCGGTCGCGTTCGCCGTCTTGGCCTTCCTGCCGCCGTGCCTCCTGAGCGCGCAGGAGACGCCGCGCGCGGCCGAGGAGCTGACGAACGCCCTTTTAAAGAAGGGGGTTCTCACCGAGGCGGAGGCCAAGCCCTTGCTCGAACTCTTCGCCAGGGAGAGGCAGTCCTCGCAGCATCAGTTCATACTCCTGCCGGGGGCGACGATGAAGGTGTGCGGGCAAGGGAAGTTCCGCTACACGTTCGCCCAGGCGCCGTCTCCCGCCACGAACAAGAATTCCTTCCAGCTGCAGACGGTGAGGATCAAGTTCTCGGGAGATCTTCCGAAAGACTTCAAGTACGCGCTGATGCTGAACTTCGCGCGCGCCGTCGGACCGGCCGCCCAGCAGAGCAGCGCCCTCTACGACTGCACGCTCTCCTACGCGCCGAATACGGCCTTCAACCTGACCGCGGGGCAGTTCTTCGTGCCGGTGGGAGGCGAGGCCGTGGCTCCGGCCAGTCAAATAGATTTCGCCAGCCGCTATTACGGCCAGGAGCGCATCCTCAATCCCATGGCCCACGACATCGGAGTGCAGGCGAGCGGGAAGGCCCTGGACCAGCGCTTCTACTACGCCCTCGGGGTCTTCAACGGCAACGGGATGAACAATGCCGTCAATGATAATGGGGACTTCCTCTATGCCGCACGCACGCAATGGACGGACAAGACGGAGTTCGCGAACAAGATCGCGTCCATGACGGTCGGAGTCAACGGCTTCTGGAAGAGGACGAAGACCGATCCAAGCACTCTGAGGTGCGACATCCTCGCCAAGACCTTCAGCGACGCATACGACCGCTATGTGTACGGCGCGGATATCGCTTTCAAGCTCGGTCAGGCCGCGCTCAAGGGAGAGTATTTGAGCGCCTATCTCCAGGGACGGCACTGGGACCCCGTGGTGCGAGCGCACGGCTACTACGCCACGGGCTCCTGGCGTTTCTCCGAGAAGTTCGAGGCCCTGGTCCGCTGGCAGGGCTACGACCCCGACGACAGCCTCACCAACAGACTGGACTCCCAGTGGCAGACCTACGGCGTGAACTGGTTCATCAACGGGCAGAACGCGCGCCTGACCGCCAATTACACCGTCAAGAACGAAAAGACCGACGCGATCCGCAACGATGAGTTCATCCTGCAGTTTCAGCTCGGCTTTTAAGCCCAGACCGGCGTCGAAGCAGCCTTTACCCGCCGGATCCCCTTCCCAGCATCGATATTGATGTTGTAAAATCTAGGCCTATGGGCCCAGAAATAAGTAGGCCTTTTGGGAATGGCGGACATGGGCCTTCCGGATACACTTGTACGGACGCCAGGATGGGCATATCCCGACTCTTCGGAGGGTCCATGGTCCACGCCGCAGCCATGCTCGCGCTCGCGCTGCTCCAGTCCCCGTCGCAGGCCCAAGAACACCCGGCCGCTTACGCGCCCCTGCCTCCGCTGAGGGCCGCGATAAAGGCCGCCTCCGAGATCGATATCCCTCCGATCGATCACGGACGGGCCGCGGCGATTGCGGGCTACGTGCGGCCGGAACTCCCCATGGACTTCATCGTGATGGAAAGGATCTGCGCCGCCGCCTGCTTCGATGTCCGGGCCCGCGATTCCAATGGGAAATTCATCACGGTCTCAGAGTTCGGCCTCTTGGCGGGATTCAAGTATAAGGATGCTCTCGGCAACGTGCTCGCGCACACGGAGGAGGACCGCTCCGTGCCGGGCGATGCCGCGGCCTTGGACCTCTATGCCGAAGCCGGAAGAAAAATCGGCCGCATCGTAGAAGAAAACGTCCAAGGATACGCCCCCCCCTTCTTCTCGCGCAAGAGGATGAAGGTCTATCGCGTGGAGGATCCGGTCGGAGGCACGGTGGCCGTTTCCGAGAAGCTCTCTGACGACGCCGAGCGCATCGTGCTCAGGGGGCCCGACGGCGCCGAGATCGCGGTCATCAGCCGAGACTTCTCTCCTGGAAAGACCTACGCGGCCGGCTCGAAGTTCCTGCCGGTACGCATCGCCATGGACCAATGGGACGTCTCGATCAAGGACCCTGGAGTGGACCGCGTGCTCTTCGCCTTGCTGGCATCCTATAAGAGCGGCAATAGCCGCTAAGAGCCCTCAGGCGCGGATCATGACGAGCATCATCTTGAAGCGCTCCACGGCCTTCAGGGAATGCGGCTTGCCCGCGGGAAGGATGAGGGCTTCCCCGGCCCGCACCCGGCTCGGGCTCCCGGCGATAAGGACCTCGGCCTCGCCGTCGAGAACCTGCACCAGGGCGTCGAAAGGAGCGGTATGCTCGCTCAAGCCCTCGCCCTTGTCGAAGGAAAACAGCGTGACCGTGCCCACGGGCTTCTTGATCAGCGTGCGGCTGACCACCGCGCCCGGCTCGTAATCCACCAGCCCCGCGATCGCGGCCGGAGTCCCCCTGAGCGCCTGCGCGACGACTTCGGATTCAGACACACAGCCTCCCTGCCGCGGACTGAGAGCCCGCAGGAAAAATCTCCACGCCGACACCGCGGCCTTCATTGCCGCACGCCCGATTCCGCCAAAGAGTCGAAAGCGGACTTAAGACCCGAGCGGACCGCGGCCACGTCCTGGGGCCGCCACTGGGCAGGCTCCGCGCGAAGGAAGCTCGTCTTGTCCTCGCGGTTGTCGAAGCGCGCGGCCGGCAGCAGGAAAGAGCCGGAGGAGGTCTCCACCCGCACGGAGTCCGGCATGCCCGAGCGCGAAAGCAGCCAGTCCATGTCGTCGCAGCCGTAATCGCTGAGCATGACCTCCTCGGGCACTCCGTGGTGCAGGATGGAGCCCGGGTCCGAGGGATCGGTCCGGGCGCGGTTCTTTCGCCGGGACTCCTCGGGCTCGACCCAGACATAGAGGATGCAGGCCCTGCGCAGGAGCTCCTCATCGAGCAGGGACAAGGAATGCCGATAGCCGAAGGGCGGAGTCAGCGGCATGGAGGAACCCTGCGGCCCTCCGCGCGCGAACTCGATGACCAAGGTCCGGCCTTCCATGCCCGCGCTGCAGGTCCTGCCCAAGTCGCGGCACAGTTCCTCGGCCTCGGAGTCCAAAGCCCGTCCCAAGGCCGCGCGCTGATCGGCTGAAAGCCCCCCCAGCCGCACTGGAATGGCCGCCTTCGAAGCGGCGGCCTCCACGCGGGCGATGAGCGCCGAACCTTTCTCCTTGCCGGGAGCCTTGCGTGAGCGCAAGGCGCGGTAGTCCTCATTGACGAGATGAATGAGCGTGCCCCAGTCCCGGGGATCCTTGAAAGGCCTGTCGGCGCCCTTGAAGAAGACCCTCTCCCGGCCCAAGCGCAGAAGCTCCTCGTCGACGCGGCGCATCGCGTGCACGTACGGGAAATCGTCCAGTTGGACCGTGGGGTTTAGATGAAAAGCCTCGCGCTGCTCCTCTGCGGAGAGCTGCGCCAGATATCTGCGGACCTCGGACTTTCCGGAAGCCGGCAAAGCCAGGAGAAGCACCACGTCGAGTCGATCGCCCATTCCTTCCTCCTAATGACACTCCATTCTACCAGATGAATATTGTCTACAATCGTCTCATGCAGGCTCCTCGCAGAAGAAAACAGATCGCCCGGCGCGCGCTGAAAAAACAGGCCCGCCCTCAGGAGCCGACGGAGTGGTCGGTCTACATGCTCCGGTGCTCCGGAGACGCGCTCTACACGGGCATCGCCAAGGACGTGGAAGCGCGCTTCGCGATCCACTGCTCGGGGAAGGGCGCGGCCTACACGCGCAGCCACCCGCCCGTGGAAGTGGTCTACCGCGAAACGGGGATGACGCGCTCCTCGGCTCTCGTGCGCGAGGCCGCGATCAAATCGCTGAAGAAGACGGAGAAGGAGGCGTTGGCGTCACCGGCTCATCAGGATCGGGATGCATGCGCGCGCGCACGAGCTCGACGATCACCGGGATCACGGAGATCACGATGATCGCGAGCACCACGTAGTGGAAGTTTTTCTGCACGAAGGGCATGTTCGCGAAATAGTAGCCCCCCAATAAGAAGCTCAAGGTCCACGCGACCCCCCCGGCCACGTTGTAGAGCGCGAATTGCGCATACGACATCTCGCCGATGCCGGCCACGAACGGCGCGAAGGTGCGGATGATGGGGATGAAGCGCGCCAGCACGATGGTCTTCCCCCCGTACTTCTCGTAGAAGCGATGCGTGCGCAGAAGATGCCTGCGGTCGAATATCCGGGAATCCGTCTTGTTGAAGATCTTCGGCCCGATCCATTTGCCGGCGGAATAATTGACCGCGTCCCCAAGCACCGCCGCGAGGATGAGCAGCACGCAGATGAGCGGAAGCTTGATGGGAGAGTCCGGCGAAGCCGCGAGCGCGCCCACGGCGAAGAGCAGGGAGTCGCCGGGAAGATACGGCGTCACCACCAGCCCGGTCTCGCAGAAGATGACCGCGAAGAGCACGCCGTAGAGCCCCGGCCCGAGCTGTCCGGCCCAGGCGTTGAGATGCTTGTCCAGATGAAGGAAGACGTCCAGAGCCGTTTGCAGGAGTTCCATGCCGTCATTATAGGATGTTCGGCGGCTAAAAAAGAGCAGGCGCGCCGAGGACTTCGGCGCGCCTGCTCACGGAGGGAACGGCTCAGCCCTGAGGCGGCTGATTCTCGTCGATCTCCACGGACTGCAGCTGGGACACGATGAAGTTGGCGGCCTGCGTCGCCGCTTCCTTGAGCGCCTTGATAGTCTGCGCCTGCATGACGGCGGGCAAGAACGCCATCTGGATTATCGTTCCGGCGTTCTGCGCCATCTCCTGGAAGTTCGAGGCGCGGCCGGCGATGGCTCCCATGATGCGCAGATACTGCGCCACCAAGAAGGCCGCGGCATCCGCGGCCTCGGGAGTCGGGGCTCCGGCCGCGGAGAGGCCGGTCTGGGCTTCCTTGGCCAGTTCCATGTATTTCTCGGGCGTGAGGGTCGGGATCTCGATGCCGCGCTCCTCGATCAGGGCCGAGAGGCTCGCCTCGAAGCGCTGCAGGCCGCCCTGCGCCCAGAGGGTCGGCAGCGCGGCCGTGACGGCGTTGACGACCTCGTCGGCCTCTCCCGCAAGCATCTCCGCGCGGAAGCCCTCGTCCACGACATTGGACTCCAAGGCCTGGACCTTCTGCATCCACTGCGCGACGGCCTGGGAGCTCAAGCCCATCTGGAGCAGCTCGATCGTCATGTTCGGGAGCGCGGCAAGGGAGCCGATGATGCCGATGAGAGCGTCGGCCACGAGCTTGGCCGCCTCAAAGGCCTCCTGGGCCGGGGCTTGGTCTTTTTTCGCGTCCAGAGCCCGGCCTGCCTCGGCCACGATCCCGGCATAGGCCAGGGGCTCGGGCGTTTCGGTCAGTCCGCGCGCCGCTACGACTTGGTCGGTCTCCTGCATGAGGCGGCTGATGACGCTGCGCGTCCACAGTTTGGGGACCAGCGGCACGGCCGCGGCAAGGACCGCGTCCATTTCCGCGGCAAGAGCGCGCGCCTGCTCGACCGAGCGGACTTTTTGGGCCTGCGCGAACCATGACTGGATGGAAGCGGTCTCCATGACCCTGTCGAAGAGAGAAAGGTCCATGCCCTTGGCCGCGGCCAAGGCCCGGGTCATGCGGGCCCAGGCCTGCGCGATGACGGCCACTCCCTGGAACGCCTCCTCCGAAGGAGCGGACGCGCGTTCCTCGGCCTGCAGCTTCTTGAGGCCGGCTTCGAATATCGCGGCGACCTGCTCGACGGTGGTCACGTTGTTGTCGGGATACAGTTCCTTCTGCGCGGACTTCAGGTAGGACTGAACGATCGTCAGCGCCACGTCGTAATAGGCGTCCTGCACGAACATCGGGTCTTGGACGCGGTCCGCCGCGGCCTTGGCGATGTCCTTGAGCTCCGCCAGGGAGGAGGACTTCTTCCCCTTGCCGACGATCTCCGTGAACACGGCGGCGAAGACGTAGTCGTTGTCCACGGTGATCGCGGGCCGGGCTTTCGCGTCTTCCACGGCCGCGCGGCGCAGCTGGGAGAAGACCTCGATAGCGGCCTCAAAGGACTCCTTGTTCGGGGCCTTGTCCGCGAGCTTCTGCTTCGCCATGTTGATGACCATCGCGAATCCCGCGTCCAGGCGCTCGGCCCGCTTGCTCGGATCGACGGAGGGGCTGAAATAGCCGTTCTGATACAGGACGTTCATGACCACTTGGAAGAGCTTCTGCTGGATGCCCAAGGCGAATTGCAGTTCCTGCTTGGCCGTGACCGCGGGCTTCTGCTCGGCCTGCGGAGCGACCGTCTGCACGGGTTCAGCCTGCGTTTCTTCGGCACGCATCCTGGAACCGTCGAAGATCCTCCCGCCGTACAGGAAATCGGCGGGGCTTGCGCGATACTCTTCAGGAACGAAGGTCTTCATGCTCTTCTGAAGGTTCTGGAACACGGTCCCGGCCTTGGCCGCGGGAAGCGGAGTTTGGGCTTCCGAAAGCACGGCCTGCGCCGAAGAAACCGTCGCGCGAGTCCCGAAAACAGCCTGCCGGGATATCCTCTGCTGCTGAACAGAAGTCAAAGCATAGGATGGGATATTCGCTGTCGGGAATACGGTCGGCAGGGACAGCCGCTCGGCCGCGAGTTCCATGCCGGGCAAGGACGTCCCCAGAATGACCGGAGCTCCGATCGGCGTCGCGAGGACCGCTGCGGACACGAAGTTCATCTGCGGGACCGCGGTCGGGACCGGCTGCGCCGCGATCACGCTCGCGGCCTGAACGGACGGGGCCATAAGGCTCAGGGCCAAAAGCGCCGCGCAAGCCTTGGAGATCTTCCGATGGATTCTGGACATTACGTTCCCTCTCTGCTCAGTGAAGATTCTCTTCATTTTGACAATTGATTCTACTGAGTGCCTGGGCACATCGACGCGGGACAATGGGCCCGCTTCAGAGATATCTTTTAGGCCTATGCCGATTAGGGCTTAGGGCCTATGTTCCTTATATCCGGCCCAGCAGACGCAGGAGCCCATCGAGGATGGTGATAGGCGCCGGAGGGCAGCCCGGAATGAAGAGGTCCACGGGCACGAGCTTCGCGCAGCCTCCATTAACTTCCGGATGCCCGAGGTAGGGGCCGCCCGAGATCGCGCAGGCGCCTACCGCGATGACGAACTTCGGAGAAGGCACCGCCGCCCAGGTCTTGAGAAGAGCCTCGCGCATATTCTCCGGCACCGGACCGGTGATGAGCAAGCCGTCGGCGTGCCGGGGAGACGCGACGAACTGTATCCCGAAGCGTCCCAGGTCCCAGCCCACGGTATTGAGCACGTTGACGTCCGCCTCGCAGGCGTTGCAGCCGCCCGCGCTCACCTGCCGAAGCTTGAGGCTGTGTCCGAAGAGCTCCCGGGCCTTCGCGTCCAGGGCCTCGGCCAGCCGATAAGTCTCGCCTTCGACGATCATATCCTCTCGGCGGCGCACGGCCAGCCTGTGCTCGCGCGTGAACTCCACGGCCTTGCTCGAACAGGCGTTCGCGCACGCTCCGCAGAAAAGACACTTTCCCAGGTCCAGGCGGCCCGCGAGGATGGCTCCGGTCGGACAAACCTCATGGCAAGCCGCGCAGCCTTCCTTGCAGAGCGCCGGATAAAGCCGCGGCCGCCCCAAGCCCCGCGCGGGCAGTTCCGGCGCCGGACCCTTGGGGTAGGCGATGGTCCGATGTCCCTGCTTCATTCGCGTCCAGAGTATGCTTAACATTGGCGTTCGTTCATCCCGTTCCGATGCAGCAGCGAGAAAGCGTTTCGGCCGCTTTTGCCGTCGTTCCCCAACCCCTCCCGAAAAATTCGGACGAAGCGGTATCCAAAAATAACGGAATTTTTCGGGCTAGAGATCATGTCCGCAGTACGAGAGATTGAAGCTCTTATTGCACAACGGGAAATCGGATATCTGCTGGCCGCGCAGGGACAAGGCCAGGCCGAACCAGTTATGGAAGGAAGGGTCCACGACCTTGTACGCGGCGAACCGGCCTTGGCCGTCGGTCAGCGCGGTATGGCAGATCTCTCCGCGCCAGCCCTCCACAAGCGAGACCGCGACGTGCCCGCAAGCGGGCTTGGGCGCGGCCCTGCGCACGGATCCGCCGGGCAAGGCCTTGAGCAGTTCCCGCGTGAATTGGATCGAGCGCTGGGTCTCCAGCCAGCGCACGTAGGCCCGGCCGAACACGTCGCCGGCATGCCAGCTCGATATCGGGATCATGGCGTAGCGGTACATCCCGAAGGACAGGTCCCGCCGCACGTCCTGGTTCGTGCCGCAGGCCCGCGCGGCCGGGCCGACCAGGCCCAGAGCCGCGCAATCCTTCAAAGAGACCCTGCCCGTGTCCTCGAAACGACCGGTCACTGACGGAGAATCCCAAAGCAAGCCCACGGCCGAGGCCGCGTCTTGGTCCACGGCCTGGAGCCGGGCGAGCATCTCCTCGGCAAGCGCCGCGTCCGCGTCGAAAGCCGTGCCGCCGGGACTGAGAAGGCCGCGCCCGAAGCGGTTCCCGCAGAGCATGGCCGTGATGTTCAAGGCGTCGCCGCGGATGCGGCCGCAATAAGACTGCGTGGGCAAAAATCCAACGTCCCCGGCCAGAGCGCCCAGGTCGCCGATGTGATTGGCGATGCGCTCGAGCTCGAGCGCGGCCGCGCGCAAAGCCGAGGCGCGAGGAGGCGCGTCGGCCTTGCCCAGCGCCTCCAGGGCCTGGCAATAGGCCCAGGCGTGCCCGATGCTCGTATCTCCCGCCAAAGTCTCCATCGTGTGGAGCGTGCGCTTGTCCGGCCCCCCCGCGAGCGAGCGCTCCACGCCGCGGTGCTGATAGCCCAGCGAGATCTCCAGATGCCGGACGATCTCGCCGTGGCATTGGAAGCGGAAATGGCCGGGCTCGATGACTCCCGCGTGAACGGGCCCCACCGCGACTTCGTGGACCTCTTCGCCCTCCACGCGGAAGAACTCCGCGGCTGCGCGGGGTCCTTCTGCCCGCGGAGGGAACCGGACGGGCTTGAGCCAGGGATGCCCGTGAGGCCTCACGCCGAACTGCTCGAATATCTCCCGCTCGAAGAGCTGCGCCTGCGGGCAATCCGGAGTCAGCGAGGGATACTCCTCCACGGGCCCTGTCGCGAGCAGGGAGAGCAGGCCCTTGGAATCCTGCGCGAGCACGGCCAGCAAGCCGACCCCGCCGTGGTCGAGCCGCCGTCCGAATAAAGAGCTGATGCGCGCGCCCTCGTTCACCGCATCCAGAACGGCCTTCCGGAATTCAGACGGAGACAGAACAGGGACCTTTTCGATCGGGACTGCCTGTCCGTTGCGCAGGACGCACGGAGAAACCATCAGCGTCCCCCCAGGAGTACGGCCGCTTCCTGGACCGCTTCGCGCAGAGGCCGGGGAATCCATAGGCCGAGCACCAGCACGGCCGCGGCGAGAGCGGCCGGCGGCAGAAGCCTCCAGAGGCTGGTCTTGGGGACGGCCTGGAGCTTCTCCGAGGGCTCGCCCTGCGACATCTTGAGCACCGCGCTCGACATGCCCGTGAACACGATCGCGAGCAGGGCCAGATAGAGCCCCGCGAGCAGGCCGCGCCGCGCGTCCAAGGCGCCCTTCAATATCCAGAGCTCGCTGATGAACGGACCGAAGGGCGGGGAGCCCGTGATGGCCAAGAAGCCCAGCAGCCACAGGCCGCCGGAGAAAGGCAGCGCGCGCAGAAGCCCCCGGATCTCGTGAACGGACTTGGTGCGCGAGGCCGCCAGGATGTTTCCGGCCGTCAGGAACAGGAGGCCCTTGGTCAGGGAGTGATTGACCGCGTGCAGCATCGCGGCCGGAGCCGCGGTCCCCAGGCCCGCGCCGAAGGCCAGGATGCCCATGTGCTCGACGCTGGAATAGGCCAGCATGCGCTTGAAGTCCGCCTGCCCGACGATGAAGGCGGCCGCCACGGCCATGGAGAGCAGTCCGAAAATCATGAGCAGGCCTCCGCTGAAGTCCGCCAAGCCCGCGGCCGAAAGCACGGCATGCACGCGCAGGAGAGCCAGGAACGCGCAATTGAGCAGGGCTCCGGAAAGCAGGGCCGACACCACGGAGGGCGCCTCGCTGTGCGCGTCCGGCAGCCAGGTATGAAGAGGCGCAAGGCCCATCTTGGTCCCGTAGCCCGTCAGGAAAAGAAGGAATGCGGCCTTGAGCCAGACCGGGTCCAGCGTGCGCGCATTGCCGACGAGCTCCTTGGCGGTCATGAGCAGGTCCGGGTTATTGCGCGCGGCCACGGCAAGAAAGAAGTTTCCCAGAAGGGCAAGGGCGATGCCTACGGAGCAGATGAGCAGGTATTTCCAGGCCGCTTCCAGAGAACTGCGCTGGCGATGGTAATGGATGAGCGGCGCGCTCGCCAGCGTGGTGGCCTCGACGGCGACCCAGAGCAGGCCGAAATGCTGGCTCAAGGCCGCCAGGGTCATGGTCGCCAGGAAGAAAAGAAGTCCGCCCGTGAATGCCGCCTCCGGGGCGTTGTCGAAGAAGAAGCCGTCCTCCTGCTCGGATTCCTTGGCGTGCCTGGACTCCTTGAGGAACCCCACGGCATAGACTGCCGCGGCCAGGAACAGGACGCTGGTGATGCTCATGAACAGCCGTCCCGCGGCATCGAGCTCCAGGTATCCCAAAAGCACGGGCGCGGGCAAGCATCGCCAGGTCTGGAGGGTCAGTGCCGCGTGCGCAAGGGCCGCGGCCACGAGCAGGAAACGGCGCGGCCCGTGGGGCCGCAGGAAGAACGCGACCGCTCCGCAGAACATCGGCACGCCCAGCAATGCCCAGGTCATCAATCTTTTAACGTACTCATCCTGTCCGCGTCGAGGTGATCGAATTCGCGGCTGATATGGTAGATGGCGATGCCCATCACGAACACCGCCATGAACACGTCCAAAAGGATGCCGAGCTCCACGAGCAGGGGCTGCTTCTCGGCGAAAGCCATGCCGAAGGCGTAGATGCCGTTCTCAAGGATCAGATAGCCCAGGACCTGGCTCAAGGCCTTGCGCCGGCTCACCATGATGAAAAGGCCCACGAAGATGGTGAACAAGGCGGCCGGCGCGAGCGCCGCGGCGGCCTTGGAATCCGTCAGCGGCAGACGCACGCCGATCCAGAGCGCGGCTCCCAAGAACAGCACTCCCGCGGCCAGCGACGTGGTGAACCCCACGAAAGGCTCCACCTCTCTTTGCAGTCCTGCCTCGCGCAAGGCCTTGCCCAAAAGCCACGGGAACACCGCGGCTTTCAGAAAGGTGCTGATCCCGGCTTGGAAGAGAAGGCGCGCGTTCAGGGAATCAAGATGCGCCAGCACGGGCAGCAGGCCCAGGAGCGCGCCTTGGAAGGCCACGGTCTTGATGCACGCATCCAGGCGGCTGGCGCCGAGCACGCGCAGGTTGGCGAGGATCACGAGGACGATGAGCGCGTCCAGCCAGAAGTTCATGCGGAGCTCACCAGCATGAGCGCGAGGATGGAGAGAGCCGCGGCCGCGGCCAAAAGCTGGGAGACCCGCGCAAGGCGCAGACGCGCCATCACGGATTCGACCACGCCGGTCGCGGCCGCCAAGAGGAGCATCCCCAGAAGTCCCGTGAAAAGGTCGAGCAGGGGCCGACCCGAGCGCGCGGGCACGAGTATCCCCGTCACCAAGGCGCCCAAGACCCACAGCTTGAGCGCCGCGGCGTATTGGATGAGGCCGAAGTCCGGCCCGCCGTGGTCGAGGACCATGACCTCGTGGATCATGGTGAGCTCAAGATGCGTATTCGGGTCATCGAAGGGGATGCGCGAGTTCTCCGCCAGGAAGACCACGGCGAACGCCGCCGCGACCAGGATCAGCGCGGGGCCTCCGGACACGAACAGCACCGCGGGATCCAGCTCGTTATAGATGCTCGTCAGCGAGAGCTTCCCCGCGTGTTTGGCCAGGGCCGCCAATCCCAGGAGCAGGGCGGGTTCGGAAAGAGTCGAGAACCAGACTTCCCGGCTCGCGCCCATTCCCTCGAAAGCGGACCCCGTGTCCAGCGCGGCCGCCACGGTGAAGAATCGTCCCAAGGCCAGAACATAGGCGAAAAGCACGATGTCCCCGGGAAACGCGAGGAGCGCCGGCAGACCGTTGAGCGGCGTGAGCATGAGCGCGAGAGCCGCGCACGAAAGCGAAACGACCGGCCCGGCGCGAAAGACCCAGGTCGTGGTCGTGCTGTACACCGCGCCTTTCTGCAGGAGCTTGAGCAGGTCTCGGTAGGGCTGGAGCACGGGCTGTCCCGTGCGGCCCGCAAAGAACGCCTTGACCCTGTTGATGACGCCGGGCAGCAAGGGCGCGCACACGAGCGCCAGGGGCAGCTGCAGCGAGCTCGCGATGGAGAGCGCGGATAGTTGATGGGGGTGAGCTATTGCCGCGGGCGTCAATGGACCCCCAATTTCCATATCAGCAGGACCATCAGAGTCAGCGCGATATAAAGGATGTAGAGCTGGATGCGGCCGTGCTGGAACCGGCGCAGCTTCCAGGCGGCCTTGAGCGCGGATTCAAAGACCGGCCTGTAGAAGTCCTCGCGAAAAGCGTCCGGCGTCTCCGTCGCGAAAGCCGCGGCGGCCGGGAAATTCCCCTTCGGCTCGACTGCGCGCTCGCGCGTGCGAAGAAAAGCCGAGAAAAGCTCAGTGACCGGCTGGACGAACGAGGAGGCGGTGTACTGCATCCGCGCGTTCGGCGCGGCGTAGCCGCAGTCCCACGTAAGGCCGCTGCGGACCTCGCGGCCCTTGAGAAGAAGAGCGCGCAGGAGCGCCGTCGAAAGGATCATCAGAAGAAGCACGGCGGCGCAGGCCGAGACGCTGTGCAGAGGGATCAGCGCGTCCTCGAAAGCCGTCATGAAATCCCACATCCGCAGTCCGGTCGCCTGGCTTAAGACCTCGCGCATCCGGAACATCGCGAGAGCGCCGCCCAAGCCCAAGAAGAAGCAGGCGCAGACCAGTACCGCCATGCTCAAGCGCATGAGCGGTCCGGCCTCATGCGCTTGAGCCGCGCGCTGAGGGGTCACGACAGGATAAGGTGACGAATTTTGGGAGCCGAGGCGCCCGGCCGGCAAGGAGCGAGAAGCGAGCATGCCTGAAGGCATGTGAGCGACGAGCAACGCAGCAGGACGGGATGCGGCGGCGTCCAAAAACGTCACCTTATCCTGTCGTGACCCCTGAGTGCGGGGCTCTCCCAGGAACACGATCCCGAAAGCCTTGGTAAAACAGGCAAGGGCCAAGCCTCCGATGAGCGCCAGGGCCGCGATCGCAGGCGCGCCCCACGCCGCATAGCCGCGCACGACCGCGTGGAAAGCGGCCAGGAAGATCATGAACTCGCTGATGAAGCCGTTGAGCGGAGGCAGTCCGCAGATCGCGGCCGAACCGGCCAGGAAGCACGTCCCTGTCCAGGGCATGCGCTTGAACAATCCTCCCAGGTGCTCCATGTCCCGCGTTCCCGCCGCGTGCAGGACGGAGCCGGCGCCCAGGAAGAGCAGCCCTTTGAAGAGGGAGTGATTGAGCGCGTGCAGGAGCGCTCCGCCGAAACCGAGCATGCAGATGAGCGGCTCTCCATGCGCCTTGCCCAGGAGCCCCAAGCCCAGGCCCAAGGCGATGATCCCCATGTTCTCGATGCTGGAATAGGCCAGGAGCCGCTTGATATCCCTCTGCGCCAGGGCAAAGAGCACGCCCAGGACGCCTGAGACCGCGCCGACGCAGAGCAAGGTCCAGCCCCACCAGGCCGGCGGCGCTCCCAGGAGCGTGAGCGCCCGCACCAGACCGTAGACGCCGGTCTTGATCATGGCCCCGGACATGAGGGCCGAGACGTGGCTGGGCGCGGCAGGGTGGGCCTCCGGCAGCCACACATGCATGGGGATGAACCCGGCCTTGGTCCCGAAACCGGCGAGCGCGAGCAGGAACGCGGCCGCGCCGAGCTTCGCCGGAAGGGCCGGGACCGCCGAGAAGTCCGCGGACCCGCCCTCCCTGGCGAGCAGCATGAAGAAAAGGAACAGGGCCGCAGTCCCCAGATGCGCGGCGACGAGATAGGTCCAGCCCGCCTGCCGGACGCTTTCCTTCTCGTCCTCGAAGCTCACGAGGAAGTAGGACGACAGGCTCATGAGCTCCCAGGCGATCAGGAACAGCATCCCGTCTCGCGCGATGAGGACCAAAAACATGCTCGCGCAAAGCAGATCGAACCAGAACCAGGAGACTCCGAGATTCCTGCTGCCGGCATAGGGCCTCATATACTCGGCTCCGTAGAGAGCGCACAGAGCGCACAGAACCAGCATGGGGACGGCGAAGAACGCGGAGAGCGGGTCCAGCCCGATGGAAAACGAGCCGATCGGCAAGCCCCATGCCAGCCGCAGCGGCTCGATCGACGCGCCCGTGAGCGCATGAAGGACCGGAACGAGCCCGACGAGCGCGCCCAGGACCGCGCCGCCCGCTCCTAGCCAAGCCGCGGCACGGGCGCTGCGGCCCGCGCAAAGAGCGAGAATCCCGCCCAGAACGAAGATCCCCATCGAGAGGAGGATCATCCGGCCCTCCTGCTCGTCAAGGCACCCTCGACGGTCCGGATCGCGGCCAGCAGTTCGGCTTGAGCGGCGCGCCTTTCCAGCAGGGCTTTGCAGGCCTTGTCGCTGAGGATATAGGCCAGGCGCGAGAGCAGATGCAGATGCTCCCGGATGCCCGTGCTGATGATGAGGAAGACGGCGTGCACGGGCCGGCCGTCGTGCGCCGAGAAATCCACGGCAGGGTCGAGATAGCGGATCGCGGCCATGGGCTTGTCCATGGGAAGGACGAGCGGGTTTCGCGCGTGCGGCAGGGCGATCCCACCGCCCACGCCCGTGGTGCAGAGGGCTTCCCGGGCCAGAAGGATCTCCAGCAAAGCTTCGCGATCTGCTTCCTCGGGAAGAGGCATGGCGGCGATGACCGACTTGAAGGCCTCGGCTTTATCCGGAACGTCGACTGCGGCATGCACGCCGCCGGCCGAGAGCGCGTCGCAGAGCGAAAGCAGGGAGCCGTCCACCTCGCGGTAGATGTCCGGAGACACCCGCACCTTCTGGGCGGTCGCCCATTCGAGGAGCTCGGCGCGGTTGAAAAGGTATTGCTCGTTGACCCTGTTGGCGGGGAGCCGTCCCTCCTCGATCCAGCGGTAGACGACTTTTTCCGGGACTTCCAGGAGGCGCGCCGCGTCTTTGACGCTCAGTTGCATGTCCTAAACTTTTCCGAGCTGCGCCAGCACGTCCTGGCTTTCCTTGAGCTTCTTGCGCAGGATCTCGGCGATGGGCCGAAGGACCTGGTAGATGTCGCGGTCGCGGATCGAGTAGAAAACGGTCACTTTTTCCTGCCTTGAGGAGAGTATCCCCGCCATCCGAAGCACGGACAGGTGCTTGGAGAGTCCGGACTGCTCGACTCCGACGGCCTTGACCATCTCGCCGACCGAGGCTTCCCTGTTCTTGAGATACTCGATGATCTCGAGGCGGACGGGATGGGCCAGGGATTTGAGGAAGTCCGACTTGATCTTGAAGACCAACTCTTTGTTCGCCATGGTATGCGAATGGTTTCTTATATTCCCATTATTTCATATATGAAACCCCCCGTCAAATCTCGACCGCACCCTAGATCCTCTGGTAAGCCGTGAACCCGTGCGCCGAAAGCCTCGGTCCCCGTCTTGCGGGTACGCGCGCGGCCGTGTGCCGCACGCTCTGTGCTCGCTCGCCCTCTCCGCCGGCACTGGCGATACGTCGGCCTTTACGCGAATGCCGTCCTCGCGGCTCGCTGCGCAGGCCCCTCCAGACGGGGACCGAGACCTCCGGCGCCGTTTTTCGGCGCCTCTACAGAAGGCTGCGGCCGAAAACGCAGGCCGACCTTATCAAGGGATCGAGACACGGCGAGGGACGCTCCGTCTCCCATCTGGAGGGGCATCCGCAAGGCGCATCGGAGTCGGCATTCGCGTAAAGGCCGACGCATCGCCAGTGCCGGCGGAGTCCGTTGCGCCTGAGGACAAGAGGCCGCGCGCCTCACGCGCGGCCGTACCCGGAAGATGGGAGACGGAGTGTCCGTCGCGTCGATCTACGGCTTACCTAGTGATGTCGAGTTCTGAAACACGGGGCGGGAGTCAGGGGTCGAGCTTCTTCTGCAGGTACTCGTCGAGCCAGTCGTATTGGATGATGTACTTGGCCGTCTCGGGGACGAAGATGTTGCGCACGCTGCGCACGGAGGTCCGCTTCGCCTTCGCATGACGCGTGGCCTTCTTGCGGATGACGCGGACTACGGACCGGGTCGGAACGGCATCGAGCGTGGGGTTCTCCATCCAGCGCATCTGCTCCGGATCCTTGAGCAGGGAGAGCACGCGCGTGGTGCCGCCGTTGTATGCCGCCGCCAGATAAGGGCCCACATCGTCGGCGGAGATGTCGTAGCCGAGCTTTCGAAGGGCATGCCAGTTCCTGTCGCACAAGAGGACCTGCGCCATGAGGGCGTTGACCGGGTCCGCGGTCCCCTTCGCATAATCAGGCTCCAGCCGGGCCGCGGGGTACGCCCGCACGATCTGAGCGTACGTCTTCGGCATGAACTGCATCATGCCGCTTGCGCCGGCCTTGCTGTGAGAAGCGCTCCAGGCCCTCTCTTCATTGGCGGCCAGGACCACGAGCGCCTTGCCCACGAGGAACTCCGTCTTGTCCGCGGAGGTGAATTCCCCGGGGTTGATATGTTCGTTGAGCATGAGCGCCGCGGAGATATCGGGAGGGACCACGTCCGCGGCCAGGCACTGCGGCGCGCAGGATGGGTCGCCGTCCGGATAGCTGGCCGACACGACCCGCCGCTCGCGCAGCCTGTCGTAAGCCTCCGCGCGCAATCTGCGCAAAGTCCCCAGGCCGTAGGCGATGACCTCGGGAAGCGCGAGTTCTGGAGAATACGGCGTGTAGACCCACTGTTGCGTCCCATGCAGAGGATACTTCAAGGCCAGGACCTTGCAGCCCTCGGGCCGCACGCACTGGATGTCCGAGTTATAGCCGTTGGCGCGGCGAAGCTTGAGCTCGCAGTCGAAAGCAGGGTCCTTCTCGACGGTCAAATCGTCCTTGTTCTTGCGCGCGCGCACCACATGGATGTCTCCATGGGCGTCGAGCACGGCGAGCGCCAGGTCCTGCGCGTCGCGGCCGCGGCTGAGAGCCCGGATGCTCTCGTCGGCCAGGATCTTCTGCGCCTGCCTGATCTTGGAAAGCAGGTCCGTGCCCATGAGCTTGCCGATCACCGGGACATCCTGCATGCGCGCCTGTCTGAAGAATTGGGCGTTTCCTAAAACGGACTCAAGCGATGCCGTGCCGAATTCCTTGAGAGTCTCCGGAGATTGAGAATAAGCGCAAGTACACGGAAGCAATAACAAGCAAAGGCTGCCGCGAACGATAGGGTGCATGTCTATCCAAAGGATAGGTTCTCCGTCGAAGAAGCGGAATGGTCCAAAGGCCTGTCCCCTCCTAGGCCGAAAGACATCTATCGAATAAGCCGTCGCGAAGACATAATATCCGTGATGGGCTCCCTAAAATGGACCCGCGTCCTCCTCCTGGCCGCATGCACCGCGATCCAGGGCCGCGCTTATTCGCAGGCAGCAGGCTGTTCTCTCCGCTCCTTAAACGAACTGCTGGGCTGCATGCAGGCCCAAAAGCAGGACGACTTCGCCTACTCCCGGCTCTTCGAGGATGGATTCGACGTCCTGGTCTTCGGCGAAACGCACTTCTGCAACGCTCACCGCGAAGAGCTGACCGCGAACATGGCGGAGTTCCGAAGAACAGGCATCACGCATCTGGCCCTTGAAGCATATCCCGTCTCGAAACAGGACCGGCTCTCCGCCTACAAGCTCGGCATGGCCGGCCTGCGCGAGGAACTCAAGGAGATACAGCACTCCACGCTCGCCGCGGACCCGGAATCCTACGCGCAGCTTATGGACGCGGCCGTGGAGAACGGGATCTCCCTCGTGGGCATCGACATCGATTACAAAGGCATCGATCTCAGCGGACCGGATCGCAAGAAGATCGAAGCCCTGCATCAAGCAAGCCGGGAAGAGCTCTGGACGCGGACGCTCGCGGAACTCCTAAAACAAGAACCGGAGGCAAAGGTGCTCCTTCTCGTGGGACAATGGCACATCTCTCCCGAGAACGACAACGAACCCGTGCGCCTTCAGACCCGGCTGAGCAAGGCCGGACTTCGCACGCGCGCGATATCCCTGGAAGGCGGCGAGATGTTCATCGACAGCATCGTCACCGAATGCGCCCGCGCCCTGGGCCTCGGATCGCGCAGGTTCCTTCTGCCGACGGATACCCGCGACCCTTCAGTCGGCGGGGACTACCATCTCCATCTCCCGCAGGACACGCGGCACATCCTCCTCAGAAGAGACCCGCCGCCGGTCCGCTGAGCGAAGATCGACGCGGGCCGAGTTCTACTCGATAGGCTGGAGCAGGCGCGTCACCATGCCCGGGTCGATTCGCGCAACGCGCGGCTCGGGAAGGACATTCGCCCGGCCTCGGCCCGTGAGGCGGACGGCCGCCGCGTCCTCGGGCAGGATGCCCTTGGCGATGGCGGCGGCGAAGTCTCCCAAGCCCGGAGCCTGGACCTCGATCTTGAGGTCCTTGTCCGTCTCCTCCAAAGGCAGGAGCACTGATTCCCCGAAGATGCCCTCAAGCCGGGTCCGGGCCAGGCCTTCCCAGTCGTTCTGAGCCAGGCCGCTCTGCTTCCAGAATGCCCGGACCTTGTCCGCGTCCCAGCCGGAATCCTTGAAGAGCTTCTCATGGAAGTTCTTCGTCAGGACCACGGCCTTTTGCAGGGTCGGCTCGTATTCGCGGGCCGCCAGCTTGACCCTCTGCCCCTTGGGCATGCCCAAGAGCCGGTCATAGAGCTGAGCGCGCTCCGCCACGGCCCTCTTGAGATCGGAGAGCTGCGCTTTCTCATGCTCCGAGAGCTGGGAGAAGGCCGGGCTTTTCTCTTCATAGCCCCCCCGTCGGCCCGTGACCGCATCCAGCGCGGCCAGAGCCTCCTCGAAGGTCCGGCGCGGGAGACGGATCAACTCCGAAGCATCCGCGTCGTAGAGTCCCAGCGCCGAAGACTCGAGCCCGGCCTGGAGCGCCACAAGGACAAGATCCGGCGAGACCTGGAAGAAGTATTCCGACGAAAGCCCCGGCCCCGCGATGCGGTAGACCACGAAGCGCTCATCGCCGGACGGGATGCGTCCGCGCCGGCTGAGCACCACGCGCATGGCCGCGTCCCAGGGAGTCCGCAGCCCGGTCCTGGCGGCGCCGGAAGCGATGGCCGCGATGGAGGCTCCCCCATGCAGCACGGTCCCGGCCGCTCCGGCCAGGATATTGCCGACTCCCAGGATCGCGGCCTTCTTCGCCGCGCCCAGCAGCGGGAAGAGCCTCGGATTCAGGGCCGCCAGCATCGGCACCGGCGCAAGCCACAAGGCCCATGCCGGGATGCTGATGAAGAACGATGCCGCGAAGAGACCGGCCAGTCCAACGCCCCAGCCTCCAGCCTGTCCCAGACCTTTGAGCCATCGGCTCCGGCCGTAATGGGTCCCCTCGAAGTCGAAGACCGCGGCCTGGCAGAGCCAGGCGATCACGGCCGCGGCCGGTCCCCAGATCCATGCCGTGATCGCGAGCGCGGAAGAGGCCGCGGTATTGAGCAGGGTCAGCGTAATCTGTCCCGCGATCGTCGCCGCGGGAATCAAGGCCGCCAGGCCCAGGTCCGTATAGAATCCCAGGAAGAAGCGCTTGACGCCTTTGCCCAGGAGGCCGTAATTCTTCCTCTGACCGAAATCATCGAGTATGGCTCGGCGCTGGGTGTAGAAGCCCTTGACGCGGGATCGCAAGGTCCCGCGCGCAGGGCCTTCCAGCTCCACGATGCCGGTCTGCGCGGTCCAACGATAAAGGAACGGCTCGTCTCCCAGAAGCGATCTCCACCCCAAGGGACCGTTGACCAGGTTCTCGAAGATCAACAGGTGCGCGGCATTATTGGTCCAGGTCCACATGCGCACGAACATATTGCGCAAGCGCCAGCCCCAATCCTTGGACTCGACGCGGATAGTCTGGAGCGTATTGAGCGTGTAAAGATGAACATCGCCGTCCGGCGAGGTCCATTTCTCGACCTTCCATTTGCTGGGCCGCCAGATGATGCGATGATGCTCGAAGGCCGCGTTGGTCTCGCGCTCGCCTTCCAGACGCGCCCTCAACGCACCTTCCTCATAATTGTAGAACGAGATGTCCAGCTCGAGAAAATACGCCTCGCGCGCAAGACCGGCCTTGCGCAGCATCGCAGGCAGGTCCGCCTGGAGGTTCCGCGCGCGGTCCATGAACTGCTTCTCTGAAGCGGCGCGGGCCTGCTCTGTGAGCCAAGCCCTGATCCTCGATCGGACGGGAAAGCGCGCCTCCAGTTCAACCAAAGTTTTGGCGGCGAACGCCGCCGTCTCGCGCTGAAGGTCCTGCGCGGCGCGGCGCACCAGCAGTTCGGCCCGGGCATGCTCCACGAGCAAGCCGCCCAAGCCTGGACTCAGCTTCCCAAGGGTCGGGCTCGCCAGGATCGCGTCGAAGAAGGCCTGATTCTGCGCCTCCACCATACGATCGGCCAGGAGTTGGGGGACCTGTTCGGCAGCAACGCCCTTGTCCTTGAGCTCCTTCTCGATAGCCGCCTGCACGTCGGCGGAGCGCTTCTCCCATTCCTCGCTGGACGAGCGCGCGATGTCATAGACCACGGAAGAGGCCTCGGCCATGAGCTTGGCGTCGTAGAGCCGCGTGTCGGAACCCCGCTCGGCCATTTCCAAGACGTACTGTCTTCGCGCCTTCTCTATGGCCTCCTCCACATCCTCGCGCGGATGAGTCTCCGGGAAACCGATGAAAAGGCTCAAGGCGTCCGTGAATCCCTCGCGCAGATTCTGGAGTCCTCCGCGAACGCTGAAGAGCCGATCAGCCTTCCATACCCGGTCCGGGATGCCCACGATGACCTGCTCCAAAGCCGCGGCCTGATGGCGCAGCAGCGTCTCTCGGATCGCTTCCTGCCCTTTCTGCAGGAGCCCGCCGAGCTTCCATATGTGCGGCTGTCCTGGATAATCGACGCTGGGCACATCGAAGGTCCCGTTCTTCTTGATCTGCGCCAACTGCTCCGCGCTCAAGCGCGGCCCCTTGCCGTCCTCGCTGGTGCCCAGGCGATAGACCTCGTCGCTGGTGGGAGCCTTGAAAAGATCCTTGACGTCGATGATGCGGCCCGCGTCCTCGCTGAAAACGGTCGAAGGAAGACGGACAGGGAAGTTCTTCCAATAGAAAATGTTCGGCCCGAGCGCCTCCATGAGCTTGGCGGCGAGCGTCCGCTGACTGGGAGAAAGCGCGGCTTCCTGCTCCGGCGTCATCCGGATATCCACGGGAGCGCGCTCAAGGCCCGAGTCCGAGGCCTTGGCGTTGTCGAACATGACCGCCGCGCCGTGCACGTCGGACTCCCGCGCGGACTGATCGGAAGACCCGTCCTTTTGCAGCGCCGCTGCCGCGGCGACGGCATTCACGGCCGAGGAGGCCGCAGCAGTATCCTTGAACTCGCGGACCTGGCCGGAGGGATGAACCTCATCCTGCGCGACCGGCACAACGGCATCCTGCACGGAATTCTCCCGTCGGAACTGCGCATCCTGGTTTTGCAGCGCTTGCGATGGCGCGGGAAGAGCCGGCGTATTCACGCTCGGACCCGTCAGCGTCTTCTGAAGCTCCAGCGGCAAGGAAGGCAGCTGGGAAAAAGGGATGACCACGGCCGAGGCAGGTACCAGGGAAGCAGGCGCTGCCGCAGCGGACTGGGTGAAAGCGGCCGCATAGGCATGAGAGCCCGGGACCAAGAGAATCTGGAGCGCGGCCAACACGGCTGCGAAGTGCTTCTTCATTCTGATCTCCACTGCGTGCAAGGATGTCGCGTCGAGGAGACTTTATATTTATTGCGTTCATTCGTTCCTGGGCCATTGGACCCAGTCCGCATTTTTTTTAGGCCCATGATGCCCTCCCTCGTCACCCCGGCGGAAGCCGGGGTCCAGCCGACTCCTGGATTCCGGCTTCCGCCGGAATGACGAAGAGGATGATCCCATCCCTTTTGCTAAACTAACAATCCGAAACGACGCTCATTATGAGGTCGGAGCACTAACATGGACGAACTCCTCTCCCATTCCGCGGAATTCCGCACCCGGCGATTCTTCAACTGGTTCCCCCTCGGACTGACCTACGCCCTCCTTTATATGGGCCGCTACAATCTCACCGTGAGCCAGACCGCCCTGGGTTCGCTCATGCCCAAGTCCGACTTCGGGACCATCTTCGGCGTGGGCGCCTGGGTCTATGCGCTGGCCTTCCTCATCAACGGCCCTCTCACGGACAAGATCGGAGGAAAGCGCGGGATGCTCATCGGCGCGTCCGGCGCCGCGGTCGCCAACCTCCTCATGGGCCTCTACCTCCAGCATGTGCTCTCCTTGCCGGATCCCGCATCCGCGCCGCTCAAGACCGTTTTCATGCTCCTGTATGGACTCAACATGTATTTCCAAAGCTACGGCGCCGTGGCCATCGTGAAGGTCAATGCGCACTGGTTCCACGTGCGCGAACGCGGAACCTTCTCCGGCATCTTCGGCATCATGATCTCCACGGGACTCTTCCTCGCCTTCGACGTCAACGAACGCATCCTGCACTGGGCCCAGGCGCACGGCCTGCCCGGAGTCCAAGCCACCCAATGGGTATTCTTCGGCCCGGCCCTGCTCCTGGCCGGCTTCTGCCTTTTGGAAAGCCTGCTGCTCAAGGACCGTCCCTCGCAGGCGGGCCTCGCGGACTTCGACACGGGCGACGCCTCCAGCGGAGAGGACGATGTCCAGCCGCCGGTGGCGCAGGTCCTGCGCAAGATCCTCTCTCACCCCGTGATCCTGACCCTCGCGTTCGTGGAGTTCTGCACCGGCGTGCTGAGAAACGGCGTGATGCACTGGTTCAAGATCTTCGCCAAGGAACATCTGAAAGCCGGACTGACCGACGGCTGGCAGTACATGAACGACAACTGGGGACTCATCCTCATGGTCGCGGGCATCACGGGCGGCATGGCCGCGGGCTATGTCAGCGACAAGCTCTTCCAATCGCGCAGGGCCCCGGCCGCGGGTTTCCTCTACGGAGCCTGCCTGGCTTCCACGCTCCTGATGATCCCCTTCCTGGAGAACGGCTGGGTCCTGGGAGCGCTGGTCTTCGTGCTCTCCATCTGCGTGATCGGCACGCACGGACTGCTCAGCGGAACCGCGACCATGGATTTCGGCGGCCGCAAAGGCGCGGCCACGGCCGTGGGCGTCATCGACGGATTCGTCTATCTGGGAACCGGCCTGCAATCCCTGGCCTTGGGATACCTTACGAGCAAGGATTGGCGCTTCTGGCCGCTCTTCCTCTCGCCTTTCGCCCTGATCGGACTGCTCCTGCTCACCCGCATCTGGCACGCCAAGCCCCAGCCCAAAAGCGTTTAACCCCGGAATCTTCAGTCGT
This sequence comes from Elusimicrobiota bacterium, assembly GCA_041661185.1. Taxonomy (GTDB): domain Bacteria; phylum Elusimicrobiota; class Elusimicrobia; order UBA1565; family UBA1565; genus JBAZUV01. The sequence continues at coordinate 69,183 of JBAZUV010000007.1, forward strand.
TACTTGCTTCCCGGAAACCGGAAAAATTCAGGCGCGCCCGCATCAGAAGGCGACGGAATTTTTTCCGGCTATCGGCGGTAGGTGTCGATGCGCTTGAGCCAGCCGGGCAGCCAGCGCGCCTCGCTGCGTTCCGGCGGAGAATTCTTGACGCGCCGGGCGAGCGCGGCCGCGGCGGAATCCGCGAAAGACTTCAAGGTGAGCGGCCCGGGATCGCAGTCCTTCATCCCCTCGAGCGCCTGCAGAAGCCCCCAGCCTTGGCCGTTATAGCGCTCGGTCTCCTTGACTCCTTCGCCCTTGAAATTCACGTAGTCCATCAGCGCATAGAGCCCCGTGGAGCCGCTGGAAGCCGTGCGGTAGAAGCGCGCCTGGAGCAGCGTCCTTTCTCGCACCGGAGCCGCGGCCAGGATCTTGGGCAGGGCTTCTTCCAAGCGCAAGGCAAGGAAGCGAGCCTGCAGAGGAACGGTGTCGGCCAGGAAGGTCCGCAGTTCGATCATGCGCGGGCTATCCAGATCCTTTTGGAAGGACTCGATATCCGGCCAAGGGCAATCGCCCTGGGCAGAGAGCCACTGGGGAAGCTTCGCGCCTTGCGCCGAGACGAACGCAAGCATCTTCGGGAAGCTCTCGTCGAAAGGCCCTTCCTGTCCGGCCGGATACCAGATGAAATGCCCGATGCCCAGGGAAGCGAAGGTCTCTCCCTTGTTCCAATGGGTCAAGGCCGAGACCTTTCCGCCGGCCTCATTGACCCAGACCTTCCGGCCGATCTCCTGCGCATCCTCCTCCGAGACGACGAGCCCCTGCTGCAGCGGCGCGGCGGCCTCGACCTCCGGAGCGCTGAAGGAACGCGCCTTCTGCGCGGAAAGCACTTGCACCGACACGAGCCCTCCCACGCACATCAGCAAGATCCACCGCCACCGAGTTTCCATATAAAGCCCCCCTACTCGATCTTCTTCAAAGCTTCCCGCGCCGAACGGAGCAAAGGCTCCGCGGACAGGTCCGCGCCCACGGCCGCGTTCATCCAAGCGTTGGGCGTGAGCGCGCCCAGCCGGCACATGCGCTCCATCTCAGCGGCCAGCGGATGCGCGCGGAAATACTCGCGAATCTGCGCGGCGACCGCATACCCCAAGGAATAGTTCGGCAAATAAAGAGGATAGCTGATCATATGCGAGTAAACGGCCAGCACCGGGCTGTCCTTGACCCCGAAGATCGGCGCGTAATAGGCGTTCCAGACGTCCTTGGCCATGGCCGTGACCGCCTCGCGCAGCTGAGCGGGAGTCGCCTGCGGATGCTTGTAGAGCCAATCCCAGACGCGGATATCCACCAGCCCTACGCCCGCGATCTCGCGCGCGGACCAGAAGGCGTCCAACGACTGCATGGACTCGGACTTTTCGTCGGAGCCCTCCAGACCCAGGAGCCTGAACGACTGCGATTGAAAGAGGAAAGCGAAGGCCTCGGTGAATGCGGTGTTGGGCACCCCCTGCAAAAGAGTGTGGTCGACCCGGTAGAGACTCAAGACCTGCTCCACGCAGTGCCCGAGCTCGTGCATGGCGGTGTTGAAGCCCTGATAATCCATCCCGCCCTTGGGCACGCGCGTGCGAAGATGCGCCTTCTCCGTACGCATGCGCGGCTCCCACGCATGCCCGGCGCCGCGCGCGGCGTCCGTCTCGATACGCGCGGCCAGGAACGCGGAAGTCTCGGCATCGAAGCCGAGTTGGACGAGGATGGCCGGGATGCCCGCCTGGAAGGCGTCGATGTTCGGATACTTCTGCGCAGTCAAGCGGTCGAGTTCCGTGACCGCGACGCTCCCGCGCGCCTTGAACCCGTCGTACCATATATCGAAAGGCTCCAAGTCCCGGCCCAGGCGCTTGCGGACGACGGCCGAGGTCTCTCGGCCCGCCTCGGACTCCAGGATGGAGATCAGCAGGCGTTCGACTTCCGCCTTCGGGATCTGCAGTTCCATGCCGAAATTGCGCGCCACATGCGTCGGGAACGCGGGAACGTAGGGATCTTGGAGTCGCATGGCCTGGAACATCTTCAGCCAGTTCTCATAGCGCGCGTCGGGCTCGCGGAGAGACTTCTTGCCGTCGACGGTGTTCTCCTCCGGGTCCCAGAAGACCTGCGGATTATCCACTACGGCCGCCGGGATCTCCTGAGCGATGATGCGCTCCATGATGCGCAGGATCATGCGCTGCTGCGCGAGGTTCGCGATCGGATCGGAGTAGAGCGCCCGCAGTTCATCGCGCAGCCCCCAATGAGAGATCAGGCGCAGGCCGTCGCGGAACATGGGCCGCCGGTCGCGTCCCACCACGCGGTCCATGCGTATCTGATAGCCGTCCACGTACTTGTGCGCCGAGACGTGAGCCTTCGCCGCCGCCTGCTCCACCTCGGCAGGAACGCGCGAGATGAAGCGCTGGGACAAGCGCGCCTCGGCCCACTGCCTGCGAGTCCAGCGAGGGCCGTCCTTGAGGCAGTCCTCCAGACTGCGCGTCGGGAGGTTGAGCAGTACCGTGAAGGCGATCCGGCTCTTGAAGAGGTCTTCCTGCAGATGCGCGTCCGGCGCCAGGGCCGCGAAGCGTTCGTCGATGGGATGAAGCGGCCCGAGGTCTTCGTTGAGTTCGCGGGAAAGCGCCAGGCGCAGCGCGTTGAAATGCCCCGAAAGCTGTTCGGTCTTCTCCTCGATCCGGTCGACAAGGACATCCCGATCCTGGCCCACGAAGAAGTTCTCTCCGCAGAACTTCTTGTAGTCCTCGATGCCGCCGTCTTCCTTCCGCCAGAAGCGGGCGACCTGCCGCATGCCCGTCTCCAGGCGCGGACGGTCCATCTCCGGGAAGCGGCCCGAGATCTCGGCGGACGCGGCCTGGATATGCGCCTCTGGGATGAAGCTCGGGACCTGCGCGACGTCCGCGGACCCGGCAAAAGCCTTCATGCACGGAAGAAGGAGCAAGACCGCCGTCAAGTGTCTCATCAGAAGCAGGCCTTTTCGGGGATCGGAGCGCCCGTCAGGATGGGCGCGTTCTTGGGAAGGATGCCTTCCCACTTCGCGACCGCGGCCGAGGCCACGCAGTTGCCGAGCACGTTGACCGTGGTGCGCGCCATGTCCATGACCTCGTCGACTCCGAGGATGGCCGCGACCCATTCCACGGGCAGGCCGAAGGTGGCGCAGGTCGCCGAAAGGACGACCAGGCTCGCGCGCGGGACCGCGGCCACGCCCTTGGAGGTGAGCAGGAGCGTGAGCATCATGACGATCTGCGTGGAGAGCGGCATATGCATGCCGGAAGCCTGCGCGATGAACATGGAAGCCAGCGCGAGATAGAGCGTGGTGCCGTCGAGATTGAAGCTATAGCCGGCCGGGATCACAAAGCCCACGATATGCTCGGGCACGCCGAGCCGCTCCATGGACTGCATGGCCTTGGGCAGGGCGGACTCCGAGGAGGTCGTGGAGAAAGCCAGGAGCAGGGCCTCCTTGAGCTCCAGGAGCATGCGGCCCACGCGAAGCTTGAGCAGGAACCGCGCGGCCAAGAGCAGGATGCTCACGAAGACGATCAGAGACAGGTAGAGCGAGCCCACCAGCCGGGCAAGCTGGAATATGAGCTGCGGGCCGTGCGCTCCGATGGCGGAAGCCATGGCCGCGGCCACGCCGATGGGGGCGAAGCGCATCACATACTCCGTGATCTTGAACATCACCAAGGTCAAGGACTTCAGGAAATCCACGATCGGCTTTCCCGCGGGACCGATCGCGGCCAGGGCCAGGCCGAAGAGGATGGAGAAGAACACGATCTGCAGGATGGAGTTCTCGGCCATGGCGCCGATGATGCTCTCGGGAACGACCTGCTCCAAAAACGGCTTGGGCTTCACCGGCACGATCTCGGAAGCCGCGAGAGTCGCGGAGCCGGCGCCCACTCCCGGATGCAGAAGATTGGCCGCGCCGAGCCCGATGATGAGCGCCACGGCCGTGGCCAGCCAGAACCAGACCAAGGATTTGATCAGGAGACGGCCGATATGGCCGCTGCCGGCGCCGGCCAAGCCCGTGACCAGGCTCGAAAGGATGAGCGGGGCCACGATCATCTTGATGAGCCGGATGAAGAGCTTCCCTATAGGCTTGAGGGGCACGGACCACGCCGGCGGCGCGAAGAGGCCGAAGAGCACGCCGGCGCCGAGACCGATGAAGATGCAGACGGTCAACGACGGCATCCGGAGCTTTTTCATCGGACTATGAACGGGCGGAAGAGGAACCGCCTTCCAAGAAGCCGGCCAAGGTTGAGATGAACGTCGCGCTCAAGGGCTTGGGCATGAAGGCATCGGCCCCGAGCTGCAGGATGCGCTGATGCTCGTCCTTGTCGGGATTGCCGGAGATGGCGATGATCTTGATGTTCCGGGTCTTGGGGTCTTCCTTGAGCAGGCGGCAGAGCGTCATGCCGTCGACGCCGGGCATCATGAGATCGAGCAGGATCAAGTCGGGCATCTCCTGCCGGATCGCATCCTGCGCCTTGCGGCTGTCGAGGATATGCAGGCACTTATACCCGGTATCGGAAAGCAGGTCCTCAAGCATCATGCCGATGAGGGGGTCGTCGTCTACGATGATGATCTTGGCAGCCATAATGCCCATCTTACTTGTAAAATCGCCCCCGCGCAATCGCAGGCAGCGGCCGAGGCATTGTCGCGGATTGCGGCCTATACGGCGGAACGCCACCACTGGTAATAGCGGTCCTTGAGCTCCTCTTCCTTCGGGAATGGGAAGTAAAGGCCGCCCTTCTGCTCGGCCAGATAGAAGCCGTCCGTGATGGTCGAATAGAAGAATCCGTCGGGACTGGAACGCTCCACGGTCTTGGTCGCCTTGCCTTCGTCGAGCACTTCCCGGACGCAATCCTGGATATGGGCGAGGTTGTCGTAAGGCAGAGAGGCCTCTTCCACGATCTTGCGCGGATTCTCGCCGAGCTTGAGCCGGGCGAAGAATATCCTCGGGATGTGAAGGAGATTGGACGGGTCCGTCATGAATCGCCCCAGATCGAGCGGATCCAGGCGGGAGACCACCAGAGGCCTGACCGGGCAGAGTTCTTGATAGAGGTAGGCTCCGTCTTGCCGCGGATGATCGGCTGTCCCGGCGATATGCTGAGGCGCGAGCGAGAGGACCCGTCCGTCGCGGGTCACCAAGAAGAGATTGCGGATCGACTTCAGGGGCACGTGTTCCAGGACGCGGTAAATGCCCAGATAAACCGACTTTTTCGGCCGCCCGTCCGGGGTCGGGACGCATTCCTTGTGCGCCCTCTCCCAGTCGAAACGATGGCTCGCGAAGCCGGGCTCGACCTCGAGAAAGACCACCTTGCCGCGGGCGATCTTCCGGGTGCCTATTGCGAGGTAGGTAGCGAACTCCTCGGGCGAAAGCATCGAGGCGACCAATGCCTCCATGGGATAGACAAGGCAGTAGAGGCGGTAGTTGGCCGGAACCGACGGAACCGCGCCTGAGCTGATCGCGGGCTCGGGCATCGCGGAGGACGGCAGCGGAACCGGCGGTTGGTCGCCGGGGATCTCCTGCATGCTTTCGGCATCGGCCGTCTCGCGCTTGGAATAGAGCACGGCTCCGATGATCAGCAGGGCCGAGACCAGGAGCACGACCCAAAGGCCGGGATGGGCGAGGTCGTATCTCACGAGGATCGGCGCGGCCAGCAGCGCGACGAGATTGAGGACCTTGATCATCGGGTTCAATGCGGGCCCGGCCGTGTCTTTCAAGGGATCGCCGACCGTGTCTCCAACCACGGAGGCCTCGTGCGCTTTGGAGCCTTTCCCGCCGTGGAGACCGTCCTCGATGAGTTTTTTCGCATTGTCCCAGGCGCCGCCGGTCACGGCCATGAACACCGCGAGGAGCTGTCCGGACAGGATGACGCCGGCCAGGAATCCGCCCAGGGCTTCCACTTGCAGAGAGATGCCGATGACCAAGGGCGCGAGAACCGCGATGAGCGCCAAGCCCAGCAGTTCCTTTTGCGCGGCTACGGTGCAGATGCCGACCGCCTGCCGGTAATCGGGCTGGACGCGTCCCTCCATCAGGCCGGGGATTCGGAACTGCCGGCGAACCTCGGTGACGATGAGAGCCGCCGCGCGCGCGACCGCGCTGATCATGATGGAAGAGAAGAGCCAGGGAAGGGAGCCTCCTATCAGAAGGCCGATGAAGACCATCGGCTCGGAGACCCGGATGCCGGTGCTCAAAAGACGCAGGTTCTCGGGCAAGCCCATGCGCGCCTGGACGCTGGAAACGTCGCTCAGATAGGAGCCGAAAAGCGAGACCGCCGCGATGACGGCCGACCCGATGGCCACGCCTTTGGTGATCGCCTTGGTCGTGTTGCCGACCGCGTCCAGGTCGGCCATGATCTGGCGCGCGGCGGGCTCCAGGCGCGCCATCTCGCCGATGCCGTTGGCGTTGTCGGCGATCGGGCCGAAGGCGTCCATCGCCACGTTGTTGCCGGTGAGCGTGAGCATCCCGATGCCGGTCATGGCCACGCCGTAGAACACATAGATCACCGGCTGTCCGTGGTAGATCATGACCGCCGCCAGGATCGTCGCGGCTATGACCAGGATCTGCCAGACCGAGGCTTCGCAGCCGACCGCCAGGCCGCGCAGGAGCAGGGTCGCGGCTCCGGTGCGGGAGGAGGCCGCGATGGCCTTGACCGGCTTGTGCTCCGTGTGCGTGAAGTACTTGGTGACCTCGTCGAGCACGATGGCCAGCAGGATGCCCACCGATACCGACAGGAACGCCCGCCATTCGTGCATGTAGAAATACGCCAGCAGGAAAAAGGCGAAGACGGATATCGCGGCCGAGGTGTAGAAGCCGTGGTTGATGGAGGACATCGCGTCGGCCTTGCGGCCTTTCGCATCGCCCGTCACGACATAGGTTCCGATGATCGAGGAGAGCACTCCGATGCCGCGCACAAGCAGAGGGAAGATGATCCATTTGAGCTCATGGGTCATGGAAACCAAGGCCAAACCCAGGATCAGCCCGGAGACGATCGTCACTTCATAGGATTCGAAGATATCGGCCGCCATCCCGGCGCAGTCGCCCACGTTGTCGCCCACCAGATCCGCGATCACGGCGGCGTTGCGCGGATCGTCCTCAGGCACGCCTGCCTCGACTTTCCCGACCAGATCGGCTCCGACGTCGGCGGCTTTGGTGAAGATGCCGCCGCCTACGCGCATGAAGAGAGCCAGGAGCGTTCCGCCGAATCCGAAGCCCAGGAGCGCGTCAGGCGCGGCGACCCCGAAAAGGATGAAGATGGCCGTGCCTCCCAGGAGTCCGAGGCCGTCGGTGAGCATGCCGGTGATCGTGCCGGAGCGGTAGGCGATCTGCAGGGCCTCGGCGAAGCCGCGCCGGGCGGCGGAGGCCACGCGGACGTTTCCTTCGATGGCCATGCGCATCCCGAACTGCCCGACCAGCAGGGAGAAGAACGCGCCCATGACGAAGGAGAGCGCGCGTCCGATGCCGATGACGAGCCGCACTTGGTCCGGGCTCAGGGAGGAGAAGCGCTGCATCGCCTCGGTTGTGGGTGGGACGATGTAGACGGAGAAGAACAGCAGGACGGTCAAAAGGGCGATCAGCGGAAGAATGGTCTTGAGCTGCCGTTCCAGGTAGGCGTCCGCTCCCTGGCGTATCGCGCCCCATATCTCCTGCATCTCGGGCGTGCCCTTGTCCTTGCGCAGGATCTGCGCCCGGAGGAGGAGGGCATAGATGAGCCCGAGGACGGCTATCCCGAAGACGCTCCAGACCGCGTAAGTTTCGAAGGCAGTGGCGTAAAGCAGGCTTTTCATGCGAGGGCTCCTCTTATACTCTCATCTGCGGCGATCTCGTAGGTCATGCGGCTTGAAGGCAGGAGGACTATGAATGTCTTCCGGACAATATGAATATATGCTCTTGTTTTCATATATAAGATACCAAAAAATCAAGTGCCCCGGCGACTTCTGCTCCTGCGCAAGCGTCTGCCGGAGGATCTCCGCGACAGGGCGCAATACCTGGAAAATATTCCCGGCTCGCCGCCTGCCCCGGGACAGGCGCGGGATGTTTGCTATCATGCCGAGGCATGCTCATGCGGATGCTCTCGATGCTCAGGCGCTCCCTGGCTCTCGCGCTGGCGCTCTTCTGCGCCGCCCGGCCGAGCTTGGCCATACTCCCGAGCTCGGATATGCGCGTGGCGGTGTCCTCCGCGTCCATCACGGAGCTTGACTGCAAGCGCCGTCCATTCCAGATGGAACTCACCCGTTCCATCGGCCAAAGCTACAAATACATGGCGCTCGGAACGTTTTCCCACGACCCGGACCCGCGCGCCATCCTCATGGGCGTATTCGCCATGATCGTGATGGTTCCCATGGCCGTCCTGGCGGTTCCCGCGGACCTGTTCGCCGCGCCTTTCCGCAGGCAGTGCTCCTTCGATCTCCGCATGGAAGCGGACCTGGAAGGCTGGGGCGGACGAGAGTCCAACGCGGTCCCCGTGGCGCTCGATGCGCGCAACCTGCTCTCCCCGGGGATCGAAGGCTTCATCGCCCCGCAATATTTCACCGCCGCCTCCAGCGCGAGCGCGGACAGCCAGGGAAGATTCTCCATATCCATCCCCGGCAAGGTCGGACGCAGCAAGTATCTGGAACTCGGCTGGCTCATCAACAATCAGACCGGAAATCTCCTGCGCCTGAGCAAGAGCGGGGACGAATTCCTCCTCTCCGAAGAAGAATCCGACATCGGCCCTCTCTTCGAGCCTCCGCCCCCCCTCGTCATCCATCCTGCGGCGAAGCACTGACCAAAGGTCCTATCTCCGGCTGGGACCAACGAGGCTTGCAGGATGCAAGAGGGAGCGGCATACTATCCCCATGCGGCGGCTCTCATCCATCCTGTTCCTGGCGTTGATATCGTCTGCGCCGCAGGATGCCCCGGCTCGCGCGCCCAAAGCCAAGGCCTCCGGCGCAAATCCCTGGGTCCAAGTGAAGACTCCCGCGCAGGGCCGGACGGAATCGATCGGCGGCTATGCGAGCGGCTGCCTGCGCGGAGCCGAGCGGATGGAGGACACGGGCCCCGGCTTCCAGCTCATGCGGCTCTCACGGAACCGGGTCTTCGGACACCCGCGCCTTCTCGAGTTCATCCGCACGCTCGGACGCAAATCCTCCGCCCAGGGCCTGGGGACCCTCCTCGTCGGGGACCTTGGACAGCCCCGCGGAGGTCCGACACTCTCCCTGCACGCCAGCCACCAGAACGGCCTCGACGCAGACCTCTGGCTGGACCTGATCACGGACGGAAGCATACTCTCGCCTCAGGAGCGCGAGAGCCGCGATGCCTCCACGATGGTCGTCCCGGATTTCGAACGCCTGAGCGCCTCCTGGAATCCCGCCGTCATCGAACTCCTGCGGCTGACGGCTTCCGAGAACGAAGTGGAACGGATCTTCATCAATCCCGTCATCAAGAAAGCCCTCTGCGGCAAATATAAAGGAGAAGGCTGGCTCGCCAAGGTGCGTCCCTGGTGGGGGCACGCGGATCACCTGCACGCGCGCCTGCGCTGCGACGCGCGCGATCCCCTGTGCGCTCCTCAGGAGGCCGTGCCCGCCGGAGACGGCTGCGGCGCGGAACTCGCGGACTGGTTCACGCCGGAGACCAAGGCCAAGGCCCGCGAGCTGCGGGCGCATCCCAAGCCTTCGACCATGCCCGTCCTTCCCGCCGAATGCCGCGAAGTCATTCTCGCGCCTTAAAAAAACCGCCGCGCGAAACATCCCTCTCAACGCCTTTTTTCAGGATCTTCCTTTATCGTCTAAAGAAATCGTTGCCTTTGTCGTCGATGAGGATGTAGGCCGGGAAATCCGAAACGTCGATGCCCCAAACGGACTCCATCCCCAGCTCCGGGTAGTCGAGGACTTCGACCTTCTTGATGCAGCGCTCGGCCAAAAGCGCTGCCGCGCCGCCCGTGGAACCCAGGTAGAAGCCGCCGTGCTTCCTGCACGCCTCGGCCACCTGCGGACTGCGGTTGCCCTTGCCGATCATGACCATGGAGGCTCCATGGCTCTGAAAAAGGTCCACGTAGGGATCCATGCGGCCCGAGGTCGTGGGCCCGAAGGAGCCCGCGGGCTTGCCCTCGGGCTTCTTGGCCGGCCCCGCGTAATAGACCGGATGCGCCTTGAAATAGTCGGGCAGTCCCTTCCCCGCGTCCAAGCGCTCCTTGAGCTTGGCGTGCGCGATGTCGCGCGCGACCACGATGCGTCCGGTGAGCCGTATCTGCGTGGATACGGAGTGCTTGGAAAGCTGGGCCAGGATCTCCGGCATGGGACGGTTCAAGTCCACGCGCGGGATAACCTCCTCCGCGAAAGCCCTGCGCGACTCGGCAGGAATCAAGCGGCCGGGCTCGCGTTCGAGCTCCTCGAGCCAGACCCCGTCCTTGTCGATGCGGCCCAGCACGTTGCGGTCCGCGGTGCAGGAGAGCCCGATGCCCACGGGACAGGAGGCCGCGTGCCGCGAGAGCCGGATGACGCGCACGTCATGCGCGAAGTGGCGTCCGCCGAACTGGGCTCCGAACGGAAGCTTGCGGGCCGCTTCCAAGAGTTCGGCTTCCAGACCGCGGTCCCTAAACGGCGCGCCCTTCCCGTCGCCCTTCTCCGGCAGATCATCCAAAGCCCCGGCTGAAGCAAGCTTGACCGTCTTAAGCGTCGCTTCGGCCGAGGTCCCGCCCACTACCACGGCCAGATGATACGGCGGGCAGGCCGCGGTCCCGATCGCGCGCATCTTCTCAACAAGGAACGCCTTCAAGGCCTGCGGCGTGAGCAGGGCCTTGGTCTCCTGGAAGAGCTGGGTCTTGTTCGCGGAGCCGCCTCCCTTGGCGATGAAGAGGAAGTCATAAGAAGCGCCGTCGACGGCATAGAGGTCGATCTGAGCCGGGAGATTGTCCCCGGTGTTGCGCTCCTCGTACAGGTCGAGCGCCGCGACCTGGGAATAGCGGAGGTTCTCCTCCGTATAGGCCTTTCGCACGCCCTCGACGAGAGCGGCCTCGTCCCCCCCGCCGGTCCAGACCTGCTGGCCCTTCTTGGCCGTGATGGTCGCGGTGCCCGTGTCCTGGCAGTTGGGCAGTTCGAAGCGCGCGGAGATCTCCGCGTTCTCCAGAAGCTCCAAGGCCACGGCCTTGTCGTTGCGGGAGGCTTCCGAATCCTGGAGGATGGCGGCCAACTGCTCCAAGTGCCGCGTCCTCAAGAGAAAAGAAACGTCCCGAAAGGCTTCACGGGCGAGCAGGGTCAAAGCGCGAGTATCCACGCAAAGGACCTCGCGGCCTTCGAACTTCGCGAGCCGCACGAAGTCCTTGCCGAGCAGGCGCCAGCGCGGCGGAACCGGCCCAGCCGAGAAAGCCGCCACTAAGCCTTTACCTTCGCGCCGGTCTTGGACCAGGCGAGGATCGCCTTCCACTGCGAGGCGGAGTCGATGCCCCCCTCCTCGGCCACGCGCTCCCAGACCCCGCTGCTCAAATAAAGCCCATGCTTGAAGGGATAGAGGCTCGCGCGCCGTCCCTGCTCGGAGAGAATCCAGCGGCCGAGCGTCGGCAGAGTGAAGTCCGTTATGCCCATGGCATGGCGGCGGAGCTCGGCCGGGAAGAGCTTCTCCTGCTCGCGCGGGCTGAGCAGGTCGAAGAGTTCGGTGCTGGTCACATAGAACACGTTGACCGGGAGCTTCTTTGCGTCGATCTTCTTGAGCACGTCGCGCATGAAGAGCGAGACGACCCCGCTGCCCTGCAGCACCACCGTGGCCTTGCCCTTGACCCGGCGCACGGGCACCACGCCCTTGACCGAAGCCGTCACGGATGGGAGCCCCTCGGCCTTGCGGTCGGGCACTATGTCGTTGGGCCGGACCACGAACGGACAGAGCAAGGCGGGCCGCGCCTTGAGCCCGGCGCAGACCAGGGGCCAGACCTCCTGCGGATCCCACGGCGTCAAGGTGATGGATATCCCACGAGGGAAGTTGTCCTGCAGGAGCTGGAGCGCCTGCGGATCGGCGTGCGTGGGGCCGTCCTCCCCGGTCTTGGAGCCCGCGTGCGCATTGACCATGACCCAGGTATGAAAAGGCTTCCCATCGACCATGCGCCGCGCCTGCTGCCCGATGCCGTAGAGCCGCGCGGCCACGTGTTCGAGGGAGGCGATGAAGGCCGCATAGGAACTCGACACGCCCAGGTGCGCGCCGTAGGCAGAGACCCCGGAGATGATCGCGCCCATGCCGTCCTCGCAGATGCCGCCCACGGCCGCGATGCGCGAGCCGGGGTTGTTCACCGCGTGATAGAAGCCCTTGGGGAAGCCCGTGTTGATGTTGGCCAGATTGGTGGAACCGGCCAGATCCGCCGAGGCTCCCAGCACCGCGCCGCGGCTGAGTCGATTGAGATGTCCCAGCGCATCGCCCAAGGCGCCGCGCGGACTGGCGGCCTTGCCCAGAGCGAAGTCGCACTCCTTGGGCGGCTTGGCCGGGTCCAAGGCCGCATACACCGCCTCCAAGCTGGGGGCCTCGGGACGCGGCGTGAACGCGCGCGCCTTGAAGCGCGACTGCGCCGCGGCCGTGCGGCCGGCCACGGCCCGGGCGATCTCCGGCCGGGACTCGAACGCCGCGCGGATGACCATGAGCGTCTCGAAGAAGACCTTCTCCACGTTCTCGGGAGTCTTCTCACCCGTGAAGGCGGGCAGGCGGACCTTGAAGCGCTCCTCGAAGGCCGCCAGGGACTTGTGATAGCCCTCGGAGGCGAAGGCATGACCGGAGCCGTGCGAGGCGCGGCCCTCGATGCCGTAGCGCCAGCCCTTGGTGGTGCGGTAGACGATCGCGGTGGGCTGGCCGTTGCGCAGAGCCAGCGCCCGGCGCTGCGCGCCGTAGACCGCCTTCATATCGTGCCCATTAGGGACGAAGAGCACATTCCAATCGTAGAGCTGGAAGAACTCGCGCGGATCCCAAGGCACGTAGTCCCCGGGCTTGTCCCCCTCTCCGCAGACCCGGTCGCTGTCGATGGAGGACTGGTTCCAATCCAGATGAACGATCAGGTTGTCCAAACCCGCGCTCACCGCGCACGCCAAGGCTTCGCCCACGCGCCCGGGCGTGATGCCGCCCTCTCCGTCGACGACATGCATGCGCGGGGCATCGGCCCCGTAGAGATCCTTGGCCGCCAAGGCCAAGCCCACGGCCGCGCCCATGCCCACGCCGCTGGCGCCGGTGGCCACGGACACGAAGGGGACGATGGGCGTCGGATGCCCGTCGAGGAACTTGGACTTGTACTTCTTGACCAGCGGCGTCTTCTCCATCGGATTCTTGCGGAAGCCCAGAAGGTCGGTCAAGAGCAGGCGGCGCTTGCCTTCGGCCAGGAGCTCGGGCCGGGCGATGCGCGCCATCTCGTCGCGCAGGCCCCACATCGCGTAGAGGCCCAAGGCCTTGTGTCCGCCCGCGTAGCAGAGCATGTCCGCCCCGCGCGCGGCCGGATCGGCAAGATCGTAGTCGGCGCCGTCGAAGAGCACGCCCGAGATAATGCGCCCCGAGGAGATGCTCCCGCCCGGATGCCCGGAGGTCGGGACGTAGTTATAGAGCACGGCGCAGAGCGTGCGGTAGCCCAGGTCGAAATCCTCCAAGAGCGAGAGATCATCGGAGGCGGGCTCCGGAGACTCGATGTAGACTCCCCGGCGCGGCCTCAGCTCGAACTTCGCGCGGCCGCCGTTCTCGACGTGGGTGATCATGGGTCGATATCTCCTTGCAGTGTCAGGCCGCGCGCGTGAACCGAGCATCGGCTTGGGTCCAATCCGCGGCCTTGAAGAACGCGGCGATATAGTCGGCCCGCTTGAGGCCGTAGTCGAGCATGAAGGCGTGCTCGAAGACGTCCATGACGAGCAGGGGCGCGCAGCCGGGGAGATTGCCTCCGTCGTGCTCGTTGGTCCAGACGTTGAAGAGCCGCCCGCCCAGGCGGTCGCAGGCCAAGGTGACCCAGCCGATGCCGCGCACCGCGCCCAAGGCGCGGAAGTCCTTTTCCCAATCCTGGATGGAGCCGAACTGCGCGGACAGGGCCTTGCCCAACGCCGAATCCGCCTTGAGCGGAGCCGCGGTCTTGCTCAGGTTCTCGAAGTAGTATTCGTGCAGGCGCATCCCGCCGAACTCCCAGCCGAAGCGGCGCTTGAGCTCGGCATAGGCCGGCTCCGCGGTCTTGCCTTCGCGCGCCATCTGGGAAAGCGCCGCGGCGAGCTTGTTAGTGTTCGTCACATATCCGTTGTACAAAGTGAAGTGGTTCTTGAGCAGAACGTCGGAGAACCCCGGCAGTCCCAGCAGACTCTCAAAATTCCGTGCGGCGTAATCCTTGGTCTCGGTCATGACGGCCATAGTCCTGCCTCCTTCCGGATGGATGCGTCCCCAGCGAAGCTTCCTGCCTATTAAACATTAATGCCCATGCGAACGAAAAGCCTTGCGCCTATTCCCCGTCATTCCGGCGAAATTTTCTCACCGTCATTCCGGCGCAAGCCGGAATCCAGCAAAAAGCTGTCATGGCGTGTTCCTGGATCCCGGCTTTCGCCGGGATGACGACATGGAAGATAACGGATGCTTCAGACGGGAAAAGACAGGGTGAAGGTCGTGCCTTGGTCGGCCGCGCTCTCGAGTTCGATGATCCCTTCGTGCTTCTGGACGATCTCGTGCACGAGCGAGAGCCCCAGCCCCGTGCCCCGGCCGACGTCCTTGGTCGTGAAGAACGGCTCGAAGATCCGCCCCCGGACCTCGGGAGGGATTCCCTTGCCCGTATCTCTCACCCGCAGGACCACGCAGGATGAAGGAGAAGACCGCAGGCCCGTGCTCACGGTGAGCGTCCCTCCCTCGGGCATGGCGTCGAAGGCATTGGACGCGAGATTGACGATGACCTGGACCATCTGGTCGCCGTTGAGCTTGAGCTTGGGCAGGTCCTGCGCCAAGTCGAGCTTCACCTCCACGTCCTTGTGCTTGGAATAGCCGCTGATCAGATTCATGGCTTGGCGGACCAGATCGTTGATGCCCGTCTCCCGCCGGACATCTCCTTGGGACTGCCGGGAGAAGAGCAGAAGGTCGCGGACCAGGTCGCGGCAGCGCTCGGCCTCGCGCTCGATGGAGGACAGGGCCGAACGTTCGACGGAATCCGCGGCCGCGCGCTTGCGCAGGCTCTGCGCGAAGCCCAGGATCACGCCCAGCGGATTGTTGATCTCATGCGCCACTCCCGCGGCGAGACGTCCGATGGAGGAGAGCTTCTCGCTGTTGCGCGCGATCTTCTCGATGCGCTCATGCTCCCGCAAGTCGGCTGCTATATAGACCTTGCCCAAGGAAGCTCCGCCTCGAGTCGTGAGCGGCGCATGGGACAAAAGCACCGGGATCGTCTCTCCCGCCGCGCTCCTCAGCCCGGCCTCTCCCTTATCAAGCCTGGGCAGGACCCTGTCGATCGGCTGCCCTTTAAGATGCTCCGGCGCATAGCCCAGCAAGCGCGCGGCCGCGGGATTGATGCGGACGATGATCCCCGCCTCATCGGTGACGAGCAAGGCCTCGGCCATGTTCTCCAATATCCCCTCGAGGAAGACCCTCGCTTCGGCCAGACTGCCGCTCATCGAATTGAAGCAGGCCGAAAGCTCTCCCAGCTCGTCCTTCGAAACCACCGGGATGCGCACATCCGATTCTCCGGCCCCGAGCCGCCTGACCGCCTCATCGAGCCGGCGGACCGGCCGCAGCACGCTGCGGAAAAAGACGCTGAAAGCCGCGATCATGGCCAGCAAAGCCGCCAGGAATATGCCGCAGACTCCCTTCAATATCCGCCCTTCCGTGGATCTCACTTCGCGCAAGGGCACGCCGTAGACCAATGTTCCCGCACGCACGCGTTCGTCCGAACGGCCCGCATCCAGGATGAAATCCTTCTGCGAGGAAGCCCCTTTCTCGCGCCAGAGCGGCTGGGCGAGCTCCAAGACGGACTCGCCCGCGATGATGCGCTCACGAAAGGTCACGGCCTCGGAACGCAGAGCCTCGGCGATGAAGCCCTCTGGATAGATCCTCCCCTTCTCCAGCACGTTCGAGTGCGCCAAGGCGCGTCCCTCCTGGTCGAGCAGCTTGGATTCCACGGCCCCGGTGATCTCCTGAATGCCGCGCAGATAAGACAGAAGGCCCATCTCATCGGAGGACGCTATCGATGGCGCCGCCTGCCCTTCGACTAAGGAGACGCTCCTGGCGGCCAAGGCGCTGCGCAAGGCGCGGTGCACGGCATGATAAGAAAAAAGAAGGATCGCGGCTCCGAGAGCCGAGATCGTAGGGACGAAGAAGACCCAAAAGCGCGTCCTCAGCCTCATGGGACGATCCTGTCCGCTTTCTCTGATGCGCGCTCCCAGAGCCCGACGGCCTCGGCGCCGGAACGGCTGAGCACGGTCTCCACCGCCTCAGGAAAGACCATGGGCGGGACATCCTGCCCGTCCAAGATCGCCTGCACGGACTTTGCCGCGCTGCGCCCCACCTCCCTAAAGCCCACTCCGATGGTCGCGGAAGGCCCCTTGTCGGCCAAGGAGACCGCGGGACCGTAGAAAGGGATCTTGCCGGCGCGCGAGAAGTTCTTGAGGATGGTCATGGCCTCGGCATCGACCAAGCGCGAATCCGGCAGGAGCCAGAATCCGTCGAAGCCGCCCTTATGCTTGCGCAGGCGGTCCGGAAGGTCGCCCACACGGGCGACCTTGATAAAGCTCACTTGGATGCCTGCTCGCGAGCCTGCTTCCCGGAGCATCTCCGCATAGGGATCCATGCTCTTAGAAGACCAGAACACCGCGAGCTTGAAAAGCGACGGCTGGAATTCCTTCATCTTGCGCAGAGCCTTCTCCGCGGAGGGCAGCATCTCCACGCGCACGACCTGCCTGCGCATATCCGCTGCAGGGAACACGCCGGAAGCCATGCAGTAGACCAGCGCGGCCGTGCCGGGGTATCTCGCGATGACCGCGTCCTCGCCGAAAGCCGCGACTACCCGCGTCTGCGGCGGAAGCTCCACGCCCGCGCCGCCGAAGTCCACGCGCGCAATAGAATCCACGAACACGGAGCGGAACCCGGCCAAGGCCTCGCCGTAAGGCCCGGAGTCCGTCCCATAGGAGAGGACCACGCTCTGCGCGCTCGCGACAGCGGAGCCCAGGCAGCAGGCCCAGAAAAAAGCCCCTGCCAGAAGTCTCCTTCGCACCGCGCCGACGCGCCTCTTCATCGCTGTTCTCTCTCCGCCTAGACAGACTGCAAAGGCAGTTCGACGACGAACAAAGTCCCTTCTCCGACCTGGCTCTCTGCCCGGATATCCCCTCCGTGCTTGCGCACGATGCCGTAGGCCGCGGAGAGTCCCAATCCCACGCCCTCCGTGGAAATCCGGGTGCTGTAAAAAGGATCGAAGACATGCGGAAGACGGTTCTCGGAGATGCCGCAGCCCTCGTCCTTGAAGCGGATCACGGCGCGTCCATCCTCCTGGGACGTCTTGATGCGCAGGACCTTGGAGGAACGGGGATCCGCGGCATGCAGGGAATTGGCCAGGAGCTGAGCAAATGCGCGGCGCAGGCGCGGCCCGTCGCAGCAGACGGGCGAGAGCTCTCCGGAGTGCTCCACCTCCGCGCGCAGGCCCGCGGACTCCAGGTCCCCCTTCATCTCCAAGACCGCGGCATCCACCAGCGGCCGCACGTCCTGCGTCCTGCGCGTGAGCGTCACGCCGCCGGAGAACTCCAGGAGCTCGTCGATGATGACGTGACAGCGGCGGCCCTGCTCGCAGATGCAGGCGATATCCTCGCGCTCCTTGGGGCCCAAAGACGGATTCTTGAGCAGCATCTCGGATAGTCCCAGGATTCCGGTCAAAGGATTGTTCATCACGCGCGCCAATCCCGCGGACATCTGAGCCATGGCCTCCAGCCGCAGAGCGCGGCAGGCCTCGGGCCCTGCCGCCGGACCGGAGGCCGGCGCCTTCTCAAAGACCCGCTTCACGGCAGCCAGCATGTCCTCGATATTGAAAGGCTTGGGCACGAAATCGCTGGCGCCCATCTTGATGGCCTTGACCGCGGTCTCCACGGTGCCGTAGCCCGTGGCCACGATGACCTCCATCTCCGGGTGCAGGGCCTTGGCCGTCTCCAAGACCTTCATGCCGTCGCATTTGGGCATGCTCAGATCGCAGATGGCCAGCCGGTAGCTGCCGTGCTTGAGCTTCTCGATGGCATCCAGGCCGTCGCAGGCGGTCTGCACGCGATAGCCCTGCGTCCCCAGTTCGAAGACGAGCAAGTCTCGAAGGCCCTGCTCATCGTCCACGATCAAGATATCCGCGGTTGTTTCAGACATCGCCGTCCCCCCGAGTTTCTCCTAATCGCACGGGAATCAGGGACTCAACGACCTTCGAGAACGCCTCCAACTCGAAGGGCTTGGACAAAAGCGCATCCGCACCGGCCTGCCGGGCCTGAAGCGCGAGTTCATCGGAAAGATAACCGGAGATGATCAATATCCGCGTAGCCTTGAACGCGGGGTCCTGCCGAAGCACCCTGCAGACCTCGATGCCGTCGACTGCGGACATGCGGATATCCAAGACCACGAGGTCCGGCATGAGCCGATGGATGAGCATCCCCGCCGCGAAGCCGTCCTGCGCCTCATGGAGTTCGACCGGGGGCTCGGCCTTGGAAAAGACGCGTCGAAGGACGAGCCGCACAGGCGACTCGTCATCGACGATCACGACCTTGAGAGTGCGGACCTCGGACAGTTCCTTGGGGAGCGGGATATTGTGCGCGCAGAGGAACTCCTTAAGGTCCTTGGCCCAGACCCTCTGATGGCCGCCCCCTGTCCGGAAGCACGAAAGCCTTCCTTCCTTGATCCAGCGCCCGACCGTCGGAGGAGCCACCTTGCAGATGGCTGCGATCTCGTATGTCCCGTAGTATTGTTTCATTGCACTCTACACTCTGTTCATAGTGTGTGCCCTGTTTATACTCTTGTCAAGACCTACGCAAGACCTATATTAAATTATCGTTATCCTGCAAACATTATTTAATTGATATAAACAGTACGAACAGGCCCTGAAACCCTGGAAATCACCTGCGGATTATTATAAGGAAGAGACAGTCGGAATAGATCTTAGGACTCGTTGCGCAGCCGGTCCTATTGGTTTTATACGTTCGAGTCGGGACATCAGGCTGTAGGCGCAAGGAACCACGAGCAGGGTCAGCAAGGTCGAGACCAAGACCCCGCCGATCACGGCGACCGCCATGGGGATGCGCGTCTCAGCGCCCGGTCCCAGGGCCAAAGCCGGCGGGACAGCGGCCGCGATCGTGGAGATGGAAGTCATGAGGATGGGCCTGAGCCTCACCGGACAGGCCTCCAGCAAGGCCTGCCGGATCTCCAGTCCCTCGGCCCTGCGCTGGTTCGTGAAATCCACGAGCAGGATGGAGTTCTTCTTGACGATGCCCATGAGAAGGATGAGACCGATGAAGGAATAAAGGTTGAGGCTCGTGCCCGTGATCCAGAGCGCGATGAAGGCCCCGGAGATGCTGAAAGGCAGGGCAAGCAGCACCGTGAGCGGATGCACGAAGCTGTTGAACTGGGAGCCGAGCACCATATAGGACACGAAGATGCCCAAGATCAGCGCGAAGAGCAGGCTCTGGAAGGACTCCCGGAAAGTCTTCGAGGACCCCGAGAGCACCGCGCGGTAGCCCTCGGGCAGGGCCTCGCGCGAGACGCGCTCCACGGCCGCGATGCAGTCCGACTGCGACTTCCCGGGAGCGATGTTCGAGAATAGCCCGATGGCGCGCTCGCGGTCCTTGCGCATGATCGCCAGCAGGGTCGTGCGCGTCTGCACGCGGGTGACGTCGCTCAAGCGGATCATCTCCCCCCGGTTGTTGCGCACGTAGAAGCGCTCCAAGGCCTCCGGGCTCAGCCGGTCCTGGGACTCGGCGCGCACGCGCACGTCGTAGCGCCGCCCGTTCTGCGTGAAATAGCCCGCGCGCACTCCGCCGATCATGGTGTTGACCGCGATGCCGATGGATTCCACCGAGACGCCGCGCGCATAGGCCTTCGCGCGGTCCGGGAACACGCGGACTTCCGGCATGCCCTCGCGGTAGTCGCTGTCCATATCCACGAAGAGCCCGGTCTTCTCCAGACGGGCCCTCAAGTCCTTGGAAAGCTCGACGAGGCGCTCCCAATCCGGTCCGCGCACCGTGAACTCGATGGGCTGGCCGCGTCCCGCGCCGAAGCCGCTCTGGGAGAGGTCCACGGGGAAGACCTGAAGGTCCTTGATCTTTCCCAAGTCCTTGCGCGCGAGCTTGATGATGTCTCCCTGCGTGGGCCGACGGCCCTCAGGCCCCTTGGGCCGCTCCGAGGGCGGCTTGAGCGTGATGAACGACATCCCCGTGCTCACGTCCCCGCCGCCGAAACCGCCCACGGCTCCGAAATACCTGCGCACGGCCGGCTGAGCCGAGAGCCACTTCTCGATCTCCCGGAACTTCATGTCCGTGAATTCCACGGAAGAGCCCACGGGCGTCTGGAAGCGGAGCATGAACATGCTCTGATCCTGCGCAGGCGTGAACTCCTTCCTGAGCAGGCGCACGATGCCCACGGAGAGGATGAAGAAAACGAGCGTGGCCCCGAGCACGCCCCAGCGCCGGTCCAAGCACCAGCCCAGGACCGCGCGGTAGCGCTCGGCCAGGCGGCGGAAAGCGGCGTCCACCGCGCGAGTGATCGG
Source organism: Elusimicrobiota bacterium (assembly GCA_041661185.1). Taxonomy (GTDB): domain Bacteria; phylum Elusimicrobiota; class Elusimicrobia; order UBA1565; family UBA1565; genus JBAZUV01. The sequence continues at coordinate 89,861 of JBAZUV010000007.1, forward strand.
ATGGGTGTGCACGCCCGTATCAAGGAACTGGGAGGTGCGCATGGGCGCCAGGGTGAGCGCCTCGAGCAGCGAGAGCATCACGGCCACGGAGATGGTCACCCCGAACTGAAAGAAGAACTTTCCCACGATGCCCTTCATGAAGACCACGGGCACGAAGATGGCCAGGATGGCCAAGGTGGCCGAGAGCGCGGCGAAGGAGATCTCCCCCGCGCCGACCGAGGAAGCCTCCACGCGGTCCAAACCCTTCTCGGCGTGGCGCATGATGTTCTCCAGCACCATGATCGCGTCGTCGACGACGATGCCTATGGCCAGCGTGAGCCCCAGCATGGAGAAGCTGTTGAGGGTGAATCCGAGGAAATAGGCCACGATGAAGGTCCCCAAGATCGAGGTCGGGATGGCCATGAGGATGTTGAGCGTGGAAGACCAGCTTCCCAAGAAAAGCCAGCAGACCAGCGAGGTCAGGAGCGCGGAAAGGATGAGGTTGAAGCCGAGTTCATGCACCGCGTCCTTGATGAAGGCCGAGGTGTCGAAATTGATGTTGATGTGCAGCCCGGCAGGAAGGATCTTCTTGAGCTCCTCCACGCGCTCGACGACGCGGCGCGCGACCTCCACGGAATTGGCCCCGCGCTGCTTCTTGATGCCCAGGCCGATGGAGCGCTCGCCGTTGCTGCGCGCGATGCGCCGCACGTCCGAGAGCCCGTCCGAGACGCGGGCGATCTCCTTGAGGCGGATGGGCACATGGATGGGCTGTCCGCCGCGCTGGGTGATGAGCAGTTCCTCGAACTCACGCGCGGAAGAGAACTCGCCCAAGGTCCGCACGTTGAACTCTTTCTCGGAACGCTCCAGGATGCCGCCCGGGACCTCGGCATGCTCGCGCCGGATCGCGGAGAGCACGTCCTCGGCCGCGATCTGCTTGGCCCTCATCTTCCCGGCGTCCAGCCAGACGCGCAGATTCCTGTCGAGCACCCCTCCCAGGAAGACCTCGCCCACGCCCGGGATGGTCTGGAAGCGCTGCTTGAGCCGGTCCTGCACGTAGGTCATCATGTCGCGCAGCGGCATCTCGCCGGAGACGGAAAGCCACATGATCGGGCTGTCCTCGGGATTGGCCTTGGTCACGACCGCGGGATCCATGTCCCTGGGCAGGCGGCGCTGGGCTTGGGCGAGCTTGCTCTGGACCTCCTGCAGGGCCACGTCGATGTCCTTGTCGAGTTCGAACTCCACTGTGACCGAGGCCGAGCCCTGCCGCGAGGAACTGGTGATCTCGCGCACGCCCTGCACCGAGGTGAGATGATCCTCCACTACGTCCACGACCTCTGTCTCCATGATCTCGGGCGCGGCGCCCTCCCAGCCCAAGGAGATGGTCAGGATCGGAAAATCCACGTCCGGCATGAGGCTTACGCCCATGCGGGAGAATCCGATCCAGCCGAAGCTCATGAGGCCGATCATGAGCATCCACGCGAAGACCGGATTGCGGATCGAGATATCGGAGATGCCGGACTTCATCAGATGGAACCTGCCGCGACGTCGAGACGTATGCGGGCCAGACGCGCGTCGAGCCGCGCGCGGTCCAAGCGCAGGCGGACCTGCTGGAGCGAGGTCAAAGCGCCGAGCACGTCGAGATTCGTGACGAGCCCCAGGCGGTAATCCTCGGCTTGGGCTCGGGAATTGGCCTCGGCAAGCTGCGCCGCCTTTTCCAGAGCCGCGACGGACTCAAGTATCGCCTGCAGCTCCTCGTAGGCGGCGCGGACTTCCAGCTCGGCCTTGCGCAAAGACAGCCCTAAAGACTCTTCGACGATGGATTCCCGGGAGGCCGCCTGACGCGTCTGCGCGCCGACGCGCCCTCCTTGATAGAGCGGGAGCTCGCCCAGGACGCTCAGGTCCCATTTCACGGAGTCATAGGGAGACAGACGCCGCAGGTAATAGTTCCCATCAAGGCTCATGACCGGCCAGCGGCCTCGCCGGACGATCGAAGTCTGCCGACGGGCGGACTCGAGATCGAGCCGCCGGGCCTCGATATCCGGCCGGGTGCGGCAGGACTCCAGGATCTCCTCCAGGTTCCCGGCCGGATGCAGGGCAACGTCCTCGCAAGCCAAGTCGTCATCGAGCCCGGTCAGGAATCGCAGGCGCAGCTGAGCATCGCGCTCCCGGCGCAGGGCGTCCTTAAGGTCGGCCTGGTTCTGAGCGAGCAGGGACTCAGCCGCGAGCGCCTCGCTCTTGCGCGAGCGGCCGATACGCTCGCGCTCCTTGAGCTCGCGCACGCGGTCCTCGGTCAAGTCGACCACGGCGCGGCGGATCTCGATCTCGCGCATCATGCCGAGCTCGTCGATATAGGCCGCGGCCACGTCCGCATAGAGCAGTTCCTGCGCGCGCCGCAGGTCCAGTTCCGCGGAACGGCCCTGGTCGCGGCCCACGCGGACCGCCAGGAAATCGCGCAGGCCTGAGAAGAGCGGCTGATGCAGGGCCACCTGCGCCTGCGGCTTGTCTCGCCGAAGAGGCGGCACGCCGCGCTCATCGCGGTCCTGATAGCTCTCGCCGACCTTGAGGCTGAAGGCCGGCTTCACCGCGGACCAGAGCTCATCGACGCGCGCCCAAGCCTCTTCCACGCTCCGGGCCTGCTGGGAGAGTTCCTCGCTCCTGCGAAGCGCCAGGCGATACGCTTCCGAAAGGCCGAGCGTCCTGCGTCCGCGCGGCGCCGAGGCGCTCGTCGAGACTTCGACGTCGGCTTTCGCGGAGGAAGAAGACGCGCGCACGGCCTGCGGCTCGATGCGCGCAGGCTCGCCCAAGGCCGCGGCGGGACATGCGAAACCGATGAGCAAAATGAAAAGCGCCTTCACGGCTTTATTGTAGGATATTCGAATGAGCGGACATCCGCAGCCGACGGATTTCGACCGCGCGCCTTTCCTCGCGATCTGGGAGACCACGCGCTCCTGCGCCCTGGTCTGCAAGCATTGCCGCGCCTCCGCCCGGCTCGGCCGCGACCCGGAGGAATTGAGCACCGAGGAAGGCCGCAGTCTGCTGAGCCAAGCAGCGGACATGGGAACGCCCATCTTCATCCTCACGGGCGGAGACCCGCTCAACCGGCCGGACCTCGAAGAACTCGTCGGGCATGGGAAGTCCGCGGGACTGCGCATGGGAACCATTCCCGCGGCCACGGAGAATCTGACGCTCAAACGCATCCTCAGCTTGAAGGACGCGGGCTTGGATCAGGTGGCCTTCAGCCTGGACGCGCCGGATGCGGCTCTCCACGACCGACTGCGCGGAGTGGAGGGCTCCTTTGCCAAGACCCTTGAGGGAATCGCCTTCGCGCGAGAGGCCGGACTCCCTTTGCAGATCAACACCTGCTTCTCCTCCGAGAACTTCGACCGGCTCGAAGACATGGTGAGATTCGTCTCCGGCCTGGGCATCGTGTTCTGGGAGGTCTTTTTCCTCATCCCCATCGGCCGAGGCGCCGAGCTCTCCAGCATCAGCGCGGAACAATTCGACCAAGCCTTCGAGCGCATGCACAAGCTCAACGATGAGGTGGACTTCGTCATCAAGCTCACTGAAGCCCCCCACTACCGCCGCTACGTCATCGAGAAAGAGCTGGCCGCGACGGACATAAAGCCCTCGCCGGCGCCGAACCCAACCGAGCCGGAAAGTCCCCAGGTCCGCGACCGCGGCTTGACCGACCCGCAGGCCCGCATCCAGCGCATACTCGCGCGGCCAAGAGGCGTGCGCAACTCCATCGGCCTATCGCCCAAGGCCGTCAACGCAGGAAAAGGCTTCGTGTTCATCGCCTACAACGGCGACATCTGCCCCTCCGGCTTCCTGCCCCTGCCCGCAGGCAATATCCGAAGCGCTTCTCTGGCATCGGTGTACCGGGATTCCCCTCTTTTCAAGGAACTCCGCAATCCTAAGCTCTTAAAAGGAAAGTGCGGCCCCTGCCCCTACGCCGACATCTGCGGCGGCTCCCGAGCCCGAGCCTACGCCGTAACAAACGACTACCTGGCCCCCGAACCCTTCTGCTCCGTGCCTGACTAAGCTGGTGCCTGTCACTCAACTAAACCAAGGTGCCAAACACCTTGGTTTAGTTGAGTGACAGGCACCAAAAGGCCTATTTCATAGTAGGCCCTTCGACGCGCAATCTTTCCCCAGAAGTCCCTCGCCTGAGAACGATCCTCGGGGCATCCTTACCTTAAATATGGGAAAGCTTTGGAAAAACGCTTGCGCGGCAGCCTTATCTGCCGCGCTTTTCATTGGAAGTCCGGGACTTCCGGCATATCAGGTCTTTGCGCAGACCTTCGCGCACAGCGCAGCACAGCCCATAACACCGGCCGGCCCCATCCCTGCCGTCGGCATCGCTCAGATCAACAGCACGCTCTCCACGAATCCCTCGTCATCGCTGAATATCCCTCCTTCTTCCATAAACATAGGCCGCTCGGTCATCGCCCAAGAGATCTCGCCGCGGCCGATGCCCCGCATGCAGGTCCGGAAGACGCAGCCGAAACAGGCCCCGGATACCGCGACGCCTTCCACGCTCTCTCCGGCTGAAACCGTCGACAAAGCGAACCCTGAACAGGAAGCGCGCATGCTCGAAGGCGCGAAGAAATTCCTCCAACAATATCCCATGATCCGGGTCTTTGTGCCCAGCGCCCCGGGCCTGGGCCATCAATCGGCGGCATCCGTCACGCTCCAGCGCCTGCGCGAGCTCGGCTACACCGGCAAGCTCGAAGTGGTCTACGACAACGACGCAAAGGACAAAATGGACATCGTGCTCCCGGGCTTCGAGCCCACGGGCCCGGACATCCAGGACATCGCGGACTCCGATGCGGTCACGATCCCTATGTCGGCGCTATGGGAAAATGGTCAGCAGCTCCCCTTTGGGATCGTCGCAGCCTCAGACTTCCAACTTGCTCCGTCCAGCCTCCTTGTCGTCCGCCTGCTGACGCTCCAACCCTTCCTCTGGGGCCCAGCCTCCCTCAAGGCCCCGGGCACTCCCGAAATCAAGAACACGAACAAGGCCCTCAAGCCCATGCCTTGGGTCTATCATCTCCCGGACCCGAAGGACCCCTCGGCATTCATCGCGCAGGAGACCTCGCTCTCCTCTCGATTCAAGGACAAGACCGCCGGACTGCAAACGCTCGCATCCGCGCTGGAGAGCAAGAACCTCCTGCCGGTCTATGACAACCCGGACAAGAACGGGATACTCAAGCTCATGGCACTCCTGCTCGGGCTCCAGCAAGCGCAGGGAAAAAAGCCGGACTCCTTCAAGTCCGGAGGGGTGCTCCTGCCGGTCTTTTGGTCCATCGATGATGCCGGCATCCGCGATCTCAAGTACCGCATCAGCCGTGAACCATCCCTGAACGGGAAAGTCCGTGTCCTGAGCGTCACGGACCCGGACCTCGCGAAAAACATCGGGGCCTTGCGGCAAGGCGAGTCGTTCGTCATCGGCGTGGGCAATGTGCCGCGCAAGATCTTTGAGTTCCTCTATGAGAAAGCCGACCTGCCGCCCTTAGCCGCGGGAGTCAATGCGCAGAACCTCCTCTATCTCTTGGGAAAGCCTTTCTTCCATACCCTCTACAGACAATCCAAGAGCTTGTTCGAGGAACACCGCTTCAAGCGCATCCTTGAGCGCGCAAGCGATGAGAGCCGATCGCTCTTCGGCAATGCGCAGCATGCCTTAGCCGATCTCCCATGGAATGCCGGCAGCGACATGCTCAAAAGTTCCGCCCGGCACATCGCCGACTTCATCCTCGCCGCCCTGGAACCAGACTCCGCTATCCGGAAGATCTTTGAGAAGACCAGGGTCCCGGACCAGCGCTTGGACAAACTGCTCCTGGCCCTGAATGCGACCCGCAAAGCCCTTGATGCGCAGAGTCTTGGACTCGCCGACCCATGAGAAGATCAGCGAGTAACGGCATGGGAATGCTTTGGAAAAACGCTTGCGCGGCGGCCTTGTCCATCGCGCTTTTCTTTTCAAGCCCGGGCTTGCCGGCCTACCGCGCATTCGCCCAGACGATCGCCCAGCCCGCGGCGCAGCCGACCCCGTCGCCTGTCTTGATCACTCCAGGCAATCTTTTCCAAGACCGGTCCCCCGCATCGCTGAGTGCAAACCCCTCTCAAACATTGCGATTGCCCGCTTCTGAATTGCCCTCAGAACAGGCTGGACAGAAACCCCAACGATTCTCCACAACCCTAAGAACCAACTTTTTTTCGAAGAAACAGGCGGACATCGCAGGCTCCACCCAGGAAACACAGGCCAAAAAAAACGCGCACGTCTCCTTGGCACAAACAGTCGTAAGGAATGATCCTGAGCACGAAACTCGCCTACGCGAACGCGTGGGCGCCTTCCTCCAACAATATCCCATGCTCCGGGTCTATGTGCCCAGCGCCCCGGGCAACGGCCATCAATCCGCGGCATCCGTTACGCTCCAGCGCCTGCGCGAATTGGGCTTTACCGGCAGATTCGAAGTGGTCTATGAAAACGCGGCCAAGTCCAAAATGGACATCGTGCTCCCGGGTTTCGAACCCTCGGGCCCGAATATCCAGAAGATCGCGGATGCAGTCGCCATGCCGATGTCGGATATTCAGCAGAAAACTCAGCGGATTCCTCTGGGAATCATCTCGGCGGCAGACAAACAACGTGCCCCCTCTTACATCAACGTCGACCACCTATTGACCCTCCAACCTTTCCTCTGGGGCGAGGCATCGCTCCATGCTCCCGACGGCAGCGCGATCAAAGCCTCGACGAAGCGCCTCAAGCCCATGCCCTGGGTCTATGAACTGCCGGACCCGGAAAAGCCCGCGGAGTTCATCGCGCAAGAGACCGCTCGCTCAGCGCGCTTCGCTGAGAAAACCGCGGGCCTGCAATCGCTCGCGGGAGCGCTCGAAAGCAAAAACTTCCTGCCGGTCTATGATAACCCGGCCAAGAACGGGATCAGCAAGATCCTCGCGCTCCTGCTCGGACTGCGCAAAGCCCAGGAGCAGAAACCTCAATCCTTCAAACAGGGAGGCGTGCTCCTGCCGGTCTTCTGGGATCTTAATGATATCTGCGTCCGGAATCTCCAGGACCGCATCAGCCGGGAGCGGTCATTGAACGGAAAAGTGCAGGTCATGAGCATCACGGACCCAGATTTCGCGAAGAGCATGGCTTCCCTGCGGCAAGGAGAGGCGCTCGTCATCGGCGTGGGCAATGTCCCGCGAAAGATCTTTGAGTTCTTCTACGAAAAAGCGGACCTGCCGCCCTTGGCCGCCGGAGTCAATGCCCAGAACCTGCTCTATCTTCTGGGGAAGCCCTTCTTCCATACCCTCTATGACACAGCCTTCAGCCTGTTCGATGAGCATCGCTTCAAGCGCATCCTCGAGCGCGCGGATGCGAAGACGCAATTGCTCTTCACCCACGCGCAACACGCCCTATCCAACCTCACATGGGAAGATGACGAGAAAGTGATCCATGGATCCTCCGGAAGCATCGCGGAATTCATCCTCGCTTCCCTGGAGCCGGACTCCGAGCTTCGGCACATCTTCGAGAAGAGCAAGGTCCCGGACCAGCGCCTGGACAAGGTGCTCCTGGCCCTGGATGCCGCGCGCAGAGCCCTGGATGCGCCGACCCTGAACATCCCCGCGACCCCTGACGAACAGGATTCCGTGCTCGTCCTCAAGGACTTCCAGCCCGATGTGCCAAGGTTCTCGGTGCGCAGAGCCTTGCACCATGCCTTCATGTCCTGGAGGAATGAGAACGCGCTCCGCTATCCGCTGACCGTTTCCGAGCACTTGGTCTTGGCCGCGCTCTCCTACGGACTCCTCTTCTCCCTGGCGAACATCTTCATGTTCCTCAACCCTCCTTTCGCCCTGAGCGGCGGGATCGACATGTTCGTGCTCCTCACTTTCGACTTTTTCGTAACGCTCCTGTCGGGGTCCATCCTCGCCTCAGACCACATCAAAGAAGCCCTAGACGCATACCGCGTGGCTCTCAAGGCCCGCCGATACAAGGAACTCGAATACCCGAAATGGGATCAGAAGCTATTGGGAATGGCCTTGGGTTTTGAGAAAGAGACCGGCTGGAAGATCGTCTGGACAGACTCCGATTACCTGCTCGCCAAGGCCGACCCCGAGTACAAGCGCGTGCTCATGAGTGTTGGCTGGATACTCAGGGGCAATGACCCGATGGACGCTCGCCGAGAGCCCTACCTGCACGTCACGCTCAAGATCCTCAAGACCGCCATAAACGACCAGTAAGGATGCTTCTTTTCGTCACCCAGGGCTTGCCCCGGGATCCAGCAACTCCTAGATCCCGGCCTCCGCCGGGATGACGTGGAGAATACCTCCGCCGAAGAAGGGTTCCCGCTGCTCCTTTTTTCCATAGATTGCGTCCGCGACACTTCTTCTTATTAAGGTGCAGCCTATCGCACCGGGCGACGGGGGATAAGGGTCGGCGGGGCGTCGCGGAGCCCATGCCAGGTACCCGCAGACCCTTATCCCCCGCCGCCTGGTGCCCAGCCAAGGCTTTCCTTATTAGTTGAGTGGAAGGGGTCGAAATTGGCATAATGGAGGCAGCCAGGGAAGCATTCAAGCCTCCCCCTATCGGCCCGGAGACCAAACACGACATGTCCACAAAAGAGCCCGTTGACGGAAACGAAGCGACCGCAAGCTCGGCCTATCGCCTGAGCGAAGTCATCTCTATTTATCCGATCACGCCCTCCTCCAACATGGGCGAATGGTCCGATGCCTGGGCCGCGGAGAAGCGGACCAATATCTGGGGCGCGATCCCCAACGTCACCGAGATGCAGAGCGAGGCCGGCGCCGCCGGCACCGCGCACGGCTCGGTGTCCGTGGGCGCGCTGACGACGACCTTCACCGCCTCCCAGGGCCTGCTGCTCAAGATCCCGGTCATGTACAAGGTGGCCGGAGAGCTTACGCCCATGGTCATCCACGTCACGGCCCGCTCCATCGCCGCGCACGCGCTCTCCATCTTCGGCGACCATTCCGACGTCATGGCCGCGCGCGCGACGGGCTTCGCGCTGCTCTCATCCGCCTCGGTCCAAGAAGCGCACGACCTGGCCGCGATCGCGCACGCCGCGACGCTCGAGAGCCGCGTGCCCTTCCTGCACTTCTTCGACGGCTTCCGCACCTCGCACGAGGTCCACAAGATCGATATGCTCTCCGACGACGATCTGCGCTCCCTCATCGACGAGGACGCAGTCCGCGCGCACCGCATGCGGGCTCTCTCCCCGGACCATCCGACCTTGAAGGGCAGCGCGCAGAACCCCGACGTCTTCTTCCAGGCGCGGGAAGCCTGCAACCCCTTCTATGACGCCTGCGCCGAGAAAACGCAGGAAGTCATGGACCGCTTCGCCAAGCGCACGGGCCGACAGTACCGGCTCTTCGACTACTACGGCCACGCGCAGGCCGAGCACGTCGTCATCCTCATGGGCTCCGGCATCGGACCCGTCGAGGAATGCGTGGATGCGCTCAACGCCAAGGGCGGGAAGCTCGGCGTGCTCAAGGTCCGGCTCTACCGGCCCTTCCACGCCTCGGCCTTCTTGAAGGCCCTGCCCGCGACCGTGAAGTCCATCGCCGTGCTCGACCGCACCAAGGAGCCCGGCGCCCTGGGCGAGCCGCTCTTCCTCGACGTGGTCACCGCCATCCAGGAAGCCGCCTCCGCCGGGACCGGGACCTGGAAGCAGATGCCCCGCGTCATCAGCGGACGCTACGGCCTCTCCTCCAAGGAATTCACCCCGGCCATGGTCAAGGCCGTCTTCGACGAGCTGCAAAAGTCCAAGCCCAAGACGCGATTCACCGTGGGCATCTTGGACGACGTCACGCACCTCTCCCTGGACTACGACCCGAAGTTCACCACAGAGGATGAGAAAACCAGCCGCTGCGTGTTCTTCGGCATGGGCGCGGACGGAACAGTGGGCGCCAACAAGAACACCATCAAGATCATCGCCGACGAGACCGACCTGCACGCGCAGGGCTACTTCGTCTACGACTCCAAGAAGTCCGGCTCCATGACGGTCTCTCACCTGCGCTTCGGCCCCAAGCCGATCCGCTCGACCTATCTGGTCAGCCAGGCGCCCTTCGTGGCCTGCCACGCCGAGACGCTCATGGAGCGCGTGGACGTGCTGGCGGCCGCGGCGCCGGGCGGGACCTTCCTGCTCAACACCACGACGCCGGACAAGGCCTTCGAGAGCCTCACGGCCGAGGCCCAGAAGCAGATCATCGACAAGAAGCTGAAGTTCTACGCCATCGACGCCTACTCCGTGGCCAAGGAAGCGGGCCTGGGACCGCGCATCAACACGGTCATGCAGGTCTGCTACTTCGAGATCACGAAGATCCTTCCCGACTACATGAAGCTGGTCAAGAAGGGCATCGAGAAGAGCTACGGCGCCAAGAGCCAGAAGCTCGTGGATATGAACTTCAAGGCCGTGGACAACGCGCTGGCCAACCTGCGCGAGATCAAGGTCCCGGCCCAGCCCACCACCCAGCGACACCGCCCGGAGGTCGTCTCCAGCAAGGCCCCGGAGTTCGTGCGCAAGGTGACCTCGGTCATGATGGCCGGACGCGGCGACGAGCTGCCGGTCAGCTCCATGCCCGCGGACGGGACCTTCCCCACCGGCACCACGCAGTGGGAGAAGCGCTGCATCGCATTGGACGTCCCGGTCTGGGACCCCTCCATCTGCATCCAGTGCAACAAATGCTCGCTGGTCTGCCCGCACGCGGCTATCCGCGCGAAGGTGGCATCGAGCGCGGACGCGGCCAAAGCGCCCAAGACCTACAAGACCATGGACTGGCGCGGCAAGGAGTTCGCGGCGGGGACGAAGTTCACCATCCAGGTGGCCGTCGAGGACTGCACGGGCTGCAAGCTCTGCACCGAAGTCTGCCCGGCCAAGAGCAAGCAGGACCCGGCGCACAAGGCCATCAACATGTCGCCTTTGACCCCCGAGCTCCACTCCGCCGAACGGGAGAACTTCGCGTTCTTCCTGAGCCTGCCGGAATCGGACCGGACAAAGGTGGACGCGGGCACGGTGAAGGGAAGCCAGCTCCTGCAGCCGCTCTTCGAGTTCTCGGGAGCCTGCGGCGGCTGCGGCGAGACGCCCTATGTCAAGCTGGTCAGCCAGCTCTTCGGCGACCGGCTGATCGTGGCCAACGCCACGGGCTGCTCCTCCATCTACGGAGGCAACCTCCCCACCACGCCGTGGTCGCAGAACAAGGAAGGCCGCGGACCGGCTTGGTCGAACTCGCTCTTCGAGGACAACGCGGAGTTCGGCTTGGGCTTCAGGCTCGCCGTCGACGCGCAGCACCTGCGCGCCGAGACGATCCTGAAGAAGCGCGCCTCCGAGTTCGGGAAGCTCGGCGAGGAACTGCTCAACGCCGTGCAGAAAGATGATGCCGGCATCGCGGCGCAGCGCGGCCGAGTGGCCGAGCTCAAGAAGAAGCTCGCGGGCAAGACCGACTCCGAGTCCAAGGACCTGCTGGCCGTGGCCGATGCGCTGGTGCGCAGGAGCATCTGGATCATGGGCGGAGACGGCTGGGCCTACGACATCGGCTACGGCGGATTGGACCATGCCCTGCGCTCGGGCAAGAACGTGAAGCTGCTGGTGCTCGACACCGAGGTCTACTCCAACACGGGCGGCCAGCAGTCCAAGGCCACCCCGCGCGGAGCCGTGGCAAAGTTCGCCTCGGCCGGCAAGCGCCTGCCGCGCAAGGACTTCGCCATGCTCGCGGCAAGCTACGGCAACGTCTACGTGGCGCGCATAGCCATGGGCGCCAGCGACGCGCAGACCATCAAGGCCATGCGCGAAGCCGAGGCCTACGACGGGCCCGCGCTCATCATCGCCTACAGCCACTGCATCGCGCACGGCATCGACATGTCCTTGGGGATGCAGCAGCAGAAGCTGGCGGTGGACAGCGGCTACTGGCCGCTCTTCCGCTACAACCCCGAGCTCATCGCCCAGGGGAAGAATCCGCTGCAGCTTGACTCCAAGGCGCCGAAGATCGCGCTGGAAGACTACATCTACAAGGAAACGCGCTATCGCATGCTCACCAAGAGCCACCCCGAGGAGGCCAAGCGCCTTCTCATCGAGGCGCAGGAAGAGGTGAACATGCGCTGGCGTCAGCTCGAGCATCTCTCGAAGATGGATTACTCCAAGACTTCGGCCGAGCCTGCCGCCAAGCCGACGACCACCGCGCAGGCGTAGCGCGGACGCCGCCGGACCAAGCCCCTCCCCGCATCGCGGGGAGGGGCTTTTTAGCGCCCAGCCATTAAAGACATAGGGACTCCGGCCGCAAGGCCCATAACAAAGGTAGGCCCAAAGACATAGGGGCTCGGGCCGCGAGACCCATAACACCGTTCATGTATTCGCGTAGAATATCGCTATGGTTAAAAAGATTTTTTCCGCATCCGTCGCGATATCGCTCTTCCTTCTCTCCCCTGGACCGCTCGCTGTCCAGGCCGCGGCCCAGATGGCGAACGCGCAGGCTCCGGCAGCCCTGACCACGGTCCTGCCCGCGATCATCCCCTCGCAGACAGGGATTTCCGCGCTCGGCGGCAGCGCGGTCGTCGGCCAGGTCAAGACATTGGCCCTGCCCGCGGCGGATCTCTCGCAGCTTTCACCGAGCAAGACCCTGAGCGTCCAATCGAGTCTTCCGATAGTCCAAACGGATGAGCAGACTTCCTTTCCTTTAATAAGCGGGATCATAGCTGCGAGCCCCTTTGCGAAGGCCGTTCTCTCCGGCAAAACCTCCAAAGAGACTCCGGCAACGGCCAAGTTCCTGATCGATCCGGCCTCCGTCGCTCCGGATGCGAAATCCTTGGAGAACTCTTCCAATGAGGGCGCGCATGGCCTCGTGGGAACAGCCATGTCCCGCATACTCGGAGTGCAGGACCATTCCGAGCAGTCCTCAGAAGCCGTGCCGGCCGGCGGCAACGCAGGATCGTTCGCCGCCAAGCTGCTGCCCGCGGCGGACGCCGCCCCCGCGCTCCGGCCGGCCGTCGAAACGCCCAAGCCTTCTTTCCTCGGCATCGCGAAGAAGACCGCATGGACCGTCGCGGCCGCATTCTCGCTGTGGGCCCCCTACGAGTTCCTGCTCAAAGGACTCGCCGCGAGCCCCGCGAGCCTCGTCTTCCAATCCTTCGCGGGCAGCCTGCTCTTCTGGGGCCTGCTGGAATCCATCATCCTCCATGAACTCGGCCACGCCTGGACCGCGGAAAAAGTGGGAGACGTGACCCCGCGCATGGCCAAGCAGTTCTCCGTCAATCCCCTGCGCTTCACGGGTCCCATCGGCGCCTCGGTCCTCTTCCTGAGCTCCGTGCTCACGGGCGCGCCCATCGGCGGCTTCGCGACCTACGTCCAGCAAGACCTCGACAAAGTCGAACATAAGGCCGCCATGGGCAAGGTGGCCCTGGCCGGACCCGCGGTGAACATGGCCCTCGGCGCGCTTTGCACCGGGCTCATCCTGGGAATCAAGGCCTTCGCGCCCTGGCTCGCCGCCGTGCCGTGGGTCGGAGGGACCCTGCGCATGGTCGCCATGACCGCCTTCATGAACTTCCTGCTGGGGATATCCAACCTCATCCCCCTGGGCCCGCTCGACGGACAGAAGTGCCTCATGAGCTTCATCCCGGATAAATACCATCCGATAGTCCGCAAGATCACTCTCTATGCCGGACTCGCGCTCATCGCCGCGCTCTGCCTCTATATGCTCGGCGCGGGCGGCTACACGGCAGCCACCCAGGCAGGCGCAGGCACGCCGATCGCGAACACGAGCGACCCTTTCGTCATGGCCATAACCGCCAACGGCGCGGCTCTCTGGCTGGGCGCCGTCTGGCCCGCGGTCAAGAAGTATTGGGACAAGGCCGCTCAAGCGCTGCGCCGCCATAAGATCCTCAAAGCCGGCGGGATCGCGCTCATGCTGAGCGTGCCCACGATCATAAAGCCCGCGCCCTACGGCAAACGCCTCCCGATGAAAATCGCCGCGCCTTGGTCGGGCGACGCGGAGAAGGGCCGAACCCTCTCCGCAGGCTCCTACTCCTACGCGCAGATACAGGACCTCCTCAAGAGCGGTAAGGACGTCGCGAGCCTTTCCGACGGAAGCGCGCGCTCCGCGGACCAAGCGCTCATCGCCGACATCCATGCGGGCAGAGCGTTCCTTCTCCAGGACAAAGAAGACCCCTCAGCCGCGGACTTCTTCATCCTGCCGGCCTCCGCGCTGGGAGGACGGGGAAAGACCCTGCTCATGAACGAATCCGCGGCCGTGGCCTCGATGCTGGGTTTCGGCATGAAAGGCCGCAGGCTCCTCACCCCCGAGGAGACGCGCTTCGTGGTCGGCCTTTCAAAATCCCTCAAGACGCCGGTCTATGAACTGGCCTTCACTCCCGATGAACACCACCCGGCCCTGGCGCGCTACGCCATGACCGAGAACGGCCCGGCCTTCTTCCTCAGGATCGACGTCATGGACTCGATCCTCAATGCCCCCTCAGAACTGCAAGGGAAGCTGCTGCTGTCTCTCAAGGCCTACATGAATCTCCTGCGGATGATCGTCGGCAATGCGGACGCCCCCGGGGACAAGGGGTATTCCCTGCTCGACGCGGAACATGACTTCCTCCGATTCGCGCCGGAACTCGCTGCGTTCGCCCGACCGTCATAACGCCTCCCGTCTCCCGGGCTTGACCGGGATCGTTGATGCCGGTCAAGGGACCCGGATGCATGGGGGCCCAAAGACCGGGCCCTCGTGGTCCTCTGGACCCATAAACCTGCGCAGAGTTCCGCTATAGAATCTCTTCATGATCAAGAAACTTCTCGCTTCATCCGTCGCCGCAGCCATCCTCCTGCTGTCCCCCGGCCCGCTCGCGATCCAAGCCGCGGCCCAGCTGGTGAGCGCGCAGGCTCCGACAGGTCTGACCACGGTCCTGCCCGCGATCATCCCGTCGCAGATAGCGATTCCCGCGATCGGAAACACCGCGACCGTCGGCCAGGTCAAGACATTGGAACTGCCCGCGGCGGATTCCTCGCAGCTTTCAACGGTCAAGGCTCCGACGGTTCTGCCGAACCTGTCGGTCCCAACGGCTGATCAGGCCGCTCTTCCTTTAATAAGCGGGATCACGGCCAAGAGCCCCTTTGCGCAGGCAGCGCTCACCGGCAAAACATCCGAAGAGACTCCGGCCACGGCCAAGTTCCTGGCGGATCCGAGTTCCATCGCTCCTGATGCGAAGTCCCTGGGGAACGCCTCCGACGAAGGCGCGCACGGCCTCGTGAGCGCGGCCATGTCCACGATCCTCGGAGTGAAGGACCACTCGGCGCAGTCCTCGGCGGAAGTCCCGGTCAGCGGCAAGCTCAGTTCGTTCGTCCGCAATCTCCTTCCGTCCTCTTCCTCCGTCAAAGCCGCGTCCGCCGAAACGCCCCAGCCCTCGTTCATCCGCAAAGTGAGCCGCGCGGCCTGGACCACGGTCGCGGCGATCTCCATCACCCAGATGATGAAGTTCCTGCTCTCCGGACTGGTGCCCGGCCCGGCCTCCTTCATCTTCAAGGCCTTTGCCGGCTCCTTCCTCTTCTGGGGGATCTTGGAGTCCATCACGCTCCATGAGGTGGGCCACGCATTGACCGCGGAACATCTGGGAGACGTCACGCCGCGCATGGCCGGACAGGTATCGCTCAATCCCCTGCGCTTCACGGGCCCCATCGGCGCCACCATCCTGATGGTGACCTCCATGCTCTTCGGAATGCCCGTAGGCGGCTTCGCGACCAACGTCCAGCAGGACTTCGGCCAGGTCAAGAACAAGATCGCCATGGGCAAGGTTGCCGTGGCCGGTCCCGCGGTCAACATCGCGATCGGCACGCTCTGCCTCGGCATCGTCCTCGCGACGAAGTTCTTCGCGCCCTGGCTGGTGGCCATGCCCTGGGTCAGCGGAACCCTGCGACTCTTGGGCGTGAACGCGTTCATGAACTATCTCCTGGGGATCACGAACCTGATCCCCTTCGGCCCGCTCGACGGACAGAAGATCATGATGGGCTTCGTCCCCCAGAAATACCACAAGATCATCGACAAGGTTACCATGTACCTGGGCATCGCGCTCCTGGGACTGCTGACGCTCTACTTCGTCTACATCGGCGGAGAGCGCGCGGTCACCCAGAACGGCGCCGGAACGCCCTTCGGCAACAAGGGAGACGTATTCATCATGAGCATGGTGGCCTCCGGCCTCGCGCTCTGGGCAGGCGCGGTCTGGCCCGCGGTCGTCAAGGGCTTCAAGGCCGTGAAAAAGGCCTGGTCTGACCGCAAGATCCTCAAGGCCGGCGGACTCTCGCTCATGCTGGAGATCCCGGTCCTCGTCGGCAGGGCGCCCAACGGAACCGACGTCAAGCTGAAGATCGCGGCTCCCTGGAGCGGGGACGCGGACAAGAAAGCCTCCTTGGCGCAGAAGAACTACATGATCGCGGAGATCAAGGACTTCTTCCTCAGCGGGAAGAGCGCCGTGCTCATCTCGGACGGGAGCTCGCACTTCGTCGATGACGGCCTCGTCGAAAAGATCCGCTCGGGGCAGCTGCTCCTTCTGCAGGATGCTCCCGACGCCAAGGACGCGGAGTTCTTCCTCCTCCCCGCAAGCGTGCTGGGCGGACAGGAAAAGACCCTGCTCCTCAACGAGACGGCCTTCATCGCCGCGAGCATGGGCCCCAACGAAAAAGGACGCAGGCTGCTCACCCCCGCGGAGACGGAAGTCGTGCTCTCGCTCCGCAAGGACTTGAAGATGCCGGTCTACGAGCTGGGCTTTACGCAGAGCGAGGAGCATCCCAAGCTCGCGCGCATGGGAGACACGGAGAACGGCGTTGCGTTCTTCGTGCAGACCGACGTGCTCGCCGGAGTCGCGAACGCGCCGAAAGGCGAGAAAGAAGCCGCCTACAACGCGCTGCGCGGATACCTCTCCACCCTCCTGACGGCCAAGGGCGAGTGGGTTCGGGGCGAGTCGGAGCACCTCTACTACAACTCCTGGCTCAAGCAGTTCGTGACGACCACGCCGGAAGCGAAATAGCCGGCGTCTTCGAGCCCCCTTCCCGCAACGCGGGAAGGGGGCTCTTCTTTTGCGGTTGTCGCCGTGTTGAAACCCCCTCCGGAAAAATTCAGACATGGACAGATTTGAGGCCGGCTGAATTTTTCCGGCCGATGATCATGCCTTCCGTCAACAAGAAAGACTGATCTGCGTCAACATCAAAAATAGGACCGCCGCAGTCCGCGGCCTAGGCCCTGCGCGCATGCGCCGCGGAGCTCTCCGTCGAGAGATGCGGAAACGAGGTGGTCCATACGCCCGATTTTCTCGTAGGCCCAAAGACTTCGCGCGTTGCCCCAGAAGACCTATTTTTAGTGACCGCGATCATTGACAAAATATACCCAAGATGCCAGGGCCCGAAGACGGACCCGTACATCGCGAGCAGACCGGACGGATCGGCGGCTCAGCAAAACTACGGAGGAGACAAGAATGAAAGCAGTCTCGTTGAGTTGTGCGGCCGTCCTCGCGCTCAGCGCCGCGGCCCAGGCGTTCGAAATGCCCCAGTACGTTGCGGCTGAAGTTGAGCAGCCCGCAGCGACCGTATCCCAGACCGGCAGCCACAACCTGCCCATGTCCTTCACCACCCTCGAGAGGGCCAATGAGGTCGCCGACAAGATCGCGGCCTACCTCGGACCTCGCCTGGTCGCGAAGAACATCGTGGAAAAGGGAAAGTCCGGCGCCATGATGAACATCTCCTACACCGGAGCCCCGCTCTCGGTGTGGCTCGCGGTGTACTATCAGGAAGACGCACCCGAGCATTACTACATGGGCCCGAAGATGGAAGACGCGGCCGTGGCCGAATGGGGAGCGAAGAGCCAGCAGGAGCTCGATGCCCTGGTCACCTATCTGCAGACCCCGAAGAAAGGCTACCTCGGCCTCTTCGCCAAGCCGGCCATCCCGGTGGTCTACTCCTATGTGACCATGGGCCGCGTGGGCGGACACAGCGCTCGCGGCGAGAAGATCGAGATCTGCTCGCCCTTCCCGTACCTGATCCTCGACGGGTTCATCCCGAACAGCACGATCAGCAAGCTCAACCGCCTGAAGTTCCGCCCGGTCTTCCTGGACCCGGAACAAAAGCAGCTTCCGAAATAAGCCGTTTCAGCATCTAAAAGGCCGGCGGGGCATCTGCCCCGCCGGCCTTTGCCATATTCCTGCGGCATCGCTGGATTTGCTATCATTGTCTCGTCGGATAATTCCCAGGAGGAAACCCAACAAATGCCTTCATCCTGCTGTGCGTCCCGCAAGTGCTGTTCCCCGTCCGCACCCAAGTCCGCCAAAAAGATCGGAAAGATGGTCTATTTCTTCGGCGGCGGAAGAGCCGACGGAAACGAGTCCATGAAGAACCTGCTCGGCGGCAAGGGCGCCAACCTGGCCGAGATGGCCGGACACCCCTCTTTGCGCCTGCCCGTGCCCCCCGGCTTCACCCTCACCACCGAACTCTGCACGCATTATTGGGCCAACAAGCGCACCTATCCGAAGGGACTGCGCGAGCTCGTCGACGCCAGCCTCGATCGCATCCAGAAGCTGACCGGAAAGACCTTCGGAGACGCGCAGAACCCCTTGCTCGTCTCCGTGCGCTCCGGCGCGCGCAAATCCATGCCCGGGATGATGGAAACCATCCTCAACTGCGGACTCACCGAGAAGACGATCCCGGGGCTGGTCGCCAAGACCAACGAGCGCTTCGTCTATGACGCCTACCGCCGCCTCATCATGATGTACGCGGACGTGGTCATGGAGAAGGCCGCGGGCGTCGAGCCGGCCGACGACATGGGCATCCGCCGCCAGCTCGAGCGGATCATGGACCAGCTCAAGAAGCAGCGCGGCTACAAGCAGGACACGGACATGAAGGCCTCTGACTTGAAGATCCTCTGCAGCCAGTTCAAGGCCAAGATCCAGGAAGTCCTGGGCAAGCCCTTCCCGGACGACCCCAAGGAACAGCTCTGGGGCTCGATCGGCGCCGTGTTCGCCTCCTGGAGGGGCAGACGCGCCGTCTCCTACCGCCGCATCGAGGGCATCCCGGAAGAGTGGGGCACGGCCGTCACCGTCCAAACCATGGTCTTCGGAAACATGGGCGAAGACTGCGCCACGGGCGTAGGCTTCACCCGCAACCCCGGCACCGGAGAGAACCACTTCTACGGAGAGTTCCTGGTCAACGCCCAGGGCGAGGATGTGGTGGCCGGCATCCGCACCCCGGCGCCCATCAACGAGTCCAGCCGCAGCGACCAGTCCAAGAACCTCCAGAGCCTGGAGCAGATCATGCCCCAGGTCTATAAGGAACTGCACGCCATCCGCAACCGCCTGGAGAAGCACTACCGCGACATGCTCGACATCGAGTTCACCATCGAGCAGGGCGTGCTCTACATGCTCCAGTGCCGCGTGGGCAAGCGCAACGGCCCCTCGGCCGTGCGCATCGCCCAGGACATGCTCAAGGAACGCCTCATCACCAAGGAAGAGGCGATCCTGCGCGTGACGCCCTCTCAGCTCGACGAACTCCTCCACCCCGCGGTGGACCCCAAGGCTGAAGCCGCGGTCAAGCCCATCGCCAAGGGCCTTCCGGCCGGCCCCGGCGGAGCCAAGGGCCAGATCGTGTTCACGGCCGCCGACGCGGTGGCCTGGGCCAAGCTGGGCAAGCAGGTCATCCTCGTGCGCGAGGAGACCAACCCCGAGGACGTGGAAGGCATGCGCGCGGCGCAGGCCATCCTCACCGCCCGCGGCGGCATGACCTCGCACGCGGCGCTCGTGGCCCGCGGCTGGGGCAAGTGCTGCGTGGTCGGCTGCGGCGCCATGGAAGTCGATCTGCACTCCAAGACCGTGCACTCCGGCGGAGCGACGCTCCGGGAAGGCGACTGGATCACGCTCAACGGCTCGAAGGGCCTGGTCTACCAGGGCCAGCTGGCCATGCTGAGCGCAGACGAGGGCAACACCGCGCTGGAGAACTTCCTCAAGCTCTGCAACAGCGTAAGGACCCTCAAGGTCCGAGCCAACGCGGACACGCCAGAAGATGCGGCCCGCGCGCGGCGCTTCGGCGCCGAGGGCATCGGGCTCTTCCGCGTGGAGCACATGTTCTACGGGAAAGGCTCGGAGCAGCCGCTCTTCAAGCTGCGCAAGATGATCGTCTCCAAGACCCTCGAGGAGCGCAAGCACGCCCTCGCGGAGCTCTTCCCTCACGTGAAGACGGACATCAAGGCCACGCTCAAGGCCATGCAGGGACTTCCGGTCACCATCCGCACCATCGACCCCCCCCTGCACGAGTTCGTCCCTCACCAAGAGGCGCAGCTGCGCGAGCTCGCGCAGGCATTGAACATCGACATGGCGGAGCTCGAGAAGCGCGCTCATGCGCTCAGAGAGAGCAACCCGATGATGGGCCACCGCGGCGTGCGCCTCGGGATCACCTACCCGGAGATCACCGAGATGCAGGTCCGAGCCATCTTCGAGTCCGCCGTGGAGCTCGCCCAGGAAGGCATCAAGACCATGCCGGAGATCATGATCCCGGTCGTCTGCGTGGAGACCGAACTCCAGCACCAGTACGCGCTCGTCGCGCGGGTCTATGCCGAGGTCTGCCAGGCCAAGAAGGTCAAGAGCATCCCGCACATGGTCGGAACCATGATCGAGATTCCGCGCGCGGCCCTGCAGGCCGGACGCATCGCCGCCGAAGCGCAGTTCTTCTCCTTCGGGACCAATGACCTCACCCAGATGACCTTCGGATTCTCCCGCGACGATACGGGAGCGTTCATGGGCGACTATCTGGAGAAGGGCATCCTCCCGGTCGATCCGTTCCAGACCCTGGACCAGGACGGCGTGGGCGAACTCATCGACCTGGCGGTCCAGCGCGGCCGCAAAGTCCGCAAGGACCTCAAGATCGGCATCTGCGGAGAGCACGGCGGAGACCCGGCCAGCGTGGAGTTCTGCCACCGCACGGGCTTCAACTACGTCTCCTGCTCGCCCTTCCGCGTGCCTATCGCCATCCTGGCCGCGGCACAATCCGTAGCCAAGGGCAAGGCCCGCAAGAAGTAAGCGGCCGGCCTGAAAAGAGCCCCCGGCGGATCACTCCGCCGGGGGCTTCTTCTTTGGAGGCGTCATCCCGGCGAAAGCCGGGACCCAGGAATTGCCGTTAACCTGGGCCCCGGGTCAAGCCCGAGGCGACGAAGATAGAATGCCGACTCCTGGCGCCGAAGGCAACGGGGAGCTGCGGCTGGAGGCGACCTTGGAACGCAGATGCAGCCAATAGAGGGCGAGCGGGATCAGGGCGAAAGAGAACACCGCGAAGCCGCTCCCCCCGGAGAACAGGCCGAAGATCAGCCTGGCCGCAAGCAAGGCCGCGGCGCTCATTCCCATGGTCACAATCTCTAAAAATCCGATGGCCACGGACCGGTCCTCGGGATCGGATACGATGGACTGGAACCGGCTGCGCAGTTTGAGCAGGGCGCAGTTCTGGACCATGCCCAACGGGAGCATGGCCAAGGCCGGAATCGTGAGATACTTCAGCCAAGGCAGCGCCGGCACGAAAGAGAACAGCGTGCTGCAGACAGGCAGGGGAAGGGCCATGAGCGCGACAGCCGAAAGCCCGACCACATTGAAGGTCATCCACCGCAATAGGGAGAGCTTGAGCTTGCGCTTCTCCCAGTTCACGGCTTCCTTCGGATCCGCGGGACGATAGCGATCCAAGAGCCGGCCCTGCCAGATGAGCCAAGCGCCGGAGAGCATCCCGCCTAAGCCGTAGAAGCCCGTAATAAGCCCCTCAACGGCCGCAACGCCCGCGGAGTCCGCGGCCCCCATCAGAAAGAAAGCGAACGCCGGCGCGAGCATCTTATAGATGAGCGGAGAGAGCACGGCATATCCCGCGCAGGCCCACAACACGGAGCGCAGGGCCGGGTTGGAAAAGACGATCTTGGCCCCGCGGCGCAGAACGCTCAAAAGGCTCTCTTGAACCGCGTCATCCGCGAAATGCGGACGCTCATCTTCTCCGAGAAGACGGAAGCCCTTGGCCGCCAATATCCAGGAGAGCAGGAACGCCGCGGGCACCACGGACAGGGCGGGAAGAAAGCCCTCCGCGACCGCGAACAGGCCCGTTGCCATGCTCAAAACAGCGCCTATGACATCGCAGACAAGACTGTCCCAGCCCCAGAAGCTCTCCAGCTTGGCGCGGTCGTGCCCGATGACATGCGGAGCCGCGACCTCATTGGCGTTCCACCACAGGCCGTGCGCAACGCTGTAAAGGGCGTAGCTGCCCAAGAACAGGCTAAGGCTGGACGCCATGTACGAAAGCAGGATGCCGCCGCCCGCCGCCGCTCCGAGCAGCAGGGCGCTGCCGTAGGTCCTGCGCAGGCCGAAGCGGCCGATGAGCCTTGCCGCGAGCATCTGTCCGCAAAAGGAACCCACCACGAAGACTATCCCGGCAACCGAAAAGTCTCCGGCAAGCTTCTGGGCCAGCACGGGTCCAAGGCACTCCAAGACCGTGCCCGCGACCCATAAAGAAGCAGAGGAAGCCAGGATGTCCTTGGCAGGCTTGCCGATCCCGATGCTCGGCTGGATAGAGGGACTCTGCGCCGAATACTGCCGCGTCGTCTGCAACGGCTGAGTCGGCTTCGAATGGACCGTCTCATCATCGGACTTTATCTGCTCGTCGGCATATCGCAGCCGACGAGGCTCGGAAAAATGCTTTCCCCCGGAACCCGTCGACGAAAGCAGGGACTGACGCGAGAGGACTTCCCGCGAAACATCCTCGATATCCAAGTTCCCGACGCTCTTCGCCTTGAACGCATGCAGAAGCTCGCGCACGCGGCGCTCTATTCCGCCGAGCCGCCGGCCGCGGAATCCCAAGGATTCGACCGCAGTCCCCTCTTTCGAGAACGCGGCTTCGCTCTGCGCTCCGACCGGCAAGGGCTTCCCGAACGGAATGTCCTCGTCGAGACCGGCCAAAGAAACATCTCCGCCTACGGCGACTACGCGCGAAGGAAGGTCGAGAGCAACGCCCTCAGAGGTCGACCGGCCCTCCGGGATCAAGACGGAAGCCTGGACCTCGCTCCGCAACAGGAGCGGATATCCCTTCGCCGACGGGACATCACTATGCGGGAGAAGCGGCGGAGTTTTGAGGACCGGAAGCATCCCGGACTGAAGAGGACTATCTGCGGCCGGGATCACGGCAACGACGGGGACGGTGACGGGAACGAGCCCGGCCGCGGCAGGAACAACGGCGTGAGCCATGGCCGCGAAGGCTTGTGGCCCAGGCTCAACAACGATCAATATCAGAGCGAGGAACGCCCCGACCAACCGTGTCATCTTTCTGTCGTCATCTCGGCGCGAATAGTATACACGCTCCCGCGTGTTTTCATTTAGGTCCTATGGGGAACCTTCATGGGGGTCCAATTGAGTACAATCCCGAAATGGAATCAACGGAAAAAGAACAGCCGATCCCTCCCTTGCGCTCGGACATCGAGCCCGTTCCGGTCGAGGCAGAAGGCAAGCAGTTCCTTGCGCTGCACGACCCGGAAGGCATCGCTCAGGGAACCGTGGCCGTCTCGCCGGCGGGATGGGCCCTGGCCTCGATCTTCGACGGCCGCCATACCGCCGCGCAGATCGCGCAGGCCCTGAGTCAACAAGCGAAAGCAGCCGTCTCTGCGGAACAGATCCGCGCCTTGGCCGCGGAGTTGGAGAAGGCGGACCTTTTGGAGACCGAGAAAGTCTTCCATGCGCGCCGCAAGATCCTCAAGGAGTTCCAGGAAAGTCCCGTGCGCAAGGCCGCGCTCGCGGACGCCGCGTATCCGAGCGGCGCTCCGGCGCTCTCCTCCCTGCTGGGCAAGTTCCTCCTGCATGACGCAGAAGGCCCGAAAAAAGCCTTGTCCCCAAAGCCGTCTTCGCCGCAGACCCCGAAAGGATTGGTGGCGCCCCATATCGATCTGGCTCGCGGAGGCTTCGCCTATGCCTGGAGCTATCAGGCGCTCTCCGAGTGCCCTCCGCCGGACTTGATCGTGGCGCTCGGCGTAGCGCATGTCTCGCCGGATTCCCCCTGGACGCTAACGGCCAAGGATTACGAGACGCCTTACGGTCCCATGAAAGCGAGCGCGGAACTTTTCGCGGAGTTCAAGGACCTGCTCTGGTACGATCCCTGCAAGGACGAATGGGCTCACCGCAAGGAGCATTCCCTGGAATTCCAGGCGCTCTGGCTCAAATCGCTCTGGCGCGACGCGGCGCCGCCCTGGCTGCCGATCCTGACGTCTTCTTTCGAGCGGTTCTGCCCCAAGAACGCCCCCTCCTCCGTGCAGACCATGGAGACCGCCATCGAGGCTATCGGCCGAAGGCTCGCCGAACGCGCGAAGACGCAGCGCATCCTGGTGCTCGCGGCCGTGGACTTGGCGCATGTGGGCCCGAAGTTCGGAGACGAGCTCAAGCTCGACGACGCGCTCAGGAAAAAGGTCGAGGCAGAAGACCGCGCGACACTTGAGAAAGCATTCGCCCTGGACGCGGACGCATTCTATCTTTCCTCAGCCGTGGAAGGATCCTGGAGGCACGTCTGCGGCAGTTCCGCGCTCTACACGGCCCTGCGCTGGATGAAGGCGCTCGGCGCCAAGCAAGGGAAGCTCCTGCGCTACGGCCAGGCCGACGACCCCGCCGGAGGCATAGTCTCCTTCTCCGCCTCGATATTCCAGTAATCGCGGCTGCCCGGCCCCTGGCGAAAAAAGGAAACCTCCGCTATCCTATTGGCCATGAAGGCGCTCTTCCTCCTTGCGCCGGCCCTCGTGCTCTTGCTGAGCCAGGCGCACGCGCAAGTCTTCTTCTTCGACCACGACATGCTCTCGGACATCCAAAAGCGCATGAAAGCGCTCAAGCGGCAGTCGTCGGCTCCCGCGGATCAGAAAGCGTTTCCCCATATCGACAAGGGATTTGTTTCAGAGCTCGTCCATCGCTTAAACGAAAACGGAATCGAGGTCGCTGCGGAAAAAGAAGGCAAGGACGCTTTCTGGCGCCAATACATCCATCAGACGCAGGACCCCAAGAGCGGCGTCTCAGACCAGTATCTCATCCGGATACTGATCCGCCCTCTGGAGGAAACGGCCCCCTCCAAAAACCCGCCGCTCCGCTTCGCGGTCATCCGGACCGAATTCCTGCGCATGCACTGCCTGCACGAACGCGTGTCTCCCGATGCGGCCGGGAAGCTCATGCTCGAGCAGTATCAATATGTCATCGCCCCGAACGGAGCCATCCTGGAAGTCCATCTCAGCCAAGCTCCGGTAAAGGCCATGAACGCCGACGGGACCGCGGAGATCGACTCGAAGCATCTCGTCGAATCCGCGGTCCCGCTCGACGACCCTCGCGTCCTGGGCCATTGGAAGGAGATAGAAAAGGTCTTCCGAACCATGTCCCGAGAATACGAAACCTAGCCGGGGTTCAGCCCTCAAAACGCTTCTGGCTTTCGGCGATCTCGCGCGCCGTCCTCGTCCTTGAGCGCCAAGGATGAGCGCTCCTCTCCCATCGTGAAGCGCCAGCTCACCCCGCCGAACACCGCGGCCCCGGTCCCCGGGACCATGAAGCGCTCCGCCGCGCCCCCGCTCGTGCTCATGATGCCGCGCGAGATGTACTTGCGGTCCAGGATGTTGCTCCCCTTGAGAAAGACCCTCCAGCCCGAGCGCTCATAGGACCCGCCCAAGCCGAAGGTGCAGTAGGCCGGAATCGGCGCCTCCGTATTGCTCTCATCGCCCAAGATCCGCTGTCCCCCCACGCAGAGCCCGTCGGCGGACGCGGTCCAGCCCTGCGCGGGATGAACGCTCAGTCCCGCGCTCACGCGATGCTCCGGGACCATGGGCAAACGGTCCCCCTTCTGGACCTGCTGCGTGTTTCCCCACGGGACCTTATCGAGCGTCATCTCCGACTGGAACGTGGAGCGCGTGTAGGCATGGCTCAGAGTCGCCTCGACCCGGTCCTCCCAGCGCGCCTTCAAGCCCCACTCGACGCCCGTGTGCCGGGTCTTGTCGATGTTGATGTTCCGGCCCATCATGGCCACGGGATCGAAGACCGGATAGATATCGTCCTGCACGTCCTCCAAGAACGCGGCCGCATGCAGCTGAGCCTCATCGCCCAAGGCGGTCTTGGCCCCTACCTCATAGTTGCGCGCCTTCACGGGCTTGAGCACGCTGGTCGTGAAGGGGCCGATAGCGGACACCTCGTTGACCGTGGGCGCGCGGAAGGCCTCGGAGTACAAGGCATAGCCTCCCGCGTCCTCCGTGAAGTTGACGTTGATCCCCACGCGCGGATTGGTCCGATGGAAGCGCTGCTCGCCCTCGTCGACGGAGGCGGAGTATCCCGCGCATGCGTAATCGCCCCGGCATTCGAAGCGGACCTTGCTCTGATCGTAGCGGACACCCGCGGTCAGGATGAGCTTGTCGGCGATTAGGTCCTGCACGCTCTGGGCGAAGACCCCGAGGGACTCGTCGCGCGCGAAGGTCTTGCTGCCCCATCCGACACCGGCCCCCTCGGAGCGCGCGTCGTTGCGCGAGACCTCCGCGCCCGCCGTGAGCACGCTCCTGAGTCCCAAGACCTCGGAGTCCCGACTGAGCTGCCCGGTGAGTCCCTGCGACTTCATGTCCGCCAGGAAGTTCGAGAGAGAGCCGCTGCGGCTCTTGTTGCGCGGAGTGGCCTCCCGGCGATTGCGCAGGTATCCGTTGAACGCCGCGGAGAAGTCCCACGGCAGGGCCTGTCGCTGGTTGTAGGTGAACATATCGAGCTTGGAGATCGACTCCACCGCGGAGACGTTGCGCGTCGGGTCCTGCGCCGCCTCGGAAGCGGTCAGGGAGCCGGGCTGCTGGAGCCGGTCATCGGCGCGCGTGTAGGCGACCGAGACATCCGAGCGTTTATCTATGCGATAGCCCAGCTTGCCCAGCATCGTGCCCACGCTCGCATCCGAGTTCGTCCGGTAGCCGTTGTCGTTCTCCTTGGTCGCCGACAGGAGATAGTCGAACCCGGCCAAGGTGTCGGATATCTGGACCCAGCCCTTCCTGCGGTTGTGGCTGCCGTAGCCCATGCCCGTTTCGGCCAGGAAATCCTTTGCCCCGCGTTTGGTCGTGATATGGATGACCCCGCCCAAGGCGTTCTTCCCGTAAAGCGTCGAGGGCCCGGGATGGATCTCGACGCGCTCGATGTTCTCCACGGGCAGGAGCTGCCAGTTGACCTGGCCCATGTCGTTCTCATTGACCCGCACCCCGTCGACGACGACCGCGGTCGCCGGGACGGGCTGGGCATTGAAGCCTCGCAGGTCCACGGTCTGCTGAAAGGAGTTTCCCGCGCTGTCGAAGGAGTTGACCCCCGCCTCTCCCGACAAGAGTTCCTGCAAGGTCCGGGCCTGGGACTTTTCGATATCGCCGCGCGTGAAAACCGCGATGTTCCCGGGCACGCGGGATTCCTCCAAGCGCACGTCCGGCAGGCGCTGAGAGCCCAGCACCTCGCGCGCGATGAATTCCGGCCGAGCGCTCAAGGACATGGAAGCGACCTCCGCGGCGCGCGCGCGCGCTGCAAGGCCCGGAACGGACGAAAGCCCCGCGGCTCCCGCCAGGATGGAACATGCGGACAAGACGACGGACGATACCCGACGATGATTTTTGATCATTGCACACCCCCAAATAAAAAACCCATCCTGCGGGGGATGGGCGATAGCCGGAATGACGGCACCGGCACGACCTGAGTTGATCCTTCCCGCGAAGGTACGACTGGACTCCCAGCGGTCGACCGGACTTATCGCGCGACTGCGCGAATCACCGTTGCGGGGCAGCCCCGGAATCTCACCGGGTTCCTCCGCTGGAAGACGACGCTCAAAGAACCGACGACATGCCTAGTCTCGCATTTCCCGGCCGCGGACGTCAAATCCCCAAATCCGCAGGTAAGCCGTAGATCGATGCGACGGACGCTCCGTCTCCCATCTTCCGGGTACGGCCGCGCGTGACGCGCGCGGCCTCTTGTCCTCAGGCGCAACGGACTCCGCCGGCAATGGCGATACGTCGGCCTTCACGCGAATGCCGGCTCCGATGCGCCTTGCGGATGCCCCTCCAGATGGGAGACGGAGCGTCCCTCGCCGTGTCTCGATCCCTTGATAAGGTCGGCCTGCGCTTTGGGCTGCAGCCTTCTGTAGAGGCGCCGAAGAACGGCGCCGGAGGCCTCGGTCCCCGTCTGGAGGGGCCTGCGCAGCGAGCCGCGACGACGGCATTCGCGTGAAGGCCGACGTATCGCCAGTGCCGGAGGAGAGGGCGAGCGAGCACAGAGCGTGCGGCACACGGCCGCGCGCGTACCCGGAAGACGGGGACCGAGGCTTTCGGCGCGCTGATTTACGACTTACCGGAGGATCTGGGAACGTGGACCTTATTTAGGGAAGACTTGTGAAGGCCGCAGGAGGAGACGGCCGCGGCAAAGTCCATGAGCTTCTGCGCTTGGGACTCCAGGTCCTTGGGCAGCCCCGCGTCCTTGACCAGCTGCGCGGTCCACTCCGCATTGCAGCCCAAAAAGCCCAGGCGCTCGCGATCAGATCGAACGGCGTCCTGGTCGGCCAAGCCGCGCCGGATGCCGTTTAGGTCTCGCGCGGCCAAAGCCAGCAGGAATCGGTAGGCCGGCAAGCGGCGGCCGCA
The DNA here is from genome assembly GCA_041661185.1 of Elusimicrobiota bacterium. Classification (GTDB taxonomy): domain Bacteria; phylum Elusimicrobiota; class Elusimicrobia; order UBA1565; family UBA1565; genus JBAZUV01. Next base: position 118,484 of record JBAZUV010000007.1, read on the forward strand.
GCCGCGCTCCGCAAGTTCCAGATAGCGCCGGGCCGTGCGCAGGGTTTCCTCGGGATCCCCTCGATGATAGGCCTCTCCGCAGAACCATATGAAGCGGGACGCGTAGACTTCGTCCTGGTCTTGCCGCGAGAACCCGGTCTTTTCACGGACCTCGGCCTCCGTAAGCCGGCCCAGGACCAAGGGAACCCCGTAGAGGCGGGAAAGCGAACGCGCAAAGCTTCCGGCCAGCAGAAGATAGCCGCGCACATTCGGATGGTGGGCATCCGTGAAGAGATCGCGGCCGGGCAGACCGTGCACGGCGGCGGCTTCGAAGACGGCCCGGGAATCGGCCAGAGCGGCGCCGCAGCGCAGCGCCACTCGGCGGATGGACTGGTCCTGCGCAGCAGTCGGCCGCTTGGTGCCGCCGTAATCCACGGCCCGCTGGAAGAGCTCCCGCGCCCGCGCGTATTCGCCCAGTTCCAGGAGACAACGCGCTTGGCGATGCAGTATGCCGGGGTCTTCCCCGTCGACGGCCAGCCCGGCGTAAAGGACCTCGGCCGCGCGCCAACGGCCGCGCTTCTCCTCCAGCTTAGCCCGCGCGTAGGCCGCAAAGCGCTCCGGGTCGTCTATCGTTTCCCGGGAGACGTCCGGCTGGAAGTCCTTGACGTTGCCCGCCAGCGTGGAGAGCACGACCGGATACCCATAGCCGCGCCCCAGGGCCGCCAGCTTGGCCAGGCGGTGCTCGTAGTCCAGCCCCAAACACCCGCGCCCGCGCAGCAGCCAGGCGAAGCGGGACAGAAGCCAGGACCGGTCAGCCAAAAGCGCCCCGCGAGACGGCGGCGGTTCCTGCCCGGTTTCGTTGATCCCGGCGTAGATCAGCACGACTCCCTCCGCCCTCGGCCGCAGGGCCAGCTCCCGCAGGAGCAGCCAGTACTGCGCCTCGGTGTTGCTCCCCGGCAGGGCCAGGTTCACGACTTCCAAAGGCCGGCCGTTGAGCCTCCCGCCGAACATGAGCGAAAGGATCTCCGGGAAGCTGATCTTCGGAGCGAAGGGCTCGCCGTAGGCCGTGGACTCTCCCACTACGTAGACCGGGAAAGAGTCCGGCCGGGAAAACGAGCGGTAGGCCGGACGCCAAGCGAGCGCCGCGCCGCGCAGGCCGAGCTCGGCGCACGCGAAAGCGAGCAGGGTCCAGGCCAGGACCGATATCGCCGTCCGGGAGGTCTTCATGGCACGCGCATCGGAACCGGGTTTTATTGCAGCCAGGTCGGCAGCTGCTTCCAGATGAAGTCGAAAGCCTCGGCGATCTCCGTCTTATAAGGAGTATCGGGCGAGTCCTTGAAGATTCTTTGGGCCAGCATGGTGAAAAATCCCTGAACGATCTCGCCGGGATTGACCCGAAGGCCCCGCTTGCCGCCGAACCCCGCCGCGGTCCAGGAAAGAGAATCTTCCGGCTTGAAAATGGTCAGTTCGATCTCCACGCGGCGGTCCTGGAAGAGTCCCGGAGGAGTCCTTCCGAAGCGCTTCACTTTGAGCAGGGCGAGCGCATCGACCCCGAGGGCCTTGGCGAGTTCCTCCATGGGAACGGACTTCAACCGGTCCGCGTCCGCGCTCCCGAACGCGCTCTTGAGGCGCTCGTCGACGGAAATGATATCGGCCGCGGCCAGACCCTTGAGCTTCAGGACCTCATGACAGAGGGCCCGTACGGGAACGTTCGCGCGAGCATCCGGAGTCTCGTTCATGACGGGCAGGACCGCGATCGTCCGCGGCCGGATATAGCCGCGGAAGGTCCCGCTCGAGTCTGCGGCTCCGTAAAGGCTCGGCCAGCGCTCGCGCAGGAGCTCGGCGAGCTTCAAGAGCGCGTAGTCCGGGCTCGTCCCGAGGACGGGCATGCCCGAGTCAAAAAGGATCCTGCCCCCCTGGGCCTCCAGGAGGCAGACGGCGACCGATTGCGGCTTGCACACCCCGAAAAGGACCGCGTCCGCATCCAGCCTTCTGGCGAGCGCGAGTCCGGAACTCTCGGAGAGTTCGAAATCCGCCCCCCCGGCCGACTCGCGGATCTCCTCGCGCACCCGCGCGGGGTCCACGAAGGCCGCGCGGTCTTTCAGGACGCGCCGGACTTTCTGGACGTAATCCCTTCGGCAACTCTCGCCGAAGTAAGGGCCCTTCCAATGCTTGAACGGAACGGCGACGATCCGCGGGATCTTCCCCGTCGGCCGAGGTTCGCGCGCAGTCGTCGCGGCGCAGCCCGCGGCGAGCAGCAGCAAGGCGCCAAGGCAGAGGACGCGGCGGCTATAGCGAAGAGTGTTCATCAAGCGTTGCACTACACCCTTAGTTTAATGGTCAATGAATATCTTTGCAATAGCTTGGATTCTGAGCCGGGAAGCGCCGCTACAAGGGGACGACGGTGCGGCGGCGCTTCTCGAAGCGGACCACGGAATCGTAGCCGCAGGAGCGCGCCAGCTCCCGGCCGCGGTCGAAATCCGCGGCCACGTCGTTGGAGTGATGCGCGTCCGCGTTGATGAGGACGGCGATGTCCCGCGCGCGCGCCTCCTTCAAGAGCGCGGGGCTCGGATAGGCTTCCTTCACGGGCTTGCGCCAGCCCGCGGTATTGATCTCCACGGCCATGCCCGCGGCCGCGATCGCATCGAGCGCGGCGCAAGCGAGCGCGGAGACCGGCTGAGCCTCGCGCACGCCCGAGCGCTTGGGAAGGTCCAGATGCGCCGCGATGTCGAAAGCGCGGCTCTCGGCCATCTGGCGCACGCGCACCCAATAGAGGTCCCACCGGGCCTGCTGCTCCTGCCGGCTTAACGCTTCCCACTTCGGGATCTCCGCGTCCACCGGGAAATCGTCGGCGAAGTGCACGGCTCCGATGACGTAGTCGAAAGGGTGCGGCGCGAGCAGGACCTTCAGGCGCTCCACCGTGGCCGGGAAGAAGTCCGCCTCCAAGCCCATGCGCAGGACCGGATCCGCGCCAATAGAGGCTTCCTGCATGTCGCGGACATACGCCTCCAGGCAGCCGGTCTCCATGGCCCACTCGAAGCTCTTTCCCTCGGGATGGAGCACCAGGTGGTCCGAGATGCCCAGCTCCGTGACGCCCATGCGCCGCGCCGCGGCCAGGAATTCCGGCACATCCTGGCTGCCGTCGCTGCGGAAGGTGTGGTTGTGATAGGAAGAGCTCATGGCGTTCTCAACCTCCGGGTTCCCATCATAGCAACTTGAGACGCGCTCCAAAATCAGAGCGCCCGATGTCCCATTACTTTTGCGCAACTCAGCCATAGGCCTTTGGGCCCATATCCTTATTCCCGGGATGCTCAGGCGCCGACAGCCCTTTTGCCTCATACTAATATAAGCAGGCTGTCATGATGACTTTCCGGCAAAGATGCACTACACTTTCCCGAGGGATATTGCTTATGCTTGGCTTAGTACTATGAGGATTTTGCTCGCTATTTTGTGCCTGATCACGGCCGCGCACGCGCAAGGGCGCGAAATCTCAAACGCTTCCGAGGAACAACTCCCCCGCAGCGAAAAGACGCTCTCATTTGCGCGGACCCAGGCGAAAGCCCTGGGACTCCCTTCCGCGGATGCGGCCGCCATCCCGGAGAGCGGAACCGGGACCGCCTACCCCGCGCAGCGCCTCGGCCGGCCGGATCCGGCCGCGCGCTCCGAGTCGGACGCTCCCGTGTCCGATCCCTCGGACATCTCCGCCGGGCAAGACCTGCCGCTCTCCTGGAAAGAGATCGCGGAGGTCGTGCATTTCGGCTCGACCTTCTTTAGCGGAGACGTGAGCCGATTCCTCGACAAGACCCTGGGCCGCATCCTCCCAAAAAGCAGCGATGCCTCAGCCGCGCAAGCCTTTGCCTGCAAAGCGCTCTTTCTCATGCAGAAAACCCGGGAAGGCCGCCGCGTCCTGCGGGAACTGATCGAGGAATACCGCCTCTCCGGAAGGACCCTGCTCATACGCGCCGAGGACTACGACGACAGCATGATCCTTGAGCGCAACAACCTCCAGCAGATCATCGGCCTGCGCGGACAGGTGATCCAATCGATCCGCGTCTACGGATTCAACCGAAAATTCCTGGAATTCAAGGATCAGGACCTGGCGGCCGCGACCCTGGCCGCGAACATGGCCCATGAGATCCAGCATCTTGCCTCCGAAGCCCGGCTGGAGCGCCTGGCGCCCGAGCTGGTCCCGGCGTTCTCGCGCACCATCCTTGACGAGTCGCTCGCGAAGCTCAGCGGCTATCTGGTCGCGGCCGAACTCGACCCGCGCATCCCGGTCTACACGATCCTAGAGGCTCGGCGCTGCGCCCAGGACCCGGATGCGTACTGGGACAGCCTCAAGCTCTCGGGAAGCTACGCGCTAGCCGACGACCCCGAGGAGATGCAGGACCCCGCGGCAAGCTACGAGCGCCGCCTGCGCGCGTCCGAGAAGTCTCTCCAGGAGATGCGCGAGCAGGTCCGAACTGAACTGCCGCGCACGCTCTCGGCCATGGAGATACTGTCCGCGCGCGAAGGGCTGGGCCGCAAGCTCCAGCTCTTGCGCAAAGAGACGGAAAGCAGCGAGAAGGCTTTAGCCCTCCAGATCCGCTCGATTGAGGGGAATCTCCCGGCGCTGCGGGAGCATCTCCAAGACCTGCGCTCCGGCGGCGCACGGGACGCGAAGGCGCTCTACTCGCGCGCGCTCTCGCAGCCCGTCTATCAGGACCTCCTCCAGGAGCGCGCGCAGGCGCAATCGGAGCTCCGATCTCTTTTCCAGGATGTGCCGCTCGATGAACCGGCTTGGCCCGCGGACCAGCTGACCTGGAAGCAGTTCCGCCAAGAGGCGCTTTCTTCCCGGCAGAGGCATCCCGAATACTGGGCCGAACATATTCAGAGATTCGGCGCTTCCGGCCTAGTGCTCCGACCGCATAATAAGCGTGGTTTTGACCGGGCGATTTTGTCCGTCCGGCAAGACGCGAGAAGCGAGCAATGCTGAAGCATTGTAAGCGCCGAGCAACGCAGCCGGCGGGGAAAAGCGCCCGGCCCGCCTGTAATGGAAAAAACTCAACATCCATCATCACATTCTCCTCATGAGGCGGGAGGCCCGCTCATGAGCGGCTCCATCGTCGCGCCTCCCTCAGATAGCTCAAGCTATCTTCGGTCGTTGCTCCTTGTATCCACCTCATGTTCGGGCCTTCAAAACCACGCTTATTATGCGGTCGGAGCACTAGAATGACTCCCCCCTTGCGCGAGGCCGTGGTCGTGGCAGGAGCCTCGGGCTTCATCGGCCGGGCATTGCTCGACCGGCTCCAAAAAGAAGGCTTTCCCTCCCGCGTCATCGCGCTCACGCGCGGACCGGCTTCAGGACGATTCTCGCCTCCCGGGATACAATGGCGCAAGTGCGATCTCTTCTCGCTCATGCAGTGCGAGCGCGGACTGCGCGGAGCCGGGCAGGCCGTGTACCTGGCGCACTCCATGCTGCCTTCCGCCCGCCTGACGCAGGGAGAGTTCCAGGACATGGACCTCATCCTGGCCGACAATTTCGCGCGCGCCGCGGCCCACGCGGGGCTGCACCGCATCCTCTACGTGGGCGGGCTGCTCCCGGAAGGGCCGGAGATCTCCCGCCATCTGCGCAGCCGCTTGGAAGTGGAGAGGGTCCTGGGCTCTCGCGGCACGCCCGTGACCTCCTTGCGCGCGGGAATCGTCATAGGCCCCGGAGGGAGCTCCTGGACGATCCTCGAACGCTTGGTTCGCCGCGCCGCGCTCATCGCCTGCCCGCCCTGGGCGGACAAGCAGTGCCGGCCCATCGCCCTGGAAGACCTGCTCTCGCTCATCCTCCACGTCCTGCATCGTCCGCCGCATGAGAGCGAGTCCTTCGACGTGGGCGGACCCGAGATGCTGAGCTATCGCCGCATGCTGGAACGCACGGCGCTGGTCATGGGACTGCGGCGGATATTCTTCAGCCTCCCGCTCGAAGGGACCGCGGCATGGAGCGCACTGCTCGCCAAGATCACGGGAGCCCCGAAAGAACTCACGGGCCCCCTCCTGGAGAGCATGCGCAGCGACTTGCGCGTGCGCGACCTCCGGCTGCAGGAACAGGCCGGCATCCCGGGACTCTCCTTCGATGCCGCCGTGCGCGCGGCGCTTGCGGCGGACTCCGGACGGGCGCATGAGGCTCCCCGATCCTGGAAGCGCAAACGCTATGCGGAAAATATCGCGCGCTCGGTCCAGCGCGTGCCGCTGCCCAGCGGCCGCGACGCGAGCTGGGTGGCCGAGCGCTACGGCGCGCTGCACTCCTGGATGCTGCGCTGGCCCGTGCAGGCCGAGATGGACGAACACCGCAACGTCCGCATGTACTGGCGCCTGCCGCGGCTTCTTCTCCTGGAACTGCGCTTCGCGCACGAGCGCAGCCCCAAACCGGACCGGCAGGTCTACTACATCACGGGCGGACTCCTGGCCCGGCCCGTAAACCGCGCCTCCGGCCGGCCGCGCTTGGAGTTCCGGGAGATCCCGGGATCAGGCTGCGTGCTCGCGGCCCTGCACGATTATCGCCCGGCCTTGCCCTGGTTCCTTTACAACATCGTGCAGGCGCCCCTGCATCTCTGGGTGATGCGAAGATTCCAGCTCCGCATCCTCGACTGAACCGACGGATGCTCAACCGCTGAGTTGCGCAAAAGTCATGAGCCCTCAGCCGCGCTTCGCCGCGGAAAGGACTTCCACGGCCTTCTCAAGCGCGAGGTCCCGCACAAAAGGCTTGAGGAGCGGCCTGCCGAAGAGTTGCCTCACGAGCCCGGCGGCGATCTTGGCGGCCTGCTCGGAGAGGACTTCCACGCTCAGGTCCGGGAGAACGCCGCCGGTCCCCGGGATCGCGTCCCCGGTCACGGGGTCGTGCTGAGCGTCGATCCCTCTGCCCAGAGGAGAAAACCAGCGGCTGGCCGTCAGCTTGATCCAGCGTCCATCGAGCGCGTCGAAGATCATCTGCTCGGTCCCTTTCCCATGGCTGCGTCCGCCGATGACCGCGGGAGCCTTCCGATTGTCCTGCATGGCGGCGGCAAGGATCTCACTGGCTGAGGCCGAGTTCTCATTGACAAGCACGACCGCGGGAAAATCGGAGAACTCTCCGTCGACCGTGGCCACGGCCTTCAAGACGACCTGCCCCTGGCGCTTGAAAAAAACGATGAGTTCGTCTTTCTTCGACAACGCCGCGGCGATCGCGGCCGCCTCATGAAGAAGCCCCCCCGGATTTTCCCGCACATCCAGGATGAACGACCGCGCGCCCTGTGCTCGAAGTCCGCGCATGTCCTGCAGGACCTGCTCCGCGGTCTTCTTGACGAATTGGGGGAAGTAGACGTAGCCGATGCCCTCGCCCGCCATCTTGGAAAAGGCCCTCGGAACAGGGAGGACCTTGCGGAGGACGTCGATCGGCTGCTTCAGGAGCCTCCCTTTGCGGCGGATCTCCAGCCGGACGTTCGAGTCGGCGGGCCCTCGGAGAAGCTTGACGCTTTCGCCGACGGCCAGGTCGGCCAAAGGAGTCCCGTTGACGCTCAAGACCACATCCCCCTCTTTCAAGCCGGCCTGCTCGGCGCCGGAACCCGGCGCGATCAGCGCCACGGTCCGGGCTCCAGGACCGTCGCGGAAATGAACGCCGACCCCCGTGTAAACCCCGTCACGGAACGACGCCACCAATTCCGAGCCCTGCTTCACGGACAGGTAGGAAGAATGCTGATCATGAAGAGCCTTGACCGCGTTCTGCAGCATGTGATCGATCAGGACGTCCCAGTCCCGCTCGCGTCCGGGGCCGCCGTACTCTTTTTCCGCGAGCCCGGCGATGTTCGAGAGGATCGACGCCCATCGATCCGGAGGGATCGTATCCACGAAATTCAAGTCGACCCGGATGAGGCCGTAGAACAAGCGCAAGAGCTGGTCCTCACAAATCGTGACCCCATGAGAATGCTTGTTTTCCATGCGGGAGAGCCGCTCGATGAGCTTGCGGACGTCCTCCTTTCGCAGGTTCTGAAGAACCGTCATTTCCGGCTTGCGCTCTATGCGGTAGTCGGCGCCGGGAACGGCTTGGAAGCCGTCCTGCTTGGAGGTCGTCTCCGCGAACTCGTCCTGCGCGCGCGCGGCGTTCGCATTGACGGCATGATCGAAAAGATCCGACCCGATCTTCTCCCAGTAATCCGAGTCTCCTGGGCCGAAGAAAAGACGCCGCAGCGACTTGAACTGAGACCCCAGCCAGGATCCTTTGCGGCCGGGCTCATCCTCCGAGAAATCGCCGCTGAACGCGGCCTGGAAATCGTTCGCCGCGACCGATATCCCGCGCGCCCTGCCGACTGAAGGGTACGCATGCGCAGCCTGGACTGCGGCCGCGCCGGGATCGCCGAGCCTCTCTTGGACCGAATCGGCCGCGGGAATCATCCCGTGAGAAAGCTCGGCAGCAGGTTCGATTTTGATCTCAAGAGCGGAGGCAGGCAATCCGAGCCCGAAAGGTCCGCCCAAAGAATCGCCGATGCCGGGCCCGGGATCCTGGACCGCCGCGGCTGCCGAGAGCCCGATGACCGGCAAGACTCCGATCTCAGAGCCGCTCCGGACCTGATTGAGAGTCTGGGCGGCGGCGCGATCAGCGCCGAGCCCTGGAGCAAAGAAAAGGATGCACGCGCAGCATCCGGCGCGAGCACTCCGCCGCGTACTCATGCCTAAAGGATAACCGCCGCTCGCCTTCGACGCGTGGGTCCGCAGACCTATTGGACCCAAGCCAAAAGACCCACCGGAAAAATTCAGACATAGACAAATTTGAGGTCGACTATCGGGTAGGGCGGGCAGTCGCCTGCCCGCCCCCCCACAGAACGCCGCGTGCGGATTTCCCGCACGACGCTCTTCAGGCGAAGGCCTTGCGGGCCAGACGCCACGGGTCCGGATGCACGATA
>JBAZUV010000008.1:0-126345 GCA_041661185.1 Elusimicrobiota bacterium
CGCCTGTCTACGCTTCACCCTCGACGTCGCCGTCGACAGGCGCAAGACTGGCTACGCCCTGACTGGCTAGGTCTTGGGCGGTGGCTCTCTCAGCCACAGGACCAGCGCGGTTTGCGCTGGCGCACGAGTTTTTCCGGTCAGCCGCCTTTTATCAGTCTGTCGACGGCCTCGGCCGCAGGCCCTGAGAAGACGGGGACGCCCGCGCGCAGATACAGGGCGCGGCCGCAGAAATTCCGGATGAGCTCCAGATTATGCGAGACGATGATCAGGGTCTTGCCCTGGGCCCGAAGATCCTCGAAGACCTTGAAGCAGCGCGCTTGGAAATCCCTGTCTCCGACGGACAGCATCTCATCGAGCAGGAGCACGTCCAAGTCCGCGTGCACGGCCACGGAGAACGGCAGGCGCGCGGCCATCCCCGTGGAAAGCTCCCCGTAGCAGGCGTAAAGATAATCCCCCAGCCCGGAGAACTCCACGATCCGGCCCAGCTTCGCGCGGAAATCCCTGCGCGACATGCCGAGCAGCGCCGAGCACAGCGAGAGATTGTCCATCACGCTCAGACGCCCCTGAAGGCCAGCCGCGAGCTGGAAGAACGGGTCCACCTTGCCGCAAGCCTCGACGCGGCCCTCGCTCGGCGCCAGGATCCCGGCCAGGAGCAGGAGCAGAGTGCTCTTGCCCGCGCCGTTGGGCCCGATGATGCCGAAAGTCTCCCCCTTCTGGATATCCAGGTCCACGCCGCGCAGGGCCCAGAGCACGCGATGAGCCGAATTCCCGGTCACCCAGCGCCGCGCGGCCGCCAGAAGGGTCCCGCGCTCCTCGCGCGCGCTCATGAGGAAGCTCTTTCCCAATCCCTCCGCGCAGATGGCCCTGCCGCTCATACCAAAACCTTGTCCGCGATGCGGTATTCGAGCCTGCGCAGGAGCAGGACCCCGCAGACGGCGCAGAAGCCCGCGCCCAAGAGCAGCAAGGCCAAGACCCCCTTATCCGCAGGCATGCCGCTGATCAAGCACTCGCGGAAAGCCATGACCACCTGCGTGAGCGGGTTCCACAACAGCCAGGCCCGCTTATCTTCGCCGATGATGCTGAGCGGATAGAAGATCGGCGTCAGGTAGAAGAGCGCGGAAACCGCCACCTCCCAGATGCGGTCCATATCCAGATACTCCACCGCGAGGACGGCGAGCAATAAAGAGAGTCCCGTGGTCAGGAGCGCGAGGATGAGCGCCGGGACCGGCAGGAAGAGCCAGGACCAGCGCGGCGTCACGCCCATGGGCATGATCACGAGAAGGAGCACGCAGAACTCCAGCAAAGAGGACCATGCCACCGCCGCCACGTTGGAGAGCACGATGATCTCGCGCGGGAAGCGGTAGTTGACGATGAGCGAATGAGAGCGGCGCAGGCTGCCCACGGCCACGCTCGTCCCCTTCTGGAAGAAGTTCCAGACCACCAGCCCTATGAGCAGGTACGCGGCATACTGGTCCACGAACTTTCCCATCCACTTGATGAAGAGCGCATAGAGCACCGCGAACATCAGGGCCGGATGAAGGAGCGTCCATGCGAACCCCAGCACCGTGCCTTGGTCGCGCAGCTTGATCTGCGCGCGCGTCATCTCCCAGAAAAGATGGAAGTAAGGAAAAGAGCCGTTCTTGTCCGTGCTCATATCCTCAGCGCCCGCGCCAGGCTCCTCGAGACTTCCTCGGCGCTGAACCAGCCTTCGAAGGCCTCGGCCCCGGGCCCCCACGACAAAAGCGGCACCGGAAGATCGCTGTGCGTGCCCGTGAGCCAGCGCACGCGGTAGAACGGCTCCAAGGCCCGGCTCAAGGCCGCGCAGGCCGGAGCATGCTCGAAGGCCTCGCGCTTAGGCCCCTGCTTGAACGCCGCGGCAATGCGGCCGTAGTCCTCGGCCTTGAGTTCCACGCCTGCGGCAAAACGCTCGCGCAAGGCCTTGCGCACGGTCTCGGCGTCCACCACCCTGCCTTGAGACTCCTGCTCCCAGAGCGCGGACAGCATGGAGCGGAAAGAACCCTTCTGCGCGAGCACCCGGTCCAGATGCTCGGGCCCGGTCCAATCCAAGGGATTGGCCGCGGACACGAAAGCCGGGCTCCCGGTATCATGCGGCGAGACCAGGACCAGGAGCATATCCTTGCGCTTTTGGGCGAAGTCCATGAGCCGCGCGAGCGCGAGGTCGAACTCCGCCATCTCCGCGAGCATGGCCGAGGCGTCGTTGTTGTGAGAGGACTCGTCGATGAGCCGCGCATCCACGACCAGGAGGAAGCCCGTCGCGTTCGAGGAAAGGGACGTCAAGGCCGAAGACGTCATCTCCGCCAAGCTCGGCGCGCCCTGCGCCTTGTCGATCGAATACGGGAAATAATCCGGCGTGAACAGCCCCAGCACGCGCTCGCCCGGCCGGACCGCCGAGAGTTCGGAGCTCTCTTGAAGCACGCGAGTCCCCTTCCCGCGCACTCGCTCCAAAAGCGCCCCGGAGAATGCCTCGCTCCCCCCGCCCAAAAGGACCTGCACGCCGGAATCCGCGACCGCCTCGGCCAATGGAGGCTCCGGGTCCCTCTTGGCCGCATGCGTCAGAAAAGCCGCGGGCACCGCATGCGTCAGGCGGCCCATGCTCACCAGCCCGGTCGCCAGGCCCGCGGCCCTCGCGCGCTCCAAAAGACCGGCCGGCCTGCGGCCCTCGGCGTCCTGCGAGAGAGCGCGGTTGGGCATGCTCTCCCCCGTGGAAAGGATGGATGCGGCGCCGGCGGACTCCGGGACCAAGGCATCCGCGGGGCGCAGCGCGCAGGCGCCCACCCGGCCGCGCGCAAGCAGGGAGGCCAAGGCGCTCGGCTGCTCCTTCCTTCGCGCGGCCTCCAGCCGCATCTGCAGATGCCCCCAGCCCATGCCGTCGGCCAGCAGCAGCACCGCGGAATGCGGATGCGAGCGCACTGGGTCCTGCGCGTTCGCACCCGCGGTCAAGAGCGCGGCGCAGAGCGCCGCGCACAAGCGGGAGACGGAACGACGAGAAATCACTCGATTACCTCAGGATATTGCGCTTCGTTTCTTCAAAGGACTCCGCGATCATCTCCGCGGCGAAATCCAAGTCCTTTTCCGTGTGCCGATAAGCGATGTAGCCGTGATGGAACGGCTGCAGGAACACGCCCCGCCGGATGAGCTGGGTGTAGAACTCCGGCCGAAGCTTTTTGTAGATCCCCTTCTCATCGCGGTTGAAGGTGATGTAGGGCATCCACGGCGCGCCGCTGAAGGTGCAGTCGATGCCGCTCTGCGCGCAGATGCGGCCGACTTTCTCGCCGAAAACCCGCCCGCGCTTGGCGATGGTCTCCAGCACCTTCTCCTTCTTAAGGAAGGCGATCGTAGCCAAGGCCGCGGACTGCGCCAGGCTGTTGGGGAAGAAGGTCGAGCTCAAGAACGCCTTCTGCACGAGCACGTCCAGGATGTCCGCGCGTCCCACGAGCGCGCTGATCTCGTAGCCGTTAGCCATGGCCTTGCCGAAGACCGATAGATGCGGGGTCACGCCGAACTCCTTCTGCGCGCCGCCCAGGTTCACGCGGAAGCCGCTGCGGATCTCATCGAAGATGAGCACCGCGCCGTGCTTCTCGGCCAAGTCCTTGAGCCCTTCCAGGTAGCCGGGCTTGGGCAGTTGGACCTCGTGCGCCAAAGGATGTCCCACGGGCGTAACGATGACGGCCGCCACCTCCGAGCCGTGCGTCTTCATGAGTCCCTCGACTTGTTCGAGGTCGTTGTAGTGGAACTCATAGACATCCTCGTAGAACTTGGAGGGGATGCCGCCCTTGACCTCCACGCACCAGTCGTGCCAGCCGTGATAGCCGCAGCGCAGGACCTTCAGCCGGTCCGTGTACGCGCGCGCCACGCGGATAGCCGTGGTGGTCGCGTCCGAGCCGGTCTTCACGAACACGGCCTTCTCGCAGGAGGGGATCACGCCGCGCAAGGTCTTGGCCAGGGTGTTCTGTATCTCCTGGACCAGGGACATGCAGAATCCCTTGCCTCGGATCTGGGCGATGACCGCGTCGTCGACGGCCTTCTCGCGGTGGCCGATGATGATGGGCCCGTAGGCGCAGAGCATGTCCATGTACTCGTTGCCGTCCGCGTCCAGGACCTTGCCGCCCTTGGCGCTCTCGAAGAAGATCGGGTATTCGCCGGGCACGAAGTTGTAGGGTCTGCGGATGCCCATCATGCCGCCGGGTATGAGCGCCTGCGCTTCCTTATAAAGCTTCTCGGACCGCTTCAGATTCAGTTTCTTGCTCATGATTCCTCCTGCGGCACGTTCATTCAACAATATTTTCACCGCAATGATGACTCAGGACGAAGTCCAGGACCCTCTTGTTCCCGTCGAGCGTATAGCCGATCTTCCGGCCGTCCTGCACGGACTTTCGCAGGACTTTCTCCAGCTTCCGCAGGTTCACGAGCCCGTTGGAGATCGTCACGAAAGCGAACGCGTCCGTCCCGCGTCCAAGCGTCTTCCCGATGCCTGCGTCGTACTTCCCGGCCAGATAACCGTCCATGTCGCTTGGACGAAGCTCGAAGCCCAGGAACTCCGGCGCCTGCGTCGAGCCGCTGACGCGCTCGAAAAGACCCACGCAAGGCCCGACCAAGAGCTTCTTCCCGGGAAAAAGCTCCTTGAGCTTCCCGATGCCTCGGGAGAATTCCTCGCTGGAAAGATTCGTCTTCCCCGGGCACCAGCCCAGGATGTCGATGGGCCCCAGCAAAGAAGCCATCCTCTCCAGATGCGCCACGCTGGGCGAGCCGTAGAACCTTAGAAAGTCGTAGCCGAAAACCGCCTGCTCATCGACGCGAGAGAGCCAGCGCAGGGCCCCGGGGTCATAGACCACTCCGAATATGGGCGGCTTGAGCAAGATGACGGCATCAGTCTCGCGGCGTCCGGGCTTGTGAGTGAAGGCCAGCCCGTCGACCGGATAGCAGTCCGGCGCGGCGCCCCATGCGCCAAGCGCCCATGCATGCACCGCGAAGACCAGCAGTGCCGTCGGCCATGCCCGTGTCATTGTGATGAGAGACTGTAGCAAAGGCCGCCCTGCGCGCAAAAGCGGGGGTATTATTGACAGGAATGGACGCAGGGATTACCCTATTGATGCCTGCATAAGTTAGTCGGCGGTCCGACTCCCGGGAGCATGCGCGCAGGGCCGCCGGATCAGCGGAGGCAGATGGATGGAAACTGTGCCGCACAAGGTCCTGATTGCCGATGACGACGACATCATGCGGGAGGTGTGCTCCCGGGTCCTCCGGACTTTAGGCTGCGAGGTCTCGACCGCCCAGACAGGAGAGGAAGCGCTGAAGGCGTTCTCCGCGGGGAACTGCTTCGATCTGGTCTTGACGGACATCAACATGCCCGGCAAGGTGGACGGAGTGGGACTCTGCAGGGAGATCAAAGAGCTCTCGCCTTCCACGGACGTCGTGATCATGACCGGCTATCCGACGATGGAAGCGGTCATCGAAGCGCTCAAAAAAGGCGCCTACGACTTCCTGATAAAGCCCTTTGATCCGCAGGTCCTGAAGGCGGTGGCCGCGCGCTGTTTCGAGAAGCGGCGGCTCAGCGCCGAGTTGAATCGGGAGCAGGCCCTGCGTCGGGAACTCGCGGCGGCGTATTCGGAGCTGCAGAAGCTTGAGCGGATGAAGGACGCTTTCCTCGGGCGGATCAACCATGAGCTGATGACTCCGCTCTCCATCGCTTTCACGGCCGCGGAACTTGCCGAGGGCGAGAAGGCGGATCCGGAGCAGCGGCGCAGGCTCCAGGCCCTGCTGCGCGAGAACCTCCAAAGACTCCGGGAAATCTTCCAGGATATCCTGCTTTTCTCCCAGATGCGTTCCGGCAGCCTCAAGCTCGAACGCTCGCAAGTGCGCGTGCCGGAGCTCTGCAAAGAGCTCGTGGAAAAGTATCGCCTTCTCTGGGAAAAGAAAGAGCTGCGGGTCGATATCTCTTTCTCCGAGGGGTTCCCGCTCCTGGCGGCGGATCCCGCTCTGCTGGAGACCGCGCTCAAGCACCTGCTGCTCAATGCCGTCAATTTCAACCGCCGCGGCGGAGCAGTCTCGGTGAGCGGCGAGGTGTCCAACGCGCAGGCGCGCATCCGCTTCCGGGACACGGGCATCGGCATCACGGGCGAGCACCTTCCGAAGCTCTTCGACGGCTTCTACCAAGCGGCAGAATATCTCACCCGTCAGGTGGACGGCCTGGGATTGGGGCTTGCCATCGTGCGGCGCATCGCCGAAGCTCACGGCGGGAAGATCTCCGTCAGCAGCGACCCCGGCCAAGGCAGCGAATTCGTCCTAAGCTTCCCGGTCTAGCCGGCTTTCTTCCGACTACGATACGCCGAAGAACTGCGCGATGCCGGTAAGCAGCATCTGCACGGCCATGGTGGTCAGGATCATGCCCATCAGGCGCTGGACCGCGATGACTCCCCTCTCGCCCAGGATCCCGGCCACGGCCGACGCGCGGCTCAGGATGAGAAGCGACGCCCCCCAAGCGATGAGCGCGGCCGCGGAAAGACGCAGCAATCCCACGTCGCTTTTGGACGCCAGGATGAGCACGGTGCTCATGGACGAGGGCCCGACGATCAGCGGCGTGGCCAGAGGCACGAAGAACGGCTCCCCCTCCGGGACGTCGCCGAAGATCCCTTCCTTCATGGGGAAGACCATCTTGATGGCGATGAGGAAGAGCACGATGCCGCCGGAGATCCCCAAGGCGGGATCCTTGATGCCCAGCATGTCGAGGAAGAACCGGCCGAAGACCATGAAGAAGAAGAGCAGGAGCAGCGCGAAAAAATGTTCGCGCACGATGATGCGGCGGCACTTCTCCGGAGGGATGCCCTTGAGCAGCCCCAAAAAAACGGGGATGTTGCCCAGAGGATCCATCACCAGGAACAGGATCGCCGCGCAGGACAGCAGCCCCATGTCGCCCGTCATCTGAAAGAGACTCCGGCAGCCGCAGGACGGCGCGGCTTTATCCCGACGTCAAGGATATCCATATCCTGCCTATTCTTCCAAATCGGCGAGCGTCTTTCCATTCCGAAATCCGCAGGATTGAACGACGCGCGGAGGTTTTGATAGCATCGCATCCAGTTACGGAACATCATGCCCGCTGAAAAGTTCTCCGAGACGCGCGTCTACCAGCCCTCCCCCAAGGTGGCCTGGCGCCGCGTGGACGAAGAAGCCGTGCTCCTCGACACGGAGACCAGCGAATACTACTCGCTCGATCCCGTGGCCGCGGACATCTGGGAACTCCTGAGCGAAGGCCAGACCCCGGCCAAGATCGCGCTCAGCATCGCGGAAGATTACGATGAGAAGCCCGCGCGCGTGAGCGCGGACGTGCGCGCGCTCATTGAAGAATTCCTCAAAGAAGGCTTAGTCGTTACCGACCTGTAGGAAGCATAAGCCCTCGCGAGTGAGGTGCCGTTTCTCGCTCGGGTGCTCTCCAAGGGGCTATCGCCCTATGGCGCCGTCGGGCCGGACGAGCCGGCCGGGGTCGCCGATCTGTTATTTACAGGATCGAGCCAAGCGGAAGCCCACGCCTTCCATCTTATAATCTTGGACCGCCTGGAGGCGGTAGGCGCTGCGGAGGTTGCCGGAGTTGTTGTACCAAGCGCCTCCCCGCATCACGCGGCCCTTGCCGGTTTCCGGTCCCTTCGGGTTCCTCGCGGCGGAGGCGGGATAGGAGGCGAAGAAGTCCTGGACCCATTCCCAGACGCTCCCCTGCATGTCGTAAAGCCCGCGCAACGGTTGCTTGGTCGCGACCGCATGGGTTCCCGGGTCCGGATTCCCTTCGTCCTCGGCGAACCACGCGTATCGCGAGAGCTCGGCTTCCTGGACGGGGAACAGGGAGGATGTCCCGCCGCGCGCGGCGTATTCCCATTCCGCTTCCGTGGGCAGGCGGTACGTGCATCGATCCTGGAGCGCGTTCACCTTTTCGATGAACGCCCGAGCCTCGTCCCAAGAAACGGTATCCACGGGGTGGTTGGGACAGAGCTCCGTTCCATTGACGTTCCGGAAGCCTTCCCGGCCGCAGACGTCCTCTCCATTCGTGAAGGAGGGAGCCAGGCCCGTGACCAGGAAATATTGGAGCTGGGTCACTTCCGTGGCTTGCAGTTCGAATCCCCCGGTGAGAACGACGGGATGGGGAGTTTCGCTCTCCGCGTGGTGATCCAAGCCGATCTGTTTGAGCTCTTCGGCGGGAGTGCCCATGTCGAAATTCCCGGGAGGAAGGGGGACGAACGTCGCCGCAACGCCGACCTTGGCTGCATCCAAGGCGTCCAAAGGACTCGGCGCGGCGGAGGATTTTGCCTGGAGCTCGGAGGAGGAGGCCAGCACCTGCCGGCGGATGCCCCGCAGGTCTTGTTCGAAGGACGGCGATCCGGCGCATGGTCGCACGCTCAGGAAGATGACGGAAGAAAGAAGCAATATTCTTTGCATGAACGATGTCCTCGCTGACGCGGATTTACGAATGAGAGTATACGGGTGCTTGCGCGTGAAGAATAAGAGGCCTTCGGGTCCCGATCAACGAACAGGAGACCCAGTGAGGGCTGGGCCGAACGGCCCATTCTCGGAAGCCCATGTTGCCCGTTAGTCCTAAAAGACCGTAGGTCCATTGTTGCGCCTGCGCTTACCCAAACGCCTCCTGCAAGGGCCCGGCTCGACTGCTAACATAGGGATCGCGATGCGAGCATCCCATGCCGCTTTTTTCGCTCTCTCCTGCGGAATGTCCCTATCCCTGGCTGCACCGGGCAGCGTCCGCGCCTCGGCAGACGCAGGCACGCCGGCGACCGCGGCCGCGATCCAACCGGCCCTCGTGAATTTCTCCTTCGCGCCCGTGCCTGAAGAGGCGCTCCAATCCCCGCTTGCGAGCATGACCCTGCTCCTGCCCATCGATGTTCCGCAAAACCCCTTGGCTCAACAGCCCAGCGCTGCGGGACCCGCCAACCAGCGGGGAGTGCCGCATCCGGACGTCGTTGGGGTGCGGCCCGCGGGATCGGGCTATGTCGTCAAGAGCTTCACGTTCCACTATGAGCCTTCTCATCCTCAGGCTGCGGCGCCCTCGGCATTGAAAGATCCCCCCCAGCTCTTGCCTGAGAATGCCTCCGCACAAGGATCACCGAAACAAGGCGCCGGCCCTTCCTTTATAAAGCGCCTCCAAGAGTGGGACCATCAAATGGACCGATTCTTCACCGCTCTGCCGAACATGAACCCCACGCAGATGCGCTACGGCTCGCAGACTCTCTTCGAGGAACTTCCCACGGAAGGGACGGAACTCGATGCCGTGCTCGTTCTCAATGATCTCTCCTCCCATGATACGGGCAAGGCTCTTTCTCTGATCAAAGAACTGTTCTTGGCCGATGTTCCCATGAGCCCGGCTCTGCAAAACATCGCGCTCGCCCGCTTCAGGCATCTCGCGCATCCGGACGTGGTCACCCTCGCGCAGGAACTCCTTGCGCGCAGTCCCAACCCAGCCGTGCGCCGCACGGCCGCGCAGGTGCTGGCGGATCGGCCCAATGAAGTAAGCGGAGAGCGCCCCTATGTGCTGAAGCTCTTGCAGAAGCGCTCGATGGCGGAGCCGGACCCTGCGGTAAAAGCCGCAATCGAGGCGGCTCTGCTGAGCTACCCCGCGGCTGTGAAGACCGCTTCCGCTGGAAGCCGCCTGCTGCGCGCGCTCCGGTCTCTTTTGAGCAAAGAAGACACGGGACGGAAACCGTGATCGCCGCATGACTCGAACTGAATCAAAGGACCTAGCCCCTATAGGTTCCTTGGCCGCAGAAAGCCTGGGCCCAAAGCCGCGCTTGTTTGGGACTGATGGACTCATCCATACGGATCAAGAGGAACGCTAAAATACACCCATGACTAAAAAACTCCTTCGCACAGCGCTTGCAATCTCCCTTTGGACAGGCATCCAATCCCTCTTGTTCGTGGCGCAGCCCCGGCTCGCCGCCGCCAACAGCGCGGCCGCGGGCAGCCAAGCCTCCGCCGCGGGGACCTTGGCCCTGCCCGTGCCGAACGTCTCGACTGCCCGCATCGAGTTCAACGCCGGAAGCATCGGCATGCTCCCGACCCTCTCGCAGCAGCCCCTTTCCCTGCAAGGCGTGAACATCTATAAGGAACTCAAAACCCAGGCCGTCAAAGGCGTGAGCTCGGACTCCCCGGCCCTGGAACTCGCGCGCCAGCTCACGGCCCACCCTGAAGCCCTCCAAGACCCGCAGGTACAAACGTTGCTTCCCGCCGCGGACCTGACGCGCATCCAAGTCGCCGCGCAGAAGCTCCAAGAAGAGGCCCGGCACGATGCGCGCATCGCGCATTGGCTCTATTCCGCGCGCAGAGAACCGTCCCAGCTCCTGGAAAAAGTCTCGCCGATCGTTAACGCCAGGATCGCCGAGCTCAAGAAGGCGTTCGCAGCGCCGCAAGAGAACGCGTCGGCCGTTCCCATCGCTCTCTCCGGAAAGAAATCCCTCTCCTCCGTCCTTGCCCGTTTTGCGCCTGCGAAAGCCAAAGAGCAGACTTTGCCTAAAAAAGGCTTCTGGCCTTTCAAGAAATTCTGGACTTCCAAGGGGAAGTCTTCTTCCGGCGGCGGCGTCAGCGCTTTTAAAACATCCGCGCAGACCCACCGGCCCGCGCCGAACAGGCATACCTTCGCGGGACGCGCGCGCCACGCCATGCACAACATCGCCATGGGCGCGCTCATGGCCGTGAACATGCTCAACGTGACCCCTGCGCAGCTGCAGCAGTTCTCCACGGACCCCTTGCTCGACACCGCCCATATCGCCCAAGTCGCGCCGGACATCGCGCAAAGGCTCGCGCGAGATCCCGCAGCCATGGCCGAAACCATGCTGGCGAAGGCCGACCAGAAGGTCGAGCAGGGGCAATACATGAAGGTCCAGAACGTCCAGGACCTGATCGCCAGATACAAGAAGGACGTGCAGCTCTACGTGATGGGCGACCTGGGCCTGGGCAAGGAGGAGCTCAAGAGCCTGGCGGACTTCCTCGCGGACAAGCATTGGGTCGTGGTCCTGGTGGAGGATTCCGACTACGGCAGCAACGAATACACCGACAACTCCGGCGGCCGCCATTACGGAGACGATGCCATCGAGTACGGCATGCACCAGGGCGTGTTCAGGCGCAACGACTTCCAGTCCTTCATCAACCCGCAGACCGGGAAAGCGGACGGCTCCATCCTCACCATCATCATGAACCAGCATGTGCTCCTGCTGAGGAACTCCAAAACGCAGGATGAGCTGGGGCTCAACGCGGAGCGCGAGTTCAACGGGAATCTCGACCAGTGGGCCAAGGACAACCTGCGCAGCGGCGGCAACATCGACGGCGCGGTCCGCGATACGGTCGAGAACATCGACCGTCTCATGGCCGATGCCATCGCCAGGACCGTCGAGTCCGCGCAAGCGCAGCTCAGCGAGGCCCGCGAAGCGCTCGCGGAGCTTGAATCCCTGCGCCCCGGTTTTGCCAAGAACCATCCGCAAGCCGAGGCCTCCATGGGCCGCCTGGACCTCGGGTCCTTGAAGAATGATCTCGCCAAGGCGGACAACGCCCTGGCGCACAAGGACTACGGCACGGCCAAAGATCTCGCGGACTCGGTCGCCAGGCTCGCCGCGCAAAGGGTCCGGGCCATCCATGACTTCCAACAGGCCTCTTTCTCGGCCACGCAGAGCATCGATTCCGCGAAGGCCTCGATCGCGGCGCTCGCGGACGCGGCCAAGGAATTCCGCTCCGCCCCCGGCCATTCCGGCCTGACAGGAGACATCGCCAACCCCGACCTCCAGGACATGAAGGCTCAGCTCGGCAAGGCCGAGAAGCTGCTCCAGACGCAGCCCTCCGCAGCCGAGGCTTCGGCGCAGAACGTCGGCTCCCAGGCCCAGGACGCCTTGTCTCAGCTCACGCAGTATCCCTCCGGCGAAGTGCAGATCGCGGCGCAAGAAGCCCGCCTGAAGGGACTGCAGGCTAACTCGCGCGCATCGGAAGCGGCCCAAGCGCTTTCCTCGGCGCGGGCCGAACTCGGCGAGGCGCGCTCCCAATGGAGCACGGGCTCGCAATGGGCCCACTCCCTGAGCACGGCCAAGACCTCGCTCTCCCGCGCGGACTACATCATCGCCGCGGCAGAGGCCGCGGCCCTGCAGAACCAGCTCATCGCCGGAGTCTTGAGCACCTTGGCCGCCCTGCTCACTTTCGGAACCAGCTTCTGGCTGCATAGGAAAGTGAAGCCCGTGCGCGCCAAGGCCGTGGAGCGCTTCAACGAGCTCACCCAGGTCTTCAACCTGGCCCTGGACCAGATGATCGACAAGCTCGACCAGACCTTCATGGACTTCGACCTCCGAGCGGAACGATTCAAAGGGCGGACCGCGGAGCTCGTCGTCCAGGCGCGCGAGGACACGGGCAACCTGCACATCCTCATGGGCATGGCCAAGAACACGCTCGAAAAGGTCCGCAAGTTCATGTGGAACCCCTGGGTCTGGCTCTACCGCTTCCTCTTCCCGAACCGGGACCAGGCCGCGCTCAAGCAGATGGACAGCGAGAAGCTGACCTTCGATCCCAAGGACGAGAAGAACCTCAAGAAGATCGTGGGCTGGAAGGACGACGTGCTGGGCAACATCAGCACCTACGAGCCTTTCAAGTACTCTTTCTCGGAGCTGCAGGCCCAGTTCGACAAGCTTTCCGTGAGAGCGCTCAATAACACGGAGCTCCTCAAGAACAGCCTGCTCCAATCCGGCCCGACCATCAAGTCCATAGAAAAGTCCCTGTCCGAGCTCGCAGGACAAAAGGCCTCCCTGGAAGCGGAAGACGGGCTCTTCCTCCTGCCTTCGGTGTTCAACGCCGTCCTGCCCGAAGCGCAGAAGACCGCAGACCTGGCCAAGGCCGCGATCACCTACGACCCGGTCGGCGCCATCCAAGGGCCCAGCAGCGAGGCCCAGCGCCTCTTGCGCGAGGCTTTTTCCTTAATAGGCATCGTGCTGCAAGCGCGCAAAGCCCTGCTCCCCACGATCCATGAGATCGCGGGAAAGCTCAAGGTCGCGGGCATCAGCAGCGAGTGGCTCGATAACGGACTCACGAAGCTCTCCGGAAATGCGGAAGCCCTGGCCGCGCAGACGGCCCAGGAGAGCACGGAGAAAGGGATCGCGGCCTTCGGCCAGGACCTCGCCGCCTGGGGCTCGCAGGCCGCTCAAGCCTCGGACCTCACCCAGCGCTGGCTCGATGCCAAGGCCAATGCCATCGATAAAGCCCGGACAGTCATAGAAGCCGCCCGCATCGCCATCGGCGGGAAGCTCGGCCTGAGCCCGGAAAAGGTGCTCGTGGAAAAGGACGCGGACCCCTCGGCATTGATCGAGGAGGCGGACAAGAAGGCGAAATTCGCGCAGTACACTCTCGGCAACGGAGACCTCGCCGAAGCCGCGACTGCCTTGGAAGAACTCGCGGCGCTCTCAGTCTCAGCGAAGGCCATCGTGGACGCCACCCAGGCTTCCGTGAACAGCCATGAACAGACCGTGGCCGCGCGCAATGAGCAGGCTGGGAAACTCGACGGCCTCGTGCCCGCGCACCAGGCGATCATCGAAGCCTTGGCTCAGAAGTACGCCCCCTCCGTGATGCTCCTGAGTTCAGGAGACCCCTCGCATAACGGCGCGGATGGGACAGTCGACAACAACATCCAGGAGACCCTCAAGCACATCCAGGATTCCAAGGACAAAACGCAAAAGGCCGCCGCGGCGTTCCGCGAAGGCAAGGTCCTGGAAGCGGCCAATCTCCTCTCCCAGGCCGCCGCGCACCAGGAATTCGCGGGCCTGCGCCTAAACGAGATCCAGGAGAAGAAGGCCCGGCTCGAAAAGACCGAGGCCGTGAACGCTCAGAACTTGACGACCCTGGACCAGCGCGTGAACGGCTACGAGAAGGAAGTCACGGCCGACATGCGCACCATGCAGCCCACGCTCAGGGCCTTCGAGGAAGCCAAGAAAGGCCTGGAAAAAGCCCGCAAAGCCGTGCAGACCGCCAAGGGCGATCCCTTCCAAGCCGAGGCCTTGCTCGCAGCAACTGCGGCAGCCCTGGACCAGATGTGGGTGCAGGCGCGAAACGACCGCGACGCTTACGCCGAGGCTGAGCGCAGCTTGAAAGCCGCCGACCATGCGATCGTGGAGGCGGAGAAGGACGCCGCTTCAGCCAAGAATGACCAGATCGCGGACAGCTCGGCAATCCAGTCGGCGTACAAGACCATCGCAGGGCTCAGAAAGGAATACGAATCCATCGCCGACGGCATCCGCAGCGCGCATTCCGACTGGAACGCGCTCGATCATGAGGCGGACAACATCACCGCCAAGGCCGCGCAGGCCGAGGCGGTCCTGCACGGAGAGCTGGTGGCGGCGGACACCGCGTGCAAGGATATCGAGAAGGCGGCCAAGAAGGTCAGGGAAGCCACGAACTGGACCGGAAGCTACGGAGTCTACATCTCCGGCTCTCCGGGCTCCGGCTCCCTGCAGAGCGCCCGCTCGGCCTTGAGCAGCGGAAATTACAAGAGCGCCTCGGACTATGCAGACTCCGCCCTCAAAGCCGCGAAAGAGGCGATCAGCGACGCGGAAGCCGAGGTCTCCCGCTTGCACGCTGCGGAACTGGCAAGACAGCGCGCGGCGCAAGCGGCAGCCGATGCCGCAGCGGCAGCCGCACGCAGAGCCCTCAGCAACTCCAACTCCAACAGCGGTTTCGGCGGAGGAGGTTTCGGCAGCTCAGGCGGAGGCTCCTCAGGCTGGAGCGGCGGCAGTTCAGGCGGAGGACGCTCGAGCTGGTAAAGTAATGCGCGGACTCTATTCAAGAACGTCCCAGGCAGCGGCAGCCGCGGTTCTCGCGCTCGCCCTGCCTGGGATCGTTCTTGCGGAGGTACTGACTCCGGCCTCGATCCAGGCTCCGCTCTCTCCCGTCGTCGCCATCGGGAACCTGGCCGAGATCGGGAATCTCTCCGGGGACGGGACTCTCCCGTTGAATTTCGCGCTCCCCGGCTTTCATCTCCCCGGCGAAAGCCGGGACACAGACAATCATCGTCACCCCGGGCTTGACCCGGGGCCCAGGCGGCTGCTGGATCCCGGCTTTCGCCGGGATGACGAACAGGATTCCGGCTTGCATCAGAGTGATGAAGCGGGTTCGGCCTTCACTGCCGCTCATGTCCGCCGCCCCGGCGAAAGCCGGGGTCCAGACTTACAACTTAACTACAATCCCTGGGTCCAGGCTTTCGCCGGGATGACGACTAAGCAATCGCTGGATCCCGGCGTTCGCCGGGATGACGGACTGGATTCCGGCTTGCACCAGAATGACGGAACGGACGGAGAAGACCGCTCCGACGAGAACGCCTCCGCCGGAATCCGCGCGTATTTCGACGGCAGTCTAAAGCCGCAGGGCTCGGGCCTTGTCGATGTCCCCGCGCTCCCCGCGTCGAGCGCGGAGTTCCCCAACGCCACGGCCCTGCTTGAGCGCGCCGATGACGCAGGCATCGCGCGGCTGGAAATCGCCCAGGCGCTCCAGTCCGCCAAGTCTCAGCCGGAAGCCGTACAAAAGCTCTCTTCCCTCGGCCTGCTGCGGCCCGGAGAATTCCAACACTTGAGGGATGCCTCCTCATTGGACTTCCTGCTCCTGCGGCTCTGGTACGAGGCCGCAGGACCCGAATCCTTCCCGAAGATAGACGCGAACTGGCCCATCCCCGCCGTCGTGGCGCTGCGCAACGGAGTGCGCTACTGCGTCCACGGCATCGTGCATGGAAGCTATCGCGCGGCAGGCCGCGGCCGCGTGCGAGCCCTGGTCGCTGCGCTCGAAAAACGCGGCCTTCCTCTATACTCCGAGCAGAACTTCCCCAAGGCCTACGGCTATGACTGGGGCAAGGAGACCCTCGACCACTCCTCCGAGAATGGTTCCGCGACACGCATCCAAGCTGCGCGCATCAGCGCAGGCCCCGCGCATGTCCGGCTGTTGCGAAGGCTCAAGGATCTGGCCGTGTCTCCCGGAGCCCTGCTCCTGGACCTTGGCTGGCTGGTCCTGCATCCCGCAAGCCCCTGGGCTTGGCTGCTTCTGCCTTTCCTCCTTTTCTATACGGTCGCGGCCTCGACCTCCATGCTCTTTTGGCTGCGCCTGAACATGCGTCTCGCCGCGAAAATCCTGCCGGAAGATCCGGCGCATCACTACCGCGTCTATGCGGACCGCGCCATGCGCGCAAAATCCACGGTGGAGGACGCTTTGCGCGTGGAACTGCCCACGTCCTTGAAATCCTCGGAACTTAGTCCGGAAACCTTGCTGCGCTCCAAAGCCATGGCCGACGCGATCAGGCAAGACGCCCAGTCCGGCGGCGCGACGGAGGTGCACATCCTCGGCGGGATCAACCATGCCCAGGACATCGCCTGGCACTTGGAAAACAACACATCTTTCTGGGCCCATGGGACCTGTTCCCCTGGGCCTAAAGAACGAAGGTCTTCTCCCCTTTCGGCCCATACGCCCCCTGATCGGATGCTGATACAATGAAGTCTCTCATGACGAACGTAAATCCCTTTCTCCAACCAATCCCACGGAGGAGTACGATGCAGCTCAAAAAGATCACGGCTGCCGTCCTTGCGGCGGCCTTCACGCTGGCCGGACCCGGACAATCCATGGCGCACGCGGCCGCCATAGTCGCCGTACAAGCGCCTGCCGGTTCCGCCGTCACCCCGGTCCCGGTACTGCCCGTCCTCGGGAACAACGGCATCCAGACCTTGCCCGCGCTCCAGGAACAGAGCCTTACGAATCTCTTGCCGGAACTCAAAACAACGGCATTTCCCTCGAATGCATCCGCAGTCTCCCCGCACAAGGCCCTTGCGGTCGTGACCTCGGTCGTCCCCGGCATCCAGGCGCGGACGCTCAACACGAGTTCGAAGAGCCTGCAAAAAGCCGCAAAAGTCACCGCAACGCTTCTGACCAACCCGAGCATGCAGGCGATCCAGAAAGGAAACGACAAAGACAACGGACAGTCTCACGCAGGCGCCCTTTCCACGATCTTCGAGAACAGCCAAAACACCGGTGTTTCCGCGGACGCCGTAGCCGTGGACGGCCTCGGCGGGGGGCCGCTCGTGACCCTGCAAAAGGCCGGCAACGCGCAGCACTCTTCAAAATTCGATATGGGCGCTTTAAGCAGCAAGGACGCCTCCGGCTCCTTTCTCGCGGAGATGGGCATCGGCGCCTTGCTCATGCTCGTCATCGGCGCGGTCCTCGTGCCCTCCGTGCGCGCGGACCTCAAGAAGTTCGGACAGACCCTCCAATACTGGTTCCACAAAGCCGTAAGGAAAACAGACACCCCGGAAGGCGTGGTGGACCGCATCCTGCAGACCCTCAAGGACAGCGAACCCGTCTACAAGAAAGCCGTGATGGAAACGGCCATGCGGGCCAAGAAGCTGGAGAACGCCCTCGTGAACCTGAAGACTCTCCGCTCCGAGCTCGTAAAAGACGAACTGGCCCTGCGCATGGCCAACCAGCAGGTCCTGGCCGACGCCAAGCTTCAGGCGATCGGGAATGTGGACGTCGTCATCGCCACGACCGAGGCGGAACTCGCGAATGCCAAGGCCCAGCTCAAGCAGCTCCAGGATGACCGCCTGCGCCTGGTCTCCGAGAACAAGATCGCGGCGCAAGAAGCCCTGTCCAAGCTGGACCAGTCGAAGGCCCTTGAGTTCGAGAAGCGCTTCGAGACGCTCAAGCAGCAGGTCTCGGCCCCGGACATCAAGGACGACTCTGACCGCTTGGACGAACTCATCCTGGGACAGCAGGCGGACGTAGCGACCGAGAAGATCGCCAACCAAGCGAACCAGCAGGCCAAGGACGCCGCAGGTTCCTTGTTCCTGGAGATCGGCATCGGCGCCGCGCTCGTCGCGATCCTGGGCGCCCTGCTCTCGCCTTCCGTTCGCACGGACCTCAAGAATCTCGGGCACACGATCAAGTTCTGGCTCACGAAGCTCATCCACTTCAGGGACACCCCTGAAAAGGTCGCGGACCGCATCCTCAAGGAACTGGAAAAGAGCGCTCCCAAGCACAACGAGGCCGTGAGCAAGGCCGCGCAGGTCGTAGCGCTGCAAAGCCAAGCGCTCAAGGACCAAGAGAAAGCGCTCGCGGAGCTTAAGGCCCAGATCGAACAGCTCGCGGGCGTTGCCGGAGACAAGGCGGTCCTCAAGCTCATCCAGAAGCAGAAGAACCTTGAAACGGTCATTGAAACGGACAAGGCCACGCTCCAAAAGGCCAAAGCCGCCTACGAAGGCATCCTGGACCAGCGTCAGCGCCTCATCGACGAGAAGGAACTCATCGTGAAAGGCGTGTCCTCCAAGCTCAATGCCGTGGACATGGAAAGGATCACCCAAGCCTTCCAGCAGCTGCGCCAGGAGTCCGCGGGCAAGTCCATCCAGGAAGACCTCGGCCGGCTCGATAACCTCGGCGGCAAGGAAGCTGAGAAGACGGCCGCGGAGCAGGCCGCCGCGGACTCCGACCCGAACGTCATCACCCGTGAAGCCCGCGAGAACCTGGATGATCTGGAGAATGCGAAGATCCTCGATCAATTGAAAAAGGCCAAGGAGCAGAAGGACGAGTCAGGCTCATCGCTGGAATCCGCCTCCGAACGCTTGGCCGTGCTCCTCGGGAACCTGAAGGCGCGCCTGGCCTCCTTGAAGGCGGCTCTTTCGTCCCTTCTTGCGACCGCGCGCGGAGAGCTGCCCTCCGCGCAGGAAGCCTCGGACGCGGCCCAAAAGACGCTCTCCACCGCGGCGGACAAGACCGGCCGCTTGGCGCGCATCCTGCGGGTCCTGCTCCACCGGGGCGCGAAGAAGACCGAGACCCCGGAGAGCATCGCGTGGAACATCCTCCGAGAGCTCAAGACCGACGGCGTTCCTTATGACGAAACCGCTAAAGAAGCCCTGAAAAAAGTCTCGTCCCTGCAGATCCAGTGGGTCGGAGCGACAGGCTACACTGCGCTGCGCGCGAAGCTCGTCATCGAATTGGCAGCCTCATTGAGCATACTCCGAGATATTCTGAAGGCGCGGCTGGATCGCGTCCTGGAAAAAGAAAAACGCTTCACCCTTATCCAAGACAAACTGGGCGCAATAGAATCGCTGAATGTCCGAGCCGCTCTCGACCGCGCCAAGGCCGGCATCCAAAAGGCGATCGACGACGTGACCGCCATGATGGCGGGGACTTCAACACCATCGCATGCCGTTCGAAAGGACGCCTCCGGCTCCTTTCTCGCGGAGATGGGCATCGGCGCCTTGCTCATGCTCGTCATCGGCGCGGTCCTCGTGCCCTCCGTGCGCGCGGACCTCAAGAAGTTCGGACAGACCCTCCAATACTGGTTCCACAAAGCCGTAAGGAAGACGGACACCCCGGAAGGCGTGGTGGACCGGATCCTGCAGGCCCTCAAGGACAGCGAGCCCGGCTACAAGAAGGCCGTCATGGAAACGGCCATGCGGGCCAAGAAACTGGAGAACGCCATCGCCGAGAAAAAAGCAGCTCTCGTTGAACTTGAGCGCGATGAACTCGCCCTGCGCACGGCCAACGTCCCCGCATTGGCGTCCAACAAGGCCCTGGAGGTCAGCAACGCCCGCCAAGACATCCTAAACACCCAGACCGAGCTCCTTTCAGCCCAAGCCCAGCTTGAGAAGCTCAAAGCGGACCGCCTGCGCCTGGTCTCTGAGAACAAGATCACGGCGCAAGAAGCCCTGTCCAAGCTGGACCAGTCGAAGGCCCTTGAGTTCGAGAAGCGCTTCGAGACGCTCAAGCAGCAGGTCTCGGCCCCGGACATCAAAGACGATAGCGCCCGATTGGACGAGCTCATCCTTGGACAGCAAGCAGACGCAGCCGCTGAAAAGATCGCCAACAAAGCGAACCAACAGGCCAAGGACGCCGCAGGGTCCATTCTGCTGGAACAGCCTCTCGTGTTGGCGTCGGTGGAAAGGCTCGCCACGCTCGCTACCGGCGCTTTCGCGGGGCTCACCCTGGCCCTTGTCGTCGGAGGAACGGGGTTCTTGTTCTTCGACGCGTCGCTGCCGCTGTGGGCCGCCGCGATCTCCGTCGCCCTCGGCGCCCTCACGGGACTATTCGTCCCTGAAATCCGCAGGAGCCCGCTTGCGCTGTCCGTGGCGGAAAGGCTCATCCCGGCAACAGTCGGCGCTTTCGCGGGATTCACCCTAGCCCTTATCGCCGGAGCGGGGTTATTGTTCTTGGGCGCGTCGCTGCCGCTGTGGGCCGCCGCGATCCCCATCTCCCTCGGCGCCGTCGCGGGATTTTTCACCCTCGGATCAGGCAGCGCCCTTCCCTCCAAACCCGCGGCCAAGGACGCCTCGGGTTCCTTGTTCCTGGAGATCGGCATCGGCGCCGCGCTCGTCGCGATCCTGGGCGCCCTGCTCTCTCCCTCCGTTCGCACGGACCTCAAGAACCTCGGGCACACGATCAAGTTCTGGCTCACGAAACTCATCCACTTCAGGGATACCCCCGAGAAGATCGCGGACCGCATCCTCAAAGAGTTGGAGAAGAGCGCGCCCAAGCATAATGAGGCCGTGAGCAAAGCCGCGCAGGTCGTGCAGCTGCAGAGCCAAGCGCTCAAGGACCAGGAGAAGGAGCTCGCGGAGCTCAAGGCCCAGATCGAACAGCTCGCAGGCGTTTCCAGCGACAAGGCGGTCCTCAAGCTCATCCAGAAGCAGAAGAACCTTGAAACGGTCATTGAAACGGACAAGGCCACGCTCCAAAAAGCCAAAGCCGCCTATGAAGGCATCCTGGACCAGCGCCGGCGCCTCATCGACGAGAAGGAACTCATCGTGAAAGGCGTGTCCTCCAAGCTCAATGCCGTGGACATGGAAAGGATCACCCAGGCCTTCCAGCAGCTGCGCCAGGAGTCCGCGGGCAAGTCCGTCCAGGACGACCTCGACCGGCTGGGCACCCTCGGCGGCAAGGAAGCTGAGAAGACGGCAGCCCAACAGGCTGCCGCTGACTCGGATCCGGAGGTCGTTACCCGTGAAGCCCGCGAGAGCCTGGAGGATCAGGAGAATGCCAAGATCCTCGATCAATTGAAAAAGGCCAAGGAGCAGAAGGACGCGTCAGGCTCCTCGCTGGAATCCGCCTCCGAACGCTTGTCCGCGCTCCTCGCAAGCATGAAGGCGCGCCTGGCCTCCTTGAAGGCGGCTCTTTCGTCCCTTCTTGCGACCGCGCGCGGAGAGCTGCCCTCCGCGCAGGAAGCCTCGGACGCGGCCCAAAAGACGCTCTCCACCGCGGCGGACAAGACCGGCCGCTTGGCGCGCATCCTGCGGGTCCTGCTCCACCGGGGCGCGAAGAAGTCCGAGACCCCGGAAAGCATCGCGTTCAACATCCTCCAGGAACTCAAGACCGACGGCCTTCCTTATGACGCGCAAGCCAAAGAAGCCCTGAAAAGAGTCACGCTGCTGGAAATCCAGCTCGAAGCTGCCGAACAAAATCCTGGGCTGCGCGTAAAGCTCATCGACGACCGCGCAGCCGCATTGGCCTCTCTCCAGGATATCCTGAACCAACGGCTGGGCCGCATCCTGGAGAAAGAAAAGCGCTTCATCCTCATCCAGGACAAGCTGGGCGCGATGGAATCACAGAAGGTCCGGCAAACGCTCGACGCAGCAAAAGCCGGCATCCAGAAAGAGATCGACGGCGTCGCCTCGCAGAGGAGCAAGAATATCGACATCCTCACCCCGGAAACCGCGAACCTGGTCCACGTACTCAACTGACCGGAGCGATGGCGTTCCCCTATTCATGGGGACGCGCCAAAGAGCCCTGCATCCTCTCGATGCAGGGCTCTTTATTTCCGCGTTGGGACACCCGATGACTTCATGCGTCTCTTTGTGCCGTCATTCCGGCGGAAGCTGGAATCCAGGCTTACGACTTAACGGCAGTTGCTGGATCCCGGCTTCCGCCGGGATGACGAACATGAACAGATTCACGGCGCGCTACACGCTGTCGATGAGACGGCAGAGGGCTTCGCTGCTCTCTTGAGGGTCCTCGCTCATGCGAAGGACCGCAGAGCGGCTGCGCACGCATAGAGACACCATGGCCGCCGCGCGTGAAGCCCCGACGAACGCCAGGCCCGCCATGCCGCGGATATCCGTCCTGAGCGCATACTCCAGAAGCTGCGGCGTCCCCCACCCGGCCAACAGGGGCGCCGCGAGCGCAAAGGCCGAGCGCAGAGGACAAGCGAAAGAATACTCACTGCGAGCCAAACCGCAGCGCCGCGCATCCACCACCAGACAGGACCGCAGAGGCCCCTGAGCCAACTGTCCCCGGAAGAAATCCAGGTCCACCAACTTCTTCTCCCCGTGCACCCTGCGCACGAAGGAGCGGACATGCTGCGCAGGCACATGGGAAAGGTCCTCGTCAGGCCGCGTACCTATGCGCAAAGGGAAAGGATGCAGCGTCCCATTGCGCGAAACGAGCGGAGTATCCTCGGAAAGCAGGCGCGCGGCACCCGAGGCCAAGAGCCTCAAGCAGAGCGCGGACTTCCCTCCGCCGGAAGGCAGGAGCACGAGCACGCCCTTGCCGCCCCGTTCGATGCCCAAGGCATGGACACGGTGCAGGCCGCGCAGGTCCAATCGATGCCCGGCCCGGGAGAGCACGAGCAGATAGCCCAGTTCGCGCAGAAGCGCCGGCTCCGCGCAATAGATCGTGCCGCGCTCGGAGCGAAAATCGAGCGCGGCCAAGGCCTTCCCCTCGTAATCGACCTCGCGCACACATCCCTGCTCGTAGGCGCTGAAGAGCGGCCGACGCAGCAAAGCGCGACCCTTGGGCTTGAGAGAAGCCGGCGGCTCCTCAAGATGCAGCTCAACTGAGAATTCCAGAGAGGAATCGCCTCCTCCTTCGTCATTCCGGCGCAAGCCTATAGATCCGTCATCCCGGCGAAAGCCGGGATCCAGGGACAGCCTGGATCCCGGGTCAAGCCCGGGATGACGAAAATCTTTCGAGATGAACCACTCAAAATCTTTGCGGAGTTCTTCCAGCACGGATGGATCATCGCAGGACAAGGACCCGCGCACTCCATGGAAATCCAGGATCAGCCCAGAACTCATTCAAAACCTCGTCCCAATCGCAGCGATGAGTTCTAGGAGCATGTCTTCTCCAGCGAATGCCGGATCGCGCGCGCCTGACGCGCCCAGAACTCCCTCTGCGGGCCCCAGTCCCCGAGCACGAACGCCTCCAGGATGTTCGCGCGCACCCATTGATCTTCTTCCGGGAAAGCTTTTACAAAAGCATGGGCCAAGGCTCCCAGAGGAAAGGCGGGCCGAATCCCGCCTCTCTCCAAGAAAAGACGCAGGGACATGGCGCGGCCATGCAGGGAAGTCCAGCGGCAGAGCGCGGAGCCAGGATCGCGCGCCGCGCTCAAGCTGCGCCAGTCCAAAAGGAATTTGAGCCCTGCCTCGCGCATGGAGCGCCGGAGCAGTTCCATGGGAGGCAGCAGGACTTCCTCCACTTGCCAGAGCGAAAGGTGATGCCGCCTAAGGAGCGCCGAACTCCCGGAAACGCCGGAGCACGCTTGGATGCGGCACTCCCCGCTGGTTTGCGGGTCCCGCAGGCCGCGCGTCTGCGCGGCGCAAGAGAGCACGCCCTGTACGGAGAAAGCCCGCAAAGGATCCTCCCCGAATCCGCTCAAGAGAGCCAGCTTGAGCGAGGCCTCGCCCAAAGGAACCATGGGGCCCGCGAAAGCCGGGAGGGTGAGCTTGAACCGGGAAAGCTCTTTCCAGAATCCCGCATCCGATGGGATATCCCCTAATGCCAGAAGCAGATGGCGCGCGTCATCATGCACGGCCGCGCGCACAGTCCCGCCCAGGCATTGCCGCAAGCACCCGCACTCCTTGGAAAAGCTCTCCGCCTCATGGCCCTGCTCGGATGAGGAAGACTGCACGGCCGCCGGAGTCGAGCCCGGCGGCATGGCTTTGATGAGGCTGCGGCCGCTCTGCTCCAAGGCTTCGGCCGAGACCGCGAGCGCGCGCAGCAGCGCACGGCCCGCGTCCGCTTCGGAGTCCATCTCCCGGATGGCTTCGCCGCACCGCTCCTCGCGCTGGGCTTCCCTGCGCGAGGGAGGCTCCTCCTTCGGCCAAGAACCCGGCTCCCGGTGGCGCAGCACGTCCAAAAGCAGCTTGCGGCCGTTGTAGCGCGCGCGTCCTGCGCGGCCTGAATGACCCTGGCCGAAGGCGATGTTCGCAATCCCTAAATGAGCATGAAGCTGCTCGGTCCAGGCATCGAGCCCTGAATATGCGCGGTCCCAGACATCCGGGCTTGGGAGTTCCACAAACGAACTATCCTGCATGCCCTGCGCAGCGCCGTTATCTGCCCGAGACAACCGCCGGGCCCTGCGCGCAAAAGCGCGCGCGCGAAGGCTCCTGCCCCGGCGATAAAGCCCCAGTTCCGGACTCGCGGCCGCGCGCAGTTCGCCGATCACGGGGAATCTTTCGCGCAGACGCAGAGCCTCCTGGTCCAGCCGTTCGAGCACCTCCGGCTCCTCTTCGGGAGAATAAACCGCGAGCTCCGCGATCAGGTCGATGTCGCTGCCCCCCGGCGTCCACCCTTCCTCGACGGCGCCGCGATAGAGCCACAGCTCCCTGGCCGGAAGAGCTCCCCCTCGCAGGGACAGCCGCAAAGCCCAAAGCGCGGCTTGATAATAAAGGAGCAGGAACGGCTTGGCCAAAGGCTTCCTGCCCAGCCAAAGAGCCGCCTCCGCCAAGGCCTGCCTTAGCCGCATCTTGCTCGGCCCGCCCGCCTGGAAAAAGATCTGTTTGAGCGCTCCCCAGAGCATTCCTGCCCCGTAGAAAAGATGCCCTCCTGCCGTCAAGAAAGGGACCCTCGCCAGGGCCGACGGCGCTCCCAAGGAAAAAGCCGCGCGAACCCCCGCAAAAAGACAGAGAAGCAAATACGCGATGCATGCCGCCGCTGCCGATGGATCGAAAGAGAGAGCGGCTGCGGCAAAGACCGCCAACAAGAGCGGCGGGCCGAGGAACTCCGCGGAGAACGAACTCGGAAGCAGAAGGCTCTGCCTGCCCCGGCCTACGCCGGAATGGAATGCCTGCTTGAAGAACGCCCGCCAACCCGAACGCCGGGCATGCCGGACCCGCAGCTCCGGCGCATAGAGCATGCGCCTGCCCGCGCGCGCCCAGCGCGCCAAAAGCAGGGTCTCTTCCCCGTAGTCCATGCGCTCATCGAAGCCCCCTTCCTCGCGCAGGGCGTTCAAACGCACCGCGAGATTGCAGGCGATGAGATCGCGCTCATCCGCGGGCCTGGGCGCGCCCCCTCCGGCGTAGCGGCTGCGCATGCGGCCCGCGCCCAAACGGCTGGAGAGCACGTAGTCCGCGCAGAGTTCGAAAGCCGGGCTTTGCGCAGGGACTTGATTGGGCCCGCCCAAAGCCTCCGCGTACGGATATGCGGCCAAAAGAGAGCGCAAGCGACTGATCGTCCCGGGATCCAAGACCACGTCGTCATCCAGAAAATACGCCCAGTATCCCGCGGCCACGCGCACGGCCTCGTTGCGCGCATGGCTGCGCGAGGCATGCGCGGTGAACACCGCGCGCACGAGCGGCTGTTCGCAGGCCCAGCGTTCGACGAGCCGGGCGGTGTCCGCGTCCTGCTCATGGACGACCAGCACGACTTCCCCGACACCCGCCAAGTCCTGGCCGAAGAGGCTCTTCAGACACCGGTCCAGGAGGCCGGGTCTTCGGAACGTAGGGATGATGATGCTGATCGGATCGGACATCGGTTCGCGCGTATATGATAACATGAGCATCGACGGTGATACTGCATCAACGTCCATCGGACGCGGGAAGCATGAACATCCTCCTTATCAAATGCGCGGGCTTAGGCGATGTGCTCCGGACCACCGCGCTTCTCCCGGCCCTGCGCGCGCGCACTCCGCAAGCCCGGTTCTGGTGGCGGACTTCCCCTCAAGCCCTGCCCTTGCTCGAAGGCAATCCGCTCTTGACCGGAGCCTTTGCATCCGACGAACTGCCTGCCGCGCTGGGCAATGAACGGTTCGAACTCGTTTTAAGCCTGGAAGAAGACGAACACTGCGCGGCCCTGCGCACGACCCTGCCTCATGCGCATTGGGTCGGCGTGACCCCCGGCGAGGCTGGGACCCTCTCTTTCACGCAGGACAGCGCAGCCTACTACGGCATGAGCCTGCTCGCGCGCGACGCGGACGGAGGCCACGCGGCCGCCGACGCGCTTAAGCGCGAGAACCGCGACTCCTTTGAAGCGCTCTGGTGCAAAATCCTCGGACTTGATGAGAAGCTCGCCCGGCCCTCGCTGAATCTCCACGCTTCGGACCGGACCCGCGCCATGAGACTCGCCCATGAAAAAGGATTTTTGGACCTGCGCCTGCGCATCGGGCTAAGCCCTGGAGCCGGAACCCGCTGGCCCGCCAAGCGCTTGCCCGAGGAAACGACCCTGTCTTTGGCCAAAGGCATCCGCGAAAAATGGGGCGTCCCGGCCCTTCTCCTGGGCGGTCCCGAGGAAGCCGCTGAACATGAACGGCTGGCTGAGCGCTCGCAAGGAGCGCTCCTGCCGGTGGGAGGGCTCGATCTGAGGACCTTCGCCGCCGTGGTGGAACTCTGCCATGCAGCCGTGACCACGGATTCCCTGACCCTGCACGCGGCCAATGCGCTCCGGGTGCCGACGCTCGCGCTCTTCGGCCCGACCTCCCCTCATGAGATCCGGCTTGGACGCGGCATCAAGCGCGAGCCCGAAGGCGGCTGCGCCTGCTTCTACCGGCCCCGCTGCACGCTCGCCGCGCCCGAACAGACATCGGATGCGGCACTCCCCGTTGGTAAACGGGTCCCGCAGGCCGCGCCCTGCATGGCAAGATTCAGCATCCCGGCCCTCTTGTCGGACCTCGAAGCGCTGCTCTGCGCGCTTCCCTCCGGAGCGCGGCAGCCATGAAAGCCCCCCGCAATCTCGTGATCCTTGCCATGGACGCCTTGCGCGCCGACCATCTCCCTTTTTACGGCTATTCCCGCGACACCGCGCCGAACCTGGCCCGCAGAGCAGGCTCCGCCGTGATCTTCGAGAACGCCATAGCCCCGTCGAGCTGGACCTTGCCCAGCTTCGCCTCCCTTTTCACCTCGCTCCACCCGCATCAGCACGGGATGAACAGCCGCCACCGCTTCCTGCCCGAAGAGCATCCGATCCTCTCGGAGCTGCTCCAGGCCGCGGGCCTGCGCACGGCCTCATTCACGGGCGGACATTTCCTGGACCCCCTCTTCGGATTTTCCCGCGGCTTCGACCTCCACCGACCCTGCGGCTGGCCCCTTTGCCGCTTCTTCCCGGAGACCGCGCCGCAGGCCGCGCGCTGGATCCGCAAGAACGCGGACAAGGACTTCTTCGCCTTCGTGCACGGCAACGACCTGCACCCTCCCTTTGACGCGAGAGGCCAAGACGAAGAGCATGCGCATGCCTTTGATGAAGGCTACCGCGGCCCGGCCGATGAGGCCTTCGTGGACTACATGTTCACCTATCTCTACAATCGCGCCCCCGTGGAAGTCGCGGGCTTCGTGCCTCCCGAGCGCTACCGAAAGACCGTGGAAGCCGTGCGCGCGGACCCCAAGGCCCTGGCGCACATCGTAGCCCACTACGACTCCCGCATCCGCGAGGCGGACGCGGCCGTGGAGCAGGTCTTCAAGACCTTGGAAGAAACCGGCAGAATGAAAGACACCCTGGTCGTGATGCTGGCGGACCACGGCATGGAATGGGGCGAGAAGGGCCGCCTGGCTACAGGCTGCCACGCCGCCCTCTACGAAACCCTCACGC
This sequence comes from Elusimicrobiota bacterium, assembly GCA_041661185.1. Taxonomy (GTDB): domain Bacteria; phylum Elusimicrobiota; class Elusimicrobia; order UBA1565; family UBA1565; genus JBAZUV01. The sequence goes on from JBAZUV010000008.1 coordinate 27,796, forward strand.
ATGTCCCCCTCCTGCTCTGGCATCCCTCGCTCTCAGCGCGAAGGGTCTACTCCCCGGTACAGCTCGCGGACCTGGGACCGACCCTGCTGGAACTCCTGAAAAAGGAACGGCCTCGCGCTTGGCGCGATGCGAGCTTCGCGGCTCTGGCGCAGGGCGCTCCTGCGCGCGCGCCGCGCCATGCCTTCAGCTCCAGCTCGCTCATCGGCGACCCGGAGAACCGCATCCTCCTGCACTCCGTGCGCGATGAGCGCTGGAAGCTTATCTGCGACCCGTTCTCCGGCAAGCGCGAACTCTATGACTTGGAAAAAGACCGCGCAGAGACTCTGGAACTATCCGAACGGGAACCTGCACAGTGCGCGCGGCTGGGACAAGCCCTCAAAGAGCATCTTGGCACGCCTCTATGCGAGCAGGCACGGTGACTAAGGCTCGCATGAATATATGAGCTTCCCAAAGGAATATATCTACGACGAGAACGATCTGCCGCCGGGCTCAGGCTGGGACATCCCCGCCATACTCCGGGAACTGGCCCAGGGCCGAATGCCTTCGGACTTCGCAAAATTCTTCGACAGAGACCCGGAGCGCCGTCCCCCCGAGCGCGAGGACGTAGTCGTGTCCCCGGCCGACGGCATCCTGGAGCTCAAGCCCGCGCCGAACGCCCCTGCCCGCTTCGTCATTCACCTGCGCGTGACCGACGTCCACGTCCAGCGCGTCCCGCTCGCCGGGACCGTGCGCGAGGTCCTGCGCGAAGGCAGCGGCCACTTCTATCCGGATGATGAGCGCTACTGGGGAGGAGTGCAGGCGGTCACGACCGTGGAATCGCGCCTGGGCATCTACATCGTGCGCCAGCTGACCACCCTGGTCACCCGCCGCATCGAAAACTACCTTCAGCCCGGCTCAGCCGTGCGCACCGGCGACCGCCTGGGCCGCATCCGCCTGGGCAGCACCGTCACCCTGGACCTGCCCGGCAGATGGAAGCCCGTCGCCCGCACCGGCCAAAAAGTCGTCGCCGGCGAGACCCTCCTCGCCGAGTTCCTTCCCTGACGCCGAAGGGCCTAATCGGGCATGGGCCCGATGGCGCGCTGAAGAGGGTCTTTGGACTCCCGGCAAAACCCTTAGAACGCTCTATCCTAAGAAGGCCGGAGGGAAAAATGAAAAGAACGACCTTGTCTGCGATCCTCTTCTTATCGGCGCCAATCTTCGCGGAAGCCCAGCCTGTCCTGGAGACCGCCATGAATGAAGCGCAGGGAATGATCGTCGCCGCCAAGGCTTCCCGCCGCAAAACCGCGCGGCCGGCCAAGGAACCGGAGGACATCACCATCCCCCGCTTCCAGCAGAAGACCTTCCCGGCTCCGGCCGGCGGAGCGTGCGGGCTCAAGAGCTTCACCCTCCTGGACTACGAGAATCGTTCGAAAGACGGAGAGCACGAATACGCGCGCATCTCGATCATGGGCGCCGTCATCGAAACCACCTCTCCCGACTGCATCCGCGACTACGGCGTCGTCCAGTTCATCCGAGGCTGCGTCTACAATTCCCGACATTCCGTCAAGACGGGCGCTCTGCTCGAACAGGACTTCAGCGTCAACCGGAGACTGCGCGGAGCGGAAAACGTCGTCTTCAACCATCCGACCTACGAGGTCGACCAAATGGAAACAGACCCCCTCTACGCCTCTTTCCCGCAGGAAGCAGGCCGGCTCGACCTCGCCTATGTGCCGCACACGCCGCTCAAGCTCCGCCCGGAGACGCCGAGCATGCTCTCCGACTTCAAGGCTTTCAACGAATCCAATCGGCGCACGTTTCTCAAGGACCATCCGGGCCCGACGTCCGTGATCTTCGTATCCGACATGCCCCTCGGCGGGATAACGTACTTCAATGCGCAGAGCCAGGAAGTCTCCGCGACCAACTCTTCGCTGGATTTCAAGACCTGCGTCTACCGCATCCAGGACGTCCCGGTCTCCGGAGACCCAGCGGGAGAGGACACGCCCCCCGAAAACGGAGGCCCCCTCCAGTGCTTCTCGTGGTCTTCCCGCTACACCTACGACGCGGAAATCCAGGACTTCGCGACGGATAAATTCAAGGGAATAGACCCCTTCTGCTCGCAGGCCCCCGCGCGCAAGCGTTGAAAGCCGCTTCCAGTTACGACGCCATAGCTCCGCGAGGGGCTCGTCAGTCGTTGGCGGGGAGAGGGCCTATGCCCCGTTTACAGGCCGGAGAAAGCTCCGCTGTTGTCGTTCGCGGCATCCGGGCTAGGCCGACTGAATTTCCCGGCTAGGGATGTCCGGCGGACTTGCGCCGCTCCGGCCGGATCGTGCCGAGCATCCGCAGGCAGTTTATGCGCTCTCTTTCGAAGCAGGCCGCCTTTAAGAGGCGCTTGTTCCAGGACAGGTAGACGAAGCGGTAGCCGCAATCCTTTTCGCCGTCGCAGTCCTTCTTGCCGTTTGAGAAGGCATAGGCGATCAACTCGGGGCCCAGGCGGATCTTTTCGACGGGGGTGGGCGCGAAGTTCGGATCCTTGCGGGCGACCATCTCGCCGCGCTCCTTGCGCGCTGTCGCAGCCGCGTCCGTGCCCTTTGACCGCATCATGAAAAGGGCGGGCAGGTCCCCGGGACGAGGCGGAATCCTCTGGACTACGAGGAGGGGCTGGTCTTCAAGAGGAAGCTTGCCCCATTTGTCCGGGTCCATCGCGACGTGCCCCCGAGGCGCGTCCAACGAAAAGGTTCCGTCGTAGGACCCCAGCGTCGCCGCGCGCGCGGACATCGGGAATGCCGCCATGAACATCAGAAGGATCGCATGCATGGTCGTTTCCTCTCCCCGCATGATATCACAACGCGGCCGTTATCGTCACTTGATCGGGAGATTACCGGAGGCCTTCGGAACTCCGGCGCTTCTTTGCTGTGCTACAATTCCCGCATGAAACTCCTATTCGCATTGCTCCTGCTCAACTGCCCGCTTCAAGCCCAGCCCCTTCCCGAGGCGTGCGCGGATGAACCGGTCATCCGCATGGGGGACATGCTTGTGGAGACCGGACAAGGCTTCGGCAACGAGAAAGGCGCGGTCAAGACCACGACGCGGTTATGGGAGGACGGCGTCATCGGCTTCGATTTCTCCGAGAGCATCCCGTACAAGAATCGTCTTGCGCTTCTCGACGCCTGCGGCCGGTGGTCCGAGGTCTCCGGCGCGCGCTGTCAGGAAGGCGCCTATCATGGCCGCGCCCTCAAGGTCACGTCCGAGGATTCCCTGGGCTGCTTCGCCCTCTGGGGGATGGGGTCCAACTTCATCGTCCTGAGCCGTTGGATGAATCTCGGGGACGGCTGCTGGAGCGAGCCCGTGCTCGTCCATGAGCTCGGCCACGCCTTCGGCCTCATCCACGAGCATCAGCGGCCGGATCGCGACGCTTTCGTCTCCATCCTGCGTGAGAACGTCGACGATCCATATTTCGGGCTGCAATTCGACGTCAACTACGACCGCCAGGAGGCGATTCTCCTCACTCCCTACGATTTCACGTCCATCATGCACTATTCCCGCCGGGCCGGCTCCAAGAACGGGAAGGACACCCTCGTTCCTCTCCCGCCTTATCGGCAGTACATCGACGTAATCGGCCGCGTGAAGAAGCTCTCTCCAAACGACGGCCGCTCGATGGCCGCGCTCTACGGACCGCCGCAGCCTCGCCGGAACACAGCGGGACTGAAGTCCTCGGCCAAACGCATTGAGCGCGTCAGCCGCGGCGTGTTGCGGTGACAGCGACGCTGGACGGCACGCTGTCCCCGACGGATGCGGCCTCCTGGCTGGTCCGATATGGGCTGATGCCGCCGTCATTCAGGAGCCGACGCAGCAGGGCGCGGTAGTCCTCCAAGGCTCGGGCGATGATCGCACGGGCGGCCTCGAATCCCTGGGCCGCGCCGACCTTGACCTTCTTCCCCTCGGAATCCTTGTACTCGCGGAAAAACCGCCGGATATGCTCGACCATTCCCGGGGGAAGGTCCTGAAGGTCGCGGTACTTCCCGAAGACCGGATCGTCGGCGAGGACGGCGATGATCTTGTCGTCGCCCTTTCCCTGGTCGACCATGCGGACCACGCCGATCGCCTGAACGCGGACGAGCGCGAGCGGGCCGAGCGGCCTGCGCCCGAGGACGAGGACGTCGAGCGGATCTCCGTCGTCGGCGTAGCTCTGCGGAATGAAGCCGTAGTCCGCGGGGTAGCCCTCGCGGTAGTCGATGACGCGGTCGAGCTTGAGGAGACCCGTCTTCTTGTCGAGCTCGTATTTTTCCTTCGAGCCTTTCGGGATCTCGATGAGCGCGCGGAACTTCCCCTTCCCGTCGAACTCGGGAGATATGTCGCGCCAAGGATTCGCCTTCTGGGCGGGCGCGGCAAAGGCGGTCTTTTCCCCTTGCCGCAGGAAGCGGATGATGGGAAGGAACTCTTCAGGCTCGGGCGCGGTCTCTCCTTCGCCCGGCATAATTATCCGGGGCAGGGCTATGGCGTGGGATTTCTCCACCCCTGTGCGGATCGCCTCGATCCTCTCATTGCGGATCACCGCGCCGCTGAAATAGATGCGCTGAAGCTCGTACTGCGTGGTCTTCCGGGCCGAATGGGCTTTGAAGAATGCGGCCAAGTCCTCCACCGTCCCGACGAAGATCTCGGGGATCTCCGGCGGCGCCTGCAGCCCTCCGAAAAACTGCCGAAAGGTCGGGTCCACGACGATGTCCCCATCGGCGGTCCGTTCCATCAGATAGTAGTGGAACTCGGAGTAGACGACGTCCGCCGGGAACCCCATCTGCCGCAGCAGGAAGCCGAGCTTGGGCGCCGCGTCGCCGCAGCAGCTGCCGCTCAAAGAGGTGTTTTGTCCGTTCCATCGGCCGAGCTGGACGCTCTTGGCGAGCGCCGAGCGCGCCCTGGAAGCGGCCGCGGAGAGACGTCCGACCTCGTCGGCAAGGGCCGCCGAGCGGTTCCCTTCCAGGGAGGGCCGGAACTCGACGGCCTTGCCCTCATCGGCCAGGAGCTGTTCGGAAGAGACTGCCTGCCGCGCGGGCGCAGCGGTCTTGGAGACGGGCGTCTCGAGCGTGCGGCCCTTCGAGCCGGGCAGGATGAGGATGGATGACGAGAGGCCTGAGTCGACCGGCAAAGAGAGATCGGCCAGTCCCGAGCCGAGAGCCAAGGGACAGTAGGACGCGGCCGGAGGGTTCGTCGGGACATTGGGAGAACCGATGAGAATGGACTCGGCATGGGCGCATCGGCCCCCGAGCAGGAGCGCGGCAAGGAATAAGAACCGACGGGACATCGTCATCGAGGATACTGTAGCGAAAAGACCGTCCTCCGCCGAGGGTCCGAGGACCTATCTCCCGTGCCCCATAGGCCTAGTCGAGGGCACCCTCGCGCTATGATATCATGAGCCGATGTTGAATCTTCATCGAGGACTCGGACGAGCCGCGCCGATGCGGACCCTGCGGCTCCTGGCTTCGTCGGCGGCTCTTTTGATTTCAGGAAGCCCCGGCTTCGCGAAAGACCCGGCGAAAAGCATCCTCCTGATCACGGTGAACGGGGCTCCTCAGTCCGAACTGCGCTCCCTGAAGCGGCTCTCGGAAAAGGGGGTGCTGTTCACGGAACTGATCGCGGATTCCGACAACGCAGCATGGAACGATGCTTCCTTGCTCACCGGTTTTCATGGGGCCTCGTACGAGATGTCCCTGCCGATATCGGAGAGGCTCAAACGCATGGCCGCTCTCTCCTCGATACTGCGGACTCGGGGCTATTCCACGGCGGCCTTCGGCGAAGGCTTGCCGCCGAAGCCATGGTTCCCGGGATTCCAAACGTACGGCGCGGCGTCCTCGTCCGGTCCGCTGTCCATGGCCCTCGGGTGGCTGGAGCGGCGCGGAAAAGAGCCGGTTTTTCTCTGGGTGCGTCTGGATGCCGGAAGCTTTGCGGGCCTCCAAGAGGGTCCCGGCGGGCTGGACGCCTCCTTGGAGGGATTCCTGGACGCTCTCTCGAAACGCGCCTGGCTGGACCGGAGCGTCGTATCGCTCCTCGTCCAGCATGACCGCGGCGGAGCTCCCGCCGACGGGCGGAAGCCTTTGCGGGACGCCGGGATCAAGGGGGAGTTCCTTGTGCGCGCTCCGGACGCGCATCCTCGGATCATCGAGGACGAACTCATCCAGGTCATGGATATCGCGCCGACGATCTTGGGCTTGGCCGATGTTCCTGCGCCTGAAGCGATGAGAGGCGCGAACCTGTCCGCATGGATTCGGGATCCGAAGAAAGAGCATGCGCTGGAATTCTTCGCGTTTTGCGCGTCCATCCGCGAGGAAGGAACGAAACCGCAGCAGGTCGCTTACGCGGTCCGCTCAATGGATAAGAAGCTCCTCTGGAGCGAGAAGGAAGGATTCGAGTTCTACGACATTTCTCTGGATCCGGACGAACGAGAGAATCTGATCCAAAAGCAGCCGCGAAAGGCTTTTCATCTGCTTCGAGCTCTTTTCAGCAATCTGTCGTCCTTGGATGCCGGATTGGGAGATGGGACTTACTTATCGGAGGAACTGCTGGGAATTTTGCGGGACAAGGGGTATTGGTGAGCAGCGCAAGCTTGGGCTCGGGCGTGCTGCGAGTTTTCGCTGCGGCTGCCGTTTTATGCGCGGCCGCCGGCGCCTCCCGCGTAAACGCGGCCGCCGCGCCTTCGCGCCGGAACGTAGTATTGATCATCTTGGAGTCGGTCCGAAGCGACCATGTCGGGGCGTACGGCTATTCCCGCGACACGACTCCCAACATGGATGCGTTGGCTCGTGAAGGGGTCTTGTTCAAGCGCCACTTCTGCAATTCCACCTGGACGCCTCCCAGCGTCGCTACGCTCCTGACCGGCCAGTTCATGGATACGCACGGCATTACCGGTTATTCCGATAATGTCTGGGAGAGGAGCAGGCGTCGGATCTTCGAATTCTTGAGCGCAAAGGGCTACCGGGTCTCGCATCGCAGAGTGGAACAGGCCCCGGATTCCAAGGACCCCGTCCCGGAACTGCTGGGCTGGATGCAGGAAGATGAGCGCCGCCCGTTCTTCCTGGTCGTGCAGCTCCTGGACTCCCATGTTCCCTATCGCTGCCCGAAACAGTTCCAGGAACGGTTCGCTCCAAAGCAGTCCGATATCCTCGATCAAAAGGAGAAGGAACTCTCTCTCCATGATTACCTGCTTTGGCTGGTTGAAAGCAGGGTCCACGGGGATACGCCCGTCCTGCGGCATATGATCGCCCATTACGACGGGTCCATCGCGTATGTCGACGACCAGATCGGCAGACTCAGGGCGGGGATGGAGGCGCACGATCTTCTGGGGTCCACGCATCTGATCATCGTCGGGGACCACGGCGAGTCGCTCGATGAGGCAGGGAGATTCCTGACGCATGGGGACGGCTCTTTTTGCGAGAGCATGCTGCGCGTTCCGCTTATCTGGCGGCCTCCGGGGGGCTGCACCGGAAGGACCCTGGATTTCTTCTCCGGGCATACGGACGTCCTCCCCACCCTGTTCGCCTGGCTGGGAATCCCTGCACCCGATTGGTTCCAGGGAAAGGATCTTTCCGCTTGGATGCGCGGGGAGCGCAAGGATGTCCCGGAATACTGGATCTACGGCAGCGAGGTCCACGTGGGCAAATGGATATGGATGTTCAGGGACCGGAAGTGGAAATGCGTATTCAACGCCATGCAGAGCAAAGCCTTCTTGTACGATTTGGAGCAAGACCCGCAGGAAACGAAGAACCTCGTGAAATCAAAGCCCGAACTCGTGTTCGCCCTTGCCGCGAAGGTCTTGGAGAAGCGGCAGGCCTTGATCCGCGCCCGATGAGCAGTTTATGATCACGCGCAGCGCGGCGTTCCGGGCGATGGCCCCGGGGATCATTCTTGCGGTCCTGCTCCTGGCTCCCTTTTGCAACAAGGCCTTCACCATCGACGACACGCTGTTCCTGCGTCAGGCACAGCACCTCCTGAGAGACCCCTTGCATCCCACGGCCTTCGAGATGGCCTGGACGCAGTCCGACGATCCTCAGCGGATGTCGAAGATCATGCCGAGCGGTCCCGTGACGGCCTATCTCCTGGTCCCGACGGCCGCGGCAGGGGGCTCGGAGCCCATCGCTCACCTCACGCAGCTCGCGCTCCTGATCCTGGCGATCTCGGCGACCGTGTCCCTGGGCCTGCGCATGGGGCTTGCGCCGCGCGACGCGGCGGCCGCGGGACTTCTCCTGGCCGCGACGCCCGCTGCTCTGGCCATGGCCGGCACCAACATGCCCGACGTTCCCGCCATGGCTTTCGGCGTCCTCGCTCTCGAGCGCCTCTACGCGTGGAAGCAGCAGGGACGCCGGCATCAGGCCGCCGCGGCGGCCGCGGCGCTCGCGCTTGCGACGCTTTCGAGATCCCACCTCTTCCTTCTGGCGGGCATCGGGGCGCTGGCCCTCGTGGAGGAGCCCTGGGACCACGCGCGCTGGAGGTCTCTGCCGCCCAAGGCGTGGGCGCCGCTTGCGGCTGCGCCGCTCATGATCGCCGCGATCGCGGCGATCACGAGAGATCCGGCGAGCGAGGCCGCCGCGCTCGTCGTCTCCGCCAAGTCCTTAGTCTTCCGGCAGGTCCTGGGCTGCAACCTCGTCGCGTTCTTCACCCACTGGGTCCTGGTCCTGCCGCTCGCGCTGCCGATGTTCTGCCTGCGCGCGAAGCGGATCGTCCGTTCGCCCGTGCTCTATGGAGGAACGTTCCTCGCGTACTCAGCGATCATGCTTGCGCCCAACCGCGGCGAGTCGCCCCAGGGATTCATCGCCCCGATCGCGGGGCTGGGCGCCGCGGTCCTTTGGGATATCCTGCACGACGCCTGGACGCGCGGGGACGGACCGCAGTTCGTGCTGGGTTCATGGCTCCTCGCGGCGCTGCCTGTCTGCGCCTACCTCCATATGCCCTCGAAATACCTTCTCGCCTCCGCGCCCGCGGCGGCCATCCTGGTCGCCAGGGCCCTGGCCGCCTCTACTGCCGCGTTGCGCCGCGCCGTCCTGGGACTCACGCTCGTCCTAGGCGCGGGCCTGGGCGTGCTCATCCTCCGCGCCGACGCCGCCTTCGCCGATCTCGGGCGGCGCGCGGCGGCCGAGATGATCGCGCCCCGCATCCGTGAAGGAAGGAACGTCTGGTTCGCGGGGCATTGGGGGTTCCAATGGTACGCCGAGAAAGCCGGCGCCCGCTGCCTCACGGCCTTGCCGCCCCATCCTCTCAGGGGAGATCTGGTCGTTTCGACCGAACACTCCTTCGGACGGACTATCGAACTCTTTTCAAATAGGAAAGAGCTCTCCGACTTGGTCGATCTTACTCCCGGCGGAAGGATCATGGACCAAAGTCTCGGCGCCGGGTTCTACTCGAACGCCTGGGGCTGCCTGCCGTGGGCCTGGGGCAGTACGGAGATAGACCGCTTCGTTCTCTGGGAGATCCAGTAATCAGCGAGGCGCTGCGCGCCGAGCCTTGGGAACGGCGATCCGCAACAGGGAGATGGGACCGAAGGTCCATCTCCGTTCTTTCTTCTGAAAGGGATAGCGGGCCAGGAAGGACTCCATCCTGTCGTCATTTTTCCAGGAAAGGACCATTGCGTGCACTAGCGTCCCAGGCGGAAGGCCGATGGACCTCGCCATCACGATGATATCCCGGTCGAAGACCTCCGGCGTGAAGCGGGAGGAACGCGGCCAGAGCATGCGGACCCCTCCGACATCGGACTCATACTTGCTCCCCCGGCAGGGGATGTCCCGAGCAAGATAGTAGGTCAGCAGGAAGTGGGTCGAGTCATCGACGAAGAGGACCTCTCCGGCCGGCACTTCCTCATGGAGCTTCCGGATGGCCGCTTCCATGTGCGACGCGGACATCTGCGGGTCCGCGAACAGGGGCTGCCAGAACCCGTGCGTCATCCCTGCGCAGAGAAGGCCTATGCACAGGCAGAGCCATGCCCGGCGTCCTGCGATGAGGCGTGCGGCGCCGAGGGCGATCCCTGCCGCGATGAAGGGCAGCAGATAACTTATGTGCCGGCTGTTGCCGAAAGGCAGTATCCCCAAGAGGGCTCCGCCGCAGCCGAGGATGAACGGCAAGGCCAGCAGGATCACCGGATGATGCCGCGGCTTGGCGGACAGGGAGGCCGGCCGCTTCGATAAGAGGAATAGTCCCGCAAGGAAGCAGATGAGCAGAGGGATGGCCGGGCCTTGGAAGCCGCAGAAGTAAGCAAAGACCCCCTGCGTGCCGCGCGCAATGAAAGAGAGTGCGGCCTCCTCCTTGGGGAAGAAATATTCGCTTTTCAGATAGCCTTGGATATTGGCCTGCGTGAGGGCGCTGGCGAGGATGTCGCGCACATGCGAGAAGTAGAGCCAAGCGTAGAGGATCGCCGCTCCTGCCTGGGCCATCGCCCATGACCTGAACATCCTCTTGTCCGGATGATGCCGGACAGAGACCCCGACGTGGACAGCGAGGGTCAAGACGATCCATGCCGCGCTGTAGTGCGAGAGGATCGCGCCGTAGAGCAGGGCCCAGCCGATCATTCCCGCGCGAAGGTCGTCTTCCTCCAGGAAGCGGTGCAGGAAGTAGAGCGCTCCGCAAGAGAAGAAGAGCAGCAGCGGATATTGGCGTATCTCGCAGGCCGCGCAGACCATGGCTGGAGAGAATGCCAGGAGCAGGATTCCCAAGAGGGCTTCCGCCGGTCCGAAAGCGCGCCTCATCCAAAGGAAAGCCCACCAGCTCGCGAGCGCGCAGAGCACGGCGCTCACGGAATGCAGGAAGAAGACGGAGTTCCCCAGAGGCCGCAGGAGATGGAGGAACAGGATCAAAAGAGGAGGGTGGGCCAGGCTGCGCGAGTCGAGGTAGGCTTCCTTCATGCCGGCGTGGTTGGCCAGGATGTAGTGCATGGCCTCATCGAAATGCAGGATGCGGCCGTTCCCATAATAAACATAGAGCGAGAAGGCGAGGACCAGGCATAGGAGCGCGATGCGATCGGCCTGTTCCTCGATCCAGTTCAATGTCGATCCCTTTCGCCTATGCGGCTGCCGCGAGGATCGACCGCGCCTCGGGCTCGCATCGATCCTGTCATCTCAGTGCGAGTTCTTGCTCGGTAGAGGTCGTAGCCGTCCTCCTGTCGGATCATGGTCAGGCATTTTCGGGAGAATTCCCCGAAAGCCGGCCGCTCCAAGAGCCCGGGGGACAATCCTCGGCCCACGTAATAATCCAGCGCGCCGTTGTTCACAAGAACGTGGGAAATCCCCGTGCCGCGCAGACAATCCTTTGCAGCCCGCGTCCGAGACAAAAGCGGCCAATTCGCGAGGTCTCCGTCCTCGATGACGGGCACGTTGAAGTAAAAGCCCCGCGCCTCGGCGATCATCAGCACACGGCTTTGCGGCGGGATGCTCCGGTTGACATAGGAAACGACCCTTGCATACTCACGGCTGCCGACCGGCACCTGGGCGTTGAGCAGGACCTCTTCCTTGGAGGCTGTCCCGATGAGATGCTCCAGCGCCAGGCTCTTATGGAGCCATTGTCCCAGGTTCGCGAACGCAGGCGCTGAGGCGAGCGCAACGAGCCCGGCGCAGAGCCAGGCGCCTTTTCGATGCGGGAGAAACCGGGCCGCTGTCCTCGCGAGGACGACCGCCGCCGCCGCGCTCAGGGGCGCCAGCGCCGGGATAAGATAGCGCAGATGATTGGCCGGCAAGTACGCCGCCACCGCGGCGGCATAGAGCATCGGAGGGATGATGAGCCAACGCAGAGTCGAGTCGCGCCAAAAAAACAGCGAGAACGGCAGAAGAGCGAGGAGCGGATTGAGGAGATAGGAAGATGCCTCGTCTTCGATCGACAATCGGCCCGGAGCCGCGATCAAGTCCGGGATGTTGAATGGGGCCGTGATCTGCCGGAGCCCCTCCAGGGATGACGCGTGGATGTTCACTCCCCGGCTGCCGCGCAAAAGAGCCAGCCAGGGATCCATCACCTCCGCAGTGAAGAACGGGTAGAGGGACGCGCCGTGAAAGAGCCGGTTCTTGAGCAGCCAGGGCAGCGCGGCCGCAAGGACGAGCAAGCCGTAGCCCGCCAGGGCGCGCGCGCGCGCGGGAAAGCCCTGGAAGCGCGCGCAGGCCGTCCAGAGGATGAGCGGGCTCAGCGCCGCCAAGTACATGAGCGCCGAATACTTGACGCCCGCGGCCATGCCCAGAAGAAGCGCGGACAAGAAAAAGAACGGCTTCTTGTCGGCATCCGAAAGGGCGAGCAGCAAGGCATAATGCGCGAGGAAAAGATCGAAAGATAAGAAGGCGTCCACCCTGGGAGTGACGGCAACCAGGGCAAGGATGGCGCTTCCCCATAAGAGCGGCAGGGCAACGGCCGCGACGGCCGCGTCCAGGAAGCGAAGGCAGAACGCGAAGACCGCCAGGCCCAGGAGCAGGGCGAAGGACGCGCTGAGCAGAGCCGGTCCGGCGAGGCTTCCGAAAGACAGCGGCGGCAGATACAGCATATGCGCGAGCAGGACATAGGCGCTTCTTAGGTTGTCCTCAGGCAGGAAGAACCTTCCTTCCTGGAGGAACTGGGCGGGCACGCGCAGGTGATACATCAGGCTGTCCCAGTCCAGAGGCGGGGCCAAGGCTTGGACGAGCATGAAGAACGCCGCGCACGCGGACAGGACCGCGCTCAGACGCGTCCCCTGGGTCCGCAAGGACGAGAACACGCCTCTTGCCGCGGCCGGGAGGCCGCGCAGTTGGGCGCGGCTGAGCCAAGCGAAGGCAAGCAGGAGCCCTGCAAGGATGGGCGCATTGAGCCCGAAGAACAGGCCGCAGATCAGGATGCAGGCCGCGAGGATGCCCGCGCCGACGGCCGCGGAAAAGACGATCCTTTCGATGGGGCGTTCGAAGAAAAGTCCGAAGCGGGCCAGGACGAACTCCCCGACTCCGGCGAAGAGAGCCATGGAGGCGCATGCCAGGAGCAGGTCGAAGCCGCAATCGAGCACGAGCCACGGCCCGGCGCAGCCCAGCCCTTGGGCATTCACGCGGATATGCGCGGCCGTGCATGCCGCGCAAAGCGCGAGGAGCAGTCCGCCGCGCCTTGCGCCGGTCATCGACGACAGAGAAGAACTGTTCATTGCCTCTTTCGAGAGCCGCCTCGCGCTATGATATCATGCGACAACGGGTTTCGGGGCATAAGGATAGGCCATTCGACCCTTGAACGCATCCGGGGACAGGGCTATCCTATGCGAAAGGTGAAGTCGGCAGGAACAATCTCCATGAAAAGCTTCAAATGCGCGGCAAGTCCGCTGATGCTCATCATTTTCGCGGCAGCGGCGAGCGCCGGAGCCCGCGCGTCGGAGCCCCTTTCCGAAGCGCAGTCCGCCGGCATCGCCGGGATCGTCTCCGATCTCAAGACGGCCGCGGCGGAGAGCAAGGAAAAGATCACCCCTTCTCCCGCGGACGTGAAACATGGCAAGCTCCTGGTCTGCATAGACCCCGGGCACCCCTCTCCCTTCAGCCGCGGCGGCGCCATAGGCAATGGCGCAACCGAAACCCATATCAACTGGGCCGTAGCGCTGAAGCTCAAGAAGATCCTCGAGGACGACGGCATCGACGTGATGATGACGAAGTCCTCGGAAGGGCACGAGATCGACAACCGGGTGCGCGTCCTGATGATAAACGAAGCAGCGGAGAAATTCACCGGAGAAAACGCGAACGGAGCAGCGCTGGCCGTGCACCTGCACTGCAATTCCGGCCCGAAAAAAGGGTTCTCGATATATTATCCCGACCGGAAAGGCAGATACACGGGCGTCACCGGCAACGAGCCCGACATCGGGACGATAGGTCCTGATAAAACGATACAGAAGTCCAGCAAACGGCTCGCGAAAACCCTGCACGCTTCCATGTCCTCCCTGCTCAAAGGCCGGCTCAACGACCTGGGCGTCATGGGCGATTCCAAGACGCTGGTGGGCAGCCGTCAGGGAGCGCTGACATTCTCGATCTTCTCAAAGATCCCCACGGTGACGATAGAGATGGCCGTGCTCTCCGACAAAAGCGACGCGAGATTCATAAAGACAGAGGAAGGCCAGCAGCTCATGGCCGAAGCGATCGCCGCCGCCTTCCGCTAGCCGGAAAAATTCAGTTGGCCTCAAATCTGCCCATGTCTGAATTTTTCCGGAGAGGGTTTCAACACGGCGACAACCGCAGCGAAAATACTGCATTGCCGTTCCCCAAGCGCAGACGGTGCCAGGCACTCAACCAATGGAACCGAATAGAGCGATTTGTCCGCTTTTTTAGGCGGGTAAAGGCTTCCCCCTTCCTAGTTTTTTTGCGTATGCCGCGTTTATTGCACGACCGCGATGCTCAGGTCGCGAACATCCGAGCGCCCTTGGTCGTCCACGACGCGGACGACGACAGCGCCCGGCACGGCGCGCCAGAAGAAAGACTCGCCGCCTTTAGCTTTGCCGACGAACTTCTCGTCGACGAACCAATAGAGCTCGCGCGCATCCGCGTCGCTCACCGCTGAAAAAGGGATCGTTTCCCGGCCGATGGAGGCTGCGCGCAGATTGTACGCGCCCCCCCTCTCTGGAGAGGTGATCTGCGGAGGCAGACCCCGGCCCAGTCGTTCTCCAAGCGGGCAATCCGGATTGTCCGGCGGAGGGATCCTGCGCGGAATCCCGGCCTGCCGGAAGATCTTGAGCAGATCGGACGGCCAGAATTCATAGATCTCCGCTTTTGCCCCCGCGGCAGCATGGCAGGCGCGCTTGCCCGTGACGGGATCTATCCGGACTTCCCTGTGGATGTCGCAAAGCCGTATAGGCGATTTCCCCGGGATGAACCAGCCGGCCACGGCGTGCCGGCAATACGGGCCGGGGATCTGTCCTGACACCGCGCAGACGTCCACCTGCGCGACGTTCTCCAACGAGCCGAACGCAAGAGGCCGCATATCCCTTTCTTGCGCGCGCACGGCATCCACGACGCTGAAAAACAGGGGCGCGGCCGCCTGCACGCCCACGAAAGCAGGGTTCCCCTCCCCGTTGAAATTCCCGATCCAGACGGCCAGGACATAGTGCCCGAATATCCCGATGGTCCATGCATCCCTGAACGCATACGACGTCCCTGTTTTCCAGTACACGGGGAGCGCGTCTCGCGTCCAATCATCGCGGAAGCTCTGCGCCGGACGAGGATTATCCTTGAGGATATCCAAGATCATGAAGCAGGCTTCCGGGCTCAAGAGCCGAATCCCCGGGCTGGACGGCTTGTCCATGCGCAGCCTCAAGGGCCGCAACAAGCCTCCGTTGGCCAGCATCGCATAGAGCCTGGCGAGGTCTCCCAAGGTAACCTCGGCCCCTCCGAGAGCCAGCGTCAACCCATAGAAAGATTCGTCTTTCAACGGCCCTATATCTGCCCGCTTGAGGAATTCATACAGCGTCGGCTCCTTGAGCTGCAGAGCAACGCCTATCGCGGGAATGTTGCGGCTGTGGATGAGCGCATCATGGACCGTGATCGGTCCTTTGAAATCGCGCTCGAAATTCTCCGGGTTGTAGCCGTTGAAATTCGCCGGAGAGTCCTTGAGCATGCTCATCGGATGGATCAGCCCTTGGTCGAATCCCAATCCGTAGATGAACGGCTTGAGGGCCGATCCGGGAGAACGGCGGGCGCGCGTGCCGTCGACCTGCCCTTGGATCTGGGCATTGAAGAAATCCGCCGAGCCCAAAGAAGCCTTGACCTCCATAGTACGCGCATCGACGAGCAGCGCCGCGACGTTCCGCATGCCGACGGCCTTCTTCCTTTCGATATAAAGGCGCGCCTGCCTTTCCAGGAGCCGTTGAAGCCGCTGGTCCAGCGTGGAAGGGATCATCGCGTCGGCCGGATCGCTCTGCATCAAGGATTGAGTGAAGTGCGGAGCGATGAATGGAAGGGCCTCGGGCCGAGAAATGGTCTGGGGCAAACGCACAAGCGAAGAGTGGACGGCATCCTCGGGATGGCGGCTCACCCATCGGTCGAAGAGCCTCTGCCGGGCCCTCAAAAGGACCCGGCTGTCTGCCTGCGCGTTGGCCGCAGAGGTCAGGGTACGGCGACTCGGGCTCTTGGGGATCACGCTCAAGGTCAAGGCTTCCAATAACGTCAACTGCCGGACATCTTTCTTGAAATAGATCAGGCCGGCCGCGCCCACTCCTTCGATGTTTCCGCCGTAAGGCACGAGATTCAAATACGCTTCGAGCAGCTCGTCTTTCGAATAATGCCTTTCCAGCTGGATGGCGCGAAGGATCTGCAGCAGCTTGCCCTTGAGCGTCCGTGAATGGATGCGGTAGCGCAGGCGCGCCACCTGCATGGTGATCGTCGATCCGCCGACCCTGCGCCCATGCAGGACATAGGTGCGCCATGCCGCGCGGAGCAGCGAGACGGGATTAACGCCCGGATGCGCCCGAAAATGCCGGTCTTCCTGCAGCAGCGCGGCTTCGATCAGCGCCGGAGAGATGCGCGAGAGCGGGAGCCGCTGCCGGTATTTATCGTCGGAAGACAGGCTCAGCCGCAAGAGCGCGTGATGCCGGTCATAGACCGCCTGGGAATAGCTCAGGCCGTCGAAAAGTGGCGGCTTGGGGATGAGGAAATACGCGCAGAATAAAACCGAGAGAGCGATCCCGGCCGACCTCCGGACTGGGCCAAGCATGAGCGATATCCTATTGGCCCGTGCCGGAATCGGAAAGGGCTCTCGCCGCAAGCCCTGACTCAATTCCCCGTCACGGTCATAGTCGCGCCGAGCCCTCGAGCCTGTATCGTGCGATCATACATGGATTCCCCGAAGACGGGAGGGATCGAGAACGTTCCCTGATTCGCGGCCTTGATCCGATAGACATACTCTTGCGCGGAGGGACCGACCGAACCGAATATCACGACGCGGTCCTCGCGGAAATCCACATAATCCGGCCGCCAATTCCCGGAGTCGGCAGCCGCCGGGACAGGAGACTCCTGCATCTCCTCCTCCGACTCCCCCTCCCCGTCTTCAGAGTAAGACCGCACGGCCGGCCGAGGCAAGGAAGGCGGCGGCGTCCTCTGGATGACGGGATCGAACCCTCCGGGAAGAAGGTCCACGATCGCGACGTTGTGGCAGCCGCGCTGCTCGGTCGCGCGGATCTTGAGGCGCACCTCTATCTCCTCGCCCATCGGGATCTCGGTGATCACCTTGCCGTTCAAGTTCCGATATTCCCGTTGGATCTCGAGCTTCTGCTTGATCTCCTGGGAAGGAGGCGCGAGATCGAATCCCGCCTGGGTGACCTGATAGAACAAAGGATGGCTGTCGTCGTTGCTGATTCGAACGGCCTTTGCCTGCTGCGCGAATTCCGTTTTGGGGAACAGCCCTCCCGTAGGCACAAGCCTCTTAGCCTTGCCTGCGCCGTCTATCTCATGAATCCCCAGCGTCGCGGGCTTCGGATCCCCCACGGCATCGGCATACGCGCTCAAAGCCAGGATAGTGTACGCCGATGAGATCGTGTTGTAGCTGCCCTGAATCACCGGCTGGACGATGGCCAGGAGCTCATCTCCCTTGAGATCCTCCAGCCGATCGGGGAAATGCTTCGCAAGGATGAAGAGCAGCTGCGCGTCTCTCACCAAGCCGTCATAATAGTTGTCGTAATCCGCGGATTGCGGATCGCCGAGCCTCAAGTCGCGAAGGATGCCGTCCGCCTGCATATCCTGCTTGAGGAGCTTGTAGGTCGCGGCCATGTAGACGCCGGACAAGTCCCTGCGCCACTCTTTCTTGAATTTCCCGTCTAATTGAGCGCGTAGGCCGTTCAAAAATCCCGTGGTCACGGTCCCATTCCTCGTCAGGACATAAACCGCATACGCGCGCACGCGAAGATCCGCCAAGGAATCCGCGGACCGGTTCAGCATGTCCGAGAGATAGCCTAGGCCGCGGGCGAGCAGATCAGGCGGGATCGGATAGCCCATATCCTTGGCTTCCGTCAAGAAATGCAGGGCATAGACCGTCTGGAAATCCGACACATGCGAATTCGCCGCCCAGAACCCAAAGGCCCCCTCCGCATTCTGGCGCGCCCGGAGTATTCGCAGCACCTCTTGCAGGCTGGAATCGGCTTTCCCCGCGGAATACCCGAATTCCGGCCTGCGCCGAAGCACCAGGGCCGGAAAGGCGCGGCTGACCAGCTGTTCCGTACACGCATAGGGGAAGTTCGCAAGATAATGGATCAATCCCCGAGCCATGCCCAAAGGCAGAGGAGAAGCGGAGGCTTCCAATGTCCGATAGCGCGGATACATCTGCCGAGTGACGGGGACCTCCACGCGGTCGGCCCGCATGTGCCCGGCGGCCACCGTGGTCATATACGGCACAGGCGGCCGGACGCTCAAGTCGACCGACTGCCGGGATACGTTTTCGCCCAGGCGGACCGTGAACGCCAGATTGGCCGAGCCCAAGGATTGCTTGGCTCGCAGACGGAAGAGCGCCTCCCCTTCGCGCGCCTCCCCGACCTGGAGCGTGCGGCTCGCGCCGTCCAGGATCTCCAGATGCCCGGAAGCCTTGAGCTCAAGCGCGAGCTCGGGCTGCTTCCCGGAGCCGGCGACGTTGTTGGCCACGCCGACGCTGACCGTGAACTCATCCCCAGGAGCCACGAACGTAGGCGCATTGGGAGTCAAGACGAAAGGGCCGCGGATCACGGCCTTCTTCTCGCCTACGCCGATGGAATCCGGACTCACGGCAACGGCCATTACGCGCACGGTCCCGTTGAAATAATCCGGGATCTGGCAGGAATACTCGCGCGCCTGCTCATTGGCGTCTATGATCCCGGACCAGCAGGCCACCGGCGCCTCGCGTTTTCGCCGGAACGGGTTAAGGTTCTTGCCCAAAGCCGCCGCGCCCTGGTCTCCGCCCGGCGCGGAGAGCGCCTGCACCAGGCTGAACTCCGGCAGGATCAGGTCCAGTATCTGCGCGGTATTGACCTCCAGCGCGCGCTTCTCGAAAAAATACCCCAACGGATCCGGCGTCTTGTAGCCCGCGACCTGCAAGATCCCTTCATCCACGGCGAATATGACGATCTTCCCCGGTTTTTGGGTACGGTACCCGATCACATAGGGCTCTCCCGGTTTGGCCAGGTCCTTGCTCTCCAAGGTGACGACATTGGTGCGGCGCGCGCGGCTCACCGAGAAAGACGCCACGCCGTAGCTCAAAGGACTCATGAATATCTCAGGGGAATCCATGGCTCGCATGAACGAAACGTTCACGTAGCCGTTTCCCTCGATGCTGTTCGGAACCCGGATGCGCTGGATCGAGCTCGTGGTCCTGGACCGGAACCATTTGTGCGCATAGACCTTGTCGCGTTCGATCGTAATGAGCCCCGCGCCCACGTACGGCGCCTTGATCTCCAGCTCGATCTCCTCCCCGGGCGCGTAATCGTCCTTATTCAGCTTGATCTGCAGTTCCGCGTTTTTTTCCAGCGACCGAGTCAGGTTGGCGCGCCCCACGACGCTGAATTTGATGCGGTTGAACTCCGTGCCGTCGGGTCCGCGGATGACGAGCGCGAAATCCCCGGGGCTGCCGGTCGCAAGCGCATAGCGCGTTCCTTGGGCGGACACCTCCAGATTCTGCGTGCGGATGGGAATCTCCTTGAGCACCGACTGATACTTATAGGTCCCGTTCTCCTGCTGGATCAGGGCCGACACGTAGCGCTCTTCGATCAGCTGGACCGTGAGCTCCTGCACGGCGATCTTCTGCAGCGCGGCATTCACGGCGATGAGTTCGATGGTCCGCGAACTCTGCTTATTGATGTAGCGGAGCTCCCCATCGGGTTTGTAGCCGATCAGATAATCCAGGTTGGAAACGAGCGCCGCGCTCTCGGCGCCCACGCTCCGGCCGCCTTCCGACTCGTAGCCTTCCGCTGAAAAGACAAGCCTGTAGGTCGCCTTTTCGAAGCGCTCCAGATTCAATGGGAGTTCCGCCTCCCCGTCGGCGTTCGTCATCCCGTCAGGCAAACGATCGGTGAAGCTGTGCTTGGCATGCTGGGGATCATAGAAGGTGTAATCCCGATAAGACTTGAATCCCGGGTACGCGGGGGACAGCGTGATGGACCCCGCGACCCTCCGATTGGCGGCCGGCGTCCCGAAAAGATTCTTGAGCGTCACCTTGCCGCTGAGCTTCGCCGGAGACACCCAGCCTTCCTCCCTCTCTTCCGACAGATGGGCTGTGATGCGCAATCGGTCAGGAAGGAACTCTTCGATGCGCACGTGCGTGGAACCCAGAAGATTATGCCGGCGTCCGTCCTTGACGATATAGATGCCGACTTGATAGCTCCCGGTAGGAGAGGTTTCCTCCGTGCGATACCGGATCTCCTCGAAAGCCGCTCCGGAAAGACTGATCCGGGTCTTATAGATCTCCAATCCCCGCGCGTCCGTGATGACCGCCTCCAGGGGGACCCCGGCCAAAGACTGCCGCCAATCCCCGGCCTTTACGATGAGCCCGATGCGGAACTCGTCCCCGGGGCGATAGATGCCGCGATCGGAGAAGAGATAGGCGTCCATGCCCGCTCCAGCCTGGGGCGTCACCACGCCGCCGATGTCGAACCTGGAGAGATTGAGCTGACGCTCGCTCCAATCGTAGGGGATGAATGAAAGGTCGGAGCCCCGATGCGCGATGTAGACCACGGGCTGCCGCTCATTCTTGAAATCGGAGAGCGGCGGAAAATGCGCGCGCCCTTCCTCGTCGGTGGACACGCTTAGCACGGGCAAGCCGTTCTTGCCGATGACCTGGACCAGGACGCCTGCCAGGGGTTCCCCGCTGTGTATGGATGCGACGAAGACGTCGCGGCTTCCATCTCGGGAAGACTTCACCAGAAGCCCGAGGTCCGTCACGAGGATCAGCCGCCGGTCATCGATCCCCAGCGGCTGCTTGCGCACCGGATCCCAGCCTTCCACTCTGAAGAAGAACAGCCCGCGCTTGCGGTCCGGATCTCCGGCAACGGTCAGATATTCGCTCAGATCGAACGCCGTATACTGCGTCTTCCCGGGCTCCGCCTGCTCAAGCGTCCGTACAAGGGAAAAACGCTCGGAAACGTTCTCCTCTCCGAAGTTCTCGTTGTTGAACGTCGGGCTCCGGAACTGGCCGCCGGATTGGCTCACCAGGTGATTGATCTGCCCGGGCAGCACGCGCCCAAGCTCGAATCGGACCGCGGGAATCCCCCGGGAGATCACGGAGATCTTTTTGTCGCCGCTCAGGCTGAGGATCGCCCCGTCCTGCATGATGTTGAGCTCTTTTGGGAACTCCGGGACCCGGACGATCGCATCGAACTCCTCGGCAAGGATGTAGCCCCCGAAGGATTCCAGCCCTTTGCGCATCCTTATATAAAGGAAGCGTCCGACCTCGGCCTTGTACTTGAAGCTGTGCAGGGTCGCATATTCCTTATCCGTCGCAATAGGATCGAGCTTCACCCTCTCCGAAAGGCTCAAGACCTCCGGCCCGATGATATGCGTGTCGTACCAATGGTGATTGATCTGGCCTGCCCTTCCCTGAATGGGCGGCAGGTCCCGCGGCAGCAGATAGACTTCGAGATACTTTTGCGCCTCGACTTCCGACATCCCGGCCGTGACCTTAGCGACCAAGACCTGCTCAGGCTCGTAGCGCTCGTTTCTCACCAGCGTCGGCTGCACGGAATCCACATGGAAAAAGCTGTAAAGCCCGGGGATCTTGACCTGCGCCATCGACTTGCCGGCTGTCGGCGGCCCCCCGCGCTCGGCAGAAACCCCCTCAGCGACGACGATATCCATCGTCGTATCCTTTGCCGGCATCTCGATGTTCTCGGAACGGACGTAGGCCTCGTTCTTATACTTGTTATAGGAAAGCGTGTAGGGATAGCTCTTGGCTCCGATCCCTAAGAAGCCTCCGCCTTGTCCGGCCAATTGGAGCTGGATGCGACTCTCCAGCGATGCAGTCTCGATCGGGTGACTGAACGCGATCGTCGCAACGACCTGTTTGAGCTTGGGATTCTTGGGGTCTATGTAGAACTCGGTGCCGGTGATCCCGCCGGTGAACGACGCCGACTTGAATCGGTACTCGTATTTCTCAAGACGCACATGGCTTGGGAAAAGCTTCTTATCGAAACGAACGACATACTCCCGCCCTACCGCCCAATCCTGCATGGGAGAAAAGATCAGCTGTCGATCCGTGTTCCAATTCCATGTCCCGATCAGCCGCGGAGTCATCGTGATCCCTTTCTCAACGGGTTTTCCGATCTGCTCCAAACGCGCGGCGGAGCCTCCGAAGTCGATGCGGATTGCATCCGGCTTCAGGATATCCTCAAGCCGCGTGGCGGCAGGAGCTGTCCCGGTGACCGTCAGATAGTTCGGACGAGGACGGCGCGAGTACCAGTACCCCAGCGATGCGGCCGCCGCAAAAACGATCCCGATAAGGATCGCCTGCCTCCGAAAGCGCACGGGATCCGCCGCGATCCGGGCTTCCACGAGTTCCCGCAATCGCAAGAAACCCGCGCCCCCTTTTTGCAGGGCAGCGCCGAAAACTGACGCGCCCCATTGCGGCGGCGTCCATGTAAAGTCTCCGAAAAATCTTCTCAGCAATTCACGCATTGTCTATCTCCAAAAAAGAAAAGGATGAATGCTTAATTATTTCCGTTTATTGTATGTCGACTATATACAATATTTATGACTATTTTTTTAAAATCAACTGCACGGCATAAAGACTGCGGAGATTAGCGCTTGCCGGTGCTGCCGTAGCCGCCTTCGCCCCGCGTGGTCGCGGGAAGCTCGGAGATTTCGGTGAAGACCGCGTACTCCACTTTATTGAAGACCATCTGCGCCACTTTCTCGCCCTTCTTTATTTCGTAGGAAGCCTTGGGATCCAGGTTGATGAGGATGACTCCGACTTCTCCTCGATAGGGAGCGTCCACCGTGCCGGGGGTGTTGAGGACGGTGATACCATGCTTGAGGGCAAGGCCGGATTTGGGGCGTACCTGCCCCTCATAACCATGCGGAATAGCCAGCTTAAGCCCGGTAGGGATAAGCACGCGCCGGCCGGGCAGGAGGGTGCAGTCGATGGTGGAGTAGAGGTCGAGGCCGGCGTCGCCTTCGTGGGCGTAGCCGGGCATTTTCACGTCTGCGCTCAGTTTTTGCACCGCTATTTCGAGTTTGCTCATGATTTCTCCGATAAGCGCGACAGAAACGCCAGGATCACGCTTTCAAGCGGCCGAGAGCTTTCTTGGCGGCTTCCCGCACGCGCGCAGAAGGGTCCGCGGACGCGGTCTTCAAGGCTTTCTCAACGATAGGACTGCGGAAAGCGATGCGGCCCAGCAAGCGCGCGGAGCGCTCGCGCACGGATTCCGTCTCGGTGGTATCCGAAAGCACCCGCGCCAGCTCCTCGCTGAGCTCCGCGAGCGAGATTCCCGCGCGAGCCAGCATGAAGCGCGGCTCGCGCACGTCCACGTGATCGTCCCACAAAAGGTTCTCCACGGAGCCCACGAACGCGGCCCCGCGGCTCTCCTGCGCATGAACGGAAGGGACTGCCGCGGCCAATAGGCACGCGAGCAGGAACTTTCCAAAAAACCGATCCGCCAAAGAGTTCACCAGTACCCCTCCTTCTGGATGCGCTTGATGAGTTCCGGAGAGGGTTCATGCTTCTGCGCCTCGGTCCGCTTGCTCGCGGCCTCGCGCAGAAGGCGTCCGGCCAACTCCTGCGCCTTGCGCGGCTCTTGGCTGGAAAGATCCAGGCTCTCAAGAGGATCCAGGGCCATGTCATAAAGGCTAAAGCCCCCGGACTTCTCCGAGAGCTTCCAGCGGCCGTCCAAGGAGGCGCGGCTCTTGGCGTTCAAAGGCCTCGGCGCGAAAGCATCGAGCAGGCGCTTCTCCAGCGCGCGGGTCTTCTCCGGATGCTCGGAGGACACATCCAGCTTGGCCTGGGGGTCCTTGTTCAAGTCAAAGAGCGAGGAAATGCCGGCGTGCATATCGCGGACCAGCTTCCAGCCCTCATGATCGCGCAGGCTCCTCAGCGAAGACTGCAGGAGAAAATCCGTTTCCGAGAAGGCATCGAGCGCCAGCGTTTCTCCCCGAAGCAGCGGGACCAGGCTGAGCCCTTCCAACTGGGCGTCGAGCCGGGCATCCCTGCCGACGGCGAGCGCGTCCAAAAGCGTGGGCATGATATCCAGGAGCCGGACCTGCTCTAAGACGCGCCTGGGCTTCGCGCCCGGCACGCGAAAGAGCAAGGGCACGCGCAGGACTTCCTCTTCCAGGGTGCGGCCATGGTCGATGCCGCCATGCTCGAAGAGTTCCTCCCCGTGATCCGCAAAAAGAACGACCACGGTATCCTGCCGCGCTTCCAGAGCCTTCAAGAGCGGGGCCAAGGCCTCATCCATGCTGCCCAGGCTGCGCTCATAGGTTTTGACGATATTCTCGCGCTCAGCCGCGGAAGCGTCCATGACGCCGTTCTCCAGCAGCTGCTTGCGCAGGCCGCGGAAGCGCTCGGCTTCTTTGACTGAAGACCAATGCTCCGGATGAAAGCCGTGCGCGTCGTAGCCGTGAACGAACAGGAAGAAGGGTTCCCCCTTCGCGCGGTCCTTAAGCCATCCCAACGCCTGCGGTACGGAGGTCGAGAACCCTCCGAAGGACACGGAATCCGAATACACCTCGAAGCCCCGGGAAAACCCCGAGGCGCCGGTCAGGCCGGCCCCTCCCGTGAACGCCGCGGTCCGATATCCCTTCGCGCGCAGGACCTCGGCCAAGGTGCGCGCGGAAGGATCGCGATCCTGCAGGCGTGAAAGAACCAACGGCTCCGCCGCAAAATCCGCGTAGCGGTTGGTCAAGCCGTGGCGCGAGGGATGTCTGGCCGTGAACACGGACATGAAGGAAGGCAGGGTCCAGGACGCGGCGCTGATGGCCTGGGTGAAGACCTGCGCCTCTTTTGCGAAACGGTCCAGGTTCGGAGTCTTGGCAGTGCGCGCGCCCGATTCGGCGGTAAAGGCCAGGCGATCGGCGCGCACGTCATCCATGCCGATGAGGACGAGATTGCAGCCCGGGCAAAGCCCCTGCGCGCCGGGCTCATCGGCGAAAGCCGCGCTCGGCAGGAGCGCCGCAAGCAGAGCAGCAAGGAAGATCAGCCGCCGCAGGAAGCGCATACCAGAGGTATGGCGAAGTAGTAGCGCAGTCCGATCGCGCCGTCGATGTCCCCGTCCGCCCCGGGAGCCAGGCGCAGGATGGGCGCGATCTCGGCGAAGGCTTCCAGCGGATGGTCCGGGAAGAAGTAGGAGACCCCGGCCACGAAGCGCACGCCGAAGAACATATCGTGCTCATCCTTGATCTTCGCGCCCATGCCCAGGAACAGGGGCAGGCGGCCCTTGGGCGGCTGAGGCAGCAGGCCTTGCAGATGCACGAGATAATCCGCGTGCGCCGCGAAATCCCCGCGATCCACGCCCATGCCGAAATCCACGGCATGCTCGCGCGAAAGGAAGTATTTGGCCGAGGCCCCGAAGGGCGTGCCCACTATGGCGCCGACTCCAAGGTCTCCGGGCTTCTCCTGAGCGCGCGCGGGCGCCAGCAGGGCCAAGGACAATACAGCGGCAGCCGACAAGAAGCGTAAGGGTCTCATGTTCATAGGATAGATAATCCTCACCGGTCAGGGGAATCCTCAACCTGCCGCGCGAAAAGCCGCGCCTCGGTCTCGATGGAGTCCAGAGTGCCCTTCTCCTGCGCGACGCGCGCCAGTTCCTGATTGAAGACGTTCCAGACGCCCAGCGCCCTGTTCACGTGCACGGAAAGAGGTTCGTCGGGATGAACGAGCAGTCCGACGATGCGCACGATCTGCTCCTGCACCACCTGCGCGGCCGCGAAGGCGCGCGGGCTCGGCGCGGAGTCCGTTTGGCGCTCGGCATAGCGCTCCCGGGCCTCTTCGAGCAGGTTCATGAAGTCCTTGCCCGTCATACGGCTGACCTTGCGTCCCCTCTCCTCGCCGATGGCCTCGGCCAGGACCGAGAGCTCCAAGGCCGACCGGGCCGCGAAAACCAGCTCGTCGGGAGAATCCGGCGTTATCTTGGGAATCGCCTTGTGCTTTTTCTTCGGAGACATCGGATCCTCCTGCGCCGTCGGAAGGGGTTTTTGCGCGGGTTCAAGAAGCTGAGGCAAAGGCATGGGCTGCAGCAGCTGCCGCTGTTCCAGCGGCAGCGCGGGCGTGATCACGGGTATGGGAACCAAGGAAGGCCCAATAGGAACCGGTGCGACGATCTGCCCCTGCGCCGCGGCCGCGCCCAAAAGCGCAGCCGCCGTAACCGTCCATATCCCCCGCCTCATCGATGAAGAGTATACCGCTTCAAATGACACCCGCTCTACTCTCATCTCCTGATAAAAGCGCACCAGGATTCAAACTGAAAACCATTGGAAAGTACGCGCGGGCTTCAGGGCTGCGGCGGGGAGACACGGCGAAGGACGGAGTTGCCGGAACGGTCTACGGATATCTGGGCTTCCAGGCCGGAGCGCTCATAATCGCGGCCTTTGCCTTCGGGGATGAAATAGGATTCGATGCCGTACTCCACGTTCAGGCCGCGCTCGGACTGATACGCGCCAAGGCGGCCGGAAAGGACGCGCTGATTCTCCGGCCGAATGTAGCTTCCCCGGTGCGAAGCGCTGCTCTCGCTCACTTCGGCATTGTTCCAGTGCTTTCCGTCGTAAGATTCCAGGAAGACATAGACGGCCTGGCCTTCCTTGCCTTGCGGCCTGGAATGCCATAGGCCCGGCGTGCGGCCTTGTCCTGTCCAGCTCATGTTCCAGGGCGCGGTGGAAGGCTGAGTCTGGAGCCAGCCGGGACTCGACACATCTTGCAGGTCCTGGACCTTGTAGCCGTTGATCTCATAATGCCCGGTGATCTTGCCTTTTAGCGCTGCATGATCAGCGGACAGTCCCGCAGGAAAATCCCGATAAGGACCCACGACCAGCCAGGAGGTCGCGTCCTGCCGCAGTTCCGCGTACACCGTCTCCCCCACGCGCGGCGGCCAGGGCGTCCAGCCGTCGGCCTTGAGGCGATGCACGGCCAATGACAGGCGCGCATAGTCGCCTCGGAAGAGGGAATGCGGATCGACGGGATTAGTTCTCAGCGTGATGGTGCGTCCGGTCAAGATGACGGCTTGCTTGCGCGCGACCATGCCCGCGACCGCCGCGACCTGCAGGCCTGCGATGAGCCAGAACCACTTGCTGCGGCTCATTTGCGGCCCTCCAGGAGCTTGCGGCGGCCCCTTTCGAGAGAGAATCCCATGAGCAGGAGAAGGAGTCCGCCCACCATAAAGCCTGCTGAGCGCTCCATATACCGCCAGGCGAAGTCGAAATAGCGGGCGATGAGCAATGCCGCGAACGCGATGAGCCCAAGATTCACGCAGTAGGACTGCGTCCTCAAATAGCCGATGTAGAGCAGCAGGATGATGCCGATGAAGTAGACGATATTTCCCGCCAGCGCAGTAGGAACGGCGCCCAAAGGCAGGAACGCGGCGCTGACCCAGGCCCAGACTGCCGCGCCGAGCGCCCATAAAACAAGACCTCTGCCCTGCTCCACGAGCCGCACTAGAGACAGGATCAGCGCTGCCGTGCTGAAAGCCCCGCAGTAAGCGAAGAAGAGCCGCCGACTGTCCGCGACCTTGCTCAAAACGGTGTGCGTATTCCCCCCGTAGCCGTGCTCCCGGAACGTGAAAAAGAACGCCGCGGCCAGCACGCAGATGAGTCCGAGGATGGAGAACATGGGCGCGATCCGGGCAAAAGAAGGCTTCTTCTCCGCAAAACTCCCGGCAGACATGAGCGCAGCACCCCAGAGCATGAACATAGGAAGGAAGAGGACCATCTCATCATGCCTGCGACCCAGCGCGAGATAATGCTCGGCGCCGATCCAGAACGAGAAGCCCAGCAGAGCCAAGACCGTCATGGCACGAGAGCCCAACAGCAGAGCCAGCGGGAGCACGCCCAAGGCCCAGGAGAGCACGCCGTTGGGCCAATGCGCGGAGATGTTGAAGGCCTGGGCCACGAGGAAGATATTGGCGCCGTAGAGGATCGCGCCGAGGAAATGGAAGGACATCGCGACCAGCGGATAGTCCGGCATCTTGCTCTCGATGTAGCGGCCGGTCCCGTAGGCGCCCAGCAGCGCGGCCAGCAGGATGCCCATCTTGGGATAAGGCCCGATGTTCTGCCAGTTGCTCGCGAAAAAGAGGATGACTCCGAATCCAATGAAGAGAGCGCCGAGCGTGACGATCGTCGAGGTCAGTCGGCGCTTCTGCGGCGCCTCCTGGACAGGAACTGCCGCGAGAATGAGTGCGCGCTGCTCCTCGGAGATGACCCCGCCCGCGACCCATGCGAGGGACTCCTGCTCCAGCCGCTGTCGAAATCCTTCCGGTGCCTCAGCCATAATCTTCCGTCCTGCTCGGAGTATAGGCACTCCGCCTCCTTCCTGTCAACAACAATCGACTCCTTGGAACTATTCCCCCCCTCGCTCGTATTCTGGGTATGCTTGCCCGGCAAAACACACTTGGGAGCAACCATACTGGAACACGGGAATTACGTTTTGTTCTGTTGACTGAACAATTTGTGAATCAGCAGAAAAGCGCTGGCTTTAACTGCATATTCCAATGACATTTAAGCGCCGACAGGTTCTACTTCCTCTTCGATCGAACCTCTCTCGAAAGGTGAACATGCTTCAGATTCTTGTGGGACCAAGGCAGGTCGGGAAGACCACGGCGATCTGCCGATTCCCGGTCCGCAAGTATAGTCCCCGGGCGATCCGTGTCAGGACATCAAGCCCAAAGCTCATCGTACGGAACAATGCGCTCATCACGGCGCTCAGAGGAATCCCCTTCGAACAAACCTTCCTGGACCGCGCATTCTACGGACGCCTCGTTGAGAATGCCGTCGGCGCCGCACTCATCAACGCTGAGGAGGATGTCTTCTATTGGTCCGACCGGGATAAGGAAGTCGACCTCATCGTCCAACGAGGAGAAGACCTCCTGGCCATCGAAATCACTGCAGGAGACGGACATCCCACTCCGGGACTGAATATATTCCGGAAACGTTATCCTCATGCGCACACAGTGCGTATCGGCGGAGCAAATGCCGATCTATCCGTGGAACGTTTTTTCGAGTACGGGTTTTAAAAGCGGATACTTCAATACTGGTTACACCTGGGGACCATGCCTCCATCGACCGTTGTGCGCGACTTATGCCTGTCAGACGAGATTGCTTGGACTTGACTGCAGGAAAGCCCGGGGATATAATATAGATGGTTGTCTATATATGGAATTCGATTGCTGCTGCTTCTTTAAGGCCGTCGCCGACGCCAACCGCGTCAAGATCATGCATCTCTTGGCGAAAGGAGAGCTGTCGGTCACGGAAATCTGCAGGCATTTCAAGATGAAGCAGCCTTCGATCTCCCACCATCTCGGCGTCCTCAAAAGCGCGAAGGTCGTGGAATGCCGCAAGGAAGGCAAGGAAGTCTTCTACCGGCTCAACTGCTGCTGCGTCTCTTCCTGCTGCTCCAGTTTCATGCAGCGGTTCCTGGGCAAGGATAAGGAGGATGCGGCGAAGAAGTGACCCTTTTTTTGAGACATCGCATAGACATGTCTCAATATGTCAATGAAAGGAGGCCGTCATGAAAGAGAAAAAGTGCTGCACCGTGGACGTCACCAAGATGGAGAATGGGCTCCGGCTGGAGATCACCGGGGAGAAGGTCGAGAACTGCTTGTCCTCGCTGATGAGCTGCTGCTGCCTCTCCAAGGGAGCCGCCGAGAAGCCCGCGGACAAGAAGCGCTGTTAAGAAGGACCGGTCGGCGCGGAGCGCTCCATGCGCTCCGCGCCGATCCAGTCTCCCCACCGGACGCCTCCGCCGCATCACCCAAGAGTCCAAAGGACCCACTCAGCATGGGGTCGCAAGACCCTGCCGCCCTCCTCGGGCCGGTGGTATCATTAAATCGGATGATACGCCGATCCATTTCTTTGTGTCTGACCCTGGCCGCGGCAATGTCCGTATCTCCAGCTCAAGCAGCTGCGGCCGGATACGCGATCGAAACCTCCGCGACGCCTGCTCCGAGCCTCCTCGCTCTGCCCCTTGATTTGCCGGCCTTCACGCCTCTGGCCCTGCCGACGGCGCTGAAGCAGTCCTCTCTCCCCTCCATCATCCCGTCCGTCCCCGCGAGCGAGCCGCTCCCGCTCGCCGTGGTCCGGCCGGTGAAAACGATCCGAGCCCGCCGCGCCGCCGCCCGCGTTTCCAATGCCGTAAAGCAAGTCGGGACTCAGTCCTCGCAGAAGGAGCCGGAGAAAGCCTCCGCGCAAGCCGCCGCCCTCTTCGACCAAGGCATCCAAGATAAGACGCAGGCCCAACCCGTCGCGGCATCCTCCGAGATCCATCCGGAGCGCACCGCGCCCGCGCGAACAAAACCTTCGGTCCCGACGCGGCTGGCCGAACCCTTGCTGAGCGGAGAAATCCTCGACTACGGCGCGGGACTGGGAAAGGACACGGAGTATCTGAAGGCCAAGGGCCTCCGGGTCTCGGCCTATGATCCGTTCTATTTCCCCAAAAAGCCGGCGCAAAAGAAGCGCTTCGATTGGGTGCTTCTCAATTACGTGCTCAACGTCATCGTTTCTCCGGCCGACAGAGTCCAGGTTTTGAAGGATATCCGCGGACGGCTCACACCTGGAGGCCGCCTGCTCGTTGCCGTACGCGGCGAGAAAAAACTCGCTTCTTCCCGCAAAAAATATTGGCGCCCGGAAGGCGACGGCTGGGTCACCTCGCGCAAGACCTTCCAGAAAGGCTACACGCAGGAAGAATTAAAGGAACGGCTCGCGGAAAGCGGCTTCAAGGTCGTCTCGGTCCTGGACCAGTTCATCATGGTCGCCGAGAAAGCGCCGCTCCATAAGCCCGTCTTCGGCAAGCATACCCAGGAGGCCGTCTACTTCCATCGGTCATGGGAAGCGCAGGCCCCTGCGAGGATAAAAGCGCTCGTGGACCAGGCCAAGCCGCTATTGCCCGCCGATGCGCGCTGGAACCTGATCAAGGTCGACAATCACGGCGGCTATGTGTCGTTCCTTTGGTATCCGGACTTCGACTCAGATCCGCATCCTGCCCTGCGTTATGTCTACCGGGCGGACCTTGCGGCCGGGAAGCTCATCGTCTCGGACCATGGGAAGCGCGCCAACCCGTTCATCCTCCACCGGAAGGACTCCATGGTCTCCCCGGACCATCCCCTCTATCAGGAGTTCAAGCGCTTGACCGAGAAGGAAGAAGCGGCGGGACTGCTCAGCCGCAACGACATCGGCACGCGCAGCGGCTGGGAAAAAGCGCTTGCACGGCAGCGCCAAGACTAAATGACGGTCCCGCTGGGGATCACGCCGCCCTTGGGGATGACGACGATGCCGCCGCGGATGAAGAAGCCCTCTCCGTCGAACTCCGCGGGCTTGCCCTTGGGCGAGATGCGCACGTTGTCTCCGATGCGCGCGTTCTTGTCCACGATGGTCCGCTCGATGCGGGCATTGCGGCCGATGCCGATGCGGGGAAGCCCGGCGGCCGCGGCCTCGGCGGCCTGCTCCTCGGTCTCGTAATAATCCTGCCCCATGAGGATGCTGTCTTCGATGACGGCCCCCTCCTGGATGCGGCTGCGCAGGCCGATGAGCGAGCGGCTGATGGCCGCGTCGATGATGATGCAGCCCTCCGACATCGCGGTCTTCTCGATGCGGCTGGACACGATCTTGGAGGCCGGCAGATAGCGCGCATGGGAGTAGATCGGCGCGTCATTGTCGAAGAAGTTGAACTTGGGCAACGGCTCGCAGAGGTCCAGGTTCGCCTCGTAGAAGGCCTGGATGGTCCCGATATCCTCCCAGTAGCCTTGATAGATATAGGAGAAGACCCGCCGCGTGCCGATGAGCTCGGGGATGATGTGCTTGCCGAAATCCGTGCTGCTGCCGGCCAGGGCCTCGGCCAGGACTCGGCGGTTGAAGACATAGATGCCCATGGAGGCGAGATAAAGGTCGCCGCCTTCCTTGGCATTGAGCTCGCTTCGGATGCCCGAAGAGACCTTCAGCCCCTCAAGCACCGCCGGATCCTTGGGCTTCTCCACGAACCGGACGATGCGGCGGTCGGAGTCGATCTCCATGATGCCGAAAGAGCTCGCGGAAGATGCAGGCACCGGGATCGTGGCGACCGTGACGTCGGCCCGGCTGCGCAAGTGGGCCGCGATGACGGCCTTGAAGTCCATGCTGTAGAGCTGGTCCCCGGAGAGGATGAGCACGAGCTCGTGCCGATGATTATTGAAATGGTCGAGGTTCTGGCGCACGGCGTCGGCCGTTCCCTGATACCACTGCGTGCTCTTGGGCGTCTGCTGGGCGGCCATGAGTTCCACGAAGCCGCTGGAGAACTCATCGAAGCGGTAGCTCTGATGGATGTGCCGGTGAAGAGAGGAACTGTTGAACTGCGTGAGCAGGAAGATGCGCTTGAGGTTCGAGTTGATGCAGTTGCTGATGGGGATGTCGACCAAGCGGTACTTGCCCGCCAGCGGCACGGCCGGCTTGGCGCGGTCCTTGGTCAGCGGGAAAAGGCGCGAGCCTGCTCCGCCGCCCAGGATGACGGCGAGCACGTCCATGGGAGAATATGACGGACAGGCGGCTTTCAGTTCCGAAGGATTCGCCACGGCGTTATTGTAGCAAGATGATGCCGATAACCGGAAAAATCAGTTATCCTCAAGTCTGTCCATGTCTGAATTTTTTCGGAGGGATTTCAACACGGCGACAACCGCACGCGGAAAAATATCGTATTCTTACGATATGGCCGGCTGCCTTGCGCCGATACTGCTGTTATTGAGCTTGGCTCCTGTTCAAGCTCAGCAGACGATCACGGGACACTCCGCCGCGAGCGCAGCGAACATCCCCCCCATCCCCGCGGCGTTCCTGCAAGAACAGACGCTTCGTTCAGGCATCGGCACGCAGACGCCGGCCTTTCCCATGCCGTCGCTTGCACTGCCGGAGTCCGACACTCTGCCGGAACTCCAGAGCACCGCGCAGGACCCCTTGTCTGTTTTGCCCGCGCAGTCCCTGCCGTCCGAACAGCGCATCATTGCCGACCAAGCCCACGCGGCGATCATCGAGCCGCCATCCGCCGACACGGCAAAGGCCTCGCAGGAACATGCTGGAGCCGACACAAGCAGGTTCCTCAAGGAACCTGCCGAGCGAACGAGCCTCTCTTCCTTGGAAAAGAGCCTCGGCCGACGCGACTTTGCGCACGCCGCCTCCGTGTTCGCCTCGTTCTATGACGGCTCCGCCTACGAGAACGGCCGGCCCGCGCTCTTCGCCGCGGACCTCCCCCTTTTCAGCCCGCCCCTCGAAAAAACGTCCGGACTTCTGCCGCATATCGATGCGCTCGGCCAAGCAGACCACATAGAAGCCTCCCCCGGCAGCGTCTTCACTTGGCGCTCGGTCGAGGACTCCCCCGGACACGGCTTCTGGCCCGCGGATGTCCTCCTCCGGCGCGTGCTCGGCAAGTCCGTCTCCTCGGAAGAAAAAGGCTTTACCCTCGCCGACGAGGACATGGAGAATCCGGCCTCGGTCTTCCTCTACGGCGAGAAGCATACGGATCCCGGGCTCATCGAGAAGAATTTCCGCGCCTTGGCCTACGACTTGCGGCCGGGCCGGGGAGCCCTGATCCTGGATGAAGGCTACTTCGGGCCGCGACTTATCGGCGAGCAGGCCCTGCACTACCTTGAGCAGCGCGGCATGCCCAAGGGGCTCATCCCCGCGACCGCATCCGTGGAGGTCCGCGGCTGGGATGATAAGAAAGCCCTCGACCTCTCCCTGCACCCCGCGCTCCAGCATCACATGAATCTTCTGGACCTGCACGAATACCTCTACAGCCCTGAACGCGGCCTCCTCTACTACCGGACGCTGGCGGAAAAGCTCTCCAAGACCTGGGAGAACTGGCGGCTCATGCGCAAGCTGGCGATCTCGGACCGCAACCTCGAGCTCGACAAAAGCCTGCGCACCGCGCTCAAGGACGCCGATACGGACGGCCGCAGCGTGCATGTCATCGCCGGGACCGAGCATCTCCTGCGGCACCCTCTCTGGACGCGGCTGCCCCTCATCGGCCGTCCCAGCCTGCGCGAGGGATTGAAGGACGCCCTGAAGGGCCGCCGCTATCGCGCGAGCAAGCCGTCCTCCGCGGATGCCCCTTCCGCGGCCCTGCTTCGATGGCAAAAGCTGCTCGACAAGACAGAGCTCTCGCTGCGAAACCGCTTCCCTTCCCTAGCCAAGCAATTCTTTCCGCCAATCTTCGTCTCGGGCTGCCTGCTCGCGGTCCATTGCCGATACGACGCGCGCCCTTTGGTCGCGGTCAAGGAACTGATCCGGCTCTCGGCCAAGGGCCGCGTGGCCTGGTTCTGCCCGGAGGTCGGCGGCGGTCTCGCCACGCCTCGCCCTCCCGCGAACATCGTCGGCGGCAACGGCGACGACGTCTTGGACGGCCGCGCCCGCGTCATGACCTCCGGCGGAGCCGACGTGACCGAGCAGTTCGTGAGCGGGGCCCGCAGGGCTCTGGCCGCGGCCCTCGCGGCCGGCTGCAGGGTCGCGTACATGAAGAGCGGCTCCCCGTCCTGCGACTCGGTCTACGGCGTGGCCGCGGCCCTGTTCAAGCGCGCCGGCATCCGCGTCATCTCCCAAGACTCCCCCCGCCTGTCGCACCCCTCGTCTGCGCTCGGGGCCTGAAGGCCGACGCGAGAGAGGTTGCATTTCTCGCGTCGGTGCTCCCCAAGGGGCTTGCGCCCCTATGGCGCCGTCGGGATGCTTTGCATCCCAGGACGGCTGTTACCCCATTAAGGTGCGCGGGCCATGCCGCGCATCCTAATAGGGCACCCCTCTACGGGAGCGGGAGAGGGTCTCTCCTCCTCTTGCCTCTGAGGTTCCGGACAGGGCGGAGCCGAATCTACATAACGGGAGCAGGGAAACAGCGACGAACGGCTTACCTGATTTGGGTGCTCAATAGGCTTTGACCTCAGACGCGACAGACTGCTACCCTTCTCCCATGCTCATGCTTGGCAAATCGTTCACGCGCATAGGCTCCGCGCTCCTGCTCGCGGCCTCCTTGGGCGCGCATGCCCGGGCCGCGGAGTCCGAACAGGACTTCTCCGGCCGCTTCAAGGACTTCAACGTGCTCATGATCTCGCTGAGCAACGCCTCGGCCCAGCGCATGAGCCTCTACGGCTACGGACGCAAGACCACTCCCAAACTCGACGAATGGGCGAAGAAGAACGCCCTGGTCTTCGACAACGCCTTCACGCACGCCTCGTGGACCCTGCCCGTCGCGGTTTCCCTGTTCACCGGCCTTTATCCCTACACCCACGGCATCGTGCGCCGCAGGACGCTCAACAAGCTGCCCGCCTCCATCCCGACGCTCGCCGAGATGCTCAAGGCCGAGGGTTACCGGACCGCGGCCTTCACCGGCGGGCTGGATTATCATCCGGCTTTCAGCCACATGCGCGGGTTCGAGGACCAGGCCAAGAACCCCAACTTCTCGGGATTCGACTCGGTCCTGCCGCAAGCGCGGGACTGGCTCAAAAAGCGCGGAGGGGAGCGCTTCTTCCTCTTCCTGCACGGATACGACGTGCACTGCCCTTTCATGCCGCAGCCGCCCTACAAGGGAAGGTTCAGCGCCCCCTACCGGCCCTCCGACCGGCTCGACACTCAGCGCTGCGTGCGCGGCGCGGTGGAAGGCGCGAAGGTCGCCGCCCACCAGCTCATCTCCTGCGAGGAGTCCCCTCCGGGCTCCACGGGCACGGTCTCCTGCCAGCCGCTGGAGGAGCCGATCACCCTCTCGCGGGAGGACACGGAATACCTCGGCGCGCTCTATGATGAGGAGTTGCTGGAGCTCGACGCCCGCATCGCGGGCTTCCTGGATTCCCTGCCCCCGAAGCTGCTCGACCGCACTCTCGTCATCGTGCTCTCGGACCACGGCGAAATGTTCGCGCGCCACGGCCGTTTCGGCCGCGTGGGCACCTGGAGAGGCTCGAACTACGACGACGTGCTCCACATCCCGCTCTTGATGCGCCTGCCCGGCATCCCGGGCCGCCGCATCGAAGGCCTGACGCAGACCATCGACCTCCTGCCCACCCTGCTCGACGCCTTGGGCCTGGCCGCGCCCGCCTCGATCCAAGGCAAAAGCCTGGCGCCGCTGATCGCCCGCGACGCGCCCGTGAACCGGTTCGCCTATTCCGGAGTCCCTTACATCATCGACGAGCGGCATCCCCTCAAAAGCTTCTTCGCCTATGACAGCTTCTCGGAGACCTTGCGCGGGGAGCGCTGGAAGCTCCTGCGGGAGGTATTGCTCGTCCCGCAGGCGCGGCCCCAACAGAGTTCGGATCGCGCACTCCCCGCTGGGGAAGGAGTCCCGGTGGGACTCCGGACGACCGCGCAGCGGGCTGGATTGCGGGTCCCGCAGGCAGGCGAAGCCGCCAAGCTCTCTCCCTGGAAAAGAGAGGAGCATCTGGAGCTCTACGACATCCAAAAGGACCCGGATGAGACGCGGGAACTCTCAGCGAAGGAGCCCGAAACCCTTGCGCGGCTCAAGGCCGAGCTGGAACGCTGGGGAGAATCCGCGCGCAAGGCCGGGCCGACCCGCTCCACGCAGGACATCCCGTCAGGCGTGATCAAGAGAGCCTTGGAGCTGGGCTACTGGGAATGAGCGTCAAACTGTTATACTTTCTCCGATGAGCCCCGCCGAACAGTATCCGGTCTTCCTGGCCCGCGGCCCCGTCAACGGACGAGAAGGACGCTCCCTGGCGCGATTCTTCCATGAGAAGGTCTCCCTCTTCAAGCGCGTACCCCTGCCCGTTCTTCAGAACCTCGCCTGCGCCGTGCAGCTGCGCCGCTACGCGCGCGGCCAATACGTCTGCCGCACCGGCGACACGGCGCATGAGATATGGGTGGTCAAGGAAGGCCGCATCTGCGTCAACCAATGCGGCTGGAAGGGCAACCGCCTGAGCATCGAGATCATGGTTCCCGGCGACGTCTCGGGACTGGCGGCCGTGGCCTGCAGCACCTATCCGGGAGAGGTCATGGCCATGCGCGACACGGTGCTGGCCGCGATCCCTCGCCGCGTGATCCTGCATGAGATCGAGCGAAACCCCGTGCTGGCCCGCGAGATCCTCTACGCCTACGGACAGAAGCTCCACTACATCGAGGTGCTCCTGGCGCTCTCGCGCGAGCCCGTGGACAAGCGCCTGGCCGCGGCGCTCCTCTATCTCTATCACAAGTTCGGATTCACCCTGCCCTTGATGCGATCGGAAGTGGGCGACATGGCCGGCACCACGCCGGAGACGGCCATGCGCGTGCTCAGCCGCTTCGAGAAGCAGGGCCTGCTCCGGCGCGGACGCGGCTGCATCATCATCCGCGACTTGGCCGGGCTCAAGGCCCGCCTGGACCTTAATCCTTCCGTCCGATTCTAAAATCCACGCGCACGGGCAAGGGTTTGCGCCGCGCCACGGGCGGGAGCTCGTCTATGCGCAGTTCGAGGATCCTGGCCGCGGTGTCGCGGCCGCGGGGATAGCGATAAGAGAAATCGTGGACTCCGGGACGCTCGATGAGCTTCTCCCGGGTATGATTGCCGCGCCCCCATACCGGGATGTCCGTCCGCGCGACCTCGTGAAAGCGGTAGCCGCACGCGCGGATGGCGCGCCAGGCCTCTGAAGGCTTGGACCAGCCCACCACCGGATCGTAGATGCGTCCGTTCTCCGAGAGCGCGGCCGGCGCCTCGAACAAGAAGCGCGCATTGAGCCCGCTGCCGTCATGCCCGCCGTTGACGGAATCCTTGAGCCGCGAAGGCAGGCGGGCGTCCACGCAGCGTCCGGGGAAATGCGGGGCGTTGTAGATCATCGCATCCACCCGGATATTCCGATCGACCAAAGGCTCGACGAGGGAGCCCTTGAAGAAGCGGCAGATGCGTCCCACGCCGTTGAGACGCGCATTGGCCTGCGCGAAGCGCAGGACCTCCTCGTCGATATCCGTGCCGAAGACGCACCGCGCCCCCAGCTTCGCGGCCAGGATCGCATGCAGGCCCGAGCCCGTGCCCACGTCGCAGAAGCTCTCCCCCCGGCGCACGGCCATCTGCGTCGCGCCGAGCCAGGACATCAGGTTCGGGACGAACACCTTGGTCGGATGGATGCGCAGGACCAGGCTCTTTCCCTGGACGCGGCTGCGGACGATGAACATCGGCGCCCCTAGCGCTCCCCGTTGATGTTCTTAAGGAGCTCGGACGAAAGCGAAAGGACTTCCGCCGGCTTCGAAGAAGAAAGGTCTTTCCTCTCGCCGGGATCGGCGGAGACGTCATAGAGTTCGGAGCTCGCTCCCTCGGAGCGGAAGAGGAGCTTGAGGGCCCCCTTGCGCGCGAAATAGAGCGGGATCTCCTTGCCGCCGCCGACGATGGTGCCGGCGCCGAACACGGTCCTCTCCGGGACCGCCTCCCCCCGCGCCGCGGCCAGAAGGGACTTCCCCTCGAAGGCCGGCTGCGCCGGCAAGCCCAGCATGTCCAGCAAGGTCGGGGCCACGTCCACGAGCTGGGCCGCGCCCGCGACGCGCCGGGGTTCCAGGCCCGGCTGCCAGACGATGAGCGGCACATGCGTGATGGTCTCGAAGAGCGTGGGATGGAAGCCCGTGCCCAAGAGCCCGCGCTCGCCCAGTTCCAGGCCGTGGTCCGAGGTGAGGATCACGATCGTGTTCTTGAGCAGATCGTCCTTCTCGAGCGCTTTCCAAAACAACTGGAAGGAATCGTCCACGTCCCGGACCAGGGAGTCGTAGAGCGCGTTGATATGGCCGAGGCTGCGGGGATCCTTGCGGATCTCCTCCACGCGCGCCAGGTAGCTCTCGCTCGGCGCGGGGCCTCCGGGAGCCTGGACGCGGTTGAAGACCTTCACGAAATAGTAGTCCAACAGGAAATTATTCGCCGGACCCTGATAATCCGGGTCGAAGCGGCTGCGCACGGCCTCGGGCAGGGAGGGATTGAAGGGAGGATGCACGTCGTTTCCGTGAATGAAGAGGAAGAACGGCTTCTTCCTGCTCACATGCATCCATTCCAGGGCCGGAGCCATGGTCTCGCGAAAGCGCCTCTCCCCTCCCGCGTTGTAGACGTCGAATCCGCGGGCGAATCCGTACTCGGGGTTCAAGAACGGCCCGCCCACGGAACCCGCGGTGCGGTAGCCGGCGTCCTTGAAGACCTCGGCGAGCAGGCGCTCCGAGTCCGAGATGCGGCGGTCCGCGGACACGGTGCCGTGGCGCTGGGGATAGCGCGACGTGAAAAGGGAAGTGAAGCTGGGCAGGGTCCAGCCGGCCTGGGACTCCGCGTCCAGAAAGACCACGGCCTTCTGAGCCAAGCGGTCGATATTGGGAGAGACCGGATGCGCCGAATAGCCGTAGAGGCCGAGGCGGTCCGCGCGAAGGCCGTCCACGGCGAAGATCACCACGTTCATGGGCTTCTTGCGCTGTCCAGCGCCCGCTTTGGCGGGAGCGGACCAAGCCGACGTCCCGGAGAAGACCGCCAAGACCGCCGCTGCCCCGACCCGCATCATGGAACGATTCATCCGACCCTCCCAGCGAATTCTTTTTCCGGAGGCGACATTCCCAGCCCGCTGCGCGGTCCTTCGGAGTCCCGCCGGGACTCCTCCGTCTCGGCGGATGCCTCGGCCGCACTCCCCGTTGAGGCGCGAAGATAGCGGCTCACGATGGACGTCCAGGCATAGGCCCGGGCCGTCCCGCGCCCGGCCTCACCCAGCCGCAGCCGGAGTCCCTCATCCTCCAGCAAACGCCGCATGGCCGCGCTCAAGGCCTTCACGTCCCCGCTGCGGAAGAGCAGGGCGTTCTCCTCGTCGCGCGCGAACTCCGGGATGCCGCCGGTGCGCGCCGCGACCACGGCCTTGCCCGCGGCCATGGCCTCCAAGACGGCCATGCCGAAGGTCTCCTCGCGCGAAGGAGCCACGCAGAAAAGACTGCCTTGGCGCAGAGCCTCGACTTGTGCGGGAGTCTTGAGTCCCGTCAGGCGCACGCGGCCGCCGAGCCCAAGCTTCTCCACGAGCAGGGCGATGTGTCCTCCGCCGAAATCCGCTCCGCAGAGCACAAGGTCCGCGCCCGGATGCGAACGCAGGATATCCGCAAAAGCCATGACCGCCAGATCCGCGCCTTTATACGGCGCGAGACGGCCCACGAAAAGGATATAGGGACGAGCATGGGGCGCGGGATCGGCCGGCGCAGCGCCCCCTTCCGGGAGCCCGACCCCGTTGGGCACGACATCCACCTTGCCGCGAAGCTCCGGGAAAGCAGATTCCACGCGCGTACGCAGATATCCGGAGACGGCGCTCACCCTGCATGCCCCGCGCAAAAGCAGCCGCAGGCCCGCATGGCGCCAAGGCCCGTTGGCCGCGAGTCCGGGATGGCCGTAGTCCTGGAAGCTCACCAGCCAGCGCGCGGGCCTTTGCCAAGCCGCGAAGGGGATCCCGATCATCCAAGGGCGGAAAACGCCTGAGAAATGCAGATGCGCCAGATCGATGCGGTCCTCGCGGAGCGCGGACAAAAGTCCGGCCGCGCACGAAAAAGCGCCGCCGGAGCCCAGCACGCGGACATCCTCGGAATCTTGGACCGGGAAGCCCAGGCCTTCGGGCACGGCGACGTCGGGGGTGTATATCCGCACCCGATGTCCTTGAGAGCGCCAAGCTCGGCGCAGACCATCGAAGACCGTGCGATAGGTCGCGTCGGCATACGAAGACCCTGCAACGAGGGCGATGTTCATGAAAGGACGGTCAGATCAGTAAAGGGTGCTGAAAGCGCCTGCACCGGCCTCCAGCGGACCATGCTTGGTCAGCGTGGGCTTCCGGTAGCGGGCCGTCTTCCGGCGATTGCCTTTCTTCTTTTTGCGCAACATCTTGCGTACAAGATAGCAAAAACAGCGGCGCTTGACTTCAATAGAGTCAGGGAAGCCAGGCGCCGGGAGCCGCCGGGGACTGTTCGTCGGGGAGGACCTTCCATTCATCGCAGGGGCAGAGTTCGGCATCGCACGGCTTGGGAACATCCATGAGCGGGAAGGCTCCGTCTCCCACGCGGCCGAAGATGCCGGCATCGCCGATCTGGCCGCAGCGGGTCAGGCTGCCGTCCGGGAGCAGGAGCGCCGAGCGATTGCCCGCGGCGCAGAGCGAACCTCGGCGGCGCTTGCTCTCGACCCAGCCTCCATCCATGCCGAGCAGGCGCCTCTGCGCCTCATCATAGCCGTCCGGATAGCGGCGCCCCTGCCACTCTCCCACGAAAGGTATGACCTTGAGGCTTTCCCCTTGCGCGCCCAACGCAGCCGCGATCTCCGGCAGGCGCTCCAAGACCGGAGGATAGGCCACGAAATTGATGCAGCCCAGCTGGACCCTGCTCTCGCGCAGGAAGCGCACGGTCTTGAGGAAATCCTCCAAGGAACGATGCCCGGGCTGGAAGCTGGGAGAGAGCGTCACGCGAGAGAGGTCCACGCGGCGGACGAACTCCTCCAAGTCCCTGGAGGCATTGGTGCTGATGTTGATGGGCCAGTGCATGGGCGTCAAGCGGCAGAGCAAGTCGATGAACTCGGGATACAGGAACGGCTCCCCGCCGGTCATGAGGATGAAGGCCCGTCCGTGCCGCTCCAAAAGCCTGCGCCAGAGCGACTCCCACTCGGCCGCGCCGCGGTAGACGTTGCGGCTCCCGTATTCCTCCCAGTGTCCCTTGAAGAAGCAGTGTTCGCAGCGGTAGTTGCACGCCCAATGCAGGTTCCAAGTGATGCGGACCTTGGGGTCTCCGGCCGGAGGCTGCCCTTGCCCGTTCATGCGAGCGCCCCGTTCTGCGGCCGGCACTCGTCAAGATAGCGGAACTCCAGGCACAGGCAGCGCTCGTACGGACACGGCTGAGGAGTCTCATGGAGCCGGAAGCTTTCCTCGAAAATATTCCCCAGGGGCTCGTGCCCGAAGGCATCCTGGCCGCAGCGGAATACCCGGCCGTCGGCCTTCACGTTCGCGTACACGCGGCCCGCGTGGCAGAGCTTGCCGCGGGTCGCGCGTTCGCCCATGCGGTCGCCCCCGGAACCGGCATCCGGCCCCAGCCCTTCATGGATGATCGCCCGTTCCTCCGGCGTGTATGCCGCCGGGTACTCTCGCCCGTCATGCTTTCCGTTGAAGACCATCAGGCTGAAGGGATTTCCCGCGAATGCGGCCCGGATCTCGCTAAGCCGCGGCAGGAAAGGCGGCCAGGCCACGAAAAGGACGCCGGGCTCGAAGCCTCTCTCGCGCAGGAGGTCCAGTTTTTCGCGGAATTCCTCGAGCTTCGCGGACTCAGGATGAAAGCTGGCGTAGAAATGCACGCGCTCCGGCGAAAGCCGCTCCAGCAAAAGCCCCAGTTCCGTCTTTGCCGGCGAAAGATTGGTGGTCACGACAAGGCGGTGCATCGCCGAGAGCGCGGCCAGGAGTTCTCCGGCGCGCGGATAGTCCAGCGGCTCTCCGCCGAGCACATCGATGCGCGCCTGGCCCGAGCGCTCGCGCACGCGGCCCCAGACCTTCGCCCATTGCTCAGGAGACAGGAGGCGATGAAGGGATGCAAGTTCCTTCCACTTATCCTCCATCTCCCACCAGCAATAGGAGCAGCGGTAGCCGCAGCCGTACCATAGGTCCCAGGTCAGGACCAAGCCGTCCTCTTGAAGCCACCATTCCCGGCTCATGGACGCTCCATAGCCCTGCGGTATTCCCGGATCATCTCGGCATCATCCTTATGGCGGCCCATGGCATGCGAGGACCAATCGTCCACGCTCGACGGGCTGCGGCGGCCGCAGGTCTTCATGCAGCCCTCGCCCGCGGCAGCGCTGCGCCTGAGCGCGCGATAGGCCTGCCCGTTCCAGACCTCTTCAAATCCCATGCGGATGTTCTGCGAAAAATCGCCGTAGGCATCGCAGGGCAGGACGCCGCCGTCCTGGCGGACCATGATCTGCTGCCACGGCTCCGGACAAGTCTTCGCCGCGCCCTGACACCGTTCGGATGCGGGCCGAGCGCCATGCGCCTCGCCGAACTTGGAGGGAAGCCTCAGTTCCACGTCCAGTTCAAGGGCCGCGCGCCGCGCCTCATCGATGACGCGGTTGGCCAGATCCTGACGGTAGTAGAGCGAAAGATACTTCTGCGCGGCCTCGTAGACGAACAGATAGCAGGCGATCACGCGGTCGGCTCCCAGTTCATGGGCCAGCCGCACGAAGGCAGGAAGCTCTTCGGCGTTGAGCGTGGTCATCACGAACATAAGGTTGAGCCTGGGCCAGCCGGTCTTGCGGCGGCTCTGCGCCAATGCGCGGAGATTCTCAAGGACCCGGCCGTGCTCCTCGGTGCGGGTCATGATCCGATGCATGGCTGAGGAGGCCGCATGCAGGGAGATCTGCAGGGTGTAGCGGCTCGCGGGATCGCAGACCTTCTCCCAAAGCCGGGCATCGCGGTGGGAGGCGTTGGTAGCAAGGTATTTCTCCACATGCGGGAAGCGCGCATTGAAATGATCGAGGATGCGCCCGGCCTGCGGCAGGGCCAGGAGCTCGCCGGAGCCGGTCAAGAGGAGCTCGCGCGAGCGCTCTATGGCCGGGTCCAAGGCCGGAGCCAGGTCCCGCAGATACGCGTCCAGATCGAAAGGCCTCGTCTGCGTCCCCCGCGAACAGAAGCGGCAGTCCGCGTTGCAGGGCCCGTCGACCTGCAGGAACACCCGCTGCGGCATGCTGCGCAGGATCTCCTTGCGCTCCACGAACTCCCTCTCGTTGAGCGCCGTGTTCTCCGATTGCAGCCGCTCCAGCTCCTTGGAAGAAGGCTCCTTCGCGCGGACGTCGCTCATTTTTTAACCTCGCAGCGGAACCGCCGATACTGTTCCACGTTCCTGGCCCGTTCCTCGTCCAAGCTGCCGTCGATGCCCTTGTAGGCGTCGATGCCCAGTTCTATGGCCAGGCGGCGGAATCGCTCGTAGCGGTCCAGGCGCACCAGATAGTCGTTCTTCCCGTCCTCGGTCTCCCAGTAAAGGTGGTGCTGCGCGCCCGAAACCATCCGACGGATGCCGAAATCCTCGGGCCGCGCGGCCAAGGCGCTTCCTTCCTCCAGACTCGTGAAGGTCGCGCTGCCGTAGACGCGGTCGAAGGAGGCGTGGTTGCGCCGCAGGAAGTCCAGGGTCTGCTGGAAATCCTCCTCGGTCTCGCCCGGAAAGCCGAACATGAAGTTGCCGACCGTGGTGATGCCCGCGGCATGGGTGTCGCGCAGCACGCGCTCGGCCGTGGAGATGGAGAAGGGCTTGTTCATGCGCTTGAGCACCGCGGGGGAAGCGCTCTCCACGCCGTAGATGACGTCGTGGCAGTTGG
This sequence comes from Elusimicrobiota bacterium, assembly GCA_041661185.1. GTDB lineage: Bacteria > Elusimicrobiota > Elusimicrobia > UBA1565 > UBA1565 > JBAZUV01. Next base: position 72,118 of record JBAZUV010000008.1, read on the forward strand.
ACTTGCGCAGGCAGGCGAGCAGTCCCGGCTCCATCTCCGGCCGCAGGATCGCGTTGATCTTCCAGCCGAAGAAGTGGGCTGCGCCGTTGACCCGCCGGTCCTCGCAGATGAGCTCGGCCAAGCGGCCCAGCGCGCGGACGTCGCCGTTGGCCGTGAGGTCGTAGAACTCGAAATGCGTCTTCCAGGGATAGCGTTTCTTATGCGCCAAAAGCTCCGCGAAGACTCGCTCCCCGCTCATGGAGGCGTAGCCGCCCCAGAGCGGCTTGGAACTGCAGAAGCGGCAGTCCCACACGCAGCCGCGGCTGGCCTGGATGGGCAGGCGCTCCTGCACGTCGTAGAGCTCCAGCGGGAAGCCGGAAAAATCCGCGAAGGGGAGAGCGTCGAGATCCTTGAGCATCCTGGGCGGTCCGCCGTCGATCACTCGACCCTCGCGGCGCACGAGCATTCCCGCGAGCGCCGGGAGTTCTCCCTTAGCCTCCAGCCCCGCGGCAAGCGCCGGGAAGACCTCATCGCCGGGCCCGCGCAGGACCGCGTCCACGGCCGGATCCTCGAGCAGGGCCCGCGCCGAGTCCTGCGAGAAGAACTGCTGCCCCCCGAAGACCGTCACGCGCGAAGGATCCTCGGCCTTGATGCGGCGAGCCAGCTCCAGGCTCGCGATCTTCCCGCCTGCGCACACGGAGAATCCGATGAGCCGGGCGTCGCTCTTCAGGATGGACTGGAGGCGCTCCCCCACGATGCGCGCATGGTCGGCGTAGAATCTCCGGACGAAGACGGGATCGTTCCACTCATGGAAGCGCTCCCAGTCCCAGGCATGCTCGTAGCCGGGAACGCGGGACTTGGCCAGCAGGATGTTGAGGTCATGGACCTGGACCTCATGGCCGTGGTGCGCGAGGACCCCCGCGATCTGGGCCAAGCCCAGCGGAGGGTCCACGGTCCACCAAACCGGGCACTGCAGGAGCGCGATCTTCAAACCGCGCCCCTCTCAGTCCCCGCACCGGCCGGGACGGGGCAATCCTCCCATGCGGATTGGAATTCCTTGCAGCGGCAGTATTGCGCGCCGCACGGGCTGTCCTCTCCCAGAAGTCTGAACTCTTCATCGTCGATACGGCCGATATCGCGGCCTTCCTGGCCGAGCTGTCCGCAGCGGTAGACCCGCCCATCCGCCTGCACCACGGCGTAGCGCCTTCCCGCTCCGCAAAGCCTTCCAAGCACGGCCACGGGGTCGAGGTTCACCATCTCGGGCCCCATGTCCTGCCCCGCGACCTCTCGCAGAAGCCGCCGGTCCTCCTCGGTATAGGCGAAAGGATATTCCCGGCCCTCGAAGCCTCCCCAGAATACGCCCAGGTTCATATAGAGTCCCTCGCGAGCGAAGGCTCGCTTGAACTCGGCCAGACGCGGCAGATTGGGAGGATAGGCCAGACAGCAGACATTGGCCGTAAATCCCTTCGCGCGCAGGGCCCTCACGCGGGCCGTGAACTCCTCCAGGGACGCCGAAGCCGGATGGAAAGTGCAGTCGAGCTCCACAGTCCGAGGATCCGCGCTCAGGAGGAACGACTCCAGCGCCGCACCCTGGGAGCAGTTGGTCGTGATCTGAAGGTCATGGAACGCTCCCACCGCGGCGACGAGCTCCGCGAAGCGCGGATAGGTGAAAGGCTCTCCGCTGGTCACGCGCAGCTGGCAGCGGCCGTAGCGGGCGTGAACGCGGCCCCAGATCGCGGCCCATTCCTCGACGGAACGGTAGACGTTCTTGCGGGCGAGCTCATGCCAGCCCGCGCGAGTGAAGAAGCAGTACTCGCAGCGGTAGTTGCAGTGGTAGTGCAGGTCCCAGGCGAAGACCGTGTCCCTGCGCGGCAGACGGGAAGCCATATTGAGTTCTTCATTCATTGGGCATACCAAGTGTGCGGGATCTGGAATCCGGAGCGGCCGATGGAGAAGCAGCGCTCGCAGGCATGCGAAGAGGACGGCAGGGTCTCCACTGCGCGCGCGGCATAGCGCAGGATGTGCGCGCGGCCGCGGCGGTAGGCCTCGTTGTTCCAAAGGCTCCGGAAAGAGCGGCCATCGTAAGAGCCGAAGTCGTACTCCTTCTCCTCGACCGAGCAGCACGGGGAGACGGAGCCGTCGGGATTGACCGTGATGCCGGCCCACGGCCAGCGGCACAGCGCCCTCGGCTCCTTATAGACCTCCACCTTCACGGACGCGGGCCCGCCGTCCTGCGCGGGCGCCTGCGCCTCCTTCCAGTGCCACGGAGGGCTCTCCGGGAAATTCTCAGGGTCATAGAGGCTGTACTCGCGCCGCGTGGGCAGCCATTCGTCGCGGATGCCGGGCCTGAAGGGCAGGCAGGCGGGCGTGAGCCCCGCCTCGTCGGCGCCGCGGCTTAAGGCGAACTCGCGCACGCGCTCGATCTCGTGCTCGTTGTGCTTGAAGACCAGGAACTGCCAGACGATATGGGGCGTGCGGCTGCACTTCGCGCGCTTAGTCTCCACGAGCAGGCGCAGATTCTCCAAGACTCGGGAGAAGTCCCCGCCCACCCGGTACTTCTCATAGGTCTCCTGCGTGAGCCCGTCGATGGAGAGCGTGACGCGGTCCAAGCCGCAGTCCACCATTCGTTCGGCCGAGTCCCGGTCGAGGGCCAGGAGATTCGTCGAAAGCATGCTGTCGATCTTAAAGCGCTTGGCCGCGGCCACCATCGAATAGATGTCCGCATTGAGCAGGGGCTCGCCCCAGTTCATGAAATCGATGTGGATCAGGGTCGGGCCCAAGTCGCGCAGGATGCGCTCGAAAGACTCCAGGGACATTCGCGCCTTGGGACGGACGTTGCGCCCGGCGCCCGTCGGGCAGAAAGGACAGCGCAGCTGGCAAAAACTCGCGGGATCCACGGTCATCCAGTAGGGCTTGCCCAGAAGGCGCGTGCGGCCCATGGCGAGCTCGGATTCCACCAGCAGGTAGTTGGCAAGCTTGCGCCAGAGCCCGCGCTTGCGCAGAGTCTCGATGAGACGCGCCTCTCCGGGCAAGCGGCCCAAAAGTCCCGTCATGCGCCGAGGATCGCTCAAGACCGCGCCCCCAATGAAAGCTCCACGGGCAGACCCATGCGCCGCGCGGCCAAGGTGAGCCGCGCTTGGGCTTCGGGACGATTGGTCAGATGCGAGGCCAAGCGGTCCACGTTCCAGCCGCGATGCCGGGAGCACTGCGCGCACCAAGGATGCAAAGGCCCTTTGACCATTGCCCGGCGCAGACCCTGATAAAAGGGACTGTTCCAGAGCGCGTCCATATCGTCGCCGCGCTCCAGATTCCCGACGTGCTCGCCCCACTGGCAGCAGGGAAGCACCGGCCCCTGCCCTTCCACGTAGACGTGCTCCCAAGGCTCCGGGCACACCGCGTCCGAGAGATCATCCTTGCCCGCGCCGAAGCGCTGGGGCAGGCGCACCGAGAAGTGCTTGAACTCCTCGGGATCGGCATCCTTTCGCAGTCCCTCGATCACGGCCTCGGCCGCTGCGATGGCCCGATTGGCGCGGTCCGGCTCGAAGAAGCAGGAGAGCGGCAGATGCGCCTCCTCGAAAGCGGTCACATAGCTGCACTGCACCTCGGGGACGTCGAGCGAGCGCGCCATGCGCACGAAGTCCGGCAGATCGTCGATGTTGCGCGTGGTGAGCACGTCGACTAAGACCACGTGAAGGCTCTGCCCCAAGCCCTGCTCCTTGCGCATGCGGCAGAGCTCGCGCACGCCCGAGACCACGGGCTCGAAAGCGCCGCGCAGGCCCGTGAGCGCCTCGTGCAGGTCCGGCTTGGATGCGTGCAGGGAGACCTGGATCGCGTACTTGGACTTAAGCAGGCGCTCGATGACCGCCGGCCGAAGAGGGGTGCCGTTGGTCGTGAAGATCTTCCACGTCTCGGGAATGGTCTCGTTGAGATAATCCAGGAACTCCGCGGCCTCGGGCATCCAGAGCGTCTCGCCGAAGCCCGTGAAAGTGACCTTCTCCGCCTGCCGGATGAAATGCCCGAGCCTCGCCTCGAAGAATTCCTTGTAGCGCGCCAGGCTGAAGCGCGGGAACTTCCCCTCCGGACAGAACACGCAGCGGGCGTTGCAGCAGCTGTGCGCGCCCAAGGTGATGAGGCGCGGCGGAGCGCTTAAAAGGATCTTGCGTTCCTTGGACTCCGCGGCATTGAGCGCGAGGCTCTCCTCGCGGCCCATGCGGCGGACGCTGCTCGCTGCTTCGCTGTTCATCGCCCTGCCCGATCGCTCATATCATTTCGTTGCGGCCCCTGATTTCCCGCGGCCGCGAGCGGCGTCCGCCGCCCTCTGCGCGCTCCCTGCGCTTTCCGGAGGCATTCCTCCATCCTTCCCCGCACGGACGCGCCCTCCGCATGAAGAGCGCGCCGATAACAGGCCGCGGCGCGCGGATAGCGCTCCTGATGCTCGTAATACTCTCCCAGTAATTGCCATTTGTCGGGCTTGTGCCGCAAGACGCCGGAAGTCTCCGGAAGTCCCAGAGCCAAGGCGCGCCTGCAGAACTCCTCGTAGCGGCGGAATCGTTCCGCGTAATGGTTCTCGCGGCCGTTGGAGGTCCAGAAGAGATGATGCCCCTGGCCCTCGATCCCGAAATCTTGCGGAGAGCGATGCAAAGCCGTGCCCTTATCGAGCACGGTAAAGGACTGGCTGGCCAGCACGGAATCGATGTACGGCCGGCAGTCCTCCAAGAAACGCAAGGTCTGCTGGAAGTCCTCCCGCGTCTCCGTGGGCAGGCCGAACATGAAGTTGACCTGCACGGACATGCCGGAATCACGGGCCGCGCGCAAAGCGCGCAAGGCCTCTTCGTTGGTGAAGGGCTTGTTCATGGCCCTGCGCACGCGCTCGGAGCCGGACTCGATGCCGAAGGAGAGCCGGCGGCAGCCCGCGCGCGCCATCTTGGGCAGGAGCGTCTCGTCCATTCCGGGGCGCACCACGGCTTGGCCCTCCCAGGTGATGCGAAGGCCCGACTCGACGACGCGATCGCAGAAGCCGTGCAAGGTCTCAAGCCGCCCGTTGAGCAGGGACCCGATGAAATAGAAGTGCTCCACTCCGGGATGGCGGCGCATCTGCTCGCAGACCTCGGCGAAGAGGCGCTCGCCGCTCTTGCTGCGGAACTCCTTCCAAAACTGCCACTCGCTGCAGAAGTGGCAGCGCCGCACGCAGCCGCGGCTGTCGAGGAGCTCCAAGCGGCGCGGATCGTTGTAGCGGCCCGCGGCCATATCCGCGCTGAAATCCGAATAGTCGGGGAAAGGAAGAGCATCGAGATCCGCGGGGCCCGGCGCATCGCCCAAGTCCGCGGGACGGCCGTCTACGCGCACGATGGCCCCGGGCAGCGGCTCCAGCTTCCTCGAACGTTCGAGCTGCCTGAGCATGGAAACGAGAACGTCCTCTCCTTCGCCCGTGACCACGGCGTCCACGCAGTCCTCGCGGGAGAGGGGCTCTGCGGCCTGCGAGCGCGCGCACTGCGGACCGCCGAGAACCACGACGCAGGAAGGATCTTTCCTCTTGATGCGGCGCGCCAGTTCCAGGCTCGCGCGCAGGGAAGTCGTATGCACGCTCAGGCCCACCAGACGCGGTCCGTCCTGGAGGAGCTCGGAGACGAAAGCCTCGGTGAGCTCGGAGTTCCCGCGCAGGAGCTCTCCGACGCGCGCGGGGTCCTCCCAGAAGGAATAGAGGTCCTTATCCTCCCACATCCGCCGAAGCCCGGGCGAGCGCTGATAGAAGGCGTTGTTGAGGTCATGGCAGGAGATCGCGAAGCCCTCGGCGCGCGCATAAGCCGCGAGCGCGGCCAAGGCATTGGGCGGGCATTCGCGGCCCCAGCCCGGGCACTGCGCCAAGACCGCGCGGACCGAAGAACTCATGCGCAGACCTCGCGCCGTGCTTCGTAGACGAGCACGTCGCCGAGGATATTCTCCAGGAACTGCTCATCGCCGAGCTGCAGCCCGGACTCCGGATGCCGATGAACGCCGATGCGGCCGGCCGTGAAGCGATTGCCCGAGAGCCGGGCCTGGGCCTGCCGGGAAAGCCAGACCCCGTCGAGGCTGCAGCCGTGGAAACGGCTGGCGGAGAGTTCGAGCTTCGAGGCGCCGTCGGCCTTGATCCCGGTGGGACCGCAGCTGAAGCAGCAGCGCTCGATGCCGGCGCGCGCGCCGTCCTCTAAAAGCACGGCGATATCGTTGCCGCGCAGGCGCGCGCCGAGGCATTCGACGAAGCCTTGCTGGGTCAGGCGCAGGCCGCAGCGGGATTGGCGCGTGAAGGCCCCGCCGCGCACGCGGGCGCCGGAGCGCTCCTGCGCCCAGAGCCCGGTCTCATTGCCGGACACGGAGCATCCTTCCAAGACCGCGCGGGAGTCTCCGAAAAGGAGCAGGGCCGCGGCGTGGCCGCTCATGCGCGTATCCGAGAATTCCGCGCACGCGTTCCCGGAGAGCACGGTTCCCTCCGGGGAGTCCGCGGTCTCTCCGCCGGAGAATCGATGCCGCCCGCCCGAAAGGCTGAGCCCCGCGCGGACGCTGGAAAGAACGCGCGCATCCGAAGACGAGACGCGGCTCTCTTCCCCGCAGGAGAAGCCGCAGCCGTTGCCCTTGAAGAGCGCCCGACGCAGCTCCAGCCGCGCTTGCCCGAGCAGATAGACGCCGTTGTCGCGGTTCCCGGTGAAAACCGCGTCCGAGAGGTCGGCCCGGGCCCTGTCCGCGGCCCATACGCCGTGCCGGGAGTTCTCCTCGGCGCAGAAGCCCCGTCCATGCGCGCGCGAATCCTGCTCCAAGCGCAGGCCCGTGCCGTTGCGCCGGGAGGACACGCGGTCCAAAGAGCACTCCGAGCGTTCTCCAAAAAAGAGTCCCTGCCCGGAATTCCCTTCGACCCGGCAGGACGCGAGCTCCAGGCGCGCGTCCCCGCAAGCCTCCACGCCCGCGAGCCCATCCAGAAAGACGCTGTCCTCGAAAAGATGCCTTCCTCCGCCCGCGCTCACTCCGGCGCTCGCGCTCGAGAGAAAGGAGGAGCCGCGCACCCGCGCGCAGGATTCATCCTCCAATCGCAGGCCCACGCCGCAGCCCTCGACGCGCACCGACCGCAGGGAGCATCGCGCGCGGCCCGCGGCGCGCAAGCCCTGCTCGCTGCCGCCTTCCACGAGGCAGTCCTCAAGGGCGAGCCTCGCGTCCCCGCATGCGTCCGCGCCGATGCGTCCTCCGGAGAAGGAGCACCGCGACAATCGGGCCTCGGCTCCGCTCATGCGCACATGCGCGTCCGCCGCGCCCGAGAAATGAACGTCCTGCGCGCGGATCTGCGCGCTCCCCTGCGCGCCTAAGCCGCAAAGATTGTCCTTGAGCAGGGAGTCTTCGAGCTCCAGAAAGGACCGCTCGACGGCATATATCCCGTCGGCGCGGTTGCCGGTCCAGGAGGAGCCTCGCAGGCTCACGCGGGAAGATCCGGCGGCCCACAAGCCGTGCCCGAGATTATCCTGGGAGCGCAGGCCCCTCCCGATCAAGCGCGCCTCTCCTTCGGAATGGAAGCCCGAGCCGTTCTCTTGCGCGCATGCGCCTTCGACCCGGAGAGCGGCGCGCTCTCCGATGAAGAAGCCGGGACCGGCGCAGCCACGCGCCCGGCAGCCCGAAAGCGTCAGCCGCGCGGCGCCGGAAGCTTCCAGCCCCGCGCCGCAGCGCTCGAAGACGCTTTCGCGCAAAGAATGCTCTCCGCCGGAGAAGCTGGCTCCGGCGCGCAGATTCCCCGTGCAGGAAAGGCCGCCCGCATCCGAGCAGGAATCTCCTCCCGCGCGCAGTCCCGTGCCGCAATCCTGGAGCACGGTCTCATAGAGGCCGAACCAGGTCCGCCCGCCGACGCGCACGCCCTCCTCCGAGCACCCCTGCACCCGGCAGCGCCTGAGTTCGAAGCAGGCGGCGTCCGGGGCATCCACGCCCACGCGGCCGCCGGAGAACCCGCAGTCCCGCAGCGAATGCTCTCCGCCCATCCAGCGCGCATGCGCCTCTTCCTCGCCGGAGAAGAGCACTCCCTCCATGGAAGACCTGGGAGTCCCTTCGGCCGTCACGCCGCAGGCATTGGAAGAGATAATGGATGAACGCACGGCCAGCCGCGAGAGATCGTCGAAATAGATGCCGTTGGCAAGGTTCTTGGACCACTCGCAATCCCTCAGCTCGGCGCAAGACTCGCCGGAAAGCCATAGCCCGTGTCCGGTATTGCCCGCCGCGCGCAGGGATCGCCCGGTCAGACGCGCCGCCCCCTCCAAACGCATGCCCGTGCCGCCGCCGCATACGGACACATCCTCCACGGAGCACGAAACCCTTCCGCTGAGGAGCATGCCCTGCTCGGCATTCCCTTCCGCGCGGACGGACTTGAGCGTCAGCCGCGAATCCCCGGACACATCCAGCCCCACATGCCCCTTGGAGAACGAGCAATCCTCCAAGACGTGCTCTCCGCCGCAGACGCTCCCGTTGGAGCGGAGATTCCCCTCGCAGACCAGGGCACGGGCCCGCACGCGCGAAGCCCCCTCGATGCGCACGCCGATGCCGTTGCCTTGCGCGCGCACGCCTTCCAAAACGCACGCGACATCGCCGCCGATGATGAGCCCCTGCTCGGCGTTCCCTTCCGCGCGGACGGATTCGAGCGTCAGCCGCGAATCCCCGGACACATCCAGCCCCACATGCCCCTTGGAGAACGAGCAATCCTCCAGGACGTGCTCTCCGCCGCAGATGCTCCCGTTGGAGCGGAGATTCCCCTCGCAGACCAGGGCACGGGCCCGCACGCGCGAAGCCCCCTCGATGCGCACGCCGATGCCGTTGCCTTGCGCGCGCACGCCTTCCAAAACGCACGCGGCATCGCCGCCGATGATGAGTCCTTGTTCGGCGTTCCCTTCCGCGAGGACGGACTTGAGCGTCAGCCGCGAATCCCCGGACACATCCAGCCCCGCATGTCCCTTGGAGAACGAGCAATCCTCCAGGACGTGCTCTCCGCCGCAGATGCTTCCGTTGGAGCGGAGATTCCCCTCGCAGACCAGGGCACGGGCCCGCACGCGCGAAGCCCCCTCGATGCGCACGCCGATGCCGTTGCCTTGCGCGCGTACGTCCTCCAGCGAGCACGCGGCCTGCCCGCTGATGAGGAACCCTTGTCCCTCGCTGCCCTCCGCACGGCAAGACTTGAACGCGGCCCGCGCGGAGCCCGAGACATCGACCCCCAGCCTGCCGCCGGAGAAAGAACAGCTCTCCAGGAGATGCTCCCCGCCGGCAACGCGCACATGGACGCCGCCTTGGCCGCGGAACTCCGCGGACGCCGCATGCACATGCGCGTCTTCCTCGCAGGACAAGCCGCAGGGATTATCCTCGAAGAGCGCTTTTTCCAGCACGACCCGGGAAGAACCCGAGGCATAGACCCCGTTCTCGCGGCCGCGCCTCCACTCCGAGTCCCGCAGCCGGGCCTCGGACTCGCCGCAGGCCCATAGCCCGTGCCCGGCGCTTTGCTCCGCGCGCAGGCCCTGCGCAAGGAAGCGCGAGCGGCCCTCAAGCTTCACGCCGGTCCCATTGTCGAGCAGAGAACAAGAGGAGACGTCCGCAAAGGAGTCCCCAATGAGCACGGCCGCGGCCGAAAAGCCCTGGATGGAACAGCCCGAGGATTCCAAACAGGCCCTCTCTTCAAGGCGAAGAGCTTCCTTCCCCGTCCGCATCCCGCAGAAGAGCAATCGCACGCGGCCCTCTCCCTTGGCCAGCAGGCCCGAGCCGCACCGCTCCCACTCGCATTGCTCCAAGCGAAGATCCGCGCTCCCGGAAACGAGCACGGGCCCGCTCTCCTGGAAGCGGCAGCGCCTCAAGCGGCCCTGGACCCGGTCAGCCGCGGCAAAAGCCGGTTCCGGCATCCCGAGAAAGACGGTGTCGGAGACATCCGCGTCCGCATCCTCCAGGCAAAGGACCCCGCGCACCGAGCCCTCAAACGAAGCTCCTCGGACCTCATGCCCGGCGCCGCCGAGGATGAGCACCCCTCCCCAAGACGAAGAGGACTCCGCGCGCAGCCGCACGAGTTCCTCTCGGCGTCCCAGGACGCGCAGGCGGCCGTAGATCACGAGATGGCTTCTCGCGGAATCCGTCAAAGGCCGCACGCGGCCTTCCCATACACGCCGCACTCCATGATGGAAGCGCTTGCCCGGAAGGAACACTATGTTCGCGCCCGGATGGATGGTGAGCGAAGCCCCTGGAAGAACGACCACGTCGCCGAAGACCCGCACTTCGCCGCGCCAATGGACATCCCCGCGCAGCTCTCCTCCGACCCAGCGCGGCCCCAACGACGAGCGGATCGCGGTCGCCTCCCGGCGCATATCGGCCGCGCCCGCGTCTGGAAGCTCCGCGAAAGGACACAGCGCCTCAGGGATGCGGCGCAGGATCGAGCGCAAGGGATAAAGATGGAAAGTCTCCAAAAAAATGCGGGCCCGCGCGAAGGAACCGGCGCATCTGCGAAGGTCCGGGACTATTTCAAAGAGCCTTCCCATAGACCAGCCCGCGGCCTGCGCAAGACGATAGAGGAAAGCTCCAAAGAGAGAGTAGGCGGCAAGAAGCAGCCCTGCTCCTCGCATGGACGCGGTGTCCAGGCGCAGGCGCTTGCCGTCCCGATGGATCTCCACGACGCGGCCCACCAGCGAAGCCGCGGATGGGACCTTCTCCGGGACGATGTGGAAATCCCCCTTGGTCCAGAGAGCGCCCAGCGTCCAGAGAACGCGGTGAGCCAGGATCGGAGCGTCCTTGCCGCCCATGAAGAGCGCGATGTCGCCGATGCGCACCTCGGAGCGTCCGCGCGCGAGCGGCTCCGCGAGAAGGAGGTCTCCCGGACGCAGGAAGAACTCCATGGACTCGCCGGCCACGGAGAACTCGCGCAGAGGCGGCTTTAGATGAAGTTCTTGTGCTCCCACTCCGTTCCCTCCGGAGGCCGCATCTGCGTGCGGCCGGCCCGGACGTCCTCGAGGACCACGTTGAAGGCGTCGCAGCGGCACAGGGGCGGACAATCCCGGAAGTCCACGCCGAGCCCGACCTGCTCGCGCAGAGCCGAGTTCCACGCCTCGCGCACGCTCTGCCGGGAAAGGTCGCCGATCACGTACTTCTCCATGCCGCGCATATGGCAGCAGAGATACATCTTCAGGTCCGCGGACACCACCGCGGCGAAGTGCCGTCCATGGCAGGCGCGGTAGGCGCGCTGGATGCGCCCCTCTTCGATGAGGCGATACTTGTGCTCCGAACCCACCACGCGGTACTCGGGACAGGAGAAATCCCGCTTGGCGCGCGCGATTTCCGAGAGCACCCCTGCTCCGCCGTAGTCCACGGTCCGATCCTGCTTCCAGCGCAGAAGCGGCCGATACTGGGCATAGTCCGCGCCGAGCTCCCGGCCCAGCCGCGCGAAGGCGTAAGCCTCCTCCCGCGTGGCCTCGGAGGTCAGGAAACCCACGCCGAGAGTTGCGACGCCGCCGGTCTCCTGCTTGCGCCGGGCCAGGAGGCGGATGTTCGCCTTCACCCGCTCGAACTCCGCTTCGCCGGCGCCGTGGGTAAGCTGGAACATCCTCGGCGTGGCCGCATCCAGGCTCACGCGGACCCATACGCAGCGGGCCATCAGGACGTCTGCGGCCTCCTGCGAGAGCGCCTGCGCGTTGGTGATGAAGCCCACGTCCAAGCCGAGCTCCGCGGCGAAAGAGACCAGGCGCGCGGCCGCGGGATGCAGGAGCGGGTCCCCGCCGCCCGTGAAGGTGAGCCCGCGCGCGCCCAGATCCCGGAGCTGGCGCAGCAGGTCCCGCGCGACGGACTCCTTCATCTCGGAAGCGTCGCGCTCCCGGGCGAAGCCGAAGCAGTGCGGACAGCGATGCCCGCAGCGATTGGTGAGATCGAACTCCACGGTGACGGGCGCGCAGATCCCGGTGCGCAGCCACTCTTCCACGCGGTCCGCATGCGCCAGGATCTTATCCGGCGCGAAATGCCTTGAAGGACTCGGCGTCAAAGTGCGGGTCTCAGAGGACATCGAGTCTCTCGCGGCAGAGCCTGCCCCACTTCGACCAGAAGAGTTCGCGGTTCCTCCGGCGCAGGACGTCGTAGCTCATGTCGACGTAGCCGCGTCCTCCGAAATGATGGACATGGACCTCTTCGGCGATGCCGATGCGCAGCCCGGCTTGGCGCACGCGCAGGCAGTAGTCGTAATCCTCGAAGCCGCCCGGGCCGTAGTATTCATCGAGCACTCCAACTTTTTCAAGCACCGGCCTGGGGATGAGCACGCAGAAGCCGATGATCCACGGCACATAGCGCACGCGGCCTTGGAGCGAGGAAGCTTTGCGGCCGGCCCAGCGGGTGAACTGCGCGGGCGTCTTGTACGGCTCCGGCCAGCGCACCTGCAGCCCGGCCGCTTGATTCGTATAAGGCCCGACGATTCCGAGCCGGGGATCCTTGTCCACGCAGGCGATGAGGCCTTCGAGCCAGCCCGGAGCGACCAGCGTGTCGGCGTTGAGGAGCATCAGATGCCTGCCCCGCGCGAGCGCGAGCCCCTGATTGTTGCCTCCGGCGAAGAAGCGGTTCTCCCGGTTATGCACCACGCGCACGGGACTGGGGAATGTCCGCCGCAGACGTATGAAGGCCTCGTAGGCGCCGTCGGGCGAGGCATTGTCCACGAGCACGAGCTCATAGGGCACGCGCGTGTTCCGCCGCACGCTTTCCAGGCAAGGCAGAAGATAAGAGAGGTCCTTGTGGCAAAGAACGATGATGCTCGCCTCAGGCTTGCGGAAAGTCCGCCTCTTCATGCCCGAACCTGCGGGACCTTGGAAGGTCCCTTCGCAAAGGCGGCGCGGAGCACTCGCTCCAAGGCCGGATACGCGGTGCACTGCAGCCAGCAGGCGCACCGGCCGGAGTCGATGAATCGCCGCTCGGCCCGGGCGCGGGAGGAAGTCCAGAGTTCATCAAAAGAAGAACCTGCCGCAGACCCGACCTTGCGGTGCTTGTTGACCGGGCAGAAGAAGAGGCGCCCCTGCGGGTCGAACATGGCGTAGCGCCGACCGGCCAGACAGTCCGGGAGCACCCGCTTGGGCGCTCTTTTCGGCGGACACGCCGAAGCGCCGCCCGCGAACTCTCCCAGATGTCGCCAATAAAGCATCTTCGTCCAGAGCCCGAGGTCTTCCGACTCACGGCCCTCCAGGATGCGCTCGAGCGCCCGGCCTTCCCGGCAGAGCTCCGAGAGCACGCTCTGTATCTGCGCGCGCGCTCCGCGCAGAGCCGCCGGAGTCCAATGGAATCGCTCGGGCGCCTCGAACCCCTCATGGTCGACTACGAACTGCGCGCCCAGGTCGCAGCCCAAGGAGCGCGCCAAGACGCGGGCCTTGCCGAGGTCCGTATAGTTGAAGGGCGTCAGCGTGAAGCAGAAGCCCAACTCCACATCGGGAAGCTCCCGGCGCAGACGCACGACATTGCGAATGAGCGCGTAAAAAGCCCCGGGCCTTCCCCGCAAGCGGTCGTGGTTCTTCCGCATCCCGTCCAAGGACGTCCCCAGCCACGGACGCACGCCCAGAGAGCGCATGCGCTCCAAGGATGAGAAAAGGCGCTTTTCATCGAGCATATTGCTCAGCACGCCTATGCGGGCCTTCGGAAATCTGCGCGCGAGCAGGGCCGCGATCTGCGGCGCGTCGGGCCGAAGCAGCGGCTCTCCGCCGGAGAGCACCACGGTCTCCACGCCTGAGAGCAGGCGCGAGCCCTCCACGAGCCGCCCGATCTCCTCCAGGCTCATCTCCTCGCCCGCATGGCCCTCGGCCAAGAGCCAGTGGTGGCACATGAGGCAGCGGGAGTCGCAGCGGTGCGTGAGTTCCAGATGCAGTTCCCGGACAGGCTCCCCGCCGCTCGAAGCCGGGCGCGCGAGGCCGCGCTGGACCCAATGATCCAGCCGGCGAAGGACAAAAGGAAGTTCCGAAGAAGAAGTCTTCACGCGTCTACGACGGCCTCCTTCCCGCGGAGAGCGAGACTCTCGTAGAGCCCGGCCAGCCGCTCGGCGCAGGGATCCCAGCCGTAAGAATCCTCGACCAATGCCCGCGCGCTGCGCGCAAGACGGGCGGAGAGTTCCGGATCGTCGATAAGGCGCAGGATCTCGCGCGCGAAATCCGCGGGAGCATCCGCGCGGAGCCAGTGCTCTCCCTCGCGAGCCTCGGGAAATCCCTCGGCCACCGTGGACGTCGCCACCACCGGCGCTCCCGCGGAGAAAGCCTCGAGCACCTTGCCCTTCACGCCGAAGCCGAGGCGCAGGGGAGCGACGAAGACCGCGGCGCGTTCGAGATAGGGCCGCACGTCCGGGACCGTGCCCGTGACCTCCACGTCCGGGCCCGCCAAGGCCCGCACGCGCTCCGTGGGCTGTGAGCCCACGAGCAGGACCCTCACCTCCGGCCTTCTTTGCCGGAGGATGGGCAGGACTTCCCCGCAGAACCAAAGGGCCGCGTCCTCGTTGGGATAGTGCGGATAGTGCCCGACAAAGACAATCTCCGCGCCGCCCCTGCGGGACCCGTCCAACAACGGGGAGCGGGCGCTCCGCTCTCCGTCGGAACCGCCCCTGCGCGGATGAAAAGCGAAGCGTCCCAAGTCCACACCGGTCGGGACATGCACGAGCTTCCCGGCAGGGACGATGCGGCGAAGGCGCGCCTCATCGGCCCGCGTCAGCGTCACGATGCGCTCGAAGGAAGAGCAGACCTCCCGATGATGACGCAGCACGCGCAGCCACTCTCGGACCTTGAGCAGCCTGGACCAGCCGGTCCACTCTCGGAAATAGGAGCGCCGCAGGGACAGATGGCTGGTGTCGTGTTCCGTGAACACCACGGGCCTGTCCCGGACATACCAGGAATAGAAGGCCATCTGGAAGAACTCGATGTGCACGATGTCCGCATCCTGCGCGGCCTCGGCCAAACGCGCGGCCATCTGCGGCGAATACCACTCCCGGCAGATCTCAGGAAGATCAGGCGCCGCGCTGCGCGGAAGATCGGTGCTCTCCTTGGGAACGCAGTGGATCTGGGAGAACACCTCGCGCAGGGCCAGGAGCGCGGCATTCTGCTTGAAGCGCCGCTCCCCGGTCTCCCGGACGAAGGTGATCAGCCGCAGGTCGAATCGGTCCTTGAGCCTGGAGACGAGCGAAAGCACGCGCAGCATCCCGCCGTTGTCCGGCGGATACGGAGGGAAAGGCGTCAGCAAGAGGACGCGGAGCTTGGAACTATCTTCTTTTTGCACCGGCAGTCTCGGTCGTCTTAGGCGGAGCAGGCAGCCGATAACCCTCCGGCTCCAAGGAGGTCAAAAGAGATTCCATGAAGCGCAGGCTCTGTCGGCACCACTTCTCCGTGAGCAGGTCGCCGTCCGCCGCCGGCAGGCGCGAAGAAGCATCCTGCCCGCAGAAGACCACCGCGTCCTGGGCCATGAACACCGGCCAGCCGGCCTGACCCATGCGCAGGAACAGGTCCCTCCACGCCGCGCCCAGGTCCTGGAAGCGCTCGTCGAGCAGCCCCGCCGCGTCCAAGGCCTCGCGGCGCAGGAGCACGCAGCAGGCATGCGGCGGGAAATCCGCCTCGTGCCAGGCGCCTTTGTGCTTGAGCGCCCACGCCGCGGCCAGATGCTCCCGCGAACCTCCGGCCTTGAGGGCCTGCGCCGAAGCGCGCGCGGGCACCACGGCCCCGACGTAAGGCAGGAGGCCGAAGACCTCGCGCAGGGAAGAGAGCGCCGTCTCCTCGGAGCCGCAGGCATGAAGACGGACAAAGACATCGCCCTTGCGCGTGCGCCGCAGAAGGCGGTTCATCTCGGCGGCGGTGCCCGCCGGCGAGGCGAGCCGGCTGAGGCCGCGGCGCGCGCGCGCGCGGCGCCAAGGGCGCTTGGCGCCCTCGCCGGGAGCCAGGGAAAGCGCCGTGCGCAAAGGGCCGAGGGTCCTGCGGAGCAAAGAGAGATCGTCCGGGTGCGCGCACCAAAGCGCGTCGGCCGTGGAAAGGATGCCGCGCCACGACTGAGCCTTGCGTCCGGCGTCCGACCCCGAGGCTCCGAGGTCCGCGGCGATGCGGGAAGCATCCGGCAGGAACGCGGCCAAGAACGCGGAAGGGACTGCCAGGCGCAGGGTCCGGAGCCAATCCCCGCAGAGCGCCGCGCCCACGACGACGATCCCATCGAAGCGCTCCTGCCGGCAGGCCTGAAGGACCCTGGCTTGGAGCCTCTGGAGTCCCTGCGCCGGCTCCCGAAGCATGCGCACGCCCTTGCGCGCCAGGAGCGCCTCGGTCATGCAGGAGGAGGAGGAAGGGCCCAGCGCGAAACAGCGGACATCCGCGCTCCGGCCGAAACGGGCGAGCAGAGCGCAGATCTCACGGTCCGGACCGGTCCCTTGCGGATCCGGTTCTCGAGCGATGAGAGCGAGCACTTTCATGTTCTAGCGCTCCGACCGCATGATAAGCGCGATCGAAGCACTAGGATTCTATCATTTTCGGCCTGTTCCTCGTCGGTGGAAGCCCTCATGATCGCCAGGTCCAACGACCCATGCGCGGATGGGTCTTCTGCCCGCCCGGGCCCATGCCTTAGCGCCTACCTTCACGGCCGGAAGATGGGGTAGAATCCGGCCATGCCGCAGTCACCAGCCCATGAAAAAAGTCTTTCGGGACCTCCGATCGCCCGGGCAGGGCCTGCGCCTGCATTGCTCCTGCTCTTGCTGCCTGCCTGGGCCCAGACACAATCCCCAGCGCCGCTTCCAGGAACGCAAGCGCCGAGAGCCATTGCCGCACCGATACAGCCTTTGTCAGGGTCCATACAGCTCCAGGAACCCCTATCCTCGACGGAAATCCTCGCAGCCCCTTTCTCGCAGGCAGAGACTTCCTTGAACCCGTCTTATCCCGAGGCTGCGCGGCCTGCTCCTTTGCCCGACGCGCTTGCCGCTCCCCAAAGCCCTCTCCCGGAACTCCGGGCCGCCTCCGCCCTCTCGGAGCTCCGATCGCACTCCCGTTCGCCCGCGCAAGAAGGAACGCCGCAGGTCCGAATGCCCAAGGGCGCCTTTGCTCCGGAGACGGAGCTCGACATCCGCATCCCGCTCATTCGAACGCAGAAAGACCGCACGGGACGCCGCTCCCTGTACGCTCAAGCCATGGCGCATGCGCAAGAGCTGGCCCAACGCCTGCAGGCAAGCGCGGCAAAGACCGAAGAGGACCCCAAAGCCGCGGCCGCGCTGCTCTCCGACAAAGAAGCTCTTCTGTCCCTGAAAAAAGAACCCGGCCGCCTGGCCCAGGATTTCCTGCGCGCATACGCGCTCGAAGACCTGCGGGAAACGATCGAACTCCATAAAGACGCCGGAGCCCTGAGGAACGCGCTCATCCTGCGGATGAAGTACGGCTCCGTGACCGAGAGCATCGGACCCGGCGCGGATGTCCAGGCCATGCGCGCCTGGGTCGCACGCCGGCTCCCCTCCCGCCTGACGCTGGTCCAAGAGGCCTTGCTCGAATGGGAGGCCCTTCTCCCGGGACAGCGCGCCTGGCTGGAAGGCAAAGGCCGCACGCAGAGCTCCTGGAAGTCGGTGCGCCTTGATGCGCGCAAGGACCTTCTCTTCCCTTGGGCGGCAAAAACCGCCCGCGGACTCCTAGCCGCTCCGCTCCCGGCCGATGACGCCTCGGTCAAACGCCTGGCCGCCGAGGCGGAGTCCGTCTTCTACTTCCTCTCCGAGCCCGACCAAGTCGAACTCATGCGCCGCGTAGACCGCGCCCAAGCCGCCCTGCGCGCGCCGCGGATACAGGCCCCGGTCCCCCTTCCTGCTCCGCGGCCGGAGGATGCGCTCACCGAAGAGGAACGCGCGCGGCTTTCCGCCTCGCTCAAGCCCCTGCTCTTGGACGCCCTGCAAGGAAGCTCCTCGGCCGAAGAGGTCCTGCGCTTCTACGGCAAAGGCGCGGTCTTGTCGCTGAGCGTGCAGAGCATGCCCGGGATGAACGCGCTCTTCCGTCCCTCCACGCAGGACATCGCCTTGAGCGCGGAATACGCGCAGGACTGGCTCTTTGAGCGAGGAAAAAGCGCGCGGGATCTCTTCGCCGATCCGCTCCTCCTATCGGCCCTCGCCCGAGGACTGGCGCCCTTCTTCCTGCATGAGTCCGTTCACTATCTCCAATACGTCTGGCGCAAGGACGCGAAGCTCCTGCAGGTCTTCACGCAGGAAGACGAGATCGAAGCCTATTCCGCGGAAGCATCCTATGTGCTGGAACAGCGGCGGGCCTCAGGCTCGGATGAGGACTTCGATATCGACAACCGCCAAGCCGCGGATCGCCTGGAGGAGGATCCCGCGCATTTCGCGCGCATCATCCGGCGGATCTACACGGACCTGCCTTCTCACGCGTTCTTCTCCGCCGGCCTCTTGAAGATCGTCGTCAAGCTCAGCGCCGAACTCGCCCGACGAGCCTCTTTGGATGCATCCGCCCGCGCCCAAACCGAGCATTCGACCTGGGACCCGAGCTGGCGCTGGGCCCTGGAGCACGGCGGAGACATCTCCCTGGATATCCCCTCGGCCTCCGAGAAGTCCCTCCTCTTCTGGCAGGACGAACTCATCCGCTGGATCACAGAATCCGCCTCCCATTTCGAGCGGTCCTTCAAACGAACGATGGCGAAAGCCTAGAAATCCGTCATCCCGGTGAAAGCCGTACAGCCGTCATCCCGGCGGAAGCCGTACAGCCGTCATCCCGGCGGAAGCCGTACAGCCGTCATCCCGGCGGAAGCCGGGACCCAGCAAAGGCCGTTGCGTCGTATTCCTGGGCCCCGGGTCAAGCCCGGGGTGACGACACTCCCGGCTTCCGCCGCAATGACGGATGACTTTTGTGCCGTTGCGCCGTGTTGAAACCCCTCCGGGAAAATTCAAGCCTGGGCAGACTTGAAGGAAATTGAATTTTCCCGGTCAGCCGCGGAGGATGTCGATGATGAGGCGGGCGGTGAGGTCGGAGTTGTGGCGCACGATGCGCTTATCACCGGAGTCGTGCTCTTGTAAAAGTTTGGCGCCTATGGCGCGGCCGCAGAGACTGCGAAGGACCCACAGGTCGGGCGCGACGAAATAAGAGGCTTCCTTCCGATATTTGTCGACGACCTCGCGCGAGGGCTTCTGGGTGTTGTAGAGCACGAAGTCGGGCCGACGTCCGCTGTAGCGGATGAACTCTCGGACGAAATCCGAGGCGGAGAAATCGTAGCTCCCCTGCTTGGTCACGAGATTGCAGACATAGGCGATGCGCGCGCGGCAGGAGCGCAGCACCTCGCACATCCCGCGGGTGATCATGTTCGGGAGCACGCTGCCGTAAAGGTCCCCGGGGCAGATGAGCACGAGATCGGCCTCGCGCAGGGCGTCCGCCGTTCCGGCATAGATGTCCGCGGCCGGTTTCAGCCAAAGCTCGTCGATGCGTTCTCGCTTCTCGGGGTAGCTCACCGCAAGCTGTCCCTTGAGCACCTTGCCGCCGCGGGTGCGCGCGTAGAGCGTGGAGGCGTCCAAGGACACGGGCAGGACGCGGCCGCGGGTGCGCAGGATCTTGGAGGCCACCTTCGAGGCCGCGGCCATGTCCCCGCAAAGGTCGGTCAAGGCCGCGAGGATGAGATTGCCGACGTTGTGATTGCCCAGGCGGCGGGACTTCTTGGAGAATCGGTATTCGAAGAGCCTGGCCAGGTCGCGGATCTCGGTCTCGTCCGAGAGCGCCACCAGGCAGTTGCGGATATCGCCGGGCGCCAGGATGCCGAAGTCCGTGCGCAGCTCGCCGGTCGAACCGCCGTTGTCGACGACGGAGACCACGGCCGTGAGGTCCAAGTCGTAGTTCTTGAGCCCGCGCAGGATGGAGTAATGCCCCGTGCCGCCGCCCAGCGTGACGACTTTCTTCATAGCAAAAGCCTCTGGATGGCGGCCTGGGCATACTCCGGGAGCCGACGCTCGATCTCCGGAGAAAGGCCCATCTCATCCTTGATGCAGGCCGGCTCGATGCCCATGAACTCGATGGGCGGGATGGGATAGCCGGTCTGACGCGCCAGCTCCAAGATCTTGAGCACATCGCCCTCATGCGTGCTCACGCCCGCGAGCGCCTTGCGGGTGCGAACGTCCTCGGGCCTGAAGAACACATGCTCGCCCGGAGACCGGCCCATCTTGGCCGTATCCACGATGAGAATATTCTCGGTGGCGGCTTCCAAGTAAGAGAAAAGATCGAGGGCGTTGCCGCCCATCTCCACGGCCCGGAACCCTTTTGCGAGATCCTTGGAATCGACGTATTCGATCAGGCGCAGGCCCACGCCGTCGTCGAAGCCCATGTAGCTGCCCACGCCGATAAGATAGCGCATCATGACCTCGATGCCGGTCGCTTAAGCGGTCTTCCTCGTCTCCCCGGCGAAAGCCGGGACCCAGGCTTGCAAATTAACGGCAGTTGCTGGGTCCCGGCTTCCGCCGGGATGACGGATCCGACCTCCGCCGATCCTTTCGGCATTCCCAAACCCTCCCGGTAAAATCCGGCAGGATTTTCCCGGCTAGATGAACGTCACGTCGAGGAAATGCGTCGAGCAGGAGATGCAGGGGTCGTATGCGCGCACCAGCATCTCGAGAGCAAGGGTGATCTCGCTCTCCGACTTGTTCTGCGCCAGAAGCTCGGGCACCAGCTTGTCGAAGTCCCGCTGGATGTTCGCGTGGTTCTGGTTGGTCGGGATGATGCAGTTGCCGGCCGTGCACATCCCGTCCTGGTCGTAGGAGTACTCGTGGAACAGGATGCCGCGCGGCACTTCCACTCCGCCGGCGCCCGTCGCGTACTTCGTCGGCTGGGCCGGCTTCTCGTCCTTGATCCCGGCCTTGAGCAGTTCGTTGACGAGCCGCAGGCTGTCGTGGTAGCTATGCACGATCTCCACGACCTGCGCCGCGGTGTTGAGGTAGGGGTTGCCGCAGACGGGCTTCATGCCCAAGGCCTGCGCCACCTTCTTGGCCTCGGGATGCAGCTGGTCGTAGTTGTTGTTGAAGCGCGCCAAGGCGCCGGCCGCGTAGCTGTCCAGCTTGTTCTTGCAGTACTTGGCCGTGGAGAGCTTGGTCATGTACTCGTTGGTGACCTTCTTGTAGTCGGCGACCGCATAGCGCTGCTTCTTGCCGTCGGGCAGGCAGGACTGGATCTCTCCGTCGTATAGCGCGTAGCCCTTGTCCGAGGAGAGCGCGATGTACTCCGTGGGCCGATCGAAGGCCGGGAACTTGGGCGCCAGGGCGAGCGCCGTCTTGAGCGTAGCCTCCAGCTCCGGCACGGCCTGCTCCAGCTTGGCCTTGAGCTCTTGGAGCTCCTTGACCGTGGGCAGAGCGGCGAAGCCTCCGGGAACCGGCCGGGTCGGATGCGTGGTGCGCCCGCCGATGAGCGAACCCCACTCGTGCCCCAGGCGCTTGAGGCGCAGGGCCCGCGCGACCACTTCGCCGTGCGTGGCCACCAGCGGGAACACCGAGGGCGCTCCCAGAAGGTCCGGCGCCGCGAGGAAGTAGACGTGGAGCACGTGCGAGTCGAAGTTCTCGGCATGCTTGAGGAGCTCGCGCAGCTTGAAGGTCTGCTCGCTGATGTGGATTCCGAGCGCGGCCTCCGTGGCCTTAAGAGAGGCCAGCGTATGCCCCACGGAGCAGATGCCGCAGATGCGGCTGGTGATCCTGGCCACCTCGCTGTAGTGGCGGCCGCGGACCATGGCCTCGAAGAAGCGTGGGGCTTCCGGCACCTGCCACTCGCACTTCTCGATCTTCCCCTTGCGCACGTCCACGACGATGTTGCCGTGTCCCTCGACGCGGGTCAGATGATGGACGTCGATCTTGATGTCCTGGGTGGCGGTGCTCATTTCGCGTCCCTCCTCTGATTGGCGGCGAACATGCGGGACTTCTCTTGGGCGCGGCTCTTGGAGAACCCGGCGGAACACAGGGCCTTCTCCAAGGCGGCCTCATTGGGCCCGTCCACGAAGCCTCGGCAGGCCTCGCAGGGGATGCCGTCGGCCGGGCAGGGCGCGCCGCAGCCGGCGCGCGCGGTCTGTCCCAGGCAGTGGTCGCCTTCCTGATAGCGGCACACGGTCTCGCGGCGCTTGCACTCCACGCAGACCGGATAGGTGGGAATCACCGGCTCCTTGCCGTGGAGCAGGTGCGAGACGATCTGAAGGACCTCGTACTTGTTGACCGGGCAGCCGAAGGCGTTGTAGTCCACCTTGATGGCGGCGCTGATCGGCAGGGCTTTCTGGCTGTCCAGATGCGGCATGAGCGCGTCCTTGCCGTAGACCGCTTCCTTATAATCCTTGGTGTGGTTCTTGAGCGCGTTGATGCCCGCCGTCGCGGCGCACTGCCCATAGGCGATGACGATCTTCGCGCGCTTGCGGATGTCCTCCAAGCGCTTGCGGTCGGCCTCGCGGGAGAAGCTGCCCTCGATGAAGGCGATGTCGATGGGCTCCGTGGTCTTCTCGCTCATGGCCTCGCGGAACTCCACGACGTCCACGTGCTTGATGAGCTCCAGGAACGCGGCGTCGCCGTAGTTGGTGAACTCGATCTGGCACCCCTCGCAGCAGGTGAAGTCGAAGAATGCGGCCTTGGGTCTTGCCATGTTAAATCGCCTCCTCAAGGCCCTGGATCTCGGCGTACGAGAAGACCGGGCCGTCGATGCAGCAGTACTTGTCGTTGATCTGGCAGTGTCCGCACTTGCCGACCCCGCACTTCATGCGGCGCTCAAGATCCACGTACACGTTCTCCCTCTTGATCCCGAGCTTGTCGAGCTCGGCGATGACGAAGCGGAACATGATGGGAGGCCCGCAGACGACCACCCGCGTGTCGGGCGCGATCTGCGTCTTCTTGAAGAGCGTGGTGATGACGCCCACGTTGCCCTTCCAGGAGGGATCGGCCTTGTCCACGGTCTCGTGGTACTCCACGTCCTTGGAGCCGCGCCACTGGGAGAGGTCTTCCAGGAAGAGCTGCTGCTTGGGGTCCCGGGTCCCATAGAACAGGGTGAAGCGCTTGAACTCCGTGCGCCGGTCCAGGATGTACTGGATAAGGCTGCGCGTGGGGCAAAGTCCGATGCCGCCGGCGATGATGAGCATGTCGTGCCCGCGCATCTTGTCCAAGTCGAAGCCGTGCCCGAGCGGGCCGCGCACGAAGAGCGACTGCCCCGTCTGGAGGCGGTTGACGGCGCCGGACACGCGCCCGACCGTGCGGATGACGAGGTCGAAGGTGTTCTTGCGCGTAGGCGAGCTGGCCAAGCCGATCGGGATCTCGCCGTAGCCGAAGAGCGAGACCTCCAGGATCTGCCCGGGTTGGAATTCCATGGGCGCTGCGTCGGCCATCTTCAGCGTAAAATGGCGCTCAAACTCCGTGGGGGCTTCCACGCGCACGATCTTGGCTTCGCGCGGCAGGAAGATGTTCTGCTTTGCCGACTTCTCTTCGCAGGTGCAGGTCGGTGTCATGGGGGCTCCTTAAGCCTTCATCACCGCGTCGATGACGCGGACGGGGTCTGCGATGTCCACGGTGCAGGCCGTGCTGCAGCGGCCGCAGCCCACGCAGGCGGGCCCGCCGAGCTTCTCATTGAGATAGGCGGCCTTGCGCATGAAGCGGTGGCGGAAGCGGTCCCCCCGCTGTTCGCGGAAGTTATGGCCCGCGCCGGCGCCGTGGGAGATCTTCGCGAACTCCTCGGTCAGGCACGAGTCCCAGTAGCGCGTGCGCGCCCCGGACTTCTGGTCCACGTTCCAGGCGTCCTGCACGTCGAAGCAGTAGCAGGTGGGACAGACCGTGTTGCAGGAGCCGCAGGAGAAGCAGTCCTCGGCGAGCTTGTTCCACAGCTCGCCTTTCTTGAAGGAATCCCGGACCTTCTTGGCCACGGCCTGGGCGGCGTGGTCGAGTTTTTCCGGGCACTTGGCCAGGATGTCCGCATTGACCTTCCTGGCTTCCTGGGCTTGGGCGTCCGAGGCCTTGGCGAACGACCCGTGCTTGAGCAGGGCCTCGCCCTTGGGCGTGCGCGCCTCGTAGACGTAGCCGCCCGAGACCTTGGTCAGGAAGGCGTCGTGGCCCTTGGGCTGGACGTCCTTGCCGATGGAGCCCCAGAAAGAGCGGGGCGCCACGGTCTGGATGCTGGAGGCCACGATGGTCGCGCTCTCGCGATGAGCCATGTAGTTCCAGTCCATGTGCTTCTCAGTGAAGAGCAGGTCCGTCATGTCCAGGCCCTTCACATCGTAGAAGTGCACGCCGAGAAGGACCTTCTCCTCGGGCCGGATGCACCCCTCGTAGCGGTTCCCGTCGAATCGGACCAGGTCCTGCGCGGTCGGGAAAAAGTGCTTCTTGGGAGGCAGCAGGGTGACGTCGTAGTCGAGCCTCAGCTGCTGCGAAGACTCCAGACGGTCGAAGACGAACTTGCTGCGCTTGGCCGTGGGTCCGTAGACGGGCTTGGCCTTGATCAAGGAGTCCACAAACCCCTTGAAATCATTTTCCTTAATGTACGAGACGCTCATGCGACCTCCTGGGAGGTTGAATCCTCCGTTGGGCTTAGAGTGGGCCTGAAATAACCGTCTTTAGGGCTGCAATCGCGTCTGCCGGTTATTTCAGGCACTCTTGAGCTGCTGATATGGACAACGCCCTATTTTATCAAAAAAATCGTCACCCCGGCGGAAGCCGGGTGTGTCGTCACCCCGGGCTTGACCCGGGGCCCAGGGATTGCTGGACCCCGGCCTACGCCGGGGTGACGAATGGCTGGGTCCCGGCTTTCGCCGGGATGGGGTTTCTCTTCCGCCGGGATGACGACAATAAAAACCCGGGCGGCGGAAAACGTATTCCGCCGCCCGGGCTGATCAGGACGGAAAGGACTTAGAAACGATAGGACAGGGTGCCGACCACGCGGGAACCGATCAGGCCGCCGTACTGGCCGTACTCGGGAGCAGTCCGCGCGGACAGGAGTTCGTAGTGCCTGCGGTTGGCCAGATTGAAGACGCTCAAGCCCAGCTCCAAACCATCAAGCTTCTCCCGGAACGCATAACCCAGATACGCGTTGAGCAGAAGATAGTCCGGAACCCTGACCTTGCGGGCATCTCCAGCAGCCGCCAAGTCCATGTCGTAGCTCTCCCAGCGCGTGGCGCCCACCCAGTTGCCCCAGAGGGCCGCGCTCACGCCGCTCTTTCTTCCGCGCAGACCGGCATTGACCTTGTGCATGGGACCCGCGCATTCCGAGACCGTGGTCTCGATGTTGCCGGTCGTGCACTGATAGGCATAGTTCGCGAAGGCGGCCAGGCCTTGGCGCAGCTTCGCGTCCAGGGAGAATTCTCCGCCCCAGGAACGCGCCTCCCCGAAGTTCGTGAACGAGACTCTCGAACGCACGATGGGATCGGTCCCGCCGTACAACGGGGGCAGCGGATTCGTCCCGTTATCCTCCCCTGAAGTGCCCGTGATGAAGTTCTTCATCCGATAATGGAAAGCCGACACCGTCGCGCGCAGGTCCCCC
Source organism: Elusimicrobiota bacterium (assembly GCA_041661185.1). GTDB lineage: Bacteria > Elusimicrobiota > Elusimicrobia > UBA1565 > UBA1565 > JBAZUV01. The sequence goes on from JBAZUV010000008.1 coordinate 97,548, forward strand.
TTGCGGACCTCATAAGCCGCCTCATACTGCGTGATCTTTTCGGGCGCGAGGCTCCTGTTTCCCGTGATCAGCACGTTCAGCCTCGTATATCCCACGCCCGTTTGAGCGGTATTGCGGTTCTCCAGATCCTGAGTGAAGTTGCCGTAGTTCTCAGTCAGGGTCGGGTTGCGGTAGGCCGTGCCCACCGAGAGCCTCAGAAGCTGTCCGTCGGCAGGCTCGAAAAGCGCCGCGCCTCGGGGAGAGAACATCTTCCCCGTGAACGGATGCCGGTCCACGCGGCCGCCCGCGAGCAAGGTCACGCTCTCGATGGGCCGCCATTGCGCCTCGCCGTAGACGGACCAAAGGTCCTGTTCCACGTAACCGGGCGTCAGGAGCCCGAATCTCCCCTCATTGTGCCGGAGCCCGAAGCCCGCGACGAAGTCGATATCATAGGGCAGGCGCAGAAGATGCTGGGCATTGAGATCCAAGGTGTTCGCCATCCCGTCCGTCTTCTCAAGCACGGACAGGTCTCTTTGGACCGAGCGGCTGCGATTCCAGAAGCCCCGCACCTGCGTCCCGCCCAGCCGGTAATCCACGCGGGTAAAGCTGTACTGCCCGTCGTCGTAGTTGATGCCGGTGTTCCCTACGGCTCTGCGCGTGTTGACGTTCGCGCCTCCTCCTGAGATCGCGAGATCATGGTCCTCGGAGAACTGCCATTTCACGAAGGCCGACCCCTTGCCGGTCTCGGCCGCGCTTTGGTCGGCGTTCTCGAACCTGTGCGTGCCGCGCCAGCCCACGCTGCCCTTATAGGAAAGATTCCCGGTACGATTCCCGTAGAGCAGGCTCCCCAGATGCGTGCGCCGCTCGCCGTAGCCGTAGCTGAGCTTGCCTCCGCCCAGCTGTTCCGGCGTCTTGGTGAGGATGTTGATCACGCCGCTGATGGCGTTGGCGCCGTAGATGGCGGAAGCCGCGCCCTCCACGATCTCGATGCGGTCGATCTCATCCAAGGACACGGGCAGGGTCTCCCAATCCATCTGGTCGTAGACCCCTTCAAGCAGGGTGCGGCCGTCCAGGAGGATGAGCGTCCGGTTGTTCGCGGGCTTGCTGAATCCGCGCACGCCCACCTCCGCGTAGAACGTATCCGTGGCCGTCACGTCCACGCCCGGCACGTTCCTGAGCGCGTCATAGAGCGTCTGCGCGCCGTACATCTTCAACTCCTCGCCGGTGATCACGCGCACGGTGGCGGACACGCGGCCCTTGTCCTGCGGCAGGCGCGAGGCGCTCACGACCTTGGCCTCCTCGGCCATGAACTCGAAGTCCTCGGACCCGGACTGCGCCGCGGGCGCCGCGGACGCAGGCGGAACAAGGATGCTTGCGCAAAGCGTCACCGCCAGGATGCGGATGATTGTCTTCATGATTTTTTCTCCACGTTCTCAGCGGCATGTTTGGGCGCGACCGGCAAGCGCACCGTGAATTCCGTCCATTCCCCTTCCTGACTGTCCACTTCCAACCGTCCGCCGTGGCGCGACACGATGTTCTGGCAGATATAAAGGCCCAAGCCCGTGCCCTTGCCCGGCGCCTTGGTGGTATAGAACGGCTCGAATATCCTGGGAAGCTTGTCCTTGGGAATGCCGTGCCCGCTGTCGCGCACGTGCACGAGCACCTCGGAGCCCTGAAGCTCGGCGCGGATCTGAAGCTTCTTGACCGGACGGCCTTCCATGGCATGCCCGGCATTGACGCAGAGGTTCAGGAAGACCTGCTGGATCTGCAAAGGGTCTACCTGGATATCGGGAAGGTCTCCCGGGATCTCGCGCACGACCTCCACCTGCTTGTCGCCGAGTTCCTTGCGCAAGAGGCGAAGGACCATCTCGAACTGCCGCATAAGGGGAACGGATTCCGTGCGCGGAGCGCTGTCCCGGCTGAGTCCCAGGAGTCCGCGCGAGAGGATGCTGCAGCGGTGGGCCTGCTCGATGATGCAGGTCATGTCCTCGCGCTGTTCCGAGGTCATGTTCGGCTGATCCTTGATGACCTGGGCCAAACCGAGGATGCCGGTCAGCGGCGAATTGAGGTCATGGGCCACGCCCGCGGCCAGGAGCCCGGCCGCGCCCAAGCGCTCGGAATGCACCAGCTTCTCCTGGGCTTCCTTCAAGCGGCGATAGGCCATGGCGTTGGAAAGAGCCTGCGACACCTGGGAGCTGAAGATATCCGCGTGCTTCTGCTCCACGCCCAAGGCCCCGCCGGTCGAGGTCTTGACCGCGATGAGAGCGCCGATGACTCCGTCCGCTCCCATCAAAGGAGCCATGAAAACACCCTGCAGCTCTTGAACCCCGTCGACGCCGGCCAGACGGACATCCTTGCCCACGGCCTCCGGAATCAGGCAGTTCTTCTGCGCCAGGATCTCCGGGAGCAGCTTCTCGGCCATTGCGCGCAGAAGGGGCCTGCCCGCGGCCCCGGCCGCGAGCTTTCCATCCTCAATAAGGAAGATCGCGGCCTGCTCCGTGCGCAGGACCTTGCAGGCGATCTCCTCCATCTGCGGGATCAATTCGTCGATATCCAAGGTGCGGAACACGGCGCGGCTGGCCTCATGCAGGGCCACCAGCGCGGACAGCTCCTTCTTCTCCAGGGCCTTCTCCACCAGCGCGGCCAGTTCGTCGATGATGAAGGGCTTCTGGACGAAATCATAGGCGCCGTGCTTCATGGCGTCCACCGCGGTCTCCATGGTCCCAAAACCGGTGAGCAGGATGACCTGGGTCTCCGGCCGCATGGCCTTGACCTCTCGCAGGACGGTCAAGCCGTCGATGCCCGGCATCTTGATATCCGAGATGACCAGCGAGAACTCCTGCTCGCGCAGGCGCTCCAAGCCCTGCTCCCCGCAGTCGGCGGACACGATCTTGTAGCCGCGGCTTCCCAGCTCGTAGGTCAAGAGATCCCGGATGCCCTGCTCATCGTCGATGACGAGCACCCGCACCGCATCCATATTCATGCTCGGCCTCCAGGCTACGCGGCCGTCTCGGACGCGGCCAACGGGAGAAGGACGGTGAATATCGTGCCTTTCCCGATCTCGCTCTTGAGGGATATGCTCCCTTGATGCTTGAGCACGATCTCATGGACCAGCGCCAGTCCCAAGCCCGTGCCCTGCCCGGCTTTCTTGGTGGTGAAGAACGGCTCGAAGATCTTGTCCCGGATATCCTGGGGGATGCCCGTTCCCGTGTCCTGGACCTCCAGCACCGCGGACTTCCCGTCATCGTGCGCGCGCGTGCGCACGGTCAGGATGCCTCCGGGAGACATGGCATCCACGGCATTGCTGCAGAGATTGATCACGATCTGCTGGAGCTGGTTCGAGTCCCCCTGGACCTTGATCTCCGGCCCGAACTCGCGGACCAAGGTCACGGAGCGCACGCGTGTGAGAGCCTCGATCATGGAAAGCGTCATGAACGCCATGCTGTTGAGGGCCACCGGCTCCAGCAAAGGCTTGGACTGCCGGGAAAAAGTCAAAAGCCCCTGCACGAGGTTCTTGCAGCGCAGGGCCTCCCGCTCGATGGAGGAAAGCGGCAAAGAGAGCGGATCCTCGGCGCTCACGCGCCGCGCCGCGGACTGGGCGAATCCCAGGATCACGCCCAAGGGGTTGTTGATCTCGTGCGCCACGCCCGCGGCCAGACGGCCGACCGCGGAGAGCTTCTCGCTCTGGCGCATCTGCCCTTCCAAAGCCTTGCGCTCGGAGATGTCCTTGGCCGCGGCCACGAACCCGGCAGGACGGCCCCCGGCGTCCTTGAGCACGGCCAGGGAGAGCAGGACCGGCGCCATGCGGCCGTCCTTGGCGCGGATCTGGACCTCGGCGTTCATCAGGGATTCTTGCCGGTCTTGCCAAGAGGCCGGCATGCCTTCGCCGAAGAGGACCCCGACGTCCTTGCCGATGATCTCCTCGCGGCCGTAGCCGAGATTCTCGAAGACCGCGCGGTTGGCCATCTTCACGCGGCCCTCGGCATCCGTGACGATGAGGAAATCCTGGATGCTCTCCAGGATGCCGTTGAGGAAATCCTTGGAGACCGTGGTGGTGGCCAAGGCATCGCTCATGCGGTTGAAGCGCTGGGCGAGCTCGCCCACTTCGTCCTTGGACCGCAGAGGGACCCGCGCGTCGTATTCGCCGCGGCTGATCTTCTCCGTGGCCGCGGTCATCAGCCGCAGAGGAGAGAGCACGCGGGCCAGGAGGAAGAGCGTGAGGACGGAGAGCCCGGCGCTCGAAAAGAGCACGGCCTGGCGCACGCGGCCCAGGATCTCCGCCTGGGTCTTGAGGGTCTGCCCCAAAGGCATGATCAGACGCAAGGTCGCGATGCGGCGCCCGGCAGATCCGGAATCCATGAGCATGAATTCCTCGGCCGAGTCCTTGGGCGGCGCCTCCATGAGCGGCACCGCGATATCGAGCGCGGTCTCCTGACCGGAGAGGGAGCGCTCCCGCGTCGAAGGCTGTTCGGAGGCGATGGCCTTGCGGGTCCAATCATCCAGGAGCCTGCGTCCCGTCTCCGCCACGTTCGTATGCGCCAGGACCCGGCCTTCATTGTCCTGGATGAAGACATCGGATGCCGCGGTTCCGCGCTGGACTTCCAGAAGATACGGCAGAAGGAGCGACTCTCGCCCCGCGCGGATGTCCGAGATGCCCCTGCGCCGCATGGACTCCGCCTGCAGCAAAGCCGTGCGCACGCGCTCGGAGGTAAGCGCCGCGTGCACGGAATGCCCCGTATACGCCAAAGCGACCTGGCTCGTGATCACGGTCAAGGGAAATAGTCCCGCGAGGAACTTCGTGGAGATCTTCATGGCTTGAGCTTCTCCACGCGCCCAAGCTCCTGGTCCGAAACCTTCAACCCCGTGCGTTCGGCCGAGGCGCGGCTCAAGGAGACCTGCATGCCGGCCGGGAAGACCTGCGCGGGAGAGTCCACTCCGGCCTGGATGTCGCGCACGACCACCGCAAGGGTCTTGCCGATCTCCTGATAGGAGCTCGATATCGATGCCGTGGCGCCCTTGTTGACCAAACCCTCGGTGGGGCAATAGAACGGCAGGGAATTCGACCAGGAGAACTGCTTGATGATGTCGAAATTATCCGCGGTGATCAGGAAAGGGTCGGCCAAGAGCCAGATCGCGTCCGCCGATCCCTTGATCTCGCGAAGCTTGTCGGAAAGCTCGGAGACGTCGCGTATTCGGATGGAGAGCACCGTCATTTTGCCGGAAGCCGCTGTCTGAAACTGGCCGGCCTCATCGGCGCGCGCAGGACTCGACCAAAGCACCGCGAGCCTGCGCAAGGAGGGCTGAAGGCTCAAGAGCCTCTGGAGGATATCCTCCATGCGCGGGGACATTTCCACCTGCACGGGCGGATGATCGTAGCGGTCGTCGCGCACGCCGCCTGCGGGCGCCATGCCGTAGACGAGCTGGATATGGGAAGGATATTTCACCTGCGCGGCCCGGCTGCCGAAAGCCGCCACGATCCTGGTCCCGCGGGGAAGAGCCACCGCATCCCCCTGCGCGATGATCGACTGTACCGGGATGCCCAACTCCTTTTTGAAGCTCTCGAAAGCGTCCTGATACGGCCGGATATCCGAGCCGAGCACGGCCACGACCTCTTGCCCGCGGGCCATGCCCGCGAAGAGCACCGCGCAGCAAAAGCCCGGCAGCGCGCGTCTCAAGAAACCACGCTCTCGATCAAAATTCATAGCTGAGTTTCGCGACATACTCCCTGGACAGCGACGGCAGCGGCGCGTGGCCGCTGTCATAAGTCTGGATATAGGCGTAATTGGAATTAAAGAGATCGAAGATCCCGGCCCCGGCCGAGAGCCCCCTCCTGCCGAAGACGTCCTTCTTCTGGACATAGAGGTTCATGAGCAGGACGTTGTCGAAAGCGCGCGAAAGCCCGCTGCCCGCGGCATCGGCGCCGTAATACCCGTAGCGCCCGGCCAGCCACGCGCCCGAGGGATCCACGGTCCAGTCCTTCGCGGGAGAAACGCAGACATTGAACGCCGCCTTGTGCATGGGCGCGCCCAGAAGCGCGTCGCTGTGGCCCGGCACGGCGTAGAGCGCCGCCCGGTTCCGGGTCGCCGAATAGAAGGAATAGGAGACGTCCGCATAGTGCGGGCCTTGCTTGTAGCGTCCCAACAATTCCACGCCGCGCGAACCCGTGGGGTCGGAGTTGATGTAGTACTCCGCGCTCGTGACAGGATCGGCGTAGTAGACGATGGGCTTGCGTATGGCCATCTCGAAGACCGTGGCCGAAACATAAAGGTTCTGCGCGGCCTCATAGCCGGACTCCAGCTCGAAGACGCTGAGCTTCTCGGGTTGGATGCTCGTATTCAAACGGATATTCTCGATGACCGGCGAACGGAAAGCCTCGCTGTAAAGCAGCTTCAGATGCCAGCGCTCCCAAGCCTTGGTCCAAGCGGCCCGCGGGACAACGGCGTCCTGATACACGCTGTGGTGTTCGTAGCGCGCACCCAGGACCAAACGGCCCAAGGGCAGGTCGAACTGTCCTTGCGTATAGAATGCCCGGTTATCGTAGGCCGCGTGCATGCTCCCGCCCGGGAAGAAATCCGCCGCAGGCGTGTCGTCGGAGACCTTGGCCCGGTCCTGCTGGAACTCCATCCCGGCCAGGATATCCACGCCCTCGCGCGGGACATAGCGCGCCTGAAGGCCTTCCCGGTAGCGGGATATCTTCTTGTCGTAAAAGAAGAACTCGTCGCGCTCATTCCAAGGCTTTTGCGTGTTGAGATTGAACTTGGGCGTGAGGGTCAGGCTCTCGCCCAGCTTGAATTCATAGGCCGCCTCGGCGAAATGGTTGGAATATTCCAGCCGCACGGGCCGCTCAAGGTTTACGCCGAAATGATCGCGCTCCGTGGTCTTATACTCATCGATGATGACGCGGCCCTTGAAGCCGCCGTGCTCCACTCCGACGTTGAGGTTCTTCGACTTAAGCGCCGAGGCGTCCTGCATCTCGTAGCCGTTGCCGGCGAAATCCGTGTAGCCCTTGTCGCTGCGTACGGCATGACTCACGAACGCCGAGGCCGAGAGCTTGAGTTTGCCCTGCTCCAGCCCATAGAAGAGATCCAGATTCTTGCGCGCCTCGCCTCGCGCGGTGCGGCCGTATGTCGCGGCGGCGCGCCCGGCAGCCGCGCCGCCGGTGCGCCGGCTGATGATGTTGATGACCGCGAGTTCTGCGCTGCCCCCGTAAAGCACGGAACCCGGCCCTCGGATGATCTCGATGCGCTCGATGGAGTCCGCGGAGAACCTGTCGATCGCCAGGTTCCCGTAGCCCAGGTCGTTGTACTCCTGGCCGTCCAAGATGACCAGGACTCTTCCCTCATTGCCCCATATGCCGCGAGAGATCACCCCGATATTGCCCTGCACGTCCAGCCCGATCTCGATGCCCGGCACGAGGTGGAGCACGTCCACGAGCGAGCGCGCCCCGGAGTTCTGGATCTCATCGCGCGCGACGATCGTGACAACGCCGGGCGTCTCGCGCGCGGACACCAAGGAACGCGTGGCCACTCCGGTCTTCATATTGACGGCTTCTTCCAGCGTGAGCTTCTCGTAGCCGAAGAACTCGAAGTCATCGGGCGTCGCCGCGAATGCCGGCGGACAAGCTTCCAATGACAGCAACGTGATGAGCAGGAACCGCACTCGCCCCCCTCCTTTATAAGGAAACCCCTGCTTCAAGGTCCTTCGGAATGAAGCCGGAAAGCTTCTGCTTGAGCTCCTGCATGGAGAACGGCTTGGGCAGGAAATCATCCGCCCCGGATTCCATGCTGGCTTGGCGCGTGCGCTCGATTTCCTGGCCGCTGATGGCCAGCACGCGCACGTGCTTGAGGCTCTCGTCGGAACGGATGAGCTTGCAGATGCGGCCTCCGTCCATGCCCGGCAGGAAAAAATCCAGCAGCACAAGATCCGGAGCGAGCTGGGCGAGCTTATGCCCGGCTTCGAAGCCGTCGCAGGCCTCATGCTGTTCCACGGAGGGATAGAGCGTGGAGAGCTGGCGCTTAAGCGTCTTGCGCACCTGCGCCTCGTCGTCTACGATCAGGACGCGGAAGATGCGCCCGGCCAGCAAAGAACGGGGCACGGGCATGCCGTGGACCTTGAGGAACTCGATGAGATCCTTGTCCCAGACCCGGCGATGCCCGCCGGCGGTGCGAAAACAGGGGAGCTTCCCCTCCTCGATCCAGCGCCCGACCGTGGGAGGAGTGACGTAGCACATCCGCGCGATATCCGTAGTCCCATACGCCCGCTTTATGTTTCTCATATTCCATATGTTTACCATGAATATTGCCTTTCCGCAAGGGGGTAAGATCAAATTTAAGAATTTTTTAACCAAATCCCGCGTTTAAATCCGGAAAATTCTGACCCCGGTGCCTGTCACTCAACTAAACCAAGGTGCCTGGCACTCAACCAATGGAACTAACCATCCGTTAGCCCGGCAAAAGCCGATGGCTCGTCATTCCGGCGGAGGCCGGACGGTTCGTCATTCCGGCGGAGGCCGGAATCCAGAAGTACGACTTAACGGCAGTTCCTGGGTCCCGGCTTCCGCCGGGATGACGGAGAATATGCCGTCTTTCGCGGGATGACGAAAAGCCCCGGGATAATGCCGATCTAGCGGCTGTTTTTTAGGAGGGAGACGAGCTTGGGAAGGATGTCGTGGAGATCGCCTACGATTCCGTATTTGGCCACATTGAAGATCGCAGCGTTGGGGTCCTTATTGACGGCCACGATAACGTCCGAGGAACGCATTCCCACGATGTGCTGGATCGCGCCGGAGATTCCGCAAGCCATGTAGAGCTTCGGCGAGACCGTGGTCCCGCTCTGCCCGACCTGATGAGATTTGGGTTTGAGTCCCATGTCCACGGCCGCGCGAGAAGCGCCCACGGCTCCCCCGAGAAGCTCGGCCAGCTCTTCGAGGACCTTGAAGCGCTCCTTGTCCCTCATTCCCCGTCCGCCGGAGACCACGACCTGCGCCTCCGAGATCTTCCGGCCTGGGTGCCCTGCATCGAGCTTGCGCTCCAGGACCTTCACGCGCGCCATCTTCTCATCGATATGGATCTTTTCGCACACAAGCTCGGCCTTGCGCAAGGGATCCGGAACCGCCTTCTTGAGCACATTGGGCCGCACGGTCGCCATCTGCGGCCGCTTGCGCGTGCAGAGGATGTCGGCCATGATGTTCCCGCCGAAAGCCGGGCGCGTCTGCAGCAGGTGGCCCTCTTTAAGGGAAAGTCCTGTGCAGTCCGCGGTCAGACCCGCATGGATCTCCGCGGCCACGCGCGGGGCCAGATCGCGGCCCTGGCAGGTGGCGCCGAAGAGCACCACGCCGGGCTTGTGCTTGGCGATGAGCGCGATGAGGGCCGCGGCATAGGTGTCCGTATTGTAGTCGGCCAAGACCGCGTCCTCGACCAAATAGACTTTGTCCGCGCCGTAGGACGCGAGTTCCGCGCAAAGTCCCTCCGCGTTCTCGCCGATGAGCACCGCGCAGAGCTCTTCCTTGAGCCCGTCGGCCAAGCCTCGGCCCGCGGAAAGCAGTTCGTGCGTCACGGGCCGCAGGCGCGGCTTGGCGCCCTTCCTTGAAAGAGGCAGTGTCTGCGCCACGACCCAGAGTCCCTTGTGCGCGGAAAGGTCCACCGGGCCTTCCTCGCGGGTGATGCGGACGGCTTCCAGGGAGCAGACCTGCACGCAGGCCCCGCAGAGCGTGCAGCCTTCCCCCACCTGCGCCTTCTTGTCGACGATGTGCATGACGCCGAACGGACAGACCGGCACGCAGCGGGAACAACCGGTGCACTTAGAGTCGATCTCGATCATGGGGTCAAAAAATTCTCTTTTTGAAGAATGTCGAGTATCCGGCCGGCCAGCTCCGCGGCCGTGCCCGTGAAGACCACGCCCTTCTCTTTCTGAGGCGGGGCATAGACCCGGTCGACCTGGGTGGGCGAACCCTTGAGCCCGATCATCCCGGGCTCGGCGCCGATCTCCAAGGCGGTCCAGGTCTCCAGGACCTTGCCCATGGCTTGGACCACGCGAGGGAAAGAAGGATGCCGCGGCCGGTAGTCCTGCGGCGGAGTCATGGTGCATAGCACGGGCAAACGGGCTTGCACGATCTCATGGCCGTCGTCGATGTGGTGCCGCGCCTTGAGCTGCCGGTCCTCGATCTCTACCTGATCGCAAAAAGTGATCTGAGGGATGCGCAGGTTCTGGGCGATCCCAGGCCCGACTTGGGCCGTGTCTCCGTCGATGGCCTGTTGGCCGCAGAGGATGAGGTCCGTGCGCCCGAGCTTGCGGATGGCCCGGCCCAAGGCGTACGAGGTGGCCCAAGTGTCGGAGCCCGCGAAAAGCCGGTCGCTGAGCAGCATGGCGCGGTCCGCGCCCAGGGCCAGGGCCAAGCGGAGCACGGCCTGAGCCTGCGGCGGACCCATGGTGAGCACGGAGACCTCGGCCCCATGCTCGGCTTTGAGCTCCAGGGCTTTCTCGACGGCGAAATGGTCGTAGGGATTGAGGATGCTGGGCACGCCGGCTCGGATGAGCGTGCCGGTCTGCGGGTCGACCTGGACCTCGGTGGTATCCGGGACCTGCTTGACGCAGACGACTATTTTCATCGGATTCATCGGCTTCTAAAGCTCTCCGCGAGCTTCTTCATCGCCAGTTCCTGGTCTTCCAAAGCTCCGGCCTGTTTGGCCAGTATCGCCCCGAGTCCCAGGGCATCGGCGAATCCCGGATTCATGGCGCCTGCGCCGAGCACGAGCTTTGCGCCCTTGAGGCAGATGTCCGCGGCGGTCTCTCTGGCATGGATGCGGCAGAGCGCCTGCCAGGTCTGAGCGTCGAAGCGCACGGTCTCGCTGTAATGGTCGGCCGAAGCCGCGCGGCAGAAAGCCGCGCAGGTCTCGGCTTGCGCGATATATTCCCCCAAACGCATGGTCACATGCTGGTGCCGGGTCAGGCGCTGAAGCCGGCACTCCTCCAATATCTTGTTGAGCGCGCGCAGAGCCAAGGCCGCGCTGTCGGCTCCGACGGTCGGACAGGAAGCGTGCAGGCGATCGAGCGCCGCGGCCTGTTCCTCATAATAGGTTCCGCGGGACTTCAGATGCTCCTGCCAGCGGCCCCGGCAGACCGTCATCTCCATCATCTCGCTGGTGCCTTCGTAGATGCAGGTGATCTTGACGTCGCGCTTGATCTTCTCGACCGGGAAATCCTTGGTGTAGCCGTAGCCGCCCAAAGCCTGGATCGCGTCCTCGGCCGCGCGATTGCCGGCTTCCGTGGCCGCGAGCTTGGCGATGGAGCCCTCGGTCTGCAGGCCGTGCTTGCCCGCATCGAGCCTGTGCGCGGTATCCTCGATGAAGGCCCGCGCGGCTTCCAGGCGAGCCGCGTGCGGCACGATGAGCTTGAGCATGTAGCCCTGTTTCTGCGAGAGCGGCCCGCCGGATTGGATGCGCTGGCGGCTGTAGCGGATGGCCGTCTCCAAAGCTTCCCAGCCCGCGCCCAAACCGAAGGCCGCGACCATCAAGCGCGTGTAGCCGAACACGGCCTGGGCCTGAGAAAGCCCCTGGCCCTCGACCCCGCCGATGAGGTTCTCGGCCGGGACGAAAACGTCGTCGAGCGCCAACGCGCAGGTATTGCTCAAACGGATGCCGTGCTTGTCCTCGTGCGCGTTGGCCGAGAATCCCTCGGTCCCCTTCTCCACCACGAACCAGGACGGCCCGCCCGGAGCCAAGGCCAGGATGACGGCGAGGTCCGCCACGCCGCCGTTGGAGATCCACTGCTTGTTGCCCGTGATGCGATAGCCCGCGATCTTCCCGTTCTTGACCACATGCGCCGCGCGCGTGGAGAGAGCGACCAAGTCGCTGCCCGCGTCGGGTTCCGTGGCGCCGTAGGCCGCGAGCAGGCGCTCCTTGGCGATCTTGCCAAGCCAGAAACGCCTCTGCTCCTCCGTGCCGCCCACGCGGATAGGGTCGCTGCCCAGGAAGGTCGCGAAGACCGAGGTGGCCACGCCCAGGTCGATATGGGCCAAAGCCTCGCAGACCCGGTAGATGTCGAAAGTGCTCCCGCCCAAGCCGCCGTACTCCTGGGGGATGAGGAGCAGATGGATGCCCAATATCTCCGGATCGTAGAGTTCCTTGAGCACGTCCGCCGGGAATTCATTCTCGCGATCCAAGCGCCGCAACTCCTCATAGGGAAGCCTGCGCTTGGCGTAATCGCGAAGGCTGTCCAGCATGAGTCCGCGCGCGATCGAGTCTAATCCCGTCATATCCAAGTTATTCTATCTAAAACCGTCATCCCGGCGGAAGCCTGTCAACTCGTCATCCCGGCGGAAGCCGGGACCCAGAAACTGCCGTTAAGTCGTAAGCCTGGATTCCGGCTTTCGCCGGAATGACGACAAACTGGGCCCCGGCTTTCGCCGGAATGACGACAAACTGGGCCCCGGCTTTCGCCGGAATGACGACAAGCTGGACCCCGGCTTTCGCCGGGGAGACGGCTTACTGTACCTCGGACTACGCCGGGGTGACGACTCAGGAAATCGATCCCTGTCACCGTTTACAACCAACCAGTTTTTTTGCGGCCTCTAGGAGGATGGCGGTGGAGCGGGGGCCCAGGGAGTTCGTTTCCTCATAGTGATGGCCCGGGGGACGCGGGAGTAAGCGGCCTGGTCCGGTCTTGAAGTCGTACTCCGGGACGATGTAGCCGATCTCATCGTCGGCCGGGCCGACGATGAAGCCGTACTTCGGGAGACAGGAACGAAGATAGGGACCCTTGGGAGCGGAAGATAGTTTCGGAGGCGCGGCATTATCCTGCCTGAAAATCGGCCGGCCAAAAGAATATTCCCCCTTGTAGCCGCCCAGGGCCAGCTCCGGGAAGAGCTCCCCGGGCAGTCCGAGCAATCGCACCGGCCCGATGCGCGCGAGCGCGACCTCGCTCTCGACGAAGGGCCTCAGAGCCTCGGGCAGAGGGAATGCGAGCCAATGCCTCAGAGTCCTCGCCCATATCCCAGGACCGGAGAGCCTGCCGCCTTTCTCATCGAAGAGCGCCCGGCCGCGGGACAAAACCGGCAGGGCCAGGAGATAGCGCGAATTCTCCACCGGCAGCCGCACGCGCACGGACTCCATGCCCACGGGACCGGCAAGACTTTTTTCGCCGGAACGCGCCAGCGCAGCCAAGACCGCGTCCGCCACGGCCGCGCCCACGCGCCGGGCCTCGGCGTATTCCTTCTCGGGCCCGGAGGAACGATCGATCTCCGGGCTCTGCAGCCCGCCGATGAGCCCGGGAAGGAAAAGACAGGTCCCGCCCGCGCGCTCCTCCACGCGGGAGCACAGGAAGCCGGGATAATCCGCGCTGGCCTGCATGTTCGCGCGGCCCAAGGCCTCGGCATGGCAGGACCAGCGGACCAGAGTCGCGATCGTAGAGCCGCCGCGCGCGGTCAGCTGCACAGCGCCCAGCTCCGGATCCAGGACCCGGGGATCGCGCAGATCCGTGCACAAGCCGCGCGGGTCGAGTTCCGTGCGCGCGGAACGCAGGATCACGGGCTCCATCCGGGCGGAAAGCTCCTTTAAAAGCCGCGCGAGCGCGGCACGCAGACGCAGGCGATAGCCCTCATCTGCGCCGCTCATTCCCGGCAAAGGCCCCCAAAGTCCGAGCAGGTCCGGCGCGGCATGGCTGTGGGTCGAAGCCAGGAAGAGGAGTCTCTTGGGCCCGTCGAAGCCGCTCTCTTCGCGCAGAGCCTGCACGTCGCCGTGACCCAGACCCAGCGAGTCCACGGAAACCACGGCCAGGATGCGCTCCCCGTCGGAGACGACGACGGCCCGGGCATAGAGGGCATCCCGCGAGGAACGCGCCCGCCGGCCCTTGGCTCCGTAGCCCGCGAGATAAACACGCTCCCTGGAAAAGTCCGGGGTGATGTCGACCTTGCCGGCCGCGGCCCTCAAAAAACCCGGATCGCGGACTCCCCGCCGGGGAAGGAGTCCCGGCGGGATTCCGGACGGCCGCGCAACGGGCTGGATCGAGAGTCCAGCCGCGGATGCCGTGAAGGCCGTCCCGGCCGAAACCGCGCACAGGATGAAAAAAACAGCGGCCGCCCGGCATGAACGCATAAGACGATGCGCTCGGCAGGCGGCCGCGGATGCGGAAGGTTCTTTTCTCAGCGGATGCTTCGCTTACGCCGCGGAGATGGCCTTCTCAGGGCAGGACGCCTCGCAGGCCGCGCAATCGATGCACTTGTCGGCGTCGATGGCATAGCGAGGATCTCCCTTGATGATGGCCTCGGACGGACAGGTGTCGAAACAAGTTCCGCAGGCGGTGCAATTCTCGGCGATCTTATAGGCCATTGAATACTTCCTCCGTAATGCGACTTGCCGATATTATACCATGTCCGCGGAATGCCCCATCGCGAGAAAGAATCTCCCATGCCGAAAGTCCTCCAAGAGGCCGTCCCGGAAGAAAGCTCGCTCATCCTGCGCATCTGCGCCGCGCTCATCCTTCTCGGGCTGATCGCGGATGCGGCCTGGATCATCGGCAACGGCTCCATCCACGGGCAGGACGCGGCGAACCATCTTTCCTTCTCCGTGGATTTCTTCCGCGCGCTCAAGGACCTTCTCCTTCATAGGGAAGTCCCTCTCCGGCTTCTTCCTTGGGAACTGTTCGGACTGCTGAGCCGTCCCCTGCCGCACCAAGCCGTCTGGCACTCCAATCCCGCCTATCTGCCCGCGGCGCTGTTCTACGCGTTCTTCGGGACCGCTCTTTGCGCGGCAAAACTCAGCAATGGAGTCTATCTCGCGATACTGGGAATCTCCTTGTACGGGATGGGGCGAAATATAGCCGGGAAAACAACCGGGCTCCTGGCCGTTGCCCTGTGCTTCATGTATCCGCTGATCTTCCAGAGCTCCCGGCAATACGGAGCGGATCTCCCGGCCGCGGCCATGACCACGCTGGCGCTCCGGCTCATGCTCAGGACCGACGGCTTCAAGGACCGGAAAGCCGGGATCCTGGCCGGGCTCGCCGCAGGCGCGGCGCTCATGGTCAAGGGACAGGCCCTGCTCTTCCTCGTCGGCCCGGCGCTCTATCTCTTCGGCCGGACATTCCTGAGCAAGCGCCGGCCCTCCGAAATAAAAACGCCGGCCGCCAACCTGCTCCTGAGCCTGCTGGCTGCCGCGGCAGCAGCCGCCTTGGGCTGGGGCCCCCGCATACCGGAGACCCTGCGCGCGCTCTTCATCGAACTGCCTCGCACGCACCCGCCGAGCTACTCCCTGGTCAACGGACTCTGCGCGTATGGATCGTCCATGTACGGCTCAGCCCTGGGGCCCGGCCTCTTCTTGCTATTCCTGGCCTCGCTCATGGCTTTCGCGCGCAGCCGCGCGGAAGGAAAAGGGTTCTTCCTGACCGCGCTCGCGGTCCCGATCGGATACTTCGCCTTCCTTTGCGGCGGATACGCGGACCGCTACCTCCTGCCGATCCTGCCGATCCTGGCGCTCATCAGCGCCTGGGGCCTGCTGAGGACGACAGGCTGGAAGCGCTGCGTCCTCTTGCCCGGCGTCCTCCTCTATCTCGCGGGGCAGTTCGCGTTCCTGACGTACGGCGCGCCGCCGCGGCAAGGACCCCTGTGCCGATGGCTCTCCTGCGGCACGGACTACGACGACGCGCGCAAGGGAGAAGACCCCGATCGCCTGCGCGAGGTGCTCCGCGCGATCGGCCCCGGACCGGCGGAAAACCCTGCCCGGCCCCTGAACGTCCTGGTGCTCTCGTTCCTCCAGGAAGACTCCTCGGACTTCGAATCGCGCTACCGCTTGATGGCCGCCCGATCGGATCTGGAGGTCTATGAGCTCTTCTCTTTTCCGGATGAGGCGATCCGAATATCGGACTCCGCGGACATCCTCCTCATGCGGCTGCCCGGCATGCAGGACTTCCAGGGCTGGCCGCCCCGCCATGCCCTGCTCTCGCGGCTGCGCGCCGTGGATCCTTCCTGGGAAAGACTGGGAGAAAGACTCTACTCGCGCCGAAAGGATTACGGCCTCGCGGCGGTCATCGACGCCCCGCGCTTCCGCTGGGCCGTCTATAAGAAGCGTCAGAACCCTTCGACCTGACGCCGACACGTCTCGGAGAGGTCCGCCTTATGGCTGCGCAGGCACTTGCGCAGATGCCGCCGCTCCTGCGCAGCTTGACGGCAGCAGCGCTCCGTATCCGAACGGCAGATGAAAAGAGTCTCTTTGACCTTCTTCTTCGCCCATGCGAACGTCCGCCGGCATTCCGCAGAGAGAGAGGGGCTGCGCTCCCACAGGCACTTCAAGGTCTCAAACTGCTCTTTCCGGACTTTCGCGCAGTATTTCCCGGCATCCTCGCCGCAGTAATAATCGATCTCCTGCAGCCCCTGCTCGATCTTCTTGAGCTCCTTCGAGCACTTGGGAGAGACGCAGGAATCCCTCTGCTTCTCAAGGCAGAGCAGCACGGCGGATTCTCCGGGACTCTTCTCGCGGCAGAGGCTGTCGATCTCCCGGTCGCACGCGGCGCGGACCTGCCGGCTCACGCGCCCCTGAGGAGCCTCGGACGAATGAGCTCGCCCTGGGAAAAAGCAGACCGCAAGGAGAACGAACGGAGCCATCCTCATTCCTCCATTATACCGAGTTCCCGCCGATAAGGGGTATAATCTCCTCATGGTAACCACTGTCGACACCCAAAAGATCATCTTCTCCATGGTCGGAGTCAGCCGCTTCTATCCTCCGAAGAAGCAGGTCCTCAAGGACATCTACCTTTCCTTCTACTACGGCGCCAAGATCGGCGTGCTCGGAGACAACGGCAGCGGCAAGAGTTCGCTCTTGCGCATCATCGCGGGCACGGATACCGACTGCACGGGCCAGGTCTCCTTCTCCAAGGGCTACACCGTCGGGATCCTGGAACAGGAACCCAAGCTCGATCCGGACAAGACGGTCCGAGAAGCCGTCGAGGAGGGCGTGGCGGACACGGTCAAGCTGCTCAAGGATTACGAGGACGTCGGCTCTCAGATCACCGAGAGCACCCCCCCGGACCTCATGGAGAAGCTGCTCAACAAGCAGGGCGCCCTGCAGGAGAAGATCGAGGCCTGCGGCGCCTGGGAGCTCGATCACAAGCTGGAACTCGCCATGGACGCTTTGCGCTGCCCTCCCCAGGACGCCAAGTGCGGAGTCATCTCCGGCGGAGAGAAGCGCCGCGTGGCCCTGTGCCGCCTGCTCCTGCAGGAACCGGACGTGCTCCTCCTCGACGAACCGACCAATCACCTCGACGCGGAGTCCGTGGAATGGCTCGAGGAACATCTGCGCCGATACAAGGGTACGGTCATCGCCGTGACGCACGACCGCTATTTCCTCGACAACGTGGCCGGCTGGATCCTGGAGCTCGACCGCGGGGAAGGCATCCCGTGGAAAGGAAACTACGCCTCATGGCTGGAGCAGAAAAAGAACCGCCTCATGCAGGAATCCAAGTCCGAGTCCAAATACCAGAAGACCCTGGAAAAAGAGCTCGAATGGGTGCGCATGGGCGCCAAGGGCCGCCAAGCCAAGAGCAAGGCCCGCCTCTCAGCCTACGAACAGATGCTCGAGGACGCTCCGGAAAAGCGCGCCGACGAGCTGGAGATCTACATCCCGCCGGGGCCGCGCTTGGGCGACACGGTCATCGAGGCCCAGGGGCTCTCGAAATCCTATGACGGCAAGCTGCTCTTCGAGGACTTGAGCTTCCGCCTGCCGCGCAACGGCATCGTGGGAATCATCGGGCCCAACGGCGCCGGCAAGACCACGCTCTTCAGGCTGCTGACCGGCCGCGAGAAGCCCGACGCGGGCGCGCTCACCGTCGGAGAGACGGTCAAGCTCAGCTACGTGGACCAGGAGCGCACGCGCCTGGACGGTTCCAAGAACGTCTGGGAAGCGGTCTCCGACGGACTGGATCTCGTGACCCTGGGAAAGATCCAGGTCAACTCCCGCCACTACGTCTCGCGCTTCGGCTTCTCCGGGCAGGACCAGCAGAAGCCGGTCTCGGGCCTCTCCGGCGGAGAGCGCAACCGCCTGCACATGGCGCGCATGCTCAAGGAGAGCGGCAACGTCCTGCTCCTCGACGAGCCCACCAACGACCTGGACGTGCACACCATCCGCGCCCTGGAGGAAGCGATCCAGAGCTTCGCGGGCTGCTGCGTGATCATCACGCACGACCGCTGGTTCCTCGACCGACTGGCCACCCATATCCTGGCCTTCGAGGGCGAGAGCCGCGCGCGCTGGTTCGAGGGCAACTACTCGGCCTACGAGGAAGACCGCAAGAAGCGCCTGGGCGAGGATGAACTGCGCCCCCGCCGCATCCACTACAAGAGCCTCTCGCACTAGCCGGAAAAATTCAGTCGGCCTCAAGTCTGTCCATGTCTGAATTTTTCCGGAGCGGAGAATGTGATGATGAATTCGGAGCACTAGGCGTGGAGCCGCTGCCGCAGGTCTTCGCGAACACGGAAGAGCTCGCTCTTGCCGCTCTCAAGACGGTCTCGGCCTGCGCGCAGGATGCGGTCCGACGCCAAGGGCTCTTGCGTCTCATCCTCCCTGGAGGCCGCAGCCCTCGTCCGCTCTTCGGCCTGCTCGCGGGACCCTTGGGCCGGGACCTCCCCTGGGCCTGCACGCACATCTTCTTCAGCGACGAGCGCTGCGTGCCTCCCGAACATCCCGAGAGCAATCTCCGGCACGCCAAGGAACTCCTGCTCGACTTGGTGCCGGTCCCGCGGGAGAACATCCACGCCATGGACGCTCAGGGAGAGCCCGAGACCGCGGCTCTGCGCCACGAAGAAAAGCTCCGCTCTTATTTCGCGGGCTGCGCGCCCTCCTTCGACCTCGCGGTGCTGGGCCTGGGCGAGGACGGGCACATCGCCTCGCTCTTCCCGAACGCCCCGATACTGCGGGGCCCGCGGGAGAGCCATCGCTGGATTCTGCCGGCTCAAAGCCCCTCGGGAGTCCGCAAGAGGCTGACCATGACGCTGCGCCTGCTCAACAGCAGCCGGGACATCCTCCTCCTGGCTTCCGGCAAGGACAAGCGCGCGGCGCTCTCCAAACTCGCCGCACAGGCCTCGGATTCTCCGGCCATGCTCCTTCGTCCCTCCGGCCGCTTCCAGCTCTACGCGGACAAAGCCGCGCTCCCCTGATCGACGACCGATGAGGAGGTCCTAAAGTCCCATGCTCGACAGGTCCTTTCAGCAAGCCGATCTGACCCGAAAGGCTCATGCTCCTCCTCGCGCATAACGTTAAACTACCGGCAGTGAAACGGACCGTCGCGACGATCCTGTCGTGCGCCGTCCTCTGCTTCTGCTCCGGCACCGAGCCCTGCGTCCTGCTGGCTCAAACACTGCGCCAGGAAGTCCCGGTCGTCACCCCGGTCCTGACCGCGGGAATGCAGATCCCCTTTAAGATGACGCCCGGGCTCGCGCCCCTGTCCATCCCCATGACCGCGACCCTTCTTCCTGATCCGCTGCCTCATACGCAGGACATCCTGCCAAAGGAAGCGAAGACTGCGCCCCTTCGTCTCCCCGGCGAAAGCCGGGGCCCGGCAGTTCTAAAAACACTCCTGGCTCCCGGCGTCCTCCGCAATGACGGGGATGTCGTCGCCCCGGCGAAAGCCGGGGTCCAGCAGCTTCTGGATTCCGGCTTACGCCGCAATGACGAGATGGCGGATCCCGGCTTGCACCGGAACAACGGACAGGATGCTCTCTGCAAGGACCACGTCCCGACGGCCGACGAACTCAACGCTCTCTTCGACGGGACAGGCGTGAACCCTCCCGCCGGCGATTTCGACGAGCTCCACTCCCGCTCGGAAATGACCCTGGCCCTGCAAGGGACTCTGGGGCGCGTCATCCTGGCCGATCCCTCCGAGGATAAGCAGCCTCCTCCTCCGCCCCCCTCCCGCTGGAGCCAGATCAAGACAAATCTGCGCGCCATGCTCCTCGGGGAACCGGAGATGTCCCCGCTCCTGGCCCCCTATCGGACCCGGATGAACATCGCCCGAATGCTCCTCATCGTCAAAGCCGGCCTGAGCACGGCCCAGTCCTATGTGGTGGGCGCATTGGTGGACGCGGCCATCGCCCATGCCCTGCCCGGAGTAGGCCTCTGGCTGGCCGTCGCCGCGGCGCTGATCCTGCTCAAAGCGGTCGATGAAAAGATCTACACCTCCCTATCGGGGATCATGCGAGCCCAGATCCGCGAGGACGTGCGCCTGCGCCTCTTCGACAATCTCCTCGAGCGTTCCAAGGCCGCGGCCGGTCCCAAGGACGACCCGAAGGAACTCGCCTCGAGACTGACCAGCGACGTGGGACGCATCGCGGTGCGCAACGTCGCGATCCCCATCCAGTTCCCCCAACATCTCATCCAGCTCTCCCTGGCCACGGGCTTCGTGCTCTGCACGAGTTGGAAGCTGGCGGCCGTGGTCTTCACGGTGATCCCCATCCTCTTGGCGATCTCCTTGAACTACTCGCGCCGTTCATCGGCCATGCAGGCGATCGTCACGGCCCAGCAGGCGGCCCTGACGCGCGTGGCCGCAGAGAACCTGGGCAAGGAACCCCAAGCCGGCGATCTCGCTTCCCAACGCTACCGAGAAGCGGTGCAGCAGCTGGAATCCTCGATGAAGGCGCTCGTGCGCCTGGACACGTCCTTCGAACTGACGCGGGAGATCCTGCAGTCCTTCTTCTCCGACATCCTCGTCTTGGGCGTGGGACTCTTGAGCTTTCTCTACCTGGGAGTGCCGAGCGTAGGGCAAGTGATGGCTTTGCGGGGCTACGCCAAGGACATGCGGGGAGCCGTGGACGGCTTCATCGACCTCTACGTGGCCAGCAACGACGCAGCCAGCGCATCGAGCCGGCTGCGGGAACTCCTGATAGAAACCAGCGCCGCTACTCCCGGGAAATCCACGGGGACCATCGCCCATCCTTGACGTAGGAAGAGACGCGCGCATCGGAAAAGCCGCCGCGGGCATCGATGACGGAGACCCTGGGCACCACCATGAACCGGAAAAATCCGCTCTGCATGGGATCGAATTCCACGATCAGCATCCGCGTCCAGCGTCCGCCGGGGACCCTCGGCTCGAACGCCGTGAAATAAGGCCTCTGCCCGGCCTTGGGCGCGCGCCCCATATCCTCAAGAAGCTCCTCCGCGCGGATCTGGAAGCCCGCGAGGCCCTCCGATTGTCCGGGACCGCCCGCGTCGATATAGATGTTCCCCTGCACGGCCTTGACGTAGAAGACATAGGAGAAGCCGCTCCCCGCGGGATCGGGCGCTCGATGATCGTGATGCTTCCCGTCGAGCCAAGCCCCAAGGAAGCCGCTCCCCGCGGAAACGGCCGCGTCGTCGATAGAGACAGAGACATTCTGGAAATCGAATAGATGGTCGAGACCGCTGCGCGCCCGCTCAAAAGTCCCGCGCTGGGCCTCCTTGAAGCGTTCGGCGATGCTTCCCAATCTCTTCTGGAATCCCGAAGAAACCGCCTGGACCCGCCGAACCCGTCCGTGAACGGCGGATGCGGTCTGGACCTGCGCATCCAGGACCGACATCGCAAGGACCGGACCCGGAAGAGCCGAGGGCTGCGGCAGATCTTTTACATCCATGGGAAGAGGAAGCTCGACGGAGCCGGGCAAGACCGCGCCGGGGATCAGCGACTGGGCAGGAACGACGGCGGCAGCGGCGGCGGCGGCGGGTCCCGCATGGACGACAGGCGCCAGTTCCTGCGCGCGCGCGCCGGAGATGCCCCACACGTTCAGGAACGTCCACGCCAAGAGGACTACGCGCGACGACATCGCACGCCTCCTCCCCGCCGGCAAGCGGGTCCCGCAAACTAGTCTGCGGCCAAGAACTGCACGACCATCTTGCGCAAGAACTCCTCGAGCGCCCGAGGAGCCGGTGCACGCCGGTTCCCGGCTGACCTCGGCAGATCGAAGCCGCCCCCTCGGAGCGCCACGTCCTGCACCATGCCCTCGCCGTCGATAGCCACGGAGAGCAGATCCTTCATCTTCCCGGATACGCGGCAAAGAGCGCTGATGCGGCCGGGATAGACGTCCTGTCCGCTGCCGCCCAATGGCCGGCTCATGAAGAAGGAATTCTCGATGCCGCCCTTCCTGCATTCTTGCCCGAGGATCGGCCGGGTGGAGGTGAGGACGAAGACCTCGTAGCCGGCATCCTCGCCGTAAGAAACGACCATGCGCCTGTCCGGGAAAGCGCGGGCCCTGGCCAAGAGACGCGACCAGGACTCGGCATCCGTGACGCGGACATTCGCCTTCTCCGGAGCGATCTTGGCGCGAATCTTGGGCTTGGATATCTTCTTGGCGGCCCGCACGACATCCGCGAAGCCTTGTTCCGCGGAAACGGACGCCTGCTCCAAAGGATCGGCCGCGGCCGCGGCGGGCCCTTGCGCCAAACAGAGCGCCAGCGCAGCGGCCGGAAAGAACAGCTTCACCGCCATGCCTGCGCGAAGTCGAAGGCCGCGGCCTGCGGCAGATGCACCGCTCGGAGCTTCGCACTCGTCGAATCAGCCGGAGGCTCGCTTTCGAATGCGGCCTTCCGGATAGCCGGCATGAGCTTATAGAGGGCGGCCCCGGGACAGACCGTGTCAGGATCCTCGTCCCGATGCGCGAAGATGCCGGCGGGCGGCACGCCGTATTCCCGCGCCAGCCACCGCACCAAGGTTATGAGCGCGCCCAGCTGCTGTTCGGTAGGCTTGCCGCGCTTCTGCTGGAAGTTCCCCATCAAAGAGATCCCGATATTGCCCTCGTTGTTGTCGCGCACATGCGCGCCCACGACGTTCACCGGACGTCCGCGATAGACGCGCCCGGCCCCGTCGAGGATGAAGTGGTATCCGATGTCGTTCCAGCCCCGCCCCTTCTGATGGTATCTCTGCATGAGCGCCATCTCGTCCTGAGCGTCCTGCACGCCCATGGGCTGCTCCCCGGCGGTATGGTGGATGCTGATGAGCTCCGGCAGCATGGGCTCATAGGGCTCCGAGGGAGAGCGCGCCCCCCAGAGACTGCGGCTGATGAACTCCAAGACGAAAGGCTCCGGAGAGGGCCCTGCAGGGGGCGGGCTGAACGAGACCTTCATGGCGCGCCCCCGGAAGATCCTGCGGGTGCGGGACGCCGCGTTCTTGGGAGGAACGCTCTCGATCTCCAGAAAGGTCAGCTCGCCGGTCTTCGCTTCCTGCGCTCGGGAGACTCTCAGATGAAGACGGTCTCCGGCCTTGCCGGAGATCACGGCCACCCCCCAGAATCGTCCGCTGTCGAGGCGCTCGACATCCGCCGCAACCCACTCGCCCAAGGCGCCGCCGGACTCGACGGCCGCATCCACTCCGAAAGGCCCCTCGGAACGGCCGTGGAAAATAACGGAGATGAAATCCTCTTTCGCGGGATCGGCCGCCAGCTGCAGCTCCCCGGCCTTGAGGATGCCGGCATCCTCCTGCGGAAGGCGAAGGACCGTCTCGCCCGAAAAAGTGAATTCCACCCCTTCCCGCTCAGCGCAGCGCGCAACCCCGCCGATGAACGTCAGGACGGACAACGCCGCGCAGAAAAAAATATTCTTCATCCTTGAAAGATTAACAGCGGCTCGAATCCATGACCATAGGACCTAAAGGCCGAAAAAGACCCATCCAGATTGGGCCTAAGGGCCCATAAAGTCATGCGGCCCCGCAACATGATACCCCGGCGAAAGCCGGAGGTGTCGTCACCCCGGGCTTGACCCGGGACCCAGGAATACGACGCAACGGCCTTTGCTGGGTCCCGGCTTCCGCCGGGATGACGGCGATAGGCTTTCGCGATTCTACCAGGAGCTCTTTAGCTCTCCGATCTCGGACTCCACGGCCGTCAGGACGTCGCAGCGCTCGACTGCCGCGGCCATGTTGTTGTGGTCCGTGAAGAGCGGCCGGTCCACTTCGAGATGCTCCACGACCTTGCGCACGGCCGCGTGCGCGGCCTTCGTGCCTTTGCCGGGCTGGAACTCGCGGAAGTCGAGTCCCTGGGCCGCGGCGATCATCTCGATGCCCAGCACGCCGTAGGCGTTCTTGAGGATCTGCTTGGTCTTAAGAGCGGTGTTCATTCCCATGCTCACGAAGTCCTCCTGGTCCGCGGCAGCCGGGATGGACTGCACGCAGGCGGGCGCGCTCAGGGTTCTCTGCTCCACGATGAGCATGTCCGCGGTGTACTGGCTGAGCATGTGCCCGGAGAACATGCCCGCGCCCTTGGTCAGGAACGCCGGCAGACCCACGCTCAGGGCCGGGTTGAGCAGGCGGTTCAATCGCCGCTCGGAGAGCACGCTCACCATGGCCACGCCCGCGCCCACCATGTCCAGCGGCATGCTGATGGGCGTGCCCTGGAAGTTGGCCCCGGTCAGCACGGTGTTGCTGTCGGGAAGGAAGATCGGGTTGTCGGCCACGCCGTTGAGCTCGATTTCGAACTGCTTGCGCGCATAGGCCATGTGGTCGCGAAGAGCGCCCACGACCTGCGGAGTCGAACGCATGGAGTAGGCGTCCTGCACCTTCACCTTGAGCTTGCCCGTGACCAGGTCCGAGCCGTCGACGACCTTGCGGATGTTGCCCGCGGAAGTGACCGCGCCTTGGAAGCCGCGCAGCTCGTGCAGGCGGGTGTCGTAGGGCTTCATGTTGGCCAGGAGGGCTTCCAGGCTCATGGCCGCGGTGATCTCGGCCTGCTTGATCCAGCGCTCCGCGTCGTAGAGCTCCAGGCAGCCGATGCCCGTGATGAGATTGGAGCCGTTGATGGCCGCCAAGCCGTCGCGCGCCTGCAAGCCGGGGACGGGGATGCCGGCCTTGGCGAGCGCGGCCTTCGAGGGCATGCGCTCTCCTTTATAGAAGCACTCGCCCTCGCCCATGAGCGTGAGAGCGGCCTGGCTCATGGGAGAGAGGTCCCCGCAGGCCCCGACGCTGCCCTTCTCGCAGACGACCGGTGTCACGCCCTTGTTGAGCAGTTCCACGTAGGTCTGCGTGATCTCGAGACGGCAGCCGGAATGACCCTTGGCATGGACGTTGATGCGGCTCAAAAGCGCGGCGCGCACGTGTTCGATGGGGCAGGGCTCGCCGATCCCGGCCGCATGGTTGTAGATCAGGTACTTCTGGAACTGCTGGACCTGCTCGTCATTGAGCACGACCTCGGAGAACTCGCCGATGCCGGTGTTGACGCCGTACATGATCTCTCGGGCCGCGATCTTCTTCTCGAGCATGCCCCGGCACTTCTTGATGCGTTCGACCGCTTCGGCCGCGAGCTCGATCTTCTCTCCGCCGCGGGCGACGCGGACCACATCCTCGATCTTAAGGGACCTTCCGTCGATCTTGATAGCCATGGATCCTCCGAAATATCGCGCAAAGACCGCCGCGGACGCGCCGGAGCGGACCGCGATAGGATATCAAATCGCGCGTGAGACATTCCCGGCCTCAGCGCTCTATTCGGAATGGGTCTTTTGACCCAAGAAAGGCCGCACAGGACCGTTGAGCTGCCGCGAACGCCGATAGGCATCCAGGGCTTCCTGCCTGCGCCCGGCAGCCAGCAAATCGTCGGCAAGCTCCCCCCAGAGGACGCCGTTGAGGCGATCGCGCTCCACGGCCATGCGCCTGAAATAGACCGCCTCCTCCGTCCATAACAGATCCCTCCTGGATCGGCCTGCCAAAACGCGCATGCGGGCCAAGCCGCGCCAAGCCTCGCTGTTGCGGGCATCGAGCTGGGCCGCGGCCCAGAACCCGCGCCCGGCAGCCTGCGCGTCCCCCTCGCTGAGCGCCTGCTGCGCGCCGACTTGCAGACGGTCCGCCTCGAACGAGGCCAGGAAATAAGGGACGGCGGCGATCGCCGCGGCCGCCAGAGCCAGCTGCAGCCAGCGCCGCGGCCGCCGCAGGAGACCGAGAACCGGCGCGGCAAGAACGGCGCAGAATAATCCGCAGACCAAAAGATTGACGGGAGACTCCCACCCTACTCCCACCATGCAATAGAGGATGAACGCCGCAAGCCCGACCAAAAAGGGCCTGCGGGACCCGCATACGCCTCGGATCGTCCTCCAAAAGGCAGCCGTAAACGCGAAAAAAGCCGCAAGCCCGATCAGGCCCGTCTCGGCGGAGATCGCCACGATGAGATTATGGGCGAATAAGGTGTTCTGCGGCGAACCGACCTTATAAGCCAAGAAAGCTCTTGAGAAATTCCCAGGCCCGACGCCCGTCCAGGGATGATCCAAGAACATGCGCCAACCGGCCAGCCACCAATAAAGCCTCCACCAACTCTCCCCGGCAGGACGAGGATATCCATTCAAGTTCCGGGTATGCATGAATTTCCACGCCACGATCCCCGCCGCAGCGCAGAACGTTCCAAGAACAACCCCCCGAAAAAAGGCCGGCTGCCTCGCCGCATAGCCCCGCAAAACGCGCCAACCGCCGAGCAGCGGCAGGCACGCGAGCAGGCACAGCCATCCCCACACGCTGCGCGCTTGCGCGAGGCAAAAAAGCGCGCACAGGAGGCTCGATCCCCAATACCACGGCACGCAGCCGCTTGAACGCCAAAAAGAATATGCCCTCTCCCCAAGGACAGGCGTCCACAAGATGAGAAACGCCGTCAGCATGCTGGCATTGACCAGCGTGCCCGGAGGGACATGCCCATAGTCGAAGAAAAAGGCCTGATAACCGATCACCAATGCTTCCAGCCAAAATACCGGCGCGACGACGCGAAGGAACGCCTCCACGACATCGTCCGATGAGAAGACCTGCAATGCCGCCCAAAAGCCCAGCAGCGCGGAAAAGCAGACCGTACCGAAGAAAAAGGATTCCGCGGGATTAACGGACCTCAGGAAAGACAATCCTCCCGCCGCGAGCAGCCCTCCAAGAGGAAACAGGAAGTCCGTCCGAACCCCCGCAGACGAACTCGCCCAAGACTTATGGAGAAGGACCGCGACGGACAACGTCAGCGCGAAAAGCACGGAAAGCGCCGCGGCCCAGGGATCGCAGGCGCCCTTGGCCGCGACCCCGAAGAAGACCCAGCCCGCGAAACAGGATGCGAAGATCTTCTGAGACGCGCTCATCTAAACAAGTCGGCTTCCACGCTCATGATTTGCCCCCTGACCGGCCCATAACCGCCGCTTGGGCCGCGCGATCGGCGGACTTGGAATCCGCGTCTGCCTGAGTGATGCGCGAGCCGGGCGGACAGGAATGCGTCAGCCAGACGTTTCCTCCGATGATAGAACCCTTGCCTATGCGCACGGTCCCAAGGACCGTGGCGCCCGCGTAGATGATCACGTCGTCTTCCAATTCCGGATGCCGCTTGACGCCCTTGATGGGCCGGCCTTTCGCATCCAATGGGAAGCTCTTGGCGCCCAGGGTCACGCCCTGGTATAGCCGAACGTTCTTGCCGATGACCGCGGTCTCTCCGATGACGACGCCCGTGCCGTGATCGATGAAGAAGCGTCCGCCGATGCGCGCGCCCGGGTGGATGTCGATGCCGGTGAGAGAATGCGCGTGTTCGGAGATCATTCGGGGGATCAGCGGAACCCCCAGGAGATATAGTTCGTGCGCGAGGCGGTGGTAGGCGAGCGCCAGGATGCCGGGATAGCAGAACACGGTCTCCGCCGGGCTTTGCGCGGCGGGGTCCCCCTCATAAGCTGCCCGCACATCCGAAGCCAAAAGCTTGCGGACCTTGGGCAAAGAGCGCAGGAAAGACTGCGCGATCTTCTCCGTGCGCGTCCCGCACTTCGCGCAGTTCGCCCGAGCGCAGACGAAGCAGAAGGCGCGGCGGATCTGCTCCTGAAGGATGGGCTGAGCCTTTCCCAACGCGGCGCGGACATGGAACTCCAGGTTCCCGCCCGCGCTCTCCTCATGCCCGAAATATCCCGGGAACAAGGCCGAACGCAGAAGGTCCACGGCCTCCAAGACCTGCGCGCGGGAAGGAAGAGGCTCTCCCACTCCCCGGCGAGGAAGGCCGAGGCTCTCATCGACTCCGCTGGCTAGCGCCTTGGAAACATCCCTGACCGCTTCGTTCATGCCGCCTCCTTGAAAAGCTGGGAGATATCATATCAAGTGCCGCATAAGCGCCGCTTGTATCCGGACCGCGGCATAAAAACAGCGGGCAGCCCTTCCCTCGGGAAGAACCGCCCGCTATGCGTCGAAGCCGTGCTTCAGTGCGTCTGCCCGGCCTGCTCTGCGCGATGCTCGCGCCTTTCGCCGCGGTGCTCGCGCCGGTCGCCCTGCTTCTGCATCCGCTCGCCGCGCTCCTTCATCTTTTCGCCGCGTTCCTTCATCTTCGCGGCGCGTTCCTTCATCTTCTCGGCCCGCTTCTGCATGGCCGCGCCTTTCTCTCCGCCGATCTGGGCGCCCTTCTTCTCCAGAGCCGCGGCGCGAGCCTCGACAGCCTCGGCGCGTTCTTCCACCTTCTCTCCGCGCTTCTCCACCATCTCGCCGCGCTTTTCGCGCCGCTCGCCCTGGCGCTCCATGGCCTGGCCGGGATGTCCGGGCGCCGCCGGAACCGCGCTCGCTTGCGCGGGAACCTCAGGCTGCGCCGGCGGGGTCGCTGCGTTGTCCTGCGCAAGGACGAACGCCGGGGACGAAAGAACAGCGGCGAAGAGCATCGACTTGATCGCTTTCATGAATCCTCCGATTCGGCCGCGCCTTTGATTCATCCTGCGCTGACGCGGCCGTCCTCCACTTATACGACCAAATCCGCCGTTAGTTCGCAATAGGGAAACCCCCCTCGGTGACGTAAACTTTCCTGTGTAATTTGCGTTAAAGAAAAAGAGGGGCTACTCTCCCGTCTGAAGGGTCAAATCAACAGACAAGGAGAATAGCCTTATGCCCAATGTAGCAGAGCTGTCGTTTCTGG
>JBAZUV010000009.1:0-126204 GCA_041661185.1 Elusimicrobiota bacterium
GCGGCCGTGGAGTCCGCGAGACTTGGCAAGGGCGAAGAAGCCCGCGATCTTGTCGTTCTGCCCGCCGATGGCCTGCACGTTGCCGAACTGGTCCGCGGAGCCGGTGACCGCGATGCCCTGGTCGATGGGCGCCCCGGAGAGCGCCGAGAGCGCGGCGTATATTTCCGTGGAGGTGGCCGAGTCTCCGTCGATGCCGCCGTACTGCTGTTCAAAGGAAACGGTGAGATCCACGGGCAAGGGCTTATTCTTCCCGAAGAGGTTCGAGAGGAACCCGTTGACGACGCCGAGCGCCTTGTCGAAGGTCGGGCCCGTGGTCCCGGCGAAGCGGTCCCACGAGGACAAGCTGCCGCCGCCGCGCGAGGCCGCCGAGACGCTCACCGTGATGCGCGAGGGCACGCCGAAGTCCTCGCCCACGACCGCCAAGCCGTTGATCTGGCCCGTCACGAATCCCTCGGTCGCGGCGAAGAACACGTTCCTGGCGAAGTACTCGCCGAAATGCCGGGCCTGCATGCCTTCGCGCTCGCTGCGCTCCTCCACGGCCTTGGCCACGTCGCCGGCCTCGACATCCTCATGTCCGGCCTGCTTGGCCCAGAACGAAGCCTCTCTCAGAAGCTTCAGGACTTCTCCGAACTGCGCGGAGAGCTTCTCATTGGAGACGGCCAGCTTGGCGCCCTGCTCCAGCACGAGCTTGATCGCGCCGCGCGAGAACTCCAGCAGGGAACCCGCGCCGCGCGCCACCTGGTTCTTGATGAAGGAGAGATAGCTCTCGACGCTCTCCGCGGAGATGTCGAGCCTGGATTCGAACTCCGCCAAGGCGCCGAAGTACCGCCGGAAATCCTCATCGTAGTACTCGAGCAGCATCTTGAGCGTGGGGGACCCGAGCAGGATCACCTTCACCGAAGACGGGACCGCATACGAACGGCCCTGGAAGGAGAAGCCTTCCAGTCCGTTCTCCGCGATAGAGGCCTTTCCCATGCGCAGCGCCTTCATGACCGCCGGATAAGCGTTCGGCTCTCGAAGAAGGTCCTCGAGCCTGAGCACGAGGAAGCCGCCGTTGGCGCGATGGAAGGCGCCGGGCGTGAGCTTCGGGATGCCGGAGCCCTTGCTCGGCATCATACCCGCGGCGAGCTGCGCCATCAGGTTCCTGCCCTCGGCCCTGCCGAAGAGCCTCTCATAGGTGGGGTTCGGCTCGAAGACCGCCGGAGCGCCGCTGCCCGGCTCATTGGTCGCGAGCACGTCCACGTGGAACGCGGAGCGGTCCTCCATGAGCTTTTCGGCCTGGATCGGGGACTCCGTATGGATCGGAAGGAAAGACCGGTAATGCTCCCCGACGCTCGCGATCACGCGCTGAAGCTCGGAGACCGCGGCCTGGACGTTCTCAGGAAGCTTCGGCGTCTTCGCGCGCAGGGCCTCCAACTCCTGTTGGGACTGCTGCATCATCTCGTTGAAGGCCTCCACATAGCCGGGGACGATCTTCTGGAGATTCTCCTGCAGAGCCTCAAATTCCTCGGCCTTGACCTTCCCGTCGGCGATGAGCTTCTGCACTCCCTCCTCATCGACCTCAAGCCCCTGAAAATTCACCATGGCGACGGGCACGATGCCTTGAGGAGTGGGCATGGCCTCGATGTCCACGGTGAACGGCCCCGACTGGAGCCCGTGATACTTGGCCTGCAGAGCCGCCTGCCGCTCCTGGGCGGACTTCTTGAGCTCGGCAATGGCCTGCGCGGACTCCTTGCTCTGCGGGACCAAGGGCTTGAGCACCTCGCGGCCAAGGCCCTCGGCGAGCTGGACCGCGACCTGGGAATCGATCTCCGCAATTTGCCGGGCGACCTGCTGGTACTCGGCATCATTGGCCATGAGCAAGGACTGATACTGCTCGATGACCTTGGGCGCGATCTCCTGGATGCCCTTGAGGACCTCGTCCCACTCGGATTTGGCCAGCTTGCCGGAATCGATCCTTTCCTGGATCTCTTTCTCGTCGAAAGGCTTCCCATCCAAGGCCGGCATGACGAGGATCATGGCCCCTTTCTCGGAGTTCTCGATATCCACGACCACGGAATACTTGTTCTCGGGTCCGATGCGGAGCTTCGCGAGCTCGGCATCGAGCTCGGCCCGGCGCTTTGACATCTCTGTCTGGAAAGCGGCCTGAAGCTGCTGCTTCTTCCGGGCAACGGGCCCGGCGTTCAGGGTTTGGGGCAGGGCCTGGGAGAAAGCCTTGAGGAACTTGTCGAAATTCACGTGCACGGACTCGGCCGTGCCCGCGGGCAGGCGCAGGACGGAGAGTTTCTCCTGGCCCGGCGCGCTGACGGCGGCCTGATCGTCCGGGGTGGGCAAAGTCTGCGCCAGTTCGCCCAGGATATTCTGGACGGCCGTGAACCGGCCGGAGCCTTCGGCGCCGGTCACGATCACGTTGTACTTGGGCCCTTCCATCTTGAGCCCGAAAAGGATGCTCTTGAGCGCGCGGTCCTGCCCGATGATCCCGACGGGGCCGTCCGCGAGCTCGGCTGTGCTCGCCGGGAGATCGGAATCCTTGGGCGTCCAGCGGAGCTTCTCCACGGGCACGCGGAACTTCTCCTCGCCGATGGGCGCGATCCCGACGGCTTTCTTATGCCGGCCCAGGAGGCGGCGGAAAAGGAAGCCGGGCGTCTTCGCGGCTTGCACGACGGGCATAAACCCGTCCGCGACGATCTTGACTCCGGAATTGTCGAAGAGCCGGCCCGTAGCCGAGGGCACGCCGCCCTTGGGAGAGGAAAGGACCTGCGCGAATTCCAGCATGCTCTTGCGGGCCGACCCTTCAGGCAAGGCCTGGGCCACGGCTCGGAGCTTGGCCACGTCCGCAGGAGTATCCAGAGTCTGAGGAAGGACGATGCCGCTGCGCTGGAGCTGGTTCAAGGCTTCGATGATCGGGTGGCGCTCCACCGCCGTATTCGCGACGGAACTCTGCACGGCAAGGGGGGAAGCCTGCGCGACGCGGACCGGTTCATCAACGGACAGCGCGGGCGCGGAGAAGTTCCCAAGGGCGTTGCCGCCGAGCCCCGTCATGTTCAATTGGACGGGATAGACCATCGCGCCGGCAGGGAGCGACATCCCCGCATGCGCCGACGCGGCGACCGTGTTCGCCCAGAGTCCGCGGGGAGGAAGCAGCAGGCCCGCGATCATCAAGACGGAAAGAATCTTCTTCACGCGCGTAGAAAGCAAGTCCATGTCCATTCTCCCCAACAAATAAACAACATCCTTCGTCTTTCAAATAATACGGCATGCCCTATATCCATACATGGGCCATTCAGGCCCTGTCATGCTGGAAATGGACCTATTTTCAAGCGCCATTTTTATCCCCGAAAGTCCCATGTTCTTGTAAAGGGACAAGCCTTCCGGATGAATCCGGAAGGCTTGTCTCTTAGGCCGTCGCCCCGGGCTTGACCCAACAACCGTCATTCCGGCGAAAGCCGGAATCCAGGGTTACGACTCAACGGCCGTTCCTGGGTCCCGGCTTTCGCCGGGATGACGAATAAACTACTCAGCGAAGCTCGACTGCGACGGCGAGCGCCTCGCCTCCGCCGATGCAGATGGAGGCCACGCCCTTCTTCCCGCCGCGCACGCGCAAGGCATTGAGCAGGGTCACTATGATGCGCGCGCCGCTGGCGCCGATGGGATGGCCCAAGGCCACTGCGCCGCCGAAGACGTTGACTTTCTCCTTGGGAAGGCCCGCGAGCTTCATGTTGACCAGCGCCACCACGCTGAAGGCCTCGTTGATCTCGAAAAGATCGACCTCTTCCTTCTTCCAGCCCGCCTTGGCCAGGACCTTCTCGATGGCCTGGGCCGGGGCCGTGGTGAACCACTCGGGCTCCTGGCTGTGGCTTGCGCAGGCGACGAGTTCCGCCTTGGGTTTGAGTCCGAGGGCCTCGGCGCGAGACTCGGTCGCGAGCACAAGCGCGGCCGCGCCGTCGTTGAGCTTGGAGGCGTTGGCCGCGGTGATGGTTCCGTCCTTCTTGAATACGGTCTTGAGCTTGGGAATCTTCTCGAAGTTGACCTTGAGCGGCTCCTCGTCGGCTGTGACTTCGTCGACCGGCGTGATCTCCGAGGCAAAGGAGCCTTCTTTCTGCGCCTTTTGCGCGCGCTCATAGCTCATCACGGCGAACTCGTCCTGATCCGCGCGCGTGATGCCGTGCTTCTCGGCGCAGAGCTCTCCGCAGACGCCCGCGTGGATGTTGGAGAAGGGGTCCATGAGCCCGTCGCGCAGGATCACGTCCACAACCGCGCCGTCGCCCAAGCGCATGCCCGCGCGCGCCTTTTCCAAAAGATACGGGGCGCGGCTCATGCTCTCCATGCCTCCGGCCACGACGGCTTGGGCGTCGCCCGCGCGAAGGAAGCTTGCCGCGGTCATGACCGCGCGCATGCCGGAGCCGCAGACCTTGTTGACCATCGTGGCGCCCGTGGCGGGTTTGAGTCCGGCGTGGATCATGGCTTGGCGCGCGGGCCCCTGCCCGGCACCGGCGGAGAGCACGCAGCCCATGAAGACCTCGTCGACGTGCTCGCAAGCGATGCCCGCGTCCTTGACCGCGGCCGCGATGGCCTTGGCTCCGAGCCGGGTCGCCGGGACTGAGGCCAGGCTGCCCAGAAAACTGCCGATGGGCGTGCGAGACGCCCCCAGGATCACGATCTTTTCCATAACTCTTGCATGTCCTCCTTTTTTTCCGGACGAGCCCGACGCCGTCATCGACTTCAACGAACGGCTCGGGCGCGCTTAGGCAGTTCCTTGCAGATCATTTTCGCGGCCCTCTGCATCTGCTCGTCGGCCGTGGGAGAGAGGAGGGCCACGATGGGGAAGAGAGGATAGAGCGGGAGAATGAGCCAGCGTTCGTTGCCGCCCACGCGATGGGTGGCGCTCCACTCCACCAATCCGGTCTTCACATCCACCATGCGCGCCGAGAGCGCCACAGAGGACGGAGGAAAGAGCAGATAGTTGCGCTCGCGGAATTCCGTGACCGCTCCCAAGACCACCGCGTCCGCGCCGAGCAGCTTGCCGATCTCCACGGCCTTGCTCTCGTCGAGCAGGCCGGTCTGCCCCAACTGCTGTTCCTTGAGCAGGTTGTCCATGGCCCCGCGTTCGAGCACGTCGTAGGCGTCCACGGAGAGGATGCTCGAGGAGAAGGCCTCGGTGGCCAGGGCGCCGGAGTTGGCGGCGGCGGGATCGGGGCGGAAGGGAAGCACGGCCACGCGCAGGCGCCGGCCGCTCTCGGGCCAGCGCTTGACGATGACGCTGGGCGCGCAGGCCGCGGCCAGTAGGCAGAAGCAGGACAGGACGAGCGCCGCGGCGGGGAAGCAGCTCCCGTTGGAGCGGCGCGATCCCCGGGAAGAATCTCTCTCATCATTCATCGGCTTCCTCTCATGCTTTTAGGCTGCGTCCGCCGCAGAGACAATCGCGCGAGGACCCGCTTCGCGCTCGCGCGGTAGCTTTCATCGCGCGAATCCAAGAGCTGCTGATAAAGCCTCCCGGCTTCATCGTATCGGCCCAGGCGGACGTTCATGAACGCGGCGATGTTCTTGATCATGCTGGGGCAATCCCGATCCGCGAGCGCCGGCGCCAACGCCTGAAGGACGCTCTCCATGGAGCCTGTTTTATTGAAGCCCACGGCCGCGATATAGGCGACGAAGCGCCAGTTCCCAGGCTCCCTGGCGCGGGCCTCCTCCAAGAACATCAAGGCTTCATCGGTGCGCCCCTGATTGAAGGCCAGGGCTCCTCCGATATAGAGCGCGGCATAGTCGAAATGCGGGTCCAGCGAGAGTATCCTTCGTCCGCGCGCAAGAAGCTCGGGATAGACGCCGCCCTCCCCGTGCATGTGAGGCTCCTCGGCCTCCTCATGCTCCTGCTCAGCCAGTTCCGGCGTCCCATAATAAAGGAGGAACTCGACGAAGGCGATGTCCGCGGCCAGACGCCGCATGCCGCAGACCGATAAAGAAACATCTTGTACGGCGGTCTGCGCGGAAGCGAAGAGCTTGAGCGGCACGAGCGTCCCCGGAGCGATCCTCCACGAGACGGCGTTGATCGCCGCGACGAAGACGAACCCCGCCGAGAAGAGCAGCGCTTTCTTCCACGAGACGTCGGGGGGAAGAGGCTCTTCCTGCTCCGCCTTCATCAGAATTCCTTCTTCCTGAAAAGCCAAGCGGTCATGGTCAGACACGCCGCGGCGTAGAGCGCGGTGTAGCCCGCGGCGAAAGCGAGCATCTCACGGGAACCGGCTCCCCATTGGTCGCGGAAATTGAGCAGCCCGAGATTAGGCACCAGGTACACGGTGAAGCCGATGAGCTTGGCGCGCCAAGCCTCCCGTTCGAGCAGTTGGCGCATCTCGAGGGTGAAGTGCCCCAAGGTCCAGAACACGGCCGTCATGAGCAAGCCCGAGAGCGTGGAGGTGGAGACCATCGCCAGCAAGGCGGCCAGCGAAGAAGTCAGCGCGACCTTCAGCAGGATGCCGCAGACCGCTCCGGCATAGGCAGGCTCCCAGACCCAGCCCTTCGAGAGCAGAAGCAGAAGGTGCAGCAGCACCATGAGCAAGGCCGCGCAGAAAGCCGCGGCATTGATCCCGAGCCAGCGCCCGAACAGATAGGCGGGCCTTCGCACCGGGCGAGAGAGCACGAGATAGAGCGTCTTGGTCTCCATATCCCGCAGAAGCCCGCTGGAAACCGCGAACACGGCGGAGGCCGTGGCCAGGAGCTCCGCCGCGGAGAGGCCGAAGTCGAGCAGAGCGCGCAGTTCCTGGTCCGCGGCGAGGGTCCCCAAGAGCAGGCTCATGTAGAGCAGCAAGCCGCCGAAGAGCACGGCCACGAGGAAGAATCGTCCGCGCAGCTGCTCCTGAAAAGAATGCCGGGCGATGAAGAACGCGTCGATCATGGCAGAGGGACCTCCGGCATCACGGTCTCGATGAAGAGCTTCTCCAAGCCGTCCTTCGCCCAATCCGCGGACGTAAGGATGCGGGCCAAGCGGCCCTCGACTAAGATTCCCACGCGCCGGCAGAGGCGCTCGACTTCCGAGATGCTGTGCGAGGCCAGGAGGATGGTGGCGCCCTGAGTGTTGAGCTTGGCCAGCATGTTGCGTATGTCGTGGACCGCGAGGGGATCCAAGCCGCTGACCGGCTCATCGAGCACGTAGAGCTTGGGCCGGTGCAGCATGGCCTGGGCCAGACCCAGGCGCTGGAGCATTCCCTTGGAGAACTCGCTCGCCCGCCGGTCCGCCGCGGCCAAGAGACCCACGTCGGCCAGCGCATCGTCGATGCGGCGGCGCAGGCTCTTGCGCGGGACCTTGGAGAGGCGGGCGTAGAAGCCGAGGGCCTCGCGCGGACTCAGGTGGGGGTAGAAGTACGGGAGTTCCGGCAGATACCCCAGCTGCGCGCGAGCGGCCGGCTCGAAAGGATCCTGCCCGAAGACGCGCACCGTGCCCGCGGTCGGTTCGAGCAGGCCCAAGGACAGCTTGAGCGTGGTGGTCTTGCCCTGTCCGTTGAGCCCGAGCAATCCGAAGATTTCTCCTTGCTCGATGTTCAGATGCAGCCCGCGCACGCCGCGGGAATACTTCTTCCTGCCCAGATGGGAGCGGACATAGGTCTTGGTGACGTTATCGAAGAGAAGCGGCGATTCATCCTGCTCAGGCATGGACGCCTCCCAGTCTGCGCGCCAGGACCTTGAGCCCCGCTTCCAGGTCCTCTCTGCGTATCGCGCCCATGTGCGCCACGCGGATGACGCGGCCGGCCAGCTTCTCCTGCCCGCCGGCGAAGCAGATGCCGTCTTCCTCGCGCATCTTCTTGAGGAGGGTGTTATCGAAGCCCGCGGGCAGCCATGCGGCCGTCAGGATATCGGCGGGATCCGCGGCAAAGAGCTTAAGGCCCATGCGCACAAGCTCCTTGCGGGTGAATTCGGCGAGTTCGGCAGTCCGTTTCCAAACGCGCTCGAGCCCTTCCTCCCGGATGAGCCTCAGCGCCTCGGCCTGAGCGACCACGATGGAGATGGCCGGGGTGAAGGGCGTCTCGGACTTCTCCAGGGAGCGCCGCATCGTCCTCCAATCAAGGTAGAAGCGCGGCAGGCGTCCGGCTTCCACGGCCTTCCAGGCACGCTCGGAGACGGCCGCATACGCGAGTCCCGGCGGGCAAAGCAGGCCTTTCTGCGAGGCGGAAAGAACCACGTCCAATCCCCAGGCATCGGTCTCAAGTTCCTCGGCCGCGAGCCCCGAGACCGCATCCACGACGATGAGAGCGGAGGGCGCTTCCTCGCGGACCACGGCCGCGAGCTTCTGCAGGTCGTTGACGATGCCGGTGGAGGTATCCGTATGCTGGAAGAACACGGCCTTGAGGTTTTTCTCGGAGCGAAGGGCCTTGCGCAGCCGCTCGACGTCCGCGGCATGGCCCCATTCTTCGTCGATCACGATCGGCGGGAGTCCGTAGGCCTTGAGGATCTGCGCGAAGCGCTCGCCGAAAGCGCCGGTGGAATGCACCAAGGTGCGGTCGCCTGGAGACAGGAGATTGGCGACCGCGGACTCCATGGCGCAGGTGCCGGACCCGGTCATGATGAGCACCGTGTTCTTCGTGCGATAGACCTCGGCCAAGCCCGCGAGCGTCTCGCGGAAGATGCGGCCGAACTCATCGGTGCGATGATGCAGGATGGGACGGCCCAGAGCCTCGCGCACGGCCAAGGGCAAGGGCGTGGGTCCGGGGGTGAGCAGGATCATTTCTTTCATCGTCGTTCCTCTCTACGAAGCCGCGGCAAGCCTACGCCTGCGGCGATGTGAATCCGCCTTCTTCCTTGCGCAGAGGCTCCCGCAAGTGAGCCGCGACGGAGCGTCCTCGGCGAGGACGATGGGCCGCGGGCTCGAGCGCGAGCTCGAATGCTTCGTCGGCATGGGAGATGGGGATCATCTCCACCGCCGCCAAGACGTCCGCAGGGATCTCCTCAAGATCCTTGCGGTTGGCCTCGGGGTAAAGCACGGTGCGCAGGCCGCATCGATGCGCGGCCAGGACCTTCTCCTTGAGCCCGCCGATGGGCAGCACGCGGCCCCGAAGAGTGATCTCTCCGGTCATGGCCGTGCCGGCGCGCACCGCGCGCCCGGTCAGATGGCTGGCGATGGCCGTGGCCAGGGCGATGCCCGCGGAAGGCCCGTCCTTGGGGACCGCGCCCTCGGGCACATGCACATGGAAATTAGAGGCCTTGAAGACCGCGGGATCGATGCCGAGCCGGGACGCCGATGCGCGCACGTAGGAAAGCGCGGCCTTCGCGGACTCCTGCATCACGACGCCCAGCTTCCCGGTCAGCAGAAGTTCGCCCTTGCCGGGATAGGAAAGGACTTCCACGGGCAGAGTGGCGCCTCCGATCTCGGTCCAGGCCAGTCCCGTGGATACGCCCACGCCGTTATGGGGACGGTCCTCCGGCGGGAACTTCGGCACGCCCAGGGCCTGTTCCAGGCCTTCGGCCGTGACCGCCAGCCGGTCGTTCTTGCGCTCGATGATCCTTCGCGCGGTCTTGCGGCACATGCGCGCGACCTCGCGCTCCAGGCTGCGCACGCCCGCCTCGCGGGTGTACTCCTGGATCGTGCGCTCGAGCGCCTCGTCGGAAACGCTCAGCTGTTCTTGAGAAAGGCCGTGCTCCTTGATCGCCTTGGGCAGGAGGAACTGCTTGGCGATGAGGATCTTCTCCTTCTGCGTGTAGCCCGAGAAGCGGATGACCTCCACGCGGTCCTGCAGGGCGGGGGGGATGCCGTCGAGCGTGTTCGCGGTGCAGAGGAACATGACGGAGGAGAGGTCGAATTCTACGTCGAGATAATGGTCCGTGAACGTGGAGTTCTGCGCGGGGTCCAGGACTTCGAGCAGGGCCGCGGCCGGGTCGCCGCGCCAGTCCGTGCCCATCTTGTCGATCTCGTCGAAGAGGAAGACCGGGTTGCGGCTCTTGGCCTTGCGCATGGCCTGGATGATGCGTCCGGGCATGGAGCCGATGTAGGTCCGGCGATGGCCGCGGATCTCGGCCTCATCGCGCACGCCGCCCAAGGCCAGCCGGGCGAACTTGCGGCCCATGGCGCGCGCGATGGAGCGGGCGATCGAGGTCTTTCCCACACCGGGCGGCCCCACGAAGCAGAGGATGGGCCCCCGAAGCTTCCTGGTCAGCCGGCAGACCGCCAGATATTCCAGGATGCGCTCCTTGGCCTTCTCCAAGCCGTAGTGATCCTCATCGAGGATCTTCCCGGCCCGCGCGAGATCCAGATTCTCGCGCGTGCGCAAGGACCAGGGCAGGCTGCACATCCAATCGAGATAGGTCCGGCAGACCGTGGACTCCGGAGAGAAAGGCGCCATCTTCCCGAAGCGTGAGAGCTCCTTGAGCGCGGATTCCTGGG
Source organism: Elusimicrobiota bacterium (assembly GCA_041661185.1). Taxonomy (GTDB): domain Bacteria; phylum Elusimicrobiota; class Elusimicrobia; order UBA1565; family UBA1565; genus JBAZUV01. Next base: position 10,367 of record JBAZUV010000009.1, read on the forward strand.
CGGACTGGGGCATCTTCGCCTGGACCACGCGCGCGGCCATCTCGTCGATCTCCTTCTGGAAGTCGTCTTTCTGGCGGAGCTCCTTCTGGATGGCCTTCATCTGCTCCGTCAGGTAGTACTCCTTCTGGTTCTTCTGTATCTGCGTGCGCACGCGGGTATGGATCTTCTTCTCCAAAGAGTCGATCTCGAGCTCGGCTTCCAGGAGCTCCACCAAGCGTTCCAGACGGCGCCGCGGGTCCGCGAGCTCGATGAGCGCCTGCCGGTCTTCGAGCTTGACGACCGTATGGGAAGCCACGGCGTCGGCCAGGCGCGAAGGATCCTGGATGCGGCGCAGGACCTCGACGGCTTCCGGCGGAGCGCGGCGCGTGACGCGCACCACGCTCTCGAAGAGCTGGAGGGACCGGCGCATGAGCGCCGCGACCTCGGGGGAGACCTCGCAGGACTCCTGCGGATAGCGCAGCCCGGCCTCCCAATACCCGGAGGGCCCCATCACGGGTTCCACGATCTGCGCGCGCCGCAGGCCCTGGATGAAGACCTTCAGCGTGCCGTCGGGCATGCGCAGGAACTGCGCGACCTCGGCGATCACTCCGTGCTGGAAGAAATCGTCCTTGCCGGGATCCTCGAGGGAGGCCCGCTTCTGCGTGGCCACGGCCACCCGCCGGCCCGAGGACTCGTTGGCCGCCTCCAGCGCCTTGATGGAGCGCCGGCGGCCCACGGAAAGCGGCACGGACATATGCGGGAAGACCACGACGTCGCGCACCACCAGCAGAGGCAGGCGGGAGGGATGCTCCTCGGGGGAAGGGAGTTTCGGACTCACTTGCGCGCGGCCAGGATCTTGTCCACGATGCCGTAAGCGCAGGCTTCCTCGGCCGACATGTAGTAATTGCGCTCCATGTCCTCGCGGAGCTTATCGGCGCTCTGGCAGGTATGCCGGGCGAGGATGGCGATGAGGCGCTCCTTGGTCTCATTGAGCTCGCGCGCCTCGATGGTGATGTCCGTGGCCTGCCCCGAGATCCCGCCGTAGATGAGCGGCTGATGGATCATCACCCGCGCGTAGGGAAGGATGTAGCGCTTTCCCGGCGTGCCCGCGGCGAGCAGCACCGCGCCGAAGGACATGGCCATGCCCACGCAGATGGTGGTGACGGGAGCTTTGATGTACTGCAGGGTATCGTAGACCGCCAGGCCGGCCGTGACCATGCCGCCGGGGGAGTTGATGTAGAGATTGATGTCCCGCTCGTGATCCTCGGCGTCCAGATAGAGCATCTGCGCGATGAGAAGGTTGGCGGAATCCGTGGTGACGGCGCCCTCCTCTCCTCCGACGAAGATGATCCGGTCCTTGAGGAGCCGGGAATAGATGTCGTAGCCGACGGCCGCGCCTTGGTTCCAACGTTCGAGGATCGTAGGGATGATCATGGTCCGAGTATACAAAATCCGCCGGAATCCGATGAACTGCGGCGAAAAACGCGGCGAAAAGCGAAACGATCAGCCCGAGGCAGGAGGCCCATCGAGCTTCTTGAGGACGCGCTTGTCGTGCCGGTAGAGATAAAGGTTCCGGTAAGGATACCTCCACTCCTCGGTCCTCGGCCAATGCGCGGCGCCCGGTCGTTCCGCCACGAAGTCTTTTTCAAAACGCATGCGCCGACCGACTACGCGGCCGGACAGGTCGCGACGTCCGCTGACGATCTTCAGCGCCTCGTCGAAATCCCAGCTCTCGGTGAAGACAGGAGCCCCGCCGACGAGCCGGGGCGCGCCCGCAAGGATAACGGTCGACGCGGCAGGCAGCGCATGGACCTGCCCGGAGACATTCGCCAGGATGGAGCGCTGCGTTTCCCAGGCAACGGCCCACTGCAGGCATACAAAGGCGTTCGTCCAAGTGAACGAGACCAGGATCAAGAAGAGGACGGACCGACCTGCCGCGAACCTCGCTCGAAAGAGCGCCGCAAGGCCGGCGGCTAGGAATATCCCCGCACTCCAGGCGCCGACCCCGTTTAGCCGGTCCATGATGACGCCGACAGCCGGCAGATAAAGATGCCTGGACAGGCCGTAGGGGGCATAGGCTCCGACGAACGTCGCGGCTCCGACGGCAGCGGCGATCCGCAGAGCCCGCTTTCGGACCGCTTCGCCGTCCGCTCCCCGAGCATCGTCGGCGGACGCGTCGGCGCCGGACCAATAGACGACGGTCAAGACGCCCGCCGCCAACAAAAGGATCCCCAAGGGCGGAAAATGCCGGAAGGCCAGCGGCACGTTCTGGATGCACACCCCTAATGGACGGTTCGTCAGACAGGCCAGCCCGGAAACGTAGACGGCCAGGATGCTCTTCAGAGAAAAGAAGAGAGGTTTCGGATTAGGCTGCCGCAAGAGCAGAGAGACGCCTGCCCACATCCAAAGCAGCGCGGCCAGAGCGCACGCTCCGTACGGGAGAAGGTCCTTCGCCGCGGACAAGAGCGCCTTCTTCCAAGGCGTCCCCGCATAGGCGGCTCGGACCGCAAGTCCGGCGCCCAAAAGGAGCGGAGCGAAGGTAATCGATTCGTACGATAGGAGAGCCGACAGATAGCACGCCGCGCTCCCGGCCAGCCAAAGTCCTTTCCGGTTGCGGGTCCAGGACTCATGCAGAAGCATGCTGATCAAAACCAGCACCACGCTCACGCCCTGAGGCGAATTGGCGAACCAAAGGTGGGTCGCGGAACGGTTTGGATACGCCAACGCCAAAAACGTCGCCCACAACGCGAGTTCCCGCCAGCCCAGGAGGCGATCCAGCAAACGGAAGAACAGGCAGCCCTCGGCGATCTTGAGAGCCAAGAGCATCGCCTGGGCAATCACCGGGTGCGGGAGTCCAAGAGAGTAGAACAGCGGATAATGGAGGATTTCGACCGGACGAACCCAAAAACCGCCCTGCGCCATGCGGCGGAAGGCGTCCCATATCCCTTCGGACAGGAAATCGTTGTACAGGAACATCCAATCGTCGCAGTAAAAGCCCCGGTGCAGGATGCAAGGGCCGAAGGAAAGGCCTTCGACCGCCGCGATCAGAAGGAACGGGATCAAGTTCTTCTTCAAGCTAAACGATCCCTCTGTGCCGCATGCTATGCGAAAGGCTCGACATCAGGACTATGCGGAGGAGAGAGGACGCAGGCCCGCCAGGCGCTCGGAGCGGCGGCGGTCGCCTTGCCGGGCATAGGCGCCCGCCATCCCGGAGACCGCGCGGGAGAAGAGCGTCGAATGCTGCACGGGCAGCAGCTGCCACGGCTCCAGACGCAGTCCCCGGCGCTGGACCTCGGCCTCGCAGTCGGCCGCGTTGAGGATTCGTCCGCCGTGACAAGCGTCCACGTAGAGACGCTGGCGCGAGCCGTCATAGGAAAGAAGCCAATGCCCCGGGACGATGAGCCCGTTCAAGCCGAGACCGATCCTTCTCCCGATGAGAAGATAGACCGCGGCCAGCATCAAGGGCGCCCCGCGGCGGGATTCCAGAACCTTGTGCAGGCTCCAGCCGTCGGGACGATGCCCGTCGACGGCCTCGCCGCGGAGTCCGCAGCGCAGAAAGAGGAAATCGTTGACGCGATGGAGCACCGCGACGGGTTCTGTGCGGGGAGTCTGCGCCCAGCTCAGTTCCTTGGCCCACTCATCCAAACGCGCGCCGATCGCTCCGGCAGGCAGCGCCGGATCCGCGAAAGAGGAAAGGATCGTGAGCGCGGACTCCAGATAGGAGTCCGCGCTCGCATCGAGCGCACGCAGGCGCAACTGGAGCCCGTTCCAGCGATGCTCCTCCAGGAGCTCGCCCAAACGGAAGGCTGCCTGTTCTGAAAGTCCCGAGCGCAGAGCGTCCACGCGGCCGGCCGAGCGGTCCAAGAGCCCCCGCACGCGGGACTCCACGAGCTCGCGGGAGGAATCCTGCTCCTCATCGAGCAGGCTCAGCAGAGCCCGCAGGGATGCGTCGTCGAGGACCGCCTCGGCCGTCGGCGTCATTTTTCCGTGAGCTTCGCGCTGGAGCGGATGAAGTCCACGGTCTTGCGGTCGCGCAGAGCGGAAGTGATGCCTTCGCGGCGCTGCTCGAAGAACTCCTTGACGTCCTTCTTTTGTTCCTCGCTCTCGGCCTGAGTCAGGTTCTTCTCGAGTTCCTTGGCGAAATCCTCATCTCCCACGACCAGCTTCTCCTTGACCGCGATGGACGCCAGGATGAAGGAGAGGCGGACCTCGTCCTCGGACTGAGAACGCAGCTTCTCGCGCAGCTTCTCCAGTTCGGCTTCGGGCAGGCCGCGCATGCCCAGACGCCGCATCAGCCGGAGAAGGTTCTGTTCCAGCTGATGCTCGGTCAGAGAGGAGGGGACCGCGAATTTGTTGGCCGCAAGAAGGGCCTTGTCGATCTCCTGCAAGAGCTCCCGCTCGGAGCGGTCCGCGCCTTCGGAAACGGCCATCTCGCCGATCTTGGCCTTGAGCGCCGCGAGGCCGTCGAATCCCATGTCCTTGGCGAAGTCGTCGTCGAGCGCGGGCAGATGCTTCTCCTTGATCTCCGTCACGCGCACGCGGCAGACGGCTGCCTGCTTGTCGCGGCCGTGCTTGACCGGGAACTCGCGATCCTCGCCGCGGCGCGCGCCGAGAAGCCCTTCCGTGAAGCCTTCCACGGTCTGCTGCGCGGACATGTCCACCATCTCCTGCTTGCCGTGCGCTCCGGCGAGGCGCTTGCCCTCGCGCAGGAGCTCGTAGTCCACGAGCACGTAGTGCTCCTTGCCGACGGTCTGGGCGGCGCTGGTCTCCAAGCGCGCGTTCCCTTCCCGAAGCTGATCGAGGCGCTTGACGATCTCCTCGGGAGAAGCCGGATAGCTGTGCCGGGTCAGCGAGAGTCCTTTATAGCCCTTGACCTCGAACTTCGGAGGAACCTCCACGACCAGCTCGAAAGCGAAAGGCTTGCCGTCCTCGAGATGCACGTGCGTGACCATGGGGGAGGAGATAGGCTGGACTCCGCTCGATTTCAGGGCCTCGGGCACGGCAGCCTGGACGAGTTCATCGGCGGCATCCGCGCGGGCGCGGTCCGAGAACTGCTTGCGGACGATCTCGGCGGGGGCGCGGCCGGGCCGGAAGCCCGGGATCCTGGCGCGGGACTGGATGCGGGAGAAAGCGGCCTCCACGGACTTGTCGAAAGTCTCGCGCGAAAGCTGGACCTCATAGGTCAGCGCGCAGCCCTCTTCCTTGATCTGCTTCACTTTCACGCCCAGCGGCTTGCGAGTCTCTGTAGTCATTCGTCCTCCAAAATTGGGCGGGGGGGGACTTGAACCCCCACGCCTTTCGGCACACGGTCCTAAGCCGTGCGCGTCTGCCGTTCCGCCACCCGCCCACCTGTCGCACCCCTCGTCTACGCTCGGGGCTGAAGCCCTCGCGAGAGAGGTGCCATTTCTCGCTCGGGTGCTCCCCAAGGGGCTATCTCCCCTATGGCGCCTTCGGCTCGCTATCGCTTCGCCAGGAAGGCTGTTACCCTCACTAAGGTGCGCGGGCCATGCCGCGCATCCCATAACGACGCCGAAGTGATATTATACCTCTTTCCGGTACGAGTGAGATGAGAAAGAGCGAGGCCGCCGCGGGAGTCCGCGGCGGCCTCGCTCGTTCAGATCTTTTGGGCTATATAGGATTCGAACCTATAACCTTGCGCTTAAGAGGCGCCTGCTCTACCGTTGAGCTAATAGCCCGCGTGAATCGAATCATAGCAAAATCCCGCGCCTATCTCAAAAAACAAATGCGGCAGGGAAGAGCATTTCCCAGCAAAGACCTTCCTTAACGAATGGCCCATCATCTCCGCGACTCGACCTCACCCCATAGGAACAGCGGGAGGCGCGAAGGGGATGCACTTTCCCGCTCCCGTAGAAGGGGGCCCCGCCGTCTCCCGAATGCCTCGCGCCGCGGGTTTGGGGGGAACTGGTTCCCAGGGGCGCGGGGGAAGGGAGAGTGCATCCCCTGCGCGTCGGGCCCCGCTAAAAAAATGGGCGAGGTCGAGTTTCGCTTCGCATTTTCTTCAGGATCGTGAAACATCCGCGCCATTGAAAAAACGACAGGCCATGTTATACTGGGCACGACGGCAGGAAAACCATGAGATACTGGCTCTTCCATAATAACCAGGTCGCCGGCCCTTACGATCGAGAGGAGCTCGTCCAGACTCCGGGCTTCGGCGCGGATGCGCTCGTATGCCCTGAAGGACGAAAAGGGACCCAGATGGGGGACTGGCAGCGCGCCGGAATAGTCTCCGAGCTCGCCGAGGCCCTGCTCCGCTCCTCTAAGATCCCGACGCTCACTCTCGCTTCCTCCGGAGGCTCCGCGGGACTCTTGCCGCCCGAACCCACTCTTCGAGACCTCGCCGTGCTGGGCTCCCTGCAGGAAAAAGTCCAACTCCTCGAGAACGTGCTCGGCCAACTCCAGGAGGATCTGCGCGCCCGCGACCAGGAGACCTCCCAGCTGAAGGTCCAACTCGAGCTCAAGAGCCAGGAAAGCGCGACTCTCTCCAGCAAGCTCACGGACATGGAGGCGCGGCTGATCGCGGCGGAATCGCTCAAAGAAGAGCTCCTTCGCGCGCGCCAGGAAGAGCGCGAGACGGCCGAGAGCCTCAAGCAGGGCCTCTCCAAAGTCCAGGCAGACGACCGCACAGCGGCCGAGGCTCAGGCCGCGCAAGCCCAGGCCCTGGAGGCCCTGCGCGGAAAGTTCGAGTCCTCGCAGGAAGAGCTCAAGCGCCAGATCGATGAGATCGACCGCCGCCAGAATGCGGCGTCCTCCGTCTTGCCGCCGCCGGCTCCTGAGCCTTTCCGCGCGCCGCCGGCTGCGGTCCTCCCTGCGCAGGCGCCCGTACAAACCGCCGCACCGCTGCCTGCATTGGAGCCGGCGCCGGCCGCGGCTGCCGTCATCGCCCCGGAACCCCTGCCCGCTTTCACGCCTCCCGCGGAACACCCGCCCGCATTGGAATCGGCACCCGCACCGCTGACGGCGTTCCCTGCTGGAGACGCAGTCGAGCAAGCATCTCCCTCTTATAAGGAAAAGGCGGCGCAGGAAGACGCGGCCTCGCAGCTCAGCACCGGCGCTCCTCCCGCGAAAAAAACCTCCAAAGGAAAGCTCATGGCGGTCGCCGCCGTCCTCGTGCTCTCAGCCGGAGCAGGCGCAGCCTACCATCTCGGCCTTTTCAACTCGCTGCTCGGGAAAGGCCCGTCCGCGCCTTCCACGCAAGAGCCTCAAGCCTCTCTGCCCGATATGCCCTCCGCTTCCCCGACCACCCTTTCCCCGGAGAGCGCGCGTCAAGGATTGCCGGACAGGACTCTGGAAGCCGTGGAACTGGTCAAAGCCTTCCGCTTCTCGGGCAAGGGCCGCAGCCTGGCCCAACGCCTCGAAGGACCGGAGCCCGCGCACGGACTCTCGCCGTGGACCGTGGACCGGATCGCGGAAGACCGCTACCAAGTGAAATTCTACGACCGCGCCTCCGGAGAGAAGACCCCTCGCTACAGCTTCGAAGCGCGGCTCATGGACCGGTCTGTTTTGGGACTGGACGAACGCTCCAAGGAAATCCTCTCCTCCTCTTCACAGCCCCCGACGAAGGCAGGAGCCCGCTCCGCGAAAAAGCCCGCGGCTGCCGACGCCGTGAAAACCGCGCGAAGCGCGTCGGAGCCGAAGGCCCGCCGTGCGGCCAGGAAGAAAGCCGCCCCGAAAGACGATCTCCTGCAGGACCCGCTGGGTTCGCTGCTCATGGAATCCTCGCTGGAAGAAGAGAAGCCCGCGGCGCAGAAGAAGACGCCTGCCGCCGAAGAGGAGGGGACCGCTCTGCCGCCGGAAGACGTCTATGATGAAGAATCCTCGCAGGACTCTTCCGCACGGACTTCGGCTCCCGCGAAGACGGGAAAGTCCGCGGCCAGGCAGTCGAAGGAGGAATCGACTCTCGACGAACTGCTCCTCCCCGGCGTCCCAAAGCAGTAGCTTGCCCTTCTATTCTTGACGCTCCGACGGGAAAATGTTTCTCTTTTGAACCATGAGGCGCCTCCTTCAAGCCGCCGCCGGCATCCTTCTGCTCATGGTACTCCTCTGGGCTTACGACAACTACTCAGGCTATCTCCGAGAAAGGACGCTCCCGGCGCCGTCGGCGAAGGAGCTTCAGGAGACCCCTCTGGCCCGCGCGATGAACGATGATCGCCGGCGCGTGCGAGCCGCGCAGTTCGACGGGGAGTTCCGACGAGTGAGCTCGCTCCTCGATCGCGCGGCGCGCGCGCACCGCGACGTTTCGGCTGCGCGCATCCGCCTGTCCCGAGCGCAAGACCTCGCGCAGGCCCAACGATGGGATGCCGCCCGGCGGACGCTCAATCTGGCGGAACTCCTCATCCCCAAGAACAGAGAGAAGGTCGTAGCGGCCGAAGAAGGAGATCCCGCTTCCCCGCAAGACGAGATCGAAGGGCGCGAGGTCCGCCGATGAGAAGGCTGGCCGCCTGCGTGTTCGCGCTCTTGAGCCTGACGGCGCTCTGCCGCGCCGCGGAGATAGACGAAGTCTACCGCAACGCATGGGAGGATTTCCGCGAAGGACGCTATGAGCGCGCCGCCTCCGGATTCCGCTATCTCGAGACCATCGGCTCCGTGGACTCCCGCCATGTCGCGAACCTCGCGCTGGCCCTGCGCGCCGAGGACCATCCGGACCAGGAACTCGCCTACTGGATCAAGGCCACTCTGCTCTCTCCCCAGGATCCCTTCCTCTGGAATCAGCGCGGCTGGACCTATCTCTCGCTGGGACAGGAAAAGGACGCCCGCGACTCTTTCCGCAAAGCCCTCTCCATCTCCTCATCGGCGGCCTCTTCCGCGGAAGCCGATCTGGGCCTGGGCCTCTCGTCGTCCATCTCCGGAGACCTGCAGGCCGCTTATGCCCCGCTCCAATCCTGCCTGTCCCTGAGTCCCTACATGGCCAGCGCCGCTTCCGTGGAGTTGGGACGGCTCACTCTGCGGCGCAGGCATTATCCGCAATCCATCCCTTTCTTTACCATGGCGCTCGCCCAGGACCCGCTCCAATCCGACGCGGCCAAGGACCTGGCCTTCGCTTACGAAAAGACCGGGCAGGGCCAGGCAGCCTGGCAGGCCTACAAGCTGGCGCTGGACCTCGATCCCGCGGACAAAGCCGCATCCTCGCGCAAGGACAAGATCGCGTCCTACCTGGAGCGTCGTCCGGTCGAAGCCATGCCTCTTCGCAGGATGGCGCGCCCTCTTATGCGCGAGCCGCTGGAATCCGACATGCCCGCAGCCCGCTCATCGGCCCAAAGCGCGCCTTTGCGCGTGCGCATGTTCTCGGACAACCGCGGAATGCCCGCGCACCTGACGCGATTCTTCGTGATGGGCAGTTCGGAACTGCGGCTCTTGGACATCAAGATCGGGACGGAAGTCGAGCGCCTGAAAGCCATGACGCAATGGTCCATCGTCTATCGCGCCGACAACCGAGTCATCGAAGTCCGCGATGCGTCCAACAACCTTCGCTTCGTGACGCGCCAGAGCTTCCGGCTCGAACGGACCCAGCCCTGGGGCACGGTGCTCGTGAAGAACCCGGAGCTGACGCAACTCATCGGCATCGACCCGGGAGACCGGGAACTGCGCGGCTCCATCGAAATCATCCCCACGCCCATGGGGTTCCATCTGGTCAATGAGCTGCCCATGGAGCAATATCTCCAGTCCGTGCTCGGACGCATACTCCCGGAGAACAGCCCCCTGGAAGCCTACAAGGCCGTGGCCGTGCTCATGCGCAGCCGCGTCTCCTCCATCCTCTCAAAGCCCGTCGAGGACGCGGAGCGCACGAATCTCTGCGACTCCGAGGCCTGCATCCCTTATGAAGGATTGGCCGCGGAGTCGGCCGCGTCGTCGCAAGCCGTGTACGAGACGCGCGGCATCGCTCTGACTCCCTCGGCGGGCCCGGCCGCCGTGGAATACCATCTCTCCTGCGGAGGACGGACCGAGGGGGGGATCTTGGACCGCGCGACGCCGGCGCTGGAACTGCGTTCGGCCCTGGACCTCGAACACAGCCTGCATGATTTCCCGGAGGACGGAGGCTACGACGAAGCCTCGGCGCATGTGCCCGCGGTCTGGAACCGCTGGGTCCGCGTCTTCGACGCCGAAGCCCTGCGGGAAAATGCGGAGCGCCTGCGGCCCATCGGACCCGTGCAGGACGTGCGCGTGCTCCGGCGCGGCCCCACGGGAAGAGCGCTCTCGCTGGAAGTCGTCGGCGCGCGGGGCAGGCTGGTCTTCGAAGGAGACCGCCGCATCGAATCACTTCTTTCGCCCGGCTCCCTGCGCTCGATGCTCTTCTCGCTCCAGCCCATCTATGACGGCCGCAAGCTCTCCCGCCTGATCGTATGGGGAGCCGGGACCGGACACGGCCGCGGGCTCTGCGTAGCCGGCGCCGTGGGGCAATCCCATCTCGGACGGAAGTTCAACGAGATACTCCTCCATTATTTCCCGGACGCCCGGCTCATCGGCATGCCCGCCCTGCCCAAGGAACCGGCCAAGGCCGCGCTCCCTCGAACGCCGCGCAGGCGGGCAGCGGCGCCGCAGAGGACCGCGCCGCCGACCGTCGCCGCGGCATCGACTTCGACGATTCAGGACGCCGCCGCCGATGAACCCGATAAGACCGCTGCGGCGACACCCGCGCCCGGCGCGTCTTCACCGCAGTCCTTCGCGCCGGCCTCCACGTCCACGTGGAAGCAGAATGCTCCCCGCAAGAAGCGCCACCGCCGCCGATGATCCTGCGCGGTCCCGTGGGATTGGTCCTCTGCGGAGGGGGAGCTTGGGGTGCCTGGCAGGCAGGCTGCCTTTCACGCCTCATCGAGAAAGGCCTCCGATTCGATCAGGTGCTCGGCTTCAGCATCGGCGCGGTCCATGGCGCCTTCCACGCCTGCGGCGGGATCGATCCTCTGCTCGATCTCTGGAAGGACGTCGATGAACTCCAAAGCTTGCGTTGGGCCCCTCGATTCTTCCCGCCGAGCTTCTTCTCGGATGCTCCCTTGCGGAGGCTGCTCTCTCCATTCAAGGACGACGCCTCGGTCAAAGCGCGCTTATCCGTCCCCTTGGAAGTCCTGAGCGTGCGCCGGGAAGACGGCCGCCGCGTCTGCGCGCGATTCGATCCGAAGGGGAATCCCCGATGGGACGGCCCTCTCCTGGAACAGCTCGCGGCCTCCTGCTCGATCCCCTGGATCTTCCCGCCGGTGAGCGTCCGATCAGGAGAAGAGTCTTCTCTTTTGGTGGACGGAGGGATCTTCTCTGCTCAGCCGATGAGCTTCCTGCCGTTGAGCGCCTGCTCCACGGTGCTTGTCCTGGAGATGATCCGCCCCGATGAGATGGGCCTGCGCCCTTGGGGACTCTTCGCGCGCAGGGACCAGCAGAGCCGCGAACTCTCGCGCAAGCACATGGATGACGGGACCGCCTCCTTGCGCGCGCTGCCCCATCCGCCCCGCATCCTGCGCCTGCATCCCTCCCGGAAACTGGAGTTCTCGGTGCTCGGATTCAAGACGCGCTGCACCCGCCCGGCCCTCGCCTTGGGACGAACGGACGCCGACGCGTTCCTCGACGAGATTTCTCGACAGCCTGCCGTCGGATAGTGTTTAATCTACGTTCTTATGCCCTTCTTGAGCGTGGTCATCCCCGTTTTCAACGAAGAGGAGAATCTCCCGGATCTGGGCGCCGAGCTCCAGAAGTCGCTCTCCGGCATCGACTATGAGATACTCTTCGTCGACGACGGCTCGCGAGACGGATCCTTCCAGGTCCTAAGCCGCCTGGCTTCCAAGGACCCTCGGATGAAGGTGATCCGTTTGGCGACGAACTTCGGCCAGACCGCGGCCATGGCCGCCGGCATCGAACATGCCCAGGGAGAATGCATCACCTTCCTGGACTCCGACCTGCAGAACGACCCCGCCGACATCCCGGCCATGCTGAAAAAGCTCGAGGAAGGATTCGACTCCGTCAGCGGCTGGCGAAAGTCCCGCCAGGACGCTCTCGTCAATCGCAAGCTTCCCTCCTGGATCGCCAACGCGCTCATCTCCCGGGTGACGGGCGTGCGCCTGCACGACTACGGCTGCACCTTGAAGGTCTACCGCGCGCGGTTCATCAAGGGCCTCAAGCTCTACGGAGAGATGCACCGCTTCATCCCGGCCTACGCCGGCTTCATGGGCGCGCGGATAACGGAGATGGAAGTCCATCACCGTCCCCGCACGCGCGGCGCGTCCAAGTACGGCATCTCCCGGACGCTCAAGGTCCTCTTGGACCTGCTGACCGTGAAGTTCATGGACGAGTACATCAACAAGCCGATCTACCTCTTCGGCGGCGGCGGCCTGGCCTGCGGCGCTTTGGGCACGGCCCTGGCGGCCTGGACGCTCTACAAGAAGCTTTGCCTCGGGATATTCGTCAAGGATCAGCCTCTATTCCAAGTCTCCATCTTCTTCTGCCTGGTTGGATTCCAGCTCCTGATGCTGGGCCTGCTCGCCGAGATACTCATCCGGATCTATTACGAGGTCCGCGGACGGCCGCCCTATTTCGTGAGGGAGAAGCTCAACCTCCAATGAGCCTGCCTGAACTGCGGTTCGAGACGGCGCGCATCCTGGAGGCGGGGGGGCTTCAGGACGACCTGGAGTTCGACGCAGCCGAACTGATGGGCTCCGAGCTTCCGGCAGGGACGCACGCAGCCGGTCCTCTGCGGCTGCATCTGGAGATCTCGACCGGCACGGGCCAACTGCTCGTGCAGGCGGACCTCTCAGGGACTTGGTCGCTGACCTGCAGCCGCTGCCTTCGCGAACATCGGATGGAATATGACTGCTCCATCGACGAGACCTATCCGGCCGACCAGCAATTCCTGGACGTTTCCGACGATATCCGCCAAGCCGCGCTCCTGGAGATCCCCGAGCGCTCGCTCTGCGGCCCCGACTGCAAGGGCATCTGCCCGACCTGCGGCAAGGATCTGAACTCCAGCGCCTGCGGCTGCATCGCCCCTTCGACTTCGCCGTTCGTCGGCCTTCAACGGCTCATCCGAAAAGAGGAGAAACACCATGCCGAATCCTAAACGCAAGCACACACGTTCGCGCCGAGACTCGCGCCGTTCCGCCAACTGGCGCCTGGAGCCCGTATCAGCGAGCACCTGCTCGAACTGCGCGAAAACGCATCCGCCGCACTGCGTCTGCCCGCACTGCGGCTTCTACGCCGGAGAGCTCGTTTTGCCCAAACGGGAGAAGAAGGGCAAGGGCAAGAGCGGCGGGACCGCAACCAAGGAGCAGGAAAAATAGTGAAGATTGCCGTCGAGGCGGACGGCCCTAACGCGGCCGCCGTCGTCGGCGGAGCTCTCCGCGCCGTCCGAAACGACGGCGCGGAGGTTCTGCTTTTCGGCCCTCAAGCGCCCCTGCGCGCCGCTCTGGATGCGCTCGGAGCCTCCGCGGAGAAAGGACTCGTCATCATCGATGTCCCTCACGCGCCGGAACCTCTCCCCGGACAGGCCTGCACGGTCCCCTCGCAGTCTCCGATCCTGCGGGCGGCCTTTGCGGTCGCGCGCAAGGAAGCGGATGCCCTGGTCTCCACCGGGAAGCCCTCCTCGGCCATCGCCGCGGCCCTGCGGCACATGAAGCGATTGCCGGGGATACTGCGGCCCGCGCTCCTTTGCTCCCTGCCCTCCGCGAAAGGGACCGTGGTCCTGCTCGATGCGGGAGCGGATATCGGCAGCAAGAGCTGGAACCTGCTCCAGTTCTCCCTCATGGGCGCCCTGTTCGCACAACGCATATTAAGGAAGGACTCCCCGACAGTCGGATTGCTGGCCGCCGGCCCGGAGGGGGAAGAACAGACGCTCCGGGAAGCCTTGCCGCTCCTGAAATATTCGGGCCTCAATTTCCAAGGACTCGTGGAAGGCCACCAGATTCCTGCGGGGATCGTCGACGTGGTCGTCTGCGACGGCCTGCTCGGCGACGTGGCCTGCAGGCTGGCTCAGGGATTCCTGACGCATCTGGCCCCGAACGCGCCCGCGAACCCCGGCGCCCAAAAAGGCGGGCTGCTCAAACGCCTTCGCACGGCCGCCGCGAACTCCGATGCGCAAAAGACCCCGCCGGCCCCGCGCGGCACGGAGCATACGGTCCTTCCTTATCTCGGAGTCGACGGCGCGGTCGTGGTCTGCCGGACCCCCGAGGACCCGGAGAGCATCCGCTGCGCCCTGCGCTCGGCCGCGGCGCTCTCGAAAGCCCGGCTCGCGCAGATGCTGCGAGAACGTCTCCAGGAATTCAAGAACAACGTTGAACTCTCCCGCTTAATGGAACCATGATGGCCATGTTTTTCTTGACAATCGCATCCGTAGAACGGATAATTGCTCCACGCACTCCGCTCTCGGCCTTCGAGAGAGCATTGATCAACGCTGGGAGGAAGGATGTCTGATAACAACTACGCAGAGCGGGTAAAGAAGATCATCGTCGAACAGCTCGGCGTCGATGCCGCCGAGGTGACCCCTCAAGCCCATTTCGTCAACGACCTCGGCGCGGACTCACTCGACACCGTCGAGCTCGTCATGGCCCTGGAAGAGGAGTTCGACACGGAGATTCCGGACGAACAGGCCGAGAAGATTCAGACCGTGTCCCAGGCCATAGAATACATCCAGGCCCACGCGAAGAAGTAGGCCGGACCCGGTGCAGCAGTCCCTCTCCGAGGCCCTCGGGTACAACTTCGACCGCCAGGACCTCTTGGAAGAGGCCCTGACTCATAAATCTTACGCCTTCGAAAACGGGAATTGCCCGCACAACGAGCGGCTGGAGTTCCTCGGAGACAGCGTACTGGCCGCGGTCACGGCGCATCATCTTTTCGAACGATATCCCGCTGAAGACGAGGGCCGCCTTTCCAAGATGAAGGCGGCCCTCGTCTCGCGTCCGACCCTCGCGCGCTGGGCGGAGACCTTCCGCCTGGCCGATCATCTGCGTTTGGGCTCCGGGGAGGAATCCACGGGAGGACGGGAACGCCCGAGCATCCTTTCCAACGCCATGGAAGCGGTGCTCGGCGCGGTGTATCTCGACGGCGGCTACGCGGCCGCGCGCACTCTCATCCTGCGCTGCCTGGAATCGGAATCCGTGGACATCGATGAAACGGACTACAAGAGCCGCCTGCAGGAGATCGTGCAGAAGCGGCACAAGACCCCGCCGGACTACAAGCTGATCAAGACCTCGGGCCCGGACCACGACAAGACCTTCCAAGTCCACGTCCAATACGGCGCCCGCGTGCTCGGCGCCGGCTGCGGCAAGAACAAGAAGGAAGCCGAGCAGGCCGCCGCCAAAGACGCCCTCCAGCACCTCGACCCCGATTAAATGAGGCCCGTGGGCATCAAGAAAACCCCGCTGCCGCTCGTGGACGAGGACCGCAGGCTCAGTTCAGTGCCATGAGCCAAATTTAATATACTGAAAAAATGCGAAGGCAATTCAACAGCTGGCCCTATATTATTTCATATGGACTGGAGTGGTTCTGGATTCTAGCAGGGGTTGCTTGTCTTTTTGCAGCACTTGCTCTTGTTTTTCGCCCCGCCCTATTCAAAGAGGCCGAATCGGATCTTTTTAGTTCGCAGAAGTTCTTTAAGGGCCGTTATTCGCTCCTATTCCTGAGCCTTGTTTTCCCGTTGCTGGCATCGACCTCATTCAAATTGGCGCAGTACTATTCTTTTGAATTCCCGGCAGGGGACTCCGTTTCGATCACGAATGTTCTATGGAACATCACTCATGGGTACGGATCGGCATCCTCTATTCATTATGGAGTTTCATTATTGTCCATCCATTTTAACGTGACGGTGCTGCTGTTGGCGCCGTTCTTTTGGATCTGGCCCAGCACGCTCGTGCCGCTACTTGCGCATGGCATCGCCATAGGGTCCGCGCCTCTCGCTGCATACTTTCTCGCAGAACATAGGTCCCAGCGTCCCGTATTGGGCTGGTTGGCTTTGCTCCTGGTGTTTTCTAATCCGCTCTTTCATTCCTGCCTGCAGACACATCTGACCAGCTGCGTTTACGCACTACCCTTGGTTCTTTGGACGGCCTATTTCTGGGGGGCGGGGAAAAAACTCCTCGGCGTATTATCCGGCCTGTTATTGATAACGACATGGGAACATTCTCCCATTGTGCTGTTCGGCTTCGGTCTGTATTTCTTGGCTGATCGAGACAGGCAGACCAGGAAATGGGTCATTGCAGCCCTGTTGCTCGGTTCGCCGATTCTTTGGTTCTCCGAATTGGCTTTGGTGAATTTTGTGCGGGGACAAGGTTTCGTTGTGCAGGATCACTGGGCTGTTTTTTATGGACACCTTGGAGGATCCCTGGACGGAGTTCTGCGAAATATTTTTTGCCGTCCTTGGCTCTTTTTGTGGAATCTATTTTTGCCTCCACAAAAGCTCTGGATCATAGGCGAGACATTGCTCCATGTTGCTCTCCTGCCGCTGGCTTCCGGTTCCGCCTCTTTGCCATTAGTAATCGCATGGATTCCTCAGCAACTTGCAGGTTCTGGGAATGAATTTCAGATGTTGAGAGGACATTATGCTTCCTTCATCGCGGGACCCTTGCTATGGGCCTCGATCATGGGAATGTTGCGGTTGTTTCGCACGCACGCATCCCGGCACTCCAACATCCTCGCCTCTGCGATTCTTTGTGCCGTGGGCGTCAATTTTCTCGGCGTAACCACCCGCCTCTATCCCGGGTTGATGCCCTCTTCATGGAAGACAGCCGTTCCAAAAATCCGCGCATATATTCCTCCTGATTCAAAGGTATGGTGCGAACCCTTCATCGCTCCCCACTTCGCAGCGCGTCGATATATACAAATGCTTCCACGAAATGGCCCATTCGAGCTGCAGCAGTTCATGCCGGATCGAGTAATATTCTCCACGTACTGGGTGGAGAAAGCAGAACACGAATTGACGGGACAGCTTTTCACCTATTGGGAACGTGAGGGATTCGTTCCGATATTCAGGGAGGCCGACTTGGTCGTATTGTCTCGCTTGCCTGAGGCAAGTCATTTCAAATACGGTGCTGCTCTGACTGCGGGTTCGGGGCCATCAAAGATTAAACGCTGAAACGTCAGGATGTCAGGATTATTTCCTCGCGTAAAATCGGGACTGGTATCATAGCGTGCGGGCTATGCTTCCGCAAGCACGACGCGCTCCGGCCAGAACAGCGGACTGGGCCTGGCGGACCTGGGCGGCGGCTTCGGCGTGCGCCAGCGAGGATACAGCGCAGACTACACCTTTGCGTCCTTCGGCGAGTTAGGCAATGTCCAACGGCCGTCTTTGGGAGCGCGCTTCTACTCTTCTGGGAATCTCACTTCCGTCTACCAACTGCCTAAAACAACCCCCGGAATTTGGACTCTGGGGAAAAAGTTGATAAAATGAATCCGTTGCAATCGGGACGCGGCAGTATGCAGCGACCCGGTTTGCATTCTAAGGCGCGGTAGCTCAGGGGTTAGAGCGGGCGTTTCATAAGCGCTAGGTCGGGGGTTCGAGACCCTCCCGCGCCAAGTTTTGAAGCACGGAGGGGGGAAATCAAAGGTTTCCTCTTTCGCGACAGAAGCAGCCCCCGAGAGCAGCGATGGGGCGAGACATATTAGGATGCGCGGAATGGCCCGCGCACCTTAATCAGGCTTTGAAATTGCGGCGGACGGGACGTCCGCCGCGGATCGACGCAGTCAAAGAGGTCCGTGACCATGGCTGAAACGCTCGTCGTCGTCAGCAAGATCAAGGGGCTGGTCAAGAACGCGGGATTGCGCACCGGCGGCGATTACGTCGAAGCGCTCTCCGCGAAGGTCCAGCAGATCGTCGAGGCATCGGTCGCAAAGGTGCAGCAGGAAGGCGGCAAGAAGACGCTCGGCGCAGAAGACCTGCAGTAATCACACCAGGGAACTTCCGCAGAGAGACGCTCGCTCGTGCGCGCGTCTCTCTGCGGGAAGAACCTTTATAAGGATTGAGAGTGAACCGCATCGATCTTTCCGACTACGCGCTCATCTACGCATTCGTCATCGCCGACGTGCTCTTCGCGGCCGTCATGCTCATCGCCGCATGGTTCCTGCGCCCCTCCATCCCCGACCCGGTCAAGCAATCGACCTACGAGTGCGGCATGCAGGCGCAGGGCACCACGGAAGTGAAGACCAACATCCGCTTCTACCTTTATGCCTTGATCTTCGTGCTCTTCGAGGTCGAAATACTCTTCGTGTTCCCCTGGGCCGTGCTCGTGCGCAAGCTCGGGATCACCGCGCTCCTCGAGATGGCCGTGTTCCTCGGCATCCTCTTCCTCGGCCTCGTCTATGCATGGCGCAAAGGAGCCCTGGAGTGGGAGATCCTTCCGCATGAGGAACTCCCCGTTCACAAGGAGAACGCTTAATGGGCGTCGCTCTGGAGAAGTTCCCGGCGATCTGCGGCGTGCTTCCCGGCGGCAGCGGCATCCTCACTACCGCCGATGCGTTCATCAACTGGTCCAGGAAATCCTCGGTCTGGCCCGTGACCTTCGGCCTGGCCTGCTGCGCCATCGAGATGATGGCCGCCTACGCCTCCCGCTTCGACTTCGACCGCCTCGGCGTGATCCCCCGCCCCAGCCCGCGGCAGGCGGACCTGATGCTCATCGCCGGGACCGTCTCCAAGAAGATGGCCGATCCGATCGTTCAGATCTACCGCCAGATGCCGGAGCCCCGCTTCGTGATCTCCATGGGCTCCTGCGCCAACTGCGGCGGCCCTTTCCACGACTCCTACGCCGTGCTCAAGGGCGTGGACAAGATCATCCCCGTGGACGTCTACCTGGCCGGCTGTCCGCCGCGCCCCGAAGCGCTCTACTATGCGGTCCTCAAGCTGCAGGAGAAGATCCAACAGATGAAGATCGGACACGGCGCGGGCGCCGCGCCGCAGCAGGAACGCGGCAGCCGCGATCTGGGGGCCCCGTGACGAACGAACGCGTGACCGCGCAGATCCTCGCTCAGTTCCCGCAACTGGAGAAGGATCCCTCTCCCGTGAAGGACTATCCGACCCTGCGCCTTCCCGATGCGGCCTCGCTTTTGCCGGTCATCTCCCATCTTAAGGACTCGCTCGGATTCTCCTACTTGGATATGGTGACCGCCGTGGACTGGAAGGGCCCCGTGGACCCGGCCGGCTATGTGCGGGAAGAACGCGCGCACCCTTTTCAAGCGAAGCCGGCGGCGGCCGCGGCGGCAAAGCCTCTGCCCGGAGCTCCCTACCGAGACGCCTTCACGCTGGTCTATGCCCTGAGCCGGTTCGCGAACCCGCTCAAGATCTTCCTGAAGCTCGACGTGCCGCGAGAACAGCCGCGCGCGGCCAGCCTCGCCAGGATCTTCCGCACGGCCGACTGGCAGGAGAGGGAGGTCTTCGACCTCTTCGGGATATTCTTCGACGGACATCCGGACCTGCGCCGCATCCTCACCCTGGAGTCGCTCCAGGGACATCCGCTGCGCAAAGACTACGCGCACGCCGAGGACCGGTTCGACCGATGAACACCGCCCCCGCGCCCTCCCGCTCCGAACTAAAGACCGACCAGCTCTTCGTCAACCTGGGCCCCCAGCATCCGAGCACGCACGGCGTCCTGCGCGTGGGCCTGACGATCGAAGGCGAGATCATCGTCAAAGCCGAGCCGGACATCGGCTACCTGCACCGCGGCATCGAGAAGCTCTGCGAGACCCGCAGCTACGGCCAGTGCATCGTCTTAAGCGACCGCCTGGACTACTGCTCGGCCATGACGAACAATCTGGCCTTCTGCCTGGCCGCGGAGAAGCTGCTGGGCGTTCACGCGCCCCAACGCGCGGACGCTCTGCGCGTGGCCATGTGCGAACTCCAAAGGATCGCCAGCCACCTCATCCTGCTCGGGACCTACGGCATCGACATCGGCGCCTTCACGCCTTTCCTTTATGCCTTCCGCGAACGCGAGATGGTCATGGACCTCTTTGAGATGGTTTCCGGCGCCCGCCTGACCTACAACTACATCCGCATCGGCGGCGTGCGCGCCGACGTGGACGCGCAGTGGGTCGCAAGGACCCGGGAGTTCCTGGAATACTTCAAGCCGCGCTTGGATGAGTACGACACCCTGCTCTCCTACAACCCCATCTTCATCGACCGCACGCGCGGCGTCGGGGTCATCTCCGCCGAGAAAGCCGCGGACTACGGCCTCTCGGGGCCCAACCTGCGCGCCAGCGGCCCGGCCTATGACGCGCGCCGCGCCGAGCCGCATTGCGGCTACGAGAAGTATCCCTTCGACGTGATCACCGCCGAGAGCGGCGACTGCTGGGACCGCTACCATTGCCGCGTGCGCGAGATGCGCCAGTCCGTGCGCATCCTCGAAGCCGTCTTGGACGGACTGCCGGGAGGGGAGATCCTCGCCAAGGTCCCGAAGATCGTGAAGCCCGCGCCGGGCGAGTCCTACGCCCACGTCGAAGGCGCGCGCGGAGACCTGGGCGTCTATCTCGTCTCGGACGGCGGCCCGAATCCGTTCCGCGCCCACGTACGCGCGCCTTCCTTCTTGAATCTCTCGATCCTCCAGGAGATCTTCCTCGGCCAGCGCATGGCGGATGCCATCGCCATCCTCGGATCGCTGGACATCGTCCTGGGAGAGGTAGACCGGTGAGCGAGACCGAGAAGACCCCGTCATCCTCCGCGGCCAAGTCCGCCGCCCTTCTGCCGGAGCCTGTTTTCACGGAAGGACCCTGGGTCCTCCTGCCGCATCGCGCCTGGCCGACCGAGATGTGGGCCTCGCCTTGGAAGCTGCCCCGCTACCGCCGCGGAGCCATGATGCTCGCGGGGCTCCTGCTCCTCGGGACGGGCGCGGCGCTGCTCATCGGAGAGATCGCTCCGTGGGCGGACATGCTCCACGCCCGCCTCATGCTGGCCATGGCGACTTTCGGGCTGCCTCCGCCGGCCGTGATGTGCGTCTGGGGAGCCCTCCAGATCGCCTTGCTCATCGGCATCTTCATCCTGGCCCCCGTGGTCATCGTCTGGTGGGAACGCAAGATCTCCGCGCACATACAGTCCCGCTTCGGCCCCATGCGCACCGGAGGCTTCCACGGCTGGCTGCAGACCGCGGCCGACGGCCTCAAGCTCCTGCTCAAGGAGAACATCACTCCCCAGCATGCGGACTCCTGGGTCCACCGCCTGGCCCCGGCCGTGGCCTTGGTCCCGGCCTTGGTCGCCTTCGCTCCCGTCTCCTTCGGCCAGGAGCTCAGCGCCGCGGACATCGACATCGGCACGCTCTACATCTTCGCCATGACCGGCGTCTCCGTGCTCGGAATCATGATGGCGGGCTGGGCCTCCGCCAACAAATACTCCCTGCTCGGAGGCTTGCGCTCCGCGGCTCAGCTCGTGAGCTATGAACTGCCGCGGACCTTCGCCGTGGTCCCGGTACTCATGTTCGCGGGCTCGCTCAACCTCTCCCAGATCGTCGCGGCTCAGCAGGGCTACTGGGGAGAAGGCTACGGCTTCGCGCTCCTTCCCCGCTGGTTCATCTTCTACCCCGTGGTCGGCCAGCTCTCCTTCATCATCTTCCTCATCGCCTCCATCGCCGAGACGAACCGGACTCCCTTCGACATCCCCGAGGCGGAATCCGAGCTCGTCAGCGGATTCCACACGGAATACTCGGGCATCAAGTTCTCGCTCTTCTTCATGGCCGAATACGGCGCCATGCTGCTCTCCTGCCTGCTCATGGCGAGCTTCTTCCTGGGCGGAGGCTCCGCGCCGCTCCCCTTCCTGCGCTTCATCCCCAGCTGGGCCTGGTTCCTCTCCAAGGCCGTGGTCCTCGTCTTCTGCTTCCTCTGGTTCCGATGGACCTTCCCGCGCATGCGCGTGGACCGTCTGATGGACTTCTGCTGGAAGTTCCTGCTGCCCTGGAGCTTCGCCAACATCGCCTTCGCGGGGCTCTACCTGCTGCTCTAATGAACGATTCCAATTATTTCAAGACGATCTGGACGGCCTCGGTCAACACCCTTAAAGGCCTCTATGTGACGTGGCGCTATCTCTTCAAGCCCGCGATCACCGTGCAGTATCCCGAGGAGAAGCTGGCTCCCTACCCGGCGTTCCGCGGGACGCTGCTCTTCGACGCAAAGACCTGCATCGCCTGCGGTCTCTGCGCCAAGGCCTGCCCCTCGGAGTGCATCACGCTGGAAAGCCGCAAGGACGGCGCAGGCAAGCGAGTGCCCAAGCCCGAATGGTACGCGCTCGACCTGGGCAAGTGCAATTACTGCGGCCTCTGCGAGGAAGCCTGCCCCACCAAGCCCCGCTCCGTCTGGCACTCTTTGGACTACGAAGTCGCTTTCTCCGAGCGCTCGGAGATGCTCCGCTGCTGGAAGTCCGACACGCCTTTTCTCGGCGAGATCTGGGACCCGAAAGCGAAGAAGCTCAAGAAGCCCAAGACGCATCTGCAGGTGCAGAGCGTCCCCGCGAGGCGCATGCCATGATGGAAGCCGCGTTCTATTCCTTGACGGCGATAACCCTCCTCAGCGCGCTGGGAGTCGTCCTCGCGCGCAACACCCTGCACGCGGCCCTGCTCCTGGGCCTCTGCCTGGCCGGCGTCGGCGGCCTCTTCGCCACGCTCGGCGCCGACTTCCTCTTCGGAGGGCAGATCCTGATCTACGTGGGCGGCATCGCGGTGCTCATGACCTTCGTCGTCATGCTGGCCGGAAGGGCCAGCGAACTGCATCTGCGCCAGGTCAACGACCAGTGGCTCGCGGCCCTGCTCATCTGCGGCGTCACGTTCATGGGGATGCAGAAGATCATCGACTCGTTCTCGAACACCCGAGCCCCGGCCACGACCACGGCCACCACGGCCGGCGTGGGCCGCATCCTGCTCGACGAGTTCGCCGTTCCTTTCGAGATCATCTCGGTGATCCTCGTCGCGGCCTTGGTCGGCGCGGTCGTATTCTCCCGGCCGCGCGCGAAGAGGGACCGCTCATGACCTTGTCCCACTACCTGGCCGTCAGCACCGCGCTCTTCCTCATCGGCCTCTTCGGCGCCCTCACGCGAAGGAACATCCTCGGCATACTCATGGGCATCGAGCTGATGTTCAACGCGGCCAACATCAACCTCGCCGCATTCAACCGCTTCCTGCATCCCTCGGGATTCGTCGGCTCTGCGGTCGCGGTCTTCATCATCGCCGTGGCCGCCGCCGAGATCGTCGTGGGGCTGGCCTTGGTCGTGGCCATCTACCGCGCGCAAGGGACCCTCTACACCGAGGACATACATCTCCTGAAAGGCTAGTCACGACAGAATATATGACACTCTTCGAGAACGTCCATTGGATCGCCCTCCTTCCGCTGATCGCCTCCTTCGTCATCCTTTTCCTGGGACGAGACGACTCCGACAAGAGCCTGCTGCCCTACGTGGGGATCACGGCCATGGGCGTCTGCCTGATCCATTCGCTCCTGATCCTCAAGGGCTTCCTCTTCGGCGGCTTCAAGCCCTACTACCGCACCCTGCCGTGGTTCTCCTTCGGGGACTTCGAGATGTCCTTGGGCGTGCTCATCGACGGGACCGCGTCCTTCATGCTGGTCGTCGTCACGCTGGTGAGCTTCCTGGTGCAGGTCTACTCCCTGGCCTACATGCACGGAGACCCGCGCTTCAAGCGCTACTACGCCTACCTCTCCTTCTTCTCCGCGAGCATGCTCGGGCTGGTGATCACCTCGAACCTCTTCGTGTTCTTCGCCTGCTGGGAGCTCGTGGGCGTCTCCTCCTACCTGCTCATCGGCTTCTGGTTCGAGAAGGACGGGCCGGCCTACGCCTCCAAGAAGGCCTTCATCACCACGAAGCTGGGCGACCTCGGCTTCTACCTCGGCCTCATGGTGCTCTTCGCCTGCGCCGGGACCCTGGACCTCAACATGCTGGCCGCTCGCGCCCAGATGGGCCCCGAGTATCTGCCGCAACAGACGGCCGCTCTGGCCGGCATCCTCTTCCTCGTGGGCGCGGCGGGCAAGTCCGCGCAGGTCCCGCTCTTCATCTGGCTTCCCGACGCCATGGAAGGCCCGACCCCGGTCTCCGCGCTCATCCATGCGGCGACCATGGTGGCCGCCGGGGTCTATCTGGTCGCCCGCACCTACTTCCTCTATGCCGCCTCGCCGCTGGCCATGGATGCGGTGGCGTGGACGGGCTTGGCCACGGCGGTCCTGGCCGCCGGGATGGCCGTCGTCGCCTACGACATCAAGCGCGTGCTCGCCTTCTCGACCGTGAGCCAGCTCGGCTACATGATGCTGGCCTTGGGCGCGGGCGGATATACGGCAGGGCTCTTCCACCTGACCACCCACGCGTTCTTCAAGGCGCTGCTCTTCCTCGCCGCCGGCTCCGTCATCCACGCGGTGCACACCAACGACATGCGGCAGATGGGCGCGCTCTCCAAGCAGATGCCCTCGACCTTCATCACCATGACGATCGCCGCCCTCGCGATCTCCGGCTTCCCGTTCTTCGCGGGCTGGTACTCCAAGGAAGCGATCCTGCACGCGGTCTGGCTGCGCAGCCCGCTGATGTGGACGATCGGCGTCCTCACCGCGGCCCTGACCTCCTTCTACATGTTCCGACTCATCTTCCTGACCTTCCTGGGCTCCTCCCGCGACGCGCACTGCTGCGAGCACGCCCATGAGTCTCCGGCGGTCATGACCGGTCCGCTCTGGCTGCTGGCCGTGCTCTCGGTGAGTTCCGGCTGGCTCCTGGAACACAACGGACTCTTCGCCTCGGTCGTCCATTTCGGGGCCGAAGCCGCGGCTCACCACTCGGAGGGGGGCTTGCATGCGGCCCCGGCTTGGCTTCCTTGGGCGGCGCTCGCGGCCTTCGTCTCGGGCCTGGCCGCGGCCTGGCGCCTCTATGCGCGAGAAGACCTCTCCTTGGCCGCGGGCATCAAGGAACGCCTCACGCCCCTCTTCGCTATGCTGGAAAACCGCTACGGCTTCGACCGCTTCTTCCTCATGCTCGTGAGCGCGAGCGACCGGCTGGCCTCGGCCTTGGCTTGGTTCGACGACCAGGTCCTCGACGCGCTCTTCATCGACGGCTGGGCCGTGATCACGCGCGCCGTCTCGGAACTGCAGGGCTTATTCGACGACCTCTTCGTGGACGGAGCCGTCGATGGGGTCGGCATCGTGACGCGCAACGCCGGATGGGGGCTTTCCCGTCTGGTGCGGGGACAAGTGCAGGAGTATATGCTCTACGCGGCATTGGCCGTGAGCTTGTTCGCGACCTTCTTGATGACGAGGTAAATGGAAATGGGCATCTTGAGTCTGACGATATTCCTTCCGCTGGCCGGAGCGCTGATCCTCCTGTTCATCCCCAAGGAAAAGACCGCCGCCTTGCGGGCGGTGGGCGTCGCCGCCACCGCGCTGGCTTTCCTCGTCTCGCTCATCGCCCTCTTCCTCTTCGATCCCTCCCAGCCCGGCAATGAACTGACGATGCGCCTGACCGAGGACCTTGCCTGGATCCCCAGCTTCAACATCCGCTATTTCCTCGGCGTGGACGGACTGAGCTTCCCGATCCTCCTCTTGACCACGCTGCTCTCGCTTCTGGCCGCGGTCTATTCCATGAACATCCAGGTCCGGGTCAAGGAATTCTACTTCTGGTATCTCCTGCTCGAGACCGGAATGCTCGGAGTCTTCTGCGCGCTCGATCTCTTCCTCTTCTACTTCTTCTGGGAAGTCACGCTGGTCCCGATGTACTTCCTCATCGGCATCTGGGGGGGACCCAAGAAGGAATACGCGGCCATCAAGTTCTTCCTCTTCACGCTCTTTGGCAGCGTGTTCATGCTCCTGGCCATGCTGGCGCTCTACTTCGCGTCCGCGCCGCACACCTTCGACATGATGGCCCTCGCGAAGGCCCATGCCTCCTTCAGCCGCGAGTTCCAGATCATCGTGTTCCTGGGCTTCTATCTCGGCTTCGCGGTGAAGATCCCCGCATTCCCGTTCCACACCTGGCTGCCGCTGGCCCACGTGGAAGCGCCCACGGGCGTGAGCGTGATCCTGGCCGGAGTGCTGCTCAAGATGGGCGTCTACGGCATCCTGCGGGTCTGCTACACGATCCTGCCCGCCGGCTTCGAGTGGTTCCTGCCCTTCTTCGTGATCATCGCGCTCATCAACATCGTCTACGGCGCGCTTTGCGCCATGGCGCAGACGGACATGAAGCGCATGGTGGCCTACTCCTCGATCAACCACATGGGCTATGCCATGCTCGGGATCGCCGCGGTCTCCTCCACGGGATTCGCGGGCGCGGCCCTGCAGATGATCACGCACGGCCTCATCACGGGAGCGCTCTTCCTTCTGGTCGGCGTGATCTATGACCGCGCGCACACGCGCGACATCAACGCCTTCGGCGGGCTCGCCGCGAAGCTCCCCGTCTACGCGGGACTCATGTCCTTGACCTGCTTCGCCTCCCTGGGCCTGCCCGGCCTGGCGGGCTTCATCTCCGAGTTCCTCTGCTTCCTGGGCGCGTTCCCCGCGTGGAAGATCTACACCTCGATCGCGGTCATCGGCATCCTGGTCACGGCCGCGTTCTTCCTGCGAATGCTCCAGAAGGTGTTCATGGGGCCGATCAACGAGAAGTGGGCCGGCATGAGCGATATGGACGCGCGAGAGCTCTTCGCCGTGGTCCCTCTCGCGGCGCTGACCGTGCTCTTCGGAGTGTGGCCGAAGCTGCTCCTGGATATGATGAACCCCACGCTCTCGCTGATGGCGCGGTTCTTCCCGGACATGTTCCAAGGACTGCGCTGATGGACGGACTGCGCCTCCTGACTCCGGAGTTCGTCCTCGGCACGCTGGCCTTCCTCATCCTCCTTGCCGATCTTTGGATCCCGGCCAAGCACGGGAAGGTCCTCTTCCATCTGGCCCTCCTTTCCACCGCCGTCGGACTCGGGATGCTGGGACTCTCCTTCTCCGCGCCGGCCTTCTATCAGGGAGTAGGCTCGCTCTGGGTCGTCGACCCCTTGAGCCTTTTCTTCAAGGTCCTCATCCTCGCGGCCACGATGCTCTCGCTCTTCCTGGCCGTCGACGCGAAGCGTCCCGACGACGAACACCTCGGAAGCTTCGGCGCGCTCATGCTTCTCAGCGCCGTGGGAATGATGCTGCTCGTCTCCTCCGTCGACCTTCTCCTGATATTCCTCTCCTTGGAGCTGATCTCCATCCCCTCCTTCATCCTCACGGGTTTCGAGCGGGGGGACCGGAAATCCTCGGAAGGCGCCATCAAATACTTCCTCTTCGGCGCGTTCTCCACGGCCGTGACCGTCTTCGGCATCTCGCTTTTCTACGGCGCCACGGGCGGCACTCACCTGCTCAAGCCGCTGACGCACTACGTCGACGCGCCCGCGCCGCTCTTCCTCCTGGCCTGCCTGATGATGCTCGTGGGATTTGCCTTCAAGGTCTCCATGGCGCCCTTCCACTTCTGGGTGCCCGACGCCTACGAAGGCGCCCCGACCCCCGTGACCGCCTTCCTCTCCGTGGCGCCCAAAGTCGCGGGCCTGGCCATGCTGCTAAGGGTGTTCACGCGGCTCATCCCGCATGCCTCCCTGGACCTCACCGCCCTTTTCGTCTTCCTGGCCGTCTTGACCATGACGATAGGGAACTTGACCGCGCTGTGGCAGACGAACATCAAGCGGCTCTTGGCGTACTCCTCCATCGCCCAAGCCGGCTATATGCTCATCGGCTTCGTGACCGCCGATACCCTCGGAAGAGAAGGCGTCCTGCTCTATGCCCTGGCCTACCTGTTCATGAACATGGGCGCCTTCGCAGTCGCAGTCGCCGTCGGCAACGAGGAAGGCTACGAACTGCAGGCCTATGACGGACTCGCGCAGCGGTCCTTCGGCTTGTCCATGCTCATGACCTTCTTCCTGCTCTCCTTGTCCGGCATCCCGCCCATGGCCGGCTTCCTGGGAAAGTTCTACCTCTTCGCGGCGGCCCTCAAGGGCCATTTCTACATCCTGGCATTCGCCGCGGTGCTCAACAGCGTGATCTCCGTCTATTACTACATGCGCGTGGCCTACCACATGTTCTTCAGGCCCGCGCGCACGCAGGCGCCCGCGAAGACGGGCCTCTATCTCTATTCGAGCCTTGCGATCGCGGCCGCGGGCGTGTTCGCCGTCGGACTTTATCCCGAACCCCTGCTCGCGGTGATACGATCCTCGGCCGCGATGATCCCGTGAACCAGGGAGCGCTCTGATATGCCCCAAGAAACAGACAACCTGCAGCTCGAAGAGCTCTTCGACGAAGACCAAAAAGACCGAGGACAGGTCTACCAGACCCCTGAAGAAGTCCAGCGCCTCAAGGATCGCGACGAGGCGCGCAGAAAACGCGTCTATGTCATGATGGAGTTGGGCGAGGTCCGGACCATGAAGGACCTCTATCGAGGAGCCGTGATCCTTCAGCACGGCAGAGAGAGCTCCGACTTCCTCACGGCCCACCGCCTGGCCACGATGGCCTCCCTGCTGGGCCACAAGACCGCGCGCTGGCTCCTGGCCGCGACGCTTGACCGCTATCTCATGTCCGAAGGAAAGCCGCAGGTCTACGGCACTCAGTTCGAATACAACTCCGCCGAGAAGCGCTATCAGCTCAAGCTGCCCGTAGCGGACGCATCCTTCCTGGATTTCGAAAAGGAGATGCTCGGGGTCCCGAGCCCGTCGGAAAGACTCCAGCAGCTCAACAGCCAGTAAGGAGTCAGTCCGAACCGGGAACGGACTTCACGCGGACATTCCGAGGGAGGCTCAGCCCGAGCCTTTTGAACTCCGCGGGATTGACCATGATTGAGACCTCTTCCGGATAGACCCCCTCGGAAACTGCGCGTCCTTGCAGGACGCGGTCCACGGCTGCGGCCGCGCTTCGGCCCAGACTCTCGAAATCCACGGCTACGGAGAAGGTTGCGCCCCTCTCGACCAAGTTCTCCGTGGGCGCGATCAAGGCGATGCCTTCGGCTTGGACGAAATTCCTCATGGCCGCGAAATTCTGTTCGGTGATCACGAACGGATCAGGCAGCAGCAGGATCGCATCCGCGCCCCCGCGGATGCGGCGAAGGGCTTTGGGAAGATCCTCTTTGCCCGAGATCCTGTAGCCGACCGCATCGAAAGCTATCGAAGCTCCTTCTTTCCTCAGGCCCTCGACGTCTTCTGAGAATTGAGGCGAGGACCAGAGCACGGCCAGCCGCTTGACCGAAGGGAGCGCCATCCGGATCTGCTGGAGGAGTATCCCGGCGGCCGGCGTCATCTTGATCTCGATGGTTTGGCCGCCGCGCTCAAGGCTGGAGCGGGAAAGCGCCGGCGCAAGGCAGTAGACCAAGGGAATGTTCTCCGGATAATCAGCCAGGACCGCTTTCCCTCCGAAAGCCGCGATGACCCTCGTCTGCCCGGAGAATCGCAGACTGCCGGGCAGGACATTGGCGGAAATGGGCTTTCCATAAGCGGCCGCGAAAGAGTCATAGGTCTTCCGATAAGCGCCGATATCGGCAGCCAGGACCGCGGCCACCTCCTGCGCATGAAGAGAACGGATTCCCATGGAAAAAATTCCGGCGGCAGCGAGCAGGCCGACGAGGAAACGCGGCACCGGATCGCCTTTACAGGCCGTTTTACGGGCAAAGAAAGGCTTTGTAATCCTGTTCACTTTGCACGGATGATTATATGAAATACGACATGCTCTTATGCGTCTAACAGGCGCAAAGCCTGGGACACGTCAAGGCGGATACTGCGGACCAAAGCCCGCAGGGAGGGGAATCTCCGCTCTCCTCGGAGGAATCTTTCGAAACGGATCTCAAGAATGCGGCCGTAAAGCGGACCGGAAAAGCGCGGGATATGGACCTCCACGGTCAAGCGCCCTTCTCCTCCGAGAGTAGGCTGGACTCCGACATTGCAGACCGCGGGCAGCAAGCGCCGGCCTACCTTCGCGCGCACGGCATAGACCCCGCGAGGAAGGACGCGCCGGGCATCCGTCTCGATGTTGGCCGTGGGAAGGCCGATGCGCGCGCCCAGGCCGAGCCCCCGCACCACGCGCCCGCGCACGCAGTAAGGCCTCCCTAAAAGACGCGCGGCATCCTCCACCCGCCCGTGAGAAAGGAGCGTCCGGATATGCGAGGAGGAGACCTTCTCGCGGCCTCCCCGGGCTGTCAAGAGCGGGGGCGTCGAGAAATGCAGCCCTTTCTCGCGGCAGGCCTCCCGCAGCCAATGGACGTCTCCGCGACGCCCCCTGCCGAATGCGAAATCCGGGCCCACCAGGATGCCGGCGGCCCGGCAGCGCTTGATCAGGAAGTCCGAGAAGAACCGCTGATGAGAGGTCCGCGCAAGGCCTCCGCTGAACCGCAGGATGCGCACGCTCTCGACGCCGGCGGCCCGCAGAAGACGCTCGCGCTCCTCGGGAGTCGAGAGGAGCTGGGCCGCGACGCCTTGGAGCACCGAGCGGGGGGGGACATCGAAGACCACGGCCAGCGTGCGCAGCCCAAGGCGCCGGGCCTGCGCGCGCAAAGCCTTCAGTACGCGGCGATGTCCGCGGTGCAGGCCGTCGAAAGTCCCCAGCGTGACGAGATTCCTGGCGTTCATCGAGATGGTCATGCCGCGCGGATGGGCTGAAGCAGGAGCGAGATATCCTCGGCCTTCATGGCGCGCAAAGGCTCCACGGGCCGAGCCTCGCCCAGCGAGTAGGGCCCGATGCTCTCCCGGCGCAGGGCGCAGAGCACCGCGCAGGAGCCCGCGGCCGTTCCCACGGCGCAGGCCAGCGCGCGCACGTAGGTGCCGCTCGAACAGCGCACGCGGAAATCCGCCTGCGGCGTCCGCCAGGCAAGGAGCTCGAAGGACTCGATGAGCGAAGAGCGGGACTTCACGGGAACCGCCTGCCCTTTGCGCGCGTATTCATAGAGCGGCCGGCCTTGATGCTTGACCGCGGAATAGGCGGGCACCGGCAGTTCGACCTCCCCGGTCAAAGAGGCGAAGATGCGGCGCAGAGACTCCTCATCGAGCGATGGGGGCGGGAGTTCCTTGACGGCGCGGCCTTCCATATCGCCGGTGTCCGTCTCCACGCCGAAGCGAAGAGCCCCGCTGTAGACCTTGGGGAGTCCCAAAAGCGCGGAGGCTTGGCGCGTATACGCGCCGAGCAGAAGCATCAAGAGCCCGGTGGCGGCAGGATCCAGCGTCCCCGCATGTCCGACCTTATGTCCTTTGGGAAGACGGCCGCGGACCATGGCCACGACGTCGTGAGAGGTCCAGCCGACGGGCTTGTCGACCAGGAGCAGTCCGTCAAGCGGCGGATTCATCTCCGGCGTCGGCGAGGCCGGGAGGAAGAAGCCAGACGCCCCAGGTCGCCCTCGATGGGCTCGACCCCGCCGGTCTCCTGGGCGTGCAGGCGGGCAAGGAGGTCCTCGATGCGGTGCGCCTTCTCGGGCGTCTCATCGAAAACGAAGATGATCTTGGGAACCCTCTTGAGCGAGAGCTTCTGCATCAGACGCCGGTGCACATGTCCCGCGCAGCGTTCCATAGCCCGGGCAGTGGAGGCCTGATCCAAGACGGACCCGAGCACGGAATAATAGACATGAGCGGTCTTTCGGTCCGCGCTCAGACGCAGGGCCGTGACGGTCACCAAGCCGGATATCCCGGGATCCTTGAGCTCGGAGAACTCTCGGGATATCTCTTCGAGGAATAGTACGCGCAAACGATCGCTGCGGTTGAACATGCTGTATCTCCCGCTGCGTCAGGATGGAGATTCCAGACGCCGGATGCGCTTCTCCTTGACAACCGCCTCGAACCGGTCGCCCGGCTCGAATCCCGAGAAGCCCGCCAGGCCGACTCCGCACTCGAGGCCCTTCTCGACCTCTTTTGCGTCGTCCTTGAAGCGCTTAAGAGTATCGATCTTGCCCTCGCCCACCACGGCGCTGCCGCGAAAGACCTTGACGTGGGCGCCGCGCACGAGCTTGCCTTCCACGACGATGCTTCCGGCCACCTTGGACTTGCGCACGGTGAAGACCTGCCGGACCTCGGACTTGCCCACGACCACGTCGACGAGCTCGGGCTCCAGGAGGCCTTCGAGAGCGGCCTTCACGTCCGCGGTCAGGTCATAGATGATCTCGTAGCGCCGGACCTCGACGCCCTGCTTGCCGGCGATCTCCTGGGCGCGGCTGTCGACGTCCACGTGGAAGAGCAGGACCACGGCATCGGAAGCTTCAGCGAGGACCACGTCCGTCTCATTGGCGTTGCCCAAGCCGGAATGGATGACTTGGACGCTGATCTCCGGAGTGGAGAGCTTCTCGATCTGGTCCTTGAGCGCTTCGAGGGAGCCCTGCACGTCGGCCTTCAAGATGACGGGCAGGTGCTTGACCTTGCTCGAACGCAGGCTCAAGAGCGAAAGGTGCTGCTTGTGCGCCAAGGACTCTTCGCGCTGGATGCGGTTGCGCTTGCCCGCGATCTCCTTGGCCATGGATTCTTCCTTCACGACGTTGAAGGCGTCGCCGGCCTGCGGCACGCCCCCGGAAATGCCGAGGATCTCCACCGGCGTCGAAGGGCCGGCGCTGCGGATGCGCTCGCCCTTGTCGGTTATGAGGGCCTTGATCTTGCCGGAGCAGAGTCCCATGACGAAGGGGTCGCCGACGGAGACGGTCCCGTTCTGGATGAGCACCGTAGCCACGGCGCCGCGCTTGGCGTCCATCTGAGCTTCCACGACCGTTCCCTGGCCGGCGCGCTTGGGATTGGCCTTGAGCTCGAGCATCTCGGACTGCAGCAGGAGCATCTCCAAAAGCTTGTCGATGTTCAGATGCTTCTTGGCCGAAAGCTCCACGAAGATCGTCTTCCCGCCCCAGTCCTCGGAAAGGAGATTGTGCTGGGCCAGCGACTGCCGGATCTTCTGCACGTTGGCCGTAGGCAGGTCGATCTTGTTGACCGCGACCACGATGGGCACGCCGGCCGCCTTGGCGTGGTCGATGGCTTCGATGGTCTGCGGCATGACACCGTCGGCCGCGGAGACGACCAGGACGACGATATCGGTGACCTTCGACCCGCGAGCGCGCATGGCCGTGAAGGCTTCATGGCCCGGAGTATCAAGGAAGACGATGTCGCCCTTGGGCGTCGCGACGCGATAGGCGCCGATGTGCTGGGTGATGCCGCCGGATTCTCCGGCCACGACGTTGGACTTGCGGATGGCGTCGAGCAGACTGGTCTTGCCGTGGTCGACATGGCCCATGATGGTGACCACCGGCGGGCGAGGAGAGAGGTCCTCGGCTTTCTCGACGACATTGGCGGCCGCGGCCGTGATCTCGGCCTCCATGTGCAGCGGCTTGACCTCGAGATCGTAGCCGAAGTCGGAGGCCACGAGGATGGCGGTCTCGGAATCCAGGCGTTGATTGATGGTGACGAAAACGCCCTGGCTCATGAGCTTCTTGATGAGGTCGTTGACCTTCGCGCCCATCTTCTCGGAGAGTTCGCGTACCGTGACCATCGTATTGACGGTGAGCGCTTTAAGAACGGGCTTCTCGGGCGCAGGCGCCGGAACAGACTTGCCTGCAGGAGCAGGGACCGCCGGCTTCTCGCCGGGCACGGCAGGAACAGCGGGCTTCGCGCCGGGCACGGAAGAGACAGCGGGCTTCGCGCCGGAAACCGGAGGCTTGACTCCAGGCGCCGCGGGCTTCACGACGGAAGGCGCGCCGGGAACCGCGGGTTTGGCCGCAGGCGCCGCGCCGGGAACCGCGGGTCTTGCGGCGGAGGGAACTCCGGAGACCGCAGGCTTGCCCCCGGGCGCCACGCCGGGCTTGGCCGCGGGAAGAACGGCAGGCGCGGCAGAAGAAGCGGGACGAGCCGCCGCAGGCGGCGCAGCCGTCGGCGGCTTAGCCGGAGCAGAGACTGCGGCAGGCGGCTGGACCGGCCTGGGAACTGCGGCCGGAGCCGGGTCTAATCGATACGTCGCGGTAGGTTCAGGGACCTTGGCTGAAGCAGGAAGCTTGGGCGCCGCAAGAGGCGCGGCAGCCGAGGGCGCCTGGGCCGCAGGCGCCGCGGAAGCAGGCGCAGGCTGCACGGAAGCCGCGGGAGCCGGCGCCGGCTCGGGCTTCTTCTCCTCGACCACCGGCTTGGCCGGAGCTTGGCGCACCGGCAGGGCCTCGCCCGGCTTGAGCCGCGCCACCAACGGAGTCCCGGCGGAGGTCGGACGGCGCTGAGACTGACTCTGCCGATAACGGGCAAAGGGATCGCCCAGGCGAGTCGTGGGCGGCGCGATGGAATCGTCGGCCTGGATCGTGCGCTCCTCAGCGGAGGTCTTCTTGACGTCGGGCTGCTCGCCGGGCTTCGTCGTGGAGGAGTGGGAGGTCTTGCTCTTGACGCCGGTCTTCCTGGCCGCCGGAGCCTTCTTCTCCGCGGATTTCACAGCCGCAGCCTTGGAGACCGCCTTCTTAGGGGCGTCCTTCTTCTCCTTGTCCGCCGCGGCCTTCTTTTCCTTCTCCATGTCTTCTCTCCTTACGCCTCGCTGCCGCCCTGCACCGGGACATCCGCCGACTGATCTTCTTGAACAGGCGTCTGCGGCTCGGCCTTCTGTGCCGCGACAGGAGCCGCTCCGCCCGAAGTCCCGCGGCCCTCCATGTACTTCTTAGCGCTCTCGATGATCTTGGCTGCGGTCTTCTCTCCGACGCCCTGGAGCGTCGTCAGGTCCTCGGGCTTGAGCGTCGCAAGCTTGGGGATGTCGAAGAGCCCGCTCTTGGCCAGGACTTCCGCGGTCTTGGGCCCGATGCCCTCGAGCTCGCGCAGGTCGGCCATGACCGACTGCTTGGCCTGCTGGGACTCCTCGGATTTCTGCGACTCGGATTTCACCGAAAGGCTCCAGCCGGTGAGCTTGCAGGCCAGGCGGATGTTCTGCCCATCCTTGCCGATGGTCAGCGCAAGCTGGTCGTTGGGAACGATGATCTCGGCCTGGCGATTGACGTCGTCGATGATCTTCACGCTGGAGGCCTTGCCGGGAGCGATGGCATTGGCGATGAAGGTCGAGGTCTCGGGGGAATGGATGATGAGGTCGATGCGCTCTCCCGAAAGCTCGTTCATCACCGAACGGATGCGCGAGCCGCGCAGGCCGACGCATGCGCCCACCGCATCCACCTTGGGATTGTTGGAACGGACCACGACCTTTGCGCGGAAGCCCGGATCGCGGACCACATCCACGATCTCGACGATCTTCTCGCCGATCTCGGGGACTTCCATCTCGAAAAGCCTCTTGAGGAAGGAGGGATGCGCCCGCGAGAGCACGATCTGCGGGCCGCGCTGGGCCTTATCCACCTTCAGGATGACCGCGCGCACGCGGTCGCCGATGTTGTAGCGCTCGCGGCGGATCTGCTCGCGCACGGGGAGGATGGCTTCGGCCTTTCCCATGTCCACGATGATGTTGCGGTCCATGAAACGATGGACGGAACCGCCGGCCATCTCGCCTTCCTTGGGCTTGTACTCTTCGTAAAGATTGTCGCGCTCGATCTCGCGGATCTTCTGGACGAGCACCTGCTTGGCGGTCTGCGCCGCGATGCGGGCGAACTCCCGCGCGTCCACGGGGAAATCCACGTCCTCGCCGACGGCCGCGGCGGGGTGGGTCTTCTGCGCCTCGGCCAGGAGGATCTCCTGCTCGGCGTCGGCGATCGTCTCGACGACCTTCTTGCGCAGGCGCGCGCCGATCTCGGCGCTGTTGGGGTCGATCGTGCAGATGACGTTCGCATTGCGCCCCAGATGCTTCTTCAAGGCGCTGGCGATGGCGCCCTCGATCATCGCGAGGACGTCTTCCTTGCGCACGCCTTTCTCACGCTCGATCTGCTCGAGGGCGAGGATCAATTCGCTTTTCTGTGTCATAGCACCCCTCTCACGGACGCACGTCCGCAATGAGCCGCGCCTCTTCGATCTCGTCGGGCCGGACCTGGAAGGTCCGTTCGTTCCCGGCATCCACGACCACGCGGCCGTCCACCACGCCCCGGATCTGTCCTTGAAAATTGCGCTGCCCGTCGACCGGCAGCTTGAGCCGCATGCGCACCCGATGACCCTCGAAGCGCGCGAAATCCTTCTCCTTCTTGAGCACGCGGTCGATGCCCGGAGAGGAGACCTCCAGGATGTAGGACTCCCGGATGGCGTCGGTCTCGTCGATGAACGCTCCGATGCGCCCGGAAAGGTACTCGCAATCGTCCAAGCCGATGCCGCCGTGCTTATCCGCGTACACGCGCAATATCCATCGGCTGCCTTCCTGCAGCCAGCGCAGGTCCACCAATTCCATAGCCTCCTGCGCGAGCAGGCTGTCTAAGGCGGTCTCGATCATCTTCAAGTCGGGCATCGCGTCGTATTCTCCGGGATAAAAAAAAGTGGCTCGACTTCGGCCACTTTTCGCGTGACGTTGCTTACATTATAGCGAGTCCCCGACTATGCTGTCAAACGATTCTCAGCGGGGACTCGCGCGCGCTGAAAATCCACAGGTAAGCCGTACCCGCAGACCCATTCCCCTTGCGCACGATGCACAGTCCAGGCTTAGCACCCGAAAAATTAAGCGGAATTTAAGGGGGGCTTGGGCGGGGGAACGGCGGCGGGGAGCATGCTATGGGAACATGGGAAAACCTGAGAAGGAAAACGATCAACTGCACAGCCTCGGCAACAAGCTGGGGACCATCGCCGGGGGCGCACAGCTCCTACGGATCGCTGCGCTTACGCCCGGGCAGAGAGAGGATCTCGAAACGATCATACGAGCGGCGTTCGAGTGCGCGGACATCCTCGCGGATCTGAGACGGCTCTACGGATCGCCGCCGACAAAGGAATGATCCGCCGCGCGCTCTGCGCCACAGATACGCCGCCATCCCATGCTCCCCCATGTCCCGTCCGCGCGAAAGCATCCAGCCCCACACGCGTCTTGTCGTGGATAATCTTTCCATACCCTGAATACGAATCAAGGCTGAAAAAGTTCCCGCCTATTCATGCCGTCATCCCGGCGAAAGCCGGGACCCAGGTTTCGACGTGCTCCTGGATTCCGGCTTTCGCCGGAATGACGGCCAAGGTCGGATGAAACGTTATCGAGAAGCCGGGAGAGTCGCCGGAGAAGGCGCGGCGGACTGCGCCGCGGGAGCGGCCTCGGCCGACCGTACGCGCCGGGCATCCCTCATTCGCAGGACATCGTTGTAGGTCGCGAAGACCAGCACCGATACGAGGAAAGCCAGACCGATGGAGTTGGCCACGGTCATAGCCTGCACGGTCAATCGCCGGCGGCTCAGGCCCTCCCAGAGATAGAGCACCGCGTGCCCGCCGTCAAGCAGGGGGACCGGAAGGAGATTGAAGAAGCCGATGGCCACCGAGATGAGGCCGATGAGGAAGACGAGGTCCTCAAGCCCGGAATGCGCGGCCTTCGATACCATCTGCACGATTCCCACGGGACCCGCCAGATCCGGACGCTCCCGCTTGACGATCTTCTCCCAAAGCGTCTGCACGGTATAGGCCGTCCAAAGCCAGCACTGCCGACCGCCTTCGTGCATCGCGCTCAAGAATCCGATGCGGACATAGACCACCCGCGGCATGATGCCGATGAGGCCGCGTCCGGAGACCGCGTCCTTCTGCGGAGTGATCGTCGCGGAAACCTTCTTTCCCTCGCGCTCGATATCGAGGGCGATGGGCTTCTCGGCGCTGCGGTGGATGACCGCGGCCATGGTCGCCCAATCCGAGACCTCGACGCCGTCGATGCGCAGGATGCGGTCCCCGGGAAGCAGACCCGCCTTCTGCGCCGGCAGGCTCGCCGCGGTCTCTCCCACCACGGCCTCGGACGAGGGCTCGGGCATCCCCCGCGCAAAGGCCACGGCGAAGAAGAGGATGAACGCCAGGACATAGTTCATGAGCGGACCGGCGCCCACGATCAGGAGGCGCTGCCACGGAGAGCGGCTGAAATACTCGTCGGGATGCCCGGTGCAGTCCTCCAAGGACTCTCCGGCAGGCTTCACGTAGCCGCCCAGCGGCACGGCGCAGATGGAGAAGCGGGTCCCGTTGGAGGTCAGCCCGAATATTTCGGGGCCGAAGCCGAAGGCGAAGCGGATGACGCGCACGCCCAGGATCTTGCAAAGAAGGAAGTGCCCGCCTTCATGCAGGAAGATGACCAGCCCGAATGTCAGCAAGACCGCCAATGTGCTCAGCAGCATGATCGCCTCTGTACGCCTCGTTCGATGATGTCCGCAAGCTCCTTGGACTTCATTCGAGCCCACTGATCCACTTCCACGACCTCGCTGAAAGACGGCAATCCGCCTGAAGAACGGTGCGCGGCCATGCAGCCCTCGATGAGGCGCGGGATGTCCGTGAACCGGATGCGCCCCGCGATGAAGGACTCCACGGCCGTCTCGTCGGCGGCATTGAGCACGGCCGGCATGGAGCCGCCGACGCGCGCGGCTTCCCAGGCCAAAGCCAGGCAGGGGAAGCGCTCGAAGTCCGGCTTGGAGAAATCCAAGCGCCCGGCGGCGAAAAGGTCGATGGGCTCGATGACCGGCCGCGTGCGCCTGGGCCAGGTCATGGCGTACTGGATGGGCAGCTTCATGTCCGGGGGGGACATCTGCGCCAGCACGGAGCCGTCCAGGAACTCCACGGCCGAGTGGATGATGGACTGCGGGTGCACCACGATCTGTATCTGGGAAAGGTTGAGCCCGAAAAGGTTCTTGATCTCGATGGTCTCAAGCCCTTTGTTCATGAGCGTGGCGCAGTCGAGCGTGATCTTGCGTCCCATCTTCCAGGTCGGATGCGCCAGCGCCTGCTCCACGGTGACCTTGGAAAGGTCTCCCTGGTAGCGCGCGAAGGCCCCGCCCGAAGCCGTGAGGAAAACGCGCCGCGCCGTGCGCCCATAGCCGCGCAGTCCTTCCTTGGGCATGGCTTGCGTCCCGAAGCACTGGAACATGGCCGAAGGCTCGGAATCCACCGGGAGGATGCGTCCGCCCCAGCGCTCGGCCTCGATCATGAACTGCTCGCCGGCCATGACCATGGGCTCCTTGTTGGCCAGGGCCACGGTCTTGCCGGCCTTGAGCGCGGCCAGAAGGGGGGCGAAACCGATGCCGCCGACCAGCGAGGTCAGGACGATGTCCGCCTCTTTGGCCGAGGCCATCTCGCAGAGGCTCTCCACTCCCGGAGGCAGGAGCTTGACCGGATGCTTGTGCTTGCGCGCCGAAAGCCGTTCCTTGAGCTTCTCATGCGCCCGCGGATCGAAGACCGCGACCCAGCGCGGCTTGAATTCCTCGACTTGCTTGAGCAAAGCCTCCACGCTCGATTGAGCGCAGAGGCCGACCACTTCGAACTCCTCGGGAAGTTCCGAAACCACGCGCAGAGCGCTGGTCCCGATAGAGCCCGTGGAGCCGAGGATGACCAGGCGTTTGGGTGACATTTTCAAAATTTTATGAATTTTTACCGAGGAGCACAACGAAATAGTAGAAGACGGGCGAAAGGAGCAGGAATGAGTCCATGCGGTCGAATACGCCGCCGTGCCCCGGCAGGAGTCCGGAAGAATCCTTGACGCCGCAAGAGCGCTTGACCATGGACTGCGCCACGTCCGAAAGCTGGGAAACGACCCCCGTGATCAGGCCCAGGCACGCGGCAGGTCCGGCCCCGATCATGCCGCGGCCGCCCAGCCAGAGCGTCAGGACCGCGGCCGCGGTCCCGGCCAGAGCGCCTTCCCAGGATTTCTTGGGACTGAGCACCGGAGCCATGCGGCGGCGGCCGAAAGCCGAGCCCACGAAATAGGCCGCGCTGTCCGCGGCCCATACCGCGGCGAAGAGCAGAAGGGTCCACGCGCGTCCGGCTCCGGGAAGCTCGCGCAAGAGGGAGAGATGACCCAAGGGCCAGCCGATGAAGAGCACTCCCATCATCGAGAGCGCGGCGCGGTCCAAGGAATGCTCCCTGCGCAGCACCTCGCGCAGGAAGATCCCGGCGAACACCAAGGAGAGCGCCAAGGACGAAAGACCGCCGCCCGGAGCCTGGGAGCGGGAAAGGACCGGCCCCGAGAACGCGACCGCGCACGCCAAGAGGAGCGCGCCCAGCACGGTGTTCCATCGCTGGATGCCTCGCCCGCCGGCCCAGAGCATGAGCACGTACTCCCGCGAGGACAGGACCGTGAGCGCCAGGACGAACGCCAGGAAAGGCAGGCCGCCCAGGTAGACGAGGAAGAGCACCGCCGGGATCCCGACCAAGGACGTCAGCACTCGCGGCAAGAGCATCCGATCAGCCTCCCCAGCGGACGGCCAAGTTCGCCGTTGATTTCTTCACGGACCCTTGGTCTCGACCGCGCCGAAGCGGCGCTCGCGGCGGTTGAACTCCGCGATCGCTTCCAAAAGATGCGGCTTGCGGAAATCCGGCCAGAGCACCGGCGCGACATAAAGCTCGGAGTAAGCGATCTGCCAGAGCAGGAAATTCGAGACGCGCAGCTCTCCGGAGGTGCGCACGACCAGATCCGGGTCCGGCAGGCCCGCGGTATAGAGCTTGCGGCCGATGTCCTCCTCGCTCACGGAGCGGGCGCCCTCGGAGAGCAGGGCGTTGACCGCGTCGACGATCTCGGCGCGGCCGCCGTAGTTGAGCGCGAGATTGAGCGTCAGGCCGGTATTGGATTCCAGCGTGCGAACCGAGGACTCCAGCTGCCTGCGCACGGGCTCGGAGAGCTCCTGGATGCGGCCGGAAAGCCTCAGCTTCACGTTGCGGCGATGGAGGTTCCCGGTCTCCCGCTCCAAGGCCCAGCAGAGCAGGCGCATGAGCTCCGAGACTTCCTCGGCCGGACGCAGCCAGTTCTCAGTGGAGAAGGAATAGAGGGTGAGAGCGCGCACGCCCAGGTCGCTGCAGTCTCCGATGATCTCGCGCACGGAATCCACGCCGGCCTTATGGCCCGCGGCGCGCGGCAGGCTCCGGGCCTTGGCCCAGCGTCCGTTGCCGTCCATGATCACCGCGATGTGCTGCGGGATCTTCATCGATTCCATGATCCGTGGATGGGACCGGGGATCAGACCGTGGCGATCTCTTTCTGCTTGCCCGCGATGATCTCTTCGATCTGCTTGACGTAGGCATCCGTGAGCTTCTGGATGGCGACTTCGGAGAGCTTCTGCTCGTCCTCGGAGATCTTCTTGTCCTTGGCCGCCTTCTTGACCTCTTCCAAGGCATCGCGCCGATCGTTGCGCACGGCCACGCGATACTCCTCGGCGATCTTGCCCACGGAGCGGACGATGTCCTTGCGGCGATCCTCGGTCATGGAGGGAAGAATCATGCGGATGACCTGTCCGTCGATCTTGGCCATGGCGCCCAGGTCGGCCTTGTTGAGCGCCTTCTCCACTTCCTGGACCTGGGACTGGTCCCAGGGTCGGACCTCGAGAGTCCGCGCGTCCGAAGCGGAAACGGCCGCGACCTGCTTGAGCGGCACCATCTGTCCGTAGCACTCGACCCGCACGGCCTCGAGCATGTGGGGGTTGGCGCGGCCCGTGCGCACGCGGCCCAATTCGTCCTTGAGCTTGACGATGCGCTCCTTCATCTGACTGTCGGCCTTGGTCTTGAAGTCCATGATCGCTCCTTTATATACAACGCCCTTTTCTCCCCCGAAAACCCCCGCGGGCGCTCTCAACGCGCCCTGACGTGCGGGGGCCTCCCTATTCGTGGATGATGGTGCCTACCCGCGCTCCCGACACGGCCTTGGCGATGTTGCCGCGCTTGGCCAGGTCGAAGACTACCACGGGCATCTTGTTCTCCAGGCAGAGGGTCAGAGCCGTGGCGTCCATGACCCGCAGGCGGCGGCGCAGGGCCTCCGTGAAGGAGACGGCCTTGAGCAGCCGCG
Source organism: Elusimicrobiota bacterium (assembly GCA_041661185.1). GTDB lineage: Bacteria > Elusimicrobiota > Elusimicrobia > UBA1565 > UBA1565 > JBAZUV01. The sequence goes on from JBAZUV010000009.1 coordinate 52,060, forward strand.
CATCCGCGTTGCGCTTGGGATCGTCCGTATAGACGCCGTCGACGTTGGTGGCCTTGAGCACCGCGTCGCAGCCGATCTCCACGGAGCGCAGGGCCGCGGCCGTGTCCGTGGTGAAGTACGGATTGCCGGTCCCTCCCGCGAAGATCACCACGCGCCCCTTCTCCAGGTGGCGGATGGCCCGCCGCCGGATATAGGCCTCGGCGAGCTTGCTGATCTCGATGGCCGTCTGCACCCGCGTCGGAACCCCGAGGCTCTCCAGAGAGTCCTGCAAGGCCAGCGCATTGATGATGGTGGCCAGCATCCCCATGTAGTCCGCGGTGACCCGGTCGATGGCGGTCCCGCGGTCCTGGGCTCCGCGCCAGATGTTCCCGGCGCCGATGACCACCGCGAGCTGAACGCCCTTGCGGTAGGCCTGCCGGATCTCCGCGCTGATGTGGAGCAGGGCCTGCGAATCGATGCCGTGCGGCTCCTTGCCGAGCAGGGATTCGCCTGAGAGCTTGAGCAGGACGCGCCTGAACTTTCGCTCGCGCATCAGATCACTCTCCCAGCTGATAGCGCACCAGGCGCTTGACCTCGATCTTGCCGCCGGCCTTCTGCGCGGCTTCCTCCACGAACTTGCTCATGGGGGTCTTGTTGTCGCGCATGCTGGGCTGTTCCAGCAGGCACCAGGCGCCGAAGAAGAGCTTGTTGAGCTTGCCCTCGACGATCTTCGGGACCGCGGCCTCGGGCTTGCCTTCCTGGCGGACCTGCACCGAGAAGATCTCCTTCTCCTTCTCGATCATGGCGGGGGGGATCTCGGCGCGCGCGACCCACTTGGGGCTCATGCCCACGGTCTGAAGCGCGAGTTCGCGGCCCAGGGCCGCGGTCGCCTCATGGGAAGCCACGGCGTCGCTGGAGCACGAGAGCTCGATCATCGCGCCCTTCTTTCCGCCGGAGGTGTGCACGTAGTGCGCCAGAAGGCCGGAGCCCTTGAGTTCAAAGCGATCCATGCGGCGGAGCACCACGTTCTCGCCGATCTTGGACACGACCTGGGCCAGACGCGGCGCGGCCTGCTCGGCCGAAGTCAAGGAGCCGTCGGCCGCGGAGGCCGCGAGTCCGGCGGCCAGCTTATGGAACTCGTCGGTCTTGGCCACGAAGTCGGTCTCGCAGTTGATCTCGATGATGCCGCCCTTCTTGCCGTCGGCGCTCACGCTGCAGGCCACCAAGCCTTCCTTCGTGATGCGGGCGCTCCTCTTGGCCGCGTCGGAAAGGCCTTTCTTGCGCAGGACTTCCACGGCCTTCTCGTAGTCGCCGGCGGCCTCGGTCAAAGCTTTCTTGCAGTCCATCATGCCCGCGCCCGTCTTCTCGCGGAGCTTGAGGATGATCTCGTTCGGATTCATGGCGGTAGTCATGGGCTCTCCTTAATGAACGGCGGATCGATGTCTCTCCTGGGACGCCCCCCGATGCGGGGGGCGTCCAGGAAGCGCGCGGCGAGGATCAGGCCTGGGGCTCGCCCACGGGCGAGGCCGTCTGCTCCGGAGCCTGTCCCTCGGGGGAAGCGGCCTCGGCGCTCTCGGCCGGGACTTCGGCCGGAGCTTCCTCGGCGCCCTCGATGGTCAGGCCTTCGCCGGCCGCGGCCATCTGGATCTCCGCGCCTTCGACGCTCGCGGCGGCCTTGGCGTTCTCATGCGCGGTCTTCCCTTCCAGGATGGCGTCGGCGATCACGGTGCAGAAGAGCTTGATGGCCCGGGCCGCGTCGTCGTTTCCCGGGATGGGATGGTCGATGAGGTCCGGGTCGCAGTTGGTATCGCAGACCGCCACGACCGGGATATGGAGCTTGCGCGCCTCGGCCACGGCCATGTACTCCTCGGCCGGGTCCACCACGAAGAGGACGTCGGGCACCCGAGTGAGGGTGCGCACGCCGGTGAGCACGCGGCGCAGCTTCGCGAGCTCCTTGACCAGGCGCGAGACCTCTTTTTTGGTCATGACGCGGAAGACGTTGTCGCGCTCGAACTGCTCGAGCTGCTCCAAGCGGTCGATGGACCGGCGGATGGTCTCGAAGTTCGTGAGCATGCCGCCCAGCCATTTCTCGGAGACATACGGGATATTGATGCGCTCGGCCTCGGCCTTGACGATGTCCTGGGCCTGCTTCTTGGTGCCCACGATGAGGAAGGTCTTGCCCTCGGCCGCGGTGTCGCGCACCCAGGTGTAGGCCTTCTTGAGCTCCTTGACGGTCTTCTGCAAGTCGATGATGTGGATGTTGTTGCGCTCGCCGAAGATGTAGCGCCCCATCTTGGGGTTCCAGCGCCGCGTCTGATGCCCGAAATGCACTCCGGCTTCCAGCATGGCCTTCATCGAGATGTTCATTTGTCTCCTAGTCCTCCTTTATATTGCCGCTTTCATGTTTAACGGTCAAACCGCGGGATACGTCCGCGCTCCAGTAGTCCCGCGGTCCTACTGAAGCCCTTCCATTATATCAAATCGAACAGCCGGCGGCCGTTTAAAATCATCTTTCGGCCGCCGGCCTCGGGAATCCAGCAGGAAGTCTTACTTGGCGGACGCGTCTTTCCCAAGCACCCTCTTCGCGAGCGCGTGCCTGAGATAGAACGCGGCAAGGATGGAATAGGCGGCGGAAGCGACCCACAGCCCTAAGACCGCAAAGGGCATGACGTGCAGGAGCGCCGGCATGCCCAGTCCAACCAGCTTATAGGCCGCGAACAAGCCTGCGGGGATGAGAATGCCTAAAGTGGCGGCGCTGAACATCTTGATCGCAGGGATGCGCGCAGGCTCGAACGCCGCAGTCTTGAGCGCAGCGGCTTTCTGGGCCAGGAACCGATTGAACACGTCATCCGCCTCGTTCAATGTGTATATCCCGAGCAAGCCGGCGAAAAGACCTTGCCCCATCATCCAGAACGCGACGGCAGCGGACATGGAAAGCACGGCCGCGGCGCTCTCGCGCAGCATGGCATTGAGATACATGCGGTCCGCGATAGCGAACTCTTCCTTGGAAAGCAATTCTCTGCGGGCGATGTCCCGCTTCAGAACCTGCGCGACGCGATCGGCGGGGATCAGGGAGCCGAACTGCGCCGCCGTGATCCCGCCGTAAACGGTCACAGTCAGAAGCACGGTCGTGGCCACAGCCTTAAGAGTCCCCGGCATGATGAACAATTGCACTGGGAAGAACACGGCCGCGGCCAGAAGCGAAACTCCCGCAGCGATCCGCACCCGCCGGCTGACCTTCGCGTCCATGGCCGCGAGCTTCTTGAGCGTCCCGGAAACGTTCGTCGACTGAGAAGAGGGGAGGGCTATCTTCTCGAGGCCCTGTCCATGCAGAGGTATTTCCTGCTTCTTAGACCCTGCCCTTATAAAGGTAGCCCGCAGCGGGATCCCTCCTGAAACAGGCGCAGCAAGAACGATCTTTTTGGACTCCCCCGAAAGAGGAAGCTCCTGCTCGGAGCGTTGGCCTTCCTGAAGCGCATCAGCGGTCTTCTTCGCCTGCTGCATGAGGATCTTGCCGCGCAGAGCCTTGATCTCATCGAGACTTTCGTTCAATTCTTTATAATCCAGAACCCGATACTTCTCGAAGTCCGACGATGCGGAATATTGCGGCTCGGGGAACCAAAATTCCGCAGCCGCTCTTAATTGCTCGGCCTGCTGCTGAACCAAGGTCAGAATCACGGGACGCAGCATGAGGATGTCGTCGTTAATATCCGAAAGGCTTTGCTTCTCCACGCCTCCGCTCATCCGGAACATTCCGCCGAGGCTCTGGGCAAATTGCCGGTCCACGAGGCACTGTTCGCTCAAGCGAGGAATGAGGCTCAGATTCGGGTACTGCTGAAGCGCCGCAGGGTCCGCACTGGAAATCAATCCTTGGATGCGGCCGATCATCGAGGCGTTCGGCATGGGCTGAGCCAGCGCCCCTGTCAGATTCAAGGATATAAGGGCATTCTCAGCAGGAACGCTCAGATTCGCCGCCGCAAACGCGGCAGCGGCTTGGCCGGGCAGGGCGGACGATATCAAGGAAAGGGCAAGGACACGGCTCACCGCGGAATTGATCTTCTTCATCAGTCGTGACTCCTCTCAATCAACAAATCCTTCTCGTGTTGTTGATTGAGGTAAGGAGAGTTTAGCCGCAGAGCCGCGAAAGCGCATGAAACGGAAGGCCCATGAAAGCGCCGGGAATAGGCCCAGGCAACCTGGGACTTGAAGGCCTAAGCGGATTTCCCTAAAGACCTATTCGCTCAATGATTAGCGACGGCGCGCAGGATCTTGCGCGTGATTTCAGGACCTTTGCCGGCAAGGACATAGGCGTTCTTCATGCGCGGATCCGCGGTCCCGCCCACGCTCAAGGTCAAGGCCCCCGGAAGGGCCTTTTCCATGTCGCGGTCGGTCCCATTGCCCATGGCCTGGATAGGAGAGCCGCTCAGCCATTCGCCTAATCGCAGGGCCCAACGCGCGAGGAATCCCCATAGGCCCTGCGCCTGCCCGGCCGCGGGCACGAACATGCTGTCTCCGAGGATCAGGGCATGCTCCGCGGAAACGCCGAGGATCCCGGCGATGCGGCTCACGGCCAGGGATTTGTTCAGCTTCGAGAAAGCCACATACGGAGGCATGCTCGGATCCTTGGGCATGCGCGGCTCGACCGTGAATGCAAGCCCTCGCTTTTGCAGTTCTTCCTGCAAGGCCTCGGCCACGGAGCGGACCGCGGATTCGGAGGTGCCGGAATGAAGCATCAAGGCATAACCATAAGAATATAGGTTTTCCACGGGAATATCCTTGGAACCATCATGCATCCGCACGCCCATCGAAGGCAGCCGGGCCTTGAGCGCCTCGACCGATTCCTTAATAAGCGCAGCGCTCCCGGAGTCTAAAGCCGGCTCTTCGTAAATGAGTTCAGGCTCGCCCTTGCCGTCGTAGCGGAGGATGCGTCCGCCCTTGTCGACCGCGAAGACCATTCCGCCGCGCGCCGAGGACGGGATGGAGGAAAGAGATTCCACGAGGGTCCCCTTCGTCGAGCCGTCGCGGGCCTTGTCCGGCCGGTCCGTGACGACCACGATCTGCTTGCCCGCGCCGCGCAGCGCCAGCATCGCTTCCACGGTCTCAGGAGAGGCGACCTGCTTCAATTTCTCCAACGTGTCGTCGTAGTCCGTGAACACCGCCTGCTTCTGCGCGGCTTGAGCCAAAATGCGCTGTTCCAGCGCCGCGTCCGCCGCGGGCAAGGAGAGCACCGTGCCGAAGATGCCGGCGATCGCCGACAAGACGAGCCGCTTGGCCTCGTAACGAAGCGAGGAAAGACCGGAGGCGATCTTCTCCTTGCGCGAAGGCAGCGTCGTCACCCCGGCGGAAGCCGGGATCCAGCCTGCTCCTGGATTCCGGCTTTCGCCGGAATGACGAAGAGAGGAAGGCACCAAGTCCATCGTCACCCCGGCGGAAGCCGGGGTCCAGCCTGCTCCTGGATTCCGGCTTTCGCCGGAATGACGAGAAGAGACGCCTGCCGCGGTTTCCTCCGCGGAACGCTGATCCTGATTCAAAGCCTGCACGGTCTTGCGCGCCTGATTCAGGATGATCTCTTGGTGCAGCGCCTTGATCTTCTCGATCCCGGCATTCAAGTCCGGCCAGCCCAGCGCCTGATATTTATCCAGGCCCGACAAAGCCGCGGAGACATCCTGATGATCCTTGCCGTCCCTCACCAATCCGAGCGTCTCGACATCGACATGCGAGATGAACACGAGCATCGGACGAGCTTTGTCGATGAGCCTGCTCAGGGTGCGAAGCTGCTTCTCGGAAGTAGCCGCGGCCGCATCCAGCCCGGCATCATCGCCCGCTTCGGAAAGATAGCCGGCCAGCGCCAAATCCAGATGGCAGTCCGGGCTCATGCGGGGGAGTATGCTCAGATTCGGATACTTCTGAAGCAGGAGAGGATCGGCGCCGCGCACCATAGCCTGGAGCGGACCCGCCAGTGAAGCCAGCAAGGCGGCCCCTTCTTGGGCGGCGGGGGCCGAGACGCTGATCACGGCCGAGGCGACGGCTTGGATGGGCAGAACGGACGATATCAAGGAAAAAACCAGAAACAGATTCAACACGGCCCCGTTCTTCATCTTCATAAAACATGACCCCCGCGCGCGCCGCAGATTAAACCGATGAAACGCAGCGTCAAGACGACGCGTGCTCATAAGGAACGCTTCTTCACCGTAACGACCTTGAACCGGGCCTTCGGAGCGATCGTCTCCAGCAGCAAAGGGACAAGCCGCTTCTCGCTGATCTTGCTGCCTTCCCACTCGACAAGGACCACCTCCGAGATATCTTCAAAGCCGCCTTGCTCCGAAACAAGGTGCGTAAGAGCGGCCTGCAGTGGAGAGAGACTGGGCTCAGCGCCGAGGATCTGGATATGCCCGCCCGAGTAGATCTTCCCGTTTTTCGTCCTGAGGGCCACGCCCGAGGGATCATAGGGCGAATAGGTCGTGTCGGCGGCTTTAAACGCCGTCTCTATGAGATCTCTCCATCCGCCCGCTTGCCGTTCGGGGGGGAGCAAATTATTGGTCGGGCGCGGGACCAAGAGAGTCCCTTTGGCGCCGTAGGGGTCCTTGAGCAGCGTCGCGAAATCAACGGGCGGTTTCCCCCGGACCAGGATGCGAAGCCTCTCGCGTGAAACGAGTTCATTGAGGAATTGCCTGCAGCCTCCGCATGGGGGGGCTGAAAGCGCGAGAGCGACCAAGCCTTTTTCCCCATGCCGCAAGGCGTTGAGCACGACGGCCCGTTCGGCGTGAACGCTCTGGTTGTACGCGATCCCCGTGAACTCGAGATTGCCCCCAAGGTAGACGGCTCCGCTCTCTCCCAAGCCGGCGGCTCCGACGCTGTATTTGGCGCCGCTGATAAGCGGACGCGCGAATTGTTTGGCGGTTTCAACCAGTCGTTCCAATAATTGCTCTTTCGTTATTCCAAGCGCCTGCGTGATGCGCGACACTTGCTCCGGACTAAGATAGACGGGATTCGCAGGCAAAAGACTTTCCAGGGCGGGCGATCCCGAGCCGGCCGGATCGGCGACGGCGGAAGATCGTTCGGATTGACCGTCGAAGACGCTGATTAAGCCCTGGCCGGCCGTTGAGAAATCGCCTTGGCTGACCGGCTTTACGACCGATTCAAAACGGCCGCTCACGACTTTCAAATTCCCCATCATGAACGACAGGCTTCGATGGACGGCGGGAAAGGCTATCCCGGATGGGAGCACGGCCGTCGCGGGCTTCAGGGAAACCGCCGCCGCCGGCCGGAGGGCCTCCGATCCATCGTCGGACAGCAGGACTTCTTGCGCCGGCAAGATATTTGTTCCGGCCCGCACTGCCGCTTGCAGATTTTTGTCCGCAGGGAGCGAGAACGATCCTCCCGTCATCCCCAGGCAGGATCGCACGACATCCCCCGAAACGGACAAGGGGACGAACAAGGCACCCCCTGCCGCAGGGGAGGGAAGTTCGACGGAGATCACCGCCGAGGCAAAGGCTTGCGCGGGAAGCGCGGATGCCGTCAAGGAAAGAGAAAGGAGAAGGCGCAGCGCGGAACCGATCTTCATGGGACTCCTCGCATGTTCAAGATTAAGGACAGTCTATATACAATGCCTCGGACCCGGATGAGGCGGAGGACCCAGAAGAACGCCGCCAATCGGCCCAAGCATCCAGGAACCCGAAGTCCCAAGCGGATATCCCCAAAGGCCTATGATTGTTATAATTCTCCGCGCTTCTTCATCCGATGAAAATACTCTACTGGGTCTCGCACGAAGCCTACTTCTGGTCGCACCGCGCGGCCTTGGCGCGCGCGGCCAAGGCCCAAGGGCACGAAGTCCTGGTCATGACCTGGACTCAGGATGAGGGCGCGCGGCTCGCCGCGGAAGGGTTCAAGCCGCTGCCGCTGCGTCTGCGAAAAGGGAGCATCAATCCGTTCCTGGATCTCGTCGCGCTCATCGGCGCGCTCAGGATCTACCTGCGCGAGAAGCCGGACATCGTGCACCATGTGGCGCTCAAGCCCGTGATCTACGGTTCCTTGGCCGCGCGCTTGGCCAAGGTCCCCGGCATCGTCAATGCCTTGGCCGGGCTCGGGCATCTCTTCACGGCCAAGGATATGCGCACGACCCTTCTGCGCGGCTTGGTGAAAGCGATGCTGCGCCTGACCCTGCCCGGGAAGAACGGACGCATCATCTTCCAGAACCCGGACGATCTGGCGCGGCTCGCGAAAGAAGGCCTCGCGGACAAAGAGCACGCGGTCCTCATCCGCGGCTCGGGAGTAGACACGCAAGCCTTCCAGCCCTCGCCGGAACCCGCAGGCGCTCCCGTGTTCCTGCTCGCCTCGCGCATGCTCAGAAGCAAGGGCGTGCCGGAATTCGTGGAGGCCGCGCGCAGGCTCCGCGCGAAGGGAGTCGCGGCGCGCTTCGTCCTGGTGGGAGAGGGGGATCCGGAGAATCCGGTCTCCATACCGCAGGCTGAGCTCGACGAATGGAACAAGGAAGGCGTGGTGGAATACTGGGGCCGCCGGGAGGATATGCCCGCGGTAATGAGTTCCTCGCATGTGATCTGCCTGCCGACGACCTATGGGGAAGGCGTGCCCAAGGTCCTGCTCGAAGCCGCGGCCTGCGGCCGCCCGATCGTGGCCACGGACATCGCCGGCTGCAGGGAGATCGTGCTCCACGAAGAGAACGGACTGCTCGTAGCGCCCAGGGATGCCGGCGCCCTGGAAGAAGCCCTGCACCGCTTGGCAACGAACGCGGACCTGCGCGTGCGCATGGGCCTGCGCGGCCGGGAGATCGCGCTGCGGGAGTTCCGCCAGGAACTGGTGGCGCGCCGCACGCTCGAACTCTACGCGTCGCTTTCAAATTGCTAAGATGACGCCTCAGCGGACCCGGATGGTCCGCGCTTTCTTCTGCAAGGGGTTTGGAGATGGCTTCTAAAAAAGCGCTGATCACGGGCATCACCGGACAGGACGGTTCTTATCTCGCGGAGCTCCTCCTGGGAAAAGGCTACGAGGTGCACGGCATCATCCGCCGCTCCAGCTCCTTCAACACGGGACGCATCGACCACATCTTCCGGGACCCGCATACCGAGGGGACCAAGCTCTTCCTCCATTACGGAGACGTCACCGACTCCTCGGGGCTCAACCGCATCCTGCGCAAGATCGTGCCCGACGAGATCTACCACCTCGCGGCCCAAAGCCACGTGCGCGTGAGCTTCGACACTCCGGAATACACCGGCGACGTGACGGGACTGGGCACCATCCGCCTGCTCGACGCAATCCGCGACACCGGCATCCCCACGCGGTTCTATCAGGCATCGAGCTCCGAGATGTTCGGAAAGGTGGCCGAAGTCCCGCAGAAGGAGACCACCCCGTTCTACCCGCGCAGTCCCTATGCCTGCGCCAAGGTCTACTCCTATTGGACCACGGTCAACTACCGGGAAGCCTACGGCATCTTCGCCTGCAACGGGATACTCTTCAACCATGAGTCGCCGCGCCGCGGAGGAACGTTCGTGACCCGCAAGATCACCATGGCCCTGGCCAACATCCTCGCCGGCAAGCAGAGCCGCGTCCACTTGGGGAATCTCGACGCCAAGCGCGATTGGGGCTATGCCAAGGACTTCGTGGAAGCCATGTGGCTCATGCTCCAGCACTCTCAGCCCGACGACTACGTCGTCGCCACGGGAGAGACCCACTCCGTGCGCGAATTCCTCGAGGAAGCCTTCCTCTGCGTGGGCCGCGATTACAAGGATTTCGTCAAGTTCGACCCTCGCTATCTGCGGCCGACCGAGGTGGACATCCTCATCGGCGACGCATCCAAGGCGCGCAAGGTCCTCTCCTGGAAGCCGAAGGTCGCCTTTAAGGAACTCGTGCGCTTGATGGTCCAGGAAGACCTCCGCGCCGCGGGCCTGGACCCCGACAAGCTCATCAAGCATTGATCGTCATCCCGATGAAAGCCTGCAGCCGTCATTCCGGCGGAAGCCGGAATCCAGGCGCTGCTGGATCCCGGCTTCCGCCGGGATGACGATCGAATCATAGGCCTTTTGGCCTATGCGCAGATGGAAACAAAGGCCCGAGACCTATTTGCCCGGCGGCCTAGACTATGTCTATGCCCTCCGAGACGCCGTCTCGTCGGCATGGACTCGCCGTTGGGGAGCGACCCGCATCCGGAATTCGTTGGGGCGCGGCCTGCGCGACAGGCTTTTTCGCGGGCGCGCTCTTCGTGCTGCTCCTCATCCCCGAACAAGGACTGCCCGGCCCGTTGGCGCGCCTTGCTCCGCTGAAAGCCCTGCGAAAAGCCGTCGATGCCGCGGCCGGACCTGAAGGATCAGCGAGCGCGGACCGGCCGGCACGCTTGCGCGAACGGCTCTTCTCTCCCCGCGGGACATCTCCCTCGCGGCACGGCCTGCGCAGGCTCGAGCCCATCGGCTTCGAAGCCGCATCGGTCCTGCATCTCCCAGACACATGGCCGGCGGCCTCGCCCATGCGAGGGCCGATCGCTGCATCCGCGAAGAATCATCCTCCCGCGGACCGGACCTTGCGCGATGCGCTCGCCGCGCGTCCCGCGGAGAGCGCATCGATCCCCCTGCACGCGAAAGCCGCGCAGCGATCCTTCGGGAGACTCCGCAGCCTCTCGGCTCAGACCTCCTCTCCGGACCGCTCCGCGTCCGAGAATTCCGCGCGCAAAGACCCGGCGAGGAAGCGCATGCCGACACGCTCTCCGGACAAGAAGTCTTCACCCGCGCAGCCGGAGTCGGCGAAATACGGACGCGATCCATCCTCAGCCAAGGAAAGCTCAGACGCCGGCGCACGCAAGGACGGCGAGGATGCCGGGCATCCTTCCGACCGAAAAAAACATCCCTCGAAGACCGAGCAGGAGCACGGCCGCATCCAGCGCTTCAGGCCGCCGAAGCTGCGGGACTGGATCGTCGGAGGACTGCGCCCTCCCTCGGGGAAAACCTCCGCGCCGGACTTCGCTCCCTTGAAAGAGAAGACTCCCGAGACCTTGCCGGACGGACGCCGGGTGGACGCGCATCCTTGGACTCCGGAAGAAGTCGAGGCGCTCGGGACGCCCGAAGAAGAACCGGACTTCGCGAAGTGGAAAAAGGCAGACGGCCGCCGACAAAGAAAGCCCCATTGGCACATGGGCGAGCGCACCGCCTATCTGCACGACGGCACGGCCTGGGGCGCCGGAGAAAAGAACGGCCGATGGAACTGGCTGATCCGTTCCCAGGAACGCTGGTGGACCCGCGCGGGCGAGGATACGGACCTCCTGCGCCACGCCGGCCGCTGGTGGTGGCATACCGATGACGGCTGGTTCCTTCTCCACGCGGGAGAGCCTTGGGTCTGGCGTCACTTCGCGGACTGGAAGCGGGAAGGGCTCATCCATCCCGGGACAGGCACGCGCATCCTCTACAGCGAGGACGGCCGGCGCGCGGCCGTGCTCACTCCGGGAGAAGGCTGGGCCGTGTTCGACGCGGAAACGGGCGAGCAATTGGCGCAAGGCCCGTTGGCGCAGCCCGGCCCAAAACGCTAGAATCCGGTCGTGGAATCCTTGCTCGCCGCAGCGCTCTCGACGGCCGCGATCTTGGCCCCTCTGCCGAAGGGATGGAAGCCGCCGCCCGGCTACTCATCCTCGGAAGCGGCGCTCTCCGCTCCGGTGCAGGCCCTCTTCGTCAAGAAGCTGCATGAAGACGAGTCCGTCCTGATCGTCGAGCGCTACTCCTCGCAGGACCCGGAGGGGGATCCGGAGGCCTTTTGCCGCAATCTCGGCCCTCAAGCCAGGAAATCCTCGCGAAAGGTCGCGGGCCGGACGTATGAAGTCTATCAGGGCCTGGAGATCGAGAGCTTCTCGCGCCGCATCCCCAGCGATGATCCCTACGTCCATGCCCTCGGCTCCAAACCGCCTCCGCCGCGCGTAAGCCTCTTCGAACGGCGCCGCTTCCCCGTGGGAGGGGAAGCCTACCGCTTCTACCGCTGCCGAGCGCTCGACGCCTGGAAGACGCTGGGCCGCTACAGGTCCCTTCAGCGCGCGGGCAAGGATCTCTACGATTTCCGCGCCAAGGAATTCGACTCGGTGCAGCGCCGGGTGTCAGCCGCCTGCTTCGGACAATCGGTGCTGAGCGCGATGGACGCGGGCTCCCCTGTTCCGGACATCCCGATGCCCAGCCGCTATCGATTGCGCATCATGGCGCAAGACGAGTGGACCTACGGAGCCTCCCGCAAGCTGGAGCGGGAATGCGTGCATCTGCGGCCTTTCGACGGCGGGTTCTACGTGCTGCGCCTGCGCGCGCCCATCGACGCATATCCCGACGAACTCCCGGCCTTCGACGCCCTGCTCAAGGATTTCGACCCTCCCGCGTCAAAAAACCCGTAACAATCCCATGCTACATTCGATTTCGATGCCCTCCCTGAAAACAGCCGCGCTGCTCTGCCTCCTGAGCGCTCCGCTCGCGGCGCAGGCCCCGCCGCCGATGGCCGCCCTCGCGGACCAGGAACAGAACGCCCAGCCTCCGACGCCGCGAAAGTCCTTTTCTCCTCTGCGCTCAGCGGCCGGGCTCTATCCCGTCTATGAGATGGACGGCGGCTGGATGCTCATCGAGCGGGACAGCCGCGGCGGAGCCCTGACTCGAGGCGCGCGCCTGCTCGTCGTGGGCAGCGACGGCGTCGCGGAGTTCTTCGCCGCGCGCTCCACACACACTTGGGCCGCGGCCTGCGCCCGGCGCCGTCCGGTCAAGACCCGCGCCTGGCGGCTCTCCTCCCGCGCGAAAGGCGCGCTCAAAGCCGTGGGAGTCCCTGTCGTCGCCATCCGCTTGAAGCCCGCAGCGGCCTTCGACGTCTCCAAAGCCCTCTTCTATCCGCTCAAAAACGAGGTCCGGGAAACCCTCTACAAGAAGCTCGATTTCCCTATCCGCAAAGCCGCCGTCGAAGACCTGCGCTCCGGCGCCTTCGCGATCCCGCAAGCGGATGCCGCAGGCCGGGCGCTCGCCGCGGAAGCGGACCCCCTGCGCCTGCAGATGAAGATCGATTTCAGTTCGAAGATCCGCGTCAAAGGACTCAAGGACGCGGTCATCCTCGTGGAAGGGACCCAAGTCTCCGAGACTTACCGCCGCTGCATGCGCCTCTTCGAGGGACCCTCCCAGAAGGGGGAAGGATCCTCCATGCCGCACGAACTCATGACCGAGACCCGGACCTTGGACTTCGTGGCCTATGATCCCAACCGGAGCGGCTCGCCCTTCGTGCTGGCATTCACGCGCAAACAGCCTCTCTGGGGACATGAGCGCTGGGGCTGGCGCATCACGGCCGAAGGGGCCAAGCCCTTCCTGCAGGACGCGCTCGATGCGCGCTGCCGCGAGAATTTCTAATATCTGCTCAGGAAGACGAAGAGGGCGGTCGCGGCCGCGGCCACCCACAACACGCGGTCGAACAATCTCAGGGTATCGAAAGCCCCCGGCTCAAGGAACAGCTTGAGCCTGCGCAGGTCTCCATTGCGCGCCTGGAGTATCCGGGCGCCGCAGCGCCACCCAAGATGATGGGGCTGAACCCAGCAGATGTGCGCGACCCCGCGGCAGAAACCGTCGGGGAGTTCCAGCTTGAAGGCGAATCTCTTTCCGGCCTCCAAAGGCGACCTGGAGTAGAACCCCATCCCGTCGCGGCAGACATCGACGAGTCCGGCCTCGTGAGAACCGGCCTCGTTCTCGGAGCAGATCTCCACTCCGATGTCTCTCATGAACCGTTGGAAGCGCCTTTTGTCCTGTCCCATATCGGACCCCGACCTCCCTTCCGCTATGAATAAGATGCCCGCGGAAGAAAAAACCCGCATGGGACTAAAGTCCTATGCGGTTATTCTTCTTCCTTGGTCTTGAGCACGCGAATGATAAAGCCTTTGAGGACTTCCTCGAAATATCGACGGGTGCGCCGGTATTCGGCCTTAGGACACTCCAAACGCAATAAAAGTATCCCTTCAGGATCAGGAACAAGGATGAAATCCGTATAGCGGACCTCATAGCTGGCTCCAAGCAGTTCCTGGGAATCGTAAACATAGGTCGTGAACCCCACCCGATAAGCCGGCATGCTGGAAACGAACACGTCGGAGACCAGATGAGAATCCTCCACGGCGCCCCAGGCGGCCATATCCCTGCGCACGTCGGCCGGAGGCCGATATCCCTTCTGCCCTTCATTAAGGAAAGCCGCCTCGATAAAGGCCCGGCCGTCCTTCGAGACATAGTGCGCGACGCCGTGGACCTCCCCGGGACCTTTCCAGGACCGATGGATATCGAAGGAGAATATCGGGTTGTCGATATACGGCTGCATCCTGGGACGATGCATCCAGCGCAGGATGGGGGTGGTCTTGACGAATCTCGGAGGATTCGCGCAGGCGAATACGAGAAAAGCCGCGGCTAACAGGGGGAGATTCTTCCACATGCGCTTATTGGTCATATTATTCCGTGACTATTATGCGATTTGCACCGCAAAAGGTCTATAATAGAAGCACTCGACGCGCAATGAGGAGCCGTGTCATGCCTGAATCCGAATACGACTTTGAAAAGCTCTCCCGCGAGATCGTAGTCTCTCAATTCAAGGGAGAGCCCGATGCCCCGGCCAAGACGGCCGCGCTGGTCAAGCGCACCATCATCGACGCGGTCCGCGGCACGCGCGCGGTCGGGCATCCCGTAGACGTCATCGTCCGCCAGATCGTGGCCGGCGCCATGGGCGGGCTCCTGCTCATCGATCGCCCGCTGCCCGTCTCGGCCGTGGCCATGCTGCGCAGCACCGCCGAAGCCGCGCAGGAGGTGGGAGTCGATGCCAGCGAGATGATGACCTGGGCCATGGAAGGGCTCTCTCGCGTCACCCCGCTCGTGCAGCCGCCCGTCATCGCCGCCATCCAAGAGGAGATCGAGGGAAGCTTCATGGGCGCCGGAGAAGTGTTCGCGGAGCTCTGCAGAAAAACGCAATGAAGCTGGCGCTCGCGCAGATCGACACCACCGTCGCGGATCTGCGCGGCAACATCCGACGCATACTTGCGGCCTACGAAGCGGCCCGCGGACTCGGAGCGGACCTGGTCGCTTTCCCGGAACTCGCGATCCCCGGCTATCCCGCAGGAGACCTCCTCGAAGATCCCGATCTCATCCGGGAGAACCTGCGCAGCCTGAAAGTCCTGGCCCGCGCCGCCGGCGAGACCGCCATGCTGGTAGGCTATGCCGAGCCCAACCGAGGCAGGGGCAAGCCGCTCTTCAACGCCGCGGCGCTCCTGCATAAGGGCGCGGTCGCAGCCAAGCGCTTCAAGACCCTGCTGCCCAACTACGACGTCTTCGATGAAGCCCGCTATTTCGAGCCGGCAGCCTCCAATCTCCCGATACGATTCAACGGCGTGAAGCTCGGGGTGACGCTCTGCGAGGATGCCTGGGCGCCTGCCGCGACCAAGGGCCGCACGCTCTATCGCCGCGACCCGGTAGCCGGGCTCGTGCGTTCCGGAGCCGAGATCCTGCTCAATCTCTCGGCTTCGCCTTACTACCGCGGAAAGCACGGAGTGCGCCTGAGCCTTCTGCGCAGGCAGGCCCGCAAGCACGGACGATTCTTCGCCTATTGCAATCTCGTGGGCGGCAACGACGAGCTCGTCTTCGACGGGGGGAGCCTCGCCTTCGACGAGCGCGCGCGCCTGGTCGCCGCGGGCCGAAGATTCGAGGAAGACCTCGTGCTCCTGGACACGAAGGCCTGCAAGCCGGCCGCGCCCCGCGCCCCCTTGGGAGACGTCGAGGAAGTCTACCGCGCGCTGATCCTCGGCCTGCGCGGCTATGCGCGCAAATGCGGCTTCAAGACCGCGCTGGTGGGACTCAGCGGCGGCATCGACTCGGCCCTCGTCTGCACGCTGGCCGCCGATGCCTTGGGCGCCGGGAACGTGACCGGGGTGCTCCTGCCCTCCCGATACTCGTCGGCAGGAAGCGTCGAAGACGCGCTGGCCCTCGCGCGCAATCTCGGAGTAGAGACCCGGACCCTTCCCATCGAGCCCCTGCACGCGGCCTCCCGCGCGCTCTTGGGGGAGCTCGCCCAAGACGGCAGCCTCACGGATCAGAACCTGCAGGCCCGGCTGCGCGGCCTGGCGCTCATGGCTCTGGCCAACGCCCAAGGCCATCTGCTCTTGTCGACGGGGAATAAATCGGAGTGCGCGGTCGGCTACTGCACGCTCTACGGCGATATGGCCGGAGGATTGGCCCTGATCTCGGACGTTCCCAAGACCCTGGTCTACGCTCTCGCGCGCTTCATCAATCGCGACGGCCGGCGCATCCCGCGCTCAAGCATCGAGAAGCCTCCCTCCGCCGAGCTCAAACCCGGACAGACCGACCAGGACGACCTTCCGCCCTACGAGGTCCTCGACGGGATATTGGAGAGCTATATCGAGCGCGGCCGCGGGGCGAAGACGCTCGTGCGCGGCCGGGCCGCCAAGGCGCGGGTGCTCGAAACGCTCGAGCGCATCGACCGCGCGGAATACAAGCGCAGACAAGCCGCGCCCGGCATCAAGATCACGGAGAAGGCTTTCGGCGTGGGCCGCCGCATGCCCATCGCTCGCGGGAGATATCGATAGCCGGATCCAAGAGGCGCGCCTGGGCATCGAGTCCGCGCGCTTCCTCCGCCCGCCCGTCGCATCGAAGAGCTTTCGCGAAGCACGCCGTCAGGATAGCCGCTTCCCGCGGCCCTTCTCCTCGATCGATCGCCGCATGCTCCATCTCCCGGGCGCCGGCCTGCGGATAGGACCGGGCAAAAGAAACCACCGCTGCGCAGGAAGAAGCGTCGCCTACGGGGAAAACGGCGAGGACATTTCCCAAGGCGGGGCTCAAGGGATTCCTCGCGGCCCTCGCCGCCCGGCGGCCCGGCGCCGGAAGGCCCATGCGCCGGAGGATCTCGTCGGCCTCCCAGCCGAAGTCCCAGAGATGCTGAGCATCCGAGAAGCTCTCCCAGCCGGGGATGCCGTGCGGAGCGCGCCGGCGCGCCATGCGCTCGAAATCGAGCACGACGAGGCCCTTTTCCCGTCCAATCCCGCGAGTCGTCTCATTAACCGCTCCGAAAACGCGCCAGCGCCGAAAGTCCTCATCAACGGCCCTGCTCAGCGCCCGGAAAGCCTCTTCGTATCTTCCGGCATCGTAGAGCCGCTCTCCCAAGGAAAAGTCCTTCCAGGCCCGCAGGGAGGAATCGATCATCGGCGGAGCATGGAGATTTCCCGGCACGGTGCAGACCATCAAGGGGATGGCCCGCCTCCGGCTCAACTCCGCCATGAGAGATAGCGCGGCGGAGTAGGACTTGAGGCGGCTTGAAGCTCGCAGAGGTTCCTTGAAAGGAGGCAGAGGCGACATCCGCTGCCGGATCAGGCCCAAGAGCCGGCTCTGCCTTGCACGGCGCAGGATCGGCCGCAGCCATGCCGGATCGCAATAGCGGAAAGGCAGCTGGAAGAAGATGTTGTGCCCGAAAAGGAGCACGAGCGCGTCCGGAGAGAGCGAAAGCGCCTCATGAAAGCGCCTCAAGGCCTGCTCCTGATCCGAGCCTCCGACGGCCATGTTCACGACCTCGACGCGGCCCTCAAGCCCCTCTTCCCGCACGCGCCGGCTCAGCGCCTGCGCCAGAAGAAGAGCGCTGGATTCTCCCAGCACGATGACGCGGCGCCTGCCGGGCTGCTTCTCCAGGAAGAAGCTCTGCTTTTCCGGGAACAGCCCATGCCCCGGGACCTGCCGAAGACGGATGCGTCCGCGCTCGGACTCTTCCTTAAAGAAAGGGCCGATGCCCTCATCGACGTATCGCTGGAAGTCCTGCACCGCTCCAGGTTCCTCATAGGAATATCGCCGGGCCGCGAGCTCGGCTGAAACGAAGAGCAGGGAGAGAAGCGCAAGAGAGGCCAGGGTAAGCCAAAAAGGATGCGGACGCGTTCTCATCCGGACACCCTTAATTCTGTATCTGAGAGACGTCGGCCACGGAGCGGAAGAGGCGAACGAGCCGGGCCACCAGGGAAAGCCGGTTGGCCTTCACCCGCGGATCCTCGGCCATGACCAGGACCTTTTCGAAGAAAAGATCCAAGTCCGGCTTGATCCTGACCAAGGCGCGCAGGGCCGCTTCGAACTCCTCATCGCCGGCCTTTGCGCGGACATCGCTTTCCACGGAACCCAAGGCCTCGTAAAGAGCGCGCTCCGCGTCCTCGGCGAGCAAGGCCCGGTCCACGCCCAAAAGGGACGCTCCGTCGCCGGCCTGCTTGACGATGTTGGAGGCGCGCTTGAAAACCTGGGCGAGCGCGCTGAACCCGGCCTCCGCGCGCATGGAATGCAGGGCGCAGAGCTTCTTGTAGGTGCGCGGAAGATCGTCGAGCCCGCTCTCCTTGACCGCGCGGATCTCGTCCTGCTTGAAGCCCTGCTCCAGGAACAAGGACTCCGCCCTCTGCCAGAGGAATTCCCGGACTTCCGGACCGGCCTTGGCCGCGGAGTCTTGAGGCGCATCCTCTTTTATGCCGAGAGCCGAGGGAGTCGGGACAGGCTCGCGCTTCTTTATTTCCACGAAGGAAAGCGCGTCGACGATGATATCCGGAAGCGAGATGCGCAGCTGCTTTTCCAGCACGATGCGCACGATCGCATTTCCCTGCCTGCGAAGGCCGAAGGGATCCTCGCTGCCCGAAGGCTTGAGGCCCAAGGCGAGCATGGCGCAGACCGTGTCGAGCTTCCCGGCCAAGGACGCGATCACGGCTTCCCTGTGCATGGGCAGAGCTCCCTTGGCCTGCACCGGGAAATAGAACTCCTCGAGCCCGAGCGCCGTGCGTTCATCCAAGCCCTCGGCCCGAGCATAGGCCGCGCCCATGGAACCCTGCAGTTCCGGGAACTCCTTGACCACGTCCGTGACCAAGTCGCAGTAGGCCAGGCGCGCGATGTCCAAGACCGACTTCTCATCGAAGCGCTCGCCGTGATGCTCGCGCAGGCGGGCGCAGAGCTTCCCGGCGATCTTGAGGACCCGATCGCTCTTATCGAGCATGGAGCCCAGGCCCTTCTGGAAGCCGACCAGAGAGAGCTTTCCGCGCTTGTGCTCCAGCGGCGTGGAGCGGTCGCGTCCGAAGAAGAAATGCGCGTCGCTCAAGCGCGCGACGAGCACGCGCTGATAGCCGGTCTGGACCTCTTTCTGCCCCTCGGAGACGCCGTCGCGCACGCCGATGAACTCCGGCAGGAGGCGCCCCCGGCGGTCCAGGAGGGGGAAGAACTTGAGCTGGGTCTTGAGCACCGTGGTCAGGAGCGCCTGCGGCAGCTCCAGGTAGCTCTTGTCGAAAGAGCAGAGCACGGGCACGGGGTGCTCGCAGAGGAAGTTGACCTGCAGGGTGAGCGCCTCGTCGGCGTCCAGGACGCCGCCCGAGCGCCTGGCCGCCTGCTCCAAGCCCTTGAGCAGGACCTTACGCCGCTCCTCATGGTCGACGAGCACGCAGCGCTCGCGCAGAAGATCGACGTACTTGTCCGGGTCCGAAACGGTCCAGGCCTTCTGTCCGAGCGCGGCCAAGCCGCGCGACTTCGCGCCCGCGCGGACTCCGGCCAAGGTGAAGGGCACGGCTTTCTTGCCGAGCATGGACACGAGGCAGCGGATGGGCCGGCCGAAACGCAGGCGCGACTCTTCCCACTCCAGGCCCTTGGGGAACTCGACGGCCGCGATCAGGCGCGGGAACACCCGGGCCAGGATCTTCGCGGCCGGCTCCGCCGGGAGGACCCTGCACGCCGCGAGGAGTTCTCCTTTGGGCGACTGCCGGACCTCGAGCTCCTCGGGACTCACGCCCTGCGCCTTGGCGAATCCCTGCGCCTGGACGGTGAAGCTTCCCTGCGCATCCTTGAGCAGGCGCGCGGGCGGGCCCAGGACCTCGCGGGTCTGGGACGCGGAATGATCGGCGACGCCCTCGATAAGCAGCGCCAAGCGCATGGGCGTGCCCACGGCGCGCACCGCGCCGTGAGCGAGCCGCTCTTCCTTGAGCATGTCCGCGGCCAAGGATTCCATCTGCTTGAGCGCCGGCAGGATGAAGCGCGCCGGCAGGGATTCGGTCCCGATCTCCAGGAGCGCGGTCTTCATCGGACGCCTCCTGCCGCGGCCGGATCCGTCGGCTTAGGCTCCGCGAGATACGAATTGATGACGCGCTTGGCGGCCCCGCGCACGCGGCCGATGTAGGCCGCGCGCTCGGAGACCGAGATCACGCCTCGGGCGTCGAGAAGATTGAACAGATGCGAGCACTTGAGCACCGTGTCGTAAGCCGCCAAGGGGAGTTCCTTCTCGCAAAGCAGGATGCCTTCGCGCTCGTAGTCGTCGAAATGGCGGCGCAGCATCTCCACGTTCGAATGCTCGAAGTGGTAGGGGGAGAACTCGCGCTCCTGCCGCAGGAAAAGGTCCCCGTAGGTCGTGGTCTCATTGTAGGCGAGATCGTAGACGCGGTCCTTCTTCTGCGAGTACATGGCCAGGCGCTCCAGGCCGTAGGTGATCTCCACGGAGACGGGATCGAGAGTGATCCCGCCCATCTGCTGGAAATAAGTGAACTGCGTGACCTCCATCCCGTCGAGCCACACCTCCCAGCCCACGCCGGCCGCGCCGAGCGTGGGGGACTCCCAATCGTCCTCGATCCAGCGGATGTCGTGGCAGCGCGCGTCGAGCCCGATGGCCTTGAGCGAGCGAAGGTACACGGCCTGCACGTCGGAAGGCGCGGGCTTGAGGATGACCTGATACTGGAAATATTTCCCGAGCCGGTTCGGATTCTCTCCGTAGCGGCCGTCGCCCGGACGCCGGGAAGGCTCCACGTACGCCGCGCGCACGGGCTTGGGACCCAGCACGCCGAAGAAGGTCGCGGGGTTGAACGTGCCCGCGCCCTTCTCCAAATCGTAGGGCTGGACGATGAGGCAGCCCTGAGCGGCCCAGAACCGCTGGAGTTCCATCACGAGTCCCTGGAATGTCTTCATACTATCCGCTCCTCCAAAACGAGCATGATCATGCGGCCAAGACTTGAGCGCGCATGCGCAGCGTGTGCAAGGGCCGCTCCGTCAGGCGCTCCACGCTGCGCTGGAGATATCCTTCCAAGCGTCCCCGCCGGTCCGGATCGGCGGGAAGCGCGCATATCTCCTGAAAAGACGCCGCATGCAGGCTCTCCCAAAGCGGACGATGCTCCCGGCCGACCGGGAGTTCTCCGACGCCGTAGCCGGCCTGCTCCATGAGCCGCAGGGAGAAGGCGATAAGGACCCAGTCGCAGGAAGCCTCGTCGGCCGCGGCCTCCAGCGCCCTCAGAGCCTCCAAAGCCAGCTGGAATTTCTCAAGGTTGGGCTGCGCCACGGGCGTGAGCCGGTCCATGAGTTCGCAGACCTGCATCCCGCGCAGCAGGCGAGGAAGGTCCGCGCGCAGGCGCACATGAACGCTCTCGAGCGCTCCGCCGATGCAGAGGGCGCCGCCCGCGCCTTCACGAATGTGGAGACGGTACTCGCCGAGCGCCAGCGGCTCGGAGAGCGCCTTGAGCTTGCCCAGCGGACGGTTCACGCCCATGAAGCGCACGGGCAGCTTGCCGTAAAGATCGGTGTAGATCACGCTCTGCCGGTCGGACTCTCCAAGCACCCCGCGCCGCAGGACCAATCCCCGCGCCGTGGTCGTTTCCGCGCGAACATGCCGCCGGGACATCCTCAGTTCCTGTCGAACGTCCAGTCCAGGGACATTTCTCCTCCGACGAGGAGCTGGAGCATCCGGTCGTAGCAGCCTTCCGGAAGCCGGACGAAGAGCTTGCGGGCCGAGGAGGGGAGGGATTGGGTCGTGGGCGCGACGGTCTCGCGGCGAAAACCGAGCAGGAGGAAATACTTCTCCTCGAAAGGCAGCGCGGCATAGAGCTTCATGGCCCGATCCGGGTCGAGCAGCTTGAAAAAGACGAGCTTCTCCATCTGCCTCAGCTTGGGCCAAGTCCCGGCCAATATCCGCGGCGCCTGCGCGCACAGATGAGCGCGCACGCGGTCGTATCGCCGACCGGCGGCGAATCGTCGCAAGGCGCGCAGATCCGTCGTCAAGCTTCCTGGCCCTCTCCGGAGATGAGTCCCAGCTCGATGCCCTTGACCACGGCTTCGGTGCGGTTGCTCACGTCGAGCTTCTGGAAGATGCTGTTGAGATGGTTCTTGACGGTCTTGACGCTGCAGGAAAGAGCGGCCGCGATCTCCTTATTGGAAAGCCCGCGTCCCAGGCAGGAAAGGACCTTCACCTCGGTCTTGGTCAAGGACGCATGGCCGCCTGCTTCCGGCGAGAGGGCCTTCGAGCGCAGCCCTTCGAGGAGCTTGCCCATCACGCCTTGCGGGATCATCATGCCCTCATTGGCGAAGGTCTTGAGCGCGCGGATGAGCTCCACGGCAGGGAGCATCTTGGAAAGATACCCATTGGCTCCGGCGGAGATGGCCTCCAGAACGTGCGCCTCATCTTCGAAAGAGGAGAGGATGAGGATGTTGATGCCGGGGCACTCGCGCCGGATCTGGCGCGTGGCCGCGATCCCGTCGAGCCGAGGCAGCTTGATGTCCATGAGGACCACGTCGGGCTTCAAGCGCTTGGCCTTGGCCACGGCATCCATCCCGTCGACGGCCTCTCCGACGATGCAAAGGTCCCGATCTCCCTCAAGGACGTCCTTGATCCCCTCGCGAAAAAGCGTCTGGTCGTCGGCGATAAGAACATTGATCCTTTTGACCGTCGATTGTTTTGTCGGCATCAGATCCTCCCGTCCACGCTGGCGGCATCCGTCCTGCTTCGTCGAGATTCTAGCATGAAATCACTCCTTCGTGTCGACGAGTCTTCCATCCTCGGCGTCGAAAGCGTAGCGGGTGTTGCCGACATCGAGGAACCAGAAGAGCTTCTTGCCCGCAGCCAAGGAGGGGAAAGGCGGTTCGCGGAAGCTCAAAAGCTTCGCGGAAGCCAGCCGCGTGTTGCGGCGGCCCATCCCTTCGTTCATGGCCGAGGGCCGCATGCGCAAAAGAGCCGCCAGCAGCACGGGAGTATCCACGAAGCGTCCCTCGACGGGAGCATGCTTGCGGATGTCGATATGCTCCGCGGAAAGCGCCCCGGGTCCCACTTTCCCATTGCAGGCGAAAAGGACCGCCATGCGCCCGTTGGGATACACGAAATAATACATCCAGCCGTCGCCCTCTCCCAGACATGGAGAGGAGCCCCGGGCATCCGTGAAGCCCTCGATGGCCATCAGATCGGATCCAGGAAGACTGCGCGCGGCATAGTTCATCACGCGGTCCATGTCCGTGCGCGCCGTATAGAGCACCCCGGGCCGCGAAGGACGCGCCGCCGCGCCCTGCGCGCGGCGCTGGGCCTCGGTCTCCTGCGAGAGGAGTTCCTGCACGGCGCCGGAGACCGCGGGTCCGGAGGCTGAACGCGCCGCGCCGACGCGCAAGCGCTGCCCGTCCGCGGAGATCTCCCACTGCAAAGCCGCAGGCGCGCCGCCCGCGCCCGCCTCCATGGACAGCCGGAGAAAGAGCGGCCTTCGTCCGCGCAGGCGCGGGGGGAACTTCGCCGAGACCGCGCGGACCGCTTCGCCGCTGTCGATGCAGTCCTCCTCGATGGGCCGGAGCAAGCGGTCTTTGGAGGAACCCATCTCAAGGAAAGGGCCCGCGATGCGTCCTCGGCATTCGCAGACCAGAAGCCTTCCTCCCGCGGAATCGGAATAAAAAGAATGCCGCCAGCCGTCCTGAGAGGGATGCTCCGGATCGCAGACCGCGATGCCGGAGCGGTTCGCGCGGCCCTCCACTCCGAGCCACCGCGCATCCGGATACGCCTTCCGAGCCGCGAACAGGACCTCGCGCGAACGCGCCAGCGCCGTGCCCGGGAGCAATCTTCCCTTGCCGGAGGAAGTATCCGCGGGCCCGCCGCCGCCCTGCGCGCGGACAGGAAGAGGGGACTCCAAGGCCGCGGATAGAAACAGAACGCTGATCATCAACGCATTCCAACTGTTCATCGGATGTTCGGATATACCATTTTTTATTATAATGCGCACATGCTTCCTACATATCGACCCAACAGACGCAAGCGCGCGAAAGCCATCGGTTTCCGCGCCCGCATGAAGACCGCCGGAGGACGAAAGACGCTCTCTCGTCGACGGCAAAAAGGCCGGCACCAGCTCATCCGCATCGCCAAGCACTGAGCGGCTCTGTCCCAGTGCGCACCGGACGGCTCGGCCGACGCACGCGCATGAGCGCCCGCGAGATGGAAGCCGTCTTCCTCAAGGGACGCAAGTGCGTACGCAATGACTTGATCCTTTGGTTCCGACAGGGCCCCGGGATGCCGGCTGGGCCGCGCCTGGGACTCTCGTTGAGCCGAAAGGTCGGCGGCGCCGTAAGACGCAACCGGTTGAAGCGGCTCCTTCGGGAAGCCTTCCGTTTCAATCGGCATCTCATCGATGCCGGCGCGGACTGCATCTTTTATCCGCGTCCAGGCTGCCGTTGGAAAGGATTAGGCGACGCGGAACATGCGCTCTTGGAGCTTTGCAAAAAAGCCGGACTCCTGCACCGTGCCCCTGAGGCCGGTGCGTAGGGTTCTGCTGGCGGTCCTGGACCTCTTTCGCGCGGCGCGCGCGGTCCTTTTGCCGCCGAGCTGCCGGTTCACGCCGACCTGTTCCGTCTTCGCGCGGGAAGCGATCGAACGCCTGCCGCTGGGCGAGGCGTTCACAAGGATCGCGTTCAGGCTCCTGCGCTGTCATCCTTTCCATTCCGGCGGACATGACCCGTTGCCTTCTGCGAGGATGTAATGGACCGAAACCTCTTCCTGGCCGTAGCCCTTTCGATACTCGTCTACGCCGGCTGGTTCGGCGTGATGAAGCGCTTCTACCCCGAAGCCGCAGGCAGCCGTCCCGCTGCCGCGGACGCCTCTTCCGCGGACAAGGCGCCGACGGCGCTCGCCCAGGCTTCAGCAGGCGCGCCGGCACGGCAGACGCCCGCGCAGCCGCCCCAGGCTCCGGCCGCGTCCTCCCCGGCGATCGCCGACGGAAGGGACGGAGCGCTCTCGGCGAAAGTCGGCAGGATCGAGATGAAGCTCCAGCCTTACGGAGCCGCGATCGCCAGCTACCTCTACCCCGGGCCGCTCGGCCCCGTGGAACTCGTACCCGCCGCCCGTCCCGGCTTCTTCGCCACTTGGCCGGAGCTCTCCTTCCGCGCCGTGCGCCTGGAAGGCTCGGACCTGCCTGCCTTCGAGGCCGTGCATCCCAGCGGAGTGCGCATCCATAAGGAATTCCTCATCGATGAGCAGCGCAACCTTCATCGCATGCGGCTGGTCCTCACGAACCCCGGCCCCCGGCCGGTGGAACTGCCGGCCTGGGACGTATCGGTCGGGCCCGGACTGGGCACGGTCGCAAGCGAACTCAAGGAAAACTCCTCCCAATGGTCGAGCGCCGTGCTGCTTCCGCCGGAAGCCGGGAAGACCCAGCCTCGCTTCGAGACCTTCAAGACCAAAGCGGAGCCTCAATGGCGCGACCTGCCTCTGCGCTGGGGCGGAGTCCATAACCGCTACTTCCTGGCCGTCGTAGTCACGGCCCAGGAAGCGGCGAGCAGCGGCAAGGTCTTCACTGGAGCCCAGCCCATCGGCTCGGACCGCACGCCGGCGCCCGAGGCCCGCGTGGGCATGCAGGCCGTGCGCCTGGCGCCCGGCGCTTCCGCCGTCATCGACATCCCATTCTACTTCGGCCCCAAAGGCTACATGGCCCTGCGGGAACTGGGACTCGGCTTTGAGAAATCCGTGCAGTTCGGCTGGTTCGACACCTTCGGACGCTACGCGCTCAAGGTGATCGATCGCCTCTACCGCCTGACCGGCAACTACGGCTGGGCCATCCTCTTGATGACCGTGCTCCTGCAGACGCTGCTCTTCCCGCTGACTTACAAGCAGATGAAGTCCGCCGCGGTCATGAAGAAGCTCCAGCCCGAACTCGCGCGCATCCAGCAGAAGTTCGCCAAGGACCCCCAGCGCCTCAATCAGGAGATGATGGAACTCTACCGCCGCCACGGCGCCAATCCGCTGGGAGGCTGCCTGCCGCTGCTGCTGCAGATGCCGGTCTTCGTGGCGCTCTTCAACGCTCTGCGCAACTCCTGGGAGCTGCACGGCGCGCCCTGGATATTCTGGGTCAAGGACCTCTCCGCGCACGACCCCTTCTATATCCTGCCTCTGATCATGGGCGCGATCATGTTCTTCCAGAGCAAGATGAACCCGGTGCAGACCGGGGACCCCATGCAGTCGAAGATGTTCCAGTACATGCCCGTCGTCTTCACGTTCATGTTCCTGAAGTTCCCGGCCGGACTCGTGCTCTACTGGCTGACCAACAGCGCGCTCGGCCTTATCCAGCAGATGTCATTGCGAAAACATTGGAGTTGACCCCATGAAAAAAGAACTTGCGATGGAAGGGAAGAACGTCACGCTCGCCGTCGAGAGCGGACTCAAGGAGTTGGGACTTCGCCGCGACCAAGTCGAGGTGCAGGTCCTGGAGGAAGGCGCGCCGGGATTCCTCGGCATCGGCGCCAAGCCCGCGCGCGTCCTATTAAGGGAGAAGCGCTGGGGAGAAGAAGCGCCGGAAGTCAGCGAGCCCCCGTCCGTGCATCCCAACGCGGCCAAGCCCGCGCCCCGCAGCAGCAGCAACCCCGCCTGCACCCCTCGTCCTCGGCACCACACGCCGACCCCGCGGCCCCAGCATCACACCCCTGCTCCGGCGCGCAGCCAGGAAGTCGAGGTCCCGCCGGACCCCAAGAAAGCCTGCGAGACCGCCGAACTCGTGCTCCGGGAATTCTTCCCTCTCATGGGCGTCACGGACGCGGCCGTACGCACCGCCTGGGACGCGGAGCAAGTGCGCGTGCGCGCCGAGATCGAGAGCCCCGACTCCTCCCTGCTCGTGGGCAAGGACGGAAAGACCCTTGAAGCCTTCCAGTTCCTCGTGACCGTGACCGTAGGCCGGCGAATGGGCATGCCCGTGGCCGTGCAGGTCGACACCGAGGGCTACTGGCTCGGCGTCGAAAGCCGGCTGGCCTCCGACATCGAAAAGGCCGTCGCCGAGGTCCAAAAGACCGGCCGCTCCTGGCGCTTCGAGCCCATGAGCCCGGCCATGCGGCGGCTCATCCACCGCAAGCTCATGAACCATCCCGCGGTGGAGACCGCCTCCGAAGGGGAGGGCACTTGCCGGAAGGTCGTAGTCAAGCCCCGCCGCTGAACGCCGACGATATCGTCGCGCTCGCCACGCCCTCCGGCCGAGGAGCGCTCGGAGTCGTGAGGCTCTGCGGCCTCCGCGCGCAGGCCATCGCCTGCTCGCTCCTCGGCGTCCCTTCTCTTCCCGCGCGAAAACCCGTGCTGCGTTCGCTGCGCTGCGGCGAAGAGACCTTGGACAAGGCCCTTGTCACGTTCTTCCCTTCCGGCTACACCGGGGAGCCCTGCGTCGAGTTCTCCGTGCATGCCTCTCCCTATGTGATCCGGACGCTGCTGGAGCTCTGCCGTCGAGCCGGCGCGCGGGATGCTCTTCCCGGAGAATTCACCCAGCGGGCATACCTCAACGGAAAACTCGACCTGGCGCAGGCCGAAGCGGTCTGCGAACTCATCGCCTCGGGAACGCGCGCGGCCCATCGCGGCGCCGTGGAACGCCTTGAAGGCGGCCTTCAAAAGCGCGTCGAGTCCCTGCGCCTGAGCTTGACCGAAGCCCTCGCCGGACTCCTGGCCCGGCTCGACCATCCCGACGAGGATCTCTCGGATGGGACCGACCCGCTCTGTCGCGCGCTCGAAGGATTGCGCGCCGCGGCCCAAGCCTCGCGCCGAGGACGAGCCTTGGGCTCCGGACTCAGGGTCGTCCTGGCCGGACCGCCTAATGCCGGAAAATCCAGCCTTCTCAATGCCCTTCTCGGCGCGGACCGAGCCATCGTATCCGAACGCCCCGGCACCACCCGCGATACCCTGGAGGCGGACTGCGAACTGGGAGGGCTGGCCCTGACCTTGGTCGATACCGCCGGACTGCGGGAGCATGCACCGGATCCGGTCGAGGCAGAAGGGGTGCTCCGCTCCCACCGCGCCCAGGAGTCCTCGGACCTCACGGTCCTCGTGCTCGATGCGGGCGCGGATCCGGCGCCGCAGACGGCCCTCATCGAACGCCTCGCCAAGAGCGGCCGCAAGCTGGTCGTGGCCCTCAATAAACAGGACCTGCCCCGGAAGATCTCGCCGCAGACCGCGCGCGCCTGCTGTGCCGGAGCGCCGGTCGCGGAAGTCTCGGCCTTGAACGGCCAAGGACTCGAAGACCTCGCGCGCATGATGAAGGCTGAGCTCGGCCCGAAGGACGAAGAAGTCCAAGAGCCCTGGTCCATCGGGATCTCCGAGCGGGCCTGCATCGCTTTCGAGCGGGCAGAGCAGGAAGCGTCCGAGGCCCAAAAGCTCGCCGACTCCCCGGAACTCGCCGCGCAGAACGTGCGCGCCGCGCTCGACGCGCTCGATGCGGTCTGCGGAGAGACGACCCAAGAGGACGTCTTGAACGCCGTATTCTCCCGTTTCTGCATAGGCAAATGAACGCTCTCCCGAAGACCTCCCCGTCCCCCGAGGCCGCTCGCGCGGCACGAACGGCATTGGCCGTGCTCTTCGTCATCAATCTCTTCAACTACATCGACCGCCAGGTCCTCTACGCTCTCCTGCCTCTTATTAAGGAAGAGTTCCGGGTCAGCGACGCATTCCTGGGCGCCCTGGCCTCGGCCTTCATGCTCGTCTACATGTGCGCGGCCCCGCCCATCGGCTGGCTGGCCGACCGCACGCGCCGCGTGCTCTGGATCGCGGGGGGACTGGCCGCCTGGAGCGCGGCCACGGTCTTCTCGGGCCTCTCGCGCAGCTACGCCCAGCTCTTCTGCGCGCGCGCGGCCGTGGGCGTGGGGGAATCCTGCTACGGAAGCGTGTCCCCGGCATTCGTAGCCGAGCATTTTCCGCCCGAACGCCGGGGAGGAGTGCTCGCGATATTCTCCATGGCCATCCCGGTGGGCAGCGCGCTCGGCTACGTGCTGGGCGGCTGGATCGGAGGGACCCTGGGCTGGCGCAGCGCCTTCTTCCTCCTCGGCGCCCCGGGACTCCTGCTCACCCTGTTCGCGCTCAAACTCAAGGACCCCCGCAGCCCGCAGCAGCGCGCAGCCAAGCCGCCCTCTCTGCGGGAATACGCCGCGCTCTACGCCAACCGTTCCTATCTGGCCAGCACCCTGGCCATGACTTCCATGACCTTCTGCCTGGGCGCGCTCGCGGTCTGGATGCCGACCTTCTTCGTGCGCACCTGGGGCTTGGACGTAGCCCGCGCCGGGATGCTCTTCGGCGGAGTCACCGTGGCAGGCGGCCTGGCGGGCAGCCTGCTCGGAGGCTGGCTGGGAGACCGGCTCCTGCGCCGGACTCCGAAAGCCTACTTCCTCGTCTCCGGCGCGGGACTGCTCCTGGCCATGCCCGCGGCTTGGGCCGCGCTCACGGCCTCCTCGCTGCCCGCGGCCCTGGCCGCGACTTTCCTGGCCGAAGGTCTGGCTTTCCTTAATATGGGGCCGCTCAACGGAGTCATCGTCGCGGTCACCGTGCCGGCGGTCCGCTCCATGGCCTTCGCGGCCAACATCTTCGTCATCCACGCGCTCGGAGACGCGCTCAGCCCTACCCTCGTTGGAAAAGGCTCGGATCTCTGGAGCCTGAAGGCTTCCCTGCTGCTCTCCACGATCTTCCTCGGACTGGCCGGAGCCCTCTGCTTCTGGGGCGCGCGCCACGTTCACGCCGATACGCAGGAGGCCTCGCATGCAGGCTGACCGGAACGACGCCCTTAAAACCGCCGCGAAATCCTGGTCTTTCGCCAAGACCTTGGCGATGAACCCTCGCCGCGCGCTCGAGGAGACGCTCTCCTCGCAAGAAGCGCTCTGGACCTCGGCACGGCTCTACCTCGTCTATCTGGCGTCCGCCATCCTCTTCTACGGACTCATCAAGCCCGCGGATTTCCCGGCGACCGGAGAAATCGGACTGCCCGAGCCCTCGCAGGGAGGACTCGCTTTCTGGGCCCAAGTCCAGGTCTGGAACCCGCTTTTGACGGCGCTCTCCATCATGCTGACTGCGTTCTTCGCGCGCCTGCTCGCCAAAGGACGGCTCGCGCTGCGGCTGCCGGCAGCCTGCGCATTCGCCGCAATCCCGCTCATCCTGCTCGTATGCTACCGCAACGGAGATATCCCGCGATGGGGGCTGGGGCTGGGACTCTCGGCGCTGGGACTCCTGCTTTGGCTGGACCTGCGGCGCATGCAGGCCGGCCTATGGAGGCCTTTGACGGCTTGGCTTCTGGCGATCAATATCCTCAACGTGGCCGCGCTCCCTCTCTTCTGCCTGGCCGTATGGACGCGGATGGACGGACTCTATCTCGGCATCGAGATCCTGCTGCTCTTCATCCTCTTGGGCTGGGCCTGCTTCGGAGTCTCCCGCATCGCCGCAGTCCCGACCGCGCGCGCTTTCTGCGCGGTCTTCCTTTCGGTCTTGGGACAGATACTCTTCATCTTCGCCCTCTACGTGCTGGGCTGGCTCCCGAAATCCGTGCTCATGGCCCTGATGAGCGTATGACCGATTGCGACGTCCTCGTCGTCGGCGCCGGGCACGCGGGCGCGGAAGCCGCCTTGGCCGCCGCGCGGCTGGGCTGCGCAACTGCGCTCCTCACGCAGGACCCGGCTGCCGCGGCCAGGATGTCCTGCAACCCTTCCATCGGCGGAGTGGCCAAAGGCCAGATGGTCCGCGAGCTCGACGCGCTGGGCGGGGACATGGGCCTGTGCGCGGACATGAGCGCGCTGCACTATAGAGCGCTCAACGGCGGGAAAGGCGCGGCCGTGCGCTCTCCGCGCGTCCAATGCGACCGCCGCATCTACGCCGAATCCATGCAGAGCCGCCTCCGGTCCCAGGAGCGGCTGATCCTGATCCAGGGGGAGGCCGTGGACCTGCGCGTCGAAAAGGGCGGACTGTTCGCCGTCTCTACCCGCGATGGGCGGCGCCTGCGGTGCCGCTGCGCGGTGCTCTGCGCCGGGACCTTCCTCGACGGCCGCATCCACATGGGACTCAAGAGCCTTCCCGGCGGACGCATCGGAGAGCCCGCCGCGCAAGGACTCTCCGAGAGCCTGCGCGCGCTCGGCCTCAAGGTCCGAAGATTCAAGACCGGGACCCCGCCGCGCCTGCGCGGAGGCTCCATCGATTTTTCCAAGCTCGAGCTCCAGCCTCCGGACCCCTCGCCCAAGCCTCTCTCTCTTCGGAGTCCGGCTCCGACGCTTACGGGCCTTCCCTGCTGGATCGGCTGCACCAACGAAGAGACCCATGCCGTCATCCGGGCGAACCTCCACCGCGGAGCGCTCTACGGCGGAAGCATCCGCGCGCCCGGCCCGCGCTATTGCCCTTCGGTGGAGGACAAGGTCGTCAAATTCCCGCAGAGGCCGCGCCACCAGGTCTTCCTCGAACCCGAGAGCCGAGAGAACGACGAGATATACCCCGGCGGGCTCTCTACCAGCCTGCCCGAGGAAGCCCAGCTGGAATTCCTGCGCACCATCTCCGGGCTCGGCGCCGTCGAGATCGTGAGCCCCGGCTACTCCATCGAATACGATTATTGTCCGAGCACTCAGCTGCGCGGGACTTACGAGGCGCGCGCGGTCGAAGGGCTCTTCCTCGCCGGACAGATCAACGGCACCACGGGCTACGAGGAAGCCGCGGCCCAAGGCCTGCTCGCCGGGATCAACGCCGCGCACAAGGTCCTCGGCCGGGAGCCCTTCATCCTCGGACGCGAGGAAGCCTATCTCGGAGTCATGACCGACGACCTCGTATGCCAGGACGCTGAAGAGCCCTACCGCATGTTCACGGCCCGCGCCGAGCATCGCCTCGAGCTCCGCTCCGACAACGCGGACCTGCGCCTCCTCGAAAAAGGATTCCGCCTCGGATTGGTCGGCCAAGCGCTCTACGGCCGCTTCCTGCGCTATCGCGAGACCGTGTCTTCTCTGCTGGTCGGAGCATCGCCCACGGAGCCGGGAGAGATGCCGCCGTGGTCCCTGGAGGAAGCCCGCGAACAAGCCTCGATCCAGCGCGGCTATGAAGGCTACATCCGAAGAGACCGTCGGGCCATGACCGAGACCGCGGCCATGCGCTCCTGCCCCATCCCCGAGGATTTCCGATACGAAGACGTGCCCCTGCTCAGCGAAGCCCGCCAGAAGCTTTCCCGCCTGCGGCCGCGGGACTTGGCGCAAGCCTCCCGCATCCCGGGAGTGACGCCCGCGGACGCGCGCCTTCTCTCGGTCTGGCTGCGCAGGATGAGCGGGCCGGCGGTCCGGAGCGCCGCATGAACCCCGAACTGCGCGAGCAGATGCGCGCGGTCCTGGAAGGCTGGGGGCTCTCCCTCGACGAAGAGCAGCGCACGCTCCTGGACAATTATTCCCGCGATGTGTTGGAATACAACCGCCGGGTCAACCTGACCGCCGCGCGGGAGGAATCCGAGATCGTCCGACGCCACCTTCTCGACGCCTTGGCCGGGGTCCCGGTGCTGAGGAAGCATTCTCCCGCTTCGCCGAAGATCGCGGACGTGGGCGCCGGGGGGGGATTTCTGGGCATCTGCCTGAAGATCGCTTGGCCGCAGGCGGAAGTCACTCTCATCGAGTCCGTGTACCGGAAATACCGCTTCCTCAACTGGTCGGCCATGCGGCTCGGACTCCGGGGACTGCGCGTGCTGCACGCGCGCGCCGGGACCCAGCGGGGCTTCGACGTCGTGACCGCGCGCGCCGTGGCGCCTCTGCCCGAGCTTCTGCCCTGGGCCCTGCCCATGGGCCGACGACTGGCGCTCTGGCAGAGCGAGGCCGCCTCGGAGCCGGGAAACGCTCAGGTCCTGCGCGAGAAAGGCGCGCGCGTGGAGGAAGATCATCCGTACCGGCTGCCCGGGGAAGAACGGGACCGCCATATCGTCATCGTACAACAGGAGAGCGCATCATGAACCTTCTCAATCTCTACTTCACTCCCTTCGCCACGGCGCTCGTGCTCGCCGCGATCTATTTCCGGGAAGACATCGACCGCACCTCCCGAAACCTCTCGCTGGCGGTGCTCCTGGCCTCTTTGGTGTTCAACCATCTCTTCACGCGCTACACCTACCGGATCGTGGGCTGGTCCTCGCGCATGAAAACCATGCAGGTCTGGCTCACCTTCTTCTGGATCCTGCCGCTCTTCTATCTCCTGGGCCCCTATTGGGGTCCGATGTGGCTGCTCTTCACCATGACTCCCGTGACGACCGCGCTCTATCAAGGCCGCTGGCAGACGCTGGCCACCGCCTCGGTCTCGGGGGCCTCCATGCTCGCGCTCTACGCGCTGCGCGCCCGTTCGCTGGGCTTGGAGCTCGGCGAGACGTTCTGGGCCATGGCCGCGTTCCACGCGGCGTTCATCGTGGTCATCGCGATGTTCGTGCACGCCCTGGCCGAGACCGCGCTGCGGATGCGCGACGTGCGGCCGCGGATCTGATCGATGCCTGCATAATAAGGATCCGCGCTCCATAAAGCTCCGACCCCCGACATGGACATACTCATCAAGCTGCGCCTCTACCTCTGGATCATGGTCCTCGGCCTTTGGGGGCTGATGATCTATCAGTTCCTCGAGGACGAGAGCGCGGGCTTGCCGCAGATGAGCTGGGTCGCGGGACGGCTCGACGCGCGCAATTCCGGCCCCATGCAGAACCTCGTGCATACCCCAATCCCGGCAAATCAGATCTTCCCGCCCAAGCCCGAAGAATTGCTCTTGGAACCCGCGATGAATCCCTCCTCGGAATCCTCCTCCAAGAAAGAAGCCCGGCGCACGCTCCCGCCCGCGCTGCTCGCCTCTCTCCCGAAAAGGACCTCCGCCCCGGCCCGGCCTGCCTCCGCCGTTGAAGCGCAGGAGGAGGAGCCGGCGCCCGTGAAAGCGCTTGCGTACCGGCGTCCGACGCAGGAAACGCCCACGCCCAAAGGCTTCTTCAAGACGATGACGCCGCACTTCGTCCTCTATGCGGAAGGCACGGAGCTGCCCTCTTCCTACGCCGACGCCCTTGAGAACATCCACGCCAATCTCATGCTGGACCTCGCGGCCTTCTCTCCGTGGGCCCGCGATGAGCGCGTTTCCATCTATCTCTTCCGAAGCCAGGACTCCTACCGCCGAGTGACCGGAAGGCCTTCCTGGTCGGGCGGCGCCAGCTCGGTGAAGGGACGCAAGATCTACCTCTATGAGAGCGATGAGAGCATCGGCATCCTCGCCCACGAGCTCTGCCACATATACTTCGACGGATTCTTCCTGGGCGGACGGCAGAACCCGCTCTGGCTGAGCGAAGGCATGGCCACGCTCGTGCAGACCGAGCGCGGCCTGGCCGCGCCGAACTGGCTCAAGGAGCATCTCGACGTTCTGCGCCGCGGCGGCGGCTATCCGCTTTCCGAACTGATCACGGTGGAGAATACCGCCGGCGCCGAGGACTCCAGCGTCCGGCTCTGGTACGCGCAGTCCTACAGCGTGGTGCGCTTCCTCATCCGCGCGCAGTACCGCTCCTCTTTCTACCGATTCTGCACGCAGCTCAAGGACGGGACTCCGATGCCCGAGGCGCTCTACCGCGCCTACGGCATGCCCTACAACCGCGTCAAAGCGCTCGAGTACGCCTGGCGCTACGACCTCTCCCACAAATAGGAAAGACTTCACCGGAAAAATTCAGTTGGCCTCGAATCCGTCCATGTCTGAATTTTTCCGGAGGGGGTTTCAACACGGCGACAACCGCAGCGGGAATACTGCATTGCCGTTCCCCAAGAACCTCCCGGATTCCGCGAACAAAAAAACATCCCGCCGCTTCCGTCTGAAAGGCAAGGAATAGAAATTCTCAGCAGCGACCTTCCATAACGAATCATCCATCTCCCTGACTCGAACTCACCCGAAGAAAATAGCGGGTGGCGCGCAGGGGATGCACGCTCCCGCTCCCGTAGAGGGGGGCCCCGCCGTCTCCCGAATGCCGCACGCCGCGGGTTTGGGGGGAACTGGTTCCCAGGGGCGCGGGGGAAGGGAGCGTGCATCCCCTGCGCGTCGGGCCCCGCTAGGAAAAATCGGGTGAGGTCGAGATTTTCTTTAGGTCTTGACAAAAGGCGACAGTTGCTCTATACTCCGCAGGTGGACAAAAGTGGGAAGAAGTGGGGAGAAGTGGTTGAGCAGGGCCCGGTAAAAAAATGACCGTCACCATCGGACAATACGAGTACTCCCTGGACCCCAAGAACCGCTTGGTGGTGCCGCCGCGCTATCGCGAGGCGCTGCACGCCGAGAAGGCTCCCCACTTCATCCTCGCCATCGGACAGGACCAGTGCCTCTGGCTCTTCTTGCCCTCGCAGTGGGAAGCCTTCCTCGAAGACGCGAAGTCGCTCTCCCGCGAGGTCAAGGACAAGGCCAAGGCCCGCGCGGCGCGCCGGCATCTTTTCAGCAGCGCGGTCGAAGCGCCCTTGGACGATCAGGGCCGCGTGCTCGTCCCGCAGAATCTCAAGGACTATGCCGCGCTCGCCAAGGACGTGGTCGTAGTGGG
The DNA here is from genome assembly GCA_041661185.1 of Elusimicrobiota bacterium. Classification (GTDB taxonomy): domain Bacteria; phylum Elusimicrobiota; class Elusimicrobia; order UBA1565; family UBA1565; genus JBAZUV01. The sequence goes on from JBAZUV010000009.1 coordinate 87,572, forward strand.
CGCCGGAAACAAAGCGGAGATCTGGTCGCGCGGACGCTGGACGGAGTACTCCCGCAAGCAGGCCGCCCCGTCCTTCTCCGAACTTGCCAAGGACCTGGATCTGTGAACACCGCCATGAGCGAGAACTACACCCACGCACCGGTCCTCCTCCAAGAGACCCTGAGCGCGCTCATCACCGACCGCAACGGGCTCTATCTCGACGCGACCCTGGGATTGGGGGGGCACTCCGAGGCCATCCTCCGAGAACTCTCGCCCGAGGGACGCCTCATCGGCATCGATCTCGATCCGGAAGCGCTGACGCACGCCCGGGAACGCCTCGCAGGCTTCTCCGGACGCGTGCGCTTCGTGCAGGGGAATTTCCGCGACCTCGCCCGCATCCTTCGCAGCGAGGGGTTCTTCCCGCTGGCGGGAGCCTTGTTCGACCTTGGAGTCTCCTCCCTCCAACTCGACAAAGCCTCCCGTGGCTTCGCGATCCAGCGGGAAGGACCGCTCGACATGCGGCTCGACCCGGCCAATCCGCTCACCGCCGCTCGGATCGTCAACGAGTGGCCGGCCGAACAGATCGAGCTGCTTCTGCGGGAGTACGGGGAGGAGCGGGAAGCCGGACGCATCGCGCGCTGGGTGGTGCAGGCGCGCGCGGCCAAGCCTTTCGAGACGACCGCCGACCTGGCGAACCTCGTCGAGACGCACATCCCGCGCACCGGCCGCACGCACCCGGCCACGCGCACCTTCCAGGCCCTGCGCATCGCCGTCAACGGGGAACTGGAGAACCTCACGCGCGGTCTCGAGGACGTGCTCGGGATGATGCGCGCGGGGGGAAGGATCGCGGCCATCTCCTTCCACTCCCTGGAAGACCGCATCGTCAAGAACGTTTTCAAGTCCTTCGTCGCCGCAGGCAGCTGCCGTCAGTCGACGGATGGGGCGCTCACTCCTTCGCCGGAAGAGACCGCCCGGAACCCAAGGTCGAGGAGCGCGAAGCTGCGCTCGGTGGAGAAGCTCTAAAAGCATGACCAGGAGGCGCCTACGATGAAGAACTTCATGTCGGGCGGTCCAGGCAGTGCATTGAGCGCAGCAGGGATGTTCCGCGCCCTGCCCGCAAGAGAGCAGATCATCCGTCTCATGCCGACGAGCGCCGCAGCGGCCGCCGGCTATGTCTGGCAGAGGGTGTTCCTGAAGGCGCGACCGCAGAGAGACTGACGAAAGGACCAAGATCTGGTGGGCACCTACTCGGCGGGGTGCCCGCCGCATTTTAAGGGTTAATCGGATGGAAAAGAAACCGGCCGTACTCTTAGCCGCATGCGCGTCCCTGGCGCTGGCCTTCCTGCTCGAGCAGGTTCAGGCCACGCGCCTGGGCTACGCGCTCGGCCGCGCGCGCAAAGAGATCCACGCGCAGGAGCAGACCAACGCGCATCTTCGCCTGCGCCTGGCCAAGATGCGGTCCCCCGACCTTTTGGCGCGAGAAGCCCAGTCGCGCCTGCAGATGACCCCGCCCAGCCCCGAGAGCCAGGTCTATCTCGGCAAGTCCGTGGAACGCGCCGGCGCAGCCGGCGCATTGAGCCTCCTGCTCCGCCGATAAGGGGCCCTAAGTGCAGACACGCTCCCGGATCACCCTGCTGACCCTGCTGGGCCTCCTGCCATTGCCCGCGATCGGCTTCCGCCTGCTCTGGCTGCAGGTCGTGCGCCATGCGCAGCTTGAGACCCGCGCGCTCGGAGAAACCTCCGGGCATGAACTCATCGTGGTGCCCCGCGGGCGCATCCTCGACCGGGAAGGACGCGTCCTGGCCGAATCCCTGAGCGTGGCCTCCAGCTACCTGGACCTGACGGGCTCGGCCGATCCGGCCTCGGCGGTGCGCAAAGCCTGCCGCATCGTGAACCAGGACCCTCGCCCTTTGCTCGAGAGGCTGCGCCCCGGACGGAAATTCCTCTGGCTCAAGCGGAAGATGAGCCTGGAGGAAACCGCGCGACTGAAGGCCGCGCACCTCCCGTTCGTGGGCCTGGTGGCCGATGAACAGCGCGTCTACCCCAACGGCGAGCTCCTGACCTCCGTGCTCGGCGCCACGGATCTCGACGAGAAAGGACTCTCCGGGATCGAGCTCGCCTACGACAAGGAGATCAGCGGACGCTCCTATCGCGTGCGCCTGCAGCGCGACGGCGCCGGGAACGTGCTCATGCAGGAGGCGCCGCCGGACCTCTCGCCTCCGCCGGACCTTCATCTGAGCATCGACCGAAGCGCCCAGCACTTCGCGGAGACGGCCTTGCGCGAGGCCGTGATCTCGCGCCGAGCGAAGCAAGGCATCCTGATCGTGCAGGACCCTCGCACGGGAGACCTCCTCGCGCTCGCCTCCTACCCTTCGGACCCGCTCAAGAACCCGGCGCTCCAGGAAGTCTACGAACCCGGCTCCACTTTCAAGGTCGTGGCGCTCGCCGCAGCCATGGAGAAGGGGATCTTCAAGCCCGAGGACATCATCAACTGCGAGGGAGGCCGCTGGGAAGTGGCCCATGGCGTGACCATCAAGGACCATGAACCCGAGGCGAGCATCACGCTCCAGCAGGTCCTGGAACGCTCCTCGAACATCGGGACCGCGAAGATCACTCTGCGCCTGGGGGCTTCGTCCTTTCACCGCGCATGCCGCCTCCTGGGCTTCGGCTACAAGACCGGCGTCCCGCTCCCTGGAGAAAGCTCCGGACTCCTGCCGGAGATCTCCCAGTTCACCCCGGTCCGGCTGGCCAACGCGGGGTTCGGACAAGGCGTGGCGGTCACCGCCCTTCAGCTGACCGCGGCCTACTCGGCGCTCGCGCGGGGAGAACTCCTGGAGCCCCGTCTGGTCCTGGCCGTCGGAGACGGCCCGCGCCCGGGACCCGCGCGGATCAGAAAGGTGTTCTCCGCCAAGACCCTCGAGCGGCTGCGCGAGATGCTCGAAGGCGTGGTCGTGCGCGGCACCGGCGCCACGGCGATCGTCCCGGGATTCCGAGTGGCCGGAAAGACCGGCACGGCCCAGAAGATCGACCCGGCCGCCGGGAGATATTCTCCATCCGACTACATCTCCTCCTTCATCGGCTTTGTTCCGGCCAATGACCCGCAGCTGACGCTGCTGGTCGCCATCGACAGCCCGCGCGTGGGCTACTACGGCTCCGAGGTCGCGGGCCCGGTGTTCTCGCGCGTGGCGCGCGAGATCCTGGCCCAGCGCGGCATCGCGCCGGACCAGCCTCTGCCTCTGCGCATACCCAGCGGTCCCAATGCCTCTCGCCTGGCGCCCATGCGCCCTGCGAAAAACAGCGCCGCGCCGACGCAGGCGCGCGAGGCCGCGCACCGCCCATGAATCCCCGCATCCGCGAAGCCGAAAATTATAGAATCCTCCCGCGCATGAAACTCGAGCTCACCTGGGATGACGCGGCCAAAGCCTCCAGCGGCCGCCTGTTGCGCGGGCGGCCCGGCGCGCGCCTCTCGTCCTTAAGCATCGACAGCCGCAAGATCTCTCCGGGAGAAGCCTTCCTTCCGCTCAAGGGAGAGCGCTTCGACGCGCATTCCTTCCTCGACGCGCGGCTGGCCGGACTTTGCGGCGGCTGGATCGTGCGCCGCGGCGCGGCCCTTCCCGAACAGCTCCCGCCCCAAGTCCTGGAAGTGGAGGATACTCTGCGGGCCTTGGCCGACGTCGCCGGGGCGCACCGCTCGCGATTCGACATCCCGGTCGCGGGCATCACCGGCACCAACGGGAAGACCACGACCAAGGAGATGCTCCGGGCCGTGCTCGCGCGCAAGGGCGAGGTCTGCGCGACCGAGGGCAATCACAACAACGAGGTCGGGCTGCCTTGGACCGTGCTGGGACTCGGGGAAGGGACGCGCTACGCGATTTTCGAGATGGGCGCATCGCATCCCGGAGACATCTCCTACCTCTGCCGCGCCGCCCGGCCCACGATCGGCATCATCACCAATATCGGCGCCGCGCATCTGGAATTCTTCGGAAGCCTTGAGCGCGTCTTCCGCACGAAATCCGAGCTCATCGAATCTCTCCCGAAGGACGCCCCCGCGGTCCTCAACGCCGACGACCCCTATCTGACGCGCCTGCTGCCGGGCCTGGGCCGCCGCGCCTTCACGTTCGGAGAGGGTGAACACGCGCAGGTCCGCGCCCTTGCCGCCCCCCCGGGATCGATCCGGCTTCGCCTTCCCGGCCCGGCCGAGATCTCCGTCTCCCTGCCCGGCTGCGGCCGCATCCACCGATTGGACGCAGCAGCAGCAGCCGCCGCCGCGCACGCATTGGGCTTCTCGCCGGAAGATATACGCGCCGGACTTTCGGGCTTCCGGCCCGCGCCCCTGCGCATGGCCCCGCGCGCGCACTCCAGCGGATCATGGTTCCTCATCGACGCCTACAACGCCAATCCCGATTCCATGCGCGCCGGCATCGAGACGTTCCTGGAGACCGCGCCGGAAGGCAAACGCTTTCTCGTCTTAGGCGACATGCGGGAGCTGGGCCCGGAATCCGGGCAGATGCACCATGCTCTCGGGCAATGGCTCGCATCTTTGCCGCTGGCCGGAGTGTTCCTGACGGGGACCGAGACGGCCCGCACAGAAGAAGCTCTGCGGGAGAACAACGCTCCCTTCGAAGTCCTGCACGCCGCCGATGCCCAAGCCCTGCGGCCGGCCCTGCGCGCGCGCCTGGGCCCCGGAGTCTGCGTCTATTTCAAGGCCTCGCGCGCCATGCGCCTGGAGGCCCTGGCGGAGGCCCTCTGATGCTCTACTATCTCTCTCAGCTGCACGCCTGCTGGAGTCCGCTCAACGTCTTCCGCTACATCACCTTCCGCAGCGGCGGCGCCCTGATCACGGCCCTGGCCCTTTCCCTTCTGTTCGGGCCGCGCATCATCGCGGCCCTGCGCGAGAAGAAGATCGGGCAGAACCAGCGCACCGACGGCCCGAAAAGCCATCTGGTCAAGCACGGAACGCCCACCATGGGCGGACTGCTCATCCTCTTGACGCTCTCGCTCTCGACCCTGCTCTGGATGCGCTCCGACGTGCGCTTCACCTGGATGCTGCTCTGGGTCTGCTTCTCCCTGGGCGGCGTCGGACTCTGGGACGATTATCTCAAGCTCGTGCGCAAGGACCCCAAGGGCGCTCCCTCGCGAGTGAAGTTCGCGGTGCAGACCGCCGTGGCGCTGGGCGTGGTGTTCTGGCTGACCATCGCTCCGCCCAACGCAGCCTTCATGGACAAGGTCCAGCTCCCCTACACCAAGGAACTATGCCTCTCTCTAGGCTTGCTCTATCCCGTCTTCGCGACCCTGCTCATCGTGGCTTCCTCCAACGCCGTCAACCTCACCGACGGCCTCGACGGGCTGGCCGCGGGCTCGGCCATATTCTGCGCCCTGACCTACGCGGTCTTCGCCTACGCGGCGGGCAACGCGAAGTTCGCCGACTACCTGCACCTCGTCCACGTCGACGGCGCCGGAGAGATCGCGGTGTTCCTGGCCGCGCTCATCGGCTCGTGCCTGGGATTTCTCTGGTTCAACGCGTATCCCGCCGAGGTCTTCATGGGGGACACCTCCTCGCTCTTCCTGGGAGGAGTCATCGGCACGGTGGCCCTCTGCGTCAAGCAGGAGCTCCTGCTCCCGATCGTGGGGGGGGTCTTCATGGTCGAGACGCTCTCCGTGCTCCTGCAGATGGCTTCCTACAAATTGCGCGGCGGCCGGAGGATCCTGCGCATGGCGCCTTTGCATCATCACTTCGAACTCGGCGGGATCGCCGAGTCCAAGGTGACGGTCCGCTTCTGGATCACGGGCATCGTCCTGATGCTCGCGGCCCTGGCCTCGCTCAAGATCCGCTGAGATGACAGCCTCCGGCGAGAGGAACGCGGCGTGATCACGCCCGCCAAGCGGCGCACGCGCCCGCCGGACTACATGCTCGTCGGGCTCACGCTCGTGCTCCTGTGCGCGGGGCTCATCATGATGGGCTCGGCCAGCGCGATCCTGGCCGACCGGCAGATGCACGACCCCTTCTACTTCCTCAAGCGCCAAGCCCTCTTCGCCGTGATCGGGCTGGGCCTGATGAGCGCACTCAGCCGCTTCGACTACAACCGCCTGCGGCGCTGGGTCTGGCCGGCCCTGGCCGCGACCGCGGTCCTGCTCGTGGTGGTGCTCTGCCTGCCGCCCTCGGCGGGCGTGCGCCGCTGGATCCGCCTGGGCCCCCTGCGCCTGCAGCCCGCGGAGTTCGCCAAGCTCGCGGTGCTGCTCTTCATCGCGGATTACGCGGACCGCCGCAACAGCCGCTTGACCTCGGCTTTCTACGGGCTCGTGGTGCCGATGTCTCTGGTCTGCGTCATCCTGGGGCTCATCGGACTGGAGCCGGACCTGGGCACGCCCGCGCTCATCTGCGTGGTGAGCATCGCCCTGCTCTTCACGGGCGGCTCCAAGCCGCTGCACATCCTCGCGTCATTGCTCCCTCTCTTGGCCGTGGTCGCCGAGGAGGTCTGGCGCAAGCCCTACCGCTGGGCGCGCTTCTGCAGCTTCCTGCGGCCCTTCGAACAGGCCCAAGGCGCGGGCTATCAGCTGGCGCAGTCGCTCATCGCCGTGGGCTCGGGGGGCTGGCTGGGCAAAGGGTTGGGGTCCTCGCAGATCAAGCTGCTCTTCCTGCCGGCGGCGCACACGGACTTCATCTTCCCGATCCTCTGCGAGGAGCTGGGCCTCTTAGGCGGATCAGCCCTGCTGGCGCTCTTCGTCGCGTTCCTGGCCCGCGGCCTGAAAGTGGCTCGCAATGCGCCGAACCTGTTCGGAACCCTGCTGGCCGCGGGCATCACGCTGATGATCGTGCTGCAAGCCTATTTCAACATGGCCATGGCCATCGGCCTGATCCCGACCAAGGGTATCCCTCTGCCCTTCTTCTCCTACGGCGGCTCCTCTCTCTGGGCCACCCTCTGCTCGGTCGGCATCCTGCTCAACATCTCCCGCCAAGCCGACATGCGCACCACGACCAGGACATAACGAGACTTTTGAAGGCACGAGAGTCTCGTTATGTCCTGGTCACGCCATCCGACAAGTCTTTTGACCTAGATGGGCCTAGGTCGGAAAATCTGGACCCCTGCCCCCAAAAGGCCCACAGAACTCGAAGTGATCTTCTGCTATCGTTACTCTTGGATTTCGTCGGGCCATCCGCTGCATGAATGAGGGAAATCAATGAGAGCCGATCCTGATATGAACACATCTGCTTGGAAAGGGACTCTATTTTTGTCTCTGCTTCTTCTGAACAGCGCGGCCATGGCGCAATCGGGACTCGATTCTGAGTCGAGCGCCGTTTATGCGGGCAGCGGTTGGGGGACCTCAAAAGAAGATGCTCTCTCCACGGCCCAAGGCGACGCCTTAATCAAGTGCTACTTGGCCGACAACGATGCCTGCACGGTCGAGAGTTCCCTGGCAACATCGGACACGAATTATAACGGGCAGGCGGTCGTGCGCGGCGTCGGCACGGCGAAAAGGCCGAGCTACCCCGGGAAAAGCAGCACGAACTCGAGAACGGATGTCCTCAAAGAAGCGGAAAGCGAGGCCTTGATCAAGTGCGACTTATCCGGAGGGGATTCGTGCAAGATCCTTCATTCCTATTACAAATGGTCTTTCGGGACATACACGGGACATGCCGTGGCGCGCGCCGCAAACGCGGCGGGAAGAGCGAGCTACCCTGGAAACAGCCGGTCCAACACGTACGATTATGCCGCCGATGAGGCCGAAGGCAGCGCCTTGATCTATTGCTACTTGGGCGGAGAGGAATCCTGCAAGGTCCTGCATTCCTATTCGACGTGGTCCTTTGGAACCTACACGGGCTATGCCTCGGCGCGCGGCACCGGCGCAGTGGGAAAAGCGGGCTACCCCGGAACGGAGTCCTCTAATTCGAACTCCGATGCCCTCGCCCAAGCCGGCGACGCCGCAGTGCTCAAGTGCTCCCAAGCCGGAAACACGGACTGCGCGGTCAAGCATGCCTACACCACTTGGTCTTTCGGAACGTACACCGGATACGCCGCCGCCCAAGGAAAGTAGTCCCTGAATCGCCGTAACGCGAAACGTGGCGCTTGCGGGCATACGGCCTGCAAGCGCCACTTGTTTTATAGGTAAGCCGTAATCAGTGCGGCGTGCGGCAAGGGGAAAGGGTCTGCGGGTACGCCGTCGCGCTCCGTGTTCGCGCGCGTCTCAGCTCTCACCCGCGCAGGATGTCGGCGCGGGTTCCGAGACGCCCCGCAGACCCTTTCCCCTTGCCGCCCGCCGCCGTGCTTTACCCCCTGTAAAGCAGCCTCCCAATAGCGGCAGGGATTCGAGCTCCCGTTTTCTCAGGTCCTGCGGCCCGCCCGGGGACTTCGCCCCGGTTCGTCCTCAGACCATCCGTTCCTAAACTCTCTCCCTGCCGCTACTTCAACACGGATGCAAACCGAGAATATTTTTGCCAGGATTGGCGAATCGAGTCGAACAATTTAATCTCCCACAACATAGAGAAAAAGAAGATTGCGCTGATTCCAAAACCAACTGCCGAATAAGAACCAATTATCGCACCGATTCTATTGCTGATGATCTCATTCAAAAACATCGCCAAAAGAAATCCCCAACTAAATCCGACTTTAATCGCCACAATGATTGCCATTGGCAAACTAAGGAGAATCTTTAAAGATCGATATCGGGATGTTGTTGGCCTCTCAGATTCTCTCGCAACTTCAGCAAAAGGGGGACTACATAATATGATCAGCCCGGAAATAATTAAAAGAAAAAAAGAACTGCCAGCGGACATCACTCCTGAAATATAGTCCTCAAAGACTCGGGTAACCAAGTAACCACATATGCTCGCGCATATCAACAGAATCGCGCCTGCAATTGGTCGAAATAATGCCAGTATCACAGCCGGCAGAATCAAACCCGCCCCGAAAAAAATCAAAATTGTCGCCATAGTAAGATCCCGCGCCATAAAAAAATGTTTTCCTAGGTCATCCACTACCATCGCTCCCAAAAGGAATGCCATCGCGATCAAAATAAGTTTTGCGATTTCCTTTTTCATGCCATAGCTCCGCTCTCTTCTGACAGTAAGTGCTGTATACCTCGCGACCTTATCATAATTTTTTGTCTCAATCGTCTGAACATGCGGCAGGGAGAGAGTTGGGGGAACGGAAGGTCCGAGGAGCAACCGGGGCGAAGTCCCCGGGGCGGCCGCAGGACCTAGAGAAACGGAAGCTCGAATCCCTGCCGCTATCAGTATCCTTGTTCACTGGGGATGAATCACGGCGCCGGCCGTCGAGTGATATGGGTCGGCGGGGCGTCTCGGAGCGAGCGCAGCCCTCTGCGCGAGTGAGAGCCCCGAGCGGCGGCCGAACAGAGAGGCCGACCGCGTACCCGCAGACCCATATCACTCAACGACCGGCACGCTGAATACGACTTCCCGCTGACATCTCCCCTGAAAACTGGCAGAATACCGGCGATGCGGATCATCATTGGTTGCGGCGGGACGGGGGGGCACTTCTATCCGGGGTATGCGCTCGGGAAAGAACTGCGCGCGCGCGGACACGAAGTCCTCTTTGTGCTGCGCACCGAGGACCCGGCGGCGGCGCGATTGCAGGAAGAAGACCTCTCATTCGTCGAGATAGACCTGCGCGGACTTCCACGCAGAATCGGGCCCAAACTCTTCTCGTTTTTCTGGAAGCTCCTCGGCTCGCTCAAGACCTGCCGGCATCTTTTGCGCGCCTGGAAGCCTGATGCCGTCGTCGGAATGGGGGGCTACCTCACCTTCCCGCTCGCCGCGGCTGCAAAGATCACTCGCACTCCCCTGATACTGCACGAATCAAACGTCATCCTCGGCCTGGCCAATAAGGTCTGCAGGCCCTGGGCGCAAGCCCTCGCCTTGGGCCTGCCCATGCCCGTGCCGCCCGCCGGACGCTCGGCGCTCACAGGCACGCCGATCCGGGAAGACCTCGCACGCAGAGCCGATCCCGCCGCATCCCGACGAACATTGGGACTCGACCCCGCTCGCGCGACCCTCCTCGTCTTCGGCGGCTCGCAGGGAGCCTCGGCCATCAACCGCGCCGTCCCCGAGGCCGCGGCGCTCTTAGCGGAAGAAGGGCTCTCCTTCCAGATACTGCATCTGGCCGGACGCATGAACGCGCAAGAGACCCAAGCCCTCTACGAAAAGTCCAAGTGCAAGGCCGTGGTGCTTCCCTATCTCGAGGACATGGCCTCCGCCTACGCGGCCGCGGACGTCGCGCTCTGCCGCTCGGGCGCGGCCACGCTCGCGGAACTCGCGGCGCAAGAGAAGCCCGCGCTGCTCATCCCGTATCCCAACGCCGCGGCCAGGCATCAGGAAGCCAATGCCCGCGTGCTGGAGTCCGCGGGCGCGGCCCGAATACTGCTGGAACCCCTTGAGCCGCGCTCATTAGCCGAGGCCCTGCGGCCGCTGCTCGCGGACGCCGCCCTGCGCAAGAACCTCTCGTCAGCCTACGCGCGCCTGGGCCTGCCGAGCGCGGGCGCATCCGCGCGCTCCCTGGCAGACCTCGTCGAAGACTGCTCGCAGGCAAAAAAAGCATGACGACCTCCCGCAAGCCGCGCATCCTCCTGGTCAATGACGACGGGCTCAACGGCCCCGGACTGCGGCCCTTCATCGAAGCCCTCTCCTCCCTCGGAGAAGTCACGGCCGTGGTCCCCGAGCACGAACGCTCCGCCGACAGCCACGCGCTGACCCTGCGCCATCCCTTGCGCGTGCGCAAGTTCGGCGAGCGATTCTACTGCGTCGACGGCAGCCCCGCGGACTGCGCGCGCCTGGGCCTGCTCCACATCCTGAAGAAGCGCTGCGACCTCGTGGTCTCGGGAGTCAACGACGGCTACAATCTCGGCTCCGACGTGATCTACTCCGGCACCGTGGCCGGAGCGCTGGAAGGCGCTCTCTTGGGCCTGCCGGCGCTGGCCGTGAGCCGCGGCCGCTCCCGCAGGCACGCGGACTTCCATCCGGCCGCGCGCGTGGGCGTTCGCGCGGCGCGCGCCGTGCTCAAGCGCGGCCTGCCTCGCGGAGTCTGCTTGAACGTGAACGTCCCGGCGGTGCCGGAATCGCGGCTGCGCGGCCTCAAGCCCGCGCGCCTGGGAGTGCGCCGCTACTCGCAGAGGGTCTACACGCGCAAGGATCCCTCGGGCCGGCCCTACTACTGGATCTGCGGCCCCTATATTTCCAGCATACTGGCCCCGGGCACCGACGTGGCCGCCGTCGCCCGAGGCTTCTGCCCGGTCACGCCTCTGCAACTCGACAACTCCCACGCGGGAATGCTGGCACAACTCGAAGGATGGGACTTCCGATGATCTCTTCCCGAAGAACGCTCCTCCTGCCGATCCTGCTGTCTTCCGGACTCTTGTGCGCCTGCGCGCACGTCCGGCCCGCGGCTCCCGCGCGCGCCGAAGCCGCGGCCTCGGCGGCGAGCACGACGACGCAGCCGGAGACGACAACGGCCTCCGCGGATGCCGCCGCAAAAGCGCAGACCCCTGCGGCCTCGGCGGCAAGCGCCGCCGCGACAGAGAACACGACGACGACTCCCGCGCCGGAAGCCTCGGTGCTGCTCTCGGCCATCGGCGATATCCGCCTCGACGGACCCGTGGGCCGCTTCTCGCAGGAGCACGGCCCGGCCGCGGTCACCGCCGAGGCGCTGCGCTGGCTCAAGGCCGACATCGTCTTCGGCAACCTCGAAGCCCCTTTGACCCTGCGGGGGGAGAAGACCGACAAGAAGTTCACCTTCCGCGCGCCGCCCAAGAACCTCGACATCCTCGAAGCAGCCGGCTTCACGATCCTAAATCTCGCCAACAACCATATCGTGGACTTCGGTCCTGTCGGGCTGCTCGACACCCTGGCCGCGCTGGACGCGCGCGGCTTCCTGCACGTGGGCGCGGGCCGGAACCTCGATGAAGCCCGCCGACCCGTCATAATCGAAAAGAACGGATTGCGGGTGGGCTTCCTCGCCTTGACGAGCACGCATCCGGACTTCGCCTGGGCCCGCAAGGAACGTCCCGGCGTGGCCTACTCCGACTTCGACCGCTTCCCGGAATGGATCCGCCAAGCCAAGTCCTCCTGCGACGTGCTGATCGTCTCCTTCCACGGAGGCACGGAGCGGGCGGAACTGCCCAACGAGATCCAGCGCGCCTTCGGCCATATGGCCGTGGACGCGGGCGCGGACCTCGTCTTGGGACATCATCCGCACGTGCTTCAGCCCGTGGAGCTCTACAAGGGACGCATCATCCTGCACAGCATCGGCAACGGGCTCTTCGTCTCGCCCTCTCCGGAGACCCGCGCCGGCGCGATCGTGCGCATACTCCTGAAAAAAAACGGGCCGGTCCTGGCGGACTTCGTGCCGGTAGACACTTGGTCGGGGGGAAAGCTGCGTCTTGCCCCTGAAGCCGCCAAGACCGTGACCTCCGCCCTGGACCGCGACGGAGCGCTCACGGCCCATCCCGAACTCTTCCGAGTCCTCCAAGAATGACGATCCAAGAGCTGCTTTCTTCGGCGCAGGGACGCGGCGCGCTGCTGGCCGTGAGCGTCGACGGTCTCGCAGCGCTGCGCGCATCGCACGGAGACTCCGTGACCCGGCGGCTCACCTCCCGCCTGGAAAGCGCCCTTCGCTCGAACCTGGGCCCCGAGGACGTACTGTCGACGCTCGAGGAAGACGTCTTCGGCGTGTTCCTGCGCGCGCCCATGCCCGACGCGCCGCATGCCGCGGCCCAGCTCCACTCGCGGCTGCGCGAGGATTTCCGCTTCGCGCTGAGCATCGGCCAGACCGACCTCCTCGGCTCCCCGGAAGAGATCCTGCGTCAGGCGCTCCTCTCGCTGCGCGCGGCCCAGGACGCGGGAGGAGACCAGGTCCACTCGAACCAGGCCGGGAGCGTGCGCGCCAAGGAGCGCGCCCTTCCAACCGGAGAACCCAGCCTCGCGGAACGCTACCAGCGCATGGTCCTGGTCAACCGCTTCGCGCTCGGGCTCTTCTCCCAGCCTACGCTGGCGCAATCCTTGAGCGCCGTGGGCCATCACGTGCTCGCGCTCACGGGCGCCAAATATCTGTCCATCCACAACGGAGAAGCCTCCGTGGGATTCCAGCCGCTCTACCGGCAGGGAGAAAAGCTCTTCCTGGGAGAGGCGCCTCTCAAGTCGGAGAGCGCGCTCGTCGATCAAGTGCGCCGCGACCGCGCCCCCTGCTGGCTGGCCCAAGACGCCTACAGCCTGCTCGGCGTGCCCATTGGAGACCCCTCAGCCGCGCTCATCGGCGTGCTCAGCGTGGGCTTCCCGCGAGGCATATCCGCGCGCACGGACGCGGCCCTGGCCAGCTTGAGCGAGATCGCCCGCCTCCTGCAGAACGCGCTCCTCATCGAGCGCCAGCTCCGGCACCAGCGCACCCTGGCCGCGCTCAGCGAACAGTCCGCGGACCCGGTCCTGCGTCTGGACCTGGCCGGACGCATCACGCTCTGGAACCGCAGCGCCCAAGAGCTCTTCCTTCACTCGGCCAAGGACGCGCAGGGACGCACGATCCAGGAATTCCTCCTGCCCAAGGACCGGCGGGAGGAATTCCTGCGCGCGCTCTCCGAGGTTCAGGAAGCCGGCAAGGTCCGCAGATTGGAGACGATCCTCGTCGATGCCCGCGCGCAGTCCGTGCCCGTGGAGGCCACGCTCACGCGCATCGACGACGAGAACGGCCGGCCCTTGGCCATGCTCGCGGTCCTGCGCGACATCCGCGCCAGGAAAGAAGCCGAGCGGATGAAAGCGGACTTGGTCGATATCGTCAGCCACGAGGTCCGCACTCCTCTGACCTCCATCCGCGGCTTCGCGGAAACCATGCTGGAATCCTGGGCGGAGACCTCCGAGGAGGACAAGCGCCGCTATCTCGGGGTCATCTCCTCCGAAGCCGCGCGGCTCAACCGCCTCGTCGATGAGTTCCTCGAGCTCTCGCGCGTGGAGTCCACGGCCTCGCGCTTGAACCCCGAACCCCTCGACCTCGCGCAGGCCGCGGGCCGAGTCGTCGAGACTTTCTCGGCCAATCCCTCGGGCGTGCACTTCGCGCTGGAATTCGAGAAGGACCTGCCCCGCCCGAACGCGGACCCGGACAAGATCCAGCGCGTGCTGGTCAATCTCATCGGCAACGCGGTCAAGTACTCGCCGCCCCAAGGAGTGGTCCGCATCACGGGCCAAAAGAAGGGGAAAGAGGTGGAAGTCTCGGTGATCGACGAAGGCCCGGGCATCCCTCTGCAGGCCCGGGAAAGCCTCTTCCAGAAGTTCTTCCGCGCCGGGGACTCGACCACGCGCCGCCTGCAAGGCTCGGGCCTGGGCCTCTACATCGCCAAAGCCATCGTGGAAGCCCACTCCGGCCGCATCTCCTACGAAAGCCTCCCCAAAGGCACCCGCTTCCACTTCACCCTCCCCGTTTCCTGATTCCTTTCCTCCGTGAGGGCGAGAGATTATCACGAACTGTGGCCGCACAAGGTACGACTTTCTTTTTACGTCCACGCCTAGATCCTCTGGTAAGCCGTCAATCAGTGCACCGAAAGCCTCGGTCCCCGTCTTCCGGGTACGCGCGCGGCCGTGTGCCGCGCGCTCTGTGCTCGCTCGCCCTCTCCGCCGGCACTGGCGATGCGTCGGCCTTTACGCGAATGCCGTCCTCGCGGCTCGCTGCGCAGGCCCCTACAGACGGGGACCGAGGCCTCCGGCGCCGTTCTTCGGCGCCTCTGCAGAAGGCTGCCGCCCAAAGCGCAGGCCGACCTTATCAAGGGATCGAGACACGGCGAGGGACGCTCCGTCTCCCATCTGGAGGGGCATCCGCAAGGCGCATCGGAGCCGGCATTCGCCTGAAGGCCGACGTATCGCCAGTGCCGGCGGAGTCCGTTGCGCCTGAGGACAAGAGGCCGCGCGACTCACGCGCGGCCGTACCCGGAAGATGGGAGACGGAGCGTCCCTCGCGTAGATCTCGGCTTACCTAAGGATTTGTGTCCACGGATTTGGGTTGCCGGGGGAGGGGGTTTTTCGCTAAACTCACGGCAATGACTCTATCGCAACTGCATCAATTCGCGCTTTTGCGCACGCTTCCTAAAATCCAGCTGCGCCGCCTGCTCGCGCAGGCGCGCACCCGGGACTTCAAGGTCGGCGAGCCCGTCTTCAAGAAATCCGAGGCCGCGGACCACATCTTCTTCGTGGTTTCCGGCCGCGTGAAGATCTTCTGCCAATCCCCGGCCCGCAAGCGCAAGACCTTCGCCTATCTCGGCGCCGGCGACATCTTCGGCGAGATGGGCGCGCTCCTCAACGGCCCGAGGACCGCCTCGGCCCTGGCCGTGGCGCCCTCGCGCCTGATGATCCTGCATAACAGGGATTTCCGCAAGTTCCTGCTCTCGGACCCCAACGTCACCTACAGCCTCCTGCGCACCATGGCCGAACGCCTGCGCAGCGCCGACGAGGAGATCGAGAGCCTGCTCTTCCGCAACATCCTCGGCCGCGTCTCCAAGACCCTCCACGATCTGGCCCGCCACTGCGGCAAGCCCTACCGCCGCGGACTGCTGCTGCGCGAGCGCTACACGCACCAGGAGTTGGCGGACCTGGTGGGCACCACGCGAGAGCCGCTCTCTCGCGCGCTCACCCTGCTGAGGAACGCTTCGCTCATCGAGGTCCGGGAGGGGAACTTCTTCGTCCCCGATCTCGTGAAGCTCTCGGGACTCATCCGCGACGCGGCGCACAGCGCGGACTGACGTCCCGCCGATACCCATATGGCCACGAACATCCAGAGCGTACGCGGTTTCCGCGATCTTCTCCCGCCGGAATCCGAGCGCACGGCCGCCATCGAGGCGGCCGCGCGCAAGGTCTTGGATCTCTATGGGCTGCGCGAGCTGCGCCTGCCCACGCTGGAACTCCATGAGCTATTCGTCAAATCCACGGGAGAGACCACCGACATCGTGGAAAAAGAGATGTTCCAGTTCGAGGACGCGGGCGGCCGCCGCCTGGCCCTGCGGCCCGAGGGGACTCCGGGAACGGTGCGCGCCTTCCTCAACAATGCGCTCTCCCAACAGGGTCCGGCCTGCAAGCTCTACTACATCGGGAACATGTTCCGCGCCGAACGGCCGCAAGCCGGACGCTACCGCGAGTTCGAGCAGATCGGCGTCGAGGCCCTAGGCAACCCGCATCCCTGCGCGGACGTGGAACTCATACTCGCCTTGAAGGCCGTGTTCGACTCCGTGGGCTTGGCCGGAAAGACCCGCCTGCGCATGAACAACCTGGGCTGCGACGAGGACCCCTCCTGCCGGCCGGCCTTCCGCGCCGCGCTCAAGGAGTTCCTGCTCGCGCGCGAAGGAGAACTCTGCGAAAGCTGCCGGCGCCGCATCCACCGCAACCCGCTGCGCGCGCTCGACTGCAAGGCCGACGGCCCAAAGCTCGCGGCCGCCGCGCCCAAGCTCAAGCCCTGCCTCAAGTGCTCCGAACACGTGGACATGGTCTCCCGCGCGCTCAACGAAAACGGCTGCCCGCACGTCTACCCGGACCCGAACCTCGTGCGCGGGCTCGACTACTACAACCGCACGGTCTTCGAGTTCTCGGCCGACGGCGTGGGCGCGCAGGACGCGCTGGCCGGCGGCGGCCGCTATGACGGGCTGGTGGCTTCCATGGGCGGAGCCGCGGTCCCGGCCGTGGGCTGGGCGCTCGGAGTCGAGCGCACGCTCATGGCCGCGCTGGCCGCCGACCCGACGCTTGCGGCGCTCAAGCCCTATCTCCCGTCCGAGCGGCCCGCGGTGTTCGTGGCCCTGCAGAGCCGCGGCGCTCAAGCCGAGGCCGCCGGCATCAAGCTTCTGGCCGAGTGCCGGGCCAAGGGCCTGCGCGCGGCCGGAGGACTCTTCGGCTCCAGCCTCAAGGCGCAGATGCGCGAAGCCAACCGCTGCGGCGCGCGCTGGACCGCCATCCTGGGAGAAGAAGAGCTCAAGTCCGGCGAGTGTACGCTCAAGGACCTGCAGGGCGGAGCGCAGGAGCGCGTCTCCCTCTTCCAGGCCGCGGACAAGATCGCCTCTCTGCCGCAGGACAAGGCTCCAAATTCTCCAACGGAATCCCGACCATGAACAACGAATACCGGTCGCTCTGGTGCGCAGAGCTGTGCGAAGACCTCGTGGGCAAGGAGGTGCGGCTCGCGGGCTGGGTGCATGCGCGCCGCAACCACGGCGGACTCTACTTCTTCGATCTGCGCGACCGCACGGGCCTGGCCCAGGTGACGGCCGACCCCGTCCAAGCCGAAGCCTTCAAGACCGCGGAGGGACTCGGCTCCGAATACGTGGTCTGCGTGAAAGGCACGCTCGGCATCCGCCCCGACGCGAATCCGCACATCGCCACGGGACGATACGAGGTGCGCGCGACGGACATCCGCGTGCTCAACGAGTCCAAGGTCCTTCCTTTCGAGATCGAGGAAGAGGTCAAGGCCAACGAGGACACCCGCCTCAAATACCGATTCCTCGACCTGCGCAGGCCCCGCATGCTGGGAAATCTCCAGACGCGGCACAAGGCCGCGCACGCCGCGCGCGTCTATTTCGACGCGCAGGGCTTCACGGAAGTGGAGACCCCCATACTCGCCAAGTCCACGCCCGAGGGCGCGCGCGACTTCCTGGTCCCCTGCCGCATCCATCCGGGAACCTTCTACGCCCTGCCCCAGTCCCCGCAGATCTTCAAGCAGATCCTCATGGTCTCCGGTCTGGAACGCTACTTCCAGTTCTCCCGCGCCTTCCGCGACGAGGACCTGCGCTCCGACCGCCAGCCCGAGCACACGCAGATCGACATGGAGATGTCCTTCGTCACGGAGGAAGACGTGCACCGCGTCGTCGAGGGACTCTTCCAGGCGATATTCAAGCACGCCCTGGGAGTGGAGCTGAAAACCCCTTTCAAGGCCTTGGACTATCCCGAAGCCATGAGGCGCTTCGGCTCGGATAAGCCGGACCTGCGCTACGGCCTGGAACTCATGGACGTCTCGGAGGTCTTTGCCGCATCCGAGTTCAAGGTCTTCGGCGAGACCGTGCGCAACGGAGGGAAGATCGCGGCGCTGACCGTCCCCGGAGCGGACTTCACGCGCAGCGAGCTCGACCGGCTCGAAGCGACGCTCAAGGAGAACGGCGCCAAGGGAATGCCCTGGGTCCGCTGGAACTCCCCGATCCAGTCGCCCATCGCCAAGTTCCTCAAGGAGCCCGAACTCGCGGCCCTGCAGGAAAAGACCGGCGCGCGCCCGGGCTCAGGACACATCACATTCTTCGGCGTGGGCTCGGGCGTGTCGCCCTTCGGGCATCTGGGCGTGCTGCGCAAACTCTTCACCGCGGACAAATCCTACCGCGAACGCCTGGGACTCAAGCCCTCCTGCGACTGGGCCTTCCTCTGGGTGCGGCATTTTCCGCTCCTGGAGAAGGACGCGGAGACCGGGCATTGGACCTTCACTCACAACCCCTTCACCGCACCGCTGGCCGAAGACCTGCCTCTCCTGGAGAGCGATCCCGGCTCCATCCGCTCCCATCAGTACGACGTGGTGCTCAACGGGGTGGAACTCGGCTCCGGCTCGGTGCGCAACCACCGCGTCGACGTGCAGGAACGCATCTTCGCCCTGATGGGCTACTCGAAAGAGGAGATGCGCGAACGCTTCGGGCTCCTGCTCAACGCGCTCGACTACGGCGCGCCTCCGCACGGCGGCGTCGGCATCGGCTTCGACCGGCTCTGCGCGCTCTTGCGGGGGGAGGATTCCATCCGCGAGGTCATCGCCTTCCCGAAGACGATCAAGGGCTTGGACCTCATGAGCTCGGCGCCCTCCTCGGTCTCGGCCAAACAGCTCAAGGAACTGGGCCTTCGCATCGAGGGCTGATCCGGGATGTCCGCTCGAAAAAGAGTCTTCGCGCTCCTGGCCCTATCGATCCCCGCCGCGGCCTGCGCGGTCTGGCTCCTTCGCGCGCCGCTCGCGCGGGCAGGCTGCAGGTTCTTCCCAAAGACCGCTGCCGTCGCGCACGCTCAGATCGGACGAAAGCGCGCGGATCAGGGGAACATCGACGAGGCCTTCCGCCACCTGACGCGAGCGCTCGCGCTCGACGCGGACTGCCGCGGCGCCCTGCTCGGGCTCTCGGAAGCTTTCCTGACGGCGCGCCAGCCCCAGCGGTCCGTGCAGTATCTCTCGAAGATCTTGGCGAAGGACCCGAAAGACGCGCAAGCCCGCTTCGGGCTCGGCGTCGCGCTCGATGCCCTGGATCTTCCGGAGGACGCCCTGGCCCAGTACGCCCAGGTGCTCGCATTGAAGCCCAGGAACCCGGAAGCCCGCTACAACTACGGTTTGGACCTTCTGCGATTGGACCGGCCCGAGCAGGCCTTGGAACACCTGCGCCTGGCCGCGCAGCTGCAGCCCATACCGCAGGTCTTCAATAATCTCGGAGCCGCCTTCGCCGCGACCGGGGATCTGCGCAGCGCGCAAGAGTGCTTCCTCCGGGCCCTGAGCATGGATCCCGGGAACATCGAAGCCAAAGAGAATCTCCGTCGTCTGCCGCGGAAATCATCGTAGGACAAATCCTATTTCCGCCGCCGTTTCTCCGTGTTGAAACCCTCTCCGGAAAAATTCGGATATGGACGGACTTAAGACGCGCGGATTTTTCCGGCTAGTAGGCGGTTTCGACTTGGCACTCGCACTTCGTGCCGGGAGAGATGGCTTGGTCGTATTCCAGCTCGTCGATGCTCTTGGAGAACGCCTTGGTCGCGCCGCCCTCGAGCCCATTGACGACGATCACGGTGTTGGCCACGATCTTGCTCTCATGGCGCAGGATGGCGCGCAAGGAAACGGCATTGTAGGGTCTGGGAGAACAGTTCTGTATCTCTCCGCGGATGCAGACCTGATTGCCTTTCCCGTATTGTCCCTTCCTAATCTCGAGCCGATAGAAATTGAAGCGGTACATGAACGGATCCTCTCTCTGTGGGAACGTACTCAAATAATAGCACTCCCATCGACGACGCGCCACCTCTTAAAATTCCTCTAATTACAACAAACGCGAACAGCCGCTGCGCGCGGCCGGCCCGTCTCGACCACGCCGGGACTTCGGAGCTCGTTGTTTTGCGAAATTTACTTCGCAAGAATTGCGCAGCTTTTTCAGGCGAATACAAAACCCAATGGCTACACTTAATAGCAGACGTTGAAATATGAATATTACTTCTTCACAAACGAGAAAATATATTTCATCCTATAGGTTCTTGCATAATATCATCGCCCAAGAAGGAGACTCCATGACACACTCCAGTTTAGTGCATCCAACGGTTTTTCAATCCGCAAGCCGCAGGATCACATCCGCCCGCGGCTGCGGGCTGCTGCTGGGCCTTTGCGCAGTCTTCTTCATCCTCGCGGGCTCCGGCCATGCCGCATCCAGCCCTCAGAAGATCGGCTTCCAGGGCAAGCTGCTCGATTCCGCGGGCAATCCCCGGAATGATTCCGTGGACCTCACGTTCAGGATTTTCGCCGCCCCCGCCGGAGGCAGCGCACTCTGGAGCGAGGCTCAGAACGGGGTGCAGTTGAACAATGGAGTCTTCTCCGTGGAATTGGGGTCCAAGACCGCGCTCTCGACGACGCTTTTCACCGGAGCCTCTGCCTATCTTGAAGTAGAGGTATCCCCCGAAAGCCCCATGACTCCGCGACAGCAGCTCCTGATGTCGCCCGCGTCTTTCCGGGCCTTGCTGGCCGACGACTTGAAGCCCGGCAACACCAGCTATGTCCAGGTCGCCAATACGCTCCAGACAGGCGCCTCTTTCCACGTGGCCAGCGGCACGGTCGCGGGCCCCTTCCAGGCCACGGGAAGCTCCAGCTTCACGGCCGCGGGCGCATCAGTCTTCAGCCTCAATACGAGTTCCGGCATGCGCATGCAGGCAGGCACGCTCCAGGTCGATGGTTCCGGAGGAGTGTACGCCTTGACCCATGTCTCCGCCGCGACGGTCACGGCGCGCTCCGGGCTCATCCTGCCGCAAGGGACGGCGTCCTCCATCGAAGGCGTCGTGCGCTGGGAGCCTACGCAGAATCTTCTCTTCATCGGCACGGGCACGTCCAATAAGACCCTGGCAGATACGGACTCCAGCCAGACGCTCGAAAACAAAACCCTTAATTCCACCGATGGGAACACCGTGGATGCCACGCATCTGAGGACCTACTCTTTGGATTCCGCGGCTCCCTCCAACGGGATGACTTTGGAATACAATGCGGCCTCTGCCCAGTGGCAGCCCGCCTACGCCTCCACGATCACTTCGGCCTCGACGCTGCCTTATGGCGCGGTCGCCACTCTGACCATGGTCAGCGGAACCATCTACCTCTCTCCATGGACGCTTTCCGGGACATTGAGTCTCAACCAGATTCGTCTACAGGTCACCACCGCGCGCGCAGGAGTGACCGGGGACGTGGGCATCTACGATACCTCCGGAAGTTTGGTAGCCAGCGGAGGAACAAGTTCTGTGGACTACGGCAGCACGGGAGTCAAGGTTGAGAATGTCTCGGGCGCGCCCATACTGCTCCCGCCGGGACAATACTACGCGGCACTGACCTTTTCAGGAGGGACCGCGCCCGTGGTGCGCTCATTTACCCTCTCCGCGGCCGGACTTATCAAAGGCGTTGGAACGCTCGCCGGAGGTGGGACGACGCTTCCCTCCTCCATCACCACGACCGCGATCGTAGATGGAACAGGCATGCCTTTCTTGAGCTTCAACCAGTAAGGATTCGTTGGAAAACTCATGCTGAGCCGGATCAGACGCACTGCACTCATCATCTCGGGCTGCTGCGCGGGCGCTCTCTTGAGCGCGGCAGCCGGGACCTTTTCCGCGCCCGCAGTCAACTCCGGCGGCGCGGACGCGATGAGTTCGGGCTCCAGCCTGCTTTCCGGAGCCGTCGGAGAGCTCTCCTTCTCAACCTCTTCGAGCGCCTCCATCCTGCGCGCGGGCTCCCTTGAGGTACGCTCCTTCCCAGGGACGGTGAGCACGCTCGAGGCCGTCTCGGAAAGCTCCACGAGCCTGACGCTTTCATGGACGGCGCCCGGCTACGACGGCGGACGCGGAACGCACCAGCCCGGCACGCGCTGCGCCCTCCAGCGCGAGACTTCCGAGGCAGGCCCGTTCCAGTATGCGCTCGCGCAGGAATCGCTGTGGACCCTCGGCGCCGAGCCAGGCCAGGAACAGCAGACGCTTCTGAGCGGACTTCAGCCCAACACGACCTATTACTCCCAGCTTTGGACCCTCGACGCGGACGGGAACATCAGCTCCGGCTCCAATCGCGCGGCGGCCGCGACGCTGCCGATCCTCGCCCACGGAGCGCAGTTCAAAAGCGTGTTCACCACCAGCATCACGGCGAACTGGGTCCCGCTGGCGAGCGCTCCTCCCGCGGACACGGCGGAAGGCTATCGCCTGGAAGCTTCCTCGACCGATTACGGGACCCTTTATCCCGGAGGAGACATCCTCAGTTCGGCCACGACGAACGTGGGCTTGAGCACGCTGGCCGTGGCGGGTCTGGCCCCGGACACGACCTATTACTTCCGCCTGGGCGCCCTCGGCCATGACGGCGGGGCCAACTACCTGGCCTTCGGCTCCACCAAGACCCTGAAGGGCGCCGTGCCTCCCGGGAACGTCCGCGCTGAATGGACGATCGAACACGAGATCGCTTTGGCCTGGAGTCCGGTGAACTCGGACCTGGGCTATAGGACCGAAGCCTCCACGGCCTCGGACTTCACAGGGTCGGTCTATTCCGCGACGACCGACGACGGGATGGCTTCGCAGTTGTCGATCACGGGGTTGGACCCCAACACGACCTACTATTGCCGCACGGCTTCCCTTTGGTCCGCGGACACGAAATATTCCGCGACCGTGAGCACGCCGACTTTGGCCGTGCAGCCTTCGGGCGCGGCATACAAAGCGCTCTTCATCACCAGCGCGACCGTGACTTGGCTGCCCCTGCCTTCAAGCCCGCCGGACGCGTCCTCCAAGACCGCGAAGGGCTATCGGCTGGAGGCCTCCAGCACGGATTTCGGAGCGCTCGAGCCGGGAGGGATCATCTTCTCTTCGACCACCTTGAACGCCGCTCTCTCCACGCTGACGCTGACGGGACTCGACGTCAATACCACGTTCTACTTCCGCCTGGCGTCCCTGAACTGGGCGCTGGCGCCCGATTACGCCGTCCTGGGAGAGACCGCGACCTTATCCTCTCCTCCCGGACCGGGCAGCCCGTCCATCCAGGCGTCCTTCATTTCGAGCATCACGGCTCAATGGGCCGCCGGGACTCCTGCGAATCTCCCTGGAGAAACCTACGCCTTGCGGGCATCGTCGACGGCCTTTCAGCCCGGGACCCTCACGCTGTTCCTGGAGACGACGGATATGAACGGAGCCATCGAGGGCCTGCTCACGGACACCACCTATACTCTGAGAGTACGGACGGTCAACCGCAACGGGATCCCCGCGGAAACCCTCCTGGGCTCCACCGTGACGTCGGCGCAGCCTCCAGGCTCCGTGCAGATCACGACGGTATTCGAATCCAGCGCCTCCGCTGCATGGACAAGCGTGGTCTCGCAAGGCTATCGATTGGAAGCGTCCAGCACGAACTTCGGCGCAACAGCGCCGGGGGGAACGAACTACTCTTCCTCGACTCCCAACGGCTCGCTCACAGGACTGACCGTGGCGGGACTCGACAAGAACACGACCTATTATCTGCGCGTCGCGGCATTGAACTGGAACTCGCACCCGCAATTCGCTTCGGCAGGCTCCACGATCACGAAGGCCGCCTTGATCACCAACCTGCAAGTCTACAGCCTCTACGAGACGAGCGCGACCTTGAATTGGGTCAAGCTGCCCGCAAGCCCCCAGTCCGCGACCTGCGAGGGCTACCGCCTTCAGGCCTCCTCCACCGACTTCGGCGCGCTCAGTCCAGGCGGGACGATCCTTTCCTCCATGACTCCCAACGTGAACCTCTCCACTCTATCGCTCACGGGCCTGCTCGCTTCCACCACCTACTACTTCCGAGCAGGCGCCTTGAACTGGAACTCAGTCCCGAATTTCGCCGCTGTCCCGGGCACGGCCACGCTCGCCGGCTTCCTCTCGGACGCGGCCCTCTCTCAGATCAACGTCTCCAGCATGAGCGCATCCTGGACCCCGACGGCTTCCCAGGGCTATGATCTCCAAGCCTCGGTCAACCAAAGCTTCAGCCCTCTCTTTCGTTCCTCAACAACCAACGCGGGGGCCTCGGAACTCTCCGTCGCGGGCCTGGCCGCGGACACCACCTACTACCTCCGCGCAGGCTCCATCAACCCAGGCGGCGCCAGGAACTTCATAAGCTTGGGCTCAACCTCCACCCTGGCCCAAGCCCCGGGCTCGCCCTTCTTCCCGGCAGGCAAGGTCTACATCGCCTCCGCCGCCGCGCAGTGGACCCTCGTCGCCTGCCAGGGCTATCGCCTGGAAGCGTCGACTTCCCCGGACTACGATGGAGATCTCCTGAGCTCGGCCACGATCAACGGGAATCTCAACACGCTCACAGTCGACAACCTCGACTCCGGCACCACCTACTATCTGCGCGCAGCCGCGCTCAATCATAACGGCGCGCCCAATTTCGCGGTCGTCGGGGCGACAAAGACCCTGACCTCTCCCAAGCGCTGGACCGGCGCGACCAACAGCCTCTGGAACACGGCCGGAAACTGGAGCCCCTCGGGCGTGCCGGGAAAGAACGACTCGGTGACCATCAACATCGCCGCCAGCGTATACGCGGTCGCGACGCAGATCAGCTTCTCAAGCCTCACCGTGGGAAGTCCTACGAGCGGCGTCGCTTCCGGACTCGTTTTATCCACCACCATCGCCTCCGGCGGGGACGTGATCGTCTACAAAGGCGCGGGCATCACCCTGGGCACCACCTGGACATTCCGCACCAACGGGGACTTCACCCTGGTCTCAGGATCGAGCCTGAGCCACCTCTCCAACGGCACGGAGCAGAATTACGAAGCGGACCTCGACGTGGCCGGACTCTTCGATCTCCAAGAGGGCGCCACCATGACCGCGATCGGACGCGGCTACGCAGGCGGCGCCGCCAACCTCGTGGGCAAGGGCCCGGGCGCGGGCGGGGGAACCTCCATCAACAACACGGGCGGCGGCGGCGCGGGACACGGCGGAGCAGGGTCGAACGGAACGGGCGGGAGCGGCGGCAGCGCCAATGACTCCCAGACTGATCCCGCGTTCCTCGGCTCAGGCGGAGGAGGCGGGCGCATCGCGGCAGGCACGGGCCGCGTGGGCGGCGCAGGCGGAGGGCTCTTCATCGTCAAGGCGCAGACTATGCGCATCAACGGAATGATCGACGCCGGCGGCGGGCACACCGTCAGCGGCACGGGCTCGGGCGGAGGCGGCGCAGGCGGAGGAGTGAACCTGCAGGCGCAGATATTCAACGGCACCGGAACGCTCAAGGCGCTCGGCGCGCCGGGCGGAGCGACCTTGGGAGGAGGCGGCGCGGGCGGGAGGATCTCCGTGAATATCTTCCAATCCGGCTCGGCCTGCGGGCTCTCCTACGACGTGAGCGGCGGCACGGGCACCAGTTCCTCGGGGGCCGACGGCACCGTCTCCTCCACCGACACCCTCGAAGCGCCCGCGAATTTCTCCGCGATTTACGCTTCCTCGGATTCCATCCACTGGAACTGGCTCCTTTCAAACGGCGCGGCGGATTACCAGCTCTTCTCATCGACAGGAGGTTCCGGGCAATCCCCGCTTTTGAGCGAACAGACCACCTCCTACACCACCGTGCAGCTCGCGGCCAACACCACGCACTCCTTCTTCGTGCGCGGCCGCAGCTGCGGGCAGAACAGCGATTCGACGACCCTGGAGAAGTGCACCCTGGCCAAGCAGCCCGCGACATTGGCGACGACCTTCCTCGGAGTCTTTAGATCCTCAGTCACCGCGGCCTGGCAAGCCAGACCCCAGGCGCCGCAGGCGGAGACTTCGGAGGGCTACCGCCTGGAAGCCTCTTCCACGAACTTCGGGACCCTGACGCCGGGGGGGCTCGCCTACTCCTCTTCCACGCCCAATTTCCGGCTATCCACGCTGACCGTCTCCGGACTCGACCCCAACACCACCTATTATTTCCGCACCGCCTCGCTCAACTGGATATCAGAAACCAGCCCCTTCACGATCCTGGGCTCCACCTCGACGCTCCCCAATCCCATCAGCGCACAGCAGTTCGCCGCGGTCTTCGGGACATCCTTGACCGTCAACTGGATCCCGCTGCCCTCATCTCCTCCGGACGCCTCCTCAAAAACCGCGGAAGGCTATCTGCTCCAGCTTTCCACGCGCCCGGATTTCTCAGGGACTTTGCGCTCATCCATGACGCTGAACGTGAATCTTTCCACCTTGACCCTCGCGAACCTGGACTCGGAGACCTCTTATTACGCGCGGATAGGCGGACTGAATTGGAACAGAGCGCCCGACTTCGCGGGCCTGGGATTGACCGTCACCCGGGATACCACGCCTCCCTCCGGCGTGCTCGATCTTTCAGCCCAGACCGCGGCGTCTTCCACGACCTTGAATCTTTCCTGGTCCGCGCCCGGAGACAACGGGACAGCCGGCTGCGTGAACGCCGGACGCTACCGACTCGATTACGCCAGCTTCACGGCCTATGCCTTCAGCACCGCCGTCTTCAAGCTCGATAGTTCCTCTTCTTTCTGCCCCTCTGATCCGCAATCAGCGTCATTGAACGGGCTCCTGCCCAACACCACCTACTTCGTCCGCGTCTGGGCGCTCGACGAAGATATGAACAGCGCCCCTCTTTCCAACGGCGCCACGGCGCCGACGCTGGCCCCGCCGCTCGTCCCGCTATCCGCGACCTTCCTCGGCGTCTTCCAAAGTTCCATCACCGCGGCTTGGGCCGCCTTGCCCAAAGCTCCTCCGGACGCTTCCTCGAAGACCGCGGAAGGCTATCGATTGCAGGCATCCTCCACCAACTTCGGCGCGCTCTACCCGGGAGGAGCGGTCTATTCCTCGGCCACCGCGAGCATGGCGGCCTCCACCCTGACCGTGACCGGCCTGGCCACGAACGTCACCTATTACTTCCGCGTCGCGTCGCTCAACTGGAACTCCAGCCCCAACACGCTCTTCTTGGGCTCGACGAAGACCGTCACCTTCGAGGGCGCTCCGCCCAACGTCCCGAGGATATTCAAGGTCTACGCCTCCAGCATCGTCATGAACTGGAACTCCGTGGACTCCGACAACGGCTATGAAGCCGCCGCTTCCACGGCCTCGGACTTCACGGGCGACATATATTCCTCCGCGACTTCCAACGGGACCATGACCCAGCTCGCGGTCTCGGGCCTGGACCCTAATACGACCTTCTATCTGAAAGTCGGCGCCATATGGGGAGAGACCACGAGCTATGCTCAAACGCAATCCACCTCGACCTTGGCCCAGCCTCCTTCCGGCGCAGACTTCACGGACCTATTCTTCTCCAGCGCCTCCCTGGCTTGGACCCCCTTGCCCGCGAGCCCGCCGGACGCCTCCTCGAAGACCTGCGAGGGCTACGCGATCTCTGCGTCAACAGCCCCGAATTTCACGGGCGCGCTGTATTCCTCGGCCACGGCCGATGCATCGCTCTCCGCGCTTACGGTCTCCGGATTGAGCGTCAACACCACTTACTATTTCCGGATAGGCTCCCTGAACTGGAACTCCGCCACGAACTACGCCGTGCTCGGCGCCTCTGCGACCCTGGCGAGTTTCCCGGATCAGTCGGCGACGACCTTCTATTCGGTGTTCTCGACGAGCATGAGCGCGCAGTGGGGCAGCGGCAGTCCGCCCAATCCCGCGGGCACGCGCTATCGACTGCAAGGCTCCTCGACTTCCTTCGCCGCCGGAAGCGCCTTGCCGTCCTCCACGACCTTCAACGCCTTCGGGACCCTGACGGGGCTCCTGCCCAACACCACATACACGCTGCGCGTCTCAGCGCTCAACCACAACAACATCCCGTCCATGACCCTGCTGGGCTCCACCGCGACCCTGGCTAACGCGCCCCAGACTCTTGCTCAAACATTCCTCGGGGTGTTCGAAAGCTCGGCGGCGGCCGCCTGGGCGGCTCTGCCGGACTCTCCGCCGGACGCCTCCTCCAAGACCGCTGAAGGCTATCTGCTCCAGGCTTCCAGCACGAATTTCGGCGCCTTGCTGCCGGGGGGGATCACCTACTCTTCAGCCACGGCTTCACAAGCCGCTTCCACGCTGACGCTCTCGGGCCTCGACCGCAATACGACTTACTATTTCCGCGCGGGCTCGCTGAACTGGAACTCCGCGGCCAACTTCGCTTCCCTGGGAGCGACCGCCACCGCATCCTCCTTGATCTCGAACCTGCAGGCTTACGTACTCTACGAGACGAGCGCGACCCTGAACTGGGTCAAGCTGCCCGCAAGCCCCCAGTCCGCGACCTGCGAGGGCTACCGCCTGCAGGCCTCCTCCACCGACTTCGGCGCGCTCAGCCCGGGCGGGACGATCCTTTCCTCCATGACTCCCAACGTGAACCTCTCCACTCTATCGCTCACGGGCCTGCTCGCTTCCACCACCTACTACTTCCGAGCAGGCGCCTTGAACTGGAACTCAGTCCCGAATTTCGCCGCTGTCCCGGGCACGGCCACGCTCGCCGGCTTCCTCTCGGACGCGGCCCTCTCTCAGATCAACGTCTCCAGCATGAGCGCATCCTGGACCCCGACGGCTTCCCAGGGCTATGATCTCCAAGCCTCGGTCAACCAAAGCTTCAGCCCTCTCTTTCGTTCCTCAACAACCAACGCGGGGGCCTCGGAACTCTCCGTCGCGGGCCTGGCCGCGGACACCACCTACTACCTCCGCGCAGGCTCCATCAACCCAGGCGGCGCCAGGAACTTCATAAGCTTGGGCTCAACCTCCACCCTGGCCCAAGCCCCGGGCTCGCCCTTCTTCCCGGCAGGCAAGGTCTACATCGCCTCCGCCGCCGCGCAGTGGACCCTCGTCGCCTGCCAGGGCTATCGCCTGGAAGCGTCGACTTCCCCGGACTACGATGGAGATCTCCTGAGCTCGGCCACGATCAACGGGAATCTCAACACGCTCACAGTCGACAACCTCGACTCCGGCACCACCTACTATCTGCGCGCAGCCGCGCTCAATCATAACGGCGCGCCCAATTTCGCGGTCGTCGGGGCGACAAAGACCCTGACCTCTCCCAAGCGCTGGACCGGCGCGACCAACAGCCTCTGGAACACGGCCGGAAACTGGAGCCCCTCGGGCGTGCCGGGAAAGAACGACTCGGTGACCATCAACATCGCCGCCAGCGTATACGCGGTCGCGACGCAGATCAGCTTCTCAAGCCTCACCGTGGGAAGTCCTACGAGCGGCGTCGCTTCCGGACTCGTTTTATCCACCACCATCGCCTCCGGCGGGGACGTGATCGTCTACAAAGGCGCGGGCATCACCCTGGGCACCACCTGGACATTCCGCACCAACGGGGACTTCACCCTGGTCTCAGGATCGAGCCTGAGCCACCTCTCCAACGGCACGGAGCAGAATTACGAAGCGGACCTCGACGTGGCCGGACTCTTCGATCTCCAAGAGGGCGCCACCATGACCGCGATCGGACGCGGCTACGCAGGCGGCGCCGCCAACCTCGTGGGCAAGGGCCCGGGCGCGGGCGGGGGAACCTCCATCAACAACACGGGCGGCGGCGGCGCGGGACACGGCGGAGCAGGGTCGAACGGAACGGGCGGGAGCGGCGGCAGCGCCAATGACTCCCAGACTGATCCCGCGTTCCTCGGCTCAGGCGGAGGAGGCGGGCGCATCGCGGCAGGCACGGGCCGCGTGGGCGGCGCAGGCGGAGGGCTCTTCATCGTCAAGGCGCAGACTATGCGCATCAACGGAATGATCGACGCCGGCGGCGGGCACACCGTCAGCGGCACGGGCTCGGGCGGAGGCGGCGCAGGCGGAGGAGTGAACCTGCAGGCGCAGATATTCAACGGCACCGGAACGCTCAAGGCGCTCGGCGCGCCGGGCGGAGCGACCTTGGGAGGAGGCGGCGCGGGCGGGAGGATCTCCGTGAATATCTTCCAATCCGGCTCGGCCTGCGGGCTCTCCTACGACGTGAGCGGCGGCACGGGCACCAGTTCCTCGGGAGCCGACGGAACCGTCTCCTCCACCGACACCCTCGAAGCGCCCGCGAATTTCTCCGCGATTTACGCTTCCTCGGATTCCATCCACTGGAACTGGCTCCTTTCAAACGGCGCGGCGGATTACCAGCTCTTCTCCTCCACGGGAGGCAACGGACAGTCTCCTCTCCTGAGCGAGCAGACCACCTCCCACACCACCGTGCAGCTCGCGGCCAACACCACGCACTCCTTCTTCGTGCGCGGACGCAGCTGCGGGCAGGACAGCGATTCGACGACCCTGGAAAAAACAACCCTGGCCAAGCAGCCCGCGACATTGGCGACGACCTTCCTCGGAGTCTTCCGCTCCTCCGTCACCGCGGCCTGGCAAGCCAGGCCCCAGACGCCGCAGGCGGAGACATCGGAGGGCTACCGCCTGGAAGCCTCTTCCACGAACTTCGGGACCCTGACGCCGGGGGGGCTCGCCTACTCCTCTTCCACGCCCAATTTCCAGCTATCCACGCTGACCGTCTCCGGACTCGACCCCAACACCACCTATTATTTCCGGACCACCTCGATTAACTGGGCCTCGGAGACCGGCCCCTTCACGCTCTTGGGGGCAACGGCCACGCTGTCTCTTCCGACGTCCTTCCTTGCCGAACCCTTCCTGGCGGTCTACGACACGTCCGCAACCCTCACTTGGACGACCCTGCCCTCTTCTCCGCCTGAGGCGTCCTCGAAGACCGCTGAAGGCTACATCCTGTCGGCTTCCTCCACGAATTTCGGCGCGTTGCTGCCCGGCGGCGTCATCATCTCGTCGATATCCCGCAATGTGTCGGAGAATGCGCTCACTCTCGGACTCGGGACTGCTCTGGAATACTGCACCACCTACTATTTCCGGATCGGGACATTGAACTGGAACTCCGTCCCCGTCTATTCAGCTTCCTTAGCCTCATCGACCTTTGTCGACTACGGCGTCCTGCAATCCACGCATGACCTGAACATCGGGAATATCCCCATCGACACGGAACTCCTGATCTCGACGAGCATCCTGGTCACGAATATTGGGACATGCCGCGCCACATACAAGATCCGGGCCTCCGTGACCACTCCGGGCTCTCCCTGGCAGATCGCGGCCTCCTCGGGCGTCGATACCTTGACGCTCCAGGCAGGTTTCAACCCCGCCCAGCCGGCCGCGCTCGACTTCGGTCCGGAGGATCGGCTGGCGGAGACCTCGGCATCCTGCGACGCGGCGCGGTTCGCCATCGGCCAGACAGGCACGGACATCGCGCACGGCCAGCAGCGCCTGCTCTGGTTCAAGCTGGGCTTGCCGAAGATATCGAGCACCGACGAGCCCCAGACCCTCCAGGTCACGGTCAGCGGAGGGCCTCCATGACATTGCGCGCTCTGAAAAGCAGCCTTCTATTATGCATCAGTCTATCCCTCTTGCCGTGTCTCGGCATGGCCGAAGAAAGCAGCTCTTCCACGACGGGCCTCCTTCAAGCCCTGGCATCCTCGAACGCTTTGCTGCGTCAGGACGCAGCGCGGGGACTCTCGGAACAGTCCGCACGGTCCGACATAGGAAATGAAGCTCTGCCGTTCTTGCGCGCCGGATTAACCGACAAGGACATGCTCGTGCGCAGACATTGCGCGCTGGCCATCGGCCGCCTCGCATCCCTCAAGCATATCGCCTCCAAATCCAAGGACGGCACGGCGTTCGGGAAGAAGGTGGGCGTGGATCTCTCCGCCGACCCCCTGCTGCGGGCCGCGCTGATCAAGTCGTTATCGGATCGAGATCCTGAGACGCGCGAATACGCGGCAGCCTCGCTGGGAATGGGCTTCATCCCCGCGCGCGAGATCGAAGAAGGGCTCCTCGCACGCGGCCGGAAGGAAAAACATCCGCAAGTGCTGCGCGTCTTGCTGGGCGCGCTGAAGAGGGGGCGCTATTCCTCTCCGAAAACGGTCAAGTTCCTTGAAAAAATATCCCGCAGCGGAGAAGGATCTCTCCGCCCTATCGCTCAAGGAATTCTAAAAACGATCCGATAGCCGGAAAAATTCAGTCCTCAAATCTGTCCATGTCTGAATTTTTCCGGAGGGGTTTCAACACGGCGACAACCGCAGCGGAAATACTGCGCGGAATCCGGGCTACAAGAGTTTGAAAATGGAGCACCCCCTAAACGAGGGGGTGCTCCATTTTCAAACTGGTGGACCTGAGCGGGATCGAACCGCAGGGCCGATGCGGGCCTTCGGCCCGCCGGCAGGGCATCGGCCCTTCTCTTTCATAGCCGGTCAGCGGTTCGATCCTTTTGGGCTCAAGAGTTTGAAAATAGAACACCCCCTAGACGAAGGGGGTGTTCTATTTTCAAACTGGTGGACCTGAGCGGGATCGAACCGCTGACCTCTTCCTTGCGAAGGAAGCGCTCTCCCAGCTGAGCTACAGGCCCGTGAAAAGGATTTTACAAATTTTCCCGCAGGGTTATCCGCTTCGCCGCGAAAGAGCGCATAGGTCTTAGGGCCTAGGATTCAGAAGGCCTAAAGACACTCTTTCACCAGCGGGCTATCTTTCATACTTACTTATATATGGACATGAGTCCATCCGCCGAACAGGACTCCTTTACACGCAAGGACCTTGGCTTCTGGACCGCGGCAGTCCTCCTGCACGCGTTCCTGCTCGTCAAGGATCCATCCTTGTTCCTCTGGAGCGCGGCAGTCCCTCCTGAGGACAAGTCCATCCCGGTGCAGTTCGTGGAAGCGCCCTCTGCCTCACTGGCGCCCATGCCGGCATCCGCCGAGGAGAAGGATGCGGTCCCGGCCTACGGCCCCGGAGTCTACCGGCCGGAACAACTCAAGGCCGGCCTGCCGGAACCCAAGAAGCTCGCCCGCAAGGCCGCGGTGAAGAAACCGGCGCTCACGCCTCAGGAATTGGAGCTCCGAAAGCGCCTGCGCGAGGAACGCCTGGCGCGGCGGCAGGAGGAGAAAGAGCGCCGCATCCAGCTGGCGCAGGAAAAGGCGCGCCTCCTGGCCGAGAAGCGCGCTGAAAAAGCCCGGCTCTTGGCCGAGGCGCGGGCCGAAAAAGCACGCCGCCGGGCGGAGCTCCAAGCTCAGCTCGCCATGCTGCCCTCTCCGGATGAACAGTTGAGCGACGCCCCCGCGGGCGCCGCCCCGGCCGCCGCGGGACTCGCCGTGGGCCGCTCGGAAGCGGCTTCCCTGCTCAACGGCCTCTCCGAACCCGCGCTCAAAAACGCGGAGGGACGCGGAGGGACTCTCTCCGAGAACGTCCGGCCCTCGGGCGGCGGCCCGGCGCAGGACGGCGGAGGCGCCGCATGGTCCTTGGAAGGCCCCATCGGCAATCGACGGCTCCTGCATCGGGAGATCCCGCGCTGCCCGGACTGGGTCGCGGAACGAGGGCTCGATCTTTCCGTGCAGATCCGCTTCCAAGTCTTGAGCGACGGCAGCGTTCATCGCGCGGCCGCGGTCCGGCGCACCTCCGGCTTCCCGGACTTGGACCGCCGCGCGCTCGACGCCCTCCTGCACTGGCGATTCGAGCCCATCCCCGGGAAATCCGCCCCGGATACCTGGGGCGTGGTGACCCTGCGCTTCACCACCGGATGATGAGAACGCTCCTCCTGCTCTCGCTGCTCTCCTGGACGATTCCGGCGCTCTGCGCCGAGAAAGCGCAGGAGGAATTCCAGCCCGAGACCTGGCACTCCTTCTCCATGGAAGCCTCGGCCGTCTCAGGAGAGCTCCGCTACCAGCAAAAGGATTTCTCAGCCGCGGGCTCGAACTTCAAGGGTTCCATAGGATCGAGCCTCAAGACCCGAGGACCCGCGGCGCCTCTCATGGCCTTGGACCTCTTCCGCAGCGCGGAGCTCGCGGTGCGCGAGAAAGACTACGAGCGTGCGATCAAGCATCTGCGCATACTGCTGCGCCGCTATCCGGAGACGGAATGGGCCGAGCGGGGACGACATCTGCTCGCGGCCTTGGGCGAGGACGGCCGCGCGGAGGACGCCGCCGTGCAGGAAGAAGCCTCCTCCTCTCTGCCGCCGGAGGATGCGCCCGAGGAATCCCTGGCACGCATCCAGACCTCGCTCAAGGCCCGCCGCACGGCCCAGGCCCTTCAGGAATGCGCCCGCTTCTTGAAGCGCGCTCCCCGCCATCCCGCAGTCGAGGAAGTCCGGCTTCTGCAGGGCGCGCTCCTGCTGCGGCAAGGGGAATACGTGGCCGCGGCCAAGTTCCTGGAACAAGCGCGGCGCTCGGCCCTTGAGGCGGAACTTCGCGCGAAAGCCTCTTATCTTCTCGCGGCCGCATGCTACGCGCAAGGAGACCTTTCCTGCGTGCAGTCCGCCGCGGCGCCTCTCTCCGAGGACGAGCCGGCCGGACGCTGGGAAACTCTCTCCCAGGTCTGGCTCGCGGCCGCGCAAGACTCGCTGGGCCGCAAGGAGGAGGCGCTCGCATCCCTGCGCAAAGCGGTCCGCGGACCCGTGCGCTCTCCGGTGCAGGCCTATGCCCTGGCTTCCTTGGCCGCAGCCGAGGACGCGGCAGGACGCGGAGAGGAAGCCGCGCGAAGGATGAAAGAGGCCGTGGACCGCGCGCAGGCCGCGGGCCTCGACAAGCTCGCCTCCGCCTCCCGGCTCTCCCTGGGACACATCCTGCTGCGCGGACGCAAGTTCAAGGAGGCCGCCTCGGCCTACGCGGAGTTCCTGCGCCTCTATCCCGGTCATCCTCAGCAGTCTTTGGCCCTCTATCAGCAGGGATTGTCCTTGCGCCGCGCGGGCGACTCGCGCAAAGCCGCCCGCGTCCTGGCGGAGCTCCTGCGCAAGAACCCAAGCTCGCGGCAAGCCTCGGACGCGCATCTGCAGCTGGGCCAGCTCCTCGAGGAATCCGGGGAGACGGAGCAGGCCGTCAGCCACTATGAACTCATGGCCCGCACGCCCGGCGCGGGGGGAGACCGGGCCAAGGAATCCGAACTGCTCATCGCGCAGGCGCGCTACAACACGCGGCGATACCGCGACGCCGCGAAGCTCTACAGCCGCTTCCTCTCGGCGCATCCCGACGATCCTCGCGCCGCGGACGTGGCGGAACTGCTCATCACCTGCTATTGGCAGGACGACCGCGGCAATACCGGCCTGGACGCGGCCCTGGACCTCGTGCCGCAACGACCGATCACCGCCCGCATCCGCGCGGAGATCGCGCGCACCGCGCTGGCCCAGGGCGACCTGGCGCGGGCGCAGCTCCACCTGGCGCGCCTGGCCCAGGATTTTCCCAAGGACCCGTCCCTGGCCCGGACCTTGCTGGCTCGCGGACGCTGCCTGGAGAAGCTGGACAAAAGCAGCGAGGCCGTCCTCGTGTATCAGGATCTGGTCTCCCGCTTCCCGCGCTCCGAGCAGGCCGCAGAAGCGGAGTTCCGGCTCGGGACCCTGCTCTTCGCGGCAGGAGACTGGAACGCCAGCGCCTCGGCCTACGAGCGCGCTCAGGCGGGCGGAGGCGCGGCGGCCGCGGATGCGCTCTACAACCGTTCCTTGGCCCTGCGCAAAGCAGGACGGAACATGGAAGCGCTCTTTGCCTTGGAATCGCTCTTGAAAAGATTCCGCTCCTATCCCGGCGCGGACCAAGCCTGGGCCGAACTCGGCGCCCTGCGAGAGGACGCCGGCCGCATCGAGGACGCGGCGAAAGCTTATGAGAGCGTCCGCAGCGGCCCGAGCCTGAGCCAATCGCTCTTCAATGCCGGACGCTGCCGGGAAAAGCTGCGCCAGAACGCCGCGGCGCTCAAGGATTACTCCCGGCTGACCGACCTCTCTCCGGCAGACGACGTGCATCGGCTCAACGGGCTCCTGCGCCTGGGACTGCTCTACGAACTCGAGGAAAAGCCGCTCAAAGCCCTGCCGCTCTACGCAGAAGTGGTCAAACGCGACCGAGCGGACGGCGGATTGCGCAAGACCGCGCTGGGCCGCATGCAGGTCCTGACCCGGCACTCGGCTTGGAAATCGACGACCCCATGAGACAAATGATAGAAACCGTGAAAGGAAGGTTGAACCCATGCAGAACATGACCCTCTCGCAGATGATGCGCTTGAGCATCGCCATGCCGGTCCTCTTCGCGCTCTCGGCCCTCGTGCTCGGGCAGGCGCTCGAACGCCTCTACGCCTTCTGGATAGTCCACCGGCTCCCGGAAGCGCTCTGGCAGCGCGTGCGCGCCGCCTTGGAGGAAGGCGACGTCTCCTCCGCCCTGAACGCCTGCCGTCATGAGCCGGGCCTCCTGGCCCGGGCCTTCACGCACCTGCTCTCTCTCTCGAATCCTTCAACGGAAAGGCTCGTGGAGATCTTTCAGCTCTACCGCCAGCGCTTCCATCTGGACCTCTCCCGCCGCGTGGGAATCTTCGGCACCGCGAGCTTCATCGCTCCGCTCATCGGGCTCATGGGCACCGTGCTCGGGATCATGAGAGCCTTCCACGACCTCTCGGCGGCCGGAACAGGCGGCCCGACCGTGGTCGCCGCCGGCATCTCCGAGGCCCTGGTCACGACCGCCGCGGGCATCGCCGTGGCCGTGGTGAGCGCCGTGCTCTACAACTACTTCACGCTCACGGCCCGCCGGCGCATGGCCATCCTCGACCTCTGGATACTGGAACTGGCTCTTCTGCGCTGCGAGATAAAATGACATGCATCCATTCATGAAGACGGAGGAGTCCAAGGAGATCGGCGAGGTCAACGTCGTGCCGTTGGCCGACGTCTCGCTGGTCCTGCTCATCCTCCTGCTGGTCCTCTCGCCCATGATGACTCCCGCGGCCCTGCGCATACAGACCGCGGCAAAGTCCGACGAGGCGCCTGGGGAAGCGCCCAAGGAACCTGCCCCTGCGCAAGAGGATGCCGAACCGGTCCTGACCGTGGTCCTCACGCCGGAAGCCATTTCCGTAGGCCGCCAGGATTTCGCGGCCCTAGGCGACTTCATGGCCTTCATCACTTTGGAGATCCAGAACCGCAAGGACAAGAAAGTCTTCCTGGCCCCGCATCCGGACACGGCGCACGGCCGCGTCGTGCTCCTTCTGGAGACGCTCAAGGACTGCGGCGCAGGCGAGGTCGCATTGGTCCAGACCCAAGAGGAGTCCCCGCGATGAGCCGTTATCCCTTGGCCCAGCTGGCCGCCTCCGGCTCCGAGGCCGAGCCCATGACCGAAGTGAACATCATCCCGGTCATCGACATCTCGCTGGTGCTCCTGGTCATCCTCTTCGTCACGGCGCCGCTGCTCTCGTATCCCAACACTCCCATCGAACTTCCGCGCGCGGCCCAAAAATCCTCCACGGAGAACACCCTGGCCGTGACCTGCGCGCAAGATGAGCGTTTGGCCGTAGCCTCGCAGGAGACGGACTGGGAAGGCCTGCAGGCCGCCTTGTCCGCGGAGCTTGTCCGCGATCCTGACCGCACGGTCCTGCTTCGCGTGGATAAGCGCGTGCCTTACCGCAGCGTCCAGCGCCTGCTCCTGGCCTGCAAGCGCGCGGGAGCCCGGCGAATCTCCGTGGCCGCGGACCCCATCCGATGAAGACCCTGCCCGCGATCTTCTTCCTCCTCGCATTCTCCTCATGCGACGGACTCTGCGCGGAGAATGCCCGGGAAGAGAAAGGCGCCGTGGTCTCGCAGGACATCACCATCAAGGGGAAGGGACTGGGCGCGCCGCCCGTGGAGGCCATGCCCCCGGAACCGGATGCGGCCGTCGTCGATGAAGTCGTCGAGTCCCTGAGCCTTTACCGATCCGAAGATGAGATCGTGCTCCCCAAGCTCCGTCTCTCGGCACTGGAGCGGCGCCTGCGCGCGCCCTTCCCGGAACCGCCCTTCCTGCTCTTATCGCCTCAGCCCGTGACGCGCGACTGCAGCCATTGGCGCTTGGAAGCCCGTTCCGAAGACGAGGTCCTTTGGCGGGCAGAAGGCGCGGGCCCTTTGCGCGAGCGCATGGATTGGAACGGAACCGACGAGGCCGGACGCATGGCCGTGCGCGCGGGCGGACGCTATCATCTGCGGCTCAAGGCCGAGCGCGGCGCCAAGACCTATGTGCTCGAGACCGAACCCGTGGATATCCCGTCCTTGATCTACCACGATGCCATGGGCTCCTCGCGCATGGAGATCTCGCTGGAGCGGCTCTTCTCCCCGGGCTCCGCGAAAGTGCTTAAGGAATACTCAGAGCTCCTCGATGCCCTGGCCGAAAAGATGGACTCCTCCTTCGGACGAGACGAACCCCTGCGCATGGAACTGCGCGTCAGGAAGTCCTCTCCTTTGAACCGGAAGCGGGCGCAGGCCCTGCGGCGCTACGCCGCCTCGCATCTGATGGTCAACCCGGAAAGGATCCGCGTGGAACTCTCCTCCGAAGACGGCCGCGGCGAAGCCCTCTCCTGCCTGCTCCCTATAGAAAAAGGCGCCACGATCCGCACCGAATAGATATAGGTGCCACTCATTAGGGCACTTGGCGTCAAGGGGCAATAAGACTCCTGCCACACGGTAGTGGTTGTTTGTGGATGCATCCGTTCATCTGCTTCCTGCGCGTCAGCGCCCGGGTTCTCTCTTATGGGG
>JBAZUV010000010.1:0-124118 GCA_041661185.1 Elusimicrobiota bacterium
CTGCCGCCTAAAAAGATCGTGGTGCTCGGCGTTCCTGAGCGGGATCTGGAGAAATGGGCGCTCCTCAGCCAATACACCGGGACTGAAGTGGTCTTCGTGCGGGGAGATTGGGATTTGGTGCAGTTGGGCGGCGAAGGCGTGCGCAAGTCAAAGAACGCGGCCGGCGACGCGCTGCGCATCGGCAAGGGCGTTCTATCCACAGGACAACTGGCGTACGAAGCGTTGTACGACAGGGAAGTCAAAGCAAACCTCTCGAACGTCGTGGGCCTCCTGCCATTGCGGACGTCCAATCTTGAGCGTGTCTGGAAAGGAAAGCACAAAAAAAAGCCCGGTGCTTTCATGGTCATGGATTTCGACGGGAAATACGCCAAGGACGGCGTTCTCGGCCATTATCGGGAAGCGTACTACGGTTTCTTGGCAGGAGAAAAAGTCCTGAAAGAACCCTGGCGGAAGATGAGATCTGATCAGAACTCCGCGGTCGAGGAGAAAAAGAGCGAGATCTGGGGAGAGGCTATTGCCCAGGCCAACGCGGAGCTTGCGGAGGCGCGTGAGCTCAAGCAGCGGATCGACGCCCAGCGCGAAGCGCGGCAGCAGGAAGAGGCGCTGCGCCTGGCCGAGGAGCAGCGCCGGAAAGATGAAGAAGCGCGTCAGCAGCAAGAGGCGGCGCAGGCCGAAGAAGCCCGGAAAGACGCGGAGAACAAGCAGCGCTGCATCGAGGCCTTGCCGAAGATCGTCGAGCGGGCGGGACTATTCTGCGTGTTTCCGTATGGCACTGGAAGGTCTGGAGAACAAGAGCTCTCGGCGCTTTGGGACGACACTTGCAGGAAGTCTGGCATGGATGATTCCGAGTATCAGCAACTCTTGGGCGATGCCTGGCCTTCTTATCAGCGAGGTAGCGATAACCGGTCGCGATGTCAGATGAACCTTTTGAATTTGCGGCTGCGTCCCGGGAAGTGGGCCCCCCTGGAAGATTCCCTGCGCAAGACGGCCTATCTGGTTTGTCCCGACGGCTACGTGGATAAGATCGTGCAGACCGCGCGGGATTGGTGCAATTATCCGGACGGCGCGACCCGGGACTCTCTGCCGGACTGGTTTCCCTGCGGCGGGCATATCAGCGAGGGAAAGCTCACGGAAGCGGAGATACAGGAAAAGCTCTTTGCTCGCTTATCCGGTTGCCCGCTCGCCGTCGGGACCTCCCTGCTCAAGGACAACCGTGATCTCTATACTCCTCCGGCCGTTTTGGCGGTGAATTACGAGGCCTACCGGAAGTTCGCGCAGGATGCCTACAACGCCAAGCTCCGGCGGACCCAGGAAGAGGACGCGCGGCAGCAGGAAGAGCAGCGCAAGATCGACGAGATCCGCCGGAGGGAGAAGGACTGGGAGGATCAGCAGCGGGAACTCAACAAATATCGCGGTCCCGAACCCTCAAATCCTCAGGAACATAAATATCCATCAGGGAATCCTCTTAATGACGGGAAGCAGAGTTATTAATTCCTGGTTCGGAAGTTTTTTTATTAAGGGTGCGGGGTACGCGGCGGGTGGCGAGGGAGAAGGGTCCGAAGGGGTGTCCCCTCTTTCCTTAATGCACGGCGCCCAGACTCGTATTCCCTTCTCGTCGGACCGGCTTGACTTGATACGTCGAGGCGGGTATCCTCTAACAACACCATGACGAGGATCTCGCTTTTCCTCTCGAATCTGCGGCTTGCCGATGCCCTGGACGTGGCCATCGTCTCCCTCCTCCTTTATCTGGCGTGGGCGTGGTTCCGCAGGACCAAGGCCGCGTTCGTGGTCATCGGCATGCTCATCCTCACGGGCGTCTATATCATCGCCCGGGTGCTCGACCTCACGCTGACGGCCTATCTTTTCCAGGGCTTCTTCGCGGTCTCGCTCTTCGCGTTCATCGTCATCTTCCAGGAGGAGATCCGGCATTTCTTCGAGCGCGTGGCCGTCTTCAGCATGGGCGGCCGCCGCGTCGCCCCCCATCCGGACGCGGAGATCACGGAGCTGGTCCAGGCCTTGGGCGAGCTGGCGCGGGAGAAGTACGGAGCTCTCATCGTTCTGCGCGGACGCGATCCCATCGAGCGGCATATCACCGAGGGGCACCAGTTGGACGGCAAGATCTCGCGAGCCCTGCTCATGAGCATCTTCGACCCGCATTCCGAGGGCCACGACGGCGCCATGGTCATCGGCAGCGAGCGCGTGGAGCGCTTCAGCGTCTACCTCCCTTTGGGCCGCGACCTGGCGCAGAACGCCCGCCTCGGAACGAGGCACGCCGCGGCCATCGGGCTTTCCGAACTCGGAGACGCCTTGTGCATCGTGGTCAGCGAGGAGCGCGGCCAGATCTCCGTGGCCGAAGACGGGCGATTGGAAGAGATCCGCGATTTGGGCGACCTGCGCGCGCGCATCGACGCTTTCCGCAAAGAGAAGCTCCCTTCCGGTTCGCCCGGGATCCCGTTCTGGCGGCGCAATCTCCACGCCAAGGTCGCTGCGGTCCTGCTCGCCTTCGGCTTCTGGTTCCATTTCGTCTACAGCGAGAAGCCGACCTTGCGCGAGTACGACATCCCGGTGGCTCTGCACAACGTGCCTGTCTCCCTGCGCGTGAGCGCGGTGGAGCCCGCGGCGGTCCGCGCGGTGCTTGCCGGCGCCCGGCGCAGCATCCAGCACCTCGATTCTTCCAGGCTGCGGGCGCATCTGGACGTCGCGCGCGCGGATGCCGGAGAGAGCGAACTCTTCCTGGGGCGGGAATCCATCCTGCTTCCGGAGGGCATCGTGCTCGTTCGCATGGAGCCGGCGGCGGTGCGGGTGATCATGAGTCCCAGGCGATGAGCGAGATCCCTTCCCCGCAGGACCTCCTGGACTTCTGCGCCAAGCAAGGCAAGGCGATCTCCCCTCTGCTCATCCTCACTCATAACCATCCGGACCCGGACGCCATGGCCACGGCCTCCACGCTGGCCTACGTCGCGGAGAAGCTCTACGGCGTGCGCTGCCGCATCGCCTACGGCGGAATCATCGGACGCATCGAGAACCAGCGCATGGCCAAGACCCTGCGACTGCCCGTGCGCCCCCTGCGCGCCGACGACCTCAAGCGCTACGAGAACGTGGCGCTCGTGGATACCCAGCCGCCCTTCCAGAACAACCCTTTCAAGGTGCGCCGCCGCGCGGTCCTGGTGATCGACCACCATGCCGCGCACCCGAAGACGCAGGCGGATTTCCTCTGGGTCGACCATTCGGCCGGCGCCACCGCCACGATCGCCGCCGAGATCCTCTTCGCCAGCGGACTCGAGATCCCTACGCGTCTGGCCACGGCCATCGCCTACGGCATCTCCTCGGAGACCGAGAACCTGGGTCGGGACGCGGGGCCGCGCGACGTCCAGGCCTATCTGTCCATGGTCCAGCGCAGCAACACCAAGGCTTTGTCGCGCATCCAGAACCCGCCGCATCCGCGAGCATTCTTCAGCCTGCTCAGCCGCGCCATCCGCGATGCCTTCACCCTGCGCGAGGTCATCGGCGTGCACTTGGGCGAGGTCCCCACGCCGGACCGCGTGGCGCAGATGGCGGATTTTCTGTTGACGCACGAGAATATGAAGTGGTCCTTCTGCACCGGGCGCTACGGCGGGCGGCTCTACGTCTCCCTGCGCTCGCGCAAGACGGACGCGCGCGCCGGGCGTCTTTTGACCCGTCTGCTCGGCGCGGGTTCGGCCGGAGGGCACTGCATGATCGCCGGAGGCTCCATCGTGATGCCTGCGGAGTCGGCGGAGACGGATTGGCGGGACAAGGAGGCTGAAGTGAGGAATGGATTCCTGAAAGCCGTGGGCATCAAAGACCCCTTGGAACTGCAGTATCCCTTCGCGTCATGAGCGCCTCTTCCTCCGCTCGCAGGGAACTTCCGGCCGCCGAGGGCACGCTGCTCTCGGCCGACGATGCGCACCTCTTCAACGAAGGGACGCATTTCGACCTCTACGAGAAGCTCGGCGCGCACCGCGTCAAGCGCGACGGGATCGAGGGCGTGCATTTCGGCGTCTGGGCGCCGAATGCGAAGTACGTCTCGGTCATCGGGGATTTCAACGGCTGGAACCGGGAGGCGCATCGCCTGCATCCCTACGCCGGCTCGGGCCTATGGACGGGCTTCGTCCCCGGAGTGGAGCAGGGAGCGGTCTATAAGTACCACATCCGCTCCCAGCATCAGGGCCACCGCGTGGAGAAGGCCGATCCCTTCGCCTTCTACGCGGAGGTCCCCCCCCAGACCGCTTCCAAGGTCTGGGACCTGGACTATGTCTGGGGCGACGAGGAATGGATGTCCCGCCGCGCGGACCGCCAGTCCCTGCATTCGCC
The DNA here is from genome assembly GCA_041661185.1 of Elusimicrobiota bacterium. Taxonomy (GTDB): domain Bacteria; phylum Elusimicrobiota; class Elusimicrobia; order UBA1565; family UBA1565; genus JBAZUV01. The sequence goes on from JBAZUV010000010.1 coordinate 4,333, forward strand.
GATCTCGATCTATGAGATGCACGTGGGCTCCTGGATGGGAGTCCCCGAGGAAGGCGGCCGGAGCCTGAACTACCGGGAACTCGCGCCCAAGCTCACGGAATACATGCTGCGCATGGGATTCACTCACGTGGAGTTCCTGCCCGTCATGGAGCATCCTTTCGGCGGGTCCTGGGGCTATCAGACCACCGGATATTTCGCTCCCACCAGCCGCTACGGCACGCCGCAGGACTTCATGGCCTTGATCGACCATCTGCACAAGAACGGCATCGGCGTGATCCTGGACTGGGTCCCCTCCCACTTCCCGACCGACGAGCACGGCCTGGGTTATTTCGACGGGACCCATCTCTTCGAGCATCGCGACTCCCGCGAGGGCTTCCATCCGGACTGGGCCAGCTACATCTTCAACTATGGGCGCCACGAGGTGCGCAGCTTCCTCATCTCGAGCGCGCTCTTCTGGATGCGCAAGTATCATGTCGACGGACTCCGCGTGGACGCCGTGGCCTCCATGCTCTATCGCGACTACTCGCGCAAGGAAGGCGAGTGGATCCCGAACATCTACGGCGGCCGCGAGAACCTGGAGGCCATCGACTTCCTGCGGCGGCTCAACGAGGAAGTCTACCGGAACTGCCCGGGCGCGCAGATGTACGCGGAGGAATCCACGGCCTGGGGCGCGGTGTCCCGGCCGACCTATGCGGGCGGGCTGGGCTTCGGCTTCAAGTGGGACATGGGCTGGATGCACGACACGCTGGTCTATATGCGCAAGGATGCCGTGCACCGCAAGTATCATCACAACCAGCTCACTTTCCGCATGATCTATGCTTGGCACGAGAATTTCGTGCTTCCCCTCTCGCACGACGAGGTGGTGCACGGCAAGTGCGCGCTCCTGACGCAGATGTCGGGCAGCGACGATTGGCAGAAGTTCGCGAACCTGCGGCTGCTCTACGGGCACATGTGGACCCAGCCGGGCAAGAAGCTGCTCTTCATGGGCGGAGAGTTCGGCCAGCGCGACGAATGGTGCAACGAGCGGAGTTTGGACTGGCATCTTCTCCAGTGGGAACCGCACCAGGGCGTGCAGCGCTGGGTCTCGGACCTCAACAACGCCTATCGCCAGGTCCCGGCCCTGCACGAGCTCGACGTCGAGAACGCGGGCTTCGAGTGGATCGACTGCTCGGACTGCGACTCGAGCGTGCTCAGCTACCTGCGCTTCGGGCGCGACCGTTCCCGTCCGGTGCTGGCGCTCTTCAATTTCACGCCGGTGCCGCGGCTGTGCTACCGCGTAGGCGTGCCTTGCGGAGGCTATTGGCGGGAGATCCTCAACAGCGACGCCCGGGAATACGGCGGCGGCGGGATCGGGAACAACGGCGGCCTGCATGCCGAGGCGCGCAGCGAGCACGGCCGGCCCTTCTCCCTGCCGGTGGTCATTCCGCCCTTGGGCTGCGTGCTCCTGCGGCCGGAGTAAAGGACCGGGAACTATTTTGAGCTCGACACGCTGCGTCTGCATCCACGGGCACTTCTACCAGCCTCCGCGGGAGAATCCCTGGCTCTCGGAGATCGAGGTCCAGGATTCCGCGCGGCCCTACCACGATTGGAACGAGCGCATCGCCGAGGAGTGCTACCGGAGCAACGCGCACGCGCGCGTGCTCGACGGACAGGGCCGCATCGCGGAGCTCGTCGACAACTATTCGCGCATCAGCTTCGATTTCGGGCCGACCCTGCTGAGCTGGCTGGAGCGCCGTCGGCCCGAGACCTACCGGGCCGTGCTCGAGGCCGACCGCTTGAGCCGCCGGCGCTTCGGCGGGCACGGTTCGGCCATGGCCCAGGCCTACAGCCACATGATCCTGCCGCTGGCATCCGTGCGCGACCAGCGGACCCAGGTGCTCTGGGGGCTCAGGGACTTCGAGCGGCGTTTCGGCCGCCGCGCCGAGGGGATGTGGCTTCCCGAGACCGCGGTGGACGTCCAGACCCTCGAGGCCCTCGCCGATGGAGGCGTGCGATTCACGGTGCTGGCGCCGCGCCAGGCTTTGAGGGTCCGGCGCTTCGGAGACACGCAGTGGAAGGAGTGCTCCGGGGGAGTCGATCCCACGCGGCCATACCGCGTGCGCTTGCCCTCCGGCCGCGCCGTCGCGGTATTCTTCTACGACGGGCCCATCTCGCTGGGCATCGCTTTCGAGAGGCTGCTCTCCGACGGGGAAGCTTTCGTCGGGCGCATCCGTTCGGCGTTCTCCGATGCGTGCGACCGGCCTCAGCTCGTCACGGTCTCCACCGACGGGGAGTCCTACGGCCACCATCACCGCTTCGGCGAGATGGCGCTGGCCTACGCTCTGCGCTCTTTCGAGCAGAAAGAGGGAGTGCGCCTGACCAACTTCGCGCAGTACCTGGCCCTGAATCCCCCCGTCTGGGAGGCGGAGATCGTTGAGAAGAGCGCCTGGAGCTGCAGCCACGGAGTCGAGCGCTGGCGTTCGGACTGCGGCTGCAACTGCGGGGCCGGACCCGGCTGGAAGCAATCCTGGCGGGGCCCTCTCCGGGACGCCTTCGACCGGCTTCGGGACGCGTGCGCGCCGCTCTATGAGGAACGCGCCGGACGGCTGCTGCGAGATCCCTGGGAGGCGCGCGACGCCTACATCGACCTGCTGCTCGATCCTTCGACGCGCGCACGGGAGGATTTCTTCTCGCGCCAAGCCTTGCGCCCTCTTTCGCAAGCGGAACGCTGCGAGGTCCTGCGTCTTTTGGAGCTCCAGAGGCACCTGATGCTCATGTACACCAGCTGCGGCTGGTTCTTCGACGAGGTCTCCGGGCTGGAGACGGTGCAGGTCATGCGCTACGCGGCCCGGGCCGCGGAGCTCGCCGAGGAGCTCTTCGGCCGGCCCTTCCACGAGGTCCTGGCCGAGCGGCTTTCCCTGGCGCCCAGCAACATCGCCGAGTACGGGGATGGTCGGCGCGTCTACGAGCGCTTCGCGCGCTCTGCGGCCGTATCGCCGGCGGCGCTCTGCGAGCAGTACGCTTTGACCGGCCTTTTCGAGGACCCCGGCGAGCGTTCCCGCGCCTGGGGCATGGAGTTCGAGCGGGAGGATTTCCGGCGCGCGCAGGCCGGCGGGTCCCGGCTCGTGGTGGGACGCGTGCGCATGCGTTCTCAGGCTACGCTGGAGGAGCGGCGCTTCCTTTTCGGCGCCCTGCATTTGGGAGGGCATTCCTTCCATGGGGGCGTGCGTCCGGACGCCGGCAGCGAGGATTTCCGCGGCTTCGAGTCCGAACTTCTCTCCTTCTTCGACGGCGGAGACCTTTCCGCGTGCCTGCGCTCTCTGAGCGGACGATTCGGCGAGGCAGGCTACGATCTGTCGAGGCTCTTCCTCGATGAGCAGCGCAGGATACTGGACCGCGTCGTCGAGGCTGCGGTGAGCGAAGCCTCGGCCGCGTATCGCCATGTCTACGAGCGCAACGCGCCGCTTCTGCGCTTCCTGCGCGGGCGCGGGGTCTGTGCTCCCAAGGGCGTGCAGTCCGCAGCCGAGATGGCGCTCAACGCCGGCCTGAGGGCTCTCTTGGAAGCCGAGGAGCCGGATCTCCCGCGCCTGCTCGCGCTCCTCGATGAGGCCGAACGTTCGGGCGTGCGTCTGGAGTCGGAAACCGCCGCTGCGCGCTTTTCCCGCCTTCTTGTCCGCAGGGCTGCCCGGCTCGAACGCGCCGCCGAGGACCCCGCGGCCTGGGAAGCCCTGCTCGAACCTCTGCGCCTGCTCGCGCGCCTGCCTTTCAGCGTGGACGTTTGGGAGACGCAGAACAGCGTCTTTGGCATCCTGCACGGCGCCTGCGGCGAGGCGCGCTTGCGCGCGCGAGGCGTATTTTCCGATGAGGATTCCGCTTGGCGCGCCCGCCGTCAGGAAGCCGCGAATCTGCTCAATATCCGTCTGGAACCCCTGCCGTCGTCTTCCCATCCCACGGAGGTACTGCCCGCATGAAGCTTTCCCGCGACATCGTGTTCCTGGATTTCGAGGCCACGGGCACGGATCCGTGGAAGGACCGGGCCGTGCAGATCGGCTTGGTGCGCATGAGCCCGGAGGGCGGCCGCGAGAAGTTCGTCTCCCTGATCAATCCGGAAAGAGCCATCCCTGAGCAGGCCGTCGCCGTGCACCACATCACCGACGCGATGGTCGCTTCGGCGCCGAATTTCCAAGCGCTCGCGCCGGAGATCCTTCGGCGCATCCAGGACGCGGACTTGGGAGGCTTCAACATCCGCGGCTACGATATCCCCATGCTGCAGGCGGAACTCGAGCGCGCCGGAGAGCGGCTGGACCTCTCCAGCCGCCGCATCGTCGACGCCATGACCATCTTCCATCGCCAGGAGCCGCGCAATCTCTCCCGCGCCTATGAGTTCTACTGCGGCCGTCTCTTGGAGGGCGCGCACGACGCGGCCGCGGATGCCGAGGCGTCCTTGGACGTGTTCCTGGCCCAGGTGGAACGCTACCAGGGACGTCCCGGGCGCACGGACCTTCCCCAGGAACTCCAAGGGCTGCATGATTTTTGCGACGTGCAGGTGGATTCCCAGGGGAAGTTCGTCTGGCGGGAAGGAGAGGCGGTGTTCAATTTCGGGAAGCATCGGGGACGGGCGCTCAAGGACGTTCTCAAGAGCGAACGCCAATACGTGGAGTGGCTCAGCGGCAACCGCGACTTCTCCCGGGAAGTCGCCGACATCTGCGGGAAGGCTCTCATCGGAGTCCTTCCCCGCAAGTAGGCGGATAGAAGCGAGGAGGAGCGCGTATGACGAAAGGGATATTCATCGGTTTGTGCATGGCGGCTTTGATCGGCCAGGCCCGGGCGCAGCAGGATGCCGGGAAGGCGGAGCCTCAGGTCGCCGTCGTCCGCAATGCGGTGTGCACCGCCGTGCGGGACCGCGAGCCCGTGCTTCCCGTCTCCGGAGCCGCGGACTTCAAGGCCGGACGCCTGTATTTCTGGACGGAGCTCCGGACAACGCCTCCGGCTTCCGTCAAGCACCGGTGGTCCCGCGAGGGGCGCCAAGTCTTCGAGATCGTCCTTTCCGCCAAGCATGCGCGCACGCGCACCTGGAGTTCCGTGGAGGCGATCCCGGGCTCTTGGAAGGTGGAGATTTTGAGCGGGACGGGCGAGGTCCTCAAGAGCGCGGAGTTCAAGGTCGTGCCTTGATAGCATGAAAGTCGAGGTCATCAAGCAGTACAGCATCTTCCTTCCGAACAAGCCCGGCGTGCTGGCCGACCTTTCGCGGCGCTTCGCCGATAAAGGCGTCAACATCATCGGCCTTTCCTCCGAGGTACGCGACGACTCGGCCATGGTCCGCGTGGCGCTTGACGGGGCCGGAGACCACTCGGCGATCATCTCGCGGGCCGGCTATGCGAGCGTGGAGAGCCGGCTCATCTCCATCGAGGTCGACGATACTCCGGGACAGCTCTACCGCATCACCCGCGCTTTGGGCGAGGGCGGCGTCAACATCACGAACATATTTGGAACGGCTGCCGGAGGCAGCGCCTCGCGCCTGCTCCTTTCCGCGGAGAACACCGACCGGGCGCTCGCGGTCCTGGAGCGTCTCAGGGATTCCGGTTCTTGAGGCGCACGGCGCAGCACATACTCCGTTCCCTGCGAAACCGCGAATACCGCATCTTTTTCATCGGACAGCTGGTTTCGATGTGCGGGACCTGGATGCAGATGACGGGCCAGATGTGGCTCGTCTATCGCTTGACCCGTTCCCCCCTGGCCTTGGGGATGGTGGGTTTCGCGACCCAGGTTCCCATGCTCCTGCTCGGGCTCTTCGGAGGGGCCATCGCGGACTTGACCGAGCGCCGGCGCGTGCTCCTATGGACGCAGGCGCTTTCGCTGGTGCAGGCTCTGATACTGGCGGTCTTGACCTTGAGCGGGCGGGTGCAGTACTGGCAGGTGCTGGCGCTCGCGTTCTTCCTCGGCGCAGTCAATGCCGTGGACATGCCGGTCCGGCAGAGCTTCGTGGTCGGGATCGTGGCCCGAGAGGACCTCACCAATGCCGTGGCCCTCAATTCCACTCTCGTGCACGCGGCCCGGCTCGTGGGGCCGGCGCTGGCCGGACTGCTCATCCCCCTCTTCGGCGAAGGAATCTGCTTCCTCATCAATGCCGCGAGCTTTCTGGCCATTCTTGAGAGCCTGCGCAGGCTCCGGCCCCAGGTCCCGGCCTCCTCGGCCGATGCGCGCGGGACCTTGGAGACCATCCGGCAAGGCGTGGCCTATGTCGCGGGCTCTCCGCGAATGTGTTCGGCCTTGGCCATGGTGGCGGTCATCAGCCTGTTGGCCATGCCGACGCCGCAGTTCCTGCCCATATTCGCCGAGGAGATATTCCACCAGGGGCCGCTCGGCCTGGGACTCATGACCGCGGCCATGGGGGCCGGAGCCTTGATCGGCGCCTTGGCCCTTGCCGGGCGCCGCGAGGCGCAGGGCCTGTTCTCGCGCATCAGCGCGGCCGCCGTGATCCTGGGCTGCTCCATGGCGGTTTTCGCGTCCATGCGCACGTTCTCCGCGGTGCTCTTGGTGCTCGCGGTCTGCGGTTGGAGCATGCTCCAAGTCGTGGTCGGCGCCAACACCTTCCTTCAGGATTGCACCCATGACGCCATGCGGGGCCGGGTCATGAGCCTGTTCAGCGTGACCTTCATCGGCGCGGCGCCTTTCGGGAGCCTGGCGCTGGGCGAGGCCGCGCGCAGGTGGGGCGCGCCTCATACCGTGATGGCGGCCGGGGCGGCCTGCGTGGTCGCGGGGCTCTCGCAGCAATTCATGCTCCGGCGATCTTCCGCGGGGGCAGGATGAGGGAAAGGATCATGCAGACAGCAATCATGCGTATGCCGGTTCCCATCCTTTGGCTCGTGCCCGTCCTTGTATGCGCGTTCATGTGGGGCATCCGCGCTTTCGAACGGCTCAATCTCTACGCTCCGGACCAGGAATTGGGCGGAACGCCGGACGAGCATGGACTCGACGGCGAGGAAGTCCTCTTCACGGCCGAGGACGGGACGTCCCTGCACGGCTGCCTCGTGCGCGCGAAGGGACGGGCGGGGCAGCCCGGCGGCCGGGTCCGCGGGCAGGCGTCCGTGATCCTGTACTTCCACGGCAACGCCGGCAACCTCACGGGCCGCTTCGCGCGGGCCGCGGCCCTTGCTTCCGGGGGATTCGACCTCTTCCTTTTCGACTACCGCGGCTACGGCAAGAGCCGGGGGCGGCCGAGCGAGAAAGGGCTCTATCAGGACGGCCGGGCCGCGGCGCGCTGGCTCATTGCGCGAGGCGTTCCTCCTGAGCGCACGGCCTACTATGGAGAATCGCTCGGCTGTGCCGTGGCCTTGCAGACCGCGCTGGAACTGCCGCCGGGAGCCTTGGTTCTCGACAGTGGATTCACCTCGGTCAAGGACATGGCGCGCGTGTGCTTTCCGCGAATCCCCCTGCACCTTTTCGTCACGGAGCGCTACGACAACATAGCGAAGGTCGCGGGCCTGCGTTCCCCGCTCCTGATCGTGCACAGCGCGCAGGATGAGCTCATCCCCATCTCCATGGCCGAGCGCATGTTCGCGGCCGCGCCCGAACCCAAGCGGTTCCTGCGCGCGCTGGGCGAGCATAACGACCCGTTCCTTTCCGCGCGCGTGCGCGGCGTCTGCGCGTTCCTCCACGAGCATCTTCGCGCGCATTGATCCGTCATCCCGCCGCAAGCCGGCCAATCCGTCATCCCGCCGCAAGCCGGCCAATCCGTCATCCCGCCGCAAGCCGGCCAATCCGTCATCCCGCCGCAAGCCGGCCAATCCGTCATCCCGGCGGAAGCCGGGACCCAGCAGCTGCCGTTAAGCCGTAAATCTGATCGGCATATGACCTATATCCGGATAGGACTCTTGAGGCAATGGAGCTGGGTCTAAGGGGCCCTGCGGCGGAAATGCTCAGGTGATACTCTATAGCCAATGTCCATCCGAGCTCTCCTTGCGTGTTTGTGCGCGGGTTCCTTGCTCGTCGGAACGCAGCGGACCTCTTTTGCCGCGCTTGCGCAGGTTGTTCAAGAACCCTCCGGCGTTGTCGCCGTAAAACTTCCTGCCGTTGGTTTGACGGTTTCTCCTGTCCTATCGCGGGATTTTCAGTCGTTGCCTGATCTCCCTTCGCTCGCGCCGTCCGTCTCTATCGTGCTGCCGCAGAGCGCCGAACTGTCTGCTGAGCACGCAGAGGCTTCGATCGTGCTTGCCTCGGATGAGGGAAGCATTCTTGCGAGGGACGCAGGGGCTCTCTCCTCGTCTGTTCCGAGCGCTGTCCGGCAGAGCCCTCCTGCGTCGGAGAAACGAGGATTTTTACCTGAGACAATGCGGAAGTCGCTTGTGCGGTACTTACGGGGAATCCATGACGAACATAAGCAGGAGGCTGAACAGAGAATCCGGCGGACCCTGCAGATCGCTCATGTCCTGGCTGTCCGGGAGGTCGGACCGGACGCCGCGGCTGAAGAAGCCAAACGTCTTTCGAATGAGGATTGGGACGGCTCTTCCAACTCGACTGAGGCTCTTGCTCTTCCCAACGATGCTGGGGACTCCAAACGAGGGTCTGCCGGCATGGAAATGTCAGGAGAGGGTGTTCAACAGCAGGGCATTCAAGGGAGGATTCTCGCGGCGGCCGCTTCCGGAGCGGATGAGCGGATTTCTGAATCGGTTCCGGCCATCAGTGAACGTTGGAGAGTGGGCGACGGAGACCTGGATGTCCAGCAAGCGAAAAATGCCTTGCGCGCTGCGCAGCGGAGGTCGTTCTTGTTCGCTGTCGCGACGGCATTCGTTCCCGCAATTTTTTCCGGTCTTCCTGCGGCTAAGATGCTGCTGGCGCTTGGCTTGGCGGCATTGACGGCAGCCGCGCAAGTGCCCGCATTCTTGATCGCTTCCCGGTTCCTCCAGTTCCCGCGAGAGGGAAAGCTCTTGGAACAAGGTCCCTTGGATGAAATCATCAAGACGCTGGCGGAAAAGACCGGTTTTCCTCTGCCCAGAGTGATGGATTCTCCCGACGAAGAAGACGTGAATGTCGGCGTCTCGGGATCAGGAAAGAATCTATCGATGAGTCTTACGGGGCCTGTGCGGCGGTTGTTCAATGTCCGCGAAGCGAGAGCGGTTTTCGGCCACGAGTTCGGGCATATAAAATTGAGGCACCTTTTATGGCGAGGGCTGACGATTTATCTTGTGATCATGTTCCACGGCAGTCTCCTGATCATCTCCGGGCTGAAGTGTTATGGGCCGTTGTTCAGCATGCTGGTCACGCTCATTCCAATGCTCGCCATGATGCGAGGCCAGGAATTCGCCGCAGACGCCTATGCCGCTCTGATCACGAAGGATCCCCGCGCTCTGGCCGTATCCCTGCGAACGCTGCAGATACACGACGACATTCTCGACGGAGAAAAAGCGTTGAAGGAGAGCTCTTTCCCGGGAAGAGCTTTGCATCGGATCGGAGGTTTTTTATTGGACCATCCGTACTCCGATGAACGCATCCAGGCAATGAACCGCATGATGAAGCCGCGATGATCCTCAGCGGCCGAAGTCTTCGATAATCTTCCGAAGGGAAGGCTCGTCATTCGCCGTGCTGCAGACCGCGCCGCGCAGGGCCGCCGCGCCGGGCGTCCCGGTGAAGTACCAACAGGATACTCGCCGCATGGCGAGAAGGGCCCGGCGGCGGTCCTCGTAGCGGAGCTCCAAATCCAGATGCCGGAGCAGGGCTTGGCGGCGATCCTCGATGCCGGGGATCGCCGGAAGAGGCTTGCCTTCCAATGCGCATTCGGCCGCGCGGTAGATCCAGGGGTTGCCCAAACCTCCGCGGCCGATGACGATGCCGTCGCAGCCCGTGGCATCGAGCAGGGTCTTGGCGTCAAGAGGCGCCATCACTCCGCCGTTGGCCAGGACCGGGATGCGCACGCTGCGCTTGACCCGGGCTATCGCGTCGAAATCGACCGCTCCGGCGTAGCGCTGCTTGCGCGTGCGGCCGTGCACGGTCACCGCGCATAGGCCCTGGGCCTCGGCTCTTCGCGCGAGGTCTTCGGCCTCGCGGCCGCCGGGTTCCTCGAAGCCCACGCGCGTCTTCATGGTGACCGGGATGCGGCGCACGGCTCGAGCCATGCGCCGGAAGATCTCCTCGGTCTTTTCCGGGGTGCGCAGGAGTCCCGCGCCCGCGCCGGTGGTGACGATCTTCGGAGCCGGACAGCCGCAGTTGAGGTCCACCAAGTCGAAGCCCATCTCTTCGACCAAGGCCGCGGCATCGGCGAGGAGCCCGGGGTCCGTGCCCACGAGTTGGGCGCCTAAGGGCCGGTCCTCGGGAGTCGTGCGCATCATGTCCAAGGTCTTCGGGTTGCGGCGCAAAAGCGAGTGGGCCGAGACCATCTCGAGGAACGCGAAGCGCAGGCCGTGCTCGCGCGCGACCAGTCGGAATGCGAGGTCCGTGCAGTCGGCCATGGGCGACTGGAACACTCGTCCTTCCAGCGTCAAAGCCCCGATGCGCAGGTTCATCGACCCTATTGTAGCCAAATCCCCGAAGGTAAGCCTTAGCGGGTCGGCGGGCGGCGAGGGTGGAGGGTCCGCGTTCCTCTAGGTCCTGCGGCCGGCCAGGGTGGAGGGTCCGCGGGTACGCCGTCGGCCTCCGCGTGAGGCCGCGGCTCGGCTCTCACCCGCGCAGGATGCAGGCGCGGGTTCCGAGACGCCCCGCGGACCCTCCACCCTCGCCGCCCGCCGCGCTTATCGGTCCACAGTGAACACGGATGCCGATAGCGTCAGGGATTCGAGTCCGCGTTCCTCTAGGTCCTGCGGCCGGCCCGGCGACTCCGCGCCGGTTCCTCCTCGGACCATCCGTTTCCTTGACTCTTTCCCTGCCGCATGAAGAGGTTATGCACTTCAGGTCATGAAATCGAATCATGAGGGACCCGACCAATCTCTATCTTCAGCAGACAAGGAATGATTTCCTGCGAGTGGCTTTTCCTGGATCTCGATGACGTATCGGAAGGAATCGATTTCTTTTGAGCTCCAAAAGTTCATGAATTTAAAGATACGAGCTTCTTTGTATTCAAATCGATATCTGTTTTGTGCGGCAGGGAGAGAGTTGAGAGAACGGATGGTCCGAGGAGGAACCGGTGCGGCTCTAACGGAGAGTGGAGCGCGCACTCCCCGTTGGTAAACGGGTTCCGCAGGCGCGGATTTGACGACGACAGAGGTACGGAGTCGCCGGGCCGGCCGCAGGACCTAGAGAAACGGAGCTCGAATCCCTGCCGCTATAGGGAATCCGTGTTACTGGGTGCGGAGTACGCGGCGGGCGGCGAGGGCGGAGGGTCCGCGGGGCGTCTCGGAACCCGCGCCTGCATCCTGCGCGGGTGAGAGCCGAGCCGCGGCCTCACGCGGAGGCCGACGGCGTACCCGCGGACCCTCCGCCCTCGACGCCCGACGACCAGCTAAGGCTTGCCTTTGTGTGCTTGAGGCCTAGGGTGCAGGCATGCTAGGCTTTGTGCCGACGGGGCGTACTCTGGCGTGAGGAGGGTTCATCGTGGCGGGTACCGACAACAACAATCTTGAAGCCTTGATGCGCGAAGCCGTGACGTTGGGCGGCTCCGACGTCCATCTTCTGCACGGGCATCCCCCGCTCTTTCGCGTGGCCCAGCAGTTCATCGTGTCCCGGAGGCTCCCCGCCGAGTCCACGCGCATCATGGAGATGGTGAGCCCGTACCTCAACGAGTTCCACAAGAAGCTCTTCCAGGAAGAGAATCGCGCCAACGTCTCCTTCACCGTGACCGGGATGGGGCGCTTCCGCATGAATATTTGCAGGGCGCAGGGCACGGTCGCCGCTTCCATCCGCGTCATCCCGACCAAGATCTATCCTCTCTCGGACCTGGGGCTTCCCCCCATCATCGCCACTCTCGTGCAAAAGCGCAGGGGCATCATCCTGATCACGGGCGCCACGGGCATGGGCAAGAGCACCACCATGGCCGCGATGCTCGACCACATCAATCACACCGGACGGCCCGGAAAGATCGTGACCATCGAGGATCCCATCGAGACCCTTTTCGTGCCGGTGCGCAGCTACTTCCTCCAGCGGGAAGTGGGCTGCGATACCCCCTCTTTCGAGAAAGGCATCGAGGACGCCCTGCGCCAGGACCCGGACGTGCTCTGCATCGGAGAGCTCCGCACGCCGGCGTCCATCAAGGCCGCTCTCACGGCCGCGGAGACCGGGCACCTTGTCCTCACCACGCTCCACACTCCGGACGCGGCCAAGACCGCCCAGCGCATCCTGAGCGCTTTTCCGGGAGAACACCAGGAGACCATCCGGGACCAGTTCTGCAACAGCGTGGAAGCCATCATCTCGCAGGAGCTTCTGCCGCGCGCCGACGGGAAGGGGCTTCTGCTCGCCATCGAGGTCCTGCTCGGAACCTCGGCCGTCCGGCAGCTCATCCGCGAGGGGCGCTTGGCCCAGGTCAATGACGCCCTGCAGACCGGCGTGAGCCAGGGCATGATCTCCAAGGACGCCTCGGTCAAGTCGCTTTTCCAGCGGCAGCTGATCACCCGGGAGACCGCGACGGCGGCCATGCGCAATCCGCAGCTTTTGGGCTGAGCCTTGCAGTTCCTCGGCGTCGCAGCGGCGCTGTGGCTCTCGACTGCCTGGGGATTCGGGCCCGCTTCTCCTTGTCCGGAGGAGAGCCCTGCGGCCGGAGATCCCCGGACGCAGGGAGAGCCGCCTTCTTCCGAGTCCGGCAAGACCGAGCCTTGTCAGAAGAGTCCCGGAACCTTCCTCCAGGGAGTCCCGCGCTGCCCCAAGGGATATGTGTCCGTCGCCACTCCCGGCAGGCTCCAGCTTTTCCGATGCGAGCGTGCGGCCAGGAGGGACGCTCCCTCTGCGGCGGTCCCGGCTTCCGCGGGGGTGCGCACTCCTCCGGCGCCCGTGAATTGTCCGCCGGGCACGGAGCGGCGCATCACCGAGGACCCTTTCGAACCCGTGCGCTGCGTCTCGCCGGAGGAGCGCGCGCCCGTTCCGTCCGCGGCGCAGTACCAGCGGCGCCGCCTCCCTGGAGCCTCTTTCGAAGTCCCGCGGGATTGGCACATGGATGATGCCTGGAACGAGGAGGCCTCTTCCGTCTATTTCCGCTTCGATCCGCGCAAGGACGGCCGTCCCGTGACCCTTACGCTCAGCCGGCGCAGGCGTTCGGAACCGGGCTATACGGATATGCGGGCGGCCGTGGCCAAGGAGAAGGAGTGGCGCCAAGCTCTCGAGGAGTCCGGCGCGGAGGTGGCCGGACGTCCGACCGTGAGGCTCTTCATCAAAGGAGAATCGAAGACCGCGTTCATCGAGACTTCGGAGGGCTATCTGACGGCCGCGTATTCGGCTCCGCCGGATCTCTTCGAGCGCTATCTCCCCGTGTACAAGCGAATGCTACAATCTCTCAGGGTCCGTTAATGAATCACTGATCCATTTTCGGGCGGATGATGATGAACGAAAATATCTTTCCTAGAATCTTGCGCAGCCTCAAGCGCGCGGCCTTTACGGGATTCCTCATCGTGGGGCCCGCGGGATTCTCCGCGTATCTGCTCTATTGGGTCGTGGTGGCCGTCGACGGCCTCATGGCGTCTCCGGCGCATGCGCTCCTGGGCCGCAGGATTCCGGGCATCGGCCTGCTCAGCGCGGCCGCGATCCTCTTGGGCGTGGGCTTTCTGGCATCCAACTTGGCCGGGCGGCATTTCCTGGAGTTGGGCGAGGACGTCCTGCTGCGCATTCCGCTCTTCAACAGCCTCTATCGGACCTTCAAGCGCATGGCCGAGGCGTTTGCTCCGGGCGACTCCCAGTTCCGCAGCGTGGTGCTCGTGGAGCATCCTCGCCAGGGCGCGTATGTCCTGGCCTTCGTTACCAACCGCGTGAGCATCGGGACGGGAGAGGCGGCCCAGGATCTGACCGTGGTCTACGTGCCCACCAATCACCTCTACATAGGCGACATCCTGCTCGTGCCCAAGGACCGGGTGCGCGAGACCGGGATGAGCATGGAGCAGGGCGTGCAAGCCGTGTTCTCCGCGGGTTCCTCTTTTCCGCGCGGGCTTTAGACCGACTGAATTTTTCCGGCTAGGCGGGCAGGCGCAGGGCGACCCGGGTGCCGGTCTCGGGGGTGCTCTCGAACTCCAGGTCCCCTTCGTGCGCGGTCGCGACCAGGCGGGCGAAGGCGAGCCCGAGTCCGAGTCCGTCCTGCTTGGTGGTGAAGAAAGGCTTGCCGACCTCCCGCATCTGTTCCTGCGGGAATCCCATCCCGTTGTCGGCGACCTCGATGCGCAGGAAGCGGCCTCCGCTCTCGGGGCGCGCCGAAAGAGTGATCTTCCCCCCCTCCGGAAGGGCTTCCAGGGCATTTTCCAGGAGGCTGTAGAGGGCGCTGCGCAGGAGGTCCTCGTCGGCGCGCAGGACCGGGAGAGCCTCGGGCGTGCGGACGGAAAGCTGGATGGAGCGCGCGCTGCAGCGCGCCTCGAAGCCGGCGGCGGCATGCGCGAGGAAGGCGCGCAGATCCATGGCCGCGGCATGCAGGGCCGGCGGCTTGGCGAAAGCGTCCCAGAAGACCCGCGCGCGTTCGCGCATGTGGGCCAGCGAGGCGTGGACCCCGGCGAGTTCCCGGTCCCAGCGCGCGCGTTCGGAGTCCTGTTGGACGCGCAGTTCCTGCCGCCGGGAGGTCTCCTCCCGGCGTTCGGATTCCATGCGGGCGGTCGCGGCCTGGAGCTCGTTCCGGCGGCGCGCGGTCTCTTCCTGCGCGCGGCGTTCGGTCTCTTGGCGGACCCGGGAGAGTTCGTTCTCCTTCTCGATCCAATCCCTCTCCATGGCCTCTCTGCGGCGCTGGAGCTCCCGGCGCTCCTCTTCGAGCGCGGCGCGCAGTTCGGACTCGCGGCCCGCGAAGCGCTCTTCCATCTCGTGCAGGCGTTCGCGCAATCGCCGCTCCTGCTGGGCTTCCTTTTCCCTTATCTCCCGCTGAGCGCGTTCGAGCTGCGCGGCGTCCTGCGTGCGCCGCTCTGCGGATTCCTTCTCCAGTTCCGAGAGCCTGCGCGCTCTCTCTTCCTGCGACCGGCGCTCTGCTTCGGCGGCCAGAGAGGCTTCCTTTTCTTTCCAGGCGGATTCGAGCTCGCGCAGGCGCTCGGCTAAGGCGAGTTCCTGCTTGCGCGCGGCTTCCGCGCTCTCGGCGGTCCAGGCGGACTGAAGGGTCTTCTCGAGGTCCAGGTGGCGGCGTCCGAGCGCGTCCTCGCGCTCGCGCTGCTGGAGCGCGAGAGCTTCGCGCTCTTTGGCCAGGCGTTCCTGCAATTCGGCTTCCAATCGCAGTTCCCGCTCGCGCAGGAATTCGGCGCCTTCCTCCGCGGTCCGCCGGGCTTTTTCCTGCAGGGCGGTTCGGTGCTGTTCGAGTTCCTGCGCGGAACGCGCGGCTTCGGCTTCGATCTGCGCGATCCGGGTCAGGGCGCGGCGCTCGAGTTCCTCGCGCTCCTTCACCAGGGCCCGGCGCTGGCGATCGAGCCACTCGGCCTTCTCTGCATCGAGCTTTTCGACTGCCTGCCGGAGTTCTTCCTGTCCGCGAGCCTGCACCGCGGCTTCGTGGGCCTCGGCTTGGCGGCGCGAGCGTTCGATCTCGCGTGCCTGTTCCGTCTTGCTCTTCTCCAGTTCCTCGCCGTGCCGGCGGAGCTGTTCGGCGAGCTCGTCGGCGTGGCGGGCGAGGAACTCCTGCTCCTTGCCTCTCCAGAGTTCCTGAAGGCGGCGTTCCAGGGAAAGATATTTTTCCTCGCGCTGGAGCTGGCGCTCGGATTCCGTCTTCTGCCAGGCGCTGCGTTCCGCTTCGAAGGCCGCGGAACGCTCCTGCGAGCGTTCGCGCTCCTCGGAGGCGGACTTGAGAGCGTCTTCGGCGGCCTTGCGCGCGCCCTGGAGCTCCAATTCCTTATCCGCGAGGGTCCGTTCCAGGTCCTGCTGCTTCTGATGGTGGGCCTCGCGCAGGGACTGGACTTCCTGCTGGAGGGCCGCGTGCCGGCGCGAGAGCTCCTCTTCAAAATGGGTCGTGTGGGCTTTGATGGACTCCTCATGATGCGCGCGCAGGGAGCAGAGCTCCTCAAGATGCCGCTCGCGCAGCTGCGCCTCGCGGAGGTCCGCGGCCTCGCGCAGTCCGCGCTCGAGAGTCTCGTAGTCCCGGCGGTTCTTTTCCGTGCGGGCCAGTTCTTCCTGCTCGACGGCGCGCAGCTGGCTCTCGAACTGGGTGCGCAGTTTCTCGATCTCCAATCCGGAATTGCGGCGTTCCTGGTCGAGAGCGGCCTCGTAGCGCGCCGCGAGCTCCTGCTCCCGGTGGTACCACTGCTTGTCGAGATTTCGCTCCTTGAGGCTGACTTCCTGCTGGACCGTGGACTTCCAGGACTTGAACTGCTCCTGGAAGGCGCGGTGCGCGCAATCCAACTCCTCGACGCGGGCGGCATACGAGGTCTCCAGGGTCCGGGCCCGCTGCTCCAATTGGGAGGAGAGGGCCGCGCGTTCGGCTTCCACGGCCTTCTCGTGCTCGGCCAGGAGCTCGACCTTTCGGCGGGTCCACTCCTCGCGCAGGGAGTTCTCCTTTTCGAGGAACTCCTCCTGCAGTTCCACGTGCCGGTGCTGGAAGCGTTCCTCAAGCGAGCGCTCGCGCTCCTGCGCCTGCGACTGGAGGCGGTCTTGCTGGGCCGCGAGTTCGGTCTGCATCTCGCGGTGCAGGCGCGCGGGCTCCTCTTCCAGGGAGGCTTCCTTGCGGCGCAGTTCCTCGAGGCGCAGGACGCGCTCGGCTTCCACGGCGTCGCTCTGGCGCCGGGCTTCTTCCTTAAGGTGGAGCTTCTCCTTGACGAGTTCTTGCTCGAAGCGCTCCAGCAGAGAGCGCTCCCGGCGGGAGTGGGATTCATTCAGGCGCGTTTCCAGGGCCGCGTAGCGGGTCTCGAGCTCCAAGGTCTTCTTCTTGTGCTCTTCGTCGAGTTCGTGCGTGCGCCGTTCCAGGAGGCCTTCGATCTCGCTGGAGCGGTCGGCCAGGCGGCGGGCCTGCTCGTCGAACTGCTTCTGCACGGCCGAGTCGAGCTTCTCGCGGGCGTCCTTGGCGCGCTGCCAGAGTCCGGTCTCCATCTCGGACCAGGCGGCCTGGAGTTCGGTCTCGCGCTTGTTGTAGCGGTCCTGGAGCTCGAGCTCCTTGGCCGCGAAGTTCTTGGAGAGCTGCTCCTCGCGCTCGCGCAGACGGAGCTCTCCGTCGCGGGCCGAGGCAGCGAGGGTCCGGGCGAGTTCCTCGTTCTTGAGGCTCAGCTCCGCGATGTCTCGGTTCTTGCGCTCGATCTCGCGCTCGCGCTGGCGCAGGGTCTCGAGGATCTCCTCGTCGCGCTTCTGGCGCATGCGGTGCAGGAGCTCCGCGTCGCGGTGCTGCTTCTCGACGAGTTCGACCTTCTCCCGCTGGGAGGCCAGAAGCTCGGCTTCGCGCTGCTCCAGGAAGCCTTTGAGGGAGCGCAGGTCCGCGCCTTGGGCTTGGTGGATGGAGCGCCATTCCTCGATCTGGGAGGCCAGGCGCGCGAGCTCTTCTTCCTGGGCGACGCGGTCCCGCTCCATGCGGCCGCGCTCTTCCTCGCGGACCTGCAGGCGCTCCCGCTCTCGATGGCGCTCCAGTTCGCGCGCGCGAAGGTCCTTCTCCTCTTCCCACTTGCGGGCTTCCTCGCGGAAGGCTTCGAGCTGGCGCTTGAGCTCGGCTGTTTCGGCCTGGGCGGCTTTTTCCCGGGATGCGGCTTCCTGGATGCTGCCCTTGAGATTGGTGCTCAATTCCTGGAGATCGCGGATAGTGGCGACGGCGCCGCGCAAAGCGAGGCGCGCGGCTTCCATGTCGGTGACTTCCTTGAAGGACTCCTCGTCCCAGGGGTTCATGCGTGCGCGGTCCCTATTTATGCCGGCATCAATAGGCCCGCGCAAGATAGTTTCCATGAATTTATTTACGGAATTGTTTCATCGGGAGGGGTTGCGGGAGGAGGGATTTATGGTCTACAATTAGCGCAAATGAAATCCGAGACCCCCCAGCAGCCGATGTTGGACCCGACGGAGGTGCGCGAGCGCCTCTGGAAGATCAAGCTCACCCAATCGAAGGGCGTCATCCGCATCGGAGTGGCCAAGAAGCATGCCCAGGCGAACTCGCTTTATCTGGAGATCAACGGCGCCCGGCGCTTCGAGATCGGCAACGACTGCGACACTTGCCATTTCTGGTTCAAGTGCCTGCGCGACCCCCGTCCGGCCCCGCACAAGAAGCTCTTCAATCTTCCCAAGACCATCGCCCTGCCCCGTCCCATCGACGCGGAGCTGGTGCGCGAACTCCTGCCCATGCTCGACATCATGGAGAAAGGCGAGTATTACCTCTTGAACACCACGCTCAATCTCACCGGTCCCTATCAGGCCGATGATGAGAGTTCCTATTTCCATAACGCCGAGTTCCAGGAGATCTGGGACATCGAGGATCCCGCGGCCGAGGACCTGCTCTCCGATTGGGAGCACTACGAGGGCAAGACCCCGAAGGTCTTCCGGCACGAGGACATCGTCGAGAAGCAGCACAACTTCGTCATTCCCTTGGTCCCCCAGAACCGGCTCAAGCAGGAGAATGTCCGGCTCTATCAGCAGATGATCCAGAACGGCGACCGGCCCCGGGTCTTCCTCTTCGGGCTGATGCAGCGGCCCATCCCGGAGACCATCGCCACGGCTCGCGGCAAGACCATGCACTCCTTCTTCGCGGGCTTCGTCTTGGACGGGCATCATAAGCTCGCGGCGTATCTGCGCGCGGGCGTGGCGGCCAACTGCCTGGTGCTCGTATCCACGAAAGCGAGCAAGTACTTCCTCCTGGAGAACGAGGGCGACAATGCGCGGGAGAAGCTCGAGGAGAGGCTCGCGACTTTCGCCGTCTAGCGAACGATAATGTTTTGTCCGAGCTGTCATGCGCAGGTCGCCGCAAAAGCGGTCGAGTGTCCGCACTGCGGTTGTCTGTTCCCGGAGAACGAATTGCCCTCCATGCAGAATCGCTCCGGGAAGGCGGCTCCTCCATCGAAGCCGGGCGCTTTGCCTTCGAACCCGGCGGATATGCACTCGCCGGCATCCTTCGACACCCAATCCGAGCCCCTGGCCTATATCCCCATTCCGGAATCCGCGGCGACGCCGGCTTCTGTGTCCGCGTATTCTCGCGAGCGCGTCGTGCAGGTCCTCTTGGCCGCGGGAATCCTCGGCGTCGGGGTGTTCCTGTTTCGTCAGATGAGGCCGTCTTCTTCCGCGCCGTCCGCGCCGCCGGAGTCTTCGGATATGCAGAGCCGGACGGATCATCCGTCCTCCGCGCCGCAGCCGCAGGCTCCCGCGGAGGATTCGACGGAGCCCTCTCCTCCTGCCGCGGCCGCTCCGGAGGCGCCCGTCGCAGAGTGGATATTCGAAGGTCGGGTCCATGACATCCTTTCTTTCAGGCCCGTTGCGCGGGCGGCGCTCACCTTCACGGCTGAGGACGGTTCTCAGAGCGTTTCGGCCAATGCCGGGCAAGACGGAAACTTCCATGTGCGCTTGCCGGCGCTGCATTCCGGCGGATACAGGCTCGTCGTGGACCATCCGGATTATGCCGAGGACCAGTTCGACGATCCGGCGGTGGCTTACGGCCGCATGAGCTTGGAGCAGCGTGCGCGTCTGCGCAGCAAGCTTCCGGAGAAGGTGTCCTGGACCGCGAAGTCCGGCCATCTGCGCAGGATCGTCTGGCTCTTCCCCCTTTCTCCGGACCGATGACGATCTCCATCGCGCAGGCGATGGTCTACGGCGTCCTGCAGGGCTTGACCGAGTTCCTGCCGGTATCGAGTTCCGCGCATCTGAGCCTTCTGCCGTGGGTCCTCGGCTGGAAGGACCCCGGACTCGCCTTCGACGTGGCGCTCCACGCAGGCACGCTCGCGGCGGTGCTCCTCTATTTCCGGAAGGATTGGGCCCGCCTGGCCGCGGATTTCCTCCAGGGCCCTTTTTCGGATCAAGCCCGGTCCGCGCGGCTCATCATCCTGGCCTCGGTTCCCGCGGCTGCGGCGGGGCTCTTCTTCGAGAAGCAGGCCGAGACGGTCTTCCGTTCTCCGTGGGTGAGCGCCGCCATGCTCGCGCTCTTCGGACTGCTCCTGGGGTGGGCGGACCGGCGCGCGTGCGCGCGGCGGGACTTGTCCGCGCTGGACTGGCCGCGCGCCTTGGCCGTAGGCGTCGCCCAGGCTCTGGCCATCGTCCCCGGAGTCTCGCGCTCAGGGGCCACGATCACGGCCGGACTTTTCCTCGGCCTTTCCCGCGAGGATGCGGCCCGATTCTCCTTTTTGCTCTCGGCGCCGATCATCCTCGGCGCGTGCCTGCGAAAGCTGCCTCTTCTGGCGCGGTCTATCGGCGAGCCGGCCGTGCTCTGCGCGCTCGCGGCTTCGGCGCTGAGCGGCCTTTTGGCCATCGAATGGCTCCTGCGGCTCTCGCGCCGCATCGGCTACGCGCCCTTCGCGGTCTACCGCATCCTCCTCGCCGCAGTCATCGCGATCCTCGCCCTGCGCTAGAAGAAAAGGTAGAATATCCGTTCTATGCGCCGGGAAGACCTGCGAAACATTGCGATCATTGCTCACGTAGACCACGGTAAGACGACTTTGGTCGACGCCCTTTTGAAACAGACCGGCGCATTCGAGGTGCGCCAGGACGGCCCCACCGAACAGGTCCTCGATGCCAACGATCTGGAGCGCGAACGAGGGATCACCATCCTGGCCAAGTGCACCTCCGTTCGCTGGAAGAACACGACCATCAACATCGTGGATACGCCCGGCCACGCCGACTTCGGCTCCGAGGTCGAGCGCATCCTGCGCATGGTCGACGGCGTCCTGCTCTTGGTCGACGCCGCCGACGGGCCCATGCCCCAGACAAAGTTCGTGCTTCGCAAGGCCTTGGCGCAGGGACTGGCTCCCATCGTGGTCATCAACAAGATGGACCGCAACGGCGCGCGGCCCGCGGGAGTTCTCGACGAGGTCTCCTGCCTCTTCATCGACTTGGGGGCGCAGGACCATCAGCTCGATTTTCCCGTGATCTACGCCTCCGGCCGCGAGGGCTGGGCGAGCGCGGATCCGGACGTCCACGGCAAAGATGTTTCCGCTCTCTTCGAGGCGGTGCTGCGGCATATCCCCGCGCCCGAGATCGATGAGGGGCCGCTGCAGATGATCGTCACCATGAGCGACTATTCCAGCTATTACGGGAGCATCGGCATCGGCCGCATCCGGAGAGGGAGCGCGACGCCGGGCCAG
Organism: Elusimicrobiota bacterium; assembly: GCA_041661185.1. Taxonomy (GTDB): domain Bacteria; phylum Elusimicrobiota; class Elusimicrobia; order UBA1565; family UBA1565; genus JBAZUV01. Next base: position 25,587 of record JBAZUV010000010.1, read on the forward strand.
CAAGTCTGCGTGCTCAAGCGCGACGGCCGCGTCATCCGCGGAAAGATCAACCGGCTCGACGGCTTCATCGGCCTGGCCAAGCGTCCCATCACGCTCGCCCGCTGCGGGGACCTCGTGGCGCTTTCCGGGCCCGATGAGATCGAGGTCGGGGATACGATCGCCGACGTCGAGTTTCCCGAGGCCTTGGAGCCCATCGCCATCGATGCTCCGACCATGGCCATGGAATTCATGGTCAACGACAGCCCTTTCGCCGGACGCGAAGGCAAGTTCGTCACGAGCCGCCATCTGAAGGCCCGCCTGGAGAAGGAGAGGCGCATCAACGTGGGGCTGAAGGTCGAGGAATTGCCCGGAGAAGGGCATTTCAAGGTCTCCGGACGCGGAGAACTCCACCTGTCGATCCTCATCGAGACCATGCGGCGCGAAGGCTTCGAGTTCGCGGTCTCTCGCCCGGAGGTCATCTGCCGCGAGATCGACGGCGTGCTCCAGGAACCCACCGAGGCCTTGGTGCTCGACATCGAGTCCTCTTATCAGGGAGTCGTCTTCGAGACGCTCGGCCGCCGCGGCGCGCGCATGGTCAACATGCACATGGAAGGATCGGGCCGCATGCGTCTGGAGTACGTCATCCCGGCGAGGGCCCTGCTCGGGTTCAAGTCGGAGCTGCTCACGATCACTCGCGGGACCGGCGTCCTGCACCACTCTTTCCACGGGTACGCCCCCAAGGCCGGGGATGCCGTTCTTCGGGGCAACGGCGTGATGATCGCCAAGGAGCCCGGCGAGAGCACCGGCTACGCGCTTTATAATCTGCAGGACCGCGCGGTCATGTTCGTGGGGCCGGGAGTGGCCGTCTACCCCGGGATGATCGTCGGCCAGAACAGCCGCGGCAACGACCTCATCGTCAACCCCTGCCGGCAGAAGCAGATGAGCAACATGCGTTCGAAGGCCGCCGACGAGGCGCTGATCCTGACGCCTCCGACGATATTCTCCTTGGAGCAATCCATCGAGTTCATCGACATCGATGAACTCGTGGAAGTCACTCCCAAAAGCATCCGCCTGCGCAAGAAGATCCTCGACCCCAGCAAGCGCAAGCGCGCTGAACGCGACGACGAAGACGACGAATAGAGGCACATGCGCTCCGGTCCGCTGAAGATCGCCATCGCCGCGCGCACGGCCCGCGGCTGGACCGGCATGGAGCGCATCCTCTTCGAGAACGCGCGCGGTCTTGCCGGGCGAGGCTGCGAGGTCCATGTCTACGCGGAAAGGATCGACGCCGAGCGTCTGCGTTCCTGCGGAGCCCGGCCGCATCGCCTGCCTCGATGGCCGTGGGGAAGCCGCCTCAAGCGCCGCGCATTCGATCGATTCTTCCGCTGGTCCGCGGCGGGAAAAGGCTTCGACCTCGTCTGGGGGCATGGAGACCTGCTCGACCAGGATGTGCTCAGCCTGCACAATTGCGTGCACGCCGCGCACGAAGCCGTGCACGGCCGGCCGCTCTCCGAGGACTCCGGGCCCGGCTGGATGCATGGGCGCATCCTCCGAGAGAAGCGGTTCCGCCTGCTCATCGCCAATTCGCGGCTCATGCAGCGGGAGGTCGTTTCCCGTTTTAACGTCCCTGCCGATCTCGTGAGGGTCGTCTACCCCGGACATGATCCCGTCCGGTTCAAGGCGCAGGACCGTGCGGAGCGCGGGAGCGCCGTGCGCAGGGAGCTTGGTTTGGCCGAGGACCATATCCTCGTCGGCCTCATCACGTCCGGGGATTTCCAGAAGCGGGGAGCCGCCCTCTTCCTGGAGGCGCTCTCCCGCATGCCCGAGACGGAAAAAACGCGGCTGCATGCGGTCATCCTGGGAAGCGAGAATCGCCTGGGCCCTTATCGGCGCTTGGCCGGGCAGACCGGGCTGGGCGCTCGCGTGAGGTTCTTCCCTCCGGAGGCGGCGGTGGAGCGTTTCTATCACGCTCTCGATATCTACGTCCATCCCGCGCTCTACGAGGAGTTCGGCCTGAGCGTGCAGGAAGCTTTGGCTTGCGGCGTGCCCGTGCTCTCCAGCCGCAGAGTGGGCGCCTGCGAGCTTCTGGAAGGCACGGACTACGAGGCAGGCTTCCTTCCGGAAAGTCCCGAGCCCGGGCAGCTGGCCGCGGACATCGTTCGCCTGATGCGGGAGCCTGCTTTGCGCGGACGTCTGGCCGAGGCCGGTCCCTCGGCCGTGCGCGCCAACGATTGGGCCGCCAATTTTCGCGCGACTCTGGATGCGCTGAACGTCCTCGGGCAGTCCCCCCTCTGATTCGTCATTCCGGCGTCGGTTCTCCCCGTCATTGCGGCGAAAGCCGGGGGTGTCGTCACCCCGGGCTTGACCCGGGGCCCAGGAATACGACGCAACGGCCTTTGCTGGGTCCCGGCTTTCGCCGGGATGACGGGATATAGAACGGACTTCTATAAATAAAGGCTGCGGTTCGGGTCGCGCTCGATGATCCCATTGCGGTACAGGGCGAGCGCGGCGGCGAGCATCCCTGCCAGAGAGAACCACTGAGACGGAGAGAGTCCGAGAAGGAAGGCCCCTCGCGGGTCCGCGCGGAAGCATTCGATGACGAAGCGCAGGATGGAGTAGAGCAGGATGTAGCCGAAGAAGGCGGTTCCGCAGCGCCAGCGGCCCTCTCGGATGCGAGGCATCACCCGATGCGCGAAGAAGAAGAAGAGCGCGGCTTCGCCGGCGGCTTCATAGAGCTGGGTCGGATGCAGCGGGATCCCGATGAGCGCCGCATCCACGGCGCAGGCCGGATGAGCGAACCGCACTCCCCACGGGAGTCCGGTGGGCCGGCCGTAGCAGCAGCCTTCCAGGAAGCAGCCGATGCGCCCGAACACGTGTCCCAAGGCCAAGGCCGTCGTGAAATAGTCGGCTACGGGCAGGTATCGGCGCGGCCTGTAGAGACGGTTGTAGACTTGCTGGAAGACCCAGCCGCCCAGGAAGGCCGCGGCCAATCCGGGCCAGAACACCCAGCCCATGCGCCAATAGGCGAGCGCCTCTCTCGGATCCGCGGACGCCGCGTCCCAGTCGAGCAGGGTGTAGCCGAGTTTTGCGCCGAGCACGGCGCTCAAAAGGAGGGTGAAGACGAGCGCCCAGAATTCCGCGTCGGAGCCGTCGACCTCCTTGCGGCGGGAATAGAGCCAGAGCGTCCCAACCAGGTATCCGAACGCGGTCAACACGCCGTAGGAGGATATCCCTTCCCCCCCGATCCGGCAGAGCACTGGCCACATGCCCGTGATTATCCATTATTTCCTGCTCGACAGGGAGGGGCGTATTTGGAATAATCCTCGCACACATGGAGGCGACGATGAAAAGATTCCTGACGGTCGCAGCACTCTTGGGCGCGATGTCCGCTCCGGCGCACGCTCTTTTCATGGGCGGCGTGGAACAGACCTTCGGCAAGGACGACTACAAGGGGACCAATGTCCACGCGGGCGTCAATCTCGGCGCTTTCTCCGTGACCCCGGAGTATCGCCGATGGTCCGATAAGAACAGCAACGGCGGCTTCAACACCGGGCTCGTGCGAGTGGGCCTGGACACCCGCTGGGTGGGCGTGGGCGCGACCGCGGGCGCTACGGCGCGCCATGCGATGTATTCCAACATATTCGGCGGCGCGGACGTGGCGTTCACCATTTCCCCGATGGGCGAGGGCGGCGCGCGCCGCATCGGCGGGCCGGGACGCGGATCGGCTCCCACGGGCAAGGGCTTGGCGCGGGTGGACTTCGGCGGCGGCGTGCTGCGCACGCACCACAAGCAGGATGCGAGCGCCGCGACCACGGCCGCGAGCGTGGACCAGACGGACCTGCACGGCTTCGCGGGAGTCTCGTTCTTGAACGTCCTGCTCTCGGGACGCCTGGGCAAGTCCCTCTACAGCAAGGACCTCAAGACCGCGGCGGTCCCCCTGCCTCAGTATGAGCCGGTGGCCGGACACCTCTTCAGCAACGTGAGCTTCCCGGATACCAGCTTGAATCTCGGGGCTGAGTTCACCATGCTGCCCATGGTCGCTCCGTACGCGAGCTTCACGCATACGCGCTACAAGCAGCTGGGCACGGTCCAGCCCGGCGATACGCGGGCTTATACCGCGGGATTGCGCGTAGGGCTCGAGATGCTGCTGGTCACGGCCGCGTTCCAGCACGTGAGCACCAACGGCGCGAAGGACGCGAACTTCACGAACATCAGCGCGGGACTGCGCTTCTAAGCGTCGTCCTTTCGATAAAGAAGAGCCGGTCCTGAAAGGACCGGCTCTTCTTTTGTCTCATGGCGCAAGCCTAGCTGTTCGTCATTCCGGCGGAAGCCGGAAACCAGGGACTGTCGTTGAACCGTACTCCTGGATTCCGGGTCAAGCCCGGAATGACGGACTTGGCCTTAGGGAACGACAATGCAGTATTTCTGCTGCGGTTGCCTCCGTGTTGAAACCCCCTCCGGAAAAATTCAGGCATGGATAGATTTGAGGCCGACTGAATTTTTCCGGCTAGCGCATGGCGCCGAGCTCGGCTTGCGGGATGAGGGCCTTTGTCACGGCGCTGACTCCTTGGCGCATGTAGAGGGAGAGCACGATCATCACCGCCGAGAGCATCACGGCCACCGCGATGTTGCCTTTGCGGATCTGCTCTTCTTCGTCCATCTCTCCGGTCAGCTTCTCGAAGACCTTGAGCACGCCCTGCACGCAGAGCACCGCCAGGATGAAGCCGAAAGCCAAGTGGCCGAGCGCATACGCGGCGAGCTTGGCGAAGTGCGTCCATCTTCCCGGCTCCCGGAAGGCGAGCAGAAGGATCGAGCGCACGGGGTAGATCGTCTCCTGGAGGATCAGCGCCGATCCGACCATGAGCGAGACCAGCATGAGGGCCACGGCCGCGTTTCCTTTGCGGATCTCCTCGGCGCCGTCCATCTGAGGCATGAGGCGCAGGAAGCCTTGGTAGGTGACGACCACCACGAGGACGGCGAGGAAGAACGAGAGTCCGAACTCGGCGAGGCTGACAAGCAGTCGTGTCATGGGCGTTCTCCTATATCGGTTGGATGCGGAATTGCTTGCCGGATTCCAGATAGGAGAGGGTGAACTCCCCCACCTCTCCAGGCGGGATCCACGCCGGGCCCGCGGATTCTATCATCACGTACGGGAAGCCCTCGAACTCGATGTAGACGTCTCCTTTGCGCGGGGCGCGCTGGACCGCCATGAGATAGTGCTCCGGGAGCTCGAGTCCGACCATGCGCAGGTTCGGCCAGTGGCGCAGGATGCCGGCGATGAGCGCGGTCTTGGTGTCGCAGTCTCCCTGTCCCAGGACCAGGGCCTGCGGCGGCGGCAGTATCCCGCCGATGACGCGGGACGCGGCGGTCTCGTTGGGCGGGACCTCGTAGCGCAGCGCGGTCTGCGCCATGGCCGTGACGGCGCCCACGAGTTCCTCCGCGCCGTAGCGGCGGGAGCCGGAGATGGCTGAGAAGGCTTGCGCCACGGGGTCCACGCGCCGGATGTTCCTGCGGATCAAGGCCGGGACGTCCGCGGAAATGGTCTTGTCCCCCACGTAGCGGAAGCCGGCGTTCTGATAGAACTCGTTTCGGCGGCGGCGGTGTTCCGCGGCGAGGGCATCCAGCGCGGAGTCGAGCTCCTTCTGGGTCTTGGCGCGCGCGAGGGCCTGCGTGCGGGCCTGCTGGTGCCAGTCCGCGAGCTTCTTCAGGTCCGACTCGCGGAAGCCGAACTCTCGCACGGACTGCGCCACGGTTTCGGCATCCAGCTGCGCGCGCAGCTGCAGGGCATCTCCGTTGAAGTTCTTGAAGCCGTATTCCAGGGAATAGCCGTTCGGGAGTCTTCGGATGCGCTGGTAGGTCCCTTCGCTGGGAGAGGACTCGGCCTGCGAGGACTCCGCGGGCTTGCGTCCTCCGACCGGCCGGAAGGAATGGAATGTGGAAGGGTTCGCGCTCTGGGAGGGCGCTTCGATGCGGTCCTGTCCGGCCGGGACGGGAGTATGTCTCTGCGTCGGCGGGAATACGGGCAAGGCCAGCCCGAGAAATAGGGCTGCAGCGGCGACGGACTCGATGAACACGACTCGCATGCGGCTATTCTAATATATCCAGCCGGGGAGCATGTCGTCGTTCTTGATGGTCCGGCGGGGCTTGCGGGGGCTGTCTTCCATGGGATGCGGAGTCTTCTTCTCCAGATCCGAGAGGTCCTCGCGCTCGGGCATGCTCTCGATATAGGGCCTGTGCGCTTGTTCCCGGCGATGCTGCGAGACGCGTCCGAAGCGCCAACTCAGCGAGAAGCGGTGCATGTCGCCCAGCGCTTCGTTGAGTCCCCAGGCGTAGTCGAGCGAGAAGTCCTGCCAGCGCGCGCCGAAGCCGAAGGCGAGTCCCGCCACGTCGCGGTTGAGCTGATAGCCCAGACGCAGGGAATAGTTCCGCAGGAAGAGGTATTCCACGCCGAGTCCCGCGTGCCAGACCTTGTCGTAGTAGAGATAATCCCCGTCCGCGGCCAGGCGCAGAGCCTGGGCCGGAGGATCCTCGTAGCGGTCCATCGAGAACAGATAGGAGGCGCCGCCTCGGAAGGTGAGCGGCAGGGGATCTCCTTCCTCGATGAAGCGCATGCGGGTCCCCGCATTCTGCACCGCGAGTCCGGCTTGCCAGCCGAGTTCCCTGGCGCGGACCATATATCCCAGGTCTCCGGCGAAGGCATGGGCGGAATATTCCTCGGCCAGCGTGGAGCGGATGAACTTCGCGGAAGTCCCCAGGAAATGCTGGAGCAGGGCCGCGCGGCCGTTGACCTCGACGGAGTTCTCGAAGATGCGTTCGGAATACGCCAGGGATGCGACTAGGTCCGAGCCGGCATTGATCGTCCTGGAATCGCGGAAGGACCCGTCCGCGTTGGTGCGGTTGACCTCGATGCTTCCATTGTTCGAGAAAAGCGCGCCGGCGCCGATAGTGGCGTAGCCGCCGCCGAAGAGTCCCGCGAAAGGCAGGGGGCTCGCGGCGGAGATCTGCTCGATGTCCTGGTCCACGAGTCCCTTGACGTAGTCGAATCCGACGGTATGGGAGTCCACGCCGCAGAGTCCGGCGGGATTGAAGTATAGGGCGCCGAGATCGTCGGCCGTTCCCGTGAACGCGGAGCCCATCCCCGCCGCGCGAGCCGAGGGCGCGAGCTGGAGGATGGGCGCGGCGCTGATCCCGGGGTTTTCCTCCGCCGTTGCGGCAGGCGTCACGAGCGTCGCGTACAGCAGCAATAGCGGGGTCGTCCAGCGGAGCATGCGGCTGCCCAGGCCGTTCGAAGAGAACGCCCGCGACCTTGGAAAAATTTGCGCGGCAAATTTTTCTTTCATTTGACCACGATCACCTTCTGCACCTTTTCGAATCCCGGAGCGCTCAGGTGCAGCAGATAGATGCCGCTGGCCACGCGATTGCCCGCGGGGTTGGTCCCATTCCAGTCCGCGGAGCCCTTGCCCGCCGGACGGTCCTCATCGATGAACGTGCGCACGAGCTGTCCGCTCATGGTGAACAGCCTTAGCCGCACGCGGCCGGCCCCGGTCGTCTCGTACTTGAAGACGGCCTTTTCCCCCCGCAGGGGATTGAACACGTTGTTCCATGCCGACAGGGAGTTCTCCTGCGCCGTCAGGAGTACTTCCTGCGAGAGCCCCAGGGATTGCTCGTGCCCGAGCCCGGTGACGCCGAAGACCTCGAGATGGATGCTCCCCACGGCCGGGAAGCGGGCGGCGAATCCTTGGGTCAGGCGCAGGCGGCCGCTGATGACTCCCGCCGAGGCCGTGGAGTAGACAACGCTCAGATAAGGCGAGGAGCGCAAGCGTCCCACATTTGTCTGAGGGAGCGGCGAGAGGGAGTGGTCGCGCAGCTGAGCATGGTCGAAAGAATAGCTCTGCGACGAGATATAGATAGAGACATTCGCTTGGAAGGAGATGACATCCCGGTCGTAGGAGGCCGTGACCACGGAGGCCGCGACCGCTCCCGTCTGCGTGTAGTCGGCGCGGAGGGTGTAGAAGCGGGAGGAGTTCGTCACGTCATTGGAACCGTCGTCGGCGGGCGCGGCGCTCACCGCGACATAGTACGGCCCGGCGGAGGGAGCGGAATATTCCAGCACGACTTGCCCCGCGGTGGTCTGGCACGGGGAGAGCGGATCGTTGGGGCAGCTTCCCGACATGGAAGGATTGACGTCGATGGGCGGCCAGGATTCGGCCAGCACGTTGTAGTTCCCGTCGAGCAGGATCATCCCGTAGGCGTAGTATATGCCTGGAAGCCCGTCCAAGTCCGGAAGGGAAAGCGTCAGCTTCAGGGGGCCCGCGGCCGCGGCCACGGAGTAGTAATCCTGGTCCGCGGCCGGATAGATGCGCGCGGAGACCGCCGGGGCCGTGGAGATGTCCGTGGCCGAGGAGATCCCGTCGTTGGGCTCATAGACGTCGCTGCCGTCGCGCGGAGGGTTCGCGGCGATGTTATGGGTCGCGAAGGCTGCGGTGATTAGCGCCGAGTTCGCCGAGATCTCCGCGGGGGTCACGCCGCAGACCGATACGAGGCCCGTGCTGTTCGTCTCGAGGAGCGCGGCCGCGAAGTCGCGGAAATTGTCCGGATAGAAGAAGAGGGAGCGGAAGACCAGGCGGTCGGCGCATTTCTTGCCGTTGACCGCGCCCAGGCTGCTGTCGATGAAGCTTTGGCGCATCTCCCAGAGCGCTTGGCTCACGATGAGGCTGTCGGCGTGGAGCTCTCCGGTCCAGTGCTCCGGGAAGATGCGGCTGCTGGACTTGGTCGCGTCCATCTCTCGCTCGACGCCCTCTCCGAAGACCGAGGATGTATATTTGGCGATGGCGCTCTTATTGAGGCTCGAGCCCGCGAAATAGTCCGCCAGCGCCTCGGAGATGGCTCCGTTCTGCCCGAAATTGAGCATGGGGAAGACTTGGTCGGTCACGAAATGCGCGTACTCATGCTGGATCACGCTTCCGTCCACCGCGAAGCCGTTGGCCACGTCGCCGAAGTAGAGCGCCTTTTGGAGCGGGTCATAGTAGGCATTTGCCAGGTTCGGGCCCATGTGCGCCACGGCGGCCACGGAAGGGATGTAAGTCGAGGTCGACGCGTTCGGTCCGCCCATGAAATAGTCGTGGGCTTTGTTGAGGTGGTAGAAGATGTTGATCTCATCGCGCGTGCCGTCGAAGGTCTTCGACGTGTTCCATTGGAAGGTCGCGGTGGGGTTGTTCGAGACGGTCGGCGCATTGGTCAGGCAGAGATAAGAGGAAAGGCTCACGTCGTAGCCGTAATGACTGCCGCCGGCATCCGAGCGCAGACGGAGCATTCCGGTGCGTCCGGCCACGGAGGTTCCGCGAAAACTGCCTTTGGCTCCCGCATAGGCCGCGGCCGGGACGCCCGCGGAATCGAGGACTTCCACTTGATCGTCGTCGAGGATGTCCCCCTCCAAGGAGACGGCGCCCACGTCGAAGGCCGAGAACACGGGCAGGACTTTGACCGGATCGCGGCCGCCCGCGCAGACCCCCGCGCTCACCGTGAAGGTCGAATAAAGGAGGGAGTCGTTTGGATACGGATGCGGAGAGGAGCGCGGAGTGCTCGCGGTCGACCAGACGCCCGTGCCGTTGTCGTAGTGGGCGTTGGGCGCGGTGTGGTTCGACACGTTGACATAAGGTCCCTGGAGCGAGGTGTGGATCTTTCCCGTGGAGCCGGAACAGAACACGCCGTTGTTGTTCGTGAGCGCCGAGGCGACGGCATCGGCCACATAGACCCGCTGGTCCGGGATCGCTTTGACGGCCAAGGTCGGCGACGGGTATGTGTCCGGGTCATAGTCATAGACTTCTCCCGTGACCGTTCCGGAGGTGGTGCAGGCTTGGAAGCTCAGCTCGTTGTAGCGCAGGAGCAGGGTCCCATCGGCCGCATCGACGTAATAGTACCAGCGTCCGCCGGCTCCGTTGATGCGGATCTTCCAGGCCAGGACGATCACGGAGTCGGTCCTGCGCGGGAAGAACACCAGGCTGCCTGAGGGCGCGGCGGGAGCCGTCAGCCCTAAGTCCGCGGCGGCTGCCGCCGCAGCCGCGGCTTCGCTCAGGACCGGCACGGTGTTCGGGGACTTCAGTTCGCGCGCGCCGTTCTGCGCCGAGAGCACGCGGCCGTCGTTATCGATGTGGACCTTGATCCGCGAGAATTCGACCGGGATACCGGCGTAAACCTGCTGGAAGAGCAGATGGTGCAGGCCTCCGTCCGAGTTCATCCGCTCCAAGCGCAGTTCAGAGGCGTCGATCCCCAAGAGGTCTTTGCTGCGGCTGAGGAAATCCTCGGCCACTCGCTGCGCCGCGGGCGCGGCGTTCTGCGCGCCGGAGGCGGCTGCCGCGCGCATGGACCGGGAATAGCGTCCCGCGCTCCGGGCGTTGAACCGCTCGCGGGCGAGCCGCGTCCGGGATTCCTGGATCCGGTCCGCGGCAGAGGACTCCTCCGGCTTATCGAGATGGAAGCGCTGGGCGTCGGAGCGGTGGAACGGCTCCGGCCGCACGGCATGGGAGAAGGGCGCGCGGACCGAGCACACTAAGAGGAGTATCCCGAGCAGTCCCGCGCGTTTCATGGCGCGGCCTTCTTGGCGGACTTTTGGAGCAGCTTCAGGAGCGCGGCTGCGGCGCGCACGCGTATGCCGGCGTCGCGGTCATCCAAGGCGAACGCCAAGGCCGCGAGAGCGTCCTCGGTCCCCACGTCTTCGAGGAGTCCGACGGCCAGGATGCGGGCGCCTTCATCGCGCTGGCCCAGGGTCCGCTGCGCCAGGACCACGCCGGTCTTGGAGCCTCTGCGCGCCAGAGCCGCCGCGGCCAGCAGTTCGATATGGGCATTGGTGCTCGCGGACACGGATTCGAGCAGGGGGCCCGCCTCGGGGGTCTGCAGCCGGCCCAGGGCTTCCACGGCTTTGGCGCGCACGAGCTCCGAGGAATCGGAGAGCCCGGCCTTGAGCGCCGCGAGCGCGTCATCGGACCCGGTCTTTCCCAGGCTCTCCATGACCGCGGCGCGCACGTTCTCATCCTTGTCCGCGACCAGCGGCGCCAAGCGGGCGGGGACCGTGGGCGAGGGGACGTCTCCGAGAGTGGCCGCCGCTTTTGCGCGAAGTCCCGGGTCCTCATCCTGCAGGGCCGCGGCGATGGCGTCGAGCTCGGCGATATCGCCCATGCAGCCCAGGGCCAAGGCTGCCGCGTCGCGAACCCCGCCGTCGCGGTCCTTGCGGACTACCTCCAGGGTCTTGCGCAAAGAGGGCGGATCGAGCTTCCAAAGCGCGCGGACCGCGGATATGCGGACCTTGTTGAGCGCAAACGCGCGCATCTCCGCGGGCGTGCTCAAGGGCGGGTCATGGCGCACCGCATGAGGCGCCTTCAGGACGATCTCCGTGACCACCGGGACGCCGGAATCGTCGCCCAGCGCCTTCAAGCTCAAGGCCGCGGACATCCGTACCGCGGGATGAGCGTCTTTAAGCGCGTGCGCGAGCAGTTTTACGGCGGCCGGATTGCCCAAGCGTCCCCATTGCTCGGCGGACAAGGCGCGGACGTCGGGGTCTTCATCCGAGAGAGCGTTTTGGAGGAGCGTGAATGCCCGCACGCCCAGCGGGGGCGGAGATTCCGCCGCCGCACAGGGGTACGGGTTCAGGAGGAAGGCGAATAGGGCGGCCCAGATCACTCTAATAGTCTAACCTAGGGCCTTTACAAAAAGATTGCGCCCGGCTGGAATCGAACCAGCACCAGCGGTTCCGAAGACCGCTACTCTATCCGTTGAGCTACGGGCGCGTAAAGGGACTCCGAATGGCCGAGTCCCTTCAGACATTGTAGTCCCCCCCTTCACCCCTGTCAAATTTTAAGACGACCTCGACCTCACCCACTTTTTAGAACAGTCGCGCAGGGGAGACTCTCTCCCTTCCCCCGCGCCCCTGGGAACCAGTTCCCCCCAAACCCGCGGCGTGAGCAACTCGGGCGATGGCGGGGCCCCCCTCTACGGGAGCGGGAGAGAGTCTCCCCTGCGCTCCTTGCGTTCTTCAGGGTGAGGTCGAGTCACGAAGGCCCAGACCATTAGGCCCAGGCAGAATGCCCATTTGGCCCTGGGGGAGCATCGCCTTCTCCGGCATCCTATTTCAGATGAAGCGAACGACGGTTCTCCCTATTCTGTCCGCGGCGATCATCTTCTGCGGCGCAGGTCCCTTGGCTTGCGATGCCGCTGCCCAGGCCGGCATTCAAGTCCAGGCAACGGCATTGCCCGGCGCGCCGCAGGGTGTCGGCGGCATTGCAGCGTTGGGGACCGTCCTGGACCTGGGAGAAAACGCTCTCCTTGGGAAAACCGATGCCCTGCCTCTGCTCGCCATTCCCTCCGAGCATGACGCTCTTCTCTCGGTATTGCCCTTTTCTCCGGCTGCCTCAAAATCCCTGGAGAGCGTCTCGCCCAAGTCTGCGCGGAAGACCGTCTCAGCCCCAATATCCGTTCCTAACGGCGCCGCGGCCGCGGTTTCGGATATCCCTGATTCCCGCTCGGAGGGATTCCAAGAAACAGCCGATGCCGCGTCGGATTCGCCCGAAGCGTCGGCTGCCCGAGCAGGAAAAACTTTCGACCGGAGTTCAGGCGGATCCGAGCTCCTTGCCAGCGGGGCTCTGGCCGTTGAACTGCCTGTTGGAAGCCGGACGGCCCGCGTCCATGTGGATGTCGCGACGCAGAAGCTGATGAAGCATTTGCCCGCGGGCGTCACTTTGACGATCTTTGGAAGCCAGATCCTCGACATGCTGAGGGAGGACGGCAGCGTGGCCCGCACGGGAGTCCTTCATCCGGCCTCGGACGTAGACCTTTATGTCGCGGGGCCGAAGGTCCCGAACCTTGAGAAGAAACTGAAGGCAGCGTACGCCAAGGAGATCGACGTCCTTCCTCACATTTTCAATCTATTCGATATACGGCCTGAGAGCTGGGCCGCGAGATCGCAGTTCCATGACTTGACCAGAGCCTACTCGCACACCCAGCTGGCGGTATCCTTCACGAGCCTGGGGCATGGGAAATTCGCGTCGAAATGGGCGCTGCCTCAGAAGAAAGCCGCCAAGGCCTACGCGGATTGGGAGCAGGGGATCGTGCGCTACGTCCTGTGGCGGTCCATGTCCTTCGCTCAAGCCATGCTCGGTTTGCGCCTGGCATCCCGCACCGGAGGCGTCTTTGATCCCAAGACGCAGGAGCAAGTCATCCGGGCTCTGCGCTCGCACGCACGAGAAGGCTTTTTCGCGAATTTCCTCGATGCCGTCCTGATGCGATGGGCGGAGGAGAATCCGGAATTCATGGCGAAAGTCTTCCGCAGATCGGTCGATCCCGGCTGGGTGCTCTCCTTTCTGCATCAGCACGGTCTTTTCAAAGGCGCGATGAGGTGGATGACCCTCCAGGGCCTCAAGGACAGCGGCCGGAAAACAGACGCGCTCAGCTCCCCGTCGCTGCCGCCGGAGATCCGCAGCCTGCTCCAGCAAGACGATCCTTCATGAAACGGTGCCAGGCACTCAATTGATGTCACCCCGGCGGAAGCCGGGGTTCAGCATATCTCCGTCTCCCCGGGCTTGACCCGGGGTCCAGGCATGCGACTTAACGGCAGTTGCTGGGTCCCGGCTTCCGCCGGGATGGGGTTTTGCTTCCGCCGGGATGACGACTAGAGTTGGGCATGAGGAGGGCTTCGTCAGAACGCGCGCGAATTTTCTATAATGCAGGACATCGTTTTTTTTGGAGGGTCCTATGGGCGGACATTCACACTGGGCGGGCATCAAGCACAAGAAGGCTCTCGTCGACGCCAAGCGCGGCAAGGTCTGGACGCGCATCGTGCGCGAGATCACCATCGCCGCCAAGACCGGCGGCGGCAGTCCCGACGGGAACCCCCGCTTGCGCAAGGCCATCGACGACTCCCGCGCAGCGAACATGCCGGCCGAGAACATCAAGCGCGCCATCCAGAAGGGCACCGGCGAACTTCCCGGCGCGATGTACGAGGAATTGACCTACGAAGGCTACGCTCCCGGGGGCGTGGCGGTGCTGGCCGACGGGACCACCGACAACCGCAACCGCTCCACCAACGAGATCCGCAAGATCTTCGAGAACCACGGCGGGAGCATGGGACAGGCCGGCTGCGTGTCCTTCCTTTTCGAGAAGAAAGGGCTCATCACGGTGCTCAAGTCCAAGACCACCGAGGACGAGCTCATGACGCTGGCCTTGGACCTGGGCGCCGAGGACATGCGCGCGGAGGATTCCGAGGTCTTCGAGATCATCACGCAGCCGCAGAGCTTCCAAGCGGTGCTCGACGGGCTCAAGGCCAAGGGCACGGCCGTGGACTCCTCGGAGATCACGATGCTGCCCAAGACGCGCGTGCCCGTGGGCGCGGATCTGGCTCCCAAGATCCTGGCTCTCATCGAGGGGCTCGACGAGCACGACGACGTCTCCCACGTCTACGCGAACTTCGACATCCCCGACAACGTCTTGGACTCGCTGGCGAAATAAGGCCCTGGATGAGGGTTCTGGGCGTCGATCCGGGCATCGCGGACACGGGCTGGGCGCTCCTGGAGCCCGCAGCCGCGGGCTCGGTCGCCTTGCTGGAGAGCGGGCTGGTCAAGACTTCCCCCTCCCAAAGCCTGCCTGAGCGCCTGCACGCGCTGCACCGCGGGCTGCGCTCGGTGATCGCGGACCATCGTCCCGACTGCGCGGCCGTCGAGGAGATGTTCTTCCTCAAGGCCGCGCATACGGTCAGGGCCACGCTCCAGGCGCGCGGCGTCATCCTCCTGTCCTTGGCCGAATCCGGCCTGCCGGTCTCCGAGTACAATCCCAGCCAGGTCAAGACCGGCTTGACCGGCTCGGGCTCGGCCGACAAGCTCCAGGTCCAGCGCATGGTCCGCTCGGCCTTGGGCCTTTCCGAGATCCTTCGTCCCGATCATGTGGCCGATGCCGCGGCCATCGCGCTCTGCCACCTGCGCATGGCGCGCGTGCAGCGCTTGAAGGTGCTCGACCGGCTCGGCGGAGGGAAGCGATGATCGCGCGGCTCAGAGGGCAGGTTCTGGAGAAGGACCTTGAGCGCGTAGTGCTCGACGCCGGCGGCGTGGGCTACGAACTGATGATCAATGCCGCGACCTCCTCGCGCCTGCCCGAGCCCGGCGGCAGCGCCGAGCTGCACGTCTTCGAGAGCGCCGCGCTCTACGGCGGGACCGTCACGCTCTACGGCTTCTCAAGCCGCCAGGAGAAGGAGCTTTTCCTCTGTCTTAAGGAGCACGTCCCCTCCACGGGAGCGAAGAAGGCTCTGGAATACTTGGAGAAGGCCTCCCGTTCCCTTCCGGATTTTCAGTCCGCGGTTATGCAGGGCGATGCGCGCGTGCTCTCCAGCGTCTTCGGCTTCACGAGCAAGACCGCGCAGAAGCTGCTTTCCGGGCTCAAGGACAAGCTGGGAGGCATCGAGGTCTCCGGGACTCAGAGGGTCCTGCGCGAGGGCCCCTCCTCGGTCTCGACCATGGCCCGCACCGTGGAGGCTCTGGCCGCGCTCGGCTATAAGCCCTCCGAGTCCGGGCCTGCCGTGGAATCCGCGGCCCGCGAGTTCGACGGACGAGAGGCCTCCGTCGAGGACATGCTGAGGCTTTCTCTTAAGAGGCTCCGATGAAAAGAGAAGAAGGGGTTCTTTCCGAAGCGCCCGTGGCCGTCGAGGAGGAGAAGCTCGAGAAGACCCTGCGGCCGCAGGTGCTCGAAGAGTTCGTGGGCCAGGAGAAGCTCAAGGCCAATCTGCGGGTCTTCATCGAGGCCGCGCGCAACCGCAAGGAATCCCTCGATCACGCTCTTTTCTACGCCCCCCCCGGTTTGGGCAAGACCACCTTGGCCTGCATCCTGGCCCGCGAGATGGGCGTCAATCTGCGCACCACCTCGGGTCCGGTGCTCGACCGCGTAGGCGATTTGGCCGCCATCCTCACCGACCTTTCCGAGGGCGACGTGCTCTTCATCGACGAGATCCACCGCCTCAACCGCTTGGTCGAGGAAGCCCTCTACCCCGTCATGGAGGACTTCACCTTCTACATCTCCACGGGCAAGGGGCCGATGTCCTCGACCGTGAAGCTGGCCGTGCCCCGCTTCACCCTGGTGGGCGCCACCACGCGGGCGGGACTGCTCACGGGGCCTTTGCGCGACCGCTTCGGCATCGTGGAGCATCTGGCGTTCTACTCTCTCTCGGAACTCACCCGCATCGTGCGGCGCTCGGCGGGAATCCTCGGGGTCAAGACCGATCCCGTGGGCGCCGAGGAGATCGCGCGGCGCAGCCGCGGCACCCCGCGCATCGCCAACCGGCTCTTGCGCCGCGTGCGCGATTTCGCCGAGGTCCGCGGCGAGGGAGTGATCACGGAAGCCATGGCCAAGCTCTCGCTCGAAGCGCTCGAAGTGGACGCGCAGGGTTTGGACTCCATGGACCGAAGAATATTGCGTTCTTTAATCGAGAAGTTCTCCGGCGGCCCGGTGGGCGTTGAGACCTTGGCGGTCTCGGTCTGCGAGGCCGTGGACACTCTCACCGACGTCATCGAGCCCTATCTGATCCAGGCGGGATTCCTCCAGCACACCCCGCGCGGCCGCATGGCCACGCGCCGCGCCTTCGAGCATCTGGGCTGCAAGATCCCCGCGCGCTGTTCGGATCTTTTCCTATGAGGAGGACCTTGCTTTCCGTCGGGCTCCTGGGCCTGGCGGCCTGGACCTGGGCGGCGGCCCCCCTGGAGAGGGTGAGTTCCTCGATCGTGCAGATCGGCCTGGCCTGCCGCGTTCGCAAGGCCGTGGTGCGGCCCGAGGGCCTTTTCTCCGCCGTGGATCAGGACAGCGGGCTCACCCATGCGCTGGATTCCGGGAAAGCCCTGGAGGTCCGGCGAGACGGGCAGGGCCGCATCCGGCTGGGCTCGTTTCCGACCATGAAGGGTCCCGTTCGTCTGACGCCCGGAAGCCCGCAGTCGCACGTGTCCGTGGGGCGGCGCAGCTATCGCGGGAACCTGCTCATCAAGGCGGGCGAGGGCGGCACCGTGACCGTGGTCAACGAACTCGGGCTCGAGGAATATCTTTACGGCGTGCTCGCGCGGGAGATGAGCGCGGACTGGCCTTTGGAAGCGCTCAAGGCCCAGGCCGTGGTGGCGCGGACCTGGGCATTGAATAATCTCGGCAAATACGAGGAGCTCGGCTACGATCTGAGCGACGACGACCGCAGCCAGGTCTACCGGGGACTGGACGCGGAGAGCGACCGCGTGCGCCACGCCGTGCGAGAGACCGCCGGAGAGGTCCTTTCATGGAAGGGCCGGCTCTTGGACGTGTTCTTCCACTCCTGCTGCGGCGGGCACACCGCGCCCGCGGCCGCGGTTTGGGGCGGCACGCCGCCTGTAAGGCCTTTGCGCGGCGTCTCGGACCGATGGTGCTCTTCTTCTCCGCATGCGCGCTGGTCCGCGTATTTCGCCGATGAGGACCTGCTCGACATGCTGCACGATAGAGGATTTTCGGCCGCGCATCTGGACTCGGTGCGTCCGGGAAGCAGGGACGGTTCCGGCTATCTCCTGGACGTGCTCATCCGCGCGGACCGCAAGACGATCACGGTGCGGGCCAACGATCTGCGCACCTGGCTGGGGCCCACGGACATCATGAGCACTCAGATCACGCGCATCGCAAGGCGGCGCAAGGGCTATGAATTCGTCGGCCGCGGGTTCGGACACGGGGTCGGGCTCTGCCAGTGGGGCGCGCGCAATCAAGCCGAGAAGGGCCGCAGCTACCGCAAGATCCTAGGCTACTATTTCCCGGACTCCTCGATCGTGAGACATGATGGCTGATAGGAGTCCGGTGGGACTCCGAACGACCGAACGATGACCGACTCTTTCCTCTTGTCGGACCATGATTTCACGTTTCCCCCGCGCCTGATCGCGGCGCAGCCCGCCGAGCCTCGCGATTCCTCGCGCCTCATGGTGCTCGACCGCAAGGCAGGCACGCTCGAACATGCGCGCTTCTCGGAGATCGGACGCTGGCTCAAGGCCGGGGACTGTCTGGTGCTCAACCGCACGCGCGTGATCCCGGCCAGGCTGGTCGGCCGCAAGGTCACCGGCGGGAAGGTGGAGGTGCTCCTGCTCAAGGAGGTCTCCCCCTCCTGCTGGAGCGCGATGGCTTCGTTTACCCGGCTCGGCGCCACCATTCTTTTTGACGGAGCGGAAGCCTGCGTGGAGGCCAGTGCCGGAGACGGCGAGTGTCTCCTGCGTTTTTCCACAGAGGACGTGCGCGGGCTCATGGCGAGCCGGGGAAGCGCGCCCCTTCCGCCCTATATCCTCAAGGCGCGAAGAGCTGCCTGCGCTCCCGGCTCCGCCGAGGCGGCCAAAGATCAGAGCGTTGCGCCTGACTTGGCGCGTTATCAGACGGTCTACGCGCAGAAGGACGGGTCCGTGGCCGCTCCCACGGCCGGACTGCATTTCACGCCGGAACTTCTGGAGAGCCTGCGCGCCGCGGGCGTGCGCATTGCCGAGCTCACCCTGCACGTGGGGCGCGGGACCTTCAAGCCCATCGATGCCGAGGACGTTCGCGCGCATGTCATGCTGCCGGAAGAGTACGAGGTTCCCTCCGAAAGCGCGGAACTCCTGGCCGCGACCCGCGCGCAAGGAGGCCGCGTCATCGCCGTGGGCACCACCGCTACGCGCACCTTGGAGACCTTGGCTCGCGAGCCGGGCTCTTTGCGCGGGAGCACGGGAATCTTCATCCACTCCGGACACGTCTTCCGCGGAGTGGACGTCCTGCTCACTAATTTTCATCAGCCCAAGTCCACGCCGCTTTTGCTCACCTGCGCATTCGCGGGCCGCGAGCGCGTGCTCTCGGCCTACCGCGAGGCCATTGCCAAGGAATACCGGCTCTTCTCCTACGGTGACGCCATGCTCATCGTATGAACTGCTTCCAAGTCACGGTGCGCGACTCCCAGACCCGGGCGCGCTGCGGCCTTCTGCGCACGCCCTACGGAGAGGTGGAGACCCCTATCTTCATGCCCGTGGCCACGCAGGCCTCGGTCAAGGGGCTTTGCAGCGACGACCTGCGCACGCTCGGCGCAAAGGTGATGCTCTCGAACTCCTACCATCTCTACCTTCGGCCCGGGGCCGAGACCATCGAGGCCGCCGGAGGCTTGCGGCGCTTCATGGACTACGACGGCGCCATCCTCACGGATTCCGGGGGCTTCCAGGTCTTCAGCCTTCCGGGTCTGCGCAAGGTCACCGAGCACGGAGTCACCTTCCAATCGCATCACGACGGCTCCACGCACACGCTCACGCCGGAGAGCGTCATCGCCTTGCAGTCGCGCTTGGGCGCGGACATCTGGACGGCTTTAGATGAATGCGTGGCCTGGCCTTGTTCCGAGGATGCGGCGAGCGAAGCCCTGCGCAGGACTCAGCGCTGGGCCGAGGCCTCTAAAGAAGCCGTGCGCAGGGAGCATGAGAAAGGAGTGCGCTCTCTGTTCTTCCCCATTTTGCAGGGCGGCATGATCCCGGACTTGCGGCGCAGGGCCGCGGAGCATCTGCTCGGCCTGGAGCCCGACGGCATCTGCCTGGGCGGCTTCTCCGTGGGCGAGGAGAAGTCGCGCACCTGGGACGTGCTGGCCGAATCCACGGCCGCTCTCCCCGATGAGAAGCCGCGCTATCTCATGGGCATGGGCGCGGCCGAGGACCTTTGGGAGGCCGTCGCGCGCGGGGTGGACATGATGGACTGCGTCTGGCCCACGCGCAGCGCGCGAAACGGCCGCGTGTTCACGCGCGACGGCTGGATAAACATCAAGAACGCGCAGTACCGCAAGGACATGCGGCCCATCCAGGAAGGCTGTCCGTGCCTGGCCTGCGCGCGCCACAGCCGCGCCTATCTCTGCCACCTCTACCGCAGCGAGGAGCTGGCGATCTACCGCCTGCTCACCCTGCACAACCTGCACTTCACTCTCGGACTGATGGCCGAAATAAGGCGGGCCGTGCGAGAAGGACGATTCTCGCAGGCCCGCCGGGATTTCCTGGAACGTTACCGGCCCAACGGCCTGCCGGTCAAGGCTTAGAACGACTGCACGTCATCCTGGGTGTCAAAGGGTCGGTAGGGATGAGAACTCCTTCATTCGTTCATCGATGTTCCGGATATCCCTGTCGATCGAGTAGAGCCTCCACTCTTCATTGATGGGATCGATGGCCTGCCGTTTCTTTAAAAGCGCGGCTTTCTCGTCGGCTAAGAGCCGCAGCATCTGTGGGCCCATGTCCGCGTCCAAGGTCCGGATATGGGAGACGATTTCGTCGAACCGTTGTTCCTTGCTCGCGATCTTCGCACCAATAAAATCGCGGTTCTGAAGGTAGTTTTGCCATGCGAAGATGCAGTCCGAGACGGAGTCGGCGAACGATGCCAGCGCGGCTATGGCGAAGAGGAGCCCCCATCCGCACGTAATTGCGACGAAGTACAGGAGACTGTCGCCGAGGATGCCGTGCATGGCGAGCGCGATTGTCCCGGCCGATACTGAGGCGAAGACGGAGGCCAGGAAAACGCTCTTGAAAACGAGCTCTCTCATCGTCCATCGATGAGCGGCCAACGCGTCGATGATCGCTTCGGCGCGTTCCACCAGATTCGCGCGTTGTTTCAGGGCAGAATGGACAGCCTTAGACGATGCCTGCGCCGTTTCCGCGACGGCCCGAGGCGCGTTCAGCGCGCCGAAGAGCTTGCCGGCTATGCCGCGGCCGGGCGCGGGGAGCGCTTCCAGGATGCGGCTCACGGTCAGCGCGGCCTTGAGCGCGGAGTACGGGATCCCCATGAGGTCCGCCTTCTCGATGAGCTGGGCGCGCGAGGCGTTGTAGATTTCCTGTCGCCGGCCGGCGCTCAGGTTCTTTGCGTCATAGCCGCGCTCGCGGGCGATGGACAGCGCCACGTTCCTGATCTCTTTCTGGATATTCACGACAAAGACCAGCGTCTTCCCCGCTTCAGAGGTTTTCGCGGCGATCTTCGCGGGCAGAGAGCGCAGGCTCGCGGCCAAAGAAGAGAGCTTGGCCGTCAACGAAGAGGAGGCCTTCAAGTCCGGGTAGCGGGCTTCAAGATCGGCGATCTTCGCGGGCAGGTCGCGGACCGCGGCAACGTCCTCCGCGCTCGGGGTCTGGTCCGCCTCGGTGAGTTCCTGGACGAGGGACAAGGATTTCCTGAAAGAGCTCTGCATCTCCTTATATTCGCCCTTGACCGCAGTCGAGGCCGGGCCCTGCGGGTCTTTCGCGAGACCGTTCTTTCCATTCATGGCCGCGTCCAAGAGCGCGAGGATATCCGTATCCGTGCTCGCTTTGGACAGTCCGTTCCCGATGTCGCGGAGGGTTCGCGCGACTTCATCCGAGAGAGCGGAGGGATCCTTCCGGACGGTCTGAGCCGCAGTATCGAGTATGCGGGCCAGCTTGCTCTCGATGGCCTTTTCGGAGGGAGAATCATTGACGACTCTTTGCTGAGCGTTGGCCACGGCGGTTTTCAATCGTCTGGCCTCGGCGAGCCAAGGGAGTTCGTCGGACACTTTGGAGCGGTAGTCGTTCGGGAGAATCGTATGGGAGAGCTCCGCTCGGCGAGACGAGAGGATCTGGTCGCGCGAGGCCGCGGGAGTTGTCGCCGCGTTCAGGTTCTGTAGCGTGGGCATGATCGCGAAGTCTCCCGGGGACCCGGGGATGTGCATGTTCATTACTGCTGGAGGAGTGATCGTGATCCCCGATTTGAGCGTGGTGTTCGCGACCGAGAGGGAGGTGTTTTGCTGGGCGGCTGCCTGGGAAAGGGCGGGCCCGAGAGCCGAGTGGAGAAGAGCTGCGGAAAGAAGAACGGCCGTGCCTTTTTGAAATCGAGCGAGATCCGTCGTCATGTGCGTCCTCCTGCGATCAGGTTGAGCGAAGAGCGCCTCTTCGTCGGGTTCAAGAGCATCAGTATTATAGCTGGGCCTCCTAGACAGGCGCATGGGCCGATCGGGACCGATGAGGAGTTCCTTTCGGCCTAGAGAAGCATGGGCCTTTTGTCCTTGCGGATACGGGGTAGGCCTTTCGGCCCGTATCTCAGACCGGCATTTTTTGCTTTTTTAAGCCCCAATGGGCCCATGGCAAGGCCGGATGCCCGGCGTATCCTTTTTGCGGATGGGAGGAGAGAACGGCGTGAAAGGGATCTCGCTGATGCTGTGCGCGGCGCTGCTGCATTCGGCGGCAGGGCCGGTCTTTGCCCAAGGAATGAGCGTTCAGACGCCGGTTTCAGGCAGTGCGGCGCCGAGTGTGGTCCTGCCGGCGGCGCTGTCTGCCGCGAATTTAGTCGGGGCGAATGCTTCTCCCTTGCCGGATTCCGGCATAAGAGCGCTTCCTTTCACGGCCAGGGATGCTGTTTCGACGGCGGTTCCGATCGATGAAGCGGAACCCGTCAAAGCGGCTGCTCCGGTCTTGGCCGGGCGGATAGCGCACGATCATTCTGCGGCTGCCGTGATCCAGACTGGATCTGCCGTGATCCGGAATGAAGCGTCCGTGATCCAGCCTGACGACGGCGTGATTCCGACGGGAGGCGTTGCCGTCACGGATATAGCGGCCGGGCAAACGGCAGGACAGAAGGCGCAGACCGGGTTCCGTGCGCCGTTGAAGATTCTTTTGAGCATGCGGCGGCTGGGCGATTCGTTCGGGAAGATGTTCGACGGCGCAAAAGGCTCGCGGCAAACAGATGGCCTTCGCGAGACTGACGCGAGGCCCTCTCAGCTTGACGCCGCGGCCGACATCGGCGGCAGCGCCTTACAGCAGCTTTCTTTCTCTCATCGATTCAATGTCGCTGCCGCTGCCGAGCAAGATATCCCCCCTCCTTCAGTCGAGGAAAAGCCGAAGTCGAGCCTCTTTAGGTCATTCAATTTCGGCTACGCGATGGGGTGGCTCATGGTCGCGGAGCATCTCTTGGCGTTGGGCATCGCCAAAGCGGCCGGATATGTCTTTCATGGGGATTATGCGGCGGAAGCCGTCAGCGGCGGGATGCCGGCGCCTCTCGCCCTCGGCATCGGCATCGCCGGCGCTGTTCTTGCGCCGATAGCGGAAGAAGTGATCTATCGCGGTGCGTTCATGGAGATGCTGCGGAAAACGGGACCGGTTGGCGCTGCCAGCAAGCCGGATCGGTTCTGGGTTCCTGCGCTGATCAGTTCCGTTGTTTTCGTCCTCATGCATGAGACGTCGGATCCGTTGCTCATCGCGGTCCGGCTGGTCGGTTCATTGATCCTGAGTCGTGCGTATTATAAGGAAGGCCTGTTGTCCTCTATCGCGGCGCACTCCACATTCAACATCATCGCTCAGGGGCTCCCGTTGTTCGCCGCTGTTTTCGGCGAGATCGCTGAGCCGATCCTGATGTTCGCAGGCGCGTGCATATTGGTCTGCTCGATGATGATCCTCTGGAAAGAGCGCGGCGATCGAGGCTCGGGCAGGATCATTGCGCAGGGGCTGACGCCTCTGCTCGCGCGCCGGCTGGCGGGGATATTGATCGTCGGCGGCATTCTGGCGTCGTTCTTGGCGCCGGCGATGCTTGGCGGACTGTCGTACTGGCTGGCGGCCGTGTGGATGCTCTGCGGAGGAAACGTCCGCTGGAAGCGGCTTTTTTTTGGTAAGATAGGCACGAAGCAGAGTGAACGCTTACATTAAATAAAGGAGCCGCCTTATGCCTCCAGCAGCCCAGCCGAATCCGATCATGAGCCTCCTGCCCGTGCTGGCGATCTTCGCCATCTTCTATTTCCTCGTCATCCGTCCCCAGCAGAAGCAGGCCAAGGAGCATCAGAAGATGCTCGACAACCTCAACCGTGGAGACCGCGTGCTCACCGCAGGCGGGATCTTCGGCTCGGTCCGCGCCATGCGCGGACCGGAAGTGGACGTGGAGATCGCCGACAAGGTCGTGGTGACCGTGGCCCGTTCGACCATCAGCCGGGTGCTTCGGCCCGAGGCCGCAGTCCAGGTCTCCTGAGCGCTTCTTAAGGAAAAAGGATATCCATCCATGAGCAAACTCCAACTAAAATGGGCCGGCGTATTGGCTCTCGTCCTCCTTGCCGTGGCCCTGATCTTTCCCAGCATGGACTGGTACTCGAAGTCCCCCCAGGAACGGGACCGCCTGGAGGCCGGACGCATGCGGCCCAGCTGGCTGCTCAATCTGGGCTTGGACCTGCGCGGCGGCACGCATCTGCTCATGGAACTCGACGTCAACAAGCTTCCGCCGGAAGCCGACATCAAGGACGCCTTGGACCGCGCCATCGAGATCATCCGCAACCGCGTGGACCAGTTCGGCGTGTCAGAGCCGCTCATCGCGCGCCAGGGCGAGCGCTGGATCGTGGTCCAGCTCCCCGGCATCACGAACACGCGCAGCGCCAAGGAGATCATCGGCAAGACTGCTCTGCTCGAGTTCCGCATGGAGGACGACTCCGAGAAGGGCCGCGAGGCGCGCACCAAGATCGCGGAACTGGGAGACCCCTTTGAACATAAGCCCGACGGGACCTCGGTCTTGACCGCGGCCGCGGCCAAGCTCGTTCCCGCTGGAGACGCGCTCTTTCCCGGAAAGGAAAACAGCTTCCATATCCTGCGCGCCACCGTGCCTTTGACCGGCGCGCAGTTGGAATCCGCGCGCGTCGAGACCGGACAGAACGGCATCCCGGTCGTGGCCTTCAAGTTCAAGCCCGAGGGCGGCAAGATATTCGGCGAGCTCACCTCCGCCAACGTGGGCAAGAACATGGCCATCATCCTGGACGGCCTGGTCTATTCCGCGCCGGTCATCAAGGGCCCCATCCGCGGCGGCAGCGGCATCATCGAGGGCAACTTCCGCATGGAGGACGCAAAGAACCTCTCCATCATCCTCCGCGCCGGCGCCCTGCCGGCTCCGGTGCGCATCATCGAGGAGCGCACGGTCGGCGCGAGTCTGGGCGAGGACTCCATCCGAATGGGACTGCGCGCCTGTCTCATCAGCGGCGTGCTCATCATGCTCTTCATGATCGTCTACTATGAGTTGGCCGGAGTCTTCGCCATCATCGCGCTCCTGCTCAATGTTCTTTTCCTCTTGGCCATGATGGCCTACTTCGGCTCCACGCTGACCCTGCCGGGCATCGCGGGCGTCCTGCTCACCGCGGGCATGGCCGTGGACGCCAACGTGCTCATCTACGAGCGTATCCGCGAGGAATTGCGGCTGGGCAAATCCGTGCGCCTGGCCGTCGACGCCGGCTATGACCGCGCCTTCTCCGCCATCCTGGACTCGAACCTGACCACGCTCATCTCGGCGGTGTTCCTGTTCCAGTTCGGCACGGGCCCCATCAAGGGCTTCGCCGTGACCCTGACGCTCGGCCTCATGGCCAGCATGTTCACGGCCATCACGGTCACGCATATGATGTTCCACGCATACCTGGCCAACCGGGACGTGGAAAAGCTGCACATCGGCTGAGATCGAGGAACGAACATGGAATTCTTCCACCAAAAGACGCAGATAGACTTCATCGGGATGCGGTATAAGTTCTTCCTCATCTCCGGTCTGCTCACCGCCATTGCCGTTGCCGTGCTCGCGGTCAAGGGACTCAACTACGGCATCGAGTTCACGGGCGGCAGCGTGGTCCAGCTCGCCTATGAGAAGCCCGTGACCATCGAGGACGTGCGCGCGGACGCGCAGAAGGGCGGCTACCCGGACGTGGGCGTCCAGCAGTTCACGGGCACTCAGACTTTCACCTTCCGGCTCAAGACCGAAGGAGAGGGCTCGGCGGATGTCGTCGAAAAGTTCATCGACGTTCTCCAGGCCGCGCGGTCCGAGAACCCCATCCGCGTGGATCAGAAGGACTACGTGGGGCCCGCGGTCGGGAAGCATCTCTTCCGGCAGGCGCTTTTGGCCATCATCCTCTCGCTCTTGGGCATCGTGGTCTACGTGGCCTTCCGTTTCAACAATCTGGTCTGGGGCTTGGCCGGCGTGCTCTCTCTTCTGCACGACGTGATCGTCATCTTCGGGTTCTACTCGTTCATGGGCAGCGAGTTCAACCTCGTGCTCGTGGCCGCGGTCCTGACCTTGGCCGGCTACTCCATCAACGATACCATCGTGGTCTTCGACCGCATGCGCGAGAAGATGAAAATCTACCGAAAGGAATCTCTGGGCGCTGTCATCAACCAGAGCATGAACGAGACCCTCTCTCGGACCATCATCACCGGACTCTCCGTGCTGATGGCCGTAGCCGTGCTCTATCTCTTCGGCGGGCCCGTGATTCACGACTTCGCCATGGGCATGACCTGGGGCGTGGTGCTCGGCTGCTACTCCAGCATCGCCGTGGCCGCGCCGCTGGTCTATCAGTTCGAGGTCGGGCGCGGCGGAGGACGCGAGGCAGAGAGCGCCTCATCGAACATTCCCTTGCCTGCGGCGTCCGCACAGCCCTCCGAACAGAAGCCGGCCCTTCCTCCCCGCCACGAGCGGCGTCGCAGGAAGTGAACCGGGCTTAAATGAGGAAGATCCGCGGCTTTCGTCTGGCCATCCACCCCAAGGAACTGCGCCGCCGCCTGCGCAGGGCCGCGGACCTCGAAGCCGTCGGTCTTGCCGAAGACGAGGCTTTTGAAAAGCATGTCGTGGGCTTCGGCCGGCGGCTCTCCCCCTCGGTGGTCTTCGAGTCTTTCGGCGCGGAGTCCAAGGACACCGCGGAGCTCTCCCCCCTGCCGGGTCTTGCGCATACCTTGGGCGCCCTCTCCCTGGGCGCGGGCGCGGACGCCTTCTGCCAAGAGGAGCGCGAAGCTCATGAGGAGCGCGGCAAGCTCGCCGCGTATCTCACGCGCATGGCTTTGGAAGAGGGCGTGCGCTTCGTCATCGAGCTCATCGCCGAGGAAGTCGAGGATGAGCGCTGCGACTTGAGTCCCATCCATTATCTCCGCGAGCCCGGACAGCTCGCCTTCGCGCTCGAGAAGCTCTGCGCTTCGAAGATCGGTCTCTCCTGCGAAGAGGAAGGCCGCTTGCGGCCCGAGATCGCCGCGGTTTTCTGCCTGAGCTGGATCGCGCGGCCGCGCGGACGAAAGGTCTCGAAGTCCGGCGCCTCCAAGAAGAAGTAGTGTCTCTCCTGCGCGCCCTCGCGCCTTTTCTCGCCTACCTTTATCTCCTCTTCGTCGGCTGGACCTCGCGCGTGCGGCGCGAAGGGTTCGAGCATGAAGAGGCCCTGCTGGCCGCGGGCCGGCCCTTCATCTATGCGTTCTGGCACCAGAGGCAGGTCTTCTTCGTCTATACGCACCGAAACCGGGGGCTAAAGGTCTTGGTCAGCCGAAGCCGCGACGGAGAGATCATCTCGCGCCTGCTCGAACTCTGCGGATTCTCCACCGTCCGGGGCTCCTCCTCGCGCGGAGGCTCCGAGTCCGTGCGCGAGCTTTTGGATTTCCTGTGCTCGGGGGGCCGGGTCTCCATGACTCCCGACGGCCCTCGCGGGCCCGCGCGCAAGGCCAAGGACGGCGTCCTCTTTTTGGCGCAGAAAGCAGGATGTCCCATACTGGCTGCCTCCAATGAGCTCAGCCGCCGATGGGAGTTCTCCAAGGCCTGGGACCGCTTCCACTTTCCCTTGCCTTTCTCTCGCGCCTTCCTCTGCATCGCGCCCCCTTTGCACGTGGCTCCCGGCGATGATCTGCAAGCCAAAGCCGAGGAGTTATCCAAGATCCTGGACGCCATGACCGCGCGCGCCGAGCAAGGCATTGCCGAGTGGGACAGAGCATGAGTTCCTTGGCTTCCATCGTGTTCCTCATTTTTTATCAAGCGGCCTTCCCGCTGGTGGCTCTGTTCGTCTTCATCCGCTTCGTCCTGGCCGGACGAGCCGCCTCCTTGAAGGAATCCTTCACGGATATCCTGGAGCGCCTGGGATTAGGCTCTCTTCCGGCTCACGGAGGGCGGACCGTGCTCTGGCTGCATGCGGCTTCCATGGGCGAGGCGCTTTCAGCGGCGCCCTTCATCGCGGAGCTCTCCCGAAGCAAGGAAAAGCCTTTTCTCTGCATGACGACCTCCACGCGCGCGGGCCGGGACAAGGCGCGGACCTTGGCCGGCGTGGACGCGGCCCTGCTGGCTCCGGCGGACATTCTTCCCTGCGTCGCGGCATTCTTCATGCGTCTTAAGCCCTCGGTCCTGGTGCTCGCGGAAAGCGAGTTCTGGCCCATGACCCTGGCCTGGGCGGCCTGGACCGGCGTGCGCTTGGGGCTTGTCAACGGGAAGGTCAATGAGCGGTCCTTTCGCCGGCGGCTTTGGCTCAAGCCGTTTTTCTTCTCATTTTTCGCCTCTTTCGAGCGCGTTGCCGCGCAGAGCCAGGCCGATGCCGAGCGCCTGCTCGCGCTTGGAGTCAAGGAGTCCGGTCTCAAGGTCTGCGGGAACATGAAGTACGACGCCGCCGTGTCCGCGGCGCAGGGAGCGGATATCCGCGCCAAGCAGGCGCTCTCGCGCCTGCGCTGGGACGGCTTCCCTTTATGGGTCGCGGCCAGCACGCGGCCCGGCGAGGAAGAGTTGATCATCGACGCGCACCGGCTGGCCTCTGCCCAGCGGCCGGACCTGCGCTTGGTGCTCGCTCCCAGACATCCGGAGCGGGCCGAGGAGGTCCAGGCCCTGCTCCAAGCCAAGCGCCTTTCCTTCGCGCGTCTTTCCCTGGTGGAGACCCGGATCGCGGCTCCGCAGGAGACCGCCTGCCTCTTGATCGACGGCCTGGGCGCTCTTTCGGGCTTCTTCGGACCTGCCGTGGCCGCTTTCGTGGGCGCGACCTTGGTTCCCTTGGGCGGGCATAATCTTTTGGAGCCGGCCGGTGCGGGATGTCCCGTGCTCTTCGGTCCGCACACGGAGACGATCATGGAGCCGGCTCAGGCCTTGGAGTCTTCCGGAGGAGGCACGCGGGTGCGCTCGGCCGACGATATCGCCAAGCGTCTTGGCGTGCTGCTGTCTTCTTCCTTCGAGCGCGCCTCCGCCTCGGCCAAGGCCGCACAGACGGCCGCGGCCTTTTCCGGCGCCACCCAGCGCACCCTTTCCCATCTCGCTCCCCTTCTCTGATCCGTCATCACGGTCCGTCATTGCGTCGCGTCTCGTCATTCCGGCGGAAGCCGGAATCCAGCAGCTGGATCCCGGCTTTCGCCGGGGTGATGAGGGCGTTGTTCCCGGAAGGCCTAGTTCTGCGTAGGCCTTTTTCCAAGCGCTGAATTCCCCTTTGGCACCCGTAAGCCGCGGATTTCCCCTCTAATCTATGAACGCATGCGGTTCCAAAAAACGTTGGCGTTGTCCCTTTGCGCAGGGCTCTTGTCCCAATCCATGGGCATGGGCGCTCTGAGCGCGCAGGCCATCACGATAGCGGTCGGCGGCGTCCCAGAGGCTGCCGTGCAGCCGGCGCCTGTTGCTTCCGTCGAGAGTCCTTTACAGTCGGGGCTTGTCCTTCAGCAGGAGCTTGCCGCCTCTGTCGAGCTCCCTTTGCAGTCGAGTCTTGTCCTGCAGCAAGCTCCTGCCGCGCCTGTCGTGCAGGCACAGCCTGCCTCGCCGCAGGTTCAGATGCCGCAGCCGCAGACGGTCCAGAGCGCTGCTCTGCCGCAAGAACAGCCGCTCATCACTCCCGGGACCGCTTCGTTCGAGGACTGGATGCCGGTGGCCAAGAAGCTTGCGGCGAAGCCGGTCGAGAGCCTGATGGGCGGGCTCGTTTTGAACGATATCGGCACGCTTTGCGCGCTCACTGAAGCTTTGCGGCATACGAATATCAATCCGAAGGACATCATCAACCAGCCTATTTCCAAGGGGATGCTCGTCGTGATCCTGAGAACCAAGCTCTTCTACCACGCCCAGGACGTGCTCGCACGGGTGAAAGCCGCCCGGCAGAGGTCTCTTGGGCCTGATGCGGAGGAATGGTTCAAGGTTCATGAGAAGCAGCATCAGGGGCTCATGAGCGAGCTCTCCGATCTCACGACCCTCTTGCCTTTCTTCCATGATTACCAGCGCGCCGTGATCCAGCAGGCCAACGACGAGCTCCACAAGATCAAGCTGCCCAAGGCTTCGGAGCTGAAGACCTTGCAGGAGGCCGCCGGGTCTCATGAGGAGGATTCCAAGCAGTTGAAGCTCGATCCGGGAGGAAGCGCCAAGACCTTGGGCAAGCTTGAGCCGGCGCCTGCCGAGACAAAGGAGTCCGATAGTACGGAGGCGGCATTCGCGCAGTGGCTGCCGGTCGTGAAGGCGCTTGCCAAACACTCCGGCAAGGACATGGGGAAGCTGAAATTCTCAACGATCGATACGGTCTCGGCTTTCATCGGCGCATTGCAGCATACCGATCTTAAGCCGGAGCAGATCCCCGCGCATATCACGCACAAGAAGCTCGCCATGCTCCTTCGCGGCAAGCTGGTGGAGCATATCAAGAAAGTGCACGTGATGGTCATGCGGGGAAGCGTCTATCGCTTTTGGGATATAAAAGCGCATGAGGAAGAATCCCCAGGAAAATACGAGAAGTCAGTCGCACTATTGAAGGGGCAGCTCGCCGACCTCCGCTTGATCGCGCCGTTCTTCCTCAAAGTCGAGCAAGCCTTTATCGCGCAGGATAACGATACTTTTAAAGAGAACATTCTCCCAAAGCTCCAGAAGCTCAAGGCTTCGCAGGCGATGCCCGGCGTTCAGAATCAGAAAGCCGCCAAGGAGGGCGTTTCGCCTTCTCCGAAGACGGAGTCGAAACAGGAAGAGCGCACGCTTTACCTGCAGCCTGACGATCCTGAGGAAGTCCCGGCTTCCGCGCATAAAACCCCCCGCAGGATTTCGGGTGAGACCGGATTCATCGGCGCCGTGAAGAATGTCTGGCAAGGGCTGAGGGCTTCTCTTCCGGCGGGCTGGCCGTTCGCTCTTCACCGCGCTCCTGCGGCAGCTCCGGCGCAATTCCGGGACTTCAGGGATGAGGAGTTCGATCATCTTGTGGACGGCATCAGCAGGAATCCCGACGGGACAGCGGCTTATGACCCAGGAGCGAGGCCCACTGCGCAGCAGAAGGAGAGGCTCCGAGCGCTTTTCTTGAGTTCCAATGATCCGCGCGTGCGGGTAAGATTGTTCGATGTCTTCGAATATTCATTGTTCGGAGTGATCGACATTTGGGGAATGGTCCGATGGATCTACCCGGACTATGCGGACGAGATATTCGAGTTCTATCCGTTCTTGAAGTTGGTATTCGACGTCGAGCATTTCAAAGGGAGCATGCTCAGCGATCCGGTCCTGGTTCGCGCGTGGATCGAGAATATCCGCGCTCTTAAGCAATCGTCTCCGGAGCAGTACCAGGAGATGAAGGGCTCTCTCCCGCAGTACCACTGGGCTGAAAAAATCCCGCTTGTATTCCCTCGTGCCGTCCGGATAGCGGACGAGCGCAAGCCCGGGGAGTCGTTCTACTATCTGCCCTATGCCTTGAAGGACGTCGAGGCGGAAAGCCTGGTGAGCAAGACGGTTTTTCTCAAGGCCTGGCTGCAGATCCAGGATCC
Organism: Elusimicrobiota bacterium; assembly: GCA_041661185.1. Classification (GTDB taxonomy): domain Bacteria; phylum Elusimicrobiota; class Elusimicrobia; order UBA1565; family UBA1565; genus JBAZUV01. Next base: position 57,014 of record JBAZUV010000010.1, read on the forward strand.
GGAGAAAGCGCGCGCGCAGAAGAAGCGCTACGAGCTCTTCGACAGGCTCATCAATATGAATTTCCAGGTATTGCAGTCCATGGCCTCTCATGCCGCGGACATGACCCGCTTCGCGGCCAAGCGCATTCTCAAGCGCACGGGGAGGATGGCCGAGCTTTTCGCGCGCATGAAGCCTCGGCGGGGCCGCGCGGAGGAAGCCAAGGTCGGATACTCCGACGTCGAGGAGAGGCTGCGCAGGGGCTGGGCGGAGCTTTTGCCCGGAGAGCTCCTGCCCGAGGACTTGAGCGAGAAGATGTTCGAGTTGGACGCGGTTCATCCGCGCAGCCGCCTGCATTCGCTCATCAACTGGCTGCACCAGAAAGCGCTCGCGCTCATGGGAGTGTCCGACAACCACTATTCGGATTCTTCCGGCAGGATCGAGAAAGGCAATCAACATCTGAACCTGATCTATCTCGGGAAGAAGCCTCTCTACGAGGTTTTTCAGCGAAATCCCGCGCTCAAGGCCTTGTGGCTGCGATTGGATCGTATCCGCGCCATTCACAACGACACCTTCCTGCTCAGCGAGGATCGGCTCTGGCTTCATGCCACGCTCGGCTGCCACAGCGCCGAGATCTTCGCGGATGTCTCGGACCCGGATGAGGGCGGAATGCTCCGCGTCCGCTATATGGAAAGCAACTATCCGGGCAGCGGCATGCGCTTGCTGCTGCTCGCCTCGGCTTTGGAAAAGTTCGGCATCCCCGCCCAGGTCAGCGGCCATGAGTATCTGACGGTCTCCTGGGATAAGGACCACGGATTATCGTCTCAGCGCTCTCTTGTCGAACTCTATCCTTTCGTCGTCCAACTCCTGCATGACGTGAGCGATGTGGATCTTGCCTTCGGTTCTTTCATCAATAACAAGGCTTTTGGGAAAAAGAATACTGAAGGGATCGCGCGCAGGCTGGGCGAGATCTATGCGGCCGAGGGCGGCTGGCCTTTCGAGGTCTCAGACGTCGACGCGTCGGTCATTGAAAAGGGACTTAAGGCGTATGAGGGTAAGGAGCCGCAGAGAAAGGCTTTGGCCGGGACGCTGAGCGCCGAGCTTGCGCGCCTGGGCCTTCCCCCCATCCCTTCGGACGTGCAGTTTGGACAGAGGACGATAGAGAACTTTTTCACCGTGCCCATCGAGGAAGCCGCCGCGCGCGGAGAGCTCGAGTGGGACGGCATGAATGCCCCCCGACGCAAGGACTATTCGCCGGTGGATTCCTTGGCCGAAGAAGCGCTTTCGGACGCGCAGGAGAGCGCGGGACGCGCGGAGGTCCTTTCAAGCTTGCCGGCGTCCGTCTTGGAGTATGAGCCCATCGGCAAGGTCGGGACCTTGAGCGCTGAGCGCGCGCAATTGCGATTAGACGACGGGCACATCCTCACCGTGCAGGTCCTGCGCGAGCCCTCCTCGGGCCGTTTGGCCTATGCCCAGACTTCCGTCGGGTCTCTGGGAAAAGTCGAACCCAAGGTAAGTCCGCAAGCTTTGCTCGAACTTTTGCGCGGCAGCGGTTATGACGCCGAGCTTGGAGAATCCCTAAGCCTTCCCCAGCAGGCGCACATTCAGGACATGCTCAAGGCGCATATCGCAGGCCGGCCTCTTGGACAGGCCGAGACCTTGGGCTTGCCTGCCTCTCCGGGACGCGGAGCCTTCTCCGTCGGGCCGATCCTTTTCGACAAGATGAGCCGGGTCGAAGGCGGCATCCTCACGGTTCCATATACGAATCCCGACGACATGGAGGCCATCTCCAGGGCCGCGGGCGTGCTCACCACCGGAGGCGGCTCCTTGAGCCATGCGGCCATCACCACGCGCGAGCTGGGCCTGCCCTCGATCATCCTTTACGCGGCGCATTGGAAGAACGATGCCCAAGGCAGTCCCTTCTTGAGCCTGCGCTTGAACACGCTGGGCTCCACGCGCGAGGTGCAGGCAGGCGTGCAGGCCGCGGAGCTCAATCCCATCCAGGATACAACGCTCCGCCAAGGCGACTTGGTCCGCATGGATGGGCATACCGGCCAAGTGCTGCTTCTGGAAAAAGCCGGAGATGGGCCGATCCAGCAGGCCTATCGCGCGATCGAGCGCCTGCGCTCCGGCTCGGTCCAAGAGTTGGAGTGGACGCAGGGTTGGTCTTTGGAGGCGGAGCGGTTCCTTTTGGATGAGGCGCGCTCAGACTCTCGTTATGCCGGAGAGCAGGCCAAGATCCTGGAGGCCTTGCGCGCGAATGCCGCGCACTTGGCGCAAGAGGAGATCCGGTCGCTCGACGGTGAGGCGCAGGCGCAGGCTCAGCCGGCTTCCTCGAAGAGCGAGACGAAGCGCAAGCCGCTTTGGAGCCGCTTGCAAAAGCGGCTCATCGGCATCGAAGAGCAGTTCCGGCCCAAGGACTGGATCGCCAAGCTCAAGGACATGTTCCAGCCGGATCCGGATCCGGTTGTTCTGGGCCTGCGAAGAGAACGGCTCATGGCGCTTCTTCGCCGCATGATCCGAAGGGATGGAGCCGAGGCCGGCGAGGACCCTGCGTATCAGCGGCTCGCGGCGCTCGACAGCGCCGAAAGGGATAGGAGGCTCTCCGAGATGACGGCCAAGGAGCCCTCTCTCCTGGACCTTGAGGATATCGACGACGACATGAAGCCCTTGGTCGGCGGCAAGTCCGCCAAGCTGGGCGAGATGCTCCAGGCTTTGGCCGGGCAGGACGCGAGCGTTCCCGAAGGCGCGGCCCTGACCATCTACGCGTACAAGCGCTTCTTGAAGGAGACCGGCCTGGAAGACAAGGTCCGCGCCCTGGCCATGGAGCTCGACGTGATCTTGAACGCTCCTATGGACGAGGCCGGCCGTTCCAAGGAGATAGGCCGTCTTTCCGAGCGCATCCGGCAGCTGCTCATGACCGGGAAGCTCGATGCCGGGAAAGGCGTGGGCCTGGATATCCTTAAGGCGCTTGAGAAGCACGGCTTCTCGGATGCGGATGCGCGCTGGGCCGTGCGCTCCTCGGCCATCCAGGAGGATTCCGACGACGCGGCTTTCGCGGGCGCGGCCGAGAGCTACTTGAACCTGAAGCCCGACGAGATATTGGGCAAGGTCGTGGAGAACTGGGCCTCCTTCTGGCTGCCGCGAGGAATCCTTTATCGTCAGCGCCAAGGCTTGCGTTCCGTGGACCTGCTGCCGGCCACTCTCATCCAGAAGATGACTCCGGCCGACGTCTCAGGCGTGATCTTCACGCGCAATCCCGTGGACGGGAAGTCCGAGGTCGTCATCAACGCGGCCTACGGCTTGGGCGAGGGCGTGGTCTCCGGAAAGGCTGCCGCGGATGTCTATGTCGTGCGCAAGCATGACGGTGAGGAGATCCGGCTTCCGCACGCGGCGTACAAGCTCCGGCGCGTGGAGCCCAAAACGGACGGGGCTTCGGGTACGCGTTTGGGGCTGGTCCCCAAGGACCTGCGCGACAAGCGTGCGCTCACTCGCGGCCAGACCCGGGCCCTTGCCCGGGTGGCGGTCGCCATCGAAAAGAGCTTCGGCAAGCCCATGGACATCGAGTTCACCGTTTATCAAGGCCGCATCATCATCCTCCAAGCCCGCCCCATCACCACCCGCTAGCCGGAAGGCCTATATATAAATAGGCCCTTTTCCAGTTTGGAAGTTCCCCTTTCGGCACACGTAGATTGCGGCTCTTTCCCCTAATATATCCGGGCATGCGGTTCCAAAAACCGTCGGCGTTATCCCTTTGCGCGGCATTATTGTTCCAGTCCATGGGACCGGCCGTCCTGTGCGCGCGGGCGACGATAACCGCCGCCGCTGTCCCGGCGGTTGCGGTGCAGCCGACTCCCGTTGTTCCTGGGATGACGACCGCTTCCGTCGGTGTCGGTTTGACTCCCGCGGCCGTGGCTGAGGCTAAGGCATGGCTCCCTATCGTGAAGACGCTTGCGCAGCACTCGGGCAAGGCCGTGCTCGATTTGGAGTTGAACAGGCCGCAGACCTTCGTCGCCTTTATGAGCGCGTTGCTGAGCACGGATCTTAAGCCGCAGGATGTCCCTGCGCATATCTCCCACAAGAAGCTCGCGATACTTTTGCGCGGAAAGCTGTTGGAACATATCAAGGACGTTTACGCTTCAGCAAAGAAGGCGCAGCAGCCAGGCAAGGATGCCGAGGCTTACAAGCAAGAGGTTTCCGAGCTTGCGGCGCAGGCCTCGGACCTTGCGTTGATCGCGCCGTTCTTCTATGAGGATGCGCGTTCCATGATCCAAAAGACCAACGGCATCCTTCATGACGTCGTGCTGCCGAATCTCAATGCGAACAAGGCATTCCAGGAGGCCGCGGCTCAGTTCTATGAGGCCGCGCAGAGGGAGAAGGCGCCCGACTCCGCGGAAGCCTCAGCATGGCTGCCCGTCGTTAAGACTCTTTCTCTGTGCATACCGGGTCTGGACTTGTCCCAGCCCGAGACGAGCAAGGCCTTTGCCCGCGTCTTGAAGCGTACGGATATCAAAGCGGATCATATTCCCAACAATATCTCGGACAAGGAGTTTGAGAACCTTCTGCGAGACGCGATAACGCAGTACACGGCTGCCTTATGGATGCAGGTGATCGAGGCGAACGACAAGGCGCAGCAGTCCGACTCTGCGGCTTACGAGAAGACGTGGACTGAGGAGTACAAGAAGGAGATCCTCGAGCTTGCCGCGCAGGCTTCGGATCTCTCCCGGATCGAGACGTTCCTCGATGCCTCCTCGCGTTCCATGGTCAACAAGACCATCTTTCTCCTCCACAAGATAGACGATATCAAGGTATTCCAGGCCGGTCGGCATTCGAGCGCGTCCCTGGCTGCCGCTGCCGAGGCTCGGCCCGAGAAATCCCCCCCTGCGGTGGACAAGATCGTTGAGAAGGGCCGGGCGCTCGCGGATGCGGAATTCGACGCTCTCGCCGACGGGCTCAGCAAGGACCTGAGCCTGTTCAAGGAGATGATTTCTCTTGAATGGACGCCGCATCACAAGGAGAAGCTTCGCTCGGTCTTCCTTGAAAGCCATGATCCACAGGTCAAAGAGGGATTGTTCCTGCTTTTCAAGACGCCTGCGTTCGGGTTCGTCGGCCTCCGGGACATGGTCCGATGGCTCTACCCGGAGTATGAGCAGGAGATATTGGAGTTCTATCCGGGCATCCCGGACAGCCCGGCCGCGTTCGATGAGTTCAAGCTGAGCATCCTCAACGACCCGGCCCTGCTTCGCGCATCGATCGAGAACCTGCGCGCTCTTAAAAGTTCGTCTCCGGAGCAGCATAAGGCGCTGCTTAACGGTCTCCACGGCGGACTGCCGTCAGAAGCCCGCTTCGCGTTCCTCATGGCCGGCGACAAATTCATCAAGCGCGAGCGCGGGTCCGCCTATTACGGACTCGGGAAGACTTATTACCTGCCCTATGCATTGAAGGGCGACGACGCGAAGGTCCTTTCATCGGCCAAGCCGGAGCTGGTCACCGCCCGGCTTCGTGTTCCGGATCCGAAGAAAGTCCTCGCGCAAAAACAGCGCTACGCGATCTTCGACCGGCTCATCAATGCCAATTTCCAGGTACTGCAATCCATGTCCGCGCATGCCGAAGAGATGACCCGTTTCTCGGCCAAGCGGATACTCAAGCGCACGGGAAGGCTCTCCGAGCTTTTCGCGCGCCTGAAGCCCAGTCCGAGGCGCGTCGGGAAAGCGAAGGCCGCATTCTCCAGCATCGAACGGCGGCTGCGCGAACGCTGGGCGCAGTTCGGGTCCGACGAGCTCTTGCCGGAGGAACTGGTCAAAAGGATGTTCGAGCTCAAACAGCAGGACCCGCGCGGCCGCCTGCATTCCCTGATCAACTGGATCCATCAGAAAGCGCTCGAGGTCCTGGGCGCATCCGGCTACCAGAGCTCCGATCGTTCGGGAAAGCTCGATAAGGCCGGTTCCTATCTGAACTTCATCTATCTCGGGGATGCGCCGCTCCACGAGGTTTTGCAGCGCAATCCCGCGCTCAAAGCCCTATGGTCGCGCTTGGACCGCATTCGGAGCATCGACGACGACACTCTCCTGCTCAGCGAGGACCGTCTGTGGCTGCACTCCAAGCTCGGCTGCCACAGCGCCGAGATCTTCGCGGATGTCTCGGATCCGGATGAGGGCGGGATGCTGCGCATCCGCTACAAGGAAAGCGGCTATAAAGGCAGCTATCAGCGGCTCCTGGTGATCTCCTCGTTCTTGAAGCAGCTCGGCATCCCCTCCGAGATCAGCGGCAAGGATTATCTGACGGTCTCCTGGGATAAGGACCACGGGCTCTCGTCCCAGCGAGCCCTCATCGAAGCCTATCCCTTCATCATCCAGCTCCTGCGCGATCTGGGGAATGTGGATCTCCTTTTCGGGCATTACAAGGATGATTTCGGGGAGCAGGAGGCTTCCGCGTGCGCTCTCAAGCTCGGAAGGATCTATGCCGCAGAGGGAGGCTGGCCCTTTGCTATCGACAACGGAGACCACGCGCTTGCCGATGACCTCAGGCATTATGAGGAGAAGGAGCCCAGGCAAAGGGCTTTAGCTGAGAAGCTCAATGCCGAGCTTGCGCGTCTGAACCTGCCGCCTATTCCCGCGGAGATTCCTTTTGGGCAGCGGACCATCGAACGGTTCTTCAGGCAGCCCATCGAAGAGGCGGCCGGCCGCGGAGAGCTCGAGTGGGACGGCGAGCATATTCCTCAGCCCAAGCCCTATGCGCCGGTCGATGCGCTCGTCGAAGCTGCTCTTTCCGACGAGGGACAGAGCACGGCGCGGGCCGCGGTGCTCTCGACTTTGGAAGGCTCGGTCTTGGACTATGAACCGATCGGAAAGGCCGGGGCTTTGAGCGCCGAGCGAGCCCAGCTGCGATTGGACGACGGATTCATCCTCACCGTGCATGCCTTGCGCGACCCGGCTTCGGGCCGCTTGGCCTATGCCCAGGCCTCGACCTGGAGGGCCGGGATAGGAAGAGCGATCTTCATCAGCGCGGAAGAGCTGCTTCGTCGCTTAAGGGACAGCGGGTATCCCGCCGAGCTCGGCGAGTCCTTGAGCGCCGCGCAGCAGGCGCAGCTTCAGAACCTGCTCAAGGCGCGCATCGCCCGGCAGTCTTCGGAGCAGGCGGAGACTTTCGGACTGCCCGCTTCTCCGGGCCGGGGAGAGTCCGTGGTCGGGCCCATCCTTTTCGATAAGGCGAGCCTCGTGGAAGGCGGGGTGCTCACGGTTCCCTATACGGACCCCGACGACATCGAGGCCATCTCCAGGGCCGCGGGCGTGCTCGCCACGGGAGGCGGCTCCCTGAGCCACGCGGCCATCACCACGCGCGAGCTGGGTTTGCCTTCGGTCATTCTCTACTCCGCGAGTTGGAAGAGCGATTCCCAGGGCCGGCCGGCGCTGGGGCTGCGCCTGAACAAGCCGAGTCCGCCTCGCAAGGTCAAAGGAGATGTTGAGGTCGCGCGGTTGGAGCCGGTCCAAGATCCGGTCCTGCGCGAAGGCGATTTGGTCCGCATGAACGGCATAACCGGGCGAGTCACGCTCTTGGAAAGAGCCGGAAATGGACCGATCCAGCAGGCTTATCGCGCGCTCGAACGCTTGCGCTCCGGGGCTGTTCAGGAACTCGAATGGACGCAAGACCGGCCGTTGAAGGCCGAACGCTTCATTCTTGAGGAAGCGCGTTCGAACCCCAGGTATTCGGCGCAAAAAGGGCTCATCTTCGAGGTTCTGGGGCGCAGCGCAAAGCATCTCTCCGACAAGGACCGGTCGGTTCTTGCTGCCGCGTCCACGGATGCGGCAGCGGATGATGCTTCAGCGCAGCAAGCAGGACCCTCCGAGTCAAAGGTCCGCAAGCCTCTTTGGCGCAGATTGGAGAAAAAACTGGAGCAATCCGCGGACAAGGACCGGCTCATGGCCCTTTTGCGCCGCATGATCCGAAGGGACGGGCCCAAGGCGGGCGCGGACCCCGCCTATCAGCGGCTTCTGGAACTCGACCGCAAAGACCGCGAAGAGAAGCTTCTGGAGAAGACCTCGGAGGAGCCCGCCTTCCTGGACCTGGAGTCCATCGACGACGACATGAAGCCCTTGGTGGGCGGGAAGTCCGCGAAGCTCGGAGAGATGTTCCAGGCGCTATCCTCCGTCGCCCCGGCGAAAGCCGGGGCCCAGGGAGGCGTTTATCTGGATCCCGGCCTTCGCCGGGATGACGACCCCTCAGTCGTTCCGGCTTCCGTCCCCGAAGGCCTGGCCCTGACCATCCATGCGTACAAGCGGTTCCTCAAGGAGACCGGCCTGGAAGACAAGGTCCGCGCCCTGGCCATGGAACTCGACGCGCTATTGAGCGCACCCGGCATGGATGAGGCCGGCCGCTCCAAGGAGATCGGCCGCCTTTCCGAGCGCATCCGGCAGGTGCTCATGTCCGGAAAGCTCGACATAGAAAAGGGCGTTGGACGCGATATCCTGGAAGCGCTTAAGAAACACGGCTTCGAGGATCAGTCCGCGCGCTGGTCCGTGCGCTCCTCGGCCATACAGGAAGATTCCGACGACGCGGCTTTCGCGGGCGCGGCGGAGAGTTATCTGAACCTCAAGCCCGACGAAGTCTTGAGCAAGGTCGTCGAGAATTGGGCCTCTTTCTGGCTGCCGCGCGGCATCCTGTACAGACAGCGCCAAGGCCTGCGCTCCGTGGACCTTCTTCCTGCTACGCTCATCCAGAAGATGAGCGGAGCGCATGTTTCAGGAGTCATCTTCACGCGCAACCCCGTCAACGGAAAGGATGAGGTCGTGCTCAACGCGGCCTATGGATTGGGAGAGGGCGTCGTGTCCGGGAAAGCCGCGGCCGACGTCTATACCACGCGCAAGCAGGACGGCGAGGAGACTCAGCTTCCGCACGTGGCGCGCAAGCTCTGGCGCGTGGAGCCCAAGCCGGACGGGACCTCCGGCACGCGGCTGGGGCTGGTGCCCAAGGCCTTGCGCGACAAGCGCGCTCTTACTCGCGCGCAGACCCGGGCTCTTGCCCGGGTGGCCGTTGCCATCGAGAAGCGCTTCGGCAAGGCCATGGACATCGAATTCACCATTTATCAAGGAAGGATCGTAATCCTCCAAGCCCGCCCCATCACGACTCGTTAGTATCGTCGTCATCCCGGCGGAAGCCTAGGAATCCGTCATCCCGGCGGAAGCCTAGAAATCCGTCATCCCGGCGGAAGCCGGGACCCAGCAAAGGCCGTTGCGTCGTATTCCTGATAATCATATAGAAGTCCCCTCGCAGGCGTTGGTATTGTTTGTTTGCCGACACACAAACCAAATCCCGGAGGGGACCAATGAGATTATATGCCGCAATCGACCTGCATTCCAACAACAGCGTGCTGGTGGTCTTGGATGAGCATGACCATGTCGTGCTCAATCGACGCCTGCCAAACAAGCTCCCGCTCATCTTGGCCGAACTGGTTGCGCATCGCCAGGACATCCAGGCAATCGCGGTGGAATCGACATACAACTGGTACTGGCTCGTGGATGGACTCATGGAAGCAGGCTACAGCGTGAAGCTGGTGAATACGGCCGCAGTAAAGCAATATGACGGACTCAAGTTCGCTGGGGACGAGCACGATGCCCGGCACCTGGCGCATTTGCTGCGCCTGGGAATCCTTCCGACCGGACACATCTGTCCGAAAGAGGATCGTGGGGTGCGCGATCTGTTGCGCAAGCGCAGCCAGATGGTGCGAGCGCAGACCACACAGTTGCTGAGCATCAAGAACCTCATTGCCCGTAATAGCGGGCAAAACATAACCTCCAACGAGATCCCCGACCTTGACGATTCCGCGGTCCTGCGATTATGCGAGGGCGACGAGGTCCGCGCGATGGCGATACGGAGCAATCTGACGGTGCTACTCTGTGTGCATGAGCAGGTCAAGATGTTGGAGCGCGAGGTTCTCAAGCGCGCCAAGCTCCGGCCGGAGTTCGAGAAGCTGCTGAGCGTCAAAGGAATCGGCAATATATTAGCGATGACGATCATGTACGAGGCGGGGGATATGGCGCGCTTCGCGAGCGTCGGGAAGTTCTCTTCCTACGGTCGCTGCGTGAGCAGTTCCCATTGGAGCAACGGCAAGAAGAAGGGCGAAGGGAACCGAAAGAACGGAAACAAATATCTAGCCTGGGCGTTCGTCGAAGCGGCGCATTTCGTCGTGCGCTACAACGAACGGGCTCGACGCTTCTATGACCGGAAGAAGGCGAAGCGGAACGCGATCGTGGCAACGAAGGCCGTGGCGCACAAGATCGCTCGGGCATGCTATCACGTACTCCGCAAGCAAGTACCTTTTGATGTGACTCGAGCGTTCGCGTAAAAGATTTTGTGGAGGAGACAAGCTCGGCCGGGGTCTGGAAAAACCAGAAATTCCTGATTGGCTGTTTCCTCCACTCCTGTTTTAGGAGGAGTCGCCCCGACCGTAAGCTAATGGGAGTCTGGCGCGGCGAAATTCGCGAGCCATGAACCTGTGGGCGGGAAAATACCCGCCGATGAATGGATACGGTAGGGAACCAAAGGTTTTCTGGGTCCTTGGATAAAGGGCAGGGGCAGCGGCAAGAGGATCGCCGAAGCCTTGATCCTGATGAGTGGATGGCGCGGCTTCGGCCGACAACCAAACAAGAGAAGACCTGGGTGCGATGTGCCTAGGACGGGAAAAGTAGGGATGGACCAAACGAACAGCCACTGCCTGTGGTCAGATGTTTATTGCCCGTTGACACGGGGACCTCTAATGAGTGGGCCCCGGCTTCCGCCGGGGTGACGATGTTCGTTCCCGGAAGGCCTATCTTTGAGTAGGCCCTTTTCTAAGCGTTGAGTTCCCCTTTCGGCACCCGCAGAGAGCGATTTTTTCCCCTAATATATCCGAGCATGCGGTTCCAAAAACCGTTGGCATTGTCCCTTTGCGCGGCACTGTTGTCCCAGTCCATGGGACCGGCTGTCCTGTGCGCGCAGGCGCAGCAGTTCAGCGGTTTTGCGCAGTCGGCTCCTGCCGCGCCTGTCGCGGTCCCTGCGCAGATTGTTCCTGTCTTGCCGCAGCTTCCTTCCAATAACGTAATTGGAACTGCCGCTGTCGACAAGTGGATGCCGGTTCTTAAGACGCTTTCTCAGCAGCCGAATGTCATGCATGGGCTGGATATATCCAAATTTCATGTCGCCGTGGCGTTCCTCGGCGCATTGCAGCATACGGATATCCGGCCGGACAAAGAGCTCGCAGATGCCCAACCCTCGAGTATCGCCGGGATACTGCGCATCAAGCTGGCGGTGCGCATCGAGGAGCTTGCATCGAGAGCCAGGGCGGCGAAGAAGCATGCCGGGCAGTCGGATTCGGCCGCATGGCTCGCGAAGCACGAGAAGAAGCTCGCCGAACTCAAAGAAGAGGCCTCGAACTTCGTCGCGATCGCGCCCTTCTTCCATGAAGACCAGCGCGCCATGATCCAGGAAGCTAACGATACCTTCCATGAGATCGTGCTTCCTAAAACCGAGGAGATCAACGCTTTGCATGAGGCCGCCGGGATGGATGAGCAATGGGCCGAGCATCTGGAGAGGGTCGCTTCGCAGATGCCGTCTCCTAAGCAGCTTGCTGCGCAGAAAGCCGCCGGTTCTCTCGCGGCGGCCTCTCCGTGGCTGCCGATCGTGGAGGCTCTTCCCAAGCATGCCGGCAAGGTCATGCTCGGATTGGACTTGTCCCAGCCGAAGCTGGCCGCGGCCTTCATCCGCGCATTGGAGCGTACGGGCATTCAGCCGACGAAGGATCTCGCCGATGTCGCGCCCCAGTATCTTGCTCCCAGCCTGCGCGGCAAGCTGGGGGAGTACATCCGTGACGTGCTCATGAGGAGGATGAATGAGCTGTCTCCCTTCAAGGAGACGGACCTCTATGCGCAAAGGGCTGCGGAGATCGCCGCGGCTGCGGCGGACCTCGCCTTGATCTCGCCTTTCTTTCATGAAGACGAGCGGGCCGCGATCCAGAAGCTGAACTTTATTGTTCATAAAGTGCTGCTCCCGAACGCCGAGAAGCTCAAGGCCAAGGCTTTGCAGGAGCATTCCCAGACGGATGAGGAATGGGCCGAACATCTGATGCGGGTCGCAGCGCAGATGCCGTCTCCCGAGGAGTTCAAGGCGATTGAGAAAGCCGCGGGCGCTGCTTTTGGGGATATCTTGCCGTGGCTGCCGGTCGTGCAGAAGCTTTCTCAGTATTCGGGCTATAACCTGCCCAAGCTGGACTTGTCCCAGCCTCCGATGATCGTGGCCTTCACCCGCGCATTGGCGCGTACGAATCTTAATCCGCGGCAGATCCCCGCGCAGATCTCGGACAATGATCTTGCGGCGCTCCTTGTCAAAAAACTGATGGAGCATGCCAAAACCGTGTGCGTGCGCGTAGAGAAAGCGAAGCATTCCACCCAAGGGAAGACGTTCGCTGCGTACGAGCAGGAAGTCTCCGACCTTCAGACGCAGGTCTCGGAGCTTGTTTTGATCGCGCCCTTCTTTTATAAAGGGACGCGTTCCATGATCCGGAAGGCTGACGACACCCTTCATGATGTCGTGCTGCCGATGGCTGCGAATATCAAGGCCATTCGGGAGCCCGCGCCCATCGCGCCCATGCCCAAGAGCCTTTTCGATTCCTTGCACAAGACCGAGGAGCCCAAGCCTCTGGCTTTCACGGATGAGGAATTCGCGGAGCTCTTGGGCCATCTCATCGGCTTTCCCGAGGGTTTCGCGACCCTGGGGAGAGCGGCGCTCACGCCGCGACAGAAAGAGAAGGTCCGCTTGCTTTTCCTGGATTCCCCCGACCCTGTGCTGCGGTATGCCGTGTTCAGGGTCTTCCAGGACTCGGCGTTTGGATACGGCACACGGGACATGGTCCAATGGCTCTACCCGGAGTATGCGCGGGAGCTCTTCCAGCTCTATCCGGGTCTTTTGAGCGTGGAATTCGGCGATGACAACAAGAATTTCGCGAAGAGCCTGCTCAGCGATCCTGCCCTGCTTCAAACATGGATCGAGAACATGCACGCTCTTAAAAACCTGTCCCCGAAGCGTTACGAAGCCCTGAAAGCCTACTCCGCCAAGGACAAGTGGGCGAGCCAAGCGCGCTTCGCGTTCTTCATTGCCCGCGACAGGTTCAAGGATTACTCGCTCGGGAGCTACTACTACCTGCCTTATGTCTTGAAGGACGCCGACGCAGAGGTCCTGGCGCCGGACGAGCCGGAGCTTATCACCGCGGCGCTGCGCGTTCCGGACCCCAAGAAAGCCGGCGCTTTGAAGCAGCGCTACGGTCTTTTCGATCGGCTTATCAACGCCAACTTCCAGGTACTTGAGTCCATGTCCTCTCATGCCGCGGACATGACCCGCTTCGCGGCCAAGCGCATCCTCAAGCGCACGGGCAGGATGGCCGAGCTTTTCGCGCGCATGAAGCCCGAGGGGGATCGCTCGGAGGACGCGAAGAACGGCTACTCCGGCGTCGAGCGAAGGCTGCGCAAGCGCTGGGCGGATCTTCAGCCCGACGACGCCCTGCCCGAGGCGCTGGTCAAGAGGATGTTCACGCTGGATGCGTCTAATCCGCGCAGCCGTCTGCATTCCTTGATCAACTGGCTCCACCAGAAAGCGCTCCAGCTCATCGGCAAGGCCGGCGAGGATGTTTCCGATTACTCGGGAAGGATCGAGCAGCGCGATCTCGATTATTACCTGAACTTCAGCTATCTCGGAGAGGCGCCGCTCTACGAGGTCCTGCGGAAAAATCCCGCGCTCAAAGCCCTATGGTCGAGGCTGAGCAGCATCAAGGACATCGGCAGCGACACCTTCCTGCTCAGCGAGGACCGTTTGTGGCTGCATGCCCATCTGGGCTGCCACAGCGCCGAGCTCTTCGCGGACGTCTCGGATCCGGACGAGGGAGGGATGCTGCGCATCCGCTACAAAGAAAGCGGCTATGACGGCAGCGGCATGCGCATAGCGCTGATCGCCTCGTTCTTGAAGCAGCTCGGCATCCCCTCCGAGATCATCGGCGATTCTTTCTTGACGGTCTCCTGGGACAAGGACCACGGGCTTTCATCCCAGCGTTCTCTCGTGGAAGCCTATCCCTTCGTGGTCCAACTCCTGCGCGACTTAGACGACATGGATCTGACGTTGGGGCATCTGATGGACCATATCGGCGCAGAAGAGACTTTAAAGCTCGCGCAAAGGGCGGGCGTGATCTACGCGGCCGAAGGAGGCTGGCCCTTCAAGTTCAGCGGCTGGACTTCATTTGAAGAAGGCGTGGAGGATTACGAGAAGAATGAGCCGCAAAGGAAGGCCTTGGCCGGCGAGCTCAACGAAGAGCTTGAGCGATTGAACCTTCCCCCCATCCCCGAGGAGCTTCCTTTCGGGCAAAGGACCATCGAACGCTTCTTCACGCAGCCCATCGAAGAGGCCGCTGCTCGCGGACAGCTTGACTGGAACCGCAGCGCCGCTCCTGAACTTCGGGCGTACGCGCCCGTGGACGCTCTGGCGCAAGCCGTTCTTTCCGATGCGGCGCAGAGCGCGGCGAAGACAGCGGCCGCTCTTGGGACCTTGGAAGACTCGGTCTTGGATTATGAGCCGATCGGGAAGATCGGCTCCTTGAGCGTCGAGCGAGCCCAATTGCGTATGGATGACGGCTCCATCCTGAGCGTGCATGCCTTGCGCGAGCCGGCTTCGGGCAGTCTGGCCTATGCCCGGGCCGCTCTTTGGAAGGCCGAGACCGGGAGGGTGTTCCTGGGCGCGGAGGGTCTGGTCCAGCTGTTCAGGAAGAACGGGTACTCGATTCAGAGCGGCGAGCCCTTGAGCGTTCCCCAACAGGAGCATCTTCAGACTCTGCTCAAGACGCGCATCGCGCAGCAGCCGCTGGAGCAGCCTGAAGCCATGGGTCTTCCCGCCTCTCCCGGCCGAGGAGAGTCCGTGGTCGGGCCGATCATTTTTGATAAGACGAGCCGCGTGGAAGGCGGGATTCTTACCGTTCCCTATACGGATCCGGACGACATCGAGGAGATCTCCAAGGCCGCGGGCGTGCTCACCACGGGCGGCGGCTCCCTGAGCCATGCGGCCATCACCACGCGCGAGCTGGGCCTGCCTTCGGTCATCCTCTACTCCGCGCATTGGAAGAACGACCTTCAGGGAAAGCCGGTGCTGGGCCTGCGTTTGAACAAGCCGAGCCCGATCCATGCCGCGAAAGGAGGCCTGCAGTCCGTGGAGCTTCATCATGTTAAAAACGCGGCACTGCGGGAAGGCGACCTCGTGCGCATGAACGGAAGGACCGGGCAGGTCTTGCTCCTGGAACGGGCCGGGGATGGGCCGATGCAGAAGGCTTATCGCGCTCTCGAAAGCTTGAGGACCGGAGCTTCCCAGGAACTCGAATGGATGCAAGAATGGCCTTCGGCAGTCGAGCGCTTCCTTCTGCAAGAGGCGCAGGAGGATGCGCGTTATTCCGGAGTGCAGGCGAAGATCCTTGAGGGGCTGCGCAATCATGCCGCTCACTTGACGCAAGAAGAGCGACAGTCGTTTGAGGTCCAGGCGCCGCCCAAGGATGCGACGAGTGCTTCTCCTGAGACGAAGGTCCGCAAGCCGCTCTGGGCCCGCTTGGAAAAACATTTGGAACGGCTCGTGCGCGTCGGAGAAGAGTCTGCGTCCGATCCCGAGCAGAGCCCGCAGCCGGACAATCGAAGAGACCGGCTCATGGCTCTTCTGCGCCGCATGATCCGAAGGGACGGGGCCCAGGCAGGTTCGGACCCCGCCTACTCGCGGCTTCTGGAACTCGACCGCAAGGCTCGCGACGAGAAATTGCAGGAGAAGACCTCAGCGGAGCCTGCCTTCCTGGACTTGGCGGACATAGACGACGACATGAAGCCCTTGGTGGGCGGCAAGTCCGCGAAGCTGGGCGAGATGCTCCAGGCTTTGACCGGACAGGCTGCCTATGTTCCCGAAGGCCTGGCCCTGACGATCCACGCGTACAAGCGTTTCTTGAAAGAGACCGGACTTGAAGACAAGGTCCGCGCTCTCGCCATGGAACTCGACGCGCTCTTGAATGCTCCAGGTATGGACGAATCCGGCCGCTCCAAGGAGATCAGCCGTCTCTCTGAGCGCATCCGGCAGGTGCTCATGAGCGCCAAACTCGACGCGGAGAAGGGCGTTGGACGCGATATCCTGGAAGCGCTTAAGAAACACGGCTTCGAGGATCAGGCCGCGCGCTGGTCCGTGCGCTCCTCGGCCATCCAGGAAGATTCCGACGACGCGGCCTTCGCGGGCGCGGCGGAGAGCTACCTGAACCTCAAGCCTGATGAGATCTTGAGCAAGGTCGTCGAGAACTGGGCTTCTTTCTGGCTGCCGCGCGGCATCCTGTATAGACAGCGCCAAGGCCTGCGCTCCGTGGACCTGCTTCCGGCCACGCTGATCCAGAAGATGGCGCCTGCCGTGGTCTCCGGCGTGATCTTCACGCGCAACCCCGTCAACGGCAAGGATGAGGTCGTGCTCAACGCGGCCTACGGCCTGGGCGAAGGCGTGGTGTCCGGCAAGGCCGCGGCGGACGTGTACGTGACGCGCAAATGGGACGGACAGGAGACTGAACTCCCGCACATCGCGCGCAAGCGCCGGCGCGTGGAGAACAGGCCCGAGGGCTTCGGCACGCGCCTGGGCCCGGTTCCCGCGGCGCTCAGAAGCCTGCGCGCGCTCAGCCTGGATCAGACTCAGCGCCTTACGCGCGTGGCCGCGGCCTTGGAGAAGCGCTTCGGCAAGGCCATGGACATCGAGTTCTCCCTGCTGGCCGACGGGACCATCGTCATCCTCCAAGCCCGCCCCATCACCACCCGCTGATGAGTATCCGATCAAGGACGTCCTCTGGCTTGGGAGCGGGCAGCCTCATCCTGTGCGGGATGCTGCTGTTTCATCCCGGTCCGCAAGCCCGTGCCGCCGCGATAGCGCCGATCGCTCCTGCATCCGTGCCGCAGACCGTCATCCCCGCGGGGCCGGGGTCCTTTGCCGCGGGCTTGTTCGCGCAGCCGCGCATCGCGGAGCAGACCCTTCCAGCGCCGTTCTTCTCCGCCGGTCCGGGCATGACGCAGAAGGCCGTTAACGTCGAGCTCAACGCGGCTGCGGCGCCGCGCGCGGGCGGCCTGGAAGCTTCAGCGGTTTCGGCATCGCCGGTCCCTGCCGTCGTCTTGGAACCGGCGGGCGTGGATGCGTCCGCGGCTCTCACGCCTGAGCTGATCCGTGAGGTCGGCATCCGGTCCGCGAACTTGGGCGTCTCTCAAGTGAGCAAGGATTGGGAGCCTCGGCAAAAGCTGCACGTGGAGCGCATCCGCAGGATCGTGGACGCCGCGCTCAAGGATGAGGCGCTCCTGGCGCGCTTCGTCCCTGTCTCGGACGACTGGGACAGAGTCACCGAGCATATCCCCGCCCTGGTGGGCGATATCGCGGCGAAGGAAGGGATGGAACTTTCCGAGCAGGAATTGCAGGAGATCTCGAACGATTTCGACATGTCCGATTTCCGGACCGACGGGATCTATATCGTCGGCGGGGATAATGAGAACCTCTATCGTTCCATGACCCGCTATGCCGAGGGCTACTTCGCCTCCAAGCGCGGGATCGCGGCGCTTCAGCGCGCAAGGCAGGGACTCGTCAAGTATTTCCCGGATTTCTATCGCGATCTTCCCTATCGGATATTCGTCATGGAGGCCGCGCAGGACGGGGGCAGTGCTTCCTATTTCGGGAAAACCCCGGAGGGCTACCATTGGTTCAATTTCTTTTGCCCCGGCCTCCAAAAGGACGGACAGACCTATGGACTGTTCGCGAAGACCTATCTATTCGATCACGACGTCATCGACACGCTGATCATGCTGCATGAGTACGCGCACGGACTCTACGCGGAGATGACCGGACTTCTGCGGTCCGAAGGGCAGGTTGGGGCGTACTATGACACGGCGGATGCCGCGTTCAACGAAGGTTTCGCGGTGTTCATGGAACTTATGGCCGGCGCCCGCCTGGAGCAGGACGCCGCTCTTTGGGGCTGGGGAGAGCGGCAGAAGGCGGACCTGCGGGAGTGGCGGCGGCAGAGATCTCAGTGGCTGCATCAAGTTTTTCAGAAGAGCCGAAGGGGCGAAGCGGTCAAGAGCATGGCCTACGTTGAGGGGACGTTCAAGCTGCTGCATAAGGCCTTCAAGAAGGGCGGGCTGGAAGCGGTCCAGAACCTGCTGCGCTCGCTCGACGTCAAGAAGACCCTGGCTGTCCGGCGTGATTCCCCGGAGTATCGCGCCGCGCTGAAAGAGCCGGGCGATCTTAATCTTTTCTTGAAATAGCGCAAGGGAACTGGATTCTTAGAATGGTATAATCCCTTGTTCCCCGAACGCGCGCGTGGTTATACATGCGCTTTCGGGGAATAACAGATGACCCATCGCATCCTGGTGCTGCGGCTGTCTTCTTTAGGCGACGTGGTGCTTACGACGCCGGTCTACCGGAATCTCAAGGCGCATTGGCCGGCCGCGCATATCTCGGTCATGGTCAAGCCCCAGTTCGCGGCCGCGCTCGCGCGAAATCCCCATATCGACGAGGTCCTGCCCTACCGAGGACACCGCGAGGCCCTGGCCCTGATCCGGGGAAAGCCCTTCACGCATCTGCTCGACCTGCATGCCAATGCCCGCACCTTCTGGCTCAGGCACTTGGCCGGGATACCGAACGTGTCCGTCTACCGCAAGGATGCCTTGGCGCGCAGGCTCTTCGTCTATTTCCGGCTCTCCTCCCCCTCCCTGGTGCGCCACACCTTGGACCGGTATCTGGAGGCGCTCTCGGCCTGGGGCGTGCCCGTGCGTTCACGGGAGCTCTCCTTGGGCGACTATGCCAGCCCGGCCGCGCCCGTACAGGCCCAAGGATCGCGCGTCCTGCTGGCGCAGACCTCTTTTTTGGGCGATGCGCTCCTCACGGTCCCCTTGGCCCGGCGCATCAAGGAGGCCTTGCCCGGCTGCCGCTTGAGCGTCCTCACGCGCCCCCAGACCGCGGACGTGTTCCGCCGCTCTCCTTGGGTCGATGAGGTCATAGAGGACGACAAGCGCGTCCGGCACGCGGGCCTGCGCGGCTTCTTCTCCCTGGCGCGCTCCCTGCAGGGCCGATTCGACGTGGCCATATCCGCGCACAGGTCCCTGCGCACCGCGCTGCTCCTGCGCTTGGCCAAGGTCCCTTTGCGCATAGGCTTTTCTTCCAGCGCGGGCTGGTTCCTCTATCACCGCACCGTCTATTTCTCCTGGGGCATGCCGGACTTGGAGCGCAATCTGGCCCTGCTCCTCCCCCTTATGCCGGACCTCAAGACCGAGGACCGCGACTCGCTCTATCTGTCGGCTCAGCGCGAGGGCAGCGGGGTTTCGGAGTCGGTCTCTCGCAGGCTCAAGGACGCCGGGATCGGCGAGGGGGCCGTGCTCGTGGGCCTGCATCCGGGTTCCGCTTGGCCGACCAAGCGCTGGCCCGCGCAGTCCTACGCGCGGTTGGCCTCGAGTCTTGTCCGCGAGGCCGGCGCGCGCGTGGTGCTCGTGGGCGGGCCCGAGGACGCGGGGCTTGCGCGAGGCATCACGGCCTCGGCAGGCGAGGGCGTGCTGGATTGGACCGGCAAGACCACCCTTCCCGAGCTCATGGAACTCGTCGGACGCTTATCGCTCTTCGTGACAAACGACTCCGGGCCCATGCACGTGGCCGCGGCCTGCGGCGTGCCGGTCATCGGCATCTTCGGGCCCACCACGCGCGAACTGGGCTTCTTCCCCTACGGCCGCGGGCATCAGGTCGTCGAGAAGGAGCTTTCCTGCAGGCCGTGCGGACTGCACGGCTCGAAGACCTGCCCGCAGGGGCATTTCCTCTGCATGAGGCTCATCCGCGTGGAAGAGGTCTTTGCCCATGCGCGGCGCATGCTCTTATCCAAGCGGGGGCCGCAGCGAAATAACAGGGCCGATGAGGTCGCTGCGGCATGAAGGTCCTGCATCTTCTCGACGAGCCTTACGACAGCGGGCTTACGGCCTATGCCTTGGCCGCCGCAGCGGGCTCCCGCGGGCGCGGGCAGGAGCACTTCGTCGCCGCTCTTGAGGGACTGCCTCCTTTTCAGGAAGCCCGGCGCTTGGGTTTGGAGCCTATCGCTCTGCGCGGGCTTTGGACCGAGCTTGCGCGCCTGCGCCGGGTGATCCAGGAGAGAGGCATCTCGGCGCTTGCCGCCCATACGGGACGCGCCCATACGCTCTGCGTCGCCGCGGCCGCGGGACTTCCCGTGCGCGTGGTGCGCGTGCGCGCGGATGCTCGCTGCATGCGTCCGCGGCCTCTATCCGGACTGCTGTGGTCCAGGACCGCGGGCTTCATCGCGGCCAACCGCATCATCCTCGGACAGGCCCGGCCTTTGCTCGCGAACCGTCCCTACTCCCTGGTCTATCAGGGGCTGGCTGATCCCGGGCCTGCGCAGCCTGCGCCCGAGGGGCCGCGGGTCGTGGGCATCCTGGGCCGGCTCGATCCGGTCAAAGGGCATGCGGTCTTCCTGGAAGCCGCGCGCCTGCTTCTGCGCAGCATCCCCGACATATCCTTCAAGGTCGCCGGGCGCGAGGAGAACGTGAAGATCGCCGGGCTTCAGGCGCGCGCACGCGAGTTCGGCATCTTCGATCGCGTCGAGTTCCTGGGACATGCGCCGGATTCCGCGGCCTTCATGCGATCCTGCCATGTCGGCGTGATCGCGTCCCTGGGCTCGGAGGCCGTATCCCGCGCGGCCGTGGAGTGGCTGGCCTGCGGACGCCCTCTTGCGGCTTCCTGTGCGGGCTGCCTGCCGGAGTACCTGGAAGGCTGCGAGGGCGCGCGCATCGCGCCTTGCGGCGATGCCGGAGCTTTGTGCGAAGCGCTCCAGAGCCTGCTCAAGGACCGTCCATCGTGGGAGAGAGCCTCCCACGCGGCCCGGGCCCGTTACGAGGAGCGCTTCACCCTCGACAGATTCCTCGACGGCTTCGACGGCCTGCTCAGGAGAGCGTGCGCATGAGTCCGGCCCCATTCACTCTTTTTCATATCGACGGGGAGCGCGGCCTGCGCGGAGGCGAGCGGCAGCTGCTGTATCTGGCCTGCCGCATGCGCGAACAGGGCCATGCCAACGTCATCGTCTGCCGGCGAGCTTCCGCGCTGGACGCGGAGGCTTGGCATTTGGGATTGGAGCGGCTGCATCTCCCCTTCTTGGGAGAACTCGATCCGGTTTCCGCGCTCATGCTCCGGCGCAGGGTCGGCAGAGCGCAAGCGCCCATGATGCACGCGCACACCGCGCATGCCGCGGCGCTCGCGCGCCTGGCTTCGCTGGGCTCTTCTCTTCCTTGGGTCGCTCATCGGCGTGTGGATTTCCATCTCGGGCCGGGAAGCCGCCTCAAGTACGCTTCCGCGAGAGCCTGGGTCGCGGTCTCCGAGGGCGTGCGGCGCGTGCTCCTGGAAGACGGGCTCAAGCCGCAGGATGTCCGCGTGGTGCATGATTCCCTGCCCGTGGGAGAGCTGGAAGCCCGCAGCGTGGGGCTGCGCGAGCCGATCATGCCGCTCAAGGGCGCGGAGCGTTCGGACCTGCGCGCGGCTCTTGCGCGGGAATGGGGCCTGCCTCCCGGCGATCCTTGGGTGGTCAATGCCGCGGCGTTAGTCCCCCACAAGGATCACGAGACGCTCCTTCGCGCGGCTGCGCAGGTCGTCGCGCGATGTCCGGCCGCGCGCTTCGTGGTCATGGGCGAAGGGCCTCTTCGCGGGGCTCTGGAAGCCCTGAGCCTTTCTCTGGGACTGCAAGGGAATCTGGTCTTCGCGGGCTTTCGTCCGGATGCGGTCCGCTGCATGAAGGCCTTCGACTTGTTCACGCTGTCCTCCTGGGGAGAGGGAATGGGCTCCGTGCTCCTGGAAGCCATGGCCTGCGGATTGCCCTTGGTGGCCACGCGCACCGGCGGCATTCCGGAGGTGCTCGAAGACGGCGTCCAGGGCTGGCTCGCTCCGGCTCGCGATCCTCGGGCATTGGCCGAGCGCATCCTGGAGTCGATCCAGGATGCCGAGGGCTCTCAGCGGCGCGGGCGCGCGGGGCTTGCGCGCGTGCAGTCGTTCAGTTTGGCCGCGGCGGGCGAAAAGATGGAGAATATCTATCGCGAGGCCGCGGAGCAGCGAAGCCTCCGTCCGATAGAGATTCTCCAGAGCAGGCCATAACTTATGAAGGCATCAATAAGCGCGATCCTGATCACGAAGAACGAGGCCTTGGATCTGCCGGAGTGCCTGCGCAGCCTCAAGCCCTTGTCCTCGGAGATCGTGGTCGTCGACGGCGGTTCTTCCGATGAGACCGTGCGGCTCGCCCGGGACTCGGGCGCCCGCGTTCATGCCGTGGAGTTCAAGGATTATGCCTCGCAGAAGCAGGCTGCCCTGGACTTGGCGTCCGGGGATTGGGCGCTGTCCATCGATGCCGATGAGCGCGTGAGTCCGGGACTGGCGAAAGAGATCCTCTCGGTGCTGGAAGCGGACGGCCCGGCCGACGGCTATGAGATCCCCTTCGAGGTCGAGTTCCTCGGGCGCGTCCTGCGTTTCGGCGGGCTGGGCCGCGAGCGGCATCTGCGCCTGTTCCGCAGGAAAGCCGGGAGCTTCATCGGCGGGAAGCTGCACGAAGGCGTGGAATTGAACGGGACCTTGGGCCGATTGAGCGGACGCATGCGGCATATCCCGTATCGCGATCTCGACGAATACTTGGAAAAGCTCGGCCGCTACACCACCTGGGCCGCGCAGAAGCGCTGGGAGGCCGGACGCCGCGCATCCGCGGCGGACTGCTTCCTGCGGCCGCTCTGGGAACTCTTCCTGCGCTTGGTCCTGCGCTTGGGCATCCTCGACGGGACTCCGGGCGCGGCCTGGGCGGTGCTGTCGTCTTTCCACACTTGGCTGAAATATGTGAAACTGATGGAAATCGGACGCGCGCGGCTTTTGCCCGCGAGCGCGTCCGTTCTTCAAGAGGAGACAAGGCCATGATCGGAGTTTTTCCTTGGGCGGCCGCAGCCGCGGCCGCGGCGGTCTCGGCGCGTTGGAACTGGTGGCGGCCGCTCTCGAAGGGCCTGCCCGTGCTCATGTACCACAAGATCGGCGACGCGCCGCAAGGCTCGAAGCTGGCCAAGCTGTGGGTGAGCGGCGCCATGTTCCGCCGGCAGATGGAGTACCTGCGCAGGCACGGCTACACCACGCTCCTCTTCTCCCAGATGCACGACATACTGCAGGGCCGCGCGCCCTCCCCGGAGAAGCCCGCGCTCGTCACCTTCGACGACGGCTACGCCAACAACTACGAGCTCGCCTTCCCCATCCTGCGCGACCTGGGACTCAAGGGCAACATCTTCCTGGTGCACGACACGCTCGACCATCACAATGCCTGGCATGACCCGGGCCGGGAGCCGTGGCTGCGGATGGCGCGCTGGGAGCACGTGCGCGAGATGATCGACTCCGGGGTCATGGACTTCGGCTCGCATACCATGGGGCATCCCAATCTCGCGAGCCTGCCCATCGAGCAGGTGCGCTGGCAGCTGCGGGAGTCCAAGAAGCGCCTGGAAGAGAAGCTGGGACGGCCCTTTCATTTCTTCGCCTATCCCTACGGCGCGGGCGCGTTCGTGCCCGAGGTTCGAAAGGAGGCGCTGGAGGCCGGCTATCTCTACGACTTCAGCATCCGCCAAGGCACGGCGCCGTGGCCGTGGAACCCCGAACTGGGGCCGATCAAGCGCCTCTTCATCCGAGGAGACGACACCCGCTTCGACTTCCATCTCCAGATGACGCGCGGGAAGTCCCGCTTCTGATGAGTCCGGATTTTTCCGTTCCAAAAACGTTTCCCGGCGAGAAATCCGGAGCAGCGGGGTCCGGGGAAAGAGCATGAACGAACAGACAGAACCAAGAAAAATCCTGGTCATCATGCTGCGGCGCATCGGCGACGTGCTGCTCACGGCTCCGGCCGCGCGGGCTTTGCGCAAGGCCTTCCCCCAGGCGAGGGTGGACCTGCTCTGCGAGCCTCCAGCGGACGTCCTCCTGCGCGCAAGCCCGGATGTGAGTTCCGTCGTGTCTTACGACTCCTCCTTGATCGGGACCGTGAAGGCTTTGGCGTGGATCCGCGGCGCCCGCTATGACTGGGTCGTGGATTATCTCGGCACTCCGCGCAGCGCGCTCTTGTGCCTGGCCAGCGGCGCGTCCTTGCGCGCGGGGCCGGCGCAGGTGACCCATCGCTGGGGCTACACGCGGCTTCTGCGGGAGTCTCCTGAGCCCTGCTACAGCGCCTTGGAGAAGATCCGGGTGCTGCGCCGGCTCGGAGTCGATGTCGACGAGTCGGACTGCCTTCCCCGTCTGTCCCCCCCGGCGCCCGCGCGGGCCTTCGCACAGGAGGCCTTTCGCCGTCTTTTTCCCGGTGCCGGCCGCGTGGTGGGCTTGATTCCGGCATCCAGACGCGAGACCCGGCGCTGGCCGGTCCCGCGCTACGCGGAGCTCGGACGCCTCTTGCGGGACCGCTTCGGCGCGCGGCTCTGCGTGTTCTGGGGGCCCGGCGAGCGCGCATTGGCTGAAGAGCTCGCGAGCTTGATCGGGACCGATGCGGCGATCTCCCCCCCGGTGCGCGACCTGCTGGACCTGGCGGCGATGCTGGGCCGCTGCGATCTGGTGGTGAGCAACTGCAACGGGCCGCGGCATATCGCGGCCGCCTGCGGAGTCCCGACCGTGACGGTCTACGGCTCGAGCGATCCTGCCTGCTGGAATCCCCCGGATCGGGAGCGCCATCCTGCCGTGCGCAGGGAAGGACTTCCCTGCATCGGCTGCGGCAGCAACGACTGCGGCCGCGGGATCGAATGCCTGCGGGACCTGCCCGCGCAGGCCGTCTTCGAGGCGGCCGCGCGGATATTATCCTCTGAAAACAAAACGACCGGTCGGGAGATCCGATGCCCTTGAACGAACAGCGGAAATACATGAAATCACGGCTATGGGGACGCATGTTCCTGCGCGTTTTCTCCTGGATATACGGAGGCGCCGCGCGTCTGCGCTCGACGGCCTATGCGCTGGGGATGCTCCCGACCATGCGCCTGCCCGTGCGCATCGTGTGCATCGGCAATCTCACGACGGGCGGCACCGGCAAGACCACGGCCGTGCTCCTGGCCGTCGAAGAGCTCCTGGAGCGCAAGCATAAGGTGGCCGTGCTCAGCCGAGGCTATCAGCGCAAAAAAACTTCGGAGGGCGTCGTGGTCCTGCTCGATTCCCGGGAGACGGGCTGGGAGGAGACCGGGGACGAGCCGTGGATGATGCACAAGATACTCGAGGGCCGCGACGTGCCGGTCCTGGTGAGTCCGGACCGGATCAAGTCCGGCAGGACCGCGCTCAAGTACTACGCGCCGCAGATCCTGCTCCTGGACGACGGCTTCCAGCATCAGCGCCTGCGCCGCGACGCGGACATCGTCCTGATCAACGCGCTGGACCCTTTCGGCGGCGGACGGATGCTCCCCGACGGGAATCTGCGCGAGCCGATGAGCGCTTTGCGGCGGGCGCATCTGGTCGTGCTCACGCATGCCGACCGCGTTCCGGCCGAGCGTTTGGAGGAGATCGAGCGCGAGGTCAAGCAGTACGGCAAGAGCCGCCTGCGCCTGGCCCGCGCCGTGCACAAGCCGGACTACGTCTTCGACCTCAAGCGGAACCAGCACCACAAGCTCTCCCATCTTAACGGCAAGCGCGTGGCCTGCTTCTCGGCCATCGGCGACCCGAGGCCTTTCGAGGACGAGCTGCGCAGGCTGGGAGCGCATTTGGAGCAGGTCTGGCGCTTCCCGGACCACCATCCCTTCACGGAGCAGGAGCTGCGCTCCATCGAGAACGTGCGCAACGGCATCCCCGTGGTGACCACGCTCAAGGACTTCCCCCGCTTGGGAGGCAATTGGCGCGAGATCCTTTCCGGAGAGGTGCTGGCGCTCACCGTGAAGATGGAGATCACCGAGGGGCGCGAACATTGGGAGGAGGCTCTTCTGCATGCGGGCTCCCGCAAATTGTCCTAGCATCGGCGCCGGCGGCGCTCTGAAAAACGCTCTCGGCTCGATTGGGCTGGAGGCGCTTCTCCTGCCTTTCTTCATCGCTTTGCCCGTGAGCATCGCGGGCGCGAACATGGGCTGGGGACTGATGCTTTTGGCGCTCCTCTGCAAGGGCCGCGAGGGAATCCCGCGCAGAGCGGATCTTCGCAGCTGCGTGGAGTTCCCCCTTTGGAGTTATCTCTGCGCGGCCGCGCTCGCGGGAGTGTTCGCGCTCGATCCCATGCAGAGCCTGCGCCATTTCAACCAGGACGCGCACAAGCTCTGGATGTACTATCTGCTCTTGGCCGCGGGCTCCGCGTTCCCGGCCATGGCGCGCAGAGCGCCGCTCGCCTTGGCCGCCGGAGCGCTGGCCGCGGCGCTGGCGGGCATCTCTCAGAGCGCGGGGGCTTTTCTTCGGCCGTATGCGTGGCAGTCCATCCAGAGCCATATGTTCGGAGCTGTACGCGCGCATGCCTTCGTGCACCCCGTGACTTTCGGAGAGCAGATGGCCGTGGCTTTCCTGGGCGCGTTCTGCTTCCTGGCGGCGCCGGAACCCGAGGTCTCTTCGGGCAGCTCGCGGCGTGTTCTTTGGGCCGTCGGCGCTCTCTTCGGGCTGGCATTGTTCCTGAGCAACACGCGCGGAGCCTTGCTGGGCGCGGCCGCCGGAGTGGCCGTGGTCCTGCTGTTGTTCAAGGATTGGAAGCGGATGTGCCTGCGCGCGCTGGTGATATTCACGGCCGTGGTCCTGCTCATGGAGGTCAGTTCTTTCTTCCAAGGCCGGTCCTTGATCCTGCCGGTCCAGCAGGATCAGGACGGCGTTCCCAGCGCGCAGTTCTTGCGCGTAAAGTTCTGGGGAGCAGCCCTGCGCATGGGGCTGGATCATCCGTTGACCGGAGTGGGGCCCAATGGGTTCCGTGCGGTGTTCCGCGATTATTATTCCGGAGACATCGACGGAAAGGAAGCCAGCCTGGGCAATGCGCACAACGTTTTCCTGCATCAGTTCGCGGAGCGCGGTTTCCTGGGACTCGGAGCGCTCCTGCTGCTTTTCGGCGCGTTCTGGCTGCGCGCCAGAGAGCGCGTCCTGGAGCGGCCCGACGCCCTCAATCTATGGGCCTATGCGGTCTTCTCCTCGTTCATCGTCATGAATCTGACGGAGACGGCTCTGCAGGTGGAGCTGGTCTGGATGCTGGTCTGGACCGTATGGATATTGGCCGAACTCGGACATCGCAGCGCCCAGCGGAGTATTGCATGAAGAATCGATCCTGCTCAAAATCGAAGGGAGTCCCCGGCCCGGGAAAGGGGCTCTCTCCGGTCGTGTTCCTGGACCGCGACGGAACCCTCATCCACGACCGTCCGGGCTTCTATCTGCGAAGGCCCGAGCAGCTGCGCATCTATCCGTATACCGCGGAGGCTTTGCGCCGCCTGCGGGCGGCGGGTTTCAAGCTGGTGCTCGTCTCCAACCAGTCCGGCATCGGACGCGGCTATCTGGACCATGCCATGCTGGGCCGCATCCATCGGCGTCTGCTCCAAGAACTCCGGCGCAAGGGAGCGCGGCTCGACGGCTTCTATTTCTGCCCTCACGGGCCGTGGGAGAAATGCGCTTGCCGCAAACCTTCCCCATACCTTGCTCGCAAGGCCTCCCGGGAACTCGGCTTGAGCCTGCGCGGCTGCTACGTGGTCGGCGACAAGAAAGTCGACGTGGACTTGGCCCGCGCCCTGGGCGCGGAGTCCGTGCATGTCCTTACAGGGCACGGACGCTCGGACCGCGCGCGCCACGGAAAGGGCTTGGGCGCGGTCCATCGGACCTCGAATCTTTTGACTGCCGCCAACTGGATCGTGCGGCACTCTGCCGCGAAAGGAGCGAAAGCATGAGACGGGTCATCGGTCTTTTCAAGGAGCATCCGGCATTGAGTGCCAGGGTCGCGGCCCTGCTGCTCCTCATATTCGCGCATCCTCGTTCTCAGGGCTTTTATCTTCTGGGATTCCTCTTCGTTGCTGCCGGGCAATGGCTCAGGTTCTGGACCTCCGGACATCCTCAGCCGGCCTGCGCGGCGGCGGAGCCTCAGATAGGCTCGTCTTCGGCGAAAGAGCGGACGAGCGCGTCTTTCTCCGAGGGAGGGCCCTATGCGTGCCTTGCTCGGCCCATGGAGACCGGGACCGTGCTCGCGGCCGCGGGTTTCGTGCTCATGAGCACTTCCTTCACGCGCTGGGGTTCCAGCCTCTTTTTGTGGCTCGCTCTCTGCGCCTGGCTTTGCACGCGGCTCTCCCCCTTCGTGGCGGAGCAAGACCGCCGCAGCGCCCGCGGCTGGCTGGCCGCGGCCGAGCAGCTGCTTCCGGATGCCGGACGCTTGCGCACGGCTTGGGAGAACGGCCGCTATGATCCCGCGCTCGCGCGCGCAGCGGATGAGCGAGGCTTCGTGCGCCTGGCCCTGATCCTGGCCGTGTTCCTGCGCTTCAAGCTGGCCTACCGCCTATGATCATCAACCGTTCCGTCATTCCGGTGCAGGCCTGTAAATCCGTTATCCCGGCGGAAGCTTATGTTCCCGTCATTGCGGCGAAAGCCGGACTCGCCCGTTCTGTCATTCCGGCGAAAGCCGGAATCCAGCTATCGTGCTTAGCATGGGTTTTTCTTTTCCTCTGTCCGTGCCTGGCCTGCGCGCAGGACCCTCTTGGCCAAGGCGAGTTCTTCCGCTCTCCCCAGGAGCATGTGCGCGGCAAGATCGAATCCTCCAGCATGAGCGCCGTCTTCCCCTGGTTCCCGGAGGTCCTTCGCTTCGAGGTCAAGTGGGGCCTGCTCTCCGTGGGCTGGGCCACCATGAAGATCGAGGAAATCCAGGATTTCGCGGGCAAGCCTGCTTTCCATATCGTCTCGGACGCGAAATCGAACGCCTTCTGCGATGCGTTCTACAAGGTCCGTGACTTGAACGAGTCCTGGATCGACGTCTCGGACCTGCGTTCCTTGGGCTATTCCAAGAAGCTGCACGAGGGAGACTTCTTCCGGGACGAATGGGTGCGCTTCGACTATGAGCGCAAGGCCTTCTTTTCCAAGCGCTTCGACAAGGACGGTGTCGTGGTTTCCAGCAGCGGGACCTTGGCCGGCACTCCGGTCCAGGACATGCTTTCGAGCATCTACTATCTGCGGCCCAAGTCCCTGAAGGTGGGCGAGTCCGTGATCCTGGACGTCAATACCAAGTCCGACTGGCCGCTCATCGTCAAGGTCCTGCGCAAGGAGAAGATCACGGTTCCGGCCGGGACTTTCAACACCGTGCTGGTGGAACCCGCGGTGCGCAAGGAAGGCATATTCGTGCAGAAGGGCAACCGCCTCCAGGTCTGGCTCACCGACGATGAGAGGCACGTCCCCGTCTTCATGAGCGTCCAAGTCTTCTTCGGCCACGTCTCCGCCTACCTTCTGAAGGGCCCGTGAGCAGCGGGCCGTTTGCCTGAGGCCCTTCAGGTCTTTTGCCCCATCCGTTCCGTTGCCGTGAATGTTATCATGTGATTTGTGCAGTTATTCTCTTCAGCGTACATACTTGCCGGAATTTTAGAGTGATGCCCAAGGAGTTTTGAATATGAAGAGGATCATTTTTTCTTTTCTCTGTCTTTGCGCTGTCACGAGCGGTTGGGCTCAACTTCCTGTGCAGTTTCAAAGGAAAGCGGGTCCCCCCGCGACCGGTGGGGAGGGCGAGTCCGTCTTCGTGGGTTACATAAGTACCCATCAGGGAATCCTCTCAATAACGGGGAACCGGACTGATTCTCGACCTTTTTTATCTTTCAGATGAATAAAGTTCCCGCCTACTGCCCGTATTGCAACGCCAACCTAACGTCCCGAGGGGAGCCCGGTCGTTGTTGGCAGTGCGAGAAATCTTTTGACTCAAAAAATGACGCACCAGTTTCAACTGGAAAGTCTTTATTCAGTCTGATCCCTGGCTGGACGGTTCCCACACATTGGGCGGTCGTTCTTTTGATTTCGGTTTTCATTTCCTTGCTATCGTTAATTAAAGGCTGGTTTACAATCGTTGTGCTTCCCTTACTGATCATAGCGATCCCTATTCTCTTTGTAACCCGCATTGTTGTTCGAAATCTCATTATACGCGGAGAGTATCATCCCTATCTGCCGATTTTCGCTCGCCTCCAACTCATCGGCATCGTGGTGTTTTATCTTTGCCTGCCTGGAGTCTCAGATGACGATTTCGGACTAGTGTTCGGGCTGATTTGGGTCAACCTCTCCCGTCCCATAGCAGATTTCTCCACGATACTGTCCTATGGTGGAGGACTCATCTCCCTTATTAGCACCATTGCAATCTTCACCTTATATTTCTGGGAGCTGTTGCCGAAAATCGATCCCTAATCAACCTTTAAGAAACAGTTGTCAATATCGGCGGAAAATATCCCCCATGGCAGGGATGCATTCAATAAGAGGAACTGCACTGCCTTCATAATAAGCGTATGGGATACGCGGCGGGCGGCGAGGGAGAAGGGTTTGCGGGGTGTCCGCAAGCCGATCGCGCACACCGATCGGCTGAGGATAAAGCATCGTCCGAACGGGGAGGCGATGCGGCCCCGCGGACCCTTCTCCCTTGACGCACGCTGGCAGAAACGGCTTCCCTTGATTTTATATACTGGGGGCAACGCTTATGAAGAACGGATTCCCGCCGAACAAGCGCCTGCTGCGGCTCATTGACGGCTTCAAGGGCAGGAAGGTCCTCGTGCTCGGGGACCTTATGCTCGACCAGTTCATCCGCGGCGGCGTGAGCCGCATCTCTCCCGAGGCCCCGGTCCCCGTGGTCCTGGTCCGCGAGGAGAGCCATCTTCCCGGCGGCGCGGGCAACGTCTGCAGCAACCTCGCCGCGCTCTCGGCCAAGCCCGCGGTCTTCGGGGCCACGGGCGGCGACGCGGCCGCCGAGCAGCTCCTCTCGGATCTCCGGACTCGCGGCGTGGACGTCTCCGGCGTGCAGACCGAGCCGGGCCGGGTCACCAGCCAGAAGGTCCGCGTGGTGGCCGAACACCAGCAGGTCGTGCGCTTCGACCGCGAAACCATAGGCCCCCTTTCCCAGGACACGCTTGGCCGGCTCTGCGCGGCCATCGAGGACCACGCCAAGTCGGCGGATGCCCTCATCATCTCCGACTACGGCAAGGGCGTGGTCATGCCCGAGGTGGTCCGCCGCGTCCTTCGCGAGGCTCGCAGGCGCGGCATCCCCGTGGTCGTGGACCCCAAGGTCGAGCATTTCCTCAGCTACAAGGGCGTGGACTGCGTGACCCCCAACACCCAGGAAGCTTGGGCCGGGATGCGCAGCGTTCCCCCCCGGGACGAGCAATCCTTCCGGGAGCTGGGACGCAGGATACTCAAAGCCTTGAAGGTCCGCTTCCTCCTTATCACTCGCGGAGAAAAGGGCATGTCCTTGTTCCTGCGCGATGGGACCATCCGGGACATCCCCACCCAGGCCCAAGAGGTCTTCGACGTGACCGGCGCCGGAGACACGGTGACTACGGTCATGGCCCTGGCCCTGGCCGGCGGCGCCAAGCCTTTCGAGGCCGCGGTTCTGGCCAATACCGCGGCCGGCATCGTGGTGGGCAAGCTCGGGACCGCCACGGTGAGCATCGCGGAACTGCGCGCGGCCGCGGAGGCTTTGCAATGAGGCTGCTCGTCCTCATCCCGGCCCGCTACGGGTCCACGCGGCTTCCGGCGAAGGTCCTGCGTCCTTTGGGCGGCATCCCGGTCGTGGAGTGGTGCCGCCGCGCGGCCGTGCGGGCGGCCGTGGGCGAGGTGGCGGTCGCCACGGACCACGAGGAAGTCCTGCGCAGCGTGGAGTCTTATGGAGGAGCGGCCGTTCTCACGCCTGTTTCCTGCGCCTCGGGCACCGACCGCGTGCATGCGGCGCTCAAGACGCTCGAACGCCTGCGCGGAGTCCGCTACACGCATATCATCAATCTGCAGGGCGATGAGCCCTTCATCCGTCCGGGGACCTTGAAGGGCGTGGCCGCGCTCCTGCGAGAGGGCGCGCAGATGTCCACGGCCGTGGTTCCCGCCTGCGAAGAGGACGCGGACAATCCCAACGTGGTCAAGGCCGTGCTGGCCAAGGACGGCCGCTGCCTCTATTTCTCTCGCGCGCCCGTGCCGTTCTTGCGTCCGCATGCCGGCGCTCCCCCCCGCAGACCTCTGTATAAGCACATCGGGATCTACGGCTTCTCGCGGGAAGCGTTGGAGCGATTCGTAGGGCTCAAGCCGTCCGTCTTGGAGCGCGTGGAGAGCTTGGAGCAGCTGCGCGCTTTAGAGGACGGCATCAGCATCCGCGCCTGCGTGGTCAAGGACCGGACCGTGTCCATAGACACGGCTGCGGACCTTCGCCGCGCCGGACGCATGTTATCCAAGGGAGGCTTTCGATGAGCTGTAAGTACATCTTCGTGACGGGCGGCGTGGTCAGTTCCCTGGGCAAGGGCATCACCGCGGCGTCGTTGGCTCGGCTCATGAAGGTCCGCGGGATCAAGACCACCATGCTCAAGTGCGATCCCTATATCAACGTGGATCCGGGGACCATGAATCCCTACCAGCACGGAGAGGTCTTCGTCACCGAGGACGGCACGGAGACGGATCTGGACCTGGGCCATTACGAGCGCTTCCTCAACGTCGACATGCGGCGGGAGAACAATTTCACGGCGGGACAGGTCTACGAGACCGTCATCACGCGCGAGCGGCGAGGAGACTTCCTCGGCGCCACGGTGCAGGTCATCCCGCACATCACCGACGAGATCCAGCGCCGCTTCCGGCAGGTGGCCGAGGGCCAGGACATGGTCATCGTGGAGATCGGCGGCACCGTGGGCGACATCGAGAGCCTGCCCTTCCTGGAGGCCGCGCGCCAGTTCGGGCTCCAGCTCGGGCGCGACAACGTGCTCTACCTGCACGTGACCCTGCTTCCCTATATCCAGGCCTCCGGCGAGCTCAAGACCAAGCCCACCCAGCATTCCGTGGGCAAGCTGCGCGAGATCGGCATCACGCCGGACATCATCGTCTGCCGCACGCAGAAGCCGGTCTCCTCCGAGCTCAAGGCCAAGATCGGCATGTTCTGCAGCGTGCACCGCGACGCGGTCTTCGAAGCGCCGGACGCTTCCACCATCTACGAGGTTCCCCTCCTCTTCCAGCGCCAGGGCTTGGACGAGCAGGCGCTCATGCTCCTTCGCCATCGCGCTCCGGCCAAGGATCTGGAGAGCTGGGCCGCGCTCGTCGAGAAGATCCGCCATCCGCGCCACGAGGTCACCGTGGCCCTGGCGGGCAAGTACACCGCGGTGCAGGACGCCTACAAGTCCGTGCACGAGGCCCTCATCCACGGAGGCATCGCCAACGACACGCGGGTGCATGTGCGCTACGTGGACACCTCCGCGCCCGATGCCGTCGAGAAGCTCAAGGACGTGGACGCGGTCCTGGTCCCGGGCGGCTTCGGGGACCGCGGCGTGGAGGGAAAGCTCGACGTGATCCGGCATGCGCGCGAGAACGGCATCCCCTTCTTCGGCCTCTGCCTGGGGCTGCAGCTGGCGGTCATCGAGTTCTCCCGCAGCGTGCTCAAGCTCTCGGGCGCGCACTCCACCGAGTTCGACCCCAAGACCCGGCATCCGGTCATCCACATCCTCCCGGAGCAGCGCGCGGTCAAGGACAAGGGCGCGAGCATGCGCCTGGGCTCCTATGTCTGCACGGTGCGCAAGGGCACGCTGGCTTTCAAGGCCTATAAGACCGTCACGACCCATGAACGGCACCGCCATCGCTACGAGCTCAACAACAAGTACCGCAAGGCGCTCGAGTCCGCCGGGCTCGCGATATCCGGAGTGCACGCGCCCAAGAACCTGGCCGAGATCGTCGAGCTCAAGGGACATCCCTGGTTCCTGGCCGTGCAGTCTCATCCCGAGCTCAAGTCCAGGCCCGAGGCTCCGCATCCTCTCTTCGTCGACTTCATCGCCGCGGCGCTGCGCAGGGCGCAGAGCCGCGCGGAGGCGCTCACGCATGCCAAAGGCTAGAACGGAGAAGAGCGTCCGCGTAGGCAAGCTCGAGCTGCGCGGCAGCGGCCCCCTCTTCTTCATCGCCGGGCTCTGCGTGCTGGAGTCCGAGAGCATGCTCCTGCAGGTGGGACGCTCGCTCAAGGCCGCCTTCAAGCGCGCGGGCGCGCGCTGGATACTCAAGTGCAGCTTCGACAAGGCCAACCGCAGTTCCGGGCGCTCTTTCCGCGGGCCGGGCCTCTCGAAGTCCTTGGAGGCTTTCGCCCGGGTCAAGGCGGAACTGGGCGTTCCTTTCCTGACGGACGTGCATGATGCCGCGCAGGCTGAGGCCGCCGCGAAGGTGGCCGACGTCCTGCAGATCCCCGCGTTCCTTTGCCGGCAGACGGACCTGCTCCTGGCCGCCGGGCGCACCGGGGCCGCGGTCAACATCAAGAAGGGGCAGTTCCTGGCGCCTTGGGACATCCGCCATGCCGTGGAGAAGGTGGAGTCCACGGGAAACCGCCGCATCCTGCTCACGGACCGGGGCACCTCCTTCGGCTATGGGAACCTGGTGGCCGACATGCGCGGCCTGCGCATCATGGCCGAGACCGGGTATCCGGTGGTCTTCGACTGCACCCATGCCTGCCAGCTGCCCGGCTCCCTGGGCCATGCCACGGGCGGCGACCGTTCTTTCGCGCCGCTCTTGGCGCGTTCGGCCGTGGCCGCGGGCGCGGCCGGGATATTCTTCGAGGCGCATCCGAACCCGGATCGCGCGCTTTCCGACGGGCCCAATTCCCTGCGTCTTTCCGACGTGCCGCGCCTTGCGCGCGTGCTGAGCGCTCTCGATAAGATCGTCAAGAGGGATCTATGAAGTGCCAGAACTGCCAGCAGGAGAACAAGGACAATGCCAAGGTCTGCAAGCGCTGCAGCCACGACCTGACGCTTCCCCCGGCTTGGCTGCCGGACTGGAAATGGCATGCGCGCACCCTGGCCTACATCTATATGGGCCTGACGCTCTTTTACTTCGGCGTGAGCTTCGCGCTCAAGAGCCTGCCCACGCCGTATCATCTTCGCAAGATCCCCGCGGAACTCACCCCTTGGTTGAAAAGATAGCCGTCGTCCTTCTCTGCGCAGCGGCCTGCGCGGCCTGCGGCAAGGGCCGCGCCGTGCAGGGAGAGGATGCTTCTCAAGCTATCGAGGATTTCTCCATGACGCAGACCTCCTCGGGACGCAAGGTCTGGTCCCTGGCCGCGCCGCGGGCCCAGCTGCTCTCCGGAGGCGGGGCCAAGCTCCTGACTCCGCGCATCGAGCTTTTCCGCGACGGGACCAAGACCTCCACGGCCGAGGCGCAGGAAGCCTATGTCCGCGACGGGTCCCAAGACCTCCTTTTGACCGGAGACGTGGTCCTGCGTTCCCCGCAGGAGAAAACGACTTTGCGCACGCCGCGGCTGGAGTACCGTTCCAAGGAAGCGCGCTTCCACACCGATGAGGCCGTGGTCATCGAGCGGCCCGGCGCGTCCATGAAGGGCCGCGGCTTGGACGCGGATTCCGCTCTCTCGGAGATCCGCATCCACCATATGGAGTCCAAGCTCCGATGATGAGCCGGAAAAATCCAGTCTTCCTCGAGTCTGTCCATGTCCGAATTTTTCCGGAGGGGGTTTCAACACGGCGACAGCGGCAGCGGAAATGCCGCATTGGCGTTCCCCCAAAAAGCACCTGGATGAGTTCTGCGGCCATGTTCTGCCTCGCGTGGCTAGGGGTCGCCGCGCCGGCGGAGTGCGCCGTGGGCGATCCTTTGCTGGGCAGCGTGGTTCGCAGCAAGGAGTACGTGGTGCGCAGGGCGCCGCGCAAGCAGGAGGAGTTCATCGGAGAGGTCCGCTATCGGCGGGAGGACCGGAAGTTCTCCTCGGATTGGGCGCTTTGCGACCATGATGCGCGCCAGTGGCGCGCGCGAGGGAACGTCCGCGCGGAGTCCCGCTGGGAAGAGGGCGGGACCGTGCTTCTGGAGGGCCAGGATGCCGTGCACGATGAGCGCACGGGGCTGGGGCGATTGATCGGAGCTTCCTCCAGGGATTTCGTGACTTTGACCCGCAGCGGGCCGCTCAAGACCGGGATGGCGACCCTGCTCGGCTCGGACAAGGCCCGCGCGCGCCGCCTGGAATGGGATGAGCCCGCGCGCACCGCCACGCTCATCGGCGACGTGCGTTTGTTCGGCCCGCATGGAGACGCGGAGGCTGAGCAGGCCCTCTACCGGCACGACGACCGCAGCCTGACGCTTTCCGGCAGAAGGCCTTACGTGGCTCCTCGCGAGAAGGAGTGGTCCGCGGCCGCGCAGGCCGAGACCATCCGCGCCGCGTCCGAGCCCAGGACCCTGCGCGCCGAAGGCGCGGTGAAGGGCTGGATCCATTTCGAGAAGGACCCGATGGCGGACGTCCGTCGCGGACGCCGCTTGCCGGGCGGGAGGCTCTGATGCGGCTCAAGGCGAGCGGACTTCTCAAGAGTTACGGCGAGCGCCAAGTGGTCAAGGGCGTGGGGCTCGAGGTCCGTTCCGGCGAGATCGTGGGCCTGCTCGGTCCCAACGGCGCCGGCAAGACCACCACGTTCTACAGCTTGGTGGGCTTCATCCGCCCCGATGGAGGCACGGTCCGCTTCGACGACGAGGATATGACCGCCCGACCTATGTTCGAGCGCGCGCGCAGGGGTCTGGGCTATCTCGCGCAGGAGCCCACGGTCTTCCGCGGGCTCACGGTCGAGGAGAATTTGCGCGCGGTCATCGAGCGCACGGTCCCTTCCCGCTTCGAGCAGATGCGGCGCGTGAAGGCCCTGCTCGAGGAATTCGGGCTCTGGAAGCTTCGGCGCCAGAAGTCCTGGACGCTCTCGGGCGGCGAGAAGCGGCGGTTGGAAGTGGCGCGAGCCATGATCCAAGATCCGCAGATCATCCTGCTCGACGAGCCTTTCGTGGGCATCGATCCCATCACGGTCTCGGACCTCAAGCAGACCATCTTCCACTTGCGCGAGCGCGGCATCGGCATCCTCATCACGGACCACAACGTCCGCGAGACCCTTCCCCTCATCGACCGCGCCTATCTCATCTTCGACGGACAAGTCCTCTTCGAGGGGAGCTCCAAGGAGCTTCTCGAGGACCCCAAGGCCCGCGAGCTCTACCTCGGCCAAGACTTCCGCATGTAACGCGTCATCCCGGCTTTCGCCGGGGTGACGCATGATAGGCCTATCGACCTTCATCTCTATGGGGCGAAAGCCTCTTGGGCGTTCAGGGGTTTTCGTATACAGTCTATATGAAATGAAAAGACGCCTGCAGTGTCTTGCCCTGCCGGCCGCATTCCTCGTCCTTTTCGGGCCTTCGACCGGATTCGCTCAGATAGTACGGTCCGCTGCGGCGTCCAACGCAGCCGGGCATGCCGTCCCGGTGGTTCTCCCTTCCTCGCTATTCGCGGCGCCCGTGCCGGGGACGCTTCCTTCCGTCTTGCATGGCCCTTCGGACTTGCAGGTCCTGACGCAGGGCCCGCTCATCCCGGTCTTCCCGTCGAATGCCCTCGCCGCGCCTAAGTCCAAGGGCATTCTTCGCGATGCCGTCGGAGGGATACTCGGAACCCCGCGTTCCGCGCAGTCTTCCTATCAGAAGAGCGTTCTTCCGGCCGCGACGTTCAACTCTGCGGCCGCTCTTTCGGAAAAGATCAAGAAGCAGGAGAAGGGCGGCGCCGATGCGGGATACTCCCGGATGCCTCTCGCGGAGTTCTATGACGGGAATCCCTCCGTCACTCTTCCCTGGGAATCGAATGCCGTCACCGCCAGGTCCGGCGA
Organism: Elusimicrobiota bacterium; assembly: GCA_041661185.1. Taxonomy (GTDB): domain Bacteria; phylum Elusimicrobiota; class Elusimicrobia; order UBA1565; family UBA1565; genus JBAZUV01. Next base: position 94,808 of record JBAZUV010000010.1, read on the forward strand.
GGATTCCGGGCAGGCTCCGGGCCTGCGCGCCGCCGTCTCCGACGTTGAGAAGGAATCTTCTTCCCTGCCTTCCCCCGCGCAGTCCCAGGCCAAGGAGAAGGTCCTCAAACGCTACCTTTTGGCGACCGGCATCTATAAGATCGGCATGGAAGCCCTGGGCTTGGCCGTGCCCCTGCTTTCCTTGACCGTATTCGGGTCCGCGGCATGGACCGCGGTCATGGCCGCGGGCTGGGGACTCTCGCAAGCCGTCTTCGGCTTGTGGGCCGGGAGCCTGCTCGACCGCAAATCGCCGACCAAGGTCCTCTCCGTGGCCATGCTCTTGGAATCCCTGGTCGGAGGCGCGCTCCTTTCCTTGTTCATGGCCGACAAGTTCTTTCCCGCGCTCATGCCGTTCCCGTTCTTCAATCCGATCGCGGTCGTGGTCCTCTACAGCCTGGCAGGCGGCCTGGTGGGCATGGCCGACGTGTCGCGCCAAGTCATCCCCCCCCTGATCATCGGCGATGATGAGAAGGGGATGAAGCTGTTCAATGCCCGGACCCATATCGCCTATGAGATCGCCGGCGTGCTGGGGGCGCTGCTGGCCGGGATGGCCATCAAGGCCTTCGGACTCTCTGCGGCGCTCGTCATCCATCCTCCGCTCTATCTGCTGGCCGCATGGGTGTTCTCCCGCATCCTGATTCCAAAGATCCAGTCCGGCGTCCGCCGCGAGCCCAAGGCCGAGACGCCCGGCAAGAAGAACGCCGGACTCGGAGCTTTCTGGTACGACCTTAAGGAAGGCGCGCGCACCATCGCGTCTTCGCGCGTGCTCCGCTGGGGAGTTGCGGCTTTGGTTCTCCCGCTCATCGTGCATCGGCTCTTCGAGGGACTGCTTCTCCCTGTTTTCGCGCGCAGCGTGCTCAAGGACGCCTCCAAGGCCGCGTGGATGATGACGGCCTCCAATGCCGGAGAACTGATCGGCGCGTTCATTCTCTCCAGGTCCATGCAGTCCGAGGCGCCCAAGCATTCCGCTTTCTGGGTGCGTCTGCTCGCGATGGGTCTTTTGAGCCTTTGGGCCTTGAGCGTTGATCCGAACCTACTCGTGCTCCTGCCCGCCGTCGCCTTGAGCCGCGTGACCTGGGCGGCCAGCGACCTGAGCCTTCGCGGAAAGATCCAGGCGGCCGTGGATCCCTCCAAGCGCGGACGGGTCTTCGGACTCATCACGGCTGTCAGCTTTATAATGATCGTCGCGACTTCCCTAGGGGTCGGGTTACTGCTCGACGCGTTCCCGGCGGCGGCGGTCTATTTCGGAGTGAACATCGCGCTGACAGCGATTTCCCTTCTGCTCATCGCGGCCTCCTTCCCCCTCAACGGCGAAAAAAAGAAAGCCTAGCCTGCGTCATTCCGGCGAAAGCCGGAATCCAGGAACTGCTCTCGGCTGGATCCCGGCTTTCGCCGGGATGACGACTTTGTGTTCGGGCTTTCGGCGGGGTGAAACAGTAGGCCTTTGGCGTGCTTTCCTCATAGGGCTAAATACAGCGGGTTTCGGCACTAAAGGCCTACGATCCTTATTGATCTTAATCAGTATCATGAAAATATGAACACTCGATCCATCTCTCGATCTCGGACTCCGGCGGGCTTTGGCCGCGGGCTCTTAAGCGTCCTCTGCGGCGCGCTCATCGCCTGCTCTCAGTCGGCCCCGGCCTTTGCCCAGGCCGTCGCCTCCATCGCGAACACGCCCGCGCCGATCACCGGGGTCTGTGCCGTGATCCCGGGGCTGAACCTGCGGGATACGCTGAGCCTTCCCTCGAGCATCGTTTCCGGCGAGCAGCTGCGCGTTCCCGCTGCGCTCGGGGAAACCGGCGGCGGGATCAAGACTCAGGCATCCATTCCGTTCACGGCCGCCGATGAGGTCTCGACGGTCGTTGCCGTGAAGCAGGCTGCTCCGGTTTTCTCCTTGAAGAAGGCTTTGGCCTTTTCGATCCAGAAGGTCTTTCCGGTCTCCGCGAAAGCCGAGGGCGGGATTGCGCGGAGCCTGATCCGCTCCCTTGCGCGCACAGAGCAGGCACTGGCCGTCGATCCCTTGCAGGCGCCCCAGGTCTTGTCGGGAGTCTACGACAATTCCGCGGCCGCCAAGACGGAGGATTCCGAGGTTGTTCCCGTCGCCGCCTCTGTCTCCGCGCAGTCCTCTCTTTCCAAGCTGCGGGCGGCATATAAAGGAGGGAAGGACTCCGCGACTGTTCCGGAACCTTCAACTCCGGCCAAGAAGATCTTCGCGAAGCTGCTCTCCAAGCCCGTGCTGCTGGGCCTTGCCGTGGCCGCGATCCAGATCATCCTTGAGGCCGCGGGCTTCCATATCGCGGGGGCCGCGGGCCTGACGCCGAGCTATTCCAGGCCTCAGTCGGGCGCGGATGTCCCCCTCCCGGCCGCGATCATCATCGGCTTCCTCCAGTCCGCGCTGATCAAGCCCGCCATCGAGGAGCTCATGCGCATGGGCGCCATGGAAGGGCTCTTCAGGGTCTTCTCGGCCGCGCATCTGGGGAAAGCCGCCGTGTGGCTCTCCGCCGGAATCAGTTCCCTGGCTTTCGTGCTCCTGCACGAGACCTCTCCGCTCTTCCTTGCCATCCGCCTGGCCGGAGCGCTCCTGCAGGCGTATGCCTATATGGAGACCGGACTTCCGGGCGCCATCGCCGCGCACGCCTTCCACAACGGCTTCTATTATCTGCAGGCCTCGGCGGACGCGCTCTCTCCCGGCGCCGGGCTCCTGGCCTCGATCTTGTTCTGGATCGCGAGCGCCGTCTATGCGTCGAAAACGCTGAAGACTTCCCAAGAGAAATGACATGTTGAGGACCGCCGCCGTTGCCTGCGCCTTATCCCTCCTGGTCGCGGGTACGTCGTATGCCGAGTCCTCGCGGGTCGCGGAGAATGGGCAAAGCGCTCTGCGGGGCGCGCTTTTGAATGCGAGGGATTTCGGGCTGTCCATGCCGGAGGTCCCGCTCGTTCCCGCCGCAGGAGGCGGCTTGGCCTATCGCGGCCTCCGGCAGGATGCGCTCGCGGTTCTTGAGAACGAAGATTCCCGGCTCTCCTGGACTCAGATCGAGCGCGTCGTCCGTTTCGGCAAGAGATCGTCCGCTTCCGGACTTCCGGGCGCGATCGTCGACAAGCTGACCGGGGCGTTCGGTTCCGCGGACGCCGCCTCTTCTTCCGCGGAAACGTTCGCGCGCAAGGCCGTCGACCGCATGCAGGATTCCTCCGAAGGGCGCAGGGTGCTGCGCGAACTGCTCAAGGCCTATGCCGCGGCGGATAAGACCGCGCTCGTTCGCGCCGACGCCTTCGATTCAAGCGAGATCCTTCCCGTGGCCGGCATCGAGTGCTTAGTCGGGCAGAGAGGGTTCTCCAATCCCTATCTCGGGAGCTATGCCTTCAACCGCCGCTTCATGGAGCTCCAGGATAAGGACTCGGCCGTGGAGGTCCTGGCCGCGAACATGGCCCATGAGTTCCAGCATCTGGCCTCCTGGGCGCAGATCGAGGCCGCCGGCGGGCTCAGAGACGTCTTCCAGAAATCCCTGGTCAATGAGCGCTCGGCACGCTTGACCGGGTATCTGGTCGCGGTCCAGCTCTATTCCGGCCGCGCCAACGAATATACCGAGGCAGCCAAGGTCTTGGCTCAAGACCCTGCCGCGTTCTGGGCTCGCCTGAAGCTGGATTATTCCCCCAAGCTCGATGCCGACGAATTGCATGCGCCCTCGGCGGCGTATGAGAAAAGGCGCAAGGCCATGCTGCATCATCTCGGGACCCTGAGTTCGGATCGGGAGCCGGAACTGCGGGAAGCGCTTTCCGCGATCCGGACACTCTCGGAGAAGGAAGGACTCTCTCAGGCGCTGGCGCCGCTGCGCGAGGAAGCCGCTTTCGCCTTGAAAATACTCCCCTTCGAGATATCCGCGGTCGAGGACAAGCTCAGCCGATTGGAAAGCCTGGCTTCCAGGGACGAGGGCAGTCCGTATGAGAGCGAACTCAAGTCTCCGGCCTACCGCGCCGTCGTCGAACGCGCGGCCCGGCAGGAAGCGGAGCTCCTGGAGCTTTTGCGGCGTTCGCCTTTGCCGGATCCCGTGCCTGCGCAGGGGCAGCTGGATTGGAAGGGCCTGGATGCGCGCGTGCGGAAGTCCCAAGCCGCGCATCCCGAGTACTGGGCTCAGCATCTGAGCACCTTCGGCTCTCGCGAGACTCCGCGCGCCGGCTTTCAGTCCTTCAACTGATAAAAGGCGTTCCTCTGTCGTTCCGTCATCCCGGCGGAAGCAAACCCCCATCCCGGCGGAAGCCTATGTGTCCGTCATCCCGGCGGAAGCCGGGACCCAGCAACTGCCGTTAATCCGTAAGCCTGGACCCCGGCTTCCGCCGGGGAGACGGGTTTAATTAATTCCCTGATCCGGGAGCTTGGAGAGTTCCCGGAGGTTCCAGCGCAGGCCTTCGCGCGTGTAGGCGCACATCTCCACCTGGCCGGAGTCCATGCGGATGGCGTCTTCCGGGCAGGCTTCCACGCAATAGCCGCAGTACACGCAGACCCCCAGGTCGATCTCGAAGCTCTTGGCGCGCTTTTCGATAGAGATGTCCGGGCTCTCCTCGGCGATGATGCGGATGCAGGAGGCCGGGCAGATGGTCTCGCAGAGCATGCAGGCCACGCAGCGGGGAGTGCCGTCATCGCGCAGCAGCAGCCTGTGCCGTCCTCTCGCTCGCGGGGGCACGCGCGCGGGCACGTCGGGGTATTGGAGCGTGACCGCGCCGGGTTCGGCGCGCAGTCCCAAGAGCCGCAGGCTGTGACGGAAGAGATTGGTGAAGAAGTGCCTGGAGGTGACCCAGAGCCCGCGCAGGATCTCGACGATATAGATGCGCTCGGAGAATCCCATCTCCGGCCTGCGCACGGGCGCAATGCGCGGGGTCACGAGAGCCACCAAAGCGCCCAGGCCGTGACCAGGAGATTCAGAAGCGAGAGGGGCAGGAGTCTTTTCCAGCCCAAGGACAGGAGCTGATCGAAGCGGAATCTTGGGAGCGTCCAGCGCAGCTGCATGAGCAGCCAGAGCATGGCGCAGACCTTGGCTGAGAATACCGCGACCTGCGCCAGACCCAGGAAGGGCTGGGGCAGTCCGCTCAGTCCCGGCAGATGCCAGCCGCCCAAAAAGAGCGTCACGGCCAGCCCGGAGAGGAGCACGGTCTCCACGAAATCATTGGTCATGAACATGCCGAAGCGCATCCCCGAGTATTCCGTGAAGTAGCCCACGATCTCGGATTCTCCCTCGGGCAGGTCGAAGGGAGCGCGCTTGGTCTCGGCCGCGCCCGCGCAGAGGAAGAGCAGGAAGGCCAGGGGCTGGAAGAATATCCCCCAGGCCGGGATCACTCCGTGGAACATATGCGCCTGGGAACGCACGGCCTCGGCCAAGTCCAGGGTGCCGTAGAGGAAGAGCGGGCCCGCGAGGATGGAGAGCATGGCGACCTCATAGGAGATCATTTGCGCCGCGGCGCGCAGTCCCCCCAAGAGGGAATAGGCGCTGCCGGAACAGGCTCCCGCCATCACCACGCCGTGCACGCCCAGGGAGAGCAGGGCCAGCGCGAAAAGGATCCCGGCCGAGAGCGGCAGGGGCTGGAGGCTCCACGCTCTGCCAAGAAAAACGATGCGGTCTCCGAAAGGCAGGGCCGCCAGGCAGAGAACCGAGCAGCCCAGGCTCAGCGCCGGGGCGATGTCGTGCCAGGGGCGCAGGGCCTTGGGCGGGATGAAATCCTCCTTGAGCATCAGCTTGAGCGCATCCGCGATGATGTGGAAGAGTCCCAGGATGCGCAGTCCGAAGATGTCCGCGCGGTTGGCGCCGATGCGGTCCTGGATGAGCGCGCTCTGCTTGCGTTCGACCCAGCTCAGGAGCGCGGCGAGCTTGAGCCCGAAGCCCACGGCTCCCAGCACGAGGAAGAAGGACCAGCCCGTCTGGATCAGAGTCTCGTTCATGGGGCGTTCCCTGAGAGCGGGACCCCGCATTCCGGGAGCTCGAATGCTTGCCCCTGGAAAGCCGCTTCGCTCTTTGCGATCCGGGCGAACGCCGCGGCGGCTTCTTGCGGCGGGGCTTCTCCCAGGGCGCGCAGGATCCCGGCGAAGAGCCGCCAGTCCGGCTGGGACTCGCCCAAGGGCTCCAAGGCTTTGCGGCCGCGCTGCAGGCGCTGCTCGCAGTTCACATAGGTCGCGTCCTTCTCGAAAGGAGAGCAGGAGGGCAGGACCCAGCGCGCCGCGCGCGCGAACGCGTTGGAGAGAGGGCCCTGATAAAGGGTGAAGGTCATGTGCAGGATCGCCGCGCGCAGGTCTTCCCCCTCGCCTGCGAAGGGATCCCGGTCCGCGCAATAAAGGCCCCAGAGCTCTCCGGAGAGGATCTGCTTGCGCAGAGTCTCCCAGGGCGTCTCCTGGACGGCGGAGCCCAGCCCGAGCGCGCGGCCTCCGGCGATGTTCGGGACCTTCTCCTTTACGCGGAGCAGGGAATCTTCTTCTCCGAGCCGCTCCGGTCCGGGCGTGAAGAGCAGGCGAGAGACCTTCAACTTTCGGACGAAGAGCTCCCGCGCCAGGAAGAGGTCCTCATTCGACAGGGACGCGCTCAAGAGCACGGCGAGTCCCTGCGGGCCCTTGGCGCGGCAGAGATTTTCGAGCTCGCATGCCGCGGCATGCAAAGCGTCTTCGACCTTCACGGCTTTGGGACCGTCTTTCTCCAGCAAGGATGCAGTCAGGAGCCGCTGCTTGGAGTCCGTCCAGTCCGATCCGTAGCGGCCTTCGTCGCAGATCCACCAGCCGTTGACCGCGGGATTATGGCGCGGCTTGATGCGCGCGAGCCTTCTGCCTTGGTTGTGCCAGGGACGGCGGGTGCTGGTCTGCGCGAAGATGGAGCAGCCGCGTCCGCAGCCCGTGCAAAGCGTGGGCGTGCTGTCGAGATACCAGACTCGGACCTGGAAGCGCGAATCGCGCTCGGTCAGCGCGCCCACGGGGCAGAGGTCGGCTACGCAGGCGGAGTAGGGATTATCCAGGGTCTTGCCCGGAGCCAGGGCGATGGCGCTCTCGTCTCCCCGGCCGAAGACGCCCAGCTCGCGCGTGCGCGTGACCTGTTCCAGGAACCGCGTGCAGCGCGTGCACAGGATGCAGCGTTCGGCATCGAGCATCACGTGCGGCCCGAGCGCTGCGCGCTTTTCCTTGTGCCGCTTGTCTTCCCGCACCGAGCTCGTATAGAGCCCGTAGCGCTGGTAGTAATCCTGCAGGAGGCATTCCCCGGCTTGGTCGCAGACCGGGCAGTCGAGCGGATGGTTGACGAGATGGAATTCGAGCGAGGAGGTCTGGGCCCGGCGCGCGAGTTCGGAGTTCGTGCGCACGATCATGCCCGGCTTGCAGGTCTGGCGGCAGGCGATCATGGGCTTGGGAGAGCCTTCGACCTGCACCATGCACAAGCGGCAGACGCCGGGGTTGCCCAGCGCCGGATGCCAGCAGTAGTGCGGGATCTCGATGCCGGCCTTGCGCGCGGCTTCGATGAGCAGAGTCCCTTCGGGAACGCTCACCGGCTTATCGTCGATGGTGAGCGCGATGTCAGCCATCGGACCTCCGGGCGGAGCGCCGCGCGAAATCCCCGGGAAATTTCTCCACCAACGACTTGGCCGCCATGCCCACGGAGTCTCCCAGCGCGCAGATCACGCGGCCCGTGATGTTCTCTCCGATGCGCAGGAGATTCGCGGGGTCTTGGGGCATGCCTTGGCCGTCGAGCATCCGCCGGAGGATGCGCTCCACCCAGCCCGAGCCTTCGCGGCACGGGGTGCATTGTCCGCAGCTCTCGTGCCAAAGGAAGCGCTCGATGACGTGCAGGACTTCGACCATGTCCGCGGTCTCGTCGAGCACGACCACGCCGCCCGCGCCCAGGAAGGAGCGCGCCGCGCGGGGGCTCTCGAAATCCAGGCGCAGGCCCAGGGCTTCTTGGGCGCTGAGCACCGGCGTGGAAGTCCCTCCCGGGAAAACAGCCTTGAGCTTGCGGCCGCCGCGCACTCCGCCGCAGGCGGAAAGGAGTTCCGTGAACGCCGCGCCCATAGGAAGCTCATAGATGCCCGGCCGCTCCACGTCTCCGCTGACCGAGTAGACGGCCGTGCCGCCGCTCTTCTCCACGCCCGTGCGGGCGAAAGCCTCGGCGCCGCCTTGCAGGAGGGGTCCCAGCATCATCAGGGTCTCTACGTTGTTGACCACCGTGGGCGCTCCGAAGAGACCTTCCACGGTCGGGAAAGGCGGCGGCTGGCGCGGGTAGGCCTTGCGGCCGGAAATCGTCTCCAAGAGCGCGGTGTCGCAGCCGGAGATATAGGCGTTGGCGCCCTGGAGCACGAGGATGTCCCGGTCCAGGACCTTGTTCTCGCGGGCCTCGGCGAGGGCCGCTTCCAGGATGCGTTTGGGGCGCGCGTACTCCCCCCGCATGAAGACGAAGATCCCGTCGGCCTCCACGGCGCGCGCCGCGATGAGCAGGCCTTCGATGAGCGCGTGCGGGTTCCGTTCCAGGAGCACGCGGTCCTTGTAGCAGCCGGGCTCGCTCTCATCGGCATTGGCCACGAGGTAATGGGGCGCTTGTCGCGCGCTCTTGGGAGGGACCGTCTCCCATTTCATTCCCGCGGGAAAGCCCGCGCCGCCCAAGCCGCGCAGATTCGACTTCTTGACCTGGGCGATGATCTCGGAGGGCGATACGGCCGCGGATTTCTCTGCCGCGGCGTAGCCGCCGAAGCGGCGGTAGACTTCGAAGCGGTGGAGTCCCGGGTCGCCGAAGTGCCGGGTCAGGAGCCGAGGCCGGCCGTCTTCGGGCGGCGCGTGGATCCCAAGCTCCGCGGGCTTGGGCGCGCGGCCCGCGCGCAGGTCCGCGAGCGCGGCATCGAGCACGGCCTCGCTGCCCGCCTCCAGGAGTTCGTCATCGACGCTGATCGCGGGGGCATGATCGCAGGCGCCCAGGCATTCGACCGGCTCCCAGCGGAAAAGTCCGTCGGCCGTGGCTTCCTTCGGCCCTACGCCGAGCTTTTCGCGCAGCTGCTCGGCCAGGCGGGCCGCGCCTTTGCGGCTGCAGCTCAAGTTCCGGCATACGCAGATGTGATGCTTGGCCGGCGCGCGGGTGTTGAAGAAGGGATAGAAGGAGACGACCGCGCGGATCTGGTCGAGAGGCACTCCGAAGACCGAGGCCGCGTAGGCCTCGTCCTCGGGGCTCACGCAGCCCGCGATCTTTTGGATTTCGCGCAGGGCCTCCACTAATCCCATCACGGGCTCGGGATAGCGGCGGGTCCATGATTCGATCGAGGCCTTCTCCTCCGGGGTGAAAGGGAGATGGGTCATCGGTCCAGTTCTCCGGCGATCATGTTGATGGAGCCGAAGGTGGCCACCACGTCGGCCAGGGAGCCGCCCTTGATCATCTCATGGAGTCCGGCCATGTTGAAGAAGCAGGGCGGCCGCACGCGCACGCGCCAGGGCTTTTCTCCGCCGTCGCTGACGATGTGGAAGCCCAGTTCGCCGTTGCCTCCTTCGATCGGGAGGTAGGCTTCGCCCGGCGGCGGGCGGATGCCGCGGTCCCACATGACGATCTCGAAATGCCGCATGAGTCCTTCGATGGAGCCGTAGGCCTCTTCCTTGGGCGGGAGCACGGCCGCGGGCGCGTCCGCGCTGATGCCCGCCTTCTGCGCGCGGCCGGAGCCCTCCAGCACGGGATCGCCCTCGGATTTCGCGTTGATGAGCGCGCGGATATCCCCCTTCTTTCCCAGGTCCGCCATGCGGGCTGCCGGCATCGGAGCTTCATATCCTTCAGCGCAGACCGGGCCCGGAGGCATCTGTTCGAGGCATTGCTCGGCGATGCGCAGGCTTTGTTCGATCTCGGCCAGGCGCACGAGATAGCGGTCGTAGTTGTCGCCTTGCGAGCCGACCGGGATCTCGAAATCCATCCGGTCGTAGACGAGATAAGGGCGGCTGCGGCGCACGTCATAAGGGACTCCCGAGGCGCGCAGCATGGGCCCCGTGATGCCGTAGGCGATGGCCGTTTCCTTGGAGAGCACTCCGACCCCGCGCAAGCGGTCCATGAAGATGCGGTTCCTGGTGAGCAGGGCATCGGCATCCTTGACGGATTCCCGGACCTGGCGGAAAGCGGCGCGCAGCTCCTCTTCCAATCCGGCCGGGAGGTCCGCCTTGACTCCGCCCACGCGCGTGTAGCTGGTGGTGATTCTCGCTCCGGTAAGGCGGTCCACGCAGAAGTAGAGGACTTCGCGGGCCTTCATGAGGTAGAGGAACACCGTGAAGGCGCCCAACTCCATGGCCGAGGCGCCCACGCAGGTCAGGTGGTCGGTCAAACGAGAGAGCTCGCAGGAGAGCGTTCGCAGGTAGCGGCAGCGCTCCGGGGTCTCGACGCCCAATAGCTTCTCCACGGCCAGGCAGTAGCCCGTGTTGTTGATGAGCGGCGAGACGTAGTTCAAGCGGTCGGTCCAGGGGATGACGTTGTTCCAGACCACGTCCTCGGCGTGCTTCTCGAAAGCGCGGTGCAGGTAGCCGATCTCGGCTTGGGCGTCCAAGACGCGCTCGCCGTCGAGCTCCAGGACCAAGCGGATGACGCCGTGCATGGCCGGATGCGCGGGGCCCATGTTGAGAAAGTAGGAGCGCTTCATGGCCGCAGGGGCTCCGAGTCCGGCGTCTGCTCCGCGGCTTTCGGCCGGGGTCGCGCCAGCGGCTGGCGCTTGCGGATCGGATAATCCTTTCGCAGGGGATGTCCCTTGAACTCCGGGTAGAGAAGGATCCTGCGGATGTCGGGGCGGTCGTCGAAGCCGATGCCGAACATGTCCCAGACCTCTCTCTCGAGCCAGTCCGCATTGAGCCAGAGCTCTTTGACCGAGCGGGAGATGTTCTCGGCTCGCACGGGCACGTCCACGGCCATGCGGAGCCCGGCGAGTCCGGAGTCGGCGTCGAGCGCCATGAGACGGTAGACCAGCTTGAATCGCGTGGGATAGGGCTCTATCGTCCAAATCGCGGGCCGGTCCGGATGAGAGGGCGCCGGACGCGTCTTGAGCGTTCCATAGCCGAGATAGTCCACGCAGGTCAGGTCCGCGAGCATGTTGAATCCGCCTTCCTTGAGCCGGACGAGGACCTTGTGCGAGATCGATTGTTCGACGGTGACGACCGAGTCGTCGCCTTCTCCCCGGAAGCCGAGGATCGCGGGGCCGAACTCCGCGCGGAGGGTCTCCAAGAGGATTTTCATCGCCGCTTCTCCGTCTGGATCTTTTGCTGGAGCAGCATGATCCCCTGGAGCACGGCCTCGGGCCTGGGCGGACAGCCCGGGATGTAGACGTCGACGGGGAGGAGCGTATCGATGCCCTGCACCGTGGCGTAGTCGTCGTAGAAGCCGCCCGTGCAGGTGCATACCCCGAAGGCCACCACCCACTTGGGGTCCGCCATCTGTTCGTGGATGCGCAGGAGCACGGGCGCCATCTTCTGGCTGATGGTGCCCACGACCATGAGCACGTCGGCTTGGCGCGGCGAGAAGCGCGGGAAGCCCGCGCCGAAGCGGTCCATGTCGTAGTGCGCGCAGGCCGCGGACATGAACTCCATGCCGCAGCACGCGGTCACGAAGGGATACTGGAAGAGCGAGTATTTGCGCGCCCAGCCCACGGCCGCGTCCAAGCGGGTCAGGAGGAAGTCCGGGGCTTTGATCTCCGGGGTCATCGGCACTCCAGGCCTCCTTTGCGCCAGAGATAGGCCAGGGTGAGCCCCGCCAACAAGATGAAAACAGTCAGGGAGACCAGGGCCTCGAAGCTGAGCTGGTCGCGCAGGAGCACCCAGGGCACGAGGAATGCGAGGTCCGCGTCGAAGACCACGAAAAGAACGGCCAATCGCTGATAAGAGAAGCTCGAACGGCCCAGGGGCGGGCCGAAGGGCGGCATGCCGGTCTCATAGGGAAGTCCTTTCTGTCCCTTGAGCGTTCGCCGAGGCCCGAGGATCCCGGAGACCAGGCTCATGCCCGCGACCAAAGCCAGGACCACGGCAAGATCGATGATGAACGCGATGTTCATCGAACGCTGCCCTCCGCGGCGGGCGCGGCCAGGACGGACCCGATGTCCGTGCTCATGGAAGGATAGAGTCCGCCCAGCATGCAGGCCAGGGCGCAGAGCACGGCGATGAGCGAGTGCGCCATGCGCGAGCAGATCGGGGGCTGTTCCGCTGCGGCCGCGGGTTCGTCCATATACATCCTGCGCACAAGGCCCAGATAATAGCCGAGGCCGATGAGGCTGCTCAAGGCGAGCGCCGCGGCCAGGAACTTGTCTCCTGCCTGCAGGAGGTCCAGAAAGACGTAGAGCTTGGCCAGGAATCCGAGAGTGGGCGGCAGTCCGGCCAGGGAAAGGAGCATGAGCGCGAGGAAGGCCGAGCGCAGGGGCGCGCGGCGGCCCAGTCCGGACAGGTCCTGCACGCACAGCGCGCCCGTGAGCCGCAGGCCGAGGAAGCCCCCGAAGTTCATGAAGAGATAGGCGCTCAAGTAGGAGAAGATGACCGCGGGCGCGGCGTGCGGCTCGCGGGTCCAGGCGCAGAGCGCGGCCGCGAGCGCGCCGGCATGGGCGATGGAGGAATAAGCGAGCAGGCGGCGCAGGTTCTGCTGGCGCAGGGCCAGGATATTTCCCAGGAGCATGGAGAGCGCGGCCAAGGGCGAGAGCCAGAGGGCCGCGGGGACCGCGGGAGAGGCAAAGAGCAGCCGGGCCAGCAGGAGCAGTCCCGCGGCTTTCAAGGCCGTGGACATCCAGCCCGCAAGTTCGGGCTCCGAGGCCTCGTAGACGTCCGGCAGCCAGAATTGGAACGGGACGATCCCGGTCTTGAAGAGCGCGGCCGCGCACATCAATGCGAAGCCGAGCGCCGAGTCGGCCGAGCGCTCGCCGTGCAGGGAGAATGAGCCCGAGGCTGAGTACTGCAGGGCCAGGCCGAAGAGGAAGAGCGCGGAGGCCGCGGCGCCGGTCAGAAAGTACTTGATGCCCGCCTCCAGGCTCTTTCGGCTCGGGAGCAGTCCCCAGACGAGCAGATATACGGGAAGGCTCATGAGTTCCAGGCTGACGAAGAGCATTAGGAGATTGTCGGCCGAGGCCAGGAAGTCGAGCCCTGCCAGCGAGGCCAGCGCCAGGATCAAGGGGCGTTCCCCCTTGAGAGGGATCGTCGCGAGCAGGCCGAGCGTCGCCAGGTGGAAGAGCGCCTGCCAGCATCGGCTCCAGCCGTCCGCGCGGAGAAGTTCCGTGCGCGCGGCCTCGGGCGCGTTCAGCAGGAAGAAGAGTCCGATCGCGGTGCAGGCCATGGCCGCGCACCGTTCGATGAAGGGGTTATGCGGGGCTGGATGATCCTTGCGCAGGCCGAGCAGGAGGACGAGCACGAGCCCGGCGCAGGCGCTCAACGGCCCAGCGATGAGCGCAAGGGGAGCGCCCATGATCAGAGTGTTCAAACGGGCCTCGCCAGCAGCGATGCCGTGGGCTGCAGCAGTCGGAGCAGCGTGCCGGGAGAGAGTCCCAGCCAAAGGATGAGCAGGCAGAGCGTGGAAAGGATGAGTTGTTCCCGCAGGTCCAGGTCCATGACTTTTTCCGAAACGGAACCGGGGCCGGCCGGGGCCCAGAAGACCTTCTGGAACGCGGGCAGGCCGTAGGCCGCGGCCAGGATCGCGCCCATGGACGCGAGCAGGGCCAGCGGGAAATAGGATTGGGCCATGCCCAGCAGAGAGAGCAGTTCGCCGACGAAGCCGTTGAGGCCGGGCAGTCCGATGGAGGAGAGGAGGATGAAGCCGAAGAAGAAAGTGAAGGACGGGGCTTTCTCCGCCAAGGCGCCGAAGTCCTCTATTCCCCGGCGATGAGTCCGCTCGTAGAGCATTCCTACCAGCAGGAAGAGCCCTCCCGTGGAGAGGCCGTGATTGATCATCTGCAGGCTCGCTCCCTGGAGTCCGACGTTGGTCATGGACGCGATCCCGAGCAGGCAGAAGCCCATGTGGCTCACGCTCGTGAACGCCACCAGGCGCTTGAGGTCTTTCTGAGCCATGGCGCAGAAAGCGCCGTAGAGGATGTTGATGACGGCCAGCGTGCCGAGCCAAGGCAGATAGCGCCAGCATTGCATGGGGAACACGGGCAGGAGCACGCGCAGGATGCCGAAGACTCCCATCTTGAGCATGGAGCCGGCCAGCAGGGCCGAGCCCGCGGCCGGGGCCTCGGTGTGCGCCTCGGGCAGCCAGTTGTGCAGAGGGAAGACCGGGACCTTGACGCCGAAGCCGATGAAGAGCAGCGCGAATATCCACGGCGCGTGCCTGCCCGGGCCCGGGGAGAGCGCCAGTTCGGCCATGTCCCAGGTCCAGATTCCCGTGACTCTCTGGTGCAGGACCACCAGGGAGAGCAGGCCCAGGAGCAGGCAGAGGCTTCCGGCGGCGGTATAAAGGAAGAATTTATAGGCGGCTTTGCGTCGTCCCTCGGAGCCCCAGAGTCCGATGATGAAGAACATGGGCACGAGAGCGAGGTCCCAGAACACGTAGAACCAGAAGAGGTCCCGCGATAGGAACACGCCCATGAGCGCGGCTTCCAGCGCCAGGAAGCACGACCAGAATCCCTGCGAGGACTCGCTCTTCCAGGACGCGGCCAAGGAGAGCAGGGTCAGCAGGGCCGTCAGCGCGCAGAGAGAAAAGGAGAGCCCGTCGAGCGCGAGCGTGTAGCGGATGCCGAAGGCCGAGGCCGGGAAAGGCATTTCCAGGATGGCGAGGCTCGTTTGGTCGAAGAGAGGCCTGCCGAGATAAAGGGCGTAGGCGAGGATGCCGGCGGAAGCCATGAGCGCGGCTGCGCGGGCCAGCCGGCGCGAAGGGAGCGCCGCGATGAGCGCCGAGGCCAGGGCCGGCGCGCACCAGAGCCAGGTCAGAAGCATGACACCCATCGCAATACCCACGCGAAAATGAGCAGGAGCGTTCCCAGGAACATCCAGGCCGCGTACTCATTGACGCGGCCGCGGCAGAGCGCGCAGGCTTGTTCTCCGAGTCCGACGCAGGAATCCGCGAGGGATTCCGTGAAAGGGTCCCATCGCCGATTCTCCCAGGCATCGGCGATCACGTCCGCGCACTCCTTCATTGCTCGGGCGAAGCCGTCCGTGAAGTCCTGCCAGCCGAAGTCCCTGCCGCAGGCGCGTTCGAAGGCGCCCGCGCGCTTGCGCCAGTCCCAGTCGAAGTCCGGCCGCGACATGCAGGCCCGCCAGGCCGCGCCGAAGCCGAGCAGCGCCGAGCCCAAGGCCCAGGCCGAGACATGCAGGTCCAGGCTGGGCGCGGGGGCTCCCAGCATGGCGGCCAAGGGTGCTCCGAGCATCCCCCCCGCGGCGCTGAGCACGGCCAGCGAGAGTATCGGGACCTTCATGCGCAAGCCGGGCGCATGCACCGGCGAGGAAGGTCCGCGCTGGAGGCTTCGGTCTCCCAGGAAGGCGAGCAGCCACATGCGGAAGATGTAGAAGCTGGATCCCGCGGCCGTGAGCAAGGACAGGACTGCCAAGGGACGCGAGGAGAACACGCTTTCCAAGACGAGGTCCTTGCTGAAGAATCCGGAGAAAGGCGGCAAGCCCGCCAGGGAGAGCGCGCCGATGAGGAAGGCGCCGGTGAGTATCGGCAGCCTGCCGGAGAGCCCCCCCGCGTCGTCGACGGAGGCGCTCGTCGCTCCATGCAGGGAGTCGTGGAGCGCGAAGATCACTCCTCCCGCGCAGAGGAAGAGCAGGGCCTTGAAGAAGCCGTGCGTGATGAGATGGAAGACCGCGGCCAGGACGTTGCCCGCGCCCAAGGCCAGGACCATGAAGCCTAGCTGGCTGATCGTGGAGTAGGCCAGGATGCGCTTGAGGTCCTTCTGCGTCGCGGCGACGATCGCGGCCGCGAGCGCGGTCAAGAGGCCGATCGCGCGCATGGCGCTCATCACCTGCGGGGCGTGCGCGAACAGGGGCATGGAGCGGGCCAGGAGGAAGACTCCGGCCGTGACCATGGTGGCCGCGTGCATGAGCGCGGAGACCGGCGTGGGGCCTTCCATGGCGTCGGGCAGCCAGACATGCAGAGGGAATTGCGCGGACTTGGCGCAGGCGCCCCAGAAGAGCAGTCCTGCGATGAGGGCCGCGATGCCCGGGGGCAGTTCTCCTGCCAGACGGAAGACGACCTCGAATCTCGTAGTCCCGAAGTATCGCAGCATGAGCAGCACGGCCAGAAGGAAGCCCACGTCGCCGATGCGGTTGACGAGGAAGGCTTTCCAGGCCGCTGCGCGGGCGCTTTCTTTATGCCGCCAGAAGCCGATGAGCAGGAAGGAGGAGAGTCCCACGCCTTCCCAGAAGATGTAGAGCTGGAGATAGCTGTTGGAGACGAGAAGTCCGACCATGCTCAAGAAGAAGAAGTGGAAATAAAGGAAGAAGCGTCCGTAGCCCGGATCTCCCTGCATATAGGCCGAAGCGTAGACATGGATGAGCGTGGAGACCACGGCGACCATGGCCAGGACCGAGACGCTCAAGGCGTCGATGCGCAGGCCGAAGGAGTCCATGCAGCCGTTCAAGGATATCCATGGCCGCAGGGCGGCGTCCAGCAGCGGCATCCCGGAATGCACTTCCCATGCCAGGAAAAGGGAGCAGAGGCTTACAAGCAGGCAGGAAAGGATCATGGGCAGATGCATGCGGGAGGCCCATCGCCCATGGAAGAAGAGGTTCCCGACGAGGAGCGCGCAGGCCGGAATGGCAACGACTCCGAGCGCGGCGTACTGCGTCATCATCCTTGAAGCTCCCGTATTTCCTCGGCCTCGGGTTCGGCGAAGTCCCGGTAGAGGGCGAGGATGAGCGCGACTCCGACTGCGGCTTCAGCGGCCGCGGCCGCGATCACGATCAGCGCGGCCGCCAAACCATGCGCGTCGCCCCGGGCCAGGGCCGTGCGCACGATCATGAGATTGGCCGCGTTGATCATCAGTTCCAGGCCGATGAGCATGGCTAAGAGCTCCCTGCGCCTCACCAGGAACGCGGCGCCGAGGATGAAGAGGCCGGCGCAGAGCAGGCGCAGGAGGAGTTCAATCATGCTGTTCTTTCAAGACGGACAGGGATGCGACGAGCACGAGCAGGCCCACGGCCTCAGTGAGCAGGGCGTACTCGTTGAAGAGCAGCCGGGCCATGGACTTTTCGAGCATCGCGGCCGGGGGCAACGACGGCGCGCAATGGCGCGCGGCGATGAGGAAGAAGGCGGTCGGGACCGCGCAGAGCGCGAGCAGAGCCCAGGCGTGCGCGCGCGAGGGGCCCAGGGCTTTTGCGTTCCCGCTTTCGGGCCCCACGGCCGTCACGGCCGCGACGATGAGGACCATGATGCCTCCGGCGTAGACGAGCAGCTGGAGCAGGCCCAGGAGCGTGGAGCCCAGCAGGCAGAAGAGGAGCGCGACTTGCAGGAGCACGGCCAAGAGGCAGAAGGCGCTGGAGTAGAGGTTCTTGCTGAAAAAAGCCAAGCCCGCGGATGCGAGCGCGGCGACGGCGCACACGGCGACAGCCAACGTAACCATCTCGCGGATTATCCGAAATTTCCTCCCTATGGAACAATGACTTTTGTCATCTCGACCTTACCCATTTTTTTCGCGGGTGGAACAGAGGGAGAAGTCCCTCCCTTCCCCCGCGCCCCTGGGAACCAGTTCCCCCCAAACCCGCGGCGTGCGGCGTTCGGGAGACGGCGGGGTCCCCCTCTACGGGAGCGGGAGGGACTTCTCCCTCTGTTCCACCCGCCGTTCTTATCCGGTAATGTCGAGTTCCTTTGTGTGGGCCTTATAAATGGAAGGCGCTGCGCTTACCAACCCGGGGTTCCAGGAAGACGCATCCACGGTTTAGTCATGTAGAGGGGATTGAGCGGACCTTTCCAAGCTTCCGGTTCCGGAAGGCTGTTTTGCAGAAACAGTATGAGCGGCACGGGGGAATCGCCTGAAGCGAATAGGCCGACCCGAGCCGCGCTCAATGCCAGCTTCCAGGAGTCTGCGTCTACTCCCGCGGGCGCGGCGGGAGAATCTCCCGCGAACTTAGCCAAGATCGAGGATAGGGCCGCCGTATCCCGGGAACGGTACTCGACGCTCTCGGGGGAGAAGACGGCCTCGATCAAGATCTTCCCATCGGCGCCGCGGTATTCGTATCGGATGACGCTCTCGTGAGTGTCGGTTCTCGTGAGCAGGATATTCCCATCGGCGTCGCGGTACTCCGTGCGCTTCGGCGCGCTGACGATATTGAGCAGGGCCTTTCCGTCGGCATCGCGGTATTCGTTGCTCGAACCCATGCTCGTGAGCTGGACCTTTGTGCGGCCTCTGGTGAGCAGGACCTTTCCGTCGGCGTCGCGGTATTCGGTGACGCCCGCTAACGTGCGGACGGCTTTCAGCAAGACCTTGCCGCTGTTGTCGCGGTATTCGACGCCGTCGCGCGTGGCAACGATCAGCAGGCGCTTCCCATCAGCGTCGCGGTATTCGATTGCATCCTCGGGCGCGCGGCCGACCGTGAGCAGGACTTTCCCGTCGGCGTCGCGGTATTCGGTCTTGCCGGAGGCGTGGACGGTCGTGAGCAGGAGCTTCCCGTCGGCGCGGTCTTCGGTCCCCTTGACCGCGGGGATGACCGAGGCTTCCGCGAGTATGGCCGGGGGCGTTTGCGTTTCAAACAGTCCGTTCGGGATGGAGAAGCCGGATCGATCCAGGTCGACCAGGCTGTTCTTGAGAGTGTCAAGCACAGGGGACTCGGCTCGGCTGAGGGTTGGGACTAGGAGGAACAAAGCCAATGCGATTTTAGTCATGCATCAATTATATTAGAAGCCTCAGGCCGAGGGTTGGGTCTCTCGGTTCCCGAAACGACTGTAAAAGGGCCTAACTGCTTCTAGGTCTTATGGGAAACCAGCACAGCCCGCGGCAAAAAGTCTATCGCAAGGAGAAATCGTTCGGAGCGAGCCGAATGGTTTCGTCATTCCGGCGGAAGCCGGAATCCAGTAGGGCGCGGTTTTGTCGGTCGACGAGCACCACCGTGGGCTTGTGCGAGGCGGCTTCCTGGGGAGTCATCTCCACATAGGAGGCGATGATGACCGGGTCGCCCGGGTGCACCAAGCGCGCGGCCGCGCCGTTGAGACAGACCTCGCCCGGCTTGCCGCGCAGAACGTAGGTCGCCAAGCGCGCGCCGTTGTTGCAGTCGTAGATCTCCACGCGCTCGAACTCCAGGAGCCCGGCCGCGTCGCAGAGCGCCGGATCGATGGAGATGGAGCCTTCATAGTCCAGGTCCGCGCCCGTGACGGTCGCGCGGTGGATCTTGGATTTGAGCAGGGTCAAGAGCATGGCGTCACCTCACGGACGCGCTCAGCGCGTCCTCGTTCATCCGAAGGGCCAGATAGGTCCCGCGAAGGACCAGGTCCGGGCTCTGTTCATCGAGTATTCCCGCGTCCGCGAAGAGCGAGGCGAAGCCCCCGGTCCCCACGATCTTGGGCTTGCGCCCGGCGAAGCACTCCGCGCTGATGCGCGCGCAGACTTCCTTGACCGCGCCGATCGCGCCGAAATAAAGGCCGGACTGGATGCTCTCGACCGTGGCGCGGCCCAGGCACTGCTTGGGCCGGAGGATCTCGACGGTCGGCAGCTTCGAGGTGCGCGCTTCCAGGGCTTCCATGGAGATGCCCAGTCCCGCGAGGATCACCCCCCCCAGGTATTCCCGGCGGCTGTTGACCGCGCAGAAGGTCGTGGCCGTGCCGAAGTCCACGATGAGCAGGTCCGTGTCCGGGAAGAGCTGGGTGGCGGCCACGGCGTTGGCGATGCGGTCGGCGCCGACTTCCGAGGGGTTCTTATAGAGGATCTTGAGTCCGGTCTTGACCCCGGACTGGAGCACGAAGGGCGGACGTCCGAAGTATTTGACGCAGGCGTTGCGCAGGGAGTGCAGGACCTCCGGCGCCACGGTGCAGATCGCGGTCTCGCGGACGTCCTTGGGGTCGAAGCCGTTCTCCCGCAGGACGCCGCGCAGGAACACTCCGAACTCATCGGAGGTCGATCCGGCCTTGCTGGAGCGGCGAAAGCGCAGCACGATCTCCTCGCCTTTGAAGAGGCCTCCGTAGATGTGGCTGTTGCCGACGTCGAGTACGAGAATCATGCGCAGACTCCTTGCGGGGCGGCAGACGTCTTGTTCCCGTCGCGTTTTTCAAAGGCTTCGATGAGGCAGTCCGCGATCCCCCGCGCGTCGTCGACGGAGTGCAGAAGTCCCTGCCTGGAGAATATCCGCGCCGGGTGGCGCTCCGGGGCCGCGCGCAGTTCGTTGATGTCGTTATGGACCACGAGGTCCACTGAAGGCGAGGCCAGCAGCTTTTCGACGCTCCGGCGTCTTTGGGCCTCGTCTTGAGAGGCGGTGAGCTTGAAGGCCACGACCGTCAGATTGCCTCCGGCGTAGTCCTTGAGCCGTTCGACGAGCTTGGCGTTGGGCTTGAGCGTGAGGACCAGTCCGGAGCCGGATGAGAGCTTGCCGTCCTCAGCGCAAGGAGAGCCTTCCACTCGCTCCACGCTGAAATCTCCGACCGCGGCCGCATGCACGACGGCGTCGAAGCGGCCGCCGCTCAGCTGAGAACGAAGGGTTTCATCGAGGTCCTGGAAGCTGAGGAAGGGCACTCGCTCCATGGCCCGGCCGGGCAGGCGGGCGCTTTGCGCATGCACGTAGGTCACCTGCCAGCCCGCGTCCGCGAAAGCGTCGGCCAGCGCCGCGCCGGTCTTGCCGGTGCTCGCGTTGGCGATGCAGCGCACCGCGTCGATGGGCTCGCGCGTTCCCCCCGAGGTCACGAGCACGCGGCCTTTGGGCGCGGCGCGGCGAGAGGCCAGGGCTTTGCGAATCTCCGCGAGGATGCGCTCCGGCGCGAGCAGCCTGCCCGAGCCTTCTTCCCCGCAGGCGAGCGTGCCCGACTCCGTGGGCAGGACGATCGCTCCGAAGTCCCGCAGCCGCCGCAGGGATTCCTGCGTGGCCGGATGCTCGTACATGCGCGTGTTCATGGCCGGCGCGATGAGCCAGGGCTTCTCCCGCTCCCAGGCCAGGAAGAGCGAGCTGACGAGCTCGTCGGCCAGCCCGTGCGCCAGCTTGGACAGAGTGTTGGCCGTGGCCGGGCAGAGCACGGCGATGTCCGCCCAGCGGGAGAGGTCGATATGCGCCATCATGTGCCGGGGCGCGAACATGTCGCTGAACACGGGCCTGTGCGTGAGACCCGAGAGCGTGGCCTCTCCCACGAACTTGAGGGCCGCGGGCGTGCACACGGTCTGGACTTCGTGGCCTTCCCGGACGAGTCCTGAGATGACCTGGCAGGCCTTGTAGTCGGCGATGGAGCCGGTGAGCGCAAAGAGGATTTTAGAGGACTTCATTGTCGATCAACCTCACGGTCCCAAGATAGGCGGCGGCGAAGCGGCGTCCGAAGCGTTCCTCAAGATAGTCCACTCGGAATCCCTCGGCTTCGAGCGTACGGCGGATCTCCGGCAGCGGCAGGCCCGAGCGCAGCAGCGCGTTGAGCCTCGGCGCCTTCGCGCGGTGTTCCGGACTGAGCAGAAGATTGCGCGAACTCATGGCCAGCCCGTCGGGCTCGCGCACCGTGGGGCAGGCCACGATCTCCACGGGCAGGAAGAACTCCTTGACCATGTCGCTGATGAGCGTCAATTGCTGATAGTCCTTCTCCCCGAAATAGGCGCGCCGGGCGCCCGAGAGCATGAGGAGCTTGAGCACCACGGTGAGCACGCCTTCGAAGTGTCCGGGTCGCGAGGCTCCGCAGAGCACCGCGGAAAGCTCGGATTCCGAGAGCTTGAAGCGTCGGCCCTGCGGGTACATTTCCGAGCCGTCCGGCACGAGTACCGCATCCGCGCCGAGTTCTTCGAGCAGTGCGAGATCCTTTTCCAGAGGGCGCGGGTAGCGGCGCAGGTCCTCGGGGTCGTTGAACTGCGTCGGATTGACGAAGATGCTGACCAGGACGCGGCCGTTCTCCTCCTTTGCGCGGGAGGCCAGCGCCAGATGCCCGGCGTGGAGCGCGCCCATGGTGGGCACGAAGCCCCAGGAGAGCCCTTGCCCTCCCCAGTCTTCCCGGACCTTGGTCCAAGACTTCAGATCGCGGCAGACGATCATTGATGCCTTATGGCCTGTTTTGTGTGCAGGCATCAATAGCTCTCTTCCTTATCCGGAAAGCGGCCGGCGAGCACGTCGCGGTGATAGCGGTCGACCGCCTCGGTGACGAGCTTGGCTCCATCCAGGTAGCGGCGCAGGAACTTGGGCTTGAATCCCGCGTTGAGCCCGAGCATGTCTTGAAGGACCAGGACCTGGCCGTCGCAGTCGGGCCCGGAGCCGATGCCGATGACCGGGATGGAGAGCTTCTGCGTGATTCGCCGGGCCAGGGCCGAGGGCACGCATTCAAGGACGATGCTGAAGCAGCCTGCCTTCTCAAGGCCGAGGGCTTGTTCGAGGATGGCCGTGGCCGCGGCTTTCCCTCGGCCCTGCACGCGAAAGCCGCCGAGCTGGTGGATGGACTGCGGCGTGAGCCCCAGATGGCCCATCACCGGCACGCCGGACTCGCAGAGATGCGCGATGAGCTTCTCGTTGCCCTTGCAGCCTTCGAGCTTCACGGCATGGGCCCCGGCCTTCATCAAGGCTGCGGCCGAGCGCACGCTGTCGCTGAAGGCCAGGCGGAAGGAGAGGAAGGGCAGGTCGCCCACGATGAACTTGGCCGGCGCGCCGGAGCGCACCGCGCGCACGTGCGCGGCCATCATGTCCACGTCCGCGGCCAGGGTGTCGGGATGCCCGTGCATGACCATGGCCGCGCTGTCTCCCACCAGGAGCATGTCGACTTGAGCGTTGTTGAGCAGCCGCGCCGACCACGCGTCGTAGCAGGTGATCATGGAGATTCTTCTGCCCGCGAGCTTGCGTTCCCGCAGTTCTAGGACGTTCATTGTTTTTTTGCTCCGTGCAGCGCCAGGAAGGAGGCATAGACGTTCTTGAGCGGACTGCCTTTCAGCGCGGCTAGATGCGCCGAGAGGGTTCCCCCGTCGCCTCGGCTCAAGGGACCGGTCAGCGCGGAGGCCGGATCGCGCGCGATGTTCGCGCAGACCTGCCGCAGATAGGGCTCAAGGGCCGCGCGCGGAAGGCCCAGTTTCCCATCGAGATGTTCGAAGGCGGCCTGCCAGAGCAGGGCGGTGAAGTTGCCGCTCATGGAGCAGAGCGCATGGTAGAGCGGCTTTTGCTCCGGCTCGATCGTGAAGCTCGGATTGCGCAGGCCGGGGAAGAGGCGGTGAAAGCTCGCGCGGCCCTTCTCGCATACGAAAGGGATGGAAGCGTACGTCTTCAAGGGATAGAGTTCGGGACCGAAGCTCATGAGCGGATGGGCTCCATGCAGTCGCGGCCAGCTATGCGCTCCTGAAAAATGGACGCGGAGCTTTCGGGAGAGCGCTTTATGTCCCGCGATCTCCGGTATGGCCGCATCGCTTAAGGCCAGCAGCACGCAGGAGGCGTCCTGCGCGGCCAGCGCCAAGCGCTCGAAGGGGTCCGGCACGCGCTTGGCGGAGATGGAATTGAAGGCGGGGTCGCCGTTGCGGGACCAAAGCCGGAGTTCGTACCCCGAACGCGAGAGATAGCGCTTTAAATGCTTAGCGAGCCTGCCGGAACCGGCAAGCAGATAGGTCGGCGCGGCCTTGCGTTCTGGTACCCGTCCCATGGATCAGGTCCTCTTCGTCCGATGCGCGATGCGTTTTTCTGCATGGTCGCGGCCTTTCCAAGTCCGCGCCTCGTCAATGGAAGGATATCAAATTGTCCCGGAACCTTAAACACTTGCTTCTATGAAGGTTCCGGGCAGGAAATTCGTCCCAGCTATTGATCTTCGAGATCCTTCTTGGCGGACTTGAGGAATCTTCCAAAGTCC
Source organism: Elusimicrobiota bacterium (assembly GCA_041661185.1). Taxonomy (GTDB): domain Bacteria; phylum Elusimicrobiota; class Elusimicrobia; order UBA1565; family UBA1565; genus JBAZUV01. The sequence continues at coordinate 118,705 of JBAZUV010000010.1, forward strand.
CGATCCTTCTTTCTCTTCTCGACATAGGACATTTGATGGAACTCGGACTCCTTCCTGAGCTTGATGTAATTGTCGTAGTGCTCTCGGCTAAGGGCGCCTGAATCCACCGCCTCAAGCACGGCGCAGCCAGGCTCGCCTGCATGACTGCAATCCCTGTAGCGGCAACCCGATGCGAGCCCGATGATGTCGGGGAAGCTGTCGCCTATCCCGCTTTCGGCCCCAAGGATTCCGAACTCGCGCATACCCGGGTTATCGATGACCAAGGCGCCGCCGTCGAGGATGACCAGTTCCCGGCGGACGGTCGTATGCCTTCCCTCGCCCGTTGCGCTGACGTCCTTTGTCTGGAGCCTTTCTCGGCCGATCAGCTGGTTGATGATCGTGCTCTTACCCACTCCCGATGATCCGACAAAGCAATACGTCTTTGAGGGCCGCAGCATCAGTTTTAGGTCGTCGATGCCCTCTCTCGTGACGTTGCTCAAGGTCAGCACCGGCGCCGCAACACCCGCGGCGCGGATTTCCCCCAACTGGGATGCCAGAACGTTCGGCGCAACCAAGTCCGTCTTGGTAAGCAGGACGCAAGGATCTGCCCCGCCATCCCTCACCATGACGAGATAACGCTCTAGCCGCTTGAGGTTGAAGTCAACGTGGCATGACTGAACGATGAACACGTGATCCATGTTCGCCGCGATCATCTGATATTCGACGGAGGCTCCTGCTGACTTTCTGCGCAGAGCAGTTCGTCGTTCCAGAAGCATGTGGACCAACCCGGAATCGTCAGTCGGGTGTTTTTCCACGGACACCCAGTCCCCTACGCACGGAAGTTCCTGAGACAGGCGGTTCCTGTATAAATAATTGCCTGCCAACTTTGCCCGGAAGGTTCCGGCTTGATCGATGAGCAATAACAAGCCGCGATCGACCGCAACAACCCGGGCGATAGTATCCGCAGGTCCGCATTTCGCCCTTTCTTCGAACCACTCGTTCCAGCCCAGTCGAGCGAGATCAACGTGTCGGCTTGCCATTGGTCACCTATCTCCCCGTCCGTTCAAATCATGCGTCCAACAGGGCATCGAGTTTCTGCAGCACTTCCGCTAAAGTTGCTTCCGGAATCCTGCAGCAGAATTGGGCGCTTCGGGCATGCCAATCGAGACTCTTGACCTGATCCGCCAGGATGACACCGGAGGCCTTTAAGCCGGCGGGGACAGGAACTTCGAATGGATACCCTTTGATTTGCGTCGTGATCGGGCAGAATAGGGCCAGTCCGACCTTGTGGTTATAGGCCTCGGGAGAGAGAGTCAACGCCGGCCGATGGCCTGCTTGCTCATGCCCTGCTTGCGGCGCAAATGAAAGCCAGACCACGTCGCCGCGTTTCGGGCAATAAGAGCGTGATGTCACAAGGCTTCCTGGCCGAAGGCTCCGCCCCAATCCTGCTCGGAATGCCGGTTCTCCTTCGTGATGCCTTTGAGCATTTGCGCCAGCGACACTTTGCGTTCTCCCTTGGGCCGCAACACCAGCCTTCCCTCCACAATAGCCACATCAACCAAGGACCCCTGGCGCAGATGAATGTCTTTAGCCAAAGAACTCGGGATGCGCAACGCAAGGCTGTTGCCCCACTTTTGAATGGTCGTAGTCATGGTGGACCTCCAAGTGTGTCTACAATGAGTATACATCATCCCCGTCGATTGTCAAGGGGTGTGCCGAACGCGTTTTGATCCTCCGCCGGGTCCTGCCGGGGGCGGGCTTCCAAGACCCCACCCAGAACGACTCTGATTCCGTAGTGGGAGGGTCCACCGGACCCCCCCCCTACCATCGCCCGCTGCTCGGGCTGAGATGACAAATCGCCTCGCACCCGGGCGATCCCACCCACCCCCGTCACCCGTCGGAGTCGGTAGGAGCCGACGGGTACATAGCGAAGTGGTGGGCAACCGTTCATTTGAGTACGTTTGTCGTTGTCACGAAGGCTGGCGGTCGATTTCCTCCGACAGTTGTTGCGATCCAACGACAACTTCCCGATTTCCGACGGCGGTCGCGAGTTCTCTGGCTTCGTGCAGCAATGCGCGAGCTTCATCCCGACGATTCATGAGCCAGTAGAGTCTTGCTTTGAGCATAAGAACCTCGGCCTCTTCCGCCTTATAGCCCGCTCGAAAAAGATATAGGGCGCGATCATAGTCATTGTCGGCCGCTTCAAAGGCGGAATCTAGGACGTTTAGCTCGCCCCTGCTCTTTCGCAGGTACCCCTCACATAAGCGTGATTCGGCGAATTCGTGCGTCGCTACGTAGTTGAGCCCAATAGCAAGGTATTTATATCCCTCCGCTCGCAGGCCACTGTGTCCGAGGGCGTAGCCGAGGCTGTTGTAGCTAGTCGCAATGCCAAAAGGAAACTCAATTGCTTGAAAGAGCGCGAGCGCCTTTCGGAACGCAGACAGTGCAACTTCTACTTGGCCAATCTTGTACAGAATAAGGCCCCGATTGCTCAGGGCGGCACCGGTGCCGCGTGGGTCCTTCGCACGGCTAGCGTCAAGCGCCAGCGAATTGTATTTGAGTGCTACGCTGTAGTCGGTCGTGATATAGAAAAGATGGCAGAGAATCGAGTACCGCACATGGCTATGTGGAAATGAGTCGAGCCAACGCCGAATCGGGGCTGACCATTCCGCGGAGGTTATCCTGCGATTGAAGTTCGTCTCGCGCTTTCCGAAGACGGTTTCTGTGAACGCGTCCGCATCAACGCGCACTGTGAACCCAAAGAAACGCGCAAATGGATGCGTCGACGTCAGTCGGTCAAGCGGTTCGACGATTGCGTCATTGAGGGATCGAATATTGGGGTCGTGCTGTAGCAGGAGCACGGGGATCATAGAACTAGTTGCTGCCGCGATGGCGGGAGAGATGTCCAAGAAATCAGACACACTGTATCCCCAGACCCAAAGAACATCTGCACCTGATTCCAATACCTGTCGAACTAGAGCTTGACGGCTGGTGAACTCAGTCCCTCCGGAAATCGATTGAACTGTACTGCGAATGGTGCGCGGTTGGTCTGCCGTACCGTGCAGTTTAACCAACGGAAGCGGCGCCATAGATGCCAAATCGGGCCTCTGTGAGTCATTCGGGAGAACAATCTGAAAGTCTATGTTTGGATGCTCTCGTAGCGCCCGCTCAATCAAGACATCAAAATTCGTTGTGCTAATGACAGCCAGTCGCTTTTTGCTGGCTAGTTCTCTAATCAGATAGTGATTGGCATTAGGCTCCCCCAACATGAAGATGCCAAAGAGCTCTGTATTCTTGTCATGCTCGATGAACGCGTCCATGAAACTCTCGAACGGCATGCGCCAAGTGCCGTCGGATTGGCGCAGTAGCTGAGCATCCTCAGGATCGGCGCCCAGTGCTGCCAAACACGTCTCGAGTATCGTTGTTACATCTGGGATACCAGAAGAGACGGAAATCCCGGCCCCGCAAAGAATCGCTACTCGAGTGTCCGGATTCGTAAGCAGCTGAATGATCTTTGTCGCCGCCATAATCGTTTTGCGTCGCCTGTTGCCGACGAAACAGTTCTCCTTGAGCACGCGTCTGCTGAAGCGCGATGGATAGTCGCCCGCAAAAGGTGCTGCTTAATGGGCCTGCCAGCCTTGCCCATCGCGAAGTACTTGAAGATAGTTCAAGACTGCATCGACTTTGAGCATCAAGTTTGCGCGGTTGCACCATAAACCTTTCCGATAGAGAATCTCACCGCTGATATAGTTACTTGAAGCGACGGATTGCTTTAGTTCGCGATCGCCAACTTTAAATTCCGATAGGTCCTTGGATACTGTGTGCTCGATTTTTGTGACTGCCGCATTAAACTCGTGAGCCCAGTTTTCGGGAACCTCGAAAGCTTCGGGAATATTGGCCCTTAGTGAGGACAAGAGCGCATAGGCGCGTAGGAGTTGATCGTGATCGATCATAAGTTAGTCCCTAGATTGCAAGATTCATGTCGACTGCCAGTCCGGCGGCCTTCATCTCCCGGGCCAACTTCATTTTCCAAGCACCTTCCGGGTCAATTTTAATGTATTCGACGCCACGATAGTCGGATGGAAGTTCGATGCTTTCATGATATAGGACAGCAACACCTGCTCTCCCGAGCTTTCCTACAAAGTAGCCTAGTTCTAAGACGACATTCTGCCTTGCTCGAGGGTGCAATTCGGTTTCCTTTGCTGCCCTCCCCAGATCATCTGGGGTGAATAGCACAATTGCGAACGGGACGTCAGAGTTGTTTTCAAATTTCTCAATTATCGTCTGACCCTTCCCAGGTTGTTCAAAAAGAATTACCGGGGTGATCCTCAACTTTTCGAGGAATCGAGCGGCTTGCTGAAGGAGGATCTCATCGTGGCCATGCACAATGAATGCCTTATTTGAGGAGGCATTTAGTTGCTTTGCCTTGGTCTTTGATTCAGTTTTCTTTTCAGCAGGAGTGCTATGTGACACTATTTTTGCTGCAGCTTTTAGTGCGCCCAAAACTCGCTGGGCGGAGTCTTGGAAAAAGTAGGGTCCTTGTTTATCCCTTTCGATGTCTTTAAGCAGAGGGGTCATTTGACTTCCCAGTTCTCCGATTAATGAAAGGGCCTGAAGTCTCCACGCAATGTACTCCGCCTGCATATCTCCATTATATCCAGAGAAAATGTGGCCACCGTGTGGGACAAGCCGCTCACCTTCTTTGATGAGTTCGCTCAATTGCTCTGAAATATTCATTCGATTTCCTGTTTCTCTTTGTTGTGTGCCTAACGCTGATCTGGGATGCGGGGGCTCATGAGCGCTCCGCACCCATGCGCCAGCCAGCCCAAGCTGATGTTAGTCGGCATTTTTTGGCGGTTCTTTTTTGCGAATAAAATCCTCCACCTTCCTGACGAAGTCCACCGCAAACCGTGCCTCGTCCTGCGCGTTACGGATTTCGACCTTCTTAGAAAGAGCCTCTTTTACCGCCTTCTCATGCAGGAGCTCTTTTCTTGAACGCCGCAATCTGTCCGATCCATCGAGTAGGACGACGTCTTTCACCCCCAACGACGCAAGCTTTTGCCTATAGGTGCCCTTGTCAATCGTTTCATACTCCCTCGGGCCAAGACGCCTATAGCCCACGATATGTAGCAGTGCCTCCAGATAAGCAGATGAGAACGCGATGGAGATCAAAGCCTGCTTGAAAGACCTCTGTTTGGGGTAGCGTTGAATTAATCTGTTGAAGAATTCCCCAGGGATGACATTTTCTTCGACGAGAAGACTGTCGGGACCCAGTACAGTTCGCATGTACGATTACAGCGCATCTCTACTAACAGGCTGCTGAAAAACCCTCCGAAACCGCACTCGTAAATCCTAGAATCTCTCGACGGAACACCGACGAGGAATCGGAGGCATCGAGATGATGGGATCGAGTGAGGCGCAAAAGAACATCTTCC
>JBAZUV010000011.1:0-120651 GCA_041661185.1 Elusimicrobiota bacterium
ACGCGGACTTCGTGGTGCAGCTGATCACGCCGATCGCGATGGAAAAGGGCCTGCGCTTCGCCATCCGCGAAGGCGGCCATACCGTGGGCGCCGGCGTGGTCGGCGAGATCCTCGAGTAACGCCATGGCAGAGACACCGGCCGTCAACTCTCAGCAGCGAATCCGGATCCGCCTTCGCGCCTGCGATCACCGCATCCTGGACACGAGCGTCGGCAAGATCGTGGAGACCGCCCGCCGCACGGGCGCGGTCATCACGGGCCCCGTGCTCTTGCCCACGAACATCCGCAAGTACACGGTCCTGCGTTCGCCGCACGTGGACAAGAAGTCCCGCGAACAGTTCGAGATGCGGATCCATAAGCGCCTCATCGAGTTGAAGAGTCCCACCTCCCGCACGGTCGACGAGCTCATGAAGCTCGATTTGCCGGCGGGCGTGGACGTGGAGATCAAGCTTTAGGAATCTTGCTGCGCAAGATTCCTGAGGGCGAAAAGTTTTCCCGAACGGCGCAAGAAAACGGGAACGATGCAAGAAGGAGACGGAAAAAAACGGCGTAAGGTGAGTTTATGACTGAAGAAGTGAAACCAGACGCAACGCCTGCACAGGGCTCCGCCGGAAAGGCGCCGCCCACTCTGCGCACGCTCATCGGCGAGAAGGTCGGCATGACGCGGGTCTTCACCAAGGACGGCGAAGTCAAAGCCGTGACCGTGGTCAAGGCCGGTCCCTGCCCCATCGTCCGGGTGAAGTCGACGGAGTCCAAGGACGGCTACAGCGCCGTGCTCTTGGGCTACGGAGAGCGCAATGCGAAGCACCTGAACAAGCCCATGACCGGGCAGTTCAAGGCTTCCGGAACGGCTCCCTCGCGCTGGCTGCGCGAGGTCCGCGTCGCCGATCCCAAGCCTTTCAAGGTGGGGCAGGTCGCGGACGTCGACGGCCGCTTCGTGCCCGGCGACTTCGTGGATATCCAAGGCCTGAGCAAGGGCCGCGGATTCGCGGGCGTCATGAAGCGCCACAACTTCCACGGCTTGCCGGCTTCCCACGGCGCCTCGGACAAGGAGCGCTCTCCCGGATCGCTGACCTCCCGCCGCTCCCTGGGCAAGGTGCTCAAGGGGCAGCGCATGGCCGGGCACTACGGCCACGAGACCACCACGACCCAGAAGGTCGAGGTCATCGAGGTGGATGCGATCAACCACCTGCTCTATCTGAATGGACCGGTCCCTGGCCCCAAAGGCAGCTGGGTCTGCGTCCATGAGACCGTCAAGAATATGAAGCGCCGGCCGGTGAAGATCGTAAAGTCGACCGTCAAGCGCGATAAGATGGGCAACATCATCGTCGAGAAAAAGCCCACTAAGAAGAAGGCTTAACCATGGAAGCACAGATACTGAACCTGAAGGGCCAGCCGGTCGGCAAAGTCGAACTCCCGGAAACGGTGTTCGGCGTCAAGCCCCGGCCGACGTTCCTGCACGAAGCCGTGACCATCTACGAGACGAACCTTCGCTCGGGCACGGCGCACACCAAGACCCGTTCCGAGGTGCGCGGCGGAGGCCGCAAGCCTTGGAAGCAGAAGCACACCGGCCGCGCTCGTCACGGCTCGATCCGATCCCCGCTCTGGCGCAAGGGCGGAGTCGTGTTCGGCCCGCGCACGCGGTCCTATAAGCTGTCCCTGCCTCCGGCCAAGGCGCATCTCGCCCTCGTCCAGGCGCTGAGCATGCGCGTGCTCGCCGGCGGCTTGCGCGTCATCGACGGTCTGGCTCTCGACGGCGCCAAGACCAAGCAGGTGGCCCAGATGCTCAAGGACCTGAAGGCGGATCCCCGGAGCTTGATCGTGACGGAACAGCACGACGAGAACCTGGCCCGCGCTTCCCGGAACATCGGGACCGTGAAGGTGATGCTCGTCGCTCACCTGAATGCCTACGAGGTGCTCGCCCGCCGCAATCTCATCATCACCAAAGCGGCCCTCGAAAAGATCGCCCCGAGGTTCAACGGATGACCGAATTCGATCCTACGATACACATCGTACGCCCGCTCATGACCGAGCGGAGCACGCTCATGAAGGAGAAGCACAATCAGTACACCTTCGAGGTGAAGCCCACCTCCTCCAAGAGCGACGTGAAGAGATCCATCGAGGAGCTCTTCAAGGTGAAAGTCCTTCAGGTGCGCACCGCCAACGTGCGCGGCAAATACCGCCGATTCGGACGCGGCGGCGGATACCGCCCGGACTGGAAGAAGGCGATCGTGACGCTGAAGCCCGGCGATTCGATCGAGCTCGTGGCGCAGGGAGCCTAACGCATGCCTGTGAAATCCTATAAGCCGTATACACCCTCCCGGCGGCACATGACCTCCGCGGACTACTCCGAGCTGACGAAGAAGGCTCCGGAGAAGAGCCTGACCAAGGGCTTGCGCAAGACCGGCGGACGCAACAACACCGGCATGATCATGGTCCGCCACATCGGCGGCGGGCACAAGCGCGCCTATCGCCAAATCGACTTCAAGCGCGACAACCTCGGAGTCCCCGGGAAGGTCGTGTCCGTGGAGTACGATCCCAACCGGTCATCGCGCATCGCGCTGATCCACTATGCGGACGGCGACAAGCGATATATCCTGCACACGGTCGGCCTGAAGGTGGGCGACACCGTGCAATCCGGTCCCGAGGCCGAGATCAAGGCGGGCAATGCCTTGCCGCTCGACCGCATCCCGGACGGCTCCTTCGTGCACAATATCGAGCTGACCCCGGGCAAGGGCGGCCAAATGGTCCGCTCGGCCGGATCCCAGGCTCAGCTCATGGGCAAGGACGGGCCTTACGCGACGCTCAAGCTTCCGTCCGGAGAGATGCGGCTTGTTCCTAGGGCCTGCATGGCGACGCTCGGGCAGATCTCTAATATCGAGCACGACACCATCAACTTCGGCAAGGCCGGACGCACGCGCCATCGCGGCGAGCGCCCGACCGTGCGCGGCGGCGCCATGAACGCCGTGGACCACCCGCTCGGCGGCGGCCGCGGAAAGTCCAAGGGCGGAAACCATCCGCGCTCGCCGTGGAATCAGCTTTCCAAGGGACTGAAGACGCGAAACAAGAAAAAGATATGGGGCTGGATGATCCTGCAGGACCGGCGCAAGGGGAAAGTCACGGCCATGCCTGTTTGACACGGGAACATTAGGAGAGAGATATGAGCCGTTCGACAAAAAAAGGGCCGTACGTCGACTCGAATCTTCTGGAAAAAGTCCAGAAGATGAACGTTTCCGGCGAGAAGAAAGTCGTCAAGGTCTGGTGCCGCTCCTGCACGATCGTGCCGGAATTCGTGGGCCATACCTTCTCGGTGCATAATGGGCGCAAGTTCCTGCCGCTCTACATCACCGAACAGATGGTCGGACACAAGATCGGGGAATTCTCCTTCACCCGTCTTTTCAAAGGTCACGGCATGGCTCATACGAAGGAAGCCACGGACCTGACCTAATAAAGGAACGAGGATCCCATGGAAGCCATCGCACACGCAAGATTTCAGAGGTTCGGAGCGCGGAAGGTCGGGCAGGTCCTGGCCCAGATCCGCGGGAAGTCCGTTGCCAGCGCGGAACAGATGCTGCCGATGATCCCGCGCCGCGCCACGGAGCTCGTGGGAAAGACCCTTCGCTCGGCCGCGGCGAACCTGCAGCAGCGCCTGGGCAAGCCCGTCGATACGGGGACTCTTTTCGTGAAGTCCGCCTGGGTCTGCCAAGGGCCGATGGGGAACATGAAGCGCGTGCTCCCCGCGCCGCAGGGACGCGCGTACACCTTCAAGCGAAAGGTCTGCCATCTGACGATGGTGGTCTCGGACGAGAGGAAATAAGCCATGGGTCAGAAAATCTATCCCAAGTCGGTAAGGCTCGGATATATCCAGGATTGGGAATCCAAGTGGTTCTCCCTGAGGGAGATGCCGGCGCTCATCGGCGAGGACTACAAGATCCGCAAGCTGGTGCGCGAGCGCTTCCGTCTGGCGGCCGTGTCCTGGGTCGGCATCGAGCGCGCGGGCTCTTATCTGCGCGTCAACATCCACACGGCCCGCCCCGGCGTGGTCATCGGCAAGCGCGGTGCGGACATCGAGGCCGTGCGCGTGCAGATCGAGGGCCTGACCAAGCGCAAGACTTTCATCAACGTCGTCGAGATCAAGGAACCGGAGCTCGACGCCCGGCTCGTGGCGGAGGCTATCGCCATGCAGCTCGAGCGCCGTATCGCGCACCGCAGAGCCATGAAGCGCGCCATCGAGCGCACGCTCGCGGCCGGCGCCCTGGGCATCAAGATCGAGGTCAAGGGACGCGTGGGCGGAGCCGAGATCGCGCGCCGCGAGTGGCTGCGCGAGGGACGCGTGCCCCTGCACACCTTCTCCGCGGACATCGACTACGGCCAGATCGAAGCGAATACCACCAGCGGGACCATCGGGATCAAGGTGTGGATCTTCAAGAAGCAGTTCTTTGCCAAGACGCCCAAGGAACTCATCCAGCAGGCGAAGATCGAGGAAGGCCAGGCTGCCGCATCGGCTGCTTTGACGGCAGCGCCCGCCGCGGCCCCTGCCCCCGTCCCTGCTCCGGAGCAATGACATGTTGATGCCAAAACGCGTAAAATACCGCAAGACGCACAGCCATCCGCGCGTCAAGGGATTCGCCAAGCGCGGCACGGAGATCGCTTTCGGCGAGTACGGCCTGAAGGCTTTGGAGCCCAAGTGGGTGACGGCCCGCCAGATCGAGTCCGCGCGCGTCGCGATCACCCGGTTCATGAAGAAAGGCGGGAAGCTTTGGATCCGCATCTTCCCGGACAAGGCCATCACCAAGCACCCGGCCGAGACCCGCATGGGCAAGGGAAAGGGAGCTCCGGACCATTGGGCCGCGGTCGTCAAGCCCGGCCGGATACTCTTCGAGGTGGAAGGCATCCCTTTGGAGCTCGCCCGCGAGGCCATGACGCTTGCCGCGCACAAGCTCCCCATCATGACGAAGTTCATCTCCCGGAATTGAGACATGAAGACACAAGATAAGACGAACAAAAAAGACCTTTCTCTCGACGAGCTGCGCTCGGAACTGCGCCAGCTGCGCGAGAAGCAGTTCAAGCTGCGCTTCAAGCACCGGGTCACGCCGTTGACGAACCCTATGGAACTGCGCAGCCTGCGGCGCGACATCGCGCGGCTCAATACCTGGATCCGCACCCGGCAGATCGAAGCCGCGCGGACGAAGTAGGAGAGGACAATGGCAACGATCACGCAGACTGAGAATATCGAACGCGGACAGCGCCATCGCTTCCAGGGGACCGTCGTCTCCGATCGCGCCGACAAGACCCGCGTCGTCGTCGTGCGGCGCCAGGTCCGGCACCCGCGCTATGAGAAGGTCATGCGCAAGCAGAGCAAGTTCTACGTGCACGATGAGCGCAATGAGTCGCATATCGGCGATCTTATCGAGATCACGGGGACCCGGCCGCTCTCCAAGCTCAAGCGCTGGCGTCTGGTCCGGATACTCAAAGCGGCCCCGAGGACCGCGGTCGTCGCCGGAGGAGAGGCATGATCCAGCTTAGGACGATCCTCAACGTCGCCGACAATTCCGGGGCCCGGAAGCTGCAGTGCTTCAAGGTCCTCGGCGGCCACCACCGGCGCTATGCGTCGCTGGGAGACATCATCGTCTGCTCGGTGCGCGACGCCATCCCGCATGCGGCCATCAAGAAGGGAGAAGTGGTGAAGGCCGTCATCATCCGCATCCGGCACAACCATATGCGCAAGGACGGCTCGTATGTCCGCTTCGACGACAACGCCGCCTGCGTGATCGACGATAAGAACGAGCCCAAGGGCACCCGCGTGTTCGGGCCCGTGGCTCGCGAGCTTCGCGACCGGGAATTCCTGAAGATCATCTCGCTCGCACCCGAGGTGGTCTAAGATGAATATCAAGAAGAAGGATACGGTGCTCGTGCTCAGCGGCAAGGATAAGGGCCGCAAGGGAGAGGTTCTGCGGGTCTATCCGGACAAGGACCGCGTACTCATCTCCAAGGTGAACATCGTCACCAAGCACGTCAAGCCTCGCCCGCCGGAGCCCGGAGGCATCCAGAAGCGCGAGGCGCCCATCCATGTTTCGAAAGTCCAGCTCGTCTGCCCGAAATGCGAGCAGGCCGGCCGGCCCAAGCGCGGACGCTTGCCGGAAGGCGAGCGCGTGCGCATGTGCCGCAACTGCGGCGAGGTGATCCTCTAATGGCGGAGAAGGAGAAGGAGAAGGAGAAGAAGCCGTCCCAGCAGAAGCCGGCGGCCAAGCCGCAGAAGCCGGCCAAGTCCGCTGCGGTCGAGACGAAGAGCGCCGCGGACAGCGTCATCGAGAAGCCGGCTCAGGCCCCGCGCCTGAGGAAGCGCTATCTCGATGAGATCGTTCCCGTTCTCATGGAGCAGCGGGGCTACACCAACGCCCATGAAGTCCCGCGCCTGACCAAGATCGTGCTCAATATGGGAGTGTCCGAGGCCAAGGAGAACATCCAGGCTTTGGATGCGGCGCGAGACGAGCTCGGGCAGATCGCCGGCCAGCAGCCGCAGATCCGCCGCGCCAAGAAGTCCATCTCGAACTTCAAGCTTCGCCAGGGAATGCCCATCGGCGTGAGGGTCACTCTGCGCGGAGATCGGATGTATGAATTCCTCGACCGGCTCATCAACACGGCCGTGCCGCGCATCCGCGACTTTCGCGGGCTCGAGCCCAAGGGCTTCGATGGGCAGGGGAATTTCAATCTGGGATTGCGCGAACAGCTCATCTTCGCGGAGATAAACCTGGAGAAGGTGGATAAGCCGCGCGGGATGAACATCACCTTCGTGACGACCGCCAAAACCGACGAGGAAGGCTTCGCCCTGCTCGATTGTTTCGGCATGCCGTTCAAGCGTCAGCAGCAGCAGCCGCCGCAGAAGGGTTGAGGAGCCACGAATGGCCACCATCGCTTGGGTCGCAAAGATGAAAAAGCCGCAAAAGTTCGCGGTACGCTATCGCAGCCGCTGCCAGCTCTGCGGGCGTCCGCGTTCCTTCATGCGCGACTTCGGACTCTGCCGTCTCTGTTTCCGCAGCATGGCGCATCGCGGACAGATTCCCGGCGTGAGAAAATCCTCCTGGTAGGTATCCCATGGACCCCATCGCAGACTTCCTGACGCGCATCCGCAACGCGAACGCTCGGCAAAAGGACCGCGTCGATGTCCCTTTGTCGAATCTCAAGGCGGAGATCGCCCGCATCCTCAAGGATGAGGGCTTCATCGCCAACTACAAGACCATCTTCAATGAGAAGCGCGTCGGATCGCTCCGGGTGTTCTTGAAGTACTCCCCGACGAAGGAGGCGGTGCTGCGAGGCCTCCGCCGGACCTCCCGTCCGGGGCTGCGCATCTATCGTTCTTATCAGGATATCCCGCGGGTGCGCGCGGGCTTCGCCGTCACCATCCTCTCGACGCCCAAGGGCGTCTTGACGGACAAGCAGGCGCGCGAGAAGAAGGTCGGCGGCGAGGTGCTCTGCCAAGTCTGGTAGACCCCGCACGAAATAGGAGATCCTTATGAGCCGCATCGGAAAACAACCCATCCCACTCCCCGACAAGGTCGAGGTCGCCGTCGACGGCGACCGAGTCCGCGTCAAGGGGCCTCTCGGAGAGCTCTCCGGGACCCTGCCTTCCGTCGTCAAGCTGGAGAGGCAGGACAAGACGGTCGTGCTCGTGGCGAACGCCAAGGACCCTTCGGTCCGGGCGCTTTACGGCATGGCGCGCGCGCGGCTGGCGAACATGGTCCATGGAGTCCACACGGGATTCAGCAAGACGCTCGATATCGTGGGCCTCGGATTCAAGGTGGAGCCGGATGGGGCGTCCAAGCTCACCTTGAGCCTGGGCTACTCTCATAAAGTGCACTTCGACCTGCCCAAGGGCGTCTCGGCGGAGATCGACAAGAAACAGACCTCCGTCGTTCTTAAGTGCATCGACAAGGATCTGCTCGGTCAGACCGCGGCGCGCTTTCGCGAACTGCGAGAGCCCGAACCGTATAAGGGAACCGGGATCCGCTATCACGGAGAGCGCATCATCCGCAAGGCCGGCAAGACCGCGGCAGGCGCAGGCGCCGGCGGAGCCGGCGGAAAGAAGTAAGGAACGGCGACCATGAAAGATAAACAGACCAGACTGGAATTCCGCAAGCGCCGCGTGCGCGACAATATCGTCCGGGCGGCCAACGGCCTGCCCAGGCTCTGCGTGCGCCGCTCGCTCAGATATTTCTACGCGCAGGTCATCGACGACGTCAAGGGCGTGACCTTGGCAGTCGTCGACAGCCGCCCTGAGAAGGGCGATGCCTGCAAGAAGAGCGTCAAGGACGCGCAGGCCGTGGGCAAGATGATCGCGGAAAAAGCCCTGAAGGCCGGAGTGGAGCGCGTGGTCTTCGACCGCGGCGGACTCCTTTATCATGGCCGCATCAAGGCGCTGGCCGATGCCGCGCGAGCAGCCGGACTCAAGTTCTAGGAGATACGATGGCAGACGAAATCAAACCCAGCACTCCCGCACCCCACCCGGCCCCGCGCATGGGCCGGCCCGACGGAGGGCGCCGTCCCGGCGGACGAGGACGGCCTCGCCGCCCCGATGATCTTGAAGCCCTTGGACTCAAGGAGACGGTCGTCGCCATCAATCGCGTGGCCAAGGTCGTCAAGGGCGGAAAGAGATTCTCTTTCGGCGCGCTCGTCGTCGTGGGCGACGGAAAGGGCAGCGTGGGCTGCGGCCTGGGCAAAGCCAAGGACGTCCAGTTCTCGATCCAGAAGGGCTCTCAGCGCGCCCGCAAGAGCATGATCAAGTTCGCGATCGTCGAAGAGACGATCCCGCACGAGGTCGTCGGACGCTGGGGCGCGGGAAAGGTCTGGATGAAGCCCGCCGCTCCCGGAACCGGCGTCATCGCCGGCGGCGGCGTGCGCGCGGTGCTCGAGGCTGCGGGCGTCAAGAACGTCCTGACCAAGAGCCTGGGCAGCTCGAACAACTTCTCGGTCATCTATGCGACGATGCAGGCCCTTCGCGGCCTTCGCACGCGCGAGGATATCATGAAGCTCAGGGGGCGGGGATGACGGACCATCGCGATCTCGGACTGCACACGCTGGCGCCGGCCAAAGGCGCTCGCAAGCGCTCTAAGCGCATCGGCATGGGCCTCGGCTCCGGCCACGGAAAGACGGCCACGCGCGGAACCAAGGGTCAGACCTCCCGTTCCGGCGACGGCAAGATGATCGGCTTTGAGGGCGGACAGACGCCCATGATCCGCCGCATCCCCAAGAGGGGCTTTCGCAACACCTCCTTCCAGACCCGCTATCAGCTCGTGGATGTGGGCGACTTGGCCCGCGTCTTCAAGAACCAGAGCGAGGTCGGGCTGGAGGCTCTTCGCGTGCACGGACTGGTCAAGGGCCGCATGCCCGTGAAGGTCTTGGGCGACGGCGAGCTCAAGCGGGCTCTCAAGGTCCAGGCGCACGCCTTCTCCAAGAGCGCGGAGGATAAGATCAAGAAGGCGGGCGGCAGCGTGGAGAAGCTCGTTCAATGATCCGCAACCTGTCGGATATCTTCGAAGTCCCGGACCTGCGCAAGCGCGTCTTCTTCGTTTTGGCCTGTCTGGCCCTCTACCGGGTCGGGGCCGCGATCCCCATCCCGGGGATCAACGGGGACGCGCTGCGCTCGATTTTCCAAGCCCAGGCCAGCACCCTGCTCGGCATCCTCAACATCTTCTCGGGCGGAGCCCTGGGCCAGTTCTCCATCTTCTCGATGGGCGTCATGCCCTACATCAACGCGTCCATCATCATGAGTCTTCTGCAGGGCGCGCACGTGATCCCTTATCTGGACCGTCTTCATAAGGAAGGAGAATTGGGCCGCCGCAAGCTCAACCAGATCACGCGCTACCTGACTCTGCTCCTGGCCGCGTTCCAGTCCTTCGGGCTCACGCTCATGATCTCCAAGATGCCCTCGCCCTCCGGCTTGCCGGTGGTCTCCGACCCCACGCCCTTCTTCTATATGCTGACCGTGCTCACGCTCACCACCGGCACGGTGTTCATCATGTGGCTGGGAGAGCAGATGACGGAGCAGGGGATCGGCAACGGCGTCTCCATGATCATCTTCGCCGGCATCGTGGAGCGCATCCCGGGAAGCATCTTCGCCATGGTCCAGCTGGTCAAGGCCGAGGAGATCGGGCTCATCAAAGCGCTCGTGATATGCGCCGTTGTCGTGGGCATCATCCTGAGCGTTGTTTGGGTGGAGACGGCCCAGCGCAAGATCCCGGTGCAATATGCCAAGCGGATGGTCGGACGCCGCATGATGGGAGGCGCCTCCAGCTTCCTCCCGCTCAAAGTCGATCAGAGCGGCGTCATCGCGGTCATCTTCGCGGTCAGTCTTTTGGCCGTGCCCATGACCATCATGCAGTTCACCCCTAATTCTCCGTGGGCCCAGAAGATGCAAGGGTTCCTCAACGGCGGGAATCCGTTCTATGAAGTGGTCTATGCCGCGCTCATCATCTTCTTCTGCTACTTCTACAACTCCGTGAGCATCAATCCCCTGGATCTCGCCGAGAATATGAAGAAGTCCGGCGGATTCGTGCCCGGCATCCGTCCCGGCGAGCCCACCGCGCAGTATATCGAGTGGGTCCTCAACCGCATCACTTTGGGCGGGGCGCTCTTCGTGGCTTCGATCGCGGTGTTCCCCCAGCTGCTGCGCTACGTCTACAATGTCCCGTTCTATTTGGGCGGCACCTCGCTCTTGATCGTCGTGGGCGTGGCGCTAGACACCATGGGCCAGCTCGAGTCGCATCTCATCATGCGGCACTATGAGGGCTTCCTCAAGAAGGGCCGAATCCGGCAGCGGTGGTTCAATGTCGGCAACTGAGCTGCGGCTCGTCCTCCTCGGCGCTCCGGGAGTGGGCAAGGGCACGCAGGCGAAGGCCCTGTGCGACCGCTATCGGTGGGGTCATCTTTCGACGGGGAACATCTTCCGAGCCGAGGTCTCCTCAGGCACTCCCTTGGGACGCAAGGTCGGCGATTATATGAAGAGGGGCGTGCTCGTTCCGGATGAGACCGTCATCGAGGTCGTGGCCGCGAAGCTCGACGCGATCGACGGAGGCTGGCTGCTCGACGGCTTCCCGCGCACGCTGGAGCAGGCCCAGGCCTTGGATAAATATCTCAGCAGCAACGGCCGGCAGATCGATCTGGTCGTTTCCTTGGAAGCCAAGATCGAGGAGATCGTCCGGCGCCTGAGCGGGCGGCGTTCCTGCGCCTGCGGGGAAGTGTATAATGTCTTCTCTCGCCCTGCGCGCGCCGAGGGCGTCTGCGATAAGTGCGGAGCCAAGCTTACGCAGAGAGAGGATGATTCCGAGGCGGTGGTGCGCAAGCGGATGATGGTTTATGAGGATCTGACCCGCCCGCTCATCAGCTACTACCGCTCCTCCACCGATTTCGTGGAAGTCGACGGCGGCTTGAGCGCTCAGGAAGTCTCCGGACGCGTCGCAGCCGTGGTGGAGAAGGTCCTGGCACAGAGGAGTGCAGCGTCCAAATGACGAGCCGCTGTGCGCAGATAGAGATCAAGGGCGCTTCGGAGCTTGCGTGCATGCGGCGGGCCGGTTCCGTCGTGGCCGAGACGCTTCGGGCTCTTTCGAAAGCCGTTCGGCCCGGGATCTCCACGCTGGAACTCGATCGGATCGCCGGCGAGGAGATCCGCAAGAGGGGAGCGAAGCCCGCCTTCCTCGGCTATCGCGGCTATCCGGCCGTGCTGTGCGCTTCGGTCAACGAAGAGGTCATCCACGGCATCCCGAGCAAGACGCGGGTGCTCAAGGAAGGAGACATCATCGGGTTCGACTTGGGCGCGGTGGTGGATGGGTTTTACGGGGATTCCGCTCTGACCGTCGCGGTCGGCCCGGTCTCCAAGGAAGCCGAAAAGCTCTTGAGGGTTACGCGCGAGGCGCTCGAGCGGGCCGTGGAGCAGGTCCGGCCCGGCAGCCGCATCGGCGACATCGGCGCGGCGGTACAGAGGCACGCCGAAGAGAACGGCTGCTCCGTGGTCCGGGAGTTCGTGGGGCATGGGATCGGGCGCGCCTTGCACGAAGAGCCTGCGGTGCCCAATTTCGGAAAGGCCGGGACCGGCGCGCGGCTCGTTGCCGGCATGGTGCTCGCCATCGAGCCCATGGTCAATGCCGGAGGGCCGGAAGTCCGCGTGCTTCCCGACGGATGGACCGCGGTCACGGCCGATGGACGTCTTTCCGCCCATTTCGAGCATACCGTGGCCGTCACGGAGAACGGAGCGGAGATCTTGACGGCATGAGCATGAAATCAGGAGGCGGACGTTGACCAAGGAAGATAAGATCGAAGTCGAGGGCAAGATCCTCGAGTCGCTGCCGAACGCGATGTTCCGGGTGCAGATACCCGGGGAGAAGGTCATCCTGGCGCACATCTCCGGCAAGATGCGCGTCCACTACATCAAGATACTGCCGGGCGACACGGTGAAAGTGGAGCTCTCTCCTTATGATCTTACCCGAGGCCGCATCGTCTACCGGGAGCGTTGAACATGAAGGTTCGAGCGAGCGTAAAACCGATCTGTCAGAAGTGCAAAGTCATCCGACGGGGGCGCACAGTCCGCGTGATGTGCAGCAATCCGCGGCACAAGCAAAGGCAGGGGTGAGGGTATGGCACGCGTAGCAGGAGTGGACTTACCGAAGGACAAGCGCATCGATGTCGCTTTGTGCTACATTTACGGCATCGGGCGATTCACGGCGAAGGATATCTTGGAGAAGCTCAACGGGGTGATATCCCCCGAGATGCGGGTCAAGGACCTCAACGAGAATCAAGTGGGTCTTTTGAACTCCCTTCTCTCGAAAGAGTTCAAAGTCGAGGGAGAGCTGCGCCGCGAGGTGCAGCAGCACATCCACCGCTATCAAGAGATCGGCAGCTATCGCGGCCTGCGTCATCGCCGCAGTCTGCCGGCCCGCGGCCAGCGCACGCGCACCAACGCGCGCACGCGGCGCGGCCGCCGCAAGACCGTCGGAGCCGGCAAGGCTGCGGCGAAGAAAGAAGGATAAGAGGAACGCATCATGGCTGAGAACGATCCCAAGACCCCGGCGCAGCCGGAGAGCCGGCCCGCCGCGCGCGGTCCGAAGAGGAACTGGAAATCCGTGACCTTCGCCAAGGTCTATATCCAGTCGTCCTTCAACAACACCATCGTGACCATCACCGACGACCGCGGCGCGGTCATCTGCTGGGCCGCCGCCGGAGGCTCGGGCTTCCGCGGGACCAAGAAGGGAACTCCCTTCGCGGCTCAGATGACCTCGGCGAAGGCGGCCAAGCGGGCCGTCGAGCTCGGAGTCAAGCAGGTCATCGTGTTCGTCAAGGGGCCCGGCCCCGGACGCGAGACCGCCATCCGCGCGCTGCAGTCCTCGGGACTGCAGGTCCTGTCGCTCAAGGACGTCTCGCCGCTGCCGCACAACGGCTGCCGTCCGCCGAAGCCGAGGAGGGTGTAAGCATGGCCCGCTATACAGGAGCCGTCTGCCGGCTCTGCCGCCGCGAACAGCAGAAGCTCTTCCTGAAGGGAGAGAAGTGCCATACCAAGTGCGTGCTCGACAGCCGTCCCACGCCTCCCGGCATGGCCAAGCCCCAGCGCGGCAAGCCGTCGGAATACGCCGTCCGTCTTCGCGAGAAGCAGCGCCTGAAGCGGATGATCGCCATGACCGAGAGCCCGTTCAAGACGCTCATGGCCAAGGCTTCCAGGAGCCCCGGGATGACCGGGACCCTTTTCCTGATGAAGCTGGAGATGCGTCTGGACAATATCGTCCGGCGCATGGGCGTGGCGACCAGCATCCACACCGCCCGCCAGCTCGTCGGGCACGGCCACGTCAAGGTCAACGGCCGGCGCGCGAGCGTGGCGTCCGCGCAGCTCAAGGTCGGGGATGTCGTCTCGTTGGACCCCCGGCTCAAGGAGAACGTGGGCGTAAAGCTCTCGCTGGAGCATGCGGCGCGCAAGTCTCAGCGGCCCGCGTTCCTTGAGTTTAATGAGGCGGAAATCTCGGCCAAGATCGTGCGCGCTCCGGCCCGGGAAGAATCCTCGTTCGGAGTCAACGACCAGCTGATCGTCGAATATTACTCGCGCTGACGGGCAGACCCGCCCATCGGGCGGGCCGTCCGTCCGTGCTCGCAAGACGCTAAGAGGGGAGGAAAGAACAGTGGTTTACAAGGAACTGATACTGCCGCAGAAGTTGTCCGTCGACGAGAAGACGATGACGGACCACTACGCCAAGTTCGTGGCCGAACCCTACGAACGGGGCTATGGGCACACCGTTGGGAATTCCCTGCGGCGCGTGCTGCTTTCGAGCCTCGAGGGCGCGGCGGTGACCGCCGTCCGTTTCGAGGGCGCGCGGCACGAATATCAGGCCTTGAGCGGCGTCCGAGAGGACGTCATCAACATCCTGCTCAACCTCAAGAAGCTTCGCGTGAAGCTCTTCTCCAACGGCCCCGAACTCATCTATCTGAGCGCCAAGAAGGAAGGGCCCGTCACGGCGAAGATGATCCAGGAGAACTCCAACGTTGAGATCGTCAACAAGGACCTCATCCTGGCCAACGTCGAACCGGGCGGGAAGCTCGACATGGAGATCGAGATCTCCAAGGGCCGCGGCTACGTTCCGGCCGAAGAGGTCCAGCAGATGCAGGGCGGAAGCTGGCCGCACGGCTTCCTTCCCGTGGACGCGCTCTTCTCCCCCGTGATGAAGGTCCACTACGACGTGGAAGCTTCCCGCGTGGGTCAGGTCACGGACTACGACCGGCTCATCCTGGAGCTCTGGACCGACGGCTCGATCACTCCGGTCGACGCGCTCATCAAGTCCTCGAAGCTCCTGCGCGAGTCGCTGAAGATCTTCATCCCCGAGGAAGAGCTCGCCGAGCAGGGCGCGGGCTTCGAGGGAGGCCAAGGAGAAGCCGGCACGGACGGCGCGACTCTGGACGGCAAGGGCGTGGAGGTCCTCGATCAGCCCGTGGACATGATCGAGCTCTCCAGCCGCGCCTCGAACTGCCTGAAGGTCGCCCGCATCCACACCATCCGGGAGCTGGTCTCCCGGCGGGAAGAGGAGCTCCTGGCCGTCAAGAACTTCGGAAAGAAATCCCTCGACGAGATCAAAGACCGCCTCAAGGACATGGGTCTCTCGTTGGGCATGCAGGTGTGATCAAATGATCAAGACATTGGGCGGACGAAGACTGGGACGGACCGGCGAGCACCGGCGCGCGCTGCTCAGGAATCTCGCGGCCAGCCTCATCCTGCATGAGCGGGTGACGACCACGGTCGCGAAAGCCAAGGAGCTCAGGCCTTTTGCCGAGAAGATGATCTCTCAGGCCAAGCGTGGGCAGCACCGGGAGGTGCGCCGCAACCTGCAGGATAAGGCGGCGTTCAAGAAGCTCTTCGACGTCTTGGCGCCTCGTTATCAGAACCGGGCCGGCGGCTACACGCAGATCCTTCGCGTGGCCGTGCGCTTGGGCGATAACGCCCCGACGGGGTTGATCCGGCTCATTCCGTAAAAGGCGGCAGCTATGTTCGATTATCTCTTCAGCCTCTTCTCGAACGACATGGGCATCGACCTGGGAACGGCGAACACGCTCGTGTACGTCAAGAACCACGGCATCGTCCTGAGAGAACCCTCGGTCGTGGCCATCGACCGCGAGTCTCGGCGAGTGCTCGCGATCGGCGCGGAGGCGAAGAGGATGCTTGGACGCACGCCCGCGTCCATCGTGGCGGTGCGGCCGCTGAAGAACGGGGTCATCGCGGACTTCGAAGTGACGCAGGAGATGATCAAGTACTTCATCCGCAAGGTGCACAATCGGCGCAGTCTTCTGCATCCGCGGATCGTCATCGGCATCCCCTCCGGCATCACCGAGGTGGAGCGCCGAGCCGTGCAGGAATCGGCTTTGCAGGCCGGGGCCAGAGAGGTCTTCCTCATCGAACAGCCCATGGCTTCGGCCATCGGCGCCGACCTCCCGATCTCCGAGCCCCGCGCGAACATGATCGTGGACATCGGCGGAGGGACGACCCAGGCCGCGGTCATCTCGCTGGGCGGCCTGGTGGTATCCAAGTCCATAGACATCGCCGGCGACGAGATGGATGAAGCCATCCTGCAGCATTTCCGGCGGAAGTATAATCTGCTCATCGGCGAGACGTCCGCCGAAGACGTGAAGATCCAGATCGGATCGGTCTTCCCCTTGAAGGAAGAGAAGACCATGGAAGTGAAGGGCCGGGACCAGGCCACCGGCCTTCCAAAGACGGTGCTGATCACCTCCGAGGAGGTCCGGCAGGCTCTCATGGAGCCCGTGCAGATGGTCCTCGATGTGATCAAGTCGACGCTGGAGGAGACGCCGGCAGAGCTGGCCGCAGATTTGGTGGACCGTGGGATGGTGTTGGCGGGAGGAGGCACGCTGCTCAGAGGTCTTCCGGACCTCATCCGGCAAGAGACGGAACTGCCGGTGCACCGCGCTGCCGATCCGCTCAGTTGCGTGGCGATCGGAACAGGGAAGTTCCTTGAGGTCCTCGACGGTCTCGGGGGCCGCAAGTCGGACTTCATCACGACCTTCCGCCCCAACGCCTGAAGTCTCCCGCGCCCCAGCGCGGCCGCCGTGGAACCTTAGGTTCCGGGCGTGCTCTCCCGCAGAGGCGGGATGAACCGCGATAATCGCGCAGCGAACTATCTTCTTTTCTTATTCGGGGGCATCGCCCTCCTCTTCCTCTGCCTCCCTATGACCGGGAAGGTCCGGGGCTTCAGGGCCTGCGCCGCGTATCTTTTCGAGCCCTTTCCTTATTATGGAAGCCAAGGGCTGCATAAGCTCTCGACCCTCTCCCCGGACATCTCGAGGCTCATCGAAGCGGATATGCGAGTGCGCTCGTTGGAGGAGGAGCTTCGTCAGACTGAACTCCTGCGCACGGAACTCGAGTCTCTGCGGCGCGAGAACGCGCGCTTGGCCCAAAACCTTTCGCTCTCGACCTCCGCGCCTTCCGCCGTAGGCTGGGCCCGCGTGCTCGAGCGCGATCCCGCCAACTGGCACCGCTCCGTGATGATCGATGCCGGAGAGGCGGAAGGCGTGGAGCTCAACGCGCCCGTGCTCGCGCGGCATGTGGGCCGGATGGCGGTCATCGGCCGGATCGTGGAGACGCTCGAGCATTCCTCGAAGGTCCTGCTGCTGACCGACGATCTTTCGGCTGTGGCCGCTTATCTGCCGGGCAGCGGTTGGGAAGGGCTCATCCAAGGCCAGGGGAGCGCGCGGCTGCGCATGAACTATCTGCCGGTCGATGAACCCTTGCACGCGGGAGACGAGGTCGCGACTTCTCCTACGAGCGCCACTTTCCCGCCGGATCTGGTCATCGGGACGGTCTCGAAGGTCTTCGATCGTGATCCCTTCCTGGCTTTCCAGACCGTGGAAGTCGCCATGGCCGTGCCTTCGGGCCGCATCAAGGAAGTCTTGATCCTTCATAAGCGTCGGCGGGGAAATCCATGAGACCTTCGCGCGTCCTGATCCTATTCTTCCTGGCTCTGGCGGCCGAATGGTTCTGGTCCACCTATCTGAGCGTCTGGGGCGTCGCGCCGCAGCTCCTTCTGCTCTGCACCCTGGCGGTCGCCTCTCAATCCGGGCCCGTGGCCGGGCAGTGCTACGGCTTTTTCTGGGGGATATTCCTCGACGTGCTGGATGTGCACGTCTTCGGAGCGGCCATGCTGATCTTGACTCTGACGGGCTATGTGGTGGGAGGACTGAGGCGTCAGATGGACGTCTCAGGAGCTTCCTCGCAGATGACCGTCACCGCCGGGCTTTCCTTGATCTATTGGCTTTCCTTGGGCTTGGCGGGGCTTGTTTTTGAGAGGCAGTTCCTTTGGGTGGGCTGGAAGATATTCATCCTTGGGACGGCTTTCAACGTGATCCTGGCTCCGGCGGTCTTCTGGGTCGTGCGCAGGATATTGAACCCGCCGGGACGCTACGGATGAGGATTCTCGTCTAGACATGAGACAGGACGTCGTCTACCATGACCGCCTTCGCGTGCTTTGGATCGCTTATTATTGCTGCGTGGCCGTGCTCGGAATACGGCTGATGTATCTGCAGGTCTTGCGCAACGTCTATTACACGCAGGTGGCCGAGCGCAATCGCACGCAGAGCATCTACCAGACGGCTCCGCGCGGGCGCATCTATGACCGCAACGGCGAAGCCTTGGCCACCAGCCGCCCGTCTTTCTCTTTGATCTACATCCCCGGACGCGAGGAGAGCCCTCGGCTCGCATCCCTGGCCTCGGATCTTTCCGTGGAACTGGGCCTCGATAAGGAAGACCTTCTCTCCTCGTTGGAGGAGGCCTGGCGCGAGCAGGCCGCCATCCACTTGGCTGAGAACCTTCCGCTCAAGATCATGTTCAAGCTTTCCGAGATCAAGACGCTCTATCCCGGAGTGGATCTCATCGTGGAAGCCCGGCGCCATTATCCGCGCGGAGCCTTCGCCAGCCATCTGATGGGATATCTCGGCAAGGTCGACCGCCAGGCATGGAACGCCTTGAAGGCCGCCGGCTACCGCCTGGACTCCAGGGTCGGGCGCATGGGCATCGAGCGCATCTTCGAGCGCGAGCTGCGGGGCATCGACGGGGAGATCCGCATGGAAGTGGACGCGCAGGGGCATCTCAAGCGCATCCTGGACCAAGTCCCTTGGCAGACGGGCGGGAATCTCCACCTCACGCTGGATGCGAAGCTCCAAGCCGCGGCCGAGGACGCGATCCGGAGTTCTCCTTCCAAGCGCGGAGCCGTGGTGGTGCTCGACCCGAAGAACGGAGACGTCCTGGCGTTCTCCTCCATCCCGGACTTCGACCCCAATGTCTTCTTGATGTCCGAGCATGACCCGGACCGTCCGCGCATCACCAATATCCCGGAATTCAATCAGCCCATCGCCGGGACCTATGCGCCGGGCTCGACCTTCAAGATCATCACCTCGGCGGCCATCATCAATGAAGGGAAGATCTCCGTGTCCGACAGGATCTTCTGCCCGGGCTATTTCCATCTCGGCAACAAGAAGTTCCGCTGCTGGGAGAAGAAAGGGCATCGCTACCAGGACTGGCTCGCGGGCATCACCAATTCCTGCGACACCTATTTTTATCAGATGGGGCTGCGCGTGGGAGGGGACGCGATCGAGCGCTACCAGAAGATGTTCCGCATCGGAGAGGAGACGCGCATCGGCCTCCCCGGAGAGAAGTCCGGCAAGCGCTTCGGGCCCGAGGAGCGCCGCAAGCGCGGCAAATCCTGGTATGACGGAGATACGGTGAACCTTTCGATCGGGCAGGGAGAGCTGCTGGTCACGCCCATCCAGATGGCGAGCGTCGTTATGGCCGTGGCCAATCGGGGGACGATCTGGCGGCCTCAGTTCGTCCGGCGCATCGAATACGTCGACGGCAGCGTCTACGATGCCAAGCCCGAGGCGCTCGGGCGCGTGGAGCTCAAGCCCGAGACCTGGGATATGCTGCAGAAAGGGCTTGAGAACGTGGTGCAGGCAGGCACCGGCGGAGGAGTGCAGGTCTCCGGCGTCATGGTGGCCGGCAAGACCGGAACGGCGCAGAACCCGCACGGCGAGGACCATGCCTGGTTCGTCTTCTATGCGGGGAAGCCCGGCGAGCTGCCGACGCTGGCCGGGACCGTGCTCGTTCCGCACGGCGGCCACGGAGGATCGGCTGCCGGGCCCGTGGCGAGAAAGATCATCGAGGCGGCTTTCAATACCGCGCCGGTCAAGCCTAAGCGCGAGATCGCGGAGCCCGAGGAAGTCCGGCCGAAGGATGACAGCCTGTCGGATGCGCTCGCTCCGATGAAGAAGAGCGGGGAGATCAGCGAATGATGTTCGGCACTCGGCAGGAAACGGCTTTGCGCGGACGCGTGGACTGGCTGATGGTCGCATCCATCGCCGGGCTTGTCGCTTGCGGGACCTTGGCGATACTTTCCTCGGCTTCCGCGGTCCCGAATTTCGGAGTCTTGATCCAGAAGCATTTCCTCGCGGCGGGGCTGGGCATCCTCCTTTTCCTTTTCTCTTTAGGCTTCAATTACCAGGTCTATCAGGACCAAGCCAAGACGCTCTATGTCTTGACCCTGCTCATGATGCTCGGCGTCCTTTTCTTCGGCTCGATTCAAAGAGGCCAGAGGGCCTGGATACATTTCCCGTTCTTCACCTTCCAACCCTCCGAGATCGCGCGCATCTTCACCATCCTCATACTGGCCAACTACCTCGACCGCCGAGGCGGCCGCGTCCAGGATGTTTCCACGGTGTTCGGCGCTTTCGCGCTGGCCGCGCCCATCATGGCGCTCATCTTAAAGGAGCCGGACTTCTCCTCCACGCTTTCGTTCTTTCCCATGCTGCTGGTCATGCTCTTCTGTGCGGGCGCGAACCTGGGCGCCCTGCTCGTGCTCGCGGGCTACGGCTCGATAACCCTGGGCCTGCCGCTGGCATGGACCTTGGTGGCCATGAACCCGGAATGGCAGTCCTTCGGCCCCATCGCGTATTTCATGAGCCTGACTGCTTTCGGCTGGCCGCTCTATATCGGCTTCGCTCTTATCGTCTTCGGAGGATTCTTCCTTTGGAGGCTCTCGGTGATGGCGCGCACGCAGATACACGGGCTTATCTTCGTGGTGGCGACCCTGGTCGCGAGCGCGGGCCTGGGATCGGCGGTGCTCGTCAACCATCAGCTCAAGGTCTATCAGCGCAACCGTTTCGTGGCTTTCCTGGTTCCGCAGGTGGACCCGCGGGGGGCGGGCTACAACGTGCGCCAAGCGCAGATCGCCATCGGTTCCGGCGGGCTCTGGGGCAAAGGGCTCTTCTCCGGGACCCAGTCCCAGCTGGGCTTCCTGCCCGAGAGGCACACGGATTTCGTGTTCGCGGTCATCGGCGAGGAGATGGGCTTCCTGGGCGCCGTCGGAGTGCTCGCGTTCTATCTGATGCTCGTCTGGCGAATCGTCAACACGGCGCGCGTGGCGCGGGACCGCTACGGCTATCTGGTCTGCTGCGGCATGGCCTCCATCTACGGATTCTCGCTGCTCGTCAACGTGGGCATGTGCGTGGGGATGGTCCCCGTGGCGGGGATTCCCCTGCCCCTGGTATCCTACGGGGGATCCAATCTGGCCGTCACGCTCTATGCCTTGGGCATCACGGCCAACATCTATTCGAGGCGCTATGCTTTTCTGTGATGCGCCCTCTGTTTTCCGGTTCCGCGTCCGGGTCGCCCGCAAGGGCCCGGCGGCCGGACTTTCGCATCTGGGCCAGATCGCGGCTCTGCGCGCGGCCGTGGCCGAGAGCGGACTGCCTTTCGTCCCGGATGGGCGGCGCAAGCAGCCGCGTCCGCGCATGGCCTTCGGTCCGGCCGTCGCCCTTGGATATGAGAGCGAGGCGGAGTATTTCGACATGGAGCTTACGCGGTCCGCGGAGCCCGCGGAGATCATGCGCAGCCTGAAGTTCGTCGGCGCGGGGTTCGAGGTTCGGGAAGCGCGCCGGATCCCTCCGTATTTCCCGTCGCTGGAGTCCGTCATCAACGTCGCACGCTACGAATTGCGAGGGCCGTTCCCGGAAGACGCCGCATGCAGGCTCCGGGCGCTGCTCGAACGTCCAGAGATCGTCGTGGAAAAGGTCAAAGACAACGGCGCGCGCGTCGAACGCATCGACGCCAAGCCGCTGATCCTCTCGGCCGTCCTGTCCGCATCGGACTGCCTGGATCTTGTTCTCCGCTTCGGTCCCGGGAAGACGCTCAAGCCGGAAGCGCTCCTGCGCGAATGGCTGGGGCCGCAGGCCCCTGTCACGGATATCCGCATATTGCGCAAGGAGCTTTGGTCGCAGACTGCCGACGGGGAGCTGATCGCTCCCTGAGATTTCATAGGAGGAACGCAGCAATGAACGAAGAAGAGAAGAAAGATTCGATCCCGCAGGCCGCACCCCGACAGAATCCGGATGCGGGGCTCCCCCCAACGACGAGCGGAAGCGACATCCCCAATCCGCTGGGCGGCCCTTCGGAGTCCCGCCGGGACTCCTCCGCCTCGGCGGATGCCTCGGGCACGCTCCCCGAGGAAGAGGGACGCTCGCCTTACGGCGAGGACCTGCCTCCGGGCGCCGACATCACGGACGCGGAGTCCGGCGCCCAGGAGAAGGGCAGCTCCGAGGAGCGGGATATGCAGTCCGCCCTGGAAGTGGCGGGAGATGAGCAGCGCTTCGGCAACGAACGCCGCCCCAGCGGACGCGGGCGTCCAAACCGGGACAACCGCGGCCACGGAGGCGGTTCAGGCCATTCGCACGGAGGAGGAGGGAACTCTCACGGCGGAAGGCAGCGCCAAGAGCGCCGCGGCCGCGAGGAGCGCTCCAACGATCGCGGCGAGCGCGAGAGGCATGTGCGGCCCGCGCCGCTGCAGCCGGTCAAACGCGAGATCCTGGCCAACTGCTCCGGGGAGGAGTCGCGCGCGGCCATCCTCGAGAACGGACGCCTCGTCGAGATGCTTTGGGAGCGCAAGAGCGCCCAGAACATCGTGGGCAACATCTACAAGGGCGTGGTGGAGAACGTATTGCCCGGCATCTCCTCGGCTTTCGTGAACATAGGCTTCGAGAAGAACGCCTACCTCTACATCTCGGACGTGCTCGGCGGACAGCGCTCGAGCATCGACCAGCTCATCAAGAAGGGCCAGGAGATCATGGTGCAGGTGGCCAAGGAAGCCATCGGCACCAAGGGCATGAAGGTGACCATGGAAGTCACGCTGCCCGGCCGCTACCTCGTGCTGACTCCTTTCTCCACGACCGTCGGCATCTCCAAGCAGATCGAGGAGCCCGTGGAGCGCAAGCGCATCGCCGACATCGTGGACCGGCTCGCCAAGGAGCATCTCCAGGGTAAGGGCCTGGTCGTGCGCACCGAGGCCGAGGGCGCCAGCGAGGACGACCTGCGCCGGGAGGTCCAGTACCTGATGCGTTCCTGGGAGGCGCTGCACCGGCGCTATGAGACCCAGCCCGCGCCCTGCCTGCTGCACAAGGACATCGACCTGCCCATGCAGGTCGCGCGCGACCTGCTCTCGGACCAGGTTTACGTCTACTTCCTGGACAACCGCGAGGTCTACCAGAACGTCCTCGACTTCATCGGGAAGATCTCCCCGGACCTCAAGGAGCGCGTGCGCTACTACGAGGGGAAGACCCCGATCTTCACGGCTTTCAACATCGAGCCGGAGATCGAGAAGATCCGCCACACCAAAGTCCAGCTGCCCAGCGGAGGCACCATCGTCATCCAGGAGGCCGAGTCCTTGACCGCCATCGACGTGAACACGGGGCGCTTCACGGGCTCGAAGTCCCAGGAGGAGACGGTCACCCAGAATAATCTGGAGGCCGCCCAGGAGGTGGCGCAGCAGCTGCGCCTGCGCAACATCGGCGGCATCATCGTCATCGACTTCATCGACATGCGCAAGGCCTCCAACCGCCAGCGCGTCATGGAGGCCCTGCAGAACGCCGTGCGCCGCGACCGGGCGAAGATCCGCATACTTCCCATCACCCGCCTGGGCTTGATCGAGATGACGCGCGAGCGCAAGCGCGAGTCCACCATGAGCCTCATGACCGAGGAATGCCGCGAGTGCCGCGGCTCCGGCCGCGTGCTCTCGGCCGAGAGCCTGCGCATCCGCATCCAGCGCGAGATCCACGAGATCACCCAGGGCCGTCCGGGCGGGAACGTGCGCATCGTGCTCCACCCCTTGCTCGCGGAGGCTTTCAAGGGACAGCAGGAGCGCATCGAGAAGAGCGTTCACCGTTCCGTGAAGGTCGCGGCAGACCCCCATCTGGATTGGGAGGACTACCGGATCATCCTGGAATAATCCTCGATGTTTGGTTCCGCGGCGTGGTTCCTTTCCCTGATACTGTGCGCCTGTGCGCACGCGGAAAGCTTGCAGGTCGTCAAGGACGGGAAAGCCTGGGGACGTTTGGATGTCCAGAAGACCGAAGGGGTCCTGCGCCTGTCCGTTCAAGACATCGGACGCCTTTACGGCGCGAGGGTGGATCATTACCGCGCGGCCAAGAAGTCCGTGCTCTCCATGCACGGGAAGAAGGCGGTACTGCCCTATGGCGGCCTCCAAGTGGAGATCGACGGACGCAGAGTCGAACTGGAGGCCGCGGTCCTGGACCGCCGGGGAGGCGTCATGGTCCCGGCCGCTCTTCTGCAGAGCGACGTGTTCTGCGCGGCCTCCGGCTGGAACGCCCGGCTCGATGCCCGGACCGGCCTGCTCACGCTCGAGGCCAGGGCCAGCGTGGGGCCTTTGCGGTGGGCCGCTTATCCGGACCACACCCGCGTGGTGCTGGAACTGCAGGAAGGGCTCGCCTATAAGAGCGAGAAGCGCGGACTGCGCGGGGTGGAATTCTCTCTGCCGCGCGGAGTCCTCGATCGGCCGCAGACCCTGCGCGTGGGCGACGGGATCATCGAGTCCGTGTCCCTGCAGCAGGAATCCCAGCAGGCCCGCATGAGCGTGCTTCTTGATGATGAACGGGCCCGCTGGACGGTCCATGAGCTCGGTTCTCCGCGCCGCCTCGTGCTCGATGTGTTCCGGCCCGAAGTCGTCGCTTCCATCGGGCCTCTGCGCGAGGGAGGGTCTTCGCCGGTCACGGTCCCCGTTCCCGCGGTCGAACCCGCGCTGGAATCCCTCCGGG
This sequence comes from Elusimicrobiota bacterium, assembly GCA_041661185.1. Lineage (GTDB taxonomy): Bacteria > Elusimicrobiota > Elusimicrobia > UBA1565 > UBA1565 > JBAZUV01. The sequence continues at coordinate 24,629 of JBAZUV010000011.1, forward strand.
CGCCGGTCTCCTCCTCCGAAGCGGAAGTCCCCGTGTCATCGGCTCCGGCCGTGGAGGTTTCTTCCCAGGCTCCTAAGGCGCCTGTGCAGGCCGCCGCGCCCAGGCGCTGGCGCGTGGCCATCGACCCCGGGCACGGCGGCAAGGACAGCGGAGCGCCGGGCCTGCATCGATTGCTGGAGAAGGACGTCAATCTGGCGGTGGCGCGGGAGTTCGCGCGGCTTCTGGAGGAGAAGGGCTCCTTCGAGGTCTTCCTGACGCGGCAGACCGACGTCTTCATCCCGCTCTCGGAGCGCTCCCGGCTCTCCAACGAGTGGGGCGCGGATCTTTTCATATCCCTGCACTGCAACGCGCATCCGAGCCGTTCCGAGCGCGGCCTGGAAATATACTTCCTCTCCGAGCGGGCCTCGGATCCCGAAGCGGAGCGCTTAGCCGAGTTCGAGAACTCCGTGCTCGCTTTGGAAGACCAGTCGGCCGTAGGCGATGAAGCCGCCCAAGTGCTCTATCAGCTCGCGCGCGCGGAGTTCATCAACGACTCCTCCGAGCTTTCCGGCGTGCTCGCCAAGGACCTGCGCAAAAGCGTGGGACTCTCCGACCGAGGGGTCAAACAGGCGTCCTTCTATGTCCTGCGCGGGGCCAATGCTCCGGCCGTGCTCATCGAGATGGGATTCGTGACCAATCCCCAGGATGCTTCCCGGCTGCAGACGCGGAGCTTCCGCAATCGCTGCGCACAAGGGCTTTATGACGGGCTGATGGATTACGCAAAACGCAAGGGCGTCCTGGACAAAGAGGGGGCGCCTCGAAGATGAATGCTCGCTCAGACGGCCAGCATCTCTTCGATGAGAAGCTTGAGCTTTTCCAAACGCACCGGTTTGGCGATGAAGCGCGCGCGGCCGCTCTCGACGATCTCGGCGAAGACTTGTTCCGGGGCCGCGTCGCCGCTCATGAAGAGGATGGGGATCTTCGCCGTCGCGGAATTGCGGCGGAAGGCCTCGAAGAGATGCGCCCCCGTGGCTCCGGGCATATGGTAGTCCAGGAGCACCAGTTCCGGCTTGAAATTGCGGGCTTCCTGCAATCCCGCGGCCGGATCTCCGGCCGAGGCGACCTCATGCCCATAGGACTTCAGGGCTATAGCCAGGATCTGGACCAGGGAGGCGTCGTCATCGACGATGAGGATGCGGGGCATGGAGCGTCAAGCAGTATAGAACGCCCCGCCCTCCCCGTCAAGCATGAAAAAGGTCCGACCTCGCCCAGTTTTAGGAGAGAGTCGCACAGGGGAGACCCTCTCCCTTCCCCCGCGCCCCTGGGAACCAGTTCCCCCCAAACCCGCGGCGTGAGGCATTCGGGAGACGGCGGGGCCCCCCTCTACGGGAGCGGGAGAGGGTCTCCCCTGTGCGACTCCCATTTGTTCCTTCAGGGCGAGGTCGATTTGAGGGATATTGATAGTTCATTAAGGAAGGTTGTTGCTGGACATCTATCTTTCCTAGATGATGAGAAAGGTTTTCCCAATGAGGGGGAGTTCGGGGCTCGGGGAGAAGGGTCTTGCTCAAGGGAAGGAGCTTATTTAGGAGGACCGTATGGATGAGTGGAGCAGGAAGATCGGGGGGATGAAGACGCTCATCGATGCGGGCATGTGCCGCGTGGGGCCGAGGCTGGAGGCCGCTTCCCCGGAGGACGGCGCGCTCGTGCACGGCGCAGGGCGGGCCCTGGCGCTCTCGGATGCGGCCCTGGCGCTCTGCCGCGCCGGCCGTCCCAACGAGGCTCTGCCGCTGTTGAGAGAACTGGCGGGAATGGGCGCATCCATGCGCTGGATCACGACCCAGGATCGCTCCTTGCGCGCGAAGACCGTATTCGCGGAGAGAGAAGGTTCCGGCTGGGACCGCCTCTGGTCCGATGAACGGCTGATCTCCCGCGCGCGGGAAGCCGGCTGTCTCGACGATGCCCGCGTCATACTCGGCCTCTGTTCGGCTTTCATCGAAGGCGCGGAATCCACCCTCCCCTGGGCGCATGTTTTCGCGCGGACGCGGCGTTCGGCGCCGGCGGTCGAGCAGGTGCTGGGGCTCGTGGCGTGCTGGATGGGGCATGTGATCTCGGCCTTGGATGCGCGCTGGCCCGGAGATTTCCCTCAAGGATGAACGTGAAAGCATTTTGCTTCTTCTTCGCGGCAGGGCTTCCGGTCTTTGCCGGAGCGGCGGAAGTCCTGGGCGTCCCGGATTCCGTCCCCTGGAAGTCCGAGGGGAAGGCCGCGGCGCCGCAGCGTCCCGCTCCCAAGGACGCGCGCAAGAGCCTCGAGGTCCGGGAGCAATGGGAGTCTTTGCGCCGCGATTGCGCGGCCGTCGAGCTCAGCCGCGATGAACTCTTCAAGGCCTTGCGGCTGGCTAAAAGCCGCAGAGAGATCTTCGAGCCTCAGAGCGCAGGGCTCTATGAGGAATACGCTTTTTGGGCGCAGAGGCTCTGGCTCTATGCCGCGGACCATGACCAAGCCTTGGAGAGCGTGGTCGGGCGCCGGCGCGCTTTTCCTTCTCCTTCGGATCCGGCCTTGAGCGGAGCGGGCTTGCAGGTCGCTGCCGCCGCGCGCTTGGCGCAGTGGCGCTGGCGCAAGGAATGGGCAGGCCTTCTGCGCCGCAATCCTGAACTTGCGCGCTCTCTGGACCAAGCAGAGGCCGTGGGATTCCCCAAAGGTCTGCATGAGCGCCGAAAAGCGGCCATTCCTGATGCCGGGCTCCGCATCGTCGCGAGCGTGCTTTCCCAGGAGGACGGCGGAAGCCTCATCCGGCTCCTGGGGTCCGCGGGCGCCGGCTCTTGGCGCAAGCGCAGGGCCGAGGATCTCGCGGGGATGGGCTTGGGGACAGGGGTCTTGAGGCGTGCAGGGCAGCAGAAGCCCTCTGCCGAGCGCGTACAGGAAGCCTTGGCTGTTGATGAACGCTTCATTTCCGCGCCTGATGCCGGAATCCGGGTATTCGCCCGCGCGCGGCAGGAGCCTGTGGTAAAGCGCTCCACGGCCCCTTCCGCGGCCGATGATTTCGGCAGCGCCTGGATCGATATGGCGGTGAGCTCCCAGATCGCCGTCGTGGTCCGAAAGATCCAGGAGAACTTGGACCCTGAGCCGCCCTCCGGGCCCAGACCGCAGTCTCTCATCTCAGTGAGCCAGCTCAGGGGACTGAGCCCTCTGCTCCAGCCCGGAGACATCCTTCTCGTGCGCAGGGAAGCGAGCATTCCGGCCGTGGGCTGCGGAGGCTGGTGGCGGACTGCTTTGCTCTATGTCGGAGGGCCCAAGTCCGAGCTGCTGGCCCTCGACGGTTCCGGGTCTTGGCGCCTTCCTTTAGAGGAGCTGGCCGCGGATGCTTTGGCAGTCCTTCGCCCGCGCTTGGGCGCTTCCGAACGCAGCCAAGCGGTGCTCAGCGCAGAGGCAGAGGTCGCGGCATCCCTCTCGAAGCCGTCTCCATCCACGGCCTTGGTCTGGAGCGCCTATGGTCAGGCAGGCTTTTCTTTGCCGCTGCGGCAGGTCCCGGACCAAGGCATCGCCTGCGCCGACAGCCTTGCGCGCGCCTATGACGAGGAGTACGGCACGAGCAAGGAGCGCTTGGACCTTCTCGTTTTCCTCGATTCCCAGGAGCTCCGGCAGCGCGCAGAGCCCGCCGGAGAGGAGATATTCCGAGCCTCCTGGCGCAGGTCCGCCTGGACGCTATCCGCTGCGGCCGATACGATTTTGCCTCAAGCAAAGGAGACACAGCCATGAATCAGCCCCCGCAGAACCAGCCCCAGCAGAACCGCAATCCCCACGGCCGGCCCGGGCACCATCGTCGCTTCAGAAAGGGCCGTCCCAATCCCGGAGGGCACGGGGGCCATTCGCAGCATGCGGAAAAGCCGAATTTCCCGCGCAAGACCGAAGCTGAGAAGATATTCCAGGACAAGACGCCGCTGACTCCGTTCGAATGGATCCGCTTCGAGAACGGATCGAAGGAGCCCTCCATGCGCGCCGTGGACCTGCTCGCGCCGGTGGGCAAGGGGCAGCGCGGGCTCATCGTCTCTCCGCCCAAGGTCGGCAAGACCACCATCCTCAAGGAGTTCTGCCAGGCCGCGGCCAAAGCCCAGGACGGGCTCAAGGTCTGGTGCGTGCTCGTCGACGAGCGTCCCGAGGAAGTGACGGACTTCAAGCGCTCGGTCCCGGCGGAGGTCTTCGCCTCCTCCAATGATCGTCCTTTCACGGAGCATCTGCGCATGTGCGAGGAGGTCTATCACCGCGCGCTGGCCGAGGCGAACGCCGGCAAGGACGTGCTCATCGTCCTGGACTCTCTCACGCGCCTGGCGCGGGCGCACAACTCGGCCGCGACCGGAAGCCGCACCATGAGCGGCGGCCTGGACTCGCGCGCCATGGAGTGGCCGCGCAAGTTCTTCGGCGCGGCGCGCAAGCTGGAGGAAGGCGGCTCTATCACCATCCTGGCCACCATCCTGGTGGACACCGGCAGCCGCATGGATGAGATCATCTTCCAGGAGTTCAAGGGAACCGGCAACATGGAGCTGGTGCTTTTCAGGCCCGCGGCCGAGCAGCGCCTCTTCCCCGCCATCCACGTCAAGAACACCGGCACGCGGCGCGAGGAGCTCCTGCTGCCCGAGCCCATCCTGCAGAGCGTCTATAAACTGCGGCGCAACCTTGCCAATCTCTCGGACTTAGAGGCTACCAAGGCGCTCATCGAGCTTTTGCGCAGGCATCCGACCAACGAGCGCCTGCTCTCCGTGGTCCAAGGGGGGACATGAGGCGTCTTTTCGCCGCGGCATTGATCGCGGGCTTGGCCTGCGCCGGAGCATGGGCCGAGCAGGATCCCTTGCGCCGTCTTGAGGAGGATTCCTCGCCGAAAGCCTCCGCGCGGCTCAAGGAGCTCTACCGCCGTTCCCAGGACAGGGATCAGCGCTTCTGGGTGGTGCAGGCTTTGGGCGGCCGCCTGCGCGTGCGCGGCGATGCGGAGGCGGCTGAAGGTCTGCTGGAGGCGTTCAAGGACCGCGAGCCGGATGTGCGGCGCCAGGCTTTGCGCGCGCTTTCTTATTTCACTGCCCTGCCGCGCAAGGCCTTGTCCGCGGGCCTGGTGGGCCGTCTGGATGCCGTCGTGCGCAAGGCGGAGAAGGACTCCTCTCAGTCCGTGCGAAGCGGGGCGGCGGAGCTTCGCGAGGCGCTCAAGCGCTATCACGCGGTGCCTGCGGTTTCTGACGAGGCGCAGAGCGGCGAGGAAACCTCCGCGGAGCCGGATGTCCCCGGGGGCCGCCGCTGGACGCGGTTATTCCTCCTGGCATGGATCGTGTTTTTCCCGGTACTGTTATCGGTCTGGGCCTTGCGCGGATTCCCGGTGTTCAGCCGGGGCCCGGAAGGGCGGCTGGCGCGCTCTCTCTGGCGCAGGGCCTGTTCTCAGCCCGGGCGGATCGCGTTCACGCTCGCGCTCTGGAGCATCCTTGCCGTGCTCGTTTCGATCCGGGGATTCGAGCTCATGGCGCGGTGGGCCAATGGATTCGCGCTTCCTTCCGCAGGCGGACTTCTGGCTGCGTATCTGGCCGCGGGATTCTGCGTGCTTGCGCCCGGGGTTCTCTTCTGCGAGGGAGAGAGGGACGGGGATTGGGCCTGCTCCCTTTTGCACGCGGCGGTCCTGACCTTTGCCGTGTTCCTGTTCCTTGCTCCCGCGGAATTATTCTACCGCCTCTTCCTGCGGCCCGTGCCGCGGGAGGATGAGCCTGTTTCCGGAGGGTTCATCAAGACCGCGCTCAGATGCGGGAGCCTTCGCACGGCCTATCGCGCCTGCGCGGGAATGATCCAGGGAGGCGGGCTCGTGCCCGCCCTGCGGCAAGGACTCGGCGCCGGGCCTGCGGGCCGCTTGAACTTCCTGGTCTTCGACGGCCGCTTTGAGAGTTTCTTTGCGGGGCCGCTGGCCTTCGGCTTTTGCGCGGTCGTCGGCGCGGCCGTGCCGTCCCAATGGACCGCCGCATCCTGGCGTCTGGCGCTGGGAGCGTCGGTTTGGTTCTTGTTCGTACGGACCGTACTGCTTTTCGCGGCGCTCCAGCCCTTGGAAGGGCTCTTGGCCGCGGCAGAAAACGAGGAGGAGACCGCATGAAAAAGAAGCAGATCGTGAGTTCTTCGCAGGCGCCCGCGGCCATCGGCCCGTATTCCCAGGCCGTGCGCGCAGGGGACTTCGTGTTCGTCTCCGGCCAGCTGCCCGCCGACCCCGTGAGCGGCGCGCTGGTCTCCGGCGGAACGGCAGAGCAGACCGAGCAGGTCTTGAAGAACCTGGGCGCGGTTCTTTCCGCCGCGGGCCTCGGTTTCGGCGACGTGGTCAAGACCACGGTGTTCATGACGGATCTCGGGAAGTTCGCGCAGATGAACGAGGTCTACGGCAAGGCGTTCTCATCAGAGCCTCCGGCCCGGGCCACCGTGCAGGTCAGCGCGCTGCCCAAGGGCGCGCAAGTCGAGATCGAGGCAGTGGCGCGCGCTTAATGAGGCGTTGCAAGGGTCCTGATTTGAGCCCGCGGCAAGGCGGGTGGAGCGCGAGGTGAAGCGTCTTGTGATCCCGGCGCTCGCGATGGTCATCTGCGGCTGCCGCGCCTCGGTCGTGGAACTGCGCAAAGCCCAGAAGGGGCCGGTCCCCGAGGTCGGCTATATCGACCCCGGAGGGGGGCAGCTGCGCTGGGCCCTTAAGGGAGGCTCGCTTTTGCAGAGGCAGCGGCGCAAGAATGCGCTGAAGCGGGCCGCTCTTCATTGCGCCGGAGCGGAAGTGAAGGTGAAGAGAGAATGGACGCAGGAGGACGCTGAAACGTCGTATCAGGCCGAGGACCTTGCGGAATCCGTGCGCCTCGGCCTCGAACATTACCGGGTGGAACCCTACATGCATCTGGAGTTCGAATGCGTGCGCTGATGCCTTTCGGCGGGCGTCTTCTCATGGCGCTGGGCGGCATCCTGTTTTCCGGCTGCATGGCCAACGACCTGCTGCCTGCCCCGGGACCGATCCTTCCTCCCTTGGCCCGAGTGGTCGTGCTGCCTGTTAAAGATCGGCAGGGATTGGGGCCGCTCTATGTCCGGGAACTGCGGCGGGGACTTCCGGCCCTTGGCTTGCGGCCGGCCTCTGAGAACGAGCCGGCGGCGGACGCGGTCTTGGAAGTCTCCATAGACTGCGGCCGCGGCCGCCGGTCCCGTGCGGCGTATGCCTTGCGTCCAGCGCTCGGGCAGAATCCCTTCTTCGAGGATGATATTCCGCTCAAGATCTGCGGCTCAGACATGGACGTCCCCGGCGTGGCGGAGGCGGTCCTTGAATCCCTGGGCCAAGACCTGCGCAGCCAGGATCCCGGGCAATGAAATGGGCGGAGGCATGCCGATGAGTTCCAAGAAAGCGGTCGTATTGCTCTCCGGCGGACTTGATTCCGCGACCTGTCTCTGGTGGGCGCGCGCAAAGGGCTACACGCCCATCGCTTTATCCGTGGCCTATGGGCAAAGGCATTCAAAGGAAATCGTATCCGCCCGCAAGCTCGCGCGCCTGGCCCGGGCCGAGTTCCATGTCCTGCGGCTGGACCTCCCATGGCTTAGATGCAGTTCCTTGATGGACGCAGGCAAGGCCCTTCCCAACATCCCGCTTCGCAAGATCGGCAAAGGCGGCATCCCCAGCACCTATGTCCCGGGCCGCAACGCGGTGTTCCTGGCCCTGGCCGCCTCCCTGGCGGACGCCGCCGGAGCAGAGGCCGTCGTCATCGGCGCCAATGCTTTGGACTACAGCGGCTACCCGGACTGCCGGCCCAAGTTCCTCTCCGCTTTCCAAAAGGCCGTGTCCGCCGGCACCAAGCAAGGCAGTCAAGGCAAAGGCCTGCGCGTGCTCACTCCGCTCCTGCATCTGGACAAAGCCGCCATCGTGCGCTTGGCCGGCCGCCTGGGAGTGCCTTTACAATGGACTTGGTCCTGCTACAAAGGAAGCTGCCGCCCTTGCGGAGCTTGCGACTCCTGCAAGCTCCGCGCAAAGGGTTTCGAGCAAGCCGGCCTGCTCGACCCGGCCTAGCAGCCTGTGGCAAAAGTCTATCGGGGCCTGCAATCGTCCGGAAGCGGCCTGCGTCTTCGTTGCTCATCGCTCACATCCCGTCGAGGGATGCTCGCTCTTCGCGTCTCGACTCGGCTCGCTCCGAACGATTTCGCCTTCCGATCGACTTTTGCCGCGGGCCGCTAAGGGCTCGCCGTCTTTTCCGCACGCTTCCGGCAAAGTGTTGATTTTGTCCGCAAGAGCGTTTTGAATCATTTGTTACCATTATTGACATTCAGCCTGCCGTAGGATATGCTTTCTCCGTGGCGCAGATGAAATCCCAATGCTGTGTCGGGGTCTCCGACACTACACCAAGTTTTCCCATAGGATGGCTGGACTACCCACGGGGATGGATATGACCAGCCCCCAGACCCCAGGGGAGCAGCTGTTCGAGCAGTATTTGCAGCTCTATGGCTATGAATTCCGGCATGAAGAGGGGCAATCTGAGAAACGCAAAAACCCGGACTATTCTGTTGTGCGCAACGGAACCAGCATCCTTTGCGAGGTGAAAGATTTTGAGCCCAAAATGTTTCCTGAGGGCGAGGTCACATGGGATGCCTATAAGGGCATACGCGAGCGGATCAATGCAGCCAGCAAGCAATTTAAGGAATACAAGGACCGGGTCTGCTGCTTGGTGCTGCACAACCAAGGGGATCAATACGTGGATCTGACTACGCCAATGACCGTGCTGGGGTCGATGTATGGCAATGCAGGCATGCAGTTCCCGCTGCAACTGAACCCTGGCAAGCCGGTCGCCAAGCCGAAATTCGCCTTCCTTGCTCATGGTAAGATGCTGCGACCAAAAACCAACCAACCGCAGAACACCACATTTAGCGCGTTGGTCACAATCCACCAGGTGAATCTCGGCCGAATGCGCCTCCGGCGATACCTTGAGAATCGTCCGGATTTTCGTGATGAGGATATCTTGAAGCTAACCAATGAAAAGGTCGGCTTCGATCTTGAAGAGAGACGCCTTGGTGTGATTGTTTGGGAGAATGCTGTGGCTGCTCATCCGCTCCCCAAAGGGATATTTGATGGTCCCTATGATGTGCGATGGGGTATGGTTGATGGCGGGCAGGCGATCATGTATCGTGGTGCGGAATTGCCTGAAGGTGTGAGTGTGGAATGAAGATAGCTAGGAAGGCGAAAGGGCGTACTGCCTGGGTCGTGACCTGGGAAGGGGTCAGCGACAATCAGCGTGTTGAACAGCCTCTCGTCACCTTCTTCAATCCTCACTGGAGCGGCAAGCGCGTTCAGGATGCAGTTGAGTTGCTTTATGCCGCCATGCGTCTTTTGCCGGATGAGAAGCTTTCGTTTGCGATCAAACCAAGCACCAATCCCTACCGCGCGACGTTCGGCGATATTGATGGAGTCCGCTGGTTGGGACACATCCACTGCGGGGATCATCCGTGGCTGAGTGCGCGGATCGTAGACGATATCCGAACCGAGCGCGATACGGAAGGCAAAGAGACGGTCGTATGGAACGAGCGCCCCAGACCAAAGCTGCCGGAGGGGTTGAGAAAATGAAGTCGATGAGGCTTGACGGCAGGGCCAGAGTTGAGGTGCTCAGTGTGCCAACATAAGGGACGCGCTGTGTCACTGGTCGCCCGCGTCGCGGTTCTCAGCCACGAGTGGCGGCCATGTCGCACAGGCCTCTGCTGAGGCTTCGCTGGCCCACGGCGGCCGCCGGACCCCAAGGCAAACTTGGGTTGTTGGGGTATTGGGCATTTTGGCCGGAGAGAGGGGGTCGTATGTGTTGCGGCACCGTTTATCCCCACGTCGGCCAATAAGACGGACGAGATGGGCCAATTACGCTTTGGAGGTGGACATGACTAGAATTCTAATAGCTGTTTTCTCAATGTTATTTTTGAGCCAGCGGGCTGGGGCGCAGGAAGGAAATCCATCGCCAAAAACTAGCGACTCCCCGTGTGTTCTAGAGAATGTCCGCAAACTCTCTCCTCCGGATATCAGTGTTTGGCACCCTATATGGATGCCAGATAGTCAGCACCTTGTTTTTTCCACGCTTGATAGCGTAAAAATAGCGAGTGCACCCGTAGATCCAATGTACATCGTGGATATTCTGGGTGCATCTAAACCTCAGTTAATTGCGAGTGGGGTCAACCCATTGTCAATACAAATAGAACCTGCAGGTAAACAAATTGCTTTCAAGAAAAGAATTCTTGGTAAGCCGAGCCAGTCCGAGCCTTTTCAATTTCTGGATGCGGTATCCAGAACACCTGTAAAGAACTCTTCAGATGAAACTGAGAAATGGGAAAGGGCGCGAGTGCGAGAAACTCTTTTTAAGCTAAAGCAGCCTGACATCCGAACTCACCAGATTGTACGTGCGGACAAAAAAAGACAAGTGGTGCTCACGCGGAAAGGCGGACGTCATTTTCTCATCGACATGCTGAGCGGAGATGTGAAAAATATTCAGCCGCAGTTGCCACCCAAGGCTCATATCCTTGGTTCTGATTTGGCTCCTGATGGGCGGTACATTATTTTTTCAGTGCAGCTCGACCGTGAATCTCTGGATAGTGATGTTATAGGACGCGCAGAATTGTTCATTGCTGATACTAATGGGCGAACCTGGCAACTCACAGATACTTCGACGATTGTGGAAGATGGGCCGACATGGTCCCCAGATGGCCGACATCTCGCCTATATCGATTATCAAGATCAAATTCTTAGGAAAGGGAATAGCACACTTTTTGCGGGTGAAATTAAATGCAAATGAGGCGTGTCCGATATTGGCGGTTACTGGCGCTTTCTGTGGTGGACAACTATGATGTTCATGAATGGGAAGTTCGTTAGGACCTGTCTTGGGCTTCGAGGTGGCCGACGATTCCCGCACTGTGGGAGACCTCGCGGGCGTGGGCGTGGCGTACAGTTCCCGTGTGGTGAATAATGGGTCCCTTGACAGAGAGCAGGGCGCAGAATAAATGTTCAAGATGGCTGGATTGTGAGTTATTTTGACATTGGCAATACTGGGAGCAAGGAGACAATATGATTCGAAAGGGAAGCGCTGTGAAAATGTACGGATTTACATTCTTTTTTACTGCTCTGCTTATTTTAAGCAATCAATTTTCAGAAGCACAATCGAAATCTGAGAGACCTAAATCTTCGCAACAGCAAGACCGTGTTGAGAGGTTTCGCAAGTTATCCCGGGTCAAGGGATCTCGAAGGATTTCTATTCAGATGACGAAGAGTCCCCGTGGGATAGAAACAGGACTCATAATCGCTTATGGGCACGTAATCCCGCCGCCTTATCAGGTTGAGTGGAAAAGCGACAAGCTAATGATTAACGGAGTTCAAGTGCAGCCCTCCCTGGTGCGCGAGAGGGAGCAAAGTAAAAACCGTCCAGTTTTAACGGATGAACAGCGCAAATGGTTCCGACGGCAGGATGATGTTGAGTCCGTTGCGCAGGAGATGTATCGGAAAGGAATTCGGTCTAAATCTCTAGAAACGGTGCAGGCTGAAATTCTGGAGTATATGAGGACCTCTTCTGGAGTTTTCACGAATCCCAAGTGGTCAGGAAAAGACGCACTGGAAGTCCAACTGGCTGATCTCGGAGTCCAATATACGATCGTTTTCTCGGCCAAACAGCGTGCAAAACTCAGCGCAGAGGAGAAACGGAACAGAGAGGAAACAGGAGCCAGGAAGGCTAAAGAGGCGGCGCTTGCTTCTGTAGAGAAGGGATTACGTGCAGGCGCGACGCTTGTGTTCTATTCCGATGGGACGGAGGGCGGCGGTTTTGGTGACATACGTATGAGAGTGAACGAAATCATGGATACCCCTAATCTTTCCAAAGAACAACGAATCGAGAGACTCCAAGAACGGGTTTTTCATGATTATGAAGGAGCACTGGATGTAATTGAGAATTACAATCCCGATGAATGGAGGCAACACTGATGCGCATGCTACGCAAGACGATCCTCTGCGCATTATTCTTCTCGGTTATTGTTTGGAACTCTGCGAGCGCCTCTGTCCCTCCAGAAGTTCCCGGGCAGCGCACTTCACGAATATTTAGCCCTTTTTACTTCACTTTCGGCGACATGGGAGAGAGTATCTTTGATGTTGGCGGTGCGTTGAATCAGCAAGGCTACTTTTTAGCGCGAAAGTTTGTCGATGGGGCCGCTCCGACGATCACGAATCCCACTGGCGGGCTAGACAATTTCATGCAGATTTTGGCTGCACCGACGGGGGTGCTGCTAATGGCCTCTCACGGGGGGACTGAGAACATCATGGTCGAAGCTTACCCTGATACAGATGAGGGCAGGCTGGCGGCACTGGCGGCGATACAGGCCTACATAACGGATGGCACCGTTAATTCGGATGAAATCGGGCTCTATCGGGTCAGTGAAGGGGTGCAGTACTGGGGCATCAGCGTAAAACCCATCCATTTTACGCGCAGGATGGACACGATCCATTCCATCGTCTATGCGGCGAGCTGCTACTCCTACAATCTTTGGCCTGCCTTTACCGATAGGCAATATGTGCGAGACTATATCTCCTTTGAAGGAGAGGTCTACCCACATCTTGGAGATGGTCTGGATGTAGCTAAGGCCCTATTTGAAAATATGGCTGGTGTGAGAAATGATTTAGGCTCATACTCAAATCAGACGCTACAGTCGCTATTGCCAACGGCGCAGGCCGCGATCGATCGGTGGTGGTTCCCTTCCCCGCAAATTCGTATCTCAAAAGATGCCGCTCTGCCAGAAGCAGGTGATATCCGTCTTTACAACGCTCCGCGCATCGTGATGGCCGATCTGCGCGAGGACTCGGACTCTGACGGAACCTACGAAAACCATCCGTACCAGTTCGTCTTCGGGAATGATCAGTACCCATACAACCCGGGCAACAGCTCGGACTATCCCAGCGCAGGGACCGTGACAAAGAGCGCCTACAAGAATGGCCCCATTGAGATTGTCCTACGCTTCTCGGAGCCGATGCGGATTCTCTACCCGGATTTCCATGTGAACCTCATCCCGCCCGGAGGCGGAACTCCGATCCCATTCACCGAATATGGAGGGCAAGGCGGCTGGAGCAACCAGAACCTTCCTGATCCTAACGCCTTCGACACATGGACCGGCCATCTCTCTTTGCCGTCCGATATCCCCGACGGGGAGGCGCGCATCAACGTCCGCGCCAGCCACCAGATTGTGCTGCCGGGGTTGGATCTTCAAAACCAGGAACTCGACCTTGACGGCGACGGCTCGTCTGCCACCGGAGATGAGGATTCCAGCATTCGCTTCGTCATCCAACGATTTGCAGGAACGATTGCGGTCAAGGATGGGAGCGGCAATGCCATCCTGAACGGCGACTACACCCGCGCAGCGACGCTTAATCTTTACGGATCATCCTTGACGGCGCGGCTTGCCTTGTCTGGGGCGATGGACTTCGAGCAGCTGTTCTCGACCGGCGACTTCATCCATGCAACGGTCTCCAATCCGCCTCAGGGCGCATACGTCGCATCCTCTTTTGCTGAGGGGGGAACACTGCTGGGGTCCTCGACGTTCACCATCGATCGGACGCAGCCCGCGATCACTCTTGCCGACGTGGACGGCAACCCGATCTCCGGCAGCACGCCTTTGACCTCCGTGGTTGTGCATGCTTCTGACTCAGGCGGGTCTGGGATCGCGAGCATCGTCATGGAAGGCCCTGGGGGGACATCCACGCATACCGTCGCGGGCGCGCCCGGCACGGCGGACGCGACCTTCACCGATTTACAGAACGGCGTGCATGTCGCGCGGGCCTACGACAAGGCGGGGAACGTCTCTTCGGAAGAGTCCTTCGCGCGCTATTCCCTGCCCGGCAACGGCGGTTCGCAGACGCGGCCCTCCCTCGTGAGCGTGACCCGCACGCCGATCTCGGACCCGGATATGTGGTTCGGGCAGATGGTATCCCTGCCCGACGGGACGAAGTATTTCTCGCAGTTCGATTACGATACCGTAAGGTTCTGGAAGCTCTCGCCGGCCGGACAGCTTGTCGGCAGCGGGATAGTCAGTGATCCGGATGTGTCTTTCGGCTTCCCTGAGAAAGCGGGTTTCTCCGGGGACAACGCCTATGTCGTGGGCGAAGGGTACGATGCGGGAACCTATTTCACGAGACTCTTTAAGGTGCCGATTTCCGGGCCGGCCACGTTCGTGGACTTCCCCGGCGAATACTCCGTGGTCGCCGCGGATGCAGCGCGGGGGCGAGTGTATGTTGCGGCAACGGTGCGTTATTACCCACCGGGCGGGGATCCTTATAAAGAAGTTCAGATATCGTCTTTCGATGGGGATCTCACGCTTCTATCCAGGAACACAGCGCATATCGCCTCAGACGATTATGACCTGATCCCGAATGACATGGCTGTCGACGGCAACGGAAATTTCTGGGCAGCCGCTATGAACATGAAGAATTGGGGCAGCGCGGATGTGCTGGTCTTGGGACCTGGAGGAGGAACAAGCACGCGGATAATCCCCATATTCAAGTACCAGCCGCCGATCTTGATCAGCGGGAAGCCGCAAAACGGATTCGGGCTGATGACGGGAACGGATGCAGGTTGTCTGCAGTGGGATTCCGAGCATGGTCCCGTACAGTTCCAGCCGGGTCCGGATTTCGAGTGCGGCACATATTACTTCGAATCCACCGGCGGGGGCTCCTATGTTTTCACGAGCACCGGCGTAGGCAAGCTCGATGCCGAAGGCAACTTGGCGTGGAATCCACCCTACCTTCCCACCGACGATTGGATCATCGCTTCTCCGGGCGAGGGGCAACTGGACATCGCAGATAGGGAATACGATGCCCAATGGAATCCCACGGCCTTGGTCGTATCGCACTACGGGCCGCCGGGACCCATGCTGACTATCGCCTCATCCGATGGGAAAGCCGCGGTGGAGTCGCCCTTGCAGAACACGACGATCTCCACGGCCGCGCCGGAGACCTCCGCCCCTGCCCTGGCCGCGGCATCCGCGCAGGGCCTTTCAGCCGCCTCGGATATCTATGAACTCGGCCCCAGTCCAGTGACCCTCGACCGGGAGGCCGGTCTTTCCGTCTCTTTCAACCCCGCGGGCGTGAACCTGGCATCCGTGGCGCTCTATCGATATGATCCAGATACCGAAGCGTGGGATCCCGCTCGCGTAACCGAACAAGCGTTGGCGGATAACCCGGATGGGACCAAGCGCATCAGCGGCGTCCTGAACACGTTCAGCCTCTACGGGGTCTTCTATCGTCCCGTGGATGCGTCCTTAGAGCAGGACGTTCTGGCGCCGAGGACGCGGCTGGTGGCGGCTTCCTCGGTAACAATCAGCGGGCAGGTCTTTGTCGGGACGCAGACCTTGCTGGGATTCGAAGTGGCCGATGATTCCCGCACCGTGGGGGACCTCGCGGGCGTGGGCGTGGCGTACAGTTCCTACAGCGTGGATAACGGGGGATTCGTTGGCTATGCGTCCTCCTTCACGCTGACGGCGGGGACGCACACGATCCGGTACTTCAGCACGGACTTGATCAGGAACGTGGAAGCTATCCACGAATCCTCAGTTACCGCGGACGGTCAAGGACCGGATGCGGTCACGGACCTTGCGGTCGCCGCGGTGTATGAGTCATCGGTCACTTTAAGTTGGACTGAACCTGCGGATGCGGGCTCTGGGATGGCCGGATTCGTGCTGGGTTATGCGACTTTCTCCATTGACGCGGCCAACTTCATTGCCGCGGTCACTGTCGCCGCGCCGAGTCCCGCAGGGCCGGGTGCTGCGCATATCGCAGTCATCGAGCGACTTAACTTATCGGAGCCGTTCTACGCAGGGCTGTACTCTAAGGATCGCGTCGGGAACTTATCCGTTCTGAGCACTGCCTCCTATGTCCCTGCGTCGGAGACGACGACGATCACGCCCTCCTCGGGGCCTATCGGCATCCCGTTTGTAATCACGGGAACGGGATTCGGTGCGAAGAAGCTTACGAGCGGCAAGGTGCGTTTCGGGACCTACGAGGCTGCTGTGAGTTCGTGGACCGATGGCCGCATCGCTGGGACCGTGCCTGGGGTGTCGAGCGGGACCTGGTCCGTAGAGGTCCTGCGGCAGTGGCCTTCGAGCAGTACCGTGCTTGCGCGAACCTCTTTTGAAGCAGCCTTGCCCCAACTCTGGGACGTGATCCCGGACTCGGGTCCCATCGGCGTGCGCTTCACCTTGTTGGGAGACGGATTCGGCGCTTGGGCCGGGAGCCTGCGCAATCAGGTCCTCTTTGAAGGTTCGACCGTGCCGGTGACTTCCTGGAAAGATGATGTGATCCAGGGCACCGTGCCTGGATTTCTGGAGCCGGGCGTGCATCCGATATGGGTGCGGCGCACCACCACGGATGGCGGCTTGATGGAGAGCACCACGGCACAGTTCGAGCTTATCGTGATGTCCCCTGATGCCATGAGCCCGTCCACGGGACCCATCGGCATCCCTATCACGATCACGGGCAGCGGCTTCGGGGCGCGCATGGGCTCTACCACGCGCGTGTGGGTGGGTGTGAGCACCGCGACTGTTTCCTCTTGGACGGACACGAAGATCATGGCCAAGGTTCCGGGCTTCGCGTTGGGGACTTATGAGGTGGCCATCGAACGCATCCAGGGCGAGTACGAGGATCGCGTGGCAGTGGGAAGCTTCACGGTAACGCCGATCATCGTGTCCTCTTTCGCGCCGTCCTCCGGGCCCATCGGCATGCCGATCACCTTGCAGGGACCGGGCTTTGGTCCGCGCGACGGGAACTGGACGCAGATTTTGTTCGCAGGCACTACGGTTCCCATAACGTCGTGGCTGGACGCGAGGGTGACTTTCGACGCGCCGGGCGGCTTCGGCAATGGCGCGCAATCCATTGTGCTGCGCCGCACCACGACAGATGGCGGCTTGATGGAAAGCACACCCGTCTCTTTCGAGATCATCAACATGTCGCCTGCGAGCATGAATCCGTCAACGGGGCCTATCGGCATCCCTATCACAATCACGGGCGCGGGATTCGGGACTTGGGACGGGGTCAATACGCGCGTGCTCATCAATGGGGCAACTGTGCACGTCAATTCGTGGATCGATACGAAGATATCCGCGGATATCCCGGGTTTGCCTGCGGGCGAGTACCCGGTGGCTGTGGAACGCGCGCAAGGAGCATACACGGACACCGTGTCCGTGGGAAGCTTCACCGTGACGCCGCTGGCCGTATCCTCCTTCGCGCCGTCCTCAGGCCCCATCGGCACGCCCATTACCCTGCTGGGGCCCGGTTTCGGTCCCTACGACGGTGTCTGGACGCAGGTACTGTTCGCAGGCACTACGGTTCCTGTCACGTCCTGGTCGGACGCGAAGGTGACTTTCGACGCGCCGGGCGGATTCGGCAATGGGCCGCAGTCCATCATCCTGCGCCGCGCCACGACTGACGGCGGCCTGATGGAAAGCGCGCCTGTCTTCTTTGAAGTCATCAACATGTCGCCCGCGAGCATGAATCCTTCCACGGGCCCCATCGGCATCCCCATCACGATCACGGGCGCGGGCTTCGGCGTCTGGTCCGGGCAGGAAACGCGTCTGCGGATCGGCGCGAGCACGGTCCCCGTGACTTCCTGGACGAATACGAAGATCACGGCAAAGATCCCTGGGATGGGCCATGAGTCCTATTGCGAGGGTGCTGAAGCCTGCGCAATGCAGCCGGGTATTTATCCGGTGAGCATCCAGCGCGTGCAGGGCGCGGCGGATGAGAGCGTATTCGTAGCCAGCTTTACGCTCACGCCGCTGGCTGTTTCCTCCTTAGCGCCTGCCCAGGCGCCTATCGGCTCTTCGTTCACCTTGACCGGGACCGGGTTCGGCCCAGCCAACGGCGCGTACACGCAGGTTCTCATCAACGGCACGAGCGCGCCCTTGGCCACTTGGACGGATACGAAGATCGGGGCAAAGGTTCCAGGGACATTGGCTCCTGGCATATATCCTTTGTGGATCGAGCGCCGCACAACGGACGGCGCCGTGCAGGCGAGCGCTTCCATGGACTTTACGGTGGTCGTGCCGCAGATATCGAGCATGACGCCGACGGGCGGAAAAGCCGGGACCAGTGTGACGCTCTACGGCAGCGGGTTCGGCTACAACGCAGGCGCGAGCTATAACCGAGTGCTCATCAACGGCATCGCGGCGGCACTAAGTTCCTGGACGGATGCGAAGATCAAGTGCATCGTGCCCGACAGCCTAGCCATCGGAACCTATCCGGTGGTCGTAGAGCGCACCCCTGCGGGCGGAGCCGTGCAGAGCAATTCCCTGGAGTATTCGGTGACCGCGGTAAAGTCCGTGTCCATGCTTGCCTTAGCCGCGTCAGGCGCAGGACAGACCGGCACAACTGCTGGGTCATGGAACCAACCTGACTGGGACTATGAGGCCGAATTGTCCATCCCTGCACAGGAAGGCGGACGTGTGGAGAACGCTTTGCGCGTGAGTGTGGAAGTACCTGCAAATGCCGTGGCCGAAGACTTGTCCTTGAGCATGAGGAAAGGCCGGCAAACCGGAGAGCAGGTGGAAGGCAAGCGCATGGCCGCGCAGGCGCAGGCCGGACTTTCCGCCGCAGGCCCTGCCGTGGAGTTCGGACCGGAAGGCACGCAGTTCGACATCCCCGCGACCATCGAACTGCCCTACGGCCTTGCCGCGGATCAACAGGCCGGAACATTGGCGCTCTACTGGTGGGACCCAGAGGCAGGCAAGTGGACGCAGGTCTCATCCGAGTTGGACCAAGGCAAGGGCAGGTTGCGCGCCAGGGTGTCCCATTTCTCGCTCTATCAGCCCATGGCGCAGTCAGCCAGACCCTCCGCTGCAAGCGAGGCCTTTGCCCTGCATGAAATCTATGTATTCCCGAACCCCGCCAGGGGCGGGGCCAAGCCTACATTCCATGTGGAAGTGGGGCTGGCAGACGGCTTGAGCATCCGCATCTATGATGTGTCCGGCCGCCTGGTCCATTCCGGCGGCATCGAGGGTCCTCCCGGCACGGTAAATGATGGACAAGGCTTGGAGTATGCCTATGAGTACGTTTGGGAAGGCCGCATCGCCAGCGGGGTATACTTCTATGCGATCGAGGCGCGCAAGGGCGGGCAGGCAAGCATAAGGAAGTCAGGAAAACTGGGGGTAGTGCGATGATGCCCTCGAACTTTCCGGTCCATTCGGGCCGCTCCAGTCATATGCGGATCTTTCCCGGCAAGCGCAAGAGGACATGGCATGGGCTGTTCCTCTTATCTTTGGCCGCTCTTTTATTTGAAACGGCTGCGATTCCTTTATATGCGCTGGAGTCCGGGGCCGCGTTCCTGAGGATCGGCACGGGGGCGCGGGCCGAGGCCCTTGGCGGCGCCTACACCGCACTCGCTTCGGACATCAACGCGCTTCGCTACAACCCCGGCGGCCTGGGCGGCCTGACCAAGCGGGAACTGGGATTCACGCATGCTCAATGGCTCATGGACTCGCAGTTCGATGTGCTGGGCTTCGCCCAGCCGCTTAAGACCGGCAGCCTGGGCATCGGTATGGCGCGATTGGGCATGGGGAACATCGAGGGTCGAAGCGCGGACCGGCAGGTCACGGGGGGATTTACAGCCTCGGACAGCGTTTACACCCTGGGCTACGGTCGGCCAATCGCTGATGCGTTGGGTGGGAAACTGGGCGCGGGCTTCAATGTGAAGTACCTAGAGAGCAGGATCGGCTCGGACTCAGCCTCCACGTTCGCGGTGGATTTCGGGGCCATGCAGAAGCTCGATGGCCTGCCCATGACTGTTGGCCTTTCCGTGCTCAACATTGGGCAGGGCCTTAAGTTCCTGGACCAGCGCGATCCGCTTCCTCTGACCTTGGCCGTGGGCGGCGCCTATCGGCTGGCCGGGGCTTTCAATATCGCCTTGGACGTGCGCCATGAGCCGCAGGACAAGAGTTTCGACGTAGGAATAGGCACGGAATACTCGATCATCAGCGGCTTTGCCTTGCGCGCGGGCTATGCTTCCGCGAGCACGACGCGCTCTGGGAAGAATAGCGGCCTGGGCTTGGCAGGTCTGGGTGGGGGATTCGGCCTGCGCCTGCGAGGCTACAGCGCGGACTACACCTTCACGCCCTTCGGCGAACTGGGCAATGTCCAAAGGCTGTCTCTTGGGGCGCGTTTTTGAGATGATTCGTGCAATGCTGTTTTGGGTAAAGGAACGGTCTTTCGGAAGTTCAGGCTAATCCAGTGAGAGGGGTGCATATGAAAAAACAAGGGATCGTGCTGCTTGCCGTGTTCTGCGGGGCGTTGTGGTCGGGAGCCATGCCGGCGTTCGCGGACAAGCTCGGGGACTTTAAAAAGGCGGAGAAGGCCGCTGGCTGCGGCCTGATCCCGTACTCCTCTCTTCAGTCCAAGTGCAATAATGCCCAGCAGCGCGTGACGAGGTGGTGCAAGAGCAAGCCTATCGCTTGCCAGCCCTCGCAGCGCAAGCCGGAGCTCCGCGAGCGGCTGGATAATGGGAGGCAGTGCGTCGCGAGCCGCAAAGAGGTGGCCGCGATATTCGCCGAGACGAAGTCGAAGCTTCGCGGCGAGACCAAGCCGGTCAAGGAGATCGCCGATCGCTTGGTCCGGTCCGTGGAGGCAGGAGAAAGCGGCCACGCTCAAGCGGTTCGCGAGTATGAGACGGCGGTCCGCAACTGCGAGAAGTGCCTGAAATAACGGGCGCTTCCCTATCCGCGCGGACCCAAGTCCGCGGCCGGTCCGCGGCTGAGCTCCTGGTAAAGGCATTTCCGGAGCATCGGCTCGATGCCGCGGGGGCATTCGGCCTTTCAGGCCGGACCTATCTGGACCGCGATGCGTTCATCCGGGCTGCGCGCGGCAGATCATGGCGCAGGCTCGGCCGGCGTTTTTTGGAGGAGCATCGGGAGGCGGTCCTTTTCCTTTCGCCTAAGGGGCTTGCCGCCTACCTGCCCGCGTTCCTTGACGCGGTCCTGCGGCATCATCGCCGGCTCGACATGCTTCCAAGCTTCCTGTGCTCAGCCTTGACCCGGCACAAGGACGGGTCGTCCCAGGCATGCAGGTTCGCGAGCCTGCTGAGGTATTTGGGCCCTGCGCAGAAGCGGGCCGTGGCCGCCGTGTTGGCTGAGGCGGAAGGGCAAGCCAAGAAGACCGGCCTTGATTCTCCGGCGACCGCGGCGCTCGACAGCTATTGGCGCGGACAGCGGGGGGACTCCGGGGAGAATGCCGGTCAGGCTGAAGGAAGGACGGCTCCACGCGCAAGGATCGTGGAAGTCTTCTCTTCCTTGCAGGGGGAGGGGCTGCGGCTGGGGCAGAGGCAGATCTTCGTGCGCTTCGGGGGCTGCAATCTGCGCTGCCGCTACTGTGATGAGCCCGCTGGACGGCCTGGGACCGGGAGTCTTTGGACCGCGGACCAGTTGAAGACCGCGATCAAGGCGCTGTGCCGGAACCAGGAGCATGCGGCAGTCAGTTGGACCGGAGGGGAGCCGCTTCTGCACGCGGATTTCCTCAAGCCTTTGATGGTCTGGGTGCGGCAGAAGGGCATGCAGAACCATCTGGAGACTAACGGGACCCTGCCGGAGGCCCTTAAAAGTCTCGCCAGGCTCGCGGACCTTGTGTCCATGGATATCAAGCTGCCTTCCGGGTCCGGGCAAAGGCTTTGGGATGAGCATGAAGCATTTCTCAGGGTCCTTCCCAGAAAGACTTTCATCAAGGTCGTGCTCACCGCGGCGTCCACTCGGCAGGAGTTCGATCGCCTGCTCGTATTGATGGCGGGTTTTCCGCGCGTGCCCCTGTTCCTTCAGCCTGCCACGGCGCATCCCGGCCGCAGAAAAGCGGCGTCCAGACCCTTATCCTCCGCTGAATCCGTGCGATGGATCAAGAGGGCTCGCGGCAAGCTCGGGCCGCGCGTGCTCCTGAGCCCTCAGTGGCATCCCCTCTGGGGGCTGAAATAGCATTAGCCGGAAAAATTCGCGCGCCTCAAGTCTGTCCATGCCTGAATTTTTCCGGAATCCTGGCTAGGTCCTCAATGGGCCTTGACAAAAACCGTCCGCGGACCAATACTTAATCGTCGGACGGTCGCAGGTCATCGCGATCGTTGGTCGTAGGAGGTGGGTTCGCAGAAGCACCCGTGTATGTACGGCTACACCGCCGAGGTTCCGTTAAAGTTCCGTACGTACCCTAGGGAGTCGTGAAGTACCCGCTGTAGGCCTGGCGGGCTGACGTAGGCGCAAGGAGTCCTGCAGTATGCGCCGCACGTCGTTCGTAACGGGGGGCACGAGGGCACGGAGGAATGCCCTGGTGCCCCCTCCTCTTTGTCTGGAAATCAACTTCCTATATATACAATACTAAACTCAGGCACACAGATGTCTCATAAATCGTTTAGTTGAGTTTTTAACTCTGCATCTATGGTGGATAGCAGAAACTGCTTTATTCATAGTCTTAGTTTAGTGTATACTATACCTATGAGAAACAAGGCATCTGTACTCGCTGCTATTGTATATTTCTTAACTCTGACACAAAATAATGCATCCTGCGAAGCTGCGGCAACGGCTTCCCTGGAAGCCGCGGAGTCTTATAGCCAGAAAGCCGCGAAATCCTCCGATCTTCAGGAGGCGTCCAAGACAGCCGGCCTGGTCCTGGACAACTCCGCTTCCAGGACGGGATTCGTTTCAGTTCCCCTGATCGATGCTCCAGCCGGCCGGCAGCGCTTGGAGCCGGTGACGGCGAATCTCGTTATGGGCGATCCTGAGCGTGCGGACCTGCGCGAACCTAAGAACCCCTTGGAAAAGGATGAACGGCCCAAGGCGGCTTCCAGCGGTCATGGCATGGCCTGGGCTTTGGGCGGGGCGCTTGTCCTTGGCGGGGTGGGATTCTTTTTTGCCGGGCCTGTCGGTGCCGCAGCCGGGGCTTTCGTGGGCTCGCTGATAGGCTACTTCTTCGGCCGATAACGTAAATACCAATAGCGAGGCGCGGACCAGGCATCGTTATTTATCGATCGGTCCGCGCCCCAAATCCGTCTGCTGTCCGTCATTACTAGTATAGCCCCGAACGATTTACTGTCAAGACCCATTTTTCGACAATAGGTTCCGGGGCCAAAGGCCCAATCAATCGAGGTCCAAAGACCTTCCTGCCTTATACCGGAGGGCTCACGATAATATCGCGCGAGAATATTATTCTTAATTCCGCGTGATTCGAAAGACTATTTCCTGTTCGCTCATCCTGGCTCTGCTTCAGGGAGCGATTCCCGCGTCCGTGCTCGCGCAGAGCAAGGCCCTTGTTCCTGTTGCGGCAGGAACAGGGGCGCAGACCATCCTCCCGCAGCTGCAATTTCCTCAAGGTTCCGACAGCAGCCGCCTTCCTGCATCAGCCCTAGTCCCGTCTTTCTTGCCGAATTATGGTGCCAGGGGTCAACTTAGTGGAATAGCTCAACTTTCGCCGGGGAGCAATTCCACTAAGTTGACCCCTGGCACCAGGGTCCAACCCAGTGAGAAGCCGCAGCCTGACTTTGACGGCAGCAGCTTTGGCGGCAGGGGGCAGCCAGGTAAAGCCGCTCGACTTTTTCGAGGAAACAATGCCGCTAAGTCGACCCCTGGCACCAAAGAACTGGACGCTGTCGTGGAAAGGTTCGGGGAGGCGGGCGGAGGGCGGGCGCAAGATATCCCGGCGGAGGGGTTGGCGGTCCTTGGGTCCGGAGCATGGGATGGTATCGGGACCAAGGCCGCGGATCTCGGGACGGTCATTGAGCGAGCGCTGGGCATCTCGCCTGAGCCGAAGAAATCCGGGCAGAGCGCGTCTCTGCAAAAGACGGATCCGCGGACTCTGGAAGAGCCTTCGGAGCATGAGCTCTCCGCCGAGACTCGGGAGATCCTGGCTGTCGCGGGGCTGAGCTATGAGGATTTCAGGAGCCTCACCGCGGCGCAGGCTTCTTTTGAGCAGGTCTTGCTGAGCTTGGAGCCGGGGCTCAAGCCCTACGTCTCTTCACTGCGCACTCAGCGCAGGTTCTCCAGGGCGATGCTCTCCTTCGCGCGGCGCTTCAAGGAGTCCGGCGAGATCGCGCCCTTTGCCAAGGCTCTGCTCCTGGCCCTGGAGCATGTCTATGGGGACATGCGCGTCTTGAAAGACGACGACAAGGCCTGGTCCAGCCTCATCGCCCTGCACTTCGGCGCGTTCCTGCCCGAGGGTCTTCCCTTGGAGGATTTCGGCGCTCTTGCTGCGCAGGCCCAAGCCGCGCTGGAGCGCTCAGACAAGAGCATTCGATCGGGTTCCGGAAAAGAGCCCCAAAAAGAAGAAGGTTTGGCCGGTCGAATTCGCAGGGCTTTCCTTACGGAGGATACGGTGCTCTTCCTTCTGCCCAAGGGAGGACGGCGCGCTTTCCTGGATGCCTTGCGCAAGAAGACCGCCGAGGACCAAGCGGAGCTGCGCGTGCTCTGGAGCCATCCGCACGAGGAGCTCCAGCTCATCGGACACCCCGTTCCGCGCGAGGACCGCGAGGGCGTGGAGTTCGCCTACGGCGAACTCAGCCGCTCCATCCGCCGCGCGGCCGCGGAGCTTGAGCTCGCAAAAGCCCAAGGCCGCGAACCCCATGCGGTCGTGCTCCTCATTGAGAACTTCGAGGCCATGGACCACGGGGTGCGCATGAGCCTGCATGAGGCCGTGAATACTCGAGTGCTCACGGACCCGGAGCTGGGGCGTTTGGAACTGCCCAAGAACCTGCGCATCTTCTTCTCCTCCGCTGAAGGCGCGTCCGTGGAGGACCGCTCTTTCTACGACCGGGTCCTGGTCAAGCGCATGCCTTCCTTTGCCGAGCCCGAGGCGCCCGTCTTCAAGCTTCCCGAGGGAGTGACCGAAGAGAACTATCTTGAGCATGTTTCCCTGCGCCGGGAAGGAGGCGCGGTGCTGCTCGCTCTTCCCGGAGCGAGCATTCCCTTGGGGCCGGAGTATGACGGTCTCTTCAAGGAGTTCTTCTCACGAGAGGCCATGGGAAAAGAGCGCGGGCCCGCGAACAAGGAGCGGGAGCGCGCAGCCAAGGACGCTCTCCTGGAGGCGCTCTATGAGAAGGCCGGCATCGTCTTGGACTTCGATGCCGCGCGCATGCTCGCGGCCATGCAATGGGCCCGCGAGAACGGGCATCCCATCCTGCGCGTGCAGGGCCCGACCGGGGTGGGCAAGACGCATGCGGGCTCGGTTCTGTCCCGGCTCCTTGGCATTCCGTTCCTCTCCCATCCCTTCGACGCGGATTCGCGCTTTGGGGACCTCCTGGGCCGCTACCGGCAGGATCAGGACGGTTTCCTGCGCTTCCACGGAGACACGGTCTTCAAGCGGACTCTCGAAGCCGGAGGCTTGGCCGCGCTCAGCGAGATGAACACCCTGCTCGGAGAGGACGGCAAGGCCAGCTTCGGCTGGTGGCTTGTGCAGTTGGCCCAGGCTGAGAAGGACCGCGGCGGAGGACGGACCGTGCCGCTTCTGGAATTCCCGGTCGCGGCGGCCAAAGAGAGTCCCTCCCTGCATATCCCGCGCGGGTCGCTCATCCTGGTGGACACCAATCCCGAGGGCGAGTATGACGCGCGCGGGAAGCTTCCTGAGGCCTTGGACGAACTCACGCCCGGCCTGGAGGTCTCGGCATTGGTCGCGGACATCTCGCGGCTGCAGGCGCTCTCGCCGCTGGAGGTGGACCGCGTGGCGGACCTTGAAAAGGCGCGCCTGAGCCTGCATGCGCGTCTTCGCCTGAAGAAAGACTGGCCCGCGGGAACGATCGGTCTGGAGGAGTTCGCCGGCCGCGTCGCGGACGTGTTCAGGGTCGTGGAGGGCGCGCGCGTCAACGGCGAATTCGGGCTTTCGGAGAAGCGCGTTTTCTCTTTGCGCGAACTGGGCCGTATCTGCGACGATGCCGCGGCCCTGATGCGCAAAGGCATGGACGCGGATTCGGCCTTGAGCCGCGCGGCCTACGATCATCTTGCCGCGTGCTGGCGCTCTCCCTCGGACCAACGGTTCGCCGCGTCCATCCTCCGCAGCCGCTGTCGTCTGCATCCCAAGCCCGCGAAGCTCATGGACATGCTCAAGGACCAGCTCTTGGACAAAGGACGGCCGGTGCACCTGCGCGTGAACGCGGACACGGACCTGCGCGGAGAACTTGAAGCTCTTCAGCGGCAGGATCCTGATATGGAGATCGTGTTCATCCCGGTCACGGACCAGACCGACCGCTTCCAGCTCGAAGGCGGGCTGGTCCCCGTGGAAGGGACGCGCAAGCTCCAATTCCGGCACGGCATCTTCGGCCGCATGGCGCAGAAGGCCGCGCAAGCTCCCGGCAAAAAGGTCCTCTATGTCTTCGAGAACGCGCACAACCTGCGGCCCGAGGTCATCGTGGCGGCCAACGAGTTCCTTCAGAACGGGGAGCTGCATCCCGCCGATGGGGTCACGGTGCAGAAGCCCGCGAACGCGCGCATGCTCTTCATCAGCCGCGCGGATTCTCCCATCAACTGGTCCGCGGCCGAGCGCTCGCGCTTAGTCGAGTTCTCCTACAGGCAGGGCGCGGCTTGGCTCAGAGCGCGCGCCCTGGAAGCGTTCTCAGCCGCTCTGCCGGGCCGGCCGCAGGCCGCGGTGTTCCTGGCGCGCTGGTCCGTCTTGGCGTATCGCGCCTGGGAGCGGGGGCTTGCCGGAACGGATGCCTCGCGGGAACTCGCTTCCCATGCCCGGTTCCTGCGCTGGGTCCAACGCACGGCCCAGGCCGTTGCCGGAGAGAAAGAATCCTCGGACATGGCCGGAGAAAAGGGCGCCGGGGCCATGGCCGCGGCCGTGGAGGCCGTGCTCAAGGACGTGCTCTTATCCGCGCTGCCGGAGCAGGGACGCGAGCTTTTGGAGTGGGAACTCTTATCTCCGCTTTGGCGCGGCATGGGCGCCGCGGGCGTGAGCGGGCCGGCCGGAGAGTTCATGCGAGCGGCTTCGCAGCTGGGAGAGAGCGTCAAGGAGTCCTTGCAAACGCTCTTGGGATTGGCAAAAGGGGTTCCCGAGGACGGGTTCAAGGCGGCCAAGCCCGAGGAGTTCAAGGACGGGGATATGGTGTCCGTGGAGTTCGCGCCCAAGGACTTCGGACTGGGCTATCTGCGCAGGGCGGTCGTGAGCGCGGACGGACGCTGGACCTTCGGCTTGGGAGGCAACGGACTGCTGAAGCTCTTCAAGGCTGAGAAGGATGACCTTTCCGTCGTCTGGTCCGCTACTCCTTCCGCCTTGGATACGGTGGACGCGCTCGCGATCAGCGAGGACGGCGAAACCTTGGCGAGCGCCGGGCAGAACGCGGACTTCAATCACTACGTCTGCGTCTGGAGTAAAAAGAGCAAGGGTTCGTCTTTCAAGCCCGTGCGCGTCCCGATCCCTCACGCGGCAAAACAGCTCTTCTTGTCCGCGGACGGGAAGACCCTGCTGGTGCTCATGGACAACGGCCGCGTGCTTGCCGCCGGCGGCATCAGCGAGCAGAACGTCGGCCTGGCGCATATCGAAGGCGCGGACGGCATGTACACGGAGGCCGCGGCGCTCAGTCCGGACGGCGGCACCATCCTCCTCGCGCACGGCGCGCTTTTGCGCGCGTATGTCCGCGAGAACCGCGTCTTCGAGCAGTCCGGCATCCTCATCCCCGCGGGCGAGCCCGTGCGCTCTCTGGCGCTCAGCCGCGACGGCGGCCGCGTCTTTGTCGCGGGGAATACTCGGCTCCATGAGTTCGAGAAAAAGGCGAGCTTGTCGGGCGATAATCGGCTTTACGAGGAAAAAGGCTCCATGTCCGCCTTGGGGGTGGAGGGGCTTTCGCTGTCTTCGGACGGTTCGCGCTTGCTGCTGATCTCCGGGACGCGGGCCAAGCTCCTGCGCCTCGTCGGCGGCATCAAGGACGCGGCACCGGCATGGACAAGGAATTCCCGCAGTTCCATCCTCGCGGCGCGAGCCGGGGAGGATTCGCTGTCTTTCGTCGACGACACGAGCCGGGGCGTGGTCCTGCGCAGGTTCGCTCCGGGAAAGGGCGTGGTGAACGCGGGCAGCGTCCTCTTCGGGGACGGCGCGTCCCTGCCGCTCCATGACCTCTCCGGGACCGCGGCCAAGGCCGAACTGCGCGCCAATGAGCGCGAACGCCTGGCGGGTCCCCTGCTCAGGCGCAGCAGCGCCTTGAGCCGAGTCGCAGCCTGGTTCCAAAGACATCGGGATGCTCTTTTTTGGCAGGCGGAGCGGACTTCGAGGCTCAAGCCTCTGGACCTGATCCGTTCCGGAAGGCCCGCCATGCCCGGGCAGATCCTGGACGCGGGAAGCCCGGCCCTTGCCGTTGCCGTGACTCCCGGCGGACGCTTCATCCTGGCCGGGACCAAGGACGGGACGGCGCGCTTGTTCCAGCGGGAAGCTCCAGGCGCCTATCGCGAGGTCTTCAACACGAGTTCGGATGCTCCGATCGTCTCAGTCTCGATCTCGGGAGACGGCAAGACCCTGGCCTTTGCGGATGAGAAGAACAACATCCGGGTCTTCGCCGCGCAGGGCGAAGGCTATCGGCAGGCCTGGCAGCGGGGCGGCTTGGGCCGCCGGCCGTACGCGCCCGCGGTTGCGGTGTCCGCGGACGGCCGGAGCGTTCTGGCCGTGCAGAACGGAGATGCCCGCGTCCTGCGCAGCCAAGGAGAGGGCTTCAGCGATCATTTGTTCTCCGAGTTGAGCGGTCCGCAATCGCGGAGGCACTCGTTCTGGATATCCGCGGACGGGAGCACGGTCGTCGTCGGAGGAAGTTCGAAGACGGGTTTCGGCAGCGGTGCGGAAGGCTGGATCCAGGCCTACCGGCGGGAAAAGGACGGGATTCATTATAGGAAAGCCTGGAGCACGGTCCTCCCGGACGCGGTCCACGCCGTGGCCGGCACATTGGACGGCTCGCGCATCTTCGCGCAGATCGGAGCGGTCCCTGGGCAGGCCGCGGTCCAGGTCCCGTTGTCCGGCTGGGCCCCTGCCGGAGGCCTTTGCGTGTTCGAGAAGAGGGGGGAGCTCTACGAACCTGTCTTCCAGGACGGAAGCATGGGAGGCGCGGAGTCCATCACGGTCTCTCCGGACAGCCGCGAGTTCCGGCTCATCCTTTACAACGGAGAGGTCCTGCTCTATCGCGAGGGTCCCGCGGGCTACGAGCGCGCGGAATCCGGACGGCCTCGGACAATCCCCGCGAAGAACCCCGGGATATCCCCGGTCTACTCGGCGGATGGGTCCACGTCCGTTGAGCCGGACGCTGACGGCTACCTGAGGATCTTCTCATCGCGCGAGTTCATGGTGCAGGACTCCGACACGGCCTTGGAGCTGGAGTCCGGACGCGCGGTTGCGCTGGGGGAGCTTCCGGAGTCGGTGGAGGTCCTTCGCGCGGTGCGCAGGGACAGCGCGGAGTCCGTGCGTCCGGCGGGCTTTGAACCGCGCTACGGGGATCTGCCGTTCTATTTCGCGGCCGATGGGCAAGGGAAGGTTTTCCTGAGGTATCTGGGCCGCTGGTACAAGACGCGCCACGCGCTGCTCCCCGGCATGAAGAAGCTTTCCGGGCGGCCGACGCAGCGCGCGGGGGAATTCGGCGAGCTCAAGCTTCTGGAACTCAACGACTTGGCCAATCCCTACACCGGAGAGCCGCTGACCGAGGCGGATTTCCTTCTGGCTTCCCCGGCGCTGGAGAAGGCGGAGGCTTCGGCATTGGAGGCTTTCGCGGATGACTGGGGCGTATATTTGGTAGGCGGACCCGGCTCCGGCAAGACCGCCGCGGCATCCGAATTGCCGCTCTTGCTCGGCCTGCCTCGGCACACCTTCCTCATGCACGCGGATCGCGAGCTTTCGGACCTCATCGGCAGCTTCCGAGAGGATGAATACGGGCGCTTGGTCCTCACGGCGCGCCCTGTCCGCGACGCGCAAGGCCGTTTGCGCTTCAAGCCCGAGCTTTTGGACATGCTGGTCAACGGCGGGGTCTTCAACGCGGATGAGGGCGCGGTGGGGGAACGGGCTCGGGAGCTTTTGAGCTGGCCGGCCTTGATCGCGCGGGGAGAGAAGAAGCTCATACTCCAGGAGTTCCCGGGTTCCGAGATCGCGCTCGAACGGAGTCCGGATTTCCATCTCATGCTCACCTCCAACGACGAGGAAGCACAGTCGCGGCTGAGGCCCAAGAGCGAGCTCTCGGCCTATCTGCATGCGATCCGTCTCGACGAGGAGAACGAGGCCCAAGCCTTGGCCGGGTTCTTCGGCCGCTTCCTCGGCGCATCGAAGGAGTCGTGGAGGTTCGCTGCGGCGCAGGCGTTCCTGGCCGTGAAGTCGGCTTTGGGCGATCATGGAGGGGACCTTACCCGCCGCGAACTCCGCCGCGCGGCGCGGCTCTTTAAAGGGCGGTCGTGGGGCTGGATCGGGGAGTATGATTTCTACAAGGTCTTGCGCATGGTCTTTGCTCCGTTCTTCCCGGACTCGCAGAGGCTTTCCGAACTGCTCCGATCCGTTCTGGGCCGCGGGCAGAAGGTCTCAGGCTGGGAGAAGCGGCTGCTTTCGGATGCGGCCGAGAGCTTTCCGGCCGCGACTGCCGAGGAAAGCCGGGTCCAGGAGCAGGCGTGGACTCTGCTGGCCGCCGGCGAGCCCGTGCTGCTTTTGCCCGAGCGCGGGGCCCGCACCTCCGAGATCGCCGCGGCTTTGGCCAAGCGCGAAGGCGCCGCGATCGAGACCGTGGACGCTTCGCCGGAGAACGACGTGCGCGAGATCATCGGCGGGCCCTTCGCCGTGCTCGGACCTCGCGCGGAGAACAAGCCCAGGGCCAGATTCCTGCCCGGACGCTTGACTCGTCACCTGACGCAGGAAGGCTCCAGCAAGGTCGATCCGGTCATCGTTTGGATCAGGAACATGGATCAGTGGCCTGAAGAGGCGCGTACGGCGCTCAACGAGCTTTTGGAAAAGGGCTATGCGGACCTGGATGCGGGAGAGGGCCGGATGCGGAGGTTCTATAAGCCTGCGGGCCTTCATTTCCTGGCCGAGGGGAATCCCGCGGACATCTCCGCGCCGTTTTTGAGCCGCTGGGCCAAGGTTCGCGTTCCCGAAGATTCCGCTGCGCGCGCTGATGAGGGGACCGCCCCTGCACAAGCCTTGCGCTCGCTGTACGGTTCGACCGAGGAAGAGTCTCGGCTGCTCTCTGCGCTTTGGAATCGACTTGGACGGGTCTTCCCTTTGCGCGGGCCGCAGGCCCTGTTGACGGACGAGCATCTGGCTGCGGTAGCCAAGGCTGTGCAGGCGGCTAGGCGCGAGGATCCGAAGCTTTCCGCGGCAGGCGCGGTGCTCTTCGAGGCCGAGAGGATCTTCGGCGCGCGCATCTCCGCGCTGGAGGAGGGACGCAAGGAAGCGCTCGAGCTTCTGAGCGCGTACCTGCCGGGCCCTGATCAGCCCGGCGCCTCTGATGCGCGGCCCAAGCGCTTCGAGCTCAAGACCGGGGATGGGACGCTCTCCTCTCGCATCGAGTCCATCGACGGCATCCCCGTGCGCGCGGGGCTTAAGGCGGCATCGGTCCTGGACGCGCTGGAGCATAACGGGGTGCGGCCCACGCCGGAGTCCTTGCGCGCCTTGGCCTTGTTCGCGCGCGCCGACAGCCTTTCCATGCCCATAGCGCTCATCGGAGACCCGGGGGCGCTCAAGTCCAAGCTGCCGGAGCTCTGGGCTGAGATCACGGGCAGGGATTTCCTCAAGGTCCAAGCGCATGCCGGAGGCACGATCACGGATATGACCGCGGACATCTCCGAGGATCCGCAAGGGGACATGACTTTGCGGCGCAAGGAGTTCTACGAATCCCTGCGCCGGGGGAATACGGTCATCTTGATCGACGAGGCCAACGCCGCTCCGTGGCTCTTGTGGGTCCTGGAGCCTTTGCTTCGCGGAGAAAAAACAGTCTCGCCCATGTATCCCGAGGAGCCGTCGTTCACCGTCGGGGAGAACGTTTCGATCGCGCTGGCTTATAATTCGGACATCCGTTCCGGCCGTTTCCCCGTGGATGCGCGCATCCTCGACCGCGTCCTGCTCTCGCGCATGTCCGCGCCCGCCGGCGAGGAACTGCCGGACATCATCGAGACCTTCTACGGCGTCTGGGAGCGCTTGAAGACCTTCGTGCTCCCGAGATCCGGTTCAGGGGATGGGAAGGGCCGGAGCCGGGGAAAGAAGGCGGGAGCCGAAAAGGGCAAGAATCCCTCGGAGGAAGGCCAAGGCGAGGGCAAGGAGCAGGGCCCGGAGCAAGGGCCCCAGGATCGACCCGATCAAGAGAAGAAAGCCCAGGAGGAAGGGCAGGGGCAAGACAAGAAGGAGAGCCCGGGTGAACAAGGCTCGCAAGCAAAGAGCACGGAAGAGCCGAATCCCGAGGCTCAAGAGAAGGGCTCTGATGGGAAGAACGGCGCAGAACCGCAGCAGAAATCCGGGGGGTCTTTCGGAGAACAGAAACAAGACCAGGACAAGAGCGGTCAGGCTCAGCCAAAGCCCCAGTCCGCAGGGCAAGGCTCGCAGGGCGGGAGCGGCGGACAGGGATCTCCTGCGTCGAAGCCTGCTCCTCCGCAAAACAAGGATGGGCAGGACGCAGCTGGAAAGGGTTCCTCAGCCGCGGCTGAGGAACCGCAGCCGCCTGAGCTCGTAGGGGCCGAGGCCGGCTCCCAGGAAGGATTCTCCGCCGGAGCCCGCGCGGAGTCCGTTCTCCAGCGCTTGCTCGATGCCATGAGGGAGAGGTCTTCCCGCCGCTGGCGCAAGGTCAAGGAAGGCACGCGCGTGGACCCCGTGGCTCTCGCGCTCAATCGAGAAAAGAAGTTCCTGGTCCGCGAGCATGCGGGCGCCTTGAAGAAGATAGCGGTCTCCATCCTCATGGATTTCAGCATCAGCATGAAGGACGTGCAGTCGGAGCTGGGCTATGCCGTGAGCGCGACCGGCCGGGACCTCTGGCGTCTGCGCGACCAGCAGCCCGGGCACTTCGCCTACGACCTTTCCTGGTTCGCGGGAGGCAATGAGGCGATCACGGTGGTCCCGTTCGGGGCCAAGCTCGACGGCTCCGAGAATGAGCGCCGCTTGGCCGAGATGTCCAAGAAGGCTGGCAAGATGGGCGGCACGAATATTATCGGGGCCCTGCGCTCCAAGCTCAAGGAGATGCGCGCATCGCCGGAGGCGCGGCGCGCGCAGGTGCGCTATCTGCTCCTGTTCACGGACGGAGACAAGGACGGAGAAGGGCAGGCCGTGGCCCAGTCCGGCGGCGGCTATGTCCTGACTCCTGAGATGCGCAAGCTCGCGCAGGAATACCGAGATGCCGGCATCGAGATCGTGGTGCTGGGAATGGGCGAGGGCGCCAGGCAGGTCGCGGCTTTCAAGGGTCCCGGCCTCCACCATGTCCGCCTGCCCGGCCGAAAGCCGGCCTTGGTCACTGAGGCCGTCGTGCGCGCCGCCGAACACTTAAGCCTTCGCGCCTCTCCTCTCCCCGAAGGCGACATCACTCGCCTCCTCGGCCTCTGAAAAAAATTGCAGAATACAGGGATGAAAAGATCCCAAATGTTTTTTGCCGCGGTTTTCATCGGGCTGGGGGCTGCGCGGGCTTTTGCGGCGCCCGTGGAGATTTCTTCGGCTCCGGCCGCGGCCGTCGCGGAGTCTACGGCCGCGGTCGCGGCTCCGAGCCAAGCGCCTGTCGGATCCGTGCCGCCCGCGCCGCCGGCGCATGCTCGCCGCGAGCTCAATACCGCGGCGGAACTTGCCTTGGACTTGGCGGAAGTCACGGCCTATCTCGAAGAAGGGCAGGCCTATTTCAAAGCCTACCAGAAGGGCACGCATTCCGCGGAAGAGAACACGCTTTTCCTGAAGTTCCTCCAAGAGTATGAGCGCGAACGGGAGATCGGCCGCAAGGAAGCCGACACGCTCAAGCGCTGGTCCGACGAGAAATCCGACCTCGAATAACGTCGTCTTCGTTTTTCCTTCAGGATGATTTGATGGGGAGGAAACACGGCTCCGCTAGACTGTCTCCATGCTATCGTTCCTGCTGGAGACGGCGAAACATTATTCCGCGCAGTGGGTGGCGCTGGACCGCCGCCTTCAGGTGATCGATCATTGCGCGGAACTGGGCCCTTTACAGGAGCGTCTGCGCGCGCGCGCGCGGGCCTGCACCTTCCTTTATGTCCCCAAGCCTTCCGAGGAATTCCATATGAGATCGGAGTTATGCGGCGGGACGCACTTTACAACGGCGGAGCGCCGGAGCGTTTGAAGCGGCGGGCGAGTTCTTCCCGGTCCAATCCCATCATGGTCGGCCGTCCGTGGGGACAGCAGGAAAGGTCCTCGCAATCGAAAAGATCCCGAGCTAATCTCAGGGCCTCTTTCTCGCCGAGAGGATCGTGCGCCTTGACCGCGGCCTTGCAGGCCATGGTCGCGGCCGCGTCGTAGCGCGCATCCGCCTTGGCCGTCCCCGGAGACAGAAAATGATCCATGGCCCGGTGGATGAGTTCCTCCACGTCCGCGGCCTTCTCGAAGAACTCGGGAGCCGCCGTGACCTGCACTCCTCGGCCGAAGCGCTCCACCTCGAAGCCTGCCGCGCGCAGGCGCTCCTGACGTTCAAGGAGTCGTTCCACCGACGAGGCCGGAAGGCTCACGGGGATAGGCAGCATGAGGCGCTGGGGCTGAGAACCGCCCTCTTTCAGGCGCGCAAGATGGCGCTCGAAGAACACGCGCTCCTGGGCCGCGTGCTGATCCATGACCAGGAGCCCGCCTTCGGCCTCGAACACGAGATAGGTGCGCTCGATCTGCCCCAGCCAGCGCAGATGCGAATGGGACCGGGCCCCCTGGCGCAGGGAGAATTCCTGGGCGTGGAGGGGCTCATGGACGCTGGAGGCTCCTGCTGGATCCCGGCTTTCGCCGGGATGCCGATCAGATTGAATATGACGACCGGAAGACTCTTCCTGGGTCCCGGCTTCCGCCGGGAGGATGACGGAGGGCTGCCCGGCGGCCCAGGGCCGCATGAGCGAGGGCAGGCCCTTGGATTTCAAGAGCGCGGCGGAGAAGGTGCGCGTGAGCGCTTCATAGAGCGCTCGCTCGCTGCGGAAGCGCACCTCGCGCTTCTGCGGGTGCACGTTGACGTCCACTTCCTCTGCCGGGATTTCCACGAAGATCGCGGCCGCGGGATGGCGGTCCTTGGCGCGGAAGGGCTCGTAGGCGCGGTAGAGGGCCTGCTGGAGCGCCCGGCAGGACACGGGCCTGCGGTTGATGAAGAAGAACTGGAGCTGGCGCGAGGCCACGAGCTCGGAGACCGGCGAGAGGAAGGCCTGTATCCTCACCCCGCTCTCCTTCGCCTCGGCGTGCAGGAGCAGCTTCACGAAATCCGTGCCGAGCACCTCGCCTAAGCGGCTGCGCAGGCACTGCGCGTCGTCGCCCCCGCGTTCGGCGGAGTATTCCAGCACCGTGCGGGGTCCCGTGCGCAAAGAAAAGGCTGTCCGAGGATTGGCCAGGGCCGCATCCTCGACCGTGCGCGCGATCTGGGCTTTCTCCGTTGCTTCCGAGCGCAGGAACTTCCTTCGCGCGGGCACGTTGAAGAAAAGGTCTCGGACCTCCACTGTGGTGCCTTGCGAGGGGGGCGCGGGCTTGAGGCTTAGGATCTTCCCGCCCTCTGCTTCCACCCGCGAGCCGTTCTTGGCCTTGGGCCGGCAGCTGATCAGGCTCACGCGGGCGACCGCGGCGATGGAGTAAAGGGCTTCCCCGCGGAAGCCGAAGGTGGCGAGCGTATCTAGATCCTCGATGCTCGCGATCTTGCTGGTGGCATGGCGCTCGAAGGCCGCGCGGCAGTCGTCCTCGTCCATGCCGCAGCCGTCGTCTCGCACGCGCAGGAGTTTCTTGCCGGCTTCCTCGGCTTCCACGTCTATGCGCGAGGCCCCGGCGTCCAAGGAGTTCTCGATGAGTTCTTTGAGGACGGAAGAAGGCCGCTCGATGACCTCGCCGGCCGCGATGCGGCTGGCCACGTCCTCCGGAAGGCGCAGGATGCAGGGCATCAGAGCTTGCGCTTGAGTTCCCAGAGCGCGTTGAGCGCTTCCAGGGGAGTAAGATCGTTGGGGTTGAGCAGGCGTAGCTCGTGCAGGACCGGATGTTCCTCGAAGATGGGCAGGCACAACTCGCCGGAGTCTTCCTTCTGCGCGGCGGGAGAAGAGGAGGAGGGCGCTGAGGTGCGGTTCTCGTTTTCAAAGCCTTGGAGCAGTTCGCGGGCCCGCGCGATGCAGGCCGGCGGCAGGCCCGCCAATTCGGCTACGTGGATGCCGAAGGAGCGGTCCGCGGGCCCGTGGGAGATCTTGTGCAGGAAGACCACCTCGGTGCGGCCTTCCGCGTTGGTCCATTCGCGGGCTTCCACGTTGGCGTTGACGATGCCGGGCAAAAGCTGGGCGAGTTCGGTGAGCTCGAAATAATGAGTGGCGAACAGCGTTCGCGGCCCGCGCGGCGGCTTGGGACCGCCCGAGCGCTCGGCCGCGGCCGCGCCGGCTTTGTTGAGCGTTTCCAGCACGGCCCAGGCGATCGAGATTCCGTCGTAGGTGGAGGTGCCGCGGCCGATCTCATCGAGGAGGATCAGGCTGCGCAGCGTGGCCGAGCGCAGGATGTGCGCGGTCTCGCGCATCTCGACCATGAAGGTGGATTCCCCGCGGGCGAGCAGGTCGCGCGCGCCGATGCGCGTGAGCACCTTGTCCACGATGCCGATGCGCGCGGACTTGGCCGGCACGAAGCTGCCGATCTGGGCCAGGATGGGGATCAAGGCGTTCTGGCGCAGGTACACGGACTTCCCGCCCATGTTGGGGCCCGTGATCACCAGGGCCTGCGCGTCGTTCCCGTCGAGCTTGACCGAGTTGGGCACGAAGGTCCCGGAGGGGAGAAGGGCCTCGACTACGGGATGGCGGCCGTCCTCGATCTCCAGGTTGTGCGAAAGGTCGACCTTGGGCTTGGTCCAGCCGCCCACGGCCGCGACCTCGGCCAGGGAGCAGAGCACGTCGAGCTGGGCGCAGAGCTGCGCGAAGGAGTGCACGCTCTTTCCGTGGTCGAGCACGCCGCTGCGCAGGCGCTCGAAGAGCTCGGCTTCCAGGCGCAGGCAGCGCTCTTCCGCGCCCAGGATCTTCACCTCGAGCTCCTTGAGCTCCGGGGTGATGTAGCGTTCGGCATTGGCCAGGGTCTGCTTGCGCGTATAGCGTTGGGGAACCTTGTCCTGATGGGCCTTGGTGACTTCCAGGAAATAACCGAAGACCGAGTTGTAGCCCGCTTTAAGGGAGTTGATGCCCGTGTCGCGGCGTTCGCGCTCCTCGAGCTCGGCCAGGAATTTCCGGCTGTCGGAGCGCACTGCGCGCAGCTCATCGAGAGTCGCGTCGAAGCCTTCGCGGATGAGGTTCCCGTCCGAGATGCGCGCCGGCGGACGGTCCGCGACCCCGCGTTCCAGGAGGGCTCGCACCTGCGCGATCGGCGCGGCCACATCCAAGAGCGCCTGGGCCAGGGTGGCGATGCCCGAGCAGAATGCGCAGTCCTTGAACTCCGCCTGAAGATGCTCGGCCTGGCGCAGGGAATCGCGCAGAGCGGCCAGGTCCCGCGGAGAGGCCGAGCGCGTGGCCATGCGGTTGATGATGCGCTCCAAGTCGGACATCTGGGAGAGCGCCGCGCCCAGGCTGCGGCGGGTTTCGGATTTATCCAGGAGTTCCTCGACGCAGTTTAGGCGGCGCTCGATCTCCTGGAGGTCCGTGCACGGATGGAGTATCCAGCGCCGAAGGAGGCGGCTGCCCATGGACGTTCGCGCGCGGTCCAGCGTCCCCCATAGGGAGTTGCGGCGATCGCCCTCGCCGGAGCAGACCAGTTCCAGGGCGCGGATGGAGGAATCATCGAGCTGCATCTCCGCGGCGGACTCGCGGTAGACGGGCACGAGCACGTCGCGCAGATGAGACTGGGTGTCGGCCACATAGCGCCGGGCCTTGAGCGCGGCGCGCAGGGCCAGGTGGCGGTTCTTCCAGATATCCACGTCCGTGCCGAGACCGCGCACCTCCTCCGGGGAGGGGAAGGGCCGGTCCCAGAAGGTCAAGGACGGCCGCGGCCCGAGAGCGTGGCGCAGGCGCAGGTCCTCTGCGGTCTTGGCGTCGGTGAGCACCTCGGCGGGGTCGAGCTTGGC
The DNA here is from genome assembly GCA_041661185.1 of Elusimicrobiota bacterium. Lineage (GTDB taxonomy): Bacteria > Elusimicrobiota > Elusimicrobia > UBA1565 > UBA1565 > JBAZUV01. Next base: position 62,762 of record JBAZUV010000011.1, read on the forward strand.
TAAAAGGGAGTAGAGCTGGAGATGGCCCTGGTCGTTGAGCACCTGCGTGGCCCAGAACTCGCCGGTGGAGGCCTCCACGCAGGCCAAGCCCCAGCCGCAGGTATCGATTTCCAGGGCCACGAGGTAGTTGGTGGCGCGGCTGTCCAAGTACTCGTCCTCGACGAGAGTGCCCGGCGTGATCAGCCGCGTGACTGCGCGCTTGACCAAGCCCTTGGCCTGGGAAGGCTCTTCGACCTGGTCGGCGATGGCGATCTTAAAGCCCGCCTTGAGCAGCTTGGCGATGTACTGCGAGGAGGAGTGGTGCGGGATGCCGCACATGGGCAATCCCTGGCGCTGGGTGAGCACGATGCCCAGCACCGGGCTGGCCGAGCGCGCGTCGTTCTCGAAGAGCTCGTAGAAGTCGCCCAGCCGGAAAAGGAGCAGGGCGTGGGGGTAGGCCGCCTTGAGCGCCCGGTACTGCCGCCAGAGCGGCGTTTCCTCAGCTTTCTCGACGACAGGCATGGCGGAATTTTACCAAATTCCACCCTGTCTTGTTCGTCCTATTCACGGCATTCCAGGCCGCAATATTCTTGGCCGCATGACAGAAAAATAAGCCGGCGCGTAGGCCTCAGGTTTCCTGTGCCCGCATATACGAGCAGGATGAGGGAAAGTTCCCAGTCCCCCGCGCTCTTGACCGGAGGGCGCGGGGGGCTTATGCTTAGGGCGTGCACCTCATACGGTTCTGGGATCTTTATGCCGCGGTCTTCCTGATTGCTTCGGCGCAGGGGTTCTTCGCGTGGAGATTCCTGAGGGGGATGCGCCGTCGGAGTCCTCAGGGAGAGGCGGTTCCGAAGAAAGACGGTTTTCCGAGCGTGCGGGTGTTCATCCCTTGCGCGGGGGTGAGCGCGGAACTCGGCCCAAGCGTGGAGGCTTTGCTCTCTCAGGACTATGCGGGTCTCGTCGAATTCGTCTTCATCACGCCCTCCGCGTCCGATCCCGCGCATGAGGAGCTTTCGATCCTTCTGGCGGGGAAGCCGCGCGCGCGCCTGCTCTTCAGCGGGGTCCCGGCCCGGGCGTGCAGCGATAAGATCAATAACCTCCTTCACGGGCTCAAGCATTCCCCGCGCGATTCGGAGATCGTCGCGTTCACGGACTCGGACCTGCGCGTGCCGCCCGGCTGGATCAGCGCGCTCATCGCGCCGCTCTCGGACCCGTCGGTTGCCGCGGCCACCAGCGCCATGCGCTACCGCGCGCACGGAGGAGAGTCGCCGGCATCGAGAGGAACGCGCACTCCTCGCTCTCCTTCGAGTCCCGCAGGCTTGGCCGCGCGACTGCGCTCGGCGTGGATGGCGGCCGGGGTTCCCTATCTGGCGGCCTTCGGGGTTCCCTGCGGGCAATCCTTGGCTTTTCGGCGCGCGGATTTCGAGAACTGGAGGATCGAGGCGCTCTGGTCGCGCTCCCTGCTCGAAGATTTGGCGCTCCATTCGCTTCTTCAGAGCAAGGGGCGAGTGGTCTTCGTGCATGAGGCTATGCCGAGTTCCGAGGAGTCCGCGGATTTCCCGGGATTCTTCAATATGACCGGGCGCTGGTTGCTGGCTTTCCGGGTCTATGTCCCGTGGATGTGGGCCATGGGCGCGCTCGTGACTGTCGCGAAACTCTTCATCTTGTTCCGCGCTCTGTATCCGCCGGGCTCCCGGGGCTTGTTGGCAGTTCTACTTTTCTCCGATGCAGCCTATCTTGCCGCCTTGGCAGCGCCCGGCGAGCGGCTTTGGGCCGTGCTGCTCTCTCCATTGCTCACCGGGGTCTATGCCTGGGGTTTCGCGCGCTCCATTCTTACGCGCAAAGTCCGCTGGGCCGCTTATCGCTATCTTCTGCGCGGTCCCCAAGACGTCGAAGTCCTCTAGCGCGTCACGAGTTCCTTGTTTTCGTCACCCCGGCGAAAGCCGGGGCCCAGGGATTGCTGGATCCCGGCTTTCGCCGGGATGACGGATCGATAGGCTTGTGCCGGAAGGCCGAAGGGCCTGATAAAGGATAGGCCTAATGCTGGATCAGGAAGGGGCCGAAAGGTTCGGGCAGGATGCTGAGCTTTCGGGTATCCTAAAGCCCGTGAGGATTTCCAAGGCGCACTTCTTGCTTTGCGTTCTTTTGCTTCAGGCGCCGCTCTTTGCCCGCGCGGGTGTCGTGGTTCAATCTGTCGCGGGCTCCGCGGGGGTCGCGCCGCTGGCGCCGATCGCCTCTCCGGGCTTGCTGAGGCTGGGAAGTTTTGTGGAGGCGGCGCTGCCTGGGCTGTCCATGCACTCTTTGCCGCAGGACTCCGTGCTCATGAAGTCGTTTTTCCCGGACTACGGTCCGACAAAGCCCCTGCCTGAGGCGTTCTCCCCGGTCAAGGCGGCCGTGCTTTTGGATCGCGCGCGCAAGGAGGAGCCTTCGCTGAAGGCGGCTCCAGGAGTCGGATTCTTGAATAGTCCGCCCGTGTCCGCGCAGGAAGTCCTTTTGGCCGTCAACTCCGTGCTCCAGGATATCCCGGCCGATAAGCTTAAGGACATGCCCGCGGAGACCTTGGACCAGCTCGCGATGCTCGCTTTCGACCAGCCGGGTTTCCCCGCGCAGGAATCGCTCGACCCTTGGCGCTCTCTGGGTGGAGTCGTGGAACTTTCCAAGGCAAGAGCCCAAACGCTTTTATCCAAGCCTCAAGGCGGCTGGGAATGGAAGACGCGGCTTTCCAACAAAGAGGATTGGCTTGCATCGAGCCTGAAGCGTTCTGTTTCGCATCATCTTCCCAAAGAGGCGCGGCTCGTTTCCGCTGATCCTGCCGCGGCCGTGAAGGCCGCCAACGGCATCCCATTGAGGCCGACGGTCTTCAGGCATTATCTTGAGGGCGAGGGATACTGGAATCTGCAAGGCATTTTCAGCCGGATGAAGCAGAGGCTTTGGAACTCGACCATGCCTTACGTCAAATTGATGCTGCATCAGTTTTTGAAGGATCATGCCGTGACCTACAAGGATTTCGAGGGGGTATTCCTTACGCTGCCTGGGGTTCCGCCTGAGAAGGTCGGCGTGCCGGAGAGGACTCGCTACGTGGATATCCGCATTCCCGCGGACCTTCCGCTCTTGGAGATCGAGCCTGGGAATATCTTTTTAGTCCCGCTGCCCTTGCGCATGAGGGCCGAGGATCATGAGCATTATCAAAAGCAGTTGGGCTGGGGAAAGATCCCCTGGCATGATTCCGAGGAGGATCTCTGGAAGAGCCATGCGGACCTCCCGGGCCCGATCCTTCCCATCCCCTTCGAGCCTGTGGGTGCCGGGAACCTTTCCGCGAAAGAGTGAATCCCAGGCAGAATGGACAAGCCGCGATAGGCCGGGATTATGCCGGCTTGGCCAGCGCGTCCAGGCGCGCATGGATCGCGCTGGAGCCGGCCAGGCGGCGGGCGGGATCAGGCTCCAGCAGTTCATCGATGAGCGCGTCAAAGGCTTTAGGCAGTCCCGGGACCAGGGCCGAGGGCCGCGCGTAATCTTTCGAGCGCTTGGCTCCGTCCGAGCCCGAGTCCGCGAAGGGGCGGCGTCCGCACACGGCTTCATAGAGCACGCAGCCCAGGGCGTAGAAATCGGATTCCGGCCGGACCTCTCCGCGTTCCTGCTCAGGGGCCATGTACTGAGGGGTTCCTCGCACCGTGCTTGCGCCGGTTCTGCGCGCGAGCGCGTCCTTGGCCCTTCGCGCGATGCCGAAGTCCATGACCTTCACCCAGCCCTCGTCTGCCAGCATTATGTTCGAAGGCTTCAAGTCGCGGTGCACGATGTTCTGCTGATGCGCGAAGGAGAGCGCGCTGAGGATGCCTCTCGCGATGAAGAGCGCCTGCTCCAGGGGCAGGCGGCCTTGTTTCTCCAGCAGGCCGTCCAAGGTCCGCCCGGCCACATATTCGAATATCAAATAGAGCTCTTCTCCGGATTCCACGATGGTGTGGATGTCCACGATATTCGGGTGGTGAAGGGAGGCCACGGTGCGGGCTTCCTCCAGGAAGCGGCGGCGTTCGCCGGGGTCTGAGCGGATCTCCTCGCGCATCCGCTTGATCGCGACCTTGCGGCCCAGGGCCTTGTCCTCGGCCTCATAGACCACGCCCATGCCGCCTTGCCCCAGCACGCGCAGGACCTTGTAGCCGGCTTCCAGGGCGCCGGTCTGCGTCTTTGGAGCGCGCGCGCCGAAAAGGTGCAGGAGTCCGGCTGCGATGAGCAGCCCGCCGCTGAGCGAGCAGAAGAGCACGATCAGGAACCTGCGTCCGGTCTTGGGAGCCGTGCCGTCGGGAGAAGGGGTCTGCGCGCCGGAGCCCCGCTGTTCCGAGAGTCCGTGCCGGGACAGGGCCTCGCGATAGCCCGACTCGAACTGCGGGCCCAGGTCCGCGGCCTTGCGCAGGTCTTTGGCCATGCCTTGCAGGTCGCCCAGGCATTCCTTGGCCAAGCCGCGATGGCGCCAGCCTTGCGCATGCGATGCGGAAAGCGAGATCGCGCGTTGGGCGTCGATCAAGGCCTCATCGCAGCGGTTGAGACCCAGCAGAGCGGCCGCGCGCGCATCCAGGGCTTGGGAATGGGAGGGGTTGCTGCGAAGGGAAGCGGACGCGTCTTCCAAGGCCTGCAGATAGAGTCCGGCCATGTTCTGCGCGGCCGCGCGGATGGAGAGCGCATCCGCGTTCTTCGGGTCCTGCTCCAAGGCCTTGCCTGCGTAGCGGATCGCGGCCTGAGGGTCGCCTAAGCGGACCTGCGTCAGGGCTTTTTGATTGAGCGCATCTACAAGATGCTCCGCCGGGACTTCGGAGCCGTTCTGGGCCGCGGAGCCGGTCTCCGGAGCAGGTTCGGACTCTGTTTCCGCTCTGCCTCTCTGGGCCAGCAGGCTCTCGTATTCCCGCGCCACCTTGTCCGCCGCGGCTTTCTGCGCGGCGTCCAAGCCCAAGGCCGAGCTTTTGGTCACGCGGGTCTCGGAGAGCCGCACGATCTGGAAGGCGAGCTGGTCGTTGGGATCGATGGAGAGCGCCATGCGCGCGTCTTCCAGGGAGTGCGCATAGTCGCGCATCTGGTAGTAGGCCAGGGCGCGAGTCACGAAAGCGCGCTGGCTCCTGGGTTCCAGCCCGATCGCGGAGGAGGCGTCCTCCACGGCTTCGTTATAGCGGCCGAGCTGGTATTGGGAGATCGCCCGGTTGTCGAGAGCCTCCCGGTTCTTCGGATCGCGCTCAAGCACGCCGTCGGACAAGCGCTTGGCCCGCTCTCCGTCGCCCGCGCGGTTGAGCACGTCGGCGGCGCGGTTGCTGAGCTGGTTGCGCGGCTTCTCGGGGATGCGGCCGGCATCCGCGGATTCCAGGGCGTCGGCCATCGCGCCCGCGCCCGAGCGCAGCGCGTTCGTCCGCTCATCCGGGGTGCGGGCTTTTTGCAGTTCCTGCTCCGCAAGGGCCAGACCCGAGGCCATGCTTTCCCGCAGGGGAGCAGGGAATCCGTCTTCTTTTGAGAGGGAGGTGAACTCCGCGCTAAGGAGTTGGAAGGAGGATTGCGCGCCGGATTCGAGGGATAGGGATGGGTCCGTCGCGGGTCCGTCCGCATGGACCCTGGACGATACGAACAGGAGGAACAAGCAAGCTGCGATGGCGCGCCGCATGGCTATCTCCTCGTCCTGACATCCTCCCGAAGGGTATTATTAGTGTAAAGGCGCTCCCTGAGGCCGTCAAGGGCCTATCGACTCGACCTCACCCATTTTTCTAGCGGGTCCCGACGCGCAGAGGATGCACTCTCCCTTCCCCCGCACCCCTGGGAACCAGTTCCCCCCAAACCCGCGGCGTGGGGCCATTCGGGAGACGGCGGGGCCCCCCTCTACGGGAGCGGGAGAGTGCATACTCTGCGCGCCTCCCGCTGTTCTCATGGGTGAGTTCGAGTACGGAGATCGGGGCTGTTCGTTGAGGAAAGCCTTAGGCAAGCCGTTTTCAGCACCCGGGGATACGGAAGTTTCAGTATCGGCTTTCCTTGGGTCCACTTCACGCATTAAAACTCGACCTCGCCCTAAGAAACGGCGGGTGGAGCAGGGGGAGAAGTCCCGCCCGCTCCCGTGGAGGGGGGCCCCAATGGGTCCCGGGTTGCTCCAACCACGGGATCGGGGGGAACGGAGTTCCCAGGGGCGCGGGGGAAGGGCGGGACTTCTCCCTCTGCTTCAGGACCTGCCGAAAAAAGTGGGGGAGGTCGAGTCCGTTTTAATTCAGCCAATCCTTTTCTTTGAGTTTCTTCGGGAGATAGGTCTTGGTGAGGTATTGGAAGTCCTTGTTGGCGAGGGCGTCGAGCTCGTACTTGAGGCCGCTCGACAACATGCGCTTGATCTCGGTCTGCCACTCCTTCTTCTGGAACCACTGGTAATTGAGCAGTTCCTTGGCGCGGGTGATGTCCTTGTCGTTGAGCTTGATGCCCACGTTGCGCGGCAGGCCGTAGCCCTCGGGATCGGCACTCGATAGCCCGATGAACTTGGCCTGGGGGATGGCCATGCGCTGGCTCTCGAAGGCGAGATTGATGGAGCCCTGCTTGACCACTGAGTAGATGTAGTAGCCCCAGGGATCATTGTCGACTAGGACGTAGACCGGCAGGCGCTTCTCTTCGTTGAGGCGGCGCGCCAGGCGCCGCACGCCGCGCGGGGGCTGTCCGTTGCCGGTGAGTAGGATGCAGTTGTACTTCTTCCAGAACTTGTCTTCCGCGAGGCGGTTCCACTGCGTGCCCTTCTCGACGAGGAGCACGAAGTCCGCGGTGCACTTGCGGATGCGCACGTACTCCTCTTCCACGATGGAGGGCACGGAGTAGCCGCCCTTGCCCAAGCGGGCGCAGTCCACCTTGTCGCCGTCGTCCTCGAGCACGAGCGGGCCGATGACCGTGCCGCCGTTCTCGGCGCGCACATGCAGTTCCTCGCGCAGGGCCTCAAGTCCGACTTCCAGATCCTCGATGACGGGATCGCTCTCATCCTGCGTGTCGAAGGTGTTCTCGTGGGAATCCGCGATGGTGTGCTTGGCTCGGTAGTAGATTTCGCGCAGAGAGGTCGTCAACTCGCCGCGCTGGAGCTCGTTGAGCGCGTCGGCCACGAGTATCGTCTGCATGAACTTCTTGGCCATGCCCACGTTGAAGAAGGTCCTCATCTGGGTGTTCGAGCCCATCTCGATGATGCCCTTGCGCTCGTTGAACTTCACGTTCGAGAGCGCGCGCACCGGGATGCGGATGGCCGGGTCCTTCTTGCGCGCGGCCGCGGTGATGACCATGTCCGCCAGTCCTTCGAGCTTCTTGGCGACGTCCTTTCTGGCCATGGTCATTTCCCCCGCTTCTTCGGCTTCGCGGACTTCTTGGAGTGCGCTTTGGGCTTGGCGGGCTTCTTGCTGTGCGGCTTGGGCTTGACGGACTTCTTGGCCGCGCGGACTGGTTTGGCGTGTTCGGGAGCCGCCGACTGGACCGCGGACGCAGGTTCCTCGATGGGGACCGGCGCTTCGGTTGGAGCGCCTGGCTCCAAAGTCTCCGCCGGGGCCGGAGGCTCTTCCACGGGAAGAACGCCTTCGATGCCTTCCGCCGTGACGATGATGGAGTCCGGCAGGCCCTCGGGCCCGCCCTTCATGCCGAGCAGTTCGTCGGTCTTCTCGCCGCCTGTGAGCTTTTTGGCGATCTCGTTAAGCTGCTTCTTGAGCTTCTCGGCGGCCAGGCGTCCGCCTTTGAGCCGCTTGCAGGCCTCGGCCACCTCCTCGATGTAGAGCTCGAAGATGTTCCGGCGCCGGTGCTCGCTCTTGGCGTGCTCTCTTCGCTTGAGGAAAACTCCCAGCCGCCTTCCGCACTCGCGCAAGGCGAGCGTGATCTCCTTTCGGATCTCGTCGTAGTCGGCGATGGCTTCCTTGGATTCGCTGGTGAAGGGCACCCAGACCGAGGCCATGTGCACGAAGACCACCATGGGCCCGGCCGGCGGCGCTCCGCGCGACTGCGAAACGCCGTAGTTGCGCCAAGTCGTCTCCAGCACGGACTTGAAGGTCGCGCAGGCCGACTGCTGATAGAGCAGGGGCACGCGGTTGGCGAAGCGGATGACGCGCGCGAGTTCGTTGTCGTCGTCTTCGCGGGCTTCTCCCTCGGCCAGAGGGGCCTTTTTCACGGCTTCCTGGGCCACGAGAGACTCCGGGGGCCGGCCGAAAGCGAGTCCGGCCTCGATGACGAAGGGGTTCCCGCGGTAGACCGCCGGCGGACGCGTCACGGCTGTGTAGAACTCGCCCTTGATCTGGCGGTAGAGTCCCGCGAGGATGGCCCGCTCCCCGATGGGCGAGAGGCAGTTGGTGGGCGGGGCCATGATCTTGGTCGCCTGGACGGCCTTGTAGAGCCGCTCGGCTTCGACGCCCATGACGTCGCGCGGGCGCTTATGAGGGTTCAGTTCTGCGGTCTTGCAGATTTCCTCGGCCACCTTGGTGGAGACGCGGCTGAAATCCGAGCAGAGGAAGCCCGAGAGCCAGTGGCTCTTGGTGTCATGGAGCATCTTGAGCAGCATGCCCAGCTCGATGCCGTAGGGATGCGGCTTGATCTCGCGCGGCGGCTCGGGCAGGGTGTGGATGCTGCGCTCGTAGACCTTGATCTCGTTGTCCGGGCCGATGTAGGTGAACTTCGCGTGCGGGTTGGCGATGGAGGAGAGCTCCATGTACTCGTCGACCGAGGCGCGGCCCTTCTGGTAGCGGCCCTCGAGCTCGATGCTCACCTGCGTGCCGCGGTGGTTCTCCCACTCGATCTCCTTCTTCTCCAGGATGCGGGGCTCGTTCTTCTTGGTGTCGATCTGCACCTCGAAGTAGTGGGCCGGCTGGTCCTTGCCGATGCGGGAGATGATGCAGACCGGCTTGCCCGTGGTGAGCTGCCCGTACATGCCCGCCGCCGAGATGCCGATGCCCTGCTGGCCGCGGCTCATGCGCAGGCGGTGGAACTTCGAGCCGTAGAGGAGCTTGGCGAAGATGCGCGGGATCTGCTGGCGCACGATGCCCGGGCCGTAGTCCACGATGGTGACGCGAAAGCGCGTGGCCTGGGATATCGGAGGCAGTGTCGGGCCGTCGCCGACAACCTCGAGCTTGACCAGGATCTCGGGGAGGATGCCGGCTTCCTCGCTGGCGTCGAGCGCGTTGTCCACGGCCTCCTTGACCGCGGTGAGCAGGGCCTTGCGCGGGTTGTCGAAGCCGAGCAGGTGCCGGTTCTTCGTGAAGAACTCGGAGACCGAGATCTCGCGCTGCTGTTTTCCCATCTCATCGGCGGAGAGCCCGCTCTTGCGCGGCCGCGGCGCAGGAGCCGCGAGCGCCGCTGCGGCCGCGCTCGTCTCTGCGGACGGATGCGCCGCCGCCTTCTTCTCGACAGGTTTGGGATCGGCCTTGGCTCGTTTTTTCATAAGGTTTCTCGGATAATGATTTTAAGATTAAGGACAATCCCGTAAGGGACCGGCGAAAGGTCGCGAAACCTTTCACCCGCGAGGTGAAGACATGATAGCGTACAATCCGGCCCGATTAAAAGTAGAAAAAGCAAACGCTTACCTGAGGATTTTCGGCTTATTATTCGGGACCTTCGGCCCTGGCGGATATGGCGTCTCCGTGTTAAACTGACGGCATGAGGCTTTTTGTCCTTCTCTGCGTCCATCTCCTCCTTCCATTCTCTGCGTCTGGCGAAACGGTTAAAGATTCCGGCCGGACCCATTGCGATTTGAGCGGTTATCCCGTCCTGCCGCAGCTTCTGCTTTTCGGGGAGGCGGCGCACGAAAGCCGGGAGACGATCTTTGTAAAAAGGCATGCGGCAGAAAGAGCCAATACGGGAAGTATTTTCGCAGCCTTCGAAGTTGCAAAAGACCATGCCGTCTATCCCCGAGCCGAACAAGTTCTTTTCTCCGATTTCGACCTTCAACGCAGCGCGCATTCCCGCCTCTTCGGCATCGAGTCCCCTTTCGCGCACGGACTTTGCGCGAGCTACCGATTCGCAGGGGATGCTCCCTCGCTGGAAGGTTTCTTGTTTTATCTGAATATCAACCCCTACCTGCGGGATGTATGGGAAGACGTCCGGAAAAATCTATCGTCCGATGACGCATCTGCGGGGCTCGCAGCGCTTTCGGACGACCTCGAGCGAGCGCGCACGGCTCCTGCCGACAAATGGACTCAAATCGTCGACATCCAAAGCGGGAAAAACCGCACGAATTTCATAAGTCTCATGGAGCGGATCAACGTCCGCTACGTGGAGCTCGCAAATAAGAGCTACCTGCGGGTCCTGGGGATCTCAGGCTCGTTAAAACCCGTTGCTTCCGCCGACTCCAAGGACGAAGGCCGCAAGTGGGAAGATTCGTACGAAACCCTCCTCATTCCGGTCCGAGACCGGGACATGTACGACAACATCGCCGACGTTTACTGCCGCGCCGCGGAAGAAGGGAAGAACCTTGTCGCAAGCGTGGGGAGCAGCCACGTGCCGGGCATCGCCAAGATGTTCCAGGATTGGTCGAAAGGGCGTATCCCTCTGACGACCGGCACTTCCAGCTGGGGGGACACCTCGCTTGCCGTGGACATCATAGACAAACTCTCATCTTCGGGTCCCCGCGATACCCATCTAAACGACATGCTTGAATCCCTGCAGAAACGCGGGCTCGCCATCCCGGCAGCTGACTTAGACGACCGGTTCAACCCGGATTCCTGGTAAGGGCTCGCGGATCAAAGGGGCGAGCGCGCCGAATCAGCGCGCCCCCAATCATGGTCCATCCGGAGTCAGTTCTAGGACTTTCGGCGCCATGCCCCCGTCCGCAAATTGGTATCATAGGGGCGCGCTTGATGTATCAGCCTCGGCCGAGCGTCGGGGAAGGCGCAGAAAGACGCCGCGCAAGGAGCCAGTAGAATCATGCACGAGATACGTGTTCTGCAGTTGCCTGCCCGCATCGGAAAGCTCAAAGACATCGCGAACAACCTTTGGTGGAGCTGGAACCCCACGGCCCGAGGGCTCTTCAAGTACATCGACCGGACGCTTTGGCGCAACACCAACCACAACCCGGTCAAGCTGATGGCTCTTTGCCGCCGAGAGCGGCTGGAGGCCGTGGCCAAGGACCCGTCCTTCCTTCAATGGTATGACGCGGTCGTCTCGGATTTCGAAGCCTATCTGGCGTCCAAGAACACCTGGTTCCGTACGACCTATCCGGGAAGCAAGGATACGGTCGCCTACTTCTCCGCGGAGTTCGGCGTGCACAACTCCCTGCCCATCTACTCGGGCGGCTTGGGCGTGCTGGCCGGAGACCACTGCAAGTCCGCCTCGGACCTCGGGGTCCCGCTCGTCGGAGTGGGCTTCATGTATCCGCAAGGCTACGTGCAGCAGCGCATCGGCGTGGAAGGCTGGCAGCAGAACTATTACGAGTTCCTCGATTGGGAGACCGCGCCGGCCCAGCCGGCTTGGCAGCAGGACGGCGCGCGCTGCGTGCTGCGCCTGACGCTCGGCGCCTGGCCGCTGCACATCGGCGTTTGGAAGGTCCAGGTCGGCCGCGTGCCGCTCTACCTCATGGACACCAGCGTCGAGGGCAACGACGCCGGAGACCGCGAGATTTCCAGCCGCTTATACGGCGGGGACCGCATCATGCGCCTGCGCCAGGAGATCGTGCTCGGCATCGGCGGCGTGAGGGTCCTGCGCGCGCTCGGAGTCGACGCAAACATCTTCCACGCCAACGAGGGCCATGCGGCCTTCCTTATGATCGAGCGCATCCATGAACTGGTGCGCCAGGGCAAGAAGTTCGAGGATGCCCGCCGCGAAGTGGCCGAGACCACGGTGTTCACGACGCACACGCCGGTGCCCGCGGGACACGACGTGTTCCCCGAGGACTTGGTCTCCGAGTACTTCCGCGGCTATTGGGAAGACCTGGGCTTGGACCGCGAGGCCTTCCTGGACCTGGGGCGCGCTCCCGGCGGAGAAGGCTGGAATATGACGGCTTTGGCCCTGCGCCTCTCCGGCCGGCGCAACGGCGTGAGCCGGCGCAACGGCGTGGTCTGCCGCCAGATGTGGCAGCCGCTTTGGCCCAAGGGTTCGAGCGAAGACGTGCCCATCAAGCACGTGACCAACGGCGTGCACCTGCCCACCTGGCTCAAGCAGACGCAGGCCGCGCTCTACGACCAGTACCTGGGCACCGAGTGGCGCGTCCGCCAGGACGACAAGCGTCTTTGGCGCAAGGTGCACCAGATCCCGGATGAGGAGCTCTGGCAGGTGCACATGCGCTCCAAGCGCGAGTGCATCAACCTGGTGCGGGAAGTCGTGCGCGAGCGCTGGATGCGCGACCGCATCGACGCTTCCCAGGTGCTCGCCGGAGGCTCGCTCTTGGACCCCGAGGCCTTGACCATCGGGTTCGCGCGGCGCTTCGCAGGCTATAAGCGCGCCACGCTCATCTTCAGGGACATGGAGCGGCTCAAGAAGATCATGCTCGATCCCTGGCGGCCCGTGCAGTTCGTGTTCGCCGGCAAGGCTCATCCCGCCGACGAGAACGGCAAGAAGCTCATTGCGCAGATCTATCAGCTCGCGCGCGACCCCGCGCTGGCCGGGCACATCGCCTTCGTCGAGGATTACGACATGCACAAGGCCCGCTACCTCGTGCAGGGCTGCGACCTCTGGCTCAACAACCCGACCTTCCCGCTGGAGGCTTGCGGCACCAGCGGCCAGAAGGCCGCGGCCAACGGCGTGCCGAATCTGAGCATCCTCGACGGCTGGTGGGAGGAGGCCTACAACCGCGACAACGGCTGGGCTCCGCCCGTGGTTTCCGAACTGCCGCCGACCGAGCACGACGCGGCCGATGTCGAGGCCCTCTACAGTCTTCTTGAGGAGAAGATCGTCCCGCTCTTCTACGAGCGCGCGGCCAACGACGTGCCCGTGGGCTGGGTGCGCGTCATGAAGGAGTCCATCGCGACCGTGGCGCCGATGTATTGCGCCGACCGCATGGTCAAGGAATACGTCGAAAAGCTCTACCTCCCGGGGGCGGGTTCCCGGGCGGTCTTGGCCGCGGCCGGAGAGGTCCTCGACCCTCCGACTCCGACATAACGCGCTGAATGGGGCATCGATTCAAGGACGAATGGATCCTGCGCGCGGCGCTCGCCGTACCCGGCGTGAAGCCGGAGATGGTCGAGTCGCTGCGCGCGGGATCCAAGTCCTGGCTTTCGCGCGCCCTGCTGGAGTCTAAGCTCGCATCTCCTCAATCCTTGCGCAAGGCCGTACAGGAAGTCTACGGCATCGAATCCGCCGAGCCCGCGGCCGCGGACTTGGACAAGATGGCTCTTTCGCTCGTTCCGGAGAAGGTCTGCCGCGCCAAGCGCGTCCTGCCTTTCTGCGTCCGCGGGGAGCGCCTGGACCTGCTCATGGAGAATCCCCTGGACACCGAGGCCTTGCAGGATGCGCAGGCCGTTTCCGGCCGGGTCCCGCATCCGCTCTATGTCCTGTCCGAGCGCCTGGACCTGCTCATGGACGCGGCTTTCAGCCGCGAGGCCATGGTCTTCGACTTGCTCAAGCGCATCGAGGAGGATGAGCGCGTGGAAGTGCTGCGCGGGGACCGCGAGACGCCCGCGCAGGACGACGAAGGCGCGGAGGAAGGCGTGCGCGCTCCGGTCATCAAGCTTGTCAACTCCATCGTGGTCAAGGCCGTGCGCATGGGAGCTTCGGACATCCATATCGAGCACGAGGAAGGCAGCAGCGCCGTGCGCCTGCGTGTCGACGGGGTGCTAAAAAACATCCTCATGCTGCCGCGCTATCTCGCGTCCGGGCCCGTGGTCTCCCGCATCAAGATCATGTCCGGCCTCGATGTGGCCGAGCATCACAAGCCTCAGGACGGCCGCGCCAAGCTGCGCGTAGGCGGAGAAAGCATCGATCTGCGAGTATCGACCTTGCCCACGAGCTTCGGAGAGAAGGTCGTCATCCGCGTCTTGGATCCCCGCGGCGCCAAGGCCTCCTTCGACAATCTCGGCTTGAGGCCCGAACTCGCGCACAAGCTCCAGGAGCTGCTCAAATCGCCCCAAGGCATCTTATTGGTCACGGGTCCCACCGGCTCGGGCAAGACCACCACGCTCTACTGCGCGCTCAATTTCCTCAAGTCCCCGGACACGAACATCGTCACCGTCGAGGATCCGGTCGAATACCGCCTGCCGGGAGTCAACCAGGTCCAAGTCAACGATAAGCAGGGGATGAGCTTCGCCTCGATCCTGCGCTCGGTCCTGCGCCAGGACCCGGACATCATCCTGGTCGGCGAGATCCGCGACCATGAGACCGCGGACACGGCCTTGCAGGCCTCCATGACCGGGCACCTGGTGCTCTCGACTTTGCACACCAATGACGCGGTGGGCGCGCTCACGCGCCTGGGAGACATGGGCGCGGAGCGCTTCAAGATCGCTTCCGGCTTGCTCGGGGTGCTGGCCCAGCGCCTGGTGCGCAGGCTCTGCCCGGAGTGCCGCGAGAAGCTCGATCCTGCCGCGCTCCCGGACGTCGTGCTCTCCGAGATGAAGCGCTTGGGCATCAAGCCCGCGTCCTGGGGGCCGCGCGGCTGCATGAAATGCGACTTTCAAGGATATAAAGGAAGGCTGCCGATCATCGAGCTCCTGGAAGTGGATGCGGCGCTGCGCGCGCGCATCTCCGCCGGGGACGATGAGAACGCGATCCGCGAGAACGGCCTTGCTTCCCGAGCCCTGCAGCCCTTGACGCAGGACGCGGTGTGGCGGGTGTCCACGGGAGAGACTTCCATAGTCGAGGTTCTCCCTTATTTGGATGCGCGTTCGAGCGTCCCGGTCCTCAAAGCTCAGGCGTCTTTGGCTGCGCAGACGGCTGTTTCGCCTGTCGCGCAGGTTCCCGCAGTCCCTGTCGCGCGGGCTCCCGTGGTCCCTGCTGCGCAGGTCCCTGCAGGTCCCAAAGGCCGACGGCGCGTGCTGGTGGCCGACGACGATACGGTCGTGCGCGTGCTCATGCGCCAGATTCTTTCCAAGGAAGGCTTCGAGGTGGAGGAAGCCTGCGACGGAGCGCAGGCGCTCGAAAAGCTCGCCGCGCGTCCTCCGGACCTGCTGCTCTGCGATCTCAATATGCCGAAAGTCGACGGCTGGGGAGTCATCCGCGGAGTGCGCGAGAAACTCGGGCAAGCCGCGCTCCCCATCGTGGTCATGACGGCCGAGGCTGATGACCGGAGCCAGGAGCTCGCCCTCAAACTTGGCGCCGACGACTACATCGTCAAGCCGTCCCGTCCCGTCCTGGTCCTGGCCCGCATCCAGGGCCTCTTCCGCCGATTAGGGGTCGCGACAAAATAATACGGCTGCTTTGAGCCCATTCTTTGGCCGACTTCTTCGTTGCTCGTCGGTCACATAGCTCAAGCTATGCTCCCTTCTCGCGCCTTGAATTCGTCTCAAAGACCGGCCTCAAAATCAGCCGTATTATTTTATCGAGACCCCTTAGGCCGCTGATCCCGTAGAGCAAAATGGAACTTTTTCGCTAGTGCCTCGTAATCAGGGGCATGGAAGCCCGGCTCCGATCCCATCAGGAATGCGCGGTACTCTCGACCGCGCACAAGATCCTCACGCGGTCCCGGAGGCCTTCGCGCGGGCAAAGGCTCCAGCGCTCACTACTCTTTGCCGCGGACGCCTGCGGACTGACCTTGGCGCAGCTGGACTGCTGGGAGGCATGGGGGGCTCCGGGCGAGCATCCGCTTGAGCGCGCATCCGCGGCCGGCGAGGCCCAGAAGGCTTTGGGGGACCTTCGCCGCATGCTCAAGGAGCTTTGCAGGCTCTACGGCATAGCGCTCACCCCGATGCAGGGACCGCCGCTTCCCTTGGCCGCGCTCAAGGAGGATGCTCCGCGGAATTGGCGGCCGGTCTCGGTGAGCGTCGGCGCATTGCCTTGCGCCGCGAGCGCGGACCTGGAGTATTTCCTTCACTTGCTCTTCGGCAAGAGCGCGTTCAAGCCCGGCCAGAGGGAAGCCGTGCTGCGCCTCCTGCGGGGCGAGGATGCCTGGGTCCTGCTGCCCACGGGAGGAGGGAAATCGCTCATCTATCAGTTGGCCGGCCTCCTGCGGCCCGGCGTCTGCGTGGTCGTGGAGCCCACGATCGCGCTCATGGAGGACCAGCTCGCGGGCCTGGCGCGCGCGGGCATCACCCGGGCCGAGGCCCTGAGCAGCGCGGTCTCGGAGCCCGAGGAGCGTCTGAAGATGCTGCGCTCTCTTGCGCGCGGGGACTGCGCGTTCTTCTATGTCGCGCCGGAGAGATTTCAAAGCTCGTCGTTTCGCCGGGCGCTGGCCGCGGCCTCCGCCGGACCGGGCATCGCGCTCTGCGCGATCGATGAGGCGCACTGCCTTTCGGAATGGGGACATGACTTTAGGACCGCGTATCTGCGCTTAGGCGAGGGGCTGCTGCGCATGGGCCGCCCGCCGACGGCCGCGCTCAGCGCCACGGCCTCTTCCCGCGTGCAGGAGGACGTCGTCCGGCACCTGGGCCTGAGAGCTTCCTCAGGGCTGCGCGTGCGCGGGCCTGGGCCCGCGCGCAAGGAACTGCGCCTGCATGTGCGGCGCTGCGAAGAGAGGGAAAAACATCTGCTGCTGCGCTCTCTTCTGATGGACGAGAGGGGGGGCGCGGTCTTCTGCCCGCACGCGGAAGGCCCGCACGGCGTGCGTTCCATCGCCGCGTACCTGAGGGCCACGGGCTTGCCCGCGGACGTCTATCACGGCCGGCCGCCCAGAGGGATCGAAGCCGAGGTCTGGCGCGCGCAGAGGAGCAGGGCGGCCCTGCGCTTTTCCCTTGCGCCCGTTCCTCTTCTGGCCGCGACCAAGGCTTTCGGCCTGGGCGTGGACCGCGCGGATCTGCGGCGCACCGTGCATTACGGCCTGCCGGCTTCCATCGAGGCGTTCTGGCAGGAGGCCGGACGCGCGGGCCGCGACGGCCGGTGCGCGGACTGCTGGGTGCTCTTCAGCGTCATGGATCTTCGCCGCGCCCGGAGGCTGCTGGATGCGCGCACCCCGCATGAGGAGATCCTGCGCGAACTGCGCGGCTCCTCTTCGGCGAACGATGACGACGTACTCCGCATGCTCAGGATGCATGTCTCGGGCTTTCGCGGCATGGAGCAGGAGCTTATGGATATCGGGGAGATCATCGGCAGGCTGGGCGCGCTCGACCGGCCCGGTCCGAGGGAGCTCCTTTTGCCCGGCCAGCCCCCGGCGCTCGTCGAACGCGCGCTCTACGCGCTGCTGCGCGCCGGCGCGCTCTTGGATTACTGCTCCTGCCGGGAGCCGGGGACGTTCCGAGCGGCGCTCTCCGGCCGGGGCGCGTGCGAAGAGGAGCTTCGCCGTATCGTCTCGGAGCGATACCGCGTCATCGAGCCCGAGCGCAGAGCCGCGCTTTTAGAACTCCTTGAGGCTTGCCTGCTCGAGGACGGCGCCGCGCTCGCAGCCGCGGCCGTGAGGCGTTTTCAGGAAGGGAATTCCGCGTCGGAGTCTAAGCCGGAGTCCGAGGCCCAGGATTCGAGGCGCTCGAAGAAGTTCGGGGAGCTTGTCTTCTCATTTGCGGAATCCATCTGCTCGCGCAGGGTCGGCGGCCAGCCCAGGTCGTAGAGCATGTCGAAGTACGCGCCGTAGAATCCGGCGGTCATGCGGTCATCGGAGAAGTTGATGTTCTCGTAGCTGCTCTGGTCCGCGTTGGTCGTGTAGTTCGCGGAGCCCGCGGCGACGAACTTCCCGTCGATGCGCATGAACTTGTTGTGGTTCTTCTCGAATCTCCAAGGGCCGTGCGGGTCCGGGCCCGCGAGGATCTTCACGTCGAATCCATTCTTCAGGAACCAGGCATCGAGTTCCATGACTTTCGACTGGGAGGCGTCCAGCACGATGCGCACCTTGCGGCGCTTGTTCTTCGCGACGAGCAGGGCTTCGGCCACCCTGCGGGAATAGAAGCTGAACATCGCGATCTCGATGGAATCCTCGGCGGCCTCGATGGCCGCGACCACCGCGTCCTCGAGTCCGCCCAAGGGGGAGAAGACCTGGCGCGGGAAGAGCCGTCCATTGAGGCGCACGGCGAGAGTCGCGTCATTGGGCGGCACGGGCAGGAACTCCTGAGGCTCGTCTTGCACGAGCGCGGCATCCGTGAAGGCATCCAAGGACTGTCCCTTCATCCATTCCCAGTAGCGTTCGTAGGCGGCCACGCGAGGTTTTTCATCGGTGAACTGAACGTTCTCGAAATGGTTCCTCTCCGAGGTGTCCGTCCAGTTGTAGGAGCCGAACTCCAGGAGGCCTTTCCCGGACGCGTCGAAGAAGAGCCCGAACTTGTTGTGCATGATGCCGGACTTGCCCAGCCCGCGCAGAGCGTAGACCGTGAAGCCTTCATCGAGCAGAGCGTGGACCTGAGGGGTGCGCTTGCCGTCTCCCGACGGATATACATGGCCGTAGTCGAGGATGAGCTCAACGTCCGCCTTGCGGTTTTTCGCCCGGCGCAGGGCTTCGAGCACCTCTTGGAGATTGAACTCATAGAGGGCCAGGCGGATCTTCCCGTAGGCCGGGACCGCGTCGATGGCTTTGACCAGGAGCGGCGCGATAGGGGTCTGCGGCAGCACTGCGATGGAGGGCAGGGCTTGGCCGTTGAAAGTCACGGAAGGGACTCTTGGAAGGCGCGGGAACTCCGGAGTGGGAGGCAGAGGCGGATGCGGGATCTCCAGGGCCTTGAGGAGTTCCTGGTCGCTCGGAAGAGAGGGTTCCGCTTCCGGCGGGAGCGCATACTTGGCCTTGCTGCCCGTATAGAGGGCCGCGAAGTAGGCGCGGTAGGTCTCGATGTCTTGTGCGTCGTCGAGGAACTGGCCGTGCTCGAAATTCATGCTCGTGCTGTTCTTGGTCCAGTTCATGGTCCCGGTCTCTACCAATCGGTTGTCGGCGATCATGAAGGCGTTGTTGTTGCGGCCCACGCTCTTCTTCTCCTGCTTGGGGCCTCCGAGGGTCTTGACCTTGAAGCCGTACCAAGCCAGCCACTCTGCATAGGGGCGCATGTATTCGCGCTGCGCATGCGTCTGATCGAGCAAAATGCGGATGTCCACTCCGCGGGTGCGGGCGCGCAGGAGGGCCTGTGCGATGCGCGTGGATTGGAAGATGAACATGCAGACGTCCAAGGACTCCTGGGTCGCGTCGATGGCCTTGATTATGAGGTCCTCCGCGTTCCCCATCGGAGAGAAGAAGAAGGCCGGCAGGCGCGCGCCGTTGAAATGGATCGGGAGGTCCTTGTCTTGCGGCGAGGGAGGCATGGTGGTGGGCCAATCCCAGGAATGGGCTTGGTCCAGGGGGATGGAGTTCTGATGCATGTAGTTCAGGAAGCGCAGGAATCCCTGGACGCGATGAGGGTCGTCGGTCACCGTGGAGTTCGCGTACTCGTTGGACTCGGCGTCCGAGGACCAGTGCCCGGAGCCGGCGATCGCGAGCGTTTTGTCGATGACCGCCAATCGGCTTCTCTGCATGCCGTAGATCCAGAGTCCCGAGACCACGGAGATGTCGAAACCGTCGCTGATGAGGAGTTCGAGTTGAGGGTCCCGGCGGTCGGGCCACTCCGGATGGCCGGGCTTGGTCGGATAAACGGCTTCCAGAGCCGTCAGGATGCGCACCTTGCGGCCGTGCGCGCGGGCGCGCTTCAAGGCTTTGTATACCGCGTAGGAGCGGAGCTCTGAGATCGCCAGAACGATCTCTTCCTTGGCGGAATCCACCGCGCTGACAAGAAGCTTCTCCATGTCCGCTTCGGGCCGCAGGAGCACGGAAGGGAATTTGTGCCCGTTATAGGTGATGGTGCGCGCTGGAGAGGAGGAGGGGGCTTTCTTCTTCGCTGCGGAGGGAGCCTCTTGCCTCTTGCGGGCCGATATTGTCGACGACAGGAACCGGCGGCCCTTGCCTTCAAAGCCCAGCAGCGCGGGTTCTTTTGAATCTGTTCCAAAGGCCTTCTGCTCGAAGTTCGACTGGATCGCGGATCGCTGCTCTTCTAAAGGAAGGTCGGCGCTCGGTATTAAGAAGCTTGTTCCCAGACGCCCAAGGATCGGGAAGGCTTTGCGGGCGGAGGGAGCCTGGAACAGCGCGGAGACGGCGCTTTGCAGATGCCGGCGCAGGCCGGCCTTCCGGTGATGGACGGAAGGCTTCTCGATAGTCGGGATGGAACTTAGAGGAAGGACGGCGCTTTGAACAGGCAGAGGCTCGGCTGAGAAGTCCGCGGGCGCCTGCGTGAGCGGGAGCGATGCGTCATGCTGGAGCAGGAGGCTTCGGGAAGAAAGGTCGGCGGCGGGGATCGCGGGGACTGCGACGGAGACCGGAGCGGGGGTGTTCGACGGGAGAACGGTATGGAGAAGCTGTGCCGAACTCGGGGCTTCGAGCGCCAGGGTCAGGAGGAGTGCGAGGGCTTGGCGCATCATGCGAAGCAAAGATACCGCATCCCGCCCGCCACTATGAGAACCCCAGGGCCCAGCCCCGCAGAGGCAGGCGGCCCAAGCACCCCTGGGCCCTTCAGCCCTAGAAGTTGCCCCCGTAAAACGAATCCTCGTGTGAGCCCAGCCCGGCAAGGGCAACAGCGGCTGATAAAGGACAACGGCACAGGATGAAAGTATTTGGATTCTCCGTCGGGGAGCAGGCGACAAGGGTCCGCGGGTACGCGGTCCGCCTCTGTGTTCGGCGTCCGCTCGGCTCTCGCATCGCGCAGAGGGCTGCGCTCGCTCCGAGACGCCCCGCAGACCCTTGTCGCCTGTTCCCCGACGGAGGATGTTCTTTATCCCCAGTGAGGGGTCGTTTTTCTGCTCTGACAGGTGAGGATGGTTGATCTCATCGGGTCTGCGGCCGGCCCGGCGACTCCGTGCTTCACTTGCCGTTATGTCCGCGCCGGTTCCTCCTCGACCCGATCGTCCCTTTTCCGTCACCTGTCGGAGAGTGTCTTTCTTACCGCTCTTCCGGCTCCCGAGCCCGAAAGGGAAACGGCCGCGCGAAAATCCGCGCCCTGAAAAACAGAGACTGGAGATGTCCTCGTTAAGATTTGAACACGATATGTCTCTAAGGTTCCAATTTGGCACCTTAGAGAATGCGATTCATCAGGCGTGAGCGAGAATGCGAAGTCTTCGGGAAACCGTTCTCTGTTGCGGTAGACGACTCTATCGAGTTCTTTTGTCCGTACGCCGTAAAGGCGTGCAAGGTCGGTGTCCAGCATCACCTTTTGGTCCTGGTTCTTTCTTAGGCCGATCTCCCGTTTCTTCTGCCCGCTTAAGTCTCGACGGCACAAGTGAGTATGCTAATATTCGATTTGTGGGCGGGAAAGAATAACTTTTGTCGGTTGAGGGGGTCTTTGACGAGATAGATATGGTCGGAGATAGGATATGTTCTGGTGAGAACCGGAGGGATTGAATATGGCACAACCGATTGACTGCATGGAGGTCTTAAACAAGGTGGATGCCTTCTATGCGACGTCATGGAGTCATCTTATTTACATGATGTCGGGGGCAACTGCAGTGGTAGGTGTTCTGGTTCCGATGGTCCTGCAATATGCGCGGGGGAAGGAGTTTAAAGAGATTTCAGATCGGATGGTGGAAACTGCGAGAGAAAATGAAGAAATAAATATGGCGCGAATTGCAGAACTTGAAAAACGCACAGAGGAGCGGGTTGCGTTGCGCATGAAGAAAATGGACGAGGAATTGAAGCATGCGAAAAGTCATGGATTCTTTTTGCAAGGGATAGCCTTGCTTGCGGAGAAGAGCAATATGGAGGCATGCCGGAGCTTTATTATTGCAGCTGAAGAGCTTCTTGCAATAGAGGATCTTGAAATCGCAAAACAAAATCTCCAAGCCCCGTTAAAAAGAATCTGCAAGGAATGTTTGCCGCGCTTTGCAATATCGGATTTTTCCAGGGGGACATCTCCGACTTTGGATGAAGATTTTAATAGGCTTCTATTCCTTTTAGAAAAAAAGAATATTGATAACCGATATCATGCCGATATTTTGAATCTTAAGGATGCGATTTCTGTTGCAAAGAAGAGGTGACGGTTTTGCGTTACTTGATTTGCAAACTAGTGTTGGAGTAAGTAGCTGGGTCCCCGATTTTAATGGTGTAGGGATTATTTTATGATGGGCTCTGGGGCCGAAAGAGCGGTAAGAAAGACACTCTCCGACAGGTGACGGGAAAGGGACGATCGGGTCGAGGAGGAACCGGGGCGAAGTCCCCGGGCCGGCCGCAGACCCGATGGGCCCCATCTCTGTCATCGAACGGAGCAGAATAACGTCCCCTCACTGGGGGCTAGGAACGGCTCCGGTCAGGGACAAAGAATAAGGGTCCGCGGGGCGTCTCGGAGCGAGCGCAGCCCTCTGCGCGATGCGAGAGCCGAGCGGACGCCGAACACAGAGGCGGACCGCGTACCCGCGGACCCTTATTCTTTGACCATGACCGGAGTTAGAATAGTCTTCCCTCCTTTAGTATTGGGCCGGGTGGGTTGCGGGAGGGGGGCTTTTTTGAGATGATTCACATATCGGAGGACGCCATGGATTGGGAATGGAAGACGATCATCGAGCCGTTCAAGATCAAGTGCGTGGAGCCTTTGGGGTTCACGACGCGGCCTGAGCGCGAGGAGCTGCTGCGCAAGGCCGGCTACAACCTTTTTGCCGTCTCAGCCGACAAGGTCCTCATCGATCTCCTGACCGACTCCGGCACCTCGGCCATGTCCGCCGAGCAATGGGCCGGCATCATGCGCGGCGACGAATCCTACGCCGGCGCCCGCAGCTTCTTCGCCTTCGAGAAGGCCGTGCGCGAGATCACCGGCCTGCGCGAGGTCGTTCCCGTGCACCAGGGCCGCGCGGCCGAGCGCATCCTCTTCGGCATCATCGGCGGCAAGGGCAAGACCTTCCTGGCCAACTCCCACTTCGACACCACGCGCGCCAACGTCGAGGTCTCCGGCGCCGAGGCCGTCGACCTCCCCGTGGCCGCGGCCCTGCAGTTCGACCGCCCCGCCGCCTTCAAGGGCGACATGGACACCTCCGCGCTCGAGAATAAGATTCGCGAGAAAGGGGCCAAGAACATCCCCTTAGTGATCATGACGGTCACCAATAACTCGCTGGGCGGCCAGCCCGTCTCCATGAAGAACATCCGCGAGGTCTCCGCGATCTGCCGCCGCTATAAGATCCCGATGTTCCTCGACTGCGCCCGCTTCGCCGAGAACGCCTACTTCATCAAGAAGCGCGAGCCCGGCTACTCCACGCGCACGCCGCGCGACATCGCCAAGGAGATGTTCTCCTACGCCGACGGCTGCATGATGAGCGCCAAGAAGGACGCCTTGGTCAACATGGGCGGCTTTTTGGCCGTCAATGACGAGAATCTGGCGCGCCGCTGCCGCGAGGCCCTCATCATCGGCGAGGGCTTCGTGACCTACGGCGGCCTGGCCGGACGCGACCTGGAAGCCATGGCCGTGGGCCTCAACGAGGTCCTCGACGAGGAATATCTCAACTACCGCCTGCGCTCCATCGAATACTTGGGCGAGGGCTTCCGCAAGGCAGGCGTGCCCTTCGTGGAGCCTACGGGCGGCCACGGCATCTACATCGACGCCAAGCGCATGCTGCCGCATATCCCGCCTGAACAGTATCCGGCGCAGGTGCTCACCTGCGAGCTCTACCTGGCCGGCGGCATTCGCGGAGTCGAGATTGGTTCGCTCATGTTCGGCAAGCGCAAGGAAGGGGTCTTCGTCCCCGCGAAGATGGAGCTCGTGCGCCTAGCCATCCCGCGGCGGGTCTACACCCAAAGCCACATCGATTACGTCGTGGAGGTCATGGGGAGCATCGCGAGCAAAGGCAAGGACCTGAAAGGCCTGCGCTTGATCGAGGCTTCCGAGTACCTGAGCCACTTCACGGCCAAGCTCGCTCCGGTCGCCTGAGAATGAAGCAGCGCCTCGTCCTGCTCAGCGGCGACGCAGCCCTCAGCGAGGCTTTCCTCAAAGCCGCCGAGGCGCGCGGCGCTCTCTGCGACGCGGCGCCGGGCCTGCATGAGGCCCGGGAGCTCTGGCAGAAAGAGGATTCCAAGCTCTGCGGCGTGATCGCGGACCTGCAGACTCTGCGGGAAGAGGACCGGCATTCCCTGCAGCAGATCCAGCTGGAGGCCTCGGCCCCGCAGTTCCTTTTCCTGGAGCCCGAGCGCGGCGCGGCGGACTTCTCCTCCCTGCAGGATGCGGTACTGCCTCTGCATTGGCCCATCGAGCAGCCCGTGCTCGAGTCTTTGCGCGAGCTGAGCCGCTCCTCCACGCTCGTGTTCCTGGCCGACTCCACCCTGTATCTGACCGGCATGCTCCAGGCCCGCCTGCAGTCCGTGGGACTTGCGCCCCTGATCCTGGAAACCTCGCTGGGCATCGCGGAGATGATGCGCTCCCCTTCCGCCGGGCCGGCTAAGAAGGAGAAGAAGGAGGAGCGGGGCTGGACCCTGACGCGGCTCATCGGCGCGCAGCAAGGGGACGCCAAGCCCGCACCGTCCGCTTCCGGGAGTTCCATCGCCATCGCCCCATGGAAGGGAGATTTCTTCGAGGCGGAGACCGCGGCCCTGCGCATGCGAACGGAGATGCCGACTCTGCGGGCGTTCTTCGCGAGCGTGATCACGCCCACGCATCTGGCGGAGAAGGCCCTTCGCAGGCATCATCCGGGATTCCTGCCGCGCGCCATGCACGAGCAGGCCGTGGACATCGCCCTGGGGCGCTCCATGGAGGACCCCAAGTCCCAGGGCCGCGTGCTCTACGTGGACAATTTCAAGCCTTCCCTGGTGCAGGCCTCCACCGCGCTCATGAACGACGGCTACGAAGTCACCGCGCTCATGAAAGCCGATGAAGCTCTCGAGCTGGCGCAGACCGATCACTACCATATCGCGGTGGTGGGCGCGGCCCTGGCCTATGCCCAGCACACGGGCATCGAGCTGGCGCAGAAGATGCGCGAGAGCGACCCGGACCTTCGAATGATCCTGCTGGTCGACCGATATCCCTTGCAGACCGCCTTGCAGGGCGTCAGCCAAGTCGTGGAAGTGGGCTTGGACGACTGTCTGCTCAAGCCCGTGGAGCCTTCGCGCCTGAAGTTCTCTCTCTCCCGCGCGCTCGACCGGCGGCGCCTGCTCTTGGAGAACGCGCGGCTCTTGGATGAGCTCAAGGTTTCCAATGCCCAGCTCGAACAGCTCAACAGCTTCCAGAGCAAGTTCTTCGCCACTGTGGCGCACGACGTCAAGAATCCGCTGACCGCCATCCGCGGCTACGCGGAACTGCTCTCCTGGAAGATCAAGGAGGCGGATTTGCTCAAGTGCGTCAACCACATCATGTCCTCCTCCAAGACCTTGGAGGCGCTCATAAGCGATCTGGTGGACTTCGCGGCCATCGAGTCGGGCAAGCTGCGCATCAACATGCAGGAGCTCGACTTGGCGCAGGTCGTGGCCGACGTGCGTTCGCGCGTGCAGGTCGTGGCCGACAAGCGGCACATCGAGCTCCAAGTCAGCGTGGCCGAGGGCTTGCCCAAGTTCAACGGAGACCCTCTGCGCGTGGGCCAGGTCATCCAGAACCTCTGCACCAACGCCATCCAGTACACGACGGAGAAGGGCTCCGTGTACCTGCACGTCCAGCTCTCGCCGGCTTTCGTCACGGTCAGCGTGCGCGACACCGGCATCGGCATCTCCAAAGAGGACCTGCCCAAGATCTTCAACCGCTTCTTCCAGGCGCAGAATGCCCAGCAGATGCGGCGCGCGGGCTTCGGCTTGGGCCTTAAGATCGCGCAGGAAATCGTCAAGGCGCACGGCGGCGGCATGGGCGTGGACTCGGAGCTGGGCAAGGGCTCGGTCTTCTACTTCACCCTGCCCATCCCCAACGCGGCGCCCGGCGCTCAGGCCGCGCAGGCCGCGCCTTCCGTGCCTATGCCGGGGGCCGCTCCCGGCATGCCCACGATGGGCGGGCCGTATACTCCGCCGCCGAAGTAGGCTTTCGGATCGTTGCCGTTGCCGGCGGTCTCGCATGAAAGACATCTCCTCTCTTAAGCGCCTGCTCCCGGGCCGGGTCTTCGAGCAAGAGTCCGAACTGCTCGCCTATTCCTACGACTCATCCTTGGAGCGCGAACGGCCCGAGGCCGTGGTCATCGCCTCCGATGCCGGTCACGTGCGCTCCGCGGTGAACTGGTGCCTGGAGCGCCGCGTGCCCTATATCGCGCGCGGGGCCGGCACGAACTTGAGCGGCGGCTGCGTGCCCCGCCGCGGCGGGGTCGTGATCTCGACCGCGGGCATGAAGAATATCCTTTCCATCGACACCCGGGAACGGGTCGCGGTCGTGGAGCCCGGAGTCATCAATCTCGATCTTCAGAAGGCCGCGGAGCCTTCGGGGCTCTTCTATGCGCCGGATCCCGCTTCCTACCGCATCTGCACCTTGGGCGGAAACATCGCGGAGAACGCGGGCGGGCCGCGCTGCCTCAAATACGGGGTGACCACGGACCATCTGCTGGCCGTGGAGGCCGTGCTCCCGGACGGTTCTCTGGAGCGCTTCTCGCTCTCGGACGCGGGGCCCGAGTTTTTGAGCCTGCTCTGCGGCGCGGAGGGGACCTTGGGCGTGCTCACCCGCGCATGGGTCAAGCTCACGCCGGCGCCTGCCGAGACCGTCACTCTCCTGGCGGCGTTCAAGTCCATCGAGGAGGCGGTGCGCTGCGTGTCCGCGGTCATCGCCGCGGGCATCATCCCGCGAGTGATGGAGGCCATGGACCGCTTGAGCGTGGAGTCCATCGAGGCCTACGTTCACGCCGGCTATCCTCGCGCAGAGGCCGTGCTGCTCATCGATCTGGAAGGCTCAGGCCGGGCCTTGGAGTCGGACCGTGCGCGCGTGGAAGAGCTTTGCCGGACGCATGGAGTCTGCGAACTGCGCGCGGCCCAGGACCCGCTCCAGCGCGAAAGGCTTTGGGAAGGCCGGCGCAGCGCCTATGCCGCGCTGGCCCGGCTATCGCCCAACGTGCTCGTGGAAGACGGGGTGGTGCCTCGCAGCCGCCTGCCCGAGGCCGCGCGCCGGGCGCGGGAGATCGCGGCCGCTTACGGCGTGCAGTCCGCTCTCTTGTTCCATGCCGGGGACGGCAACCTGCACCCGAACATCATCTTCGATGAGCGCGACCGGGAGCAGACCGCGCGGGTGCGCTCGGCCGGGCGCGAGATGCTGCGCTCCTGCATCGAGCTCGAAGGCACGATCTCGGGAGAGCACGGCATCGGCACGGAGAAGCGTCCGGCCATGACCTGGCGCTTCGAGCCGCAGACGCTCGATCTCTTCGGCCGCGTGAAGAAGGCCTTGGACCCCGAGGGCTTGGCCAATCCTGAGAAGCTCCTTCCCCTGGATGGAGAAGAGCTCCCCGGCGGTCTTTTGTCCCCGGCAAGGCCCTTGTCCACGCAGGCGCAGGCGCTCGTCGACGCGGTTCGGGAGCGCGCAAGAGACCGGAAATCCTTCTCCGTGTTCGGCGCGCGCACGCGCGCTCCCAAGGAAGCCTTGGCTTTCGAGAAGGAGGGCGCTCTCTCCACGCGCGGACTGCAGTCCGTGCTCCGGGTGCGGCGGGATGATTTCATCGTGGAGGCCGAGGCGGGCATCCTCATCTCGGACCTCCAAAGCCGCTTGGGGGCCGAGGGTCTGAGGGCGGACATCCCCCGTTCGCGCGGGACCCTGGGCGGGATGATCGCGGCAAAGTCCTGGCCCTCTTTCCGCGGCTCCCTGCTCGGCATGCGCCTGCTCCTGCCCGACGGCCGCGTCTGCACGCTGGGCGGGCCCGTGGTCAAGAACGTCGCCGGCTATGATATCGTGCGCCTGCTCCTGGGCTCCTGGGGCACGCTGGCCGTGATCGTAGACGTCACGTTCAGAGTCTCTCCCGCGGGTTCCGAAGCCGTGCAGCATGAGCCCGTCGAGGTCCGGCCCGGGCGCATGGGCTCCCGGCATCGCAGGCTCAAGACCGCTTTCGATCCGCAAGGCCTGCTCAATTCCTGGTACGAGAGACTTTATGGATAGAGCTCATTCCGCGATCCTGGGCCGCCTTCTGACTGTCTTGGGAGAGCGCAGCGACTATGATGCGGTGAGCCAGTGCAGCCGCTGCGGCTACTGCAGCCAAGTCTGTCCGACCTACAAGGCCACGAGCCGGGAAGCGCTTTCCGCGCGCGGACGCAACCAGCTTGCGCGGCTGATTCTGGAAGGCCGCGTGCAGGAGCCCAAGAGCGCCAAGGAGGCATTCTCCACCTGCCTGCTCTGCGGAGCCTGTACCGAGACCTGTCCGGCGCATGTGCCCACCGCGGACATCGTGCTGGAGGCGCGCCGCGCGCTCGCGGACGCGAAGAACGCTCCGGCTTGGCGGCGCGAGGCGTCCACGCGGCTATGGGGCCTGCTGGTCCGGCTGTTCCTGGACTATCCGCGGCGGCTGGAAATGGGCGTGCGCTTCATCTATCGGCTCAAGCGGCTGGGGCTTTCGCGCTTGGCCGCGTCCATCGGCCTCTTGAGGCTTCTGGGCTTGCGCGCCTTGGAGGAAGCGGATTCCCACGTTTCGGAAGTCCCGGACCGTCTGCTCGCCCAAGTCCTGCGCGAGGACGCGTCCCTGGCTCCCAAGCAGCAGACGGCCTGGAGATACTTCGCCTCCTGCGGGCCGAATTTCCTGTTCCCGCGCGTGGGTTTGGCCACGGTGCGCGTGCTCAAGGCCTCTCTGGGTCCTGGAGCATTCCTCGATAACCCGTGCTGCGGGCTCTTGGCCTACAACTACGGGGATCTGGAGGCGGCCCGCAGCCTGGCGCGCGCGAACATCGAACGCGCCGAGCGCGCGGGGCAGGGAGGGGTGGTGTTCGCGGACTGCTCTTCCTGCGCGGCCTTCCTTAAGAGCTATCCCCAGCTTTTCATCGACGAGCCCAACTGGCGCGCGCGCGCCGAGGCCTTCGCGGGCCGCGTCAAGGACATCATCGAACTCTCTCCCAAGGTCCGGCCGCTCTCCTTGCCCGGGGTCTTGAGCTTCCATGACTCCTGCCGCGCCGGCCACGGGCAGGGACTGCGCCAAGAGCCGCGCAAGGCGCTCTTGTCCGCCGCCGAGGAGCCGCGGGAGATGACGGACTCCGAGGACTGCTGCGGAGGAGCCGGTCTTTTCGCGTTCAAGCATCCGCGGCTCTCGGAAGCGCTTTTGAAGAAGAAGGTCGAGGCCGCGGCCGCGGCGCAGGCCTCCCGCGTGAGCGTTTCGGCGAGCTCGTGCATGCTCCAGCTTGCGCGCGGATTGAAGAAGTATTATCCTGAGTGCCGGGTCGTTCACTGGTCGGAACTCGTCTGCGAAGTCCTGGAAAAAGGCTGAAATCGACATGGGAAGAAGGCAGGATCTTGAGCGCCGTCAGATGCTGTTGGCACGCTTCGGCCGCCGCATCGCGACCGAGACGCGCATCGACAGCCTGCTGACCATCATCGCCGAGGAGGTCCGCCACATCCTCGGCGCGGACCGCTGTTCCGTGTTCCTCATCGATGCGGACAAGCACGAGCTCTGGACCAAGGTGGCCTTGGGCGTGGGCGAGAAGGTCCTGCGCATCCCCATCGGGCAGGGCATCGCGGGCTTCGTGGCCAAGACCGGTTCGGCCGTGAACATCCGCGACGCCTACCGCGACCGGCGCTTCACCCAGGACTTGGACAAGCTCACCGGCTACCAGACCAAGAGCATGCTCGCGGTCCCGCTCAAGGACCGCGAGGGCATGACCTTGGGCGTCTTCGAGGTGCTCAATAAGTCCAAGGGCTCCTTCAACGATGAGGACGAGGGCTTCCTGCGCATCCTGGCCACCATCGCTTCCTCGGCCATCGAGAACGCGCGGCTCTACGAGAATCTGCGCAAATCCCACCTTGAGACCATCTACCGGCTGGCCATGGTCGCCGAGTACCGCGACCAGCAGGACACGGCCTCGCACCTGCGGCGCATCTCCCGCTACACCGCCATCGTTTCCGCCCAGCTCGGCCTGACCTACGACTTGGTCGAGGACCTGCGCTATGCGAGCCCTCTGCACGACATCGGCAAGGTGGCCATCCCGGACGCGATCCTGCTCAAGCCGGGCAAGCTCACTCCCGACGAGTACGAGGAGATGAAGAAGCATCCGGTCTACGGCGCGCGCATGCTCGAGGGCGCGGAGTCCCGCCTGCTGCGCCTGGCGCGCAACATCGCGCTCGCGCACCACGAGCACTGGGACGGCACGGGCTACCCGCACGGGCTCAAGGGCGAGGAGATCCCCTTGGAGGCGCGCATCGTCTCCGTCGTCGACGTCTTCGATGCGCTCACCACGCGCCGCGTCTACAAGGGCGCCTGGACCTTGGAAGAGACCTTCCGCTACATGCAGGACCAGTCCGGCCGCCTCTTCGACCCCTCGGTCGTCGAAGCCTTCCTCCGCTCCAGCGAGCAGGTCGGCGAACTCTGCCTTGACGAGCGGATCCGCTCCGTCGAGCAAGAAAACGCTCAATAAGCCTAAAAAATTCAGTCGGCATTCTATGTTACAGTGCATTAATTTTACCGGGATTCCCGGCGTGTTGACATTATACCGGGATTCCCGGCATATTGACATTATACCGGGATTCCCGGTATAATTAAGTTAATGAAGATTCATATCCCAAATAGCGCTTTTCTTGGGAATATCGACCCTTTTATTCGAGGTTTCGACCCATCTTGTCCGGAGATGCTGGAGATCACGGCCAATGACCGGTGGATCTCCGTGCACCCCGTGGTCTTGGCCATGCTCGCGGCCCTAGGGCTTAGGGTCAAACCCGAGAACATCCGATGCGAAAAATTCGAGGCGGCATCCAAGCATTATCTTGTGCGCATGGGTCTCTTCGACCTCCTGGGCATATCTTCCGGCATCATCATCCAGGAGCATGAGCCCGCAGGGCGGTTCATCCCGTTGACGCGGATACGCACGCCTTCGGAGTTGACGCGATTCATCACGGAGATGATCCCGCTGCTGCATCTGGAACCGGAGCAGGCCAAGACTCTTGGATACATCATCAGCGAATTGGCGCGCAACGTCATCGAACATGCGCAGGCTGAGGACGGCGCGCTCTTATGCGCTCAATATTATAAGAAGAGCAATTCGATCAGAATCGGCATCGCGGACACGGGGATCGGCATCAGAGAGACGATCTGCCGCTCCCATCCGGCGAGCACCGACTTGGAAGCGATTCGACTCGCGCTGATGCCGGGGATAACGGGGACCACGGCAAGGGAGGGAGGCACGGATCAGAACGCCGGGGCGGGCCTGTTTTTCATTAAATCCATAGCGAGCGTCAACAAGGATTTCTTCGTCGTCTACAGCGGAGACGGCTTTTATAAGCTGCTCAGGAAGAATTCATCAAAAAGGATGCGGCTCAATGCAGACCCCTTCCTGGACAGGCATTCGCAAGGCGGTTCGTCGCCGATGCCGAACTGGCGGGGGACGGTCGTTGGAGTCGACATCTCCCTCGATCAGACCGCGGAGTTCTCGCGGCTCTTGGATTCCATTCGGGAGACATACGGGTCAGCCGTTCGGGAGAGGAGAAAAGAGCGCTATAAGAGGCCTCGATTCACATGAAGCAGATAGGGATCCATGGGCGAGCCGGAGCTTTCGCGGAGAACAAAGACATTGCCAGAGAACTCCGTTTGAACGAGATCATCCCGGCTCTGGAGAATGGGGAAGCGATCGTCCTGGA
Organism: Elusimicrobiota bacterium; assembly: GCA_041661185.1. Lineage (GTDB taxonomy): Bacteria > Elusimicrobiota > Elusimicrobia > UBA1565 > UBA1565 > JBAZUV01. The sequence continues at coordinate 94,399 of JBAZUV010000011.1, forward strand.
TTTCAAAAGCGTGGATGCCGCCACGCAGTCCTTCATCCATGCGCTCATCAGCGATCTGATGCGGAAATACGGCAGTGATGTGCTGGACCGCATCGAATTCAAGTCATGCAATGAAACAGTGCGCAAGATCATCGGCATCGTCGTCGATTATATGCAGGAAGGCGCGAGTTAGCGGAGGCAGGGGCCATGGATGTCCAGAAGATATCGGCGATTTTGAAGGATTTGGGCGCGCCGGAGTACCGCGTGCGGCAGGTCATCGACGGACTGCTCAAAGACTGCGTCTCCTCCTACGCGCAGATCACGACCCTGCCCGCGCCTCTGCGCGCGGCGCTCGAGCGAGAGGCGCCGATACTTTCTTTCAGCGAGGAGAAGGTCTTGTCCGCTTCCACGGGAGACGCGCATAAGGCCCTGCTTCGCCTGCGCGACGGACTCTGCGTGGAGACCGTGATCATGCAGCCCAAGCCGGGCGGCGCGTGGAGCGTCTGTCTTTCCTGCCAAGTAGGCTGCGCGCTCAAGTGCGCGTTCTGCGCCACGGGCCGGATGGGGTTCCGCCGGAGCCTCTCTCCGGAGGAGATATGCGACCAGGTCCTTTTCTGGCGGCGCTACCTCAAGGCCGGACGCGCGCAAGGCACGCTCGATCATGCGGTCTTCATGGGCATGGGAGAGCCCTTGCACTGCTATGAGCAGACGGCCGCGGCGCTGCGTTTACTGACGGACCCGGGGGTCTACGGCTTCTCGGACCGGCACATCGCGGTCTCGACCGTGGGACTGCCCGGGACCATCGAGCGCTTCTGCTCGGAGTTCCCTCAGGTCAATCTTGCGGTGTCCCTGCATGCCGCCACCGAGGAACTTCGGCAGACCCTTGTTCCCGCGTCGCACGCCTTCGGGCTGGAGCGCTTGACCTTGGACCTCAAGGCCGTATTCGCCAAGCGAAAGCGCAAGATCTTCCTGGAATGGGTGCTCCTGGCCGGGGTCAACGACACTGCGGAGCAGGGAAAGGCCCTGGTGAAGTTCATCCGCTCCTTCGGCAAGAGCGCCGATTATCTCCTGCACGTCAACCTCATCCTCTATAATCGTGCGGGCGCGGCATTCGGGCCTTCTGATCCCGAGACCGCCAAGACCTTCCTGGCGCATCTGCGCAAATGCTCGGTGAGCGCCACGATGCGCAAGAGCCTGGGCTCGGACGTCTCCGCGGCCTGCGGGCAGCTGGCCAATTACCGCTCGGAATAAACAGACCGCCGCCGGCCCCCGGCTTTCGCCGGGGCAAAAAGAGAGCGCGGCGGGAAGGACTTACCCGCCGCACTGTCTTCGGACCGGGGAGGGAACGAAGCTCTGTTGCCGTACTTGGAACGCCTCACTGTTGCAGCTAAGAAGAGTTTAGCCCGTGCGAGTTTCGGATTTATTTCAGCGCACTCTGCTATCCTATCCGGCGTGACTCCTCAAGAGGCGTGCGAGATCCTGGGAGTGGCGCCCGGGGCATCAGGCGAGGCGGTCCGGCGGGCATACCGACGGCGGGCCTTCGAGGTGCATCCGGACCGCGCTCCGGAGCGGGATGCCGAGCGCCAAGCGCGCAAGTTCATGGAGGTGCGCGAGGCGTATGAGTGCCTGCGCAGCAAGGGCTGCCCTGTCCCGGCGGCGGAGCAGGTCGTTGAGGAACCGGCCTATTTTCGGCGCACGGCGGGACGGAGCTTCGCTCCCAAGGGACCGGACCCCTTGGCGAGGGAGCGCTGGGCCAGCGGGCAGGAGAGCTCTCCCTGGAGCTGGGTGCTCTGGTGCGTGGTCATCCCCGGCGGAGCTCTTGGAGTCGTGGTATTCGTGCGCTATCTATTGAGCAGATAGAAGGGCGGACGATTAAAAAAGCTTGGGAATATTTATATGATTATAAAATCATGAGTCCTATCGGCGACGAGCCGCAAAAGGTGTTTACAACTTTCGAGGTAGGGAAGATTTGCGGCGTCTTCCATACCACGGTCATCAACTGGGTCAATAAAGGGAAGCTCAAGGCTCACTGCACTCCAGGCAAGCATCGGCGCATCCTGCTCGCGGACCTTCTGGAGTTCATGCGGCGCTTCGAGATGCCCATCCCCGAGGACTTGCTCCTGCGCTCCAAGTCGGCCTTGGTCGTCGAGGATGATCCGGCGGTCCAGCGCATGATCGTGCGCGCCCTGCAGAGCCTGCCGGGACTCAAAGTCCAAGCCTGCGCCAACGGCCTGGACGCCATGATCGCCGTCGGAAAAGATGCTCCGGAATTGCTCGTCTTGGATATCAATATCCCCAAGGTCAATGGGCTGGAGGTCTGCGAGATCCTGCGCAACAACGAGCAGACCAAGCCGATCAAGATCATCGCGGTTTCCGGACAGCGCATGAGCGCGCAGAATGACCGCTTCCTGCGGGAGAACGCGGATGCATTCTACCTGAAGCCCTTGTCGACCGCGGAATTGAAGGCCAAGGCTTTGGAACTGCTGGAGATGGATCCGGTCAGGGATTGAGGGGCCGGGATATGAAGACGGGTTTCTGGGTCCGGGAGTTCCCGGCTGCCGTGACGGTCTGCGATCTCCGGGGCAAGGCCTTGGAGATGAACCGCCGCAGTGAAGAGACCTTCGCGGCTTACGGCGGAGCCAAGCTCCTCGGGACGAACCTGCTGGACTGCCATCCGGCGGCCGCGCGAAGGAAGATGAAGCGCCTGCTCTCTTCCGGACGTTCGAATGTCTATACGATCTCAAAGAAGGGCTGCAAGAAGATCATCCTCCAGCTCCCGTGGTACCGGCAAGGCCGCCAAGCCGGTCTCGTCGAGATATCCGCGCCTCTTCCGAGACGCGTTCCCCACTTCATCAGGAAAGGCTGAAAATACGGTTGTCGTCGTGTTGGAACCCCCTCCGGAAAAATTCAGACATGGACAGATTTGAGGCCGACTGAATTTTTCCGGCTAGCGGCGTCGGCGGCGATTCTTGCCCGTAGCCGGCGTCGGCTGGATCGAATCCAGGACGCGCAGAAGGGCCTCTCCGTAGTTTTCGCGATGGAAAGGGCTCAGGCAGGCGAGCCATTGGGAGCGGTCCTGGGATTTCGAGGGCGCCTCGGCCAGCGCCTTGAGCTCGTCGGTTTCCAGGATGACCACGGGCTGGACCCCGCGCTTCTCTGAGAGGTCCTTGCGCCAGGCGCGAAGGGCCTCGTAGCGGCGGGACACCGCGGATTCCCAGCGCTCGGCCTCGGAACGCTCCGGCGGATGGTCGATGGGCCCGGCCGCGCTGCCGCGGGCCACGGCTTCGAGCAGTCCTTGCGTGTAATGCTCCAGAAGATAGGGAGTCATGCCCGAGACCTTGGCCAGAGCCTCGGGCGTCTCGGGCTTTTGGGCGGCGATGATCACGAGCAGGTGCTCGGGGATGACGCGGAAAGCCGCGCGGTCGAGCTGGGCGGACGTGCGCTCCCGGAAGAGGTAGAGCTCCTTGAGCACGGCTCGGGCCGCGGGCGCAAGGCCGCGCGCGCCGGTCAAGCGCCAGAATCCGTCGGGGTCGAAGCGCCTGTCCTGCGGGATCACGCGTTCGAGCCTGCGGAAGGCCGCATGCGCTTCCTTGAAGAGTCCTCGCTCGGCCAAGCGCTGTTCGAGCCCGTCGCGCAGGCGCAAAAGGTAGTGCGTGTCCAAGCGCGCGTACTGGATCTGCTCGTCGCTCAAGGGGCGCTTCCCCCAGTTGGCGCGCTGGAGCTTCTTGGAAAGGACCACGCCGAAATGCTCCTCGATGAGCGCGGCCAGGCCAAGCTTCGGGGAGCCGAGTATGCGGGAGGCGGCCATGGTGTCGAAGATCGTCGCGATCTCGAAGCCGAAATCCGTGCTCAGGCGCAAAAGGTCGTATTCCGCGGCGTGGAAGACCTTCTCGATCTCGGGATCCGCGAAGATCGGGCGCAGGGGAGAGAGGTCCTTGGCCAGGAGCGGATCCACGATGAAGTCTTCTTTCTCCGAGGAGAGCTGCAGCAGGCAGGTCTTCTCATGGTAGACGTAGAAGCCGTCGGACTCTATATCCACGGCGATGCGGGTCTCGCCGCGCAGGCGCTCAGCGAGCCACTCCACGTGGCCGATGGTGGTCAAGATGCGTACCGGCGGGAGTTCGCCGCTCAAGGCTCGATCTCGATGCGCGTGCCGTGGGTGTCCACGTCGAGCGCGAGGTAGCGGCTCTCCACTCCGGCGCGGAAATAGGCTTTCTGCATCTCCCGGCCGACCTTGGCCTGCTTGGGCCCGCGCAGGGTGAAGGCGAGCACGGCCGGGCCTGCGCCGGAGAGGGCCGCGCCGAAGGCTCCGGCGCGCAGGGACGCCGTGAGCGCCGCATCCATGCCGCGCATGAGCGGCCGGCGATAGGGCTGGTGCAGGACGTCATGCATGGCTTCCCGCAGGTAGGAGAGCTCTCCGCGCTCCATGGACGCGATGAGCATGGCCAGACGGGAGGTATTGTGGACCGCGTCCGCCAGAGGGACATGCGCGGGAAGGATGCTGCGCGCCTTGTCGGTCGGGACATCGTACTCGGGAACGCAGACGACCACCCCGATATCTTTCGGGATGCGCAGGCGCAGCCATTGCGGGCGGCCCTTGTCGAGCATGGCGGCGCAGAAGCCGCCGTGGAAAGCGGGCACGGCGTTGTCGGGATGTCCTTCCATCGCGCAGACGCGCGCAAGCGCGTCGTGGATGGAAAGCTCGCGGAAATCGCGCAGGGCCGCCGCGGCGAGCACGCCGCTCAAGCGGGCCGCGGCGCTCGCGCCCAGGCCTTTGCCGATCGGGATGCGGTTCTTCATCTTGAACCTGAGCGCGTAGGGGAAGCGTTTGCGCGGCAGGACCTGCCGGAAGGCCTGGACCACGAGGTTCTTTTCTCCGCGGGGCAGGCGAGCGAAGCCCTCTCCTTCGATCTCCGTGAGCACGTCGCCGGATTCGGGGAACCAGGAGCATTCCACTTCATTGTAGAGACGCAGGGCGAGTCCGAGAGTGTCGAATCCTGGTCCGAGATTGCTCGTGCTTGCCGGGACGCGCAGGCGCACGCAGCTTCGCAGCTTATCGATGGAGAGGGCGCTCATGGGCGTGTTCGTCCTTTTTCATGGAAACGATATATTAAGTCTAGCAATTTAGAGTATATTTGAATTGCCTATGCGCATGCCTCTGGGAAAAAAGGACCTTGCGGGGATCTTCGCGTTCGCATGCGCGCTGGGGCTCATCGGCCTGGCTTTCTACGCCGGCATGCGCTTTCGCGCGGGAGCCGTGCCCGAACAGGCGCACGGCTTTTCCCTGCTGGGCAACATCCTGGCCTTGGCCCTGCTGGGCGCGGCCGTGTTCCTTCATCGACGGGACGCGGCCAAGCGCGACGAGGTCCAGCGCAAGCTCAAGGAGAGCGAGGAGCGCATGCAGGATTTCCTCGACAATGCCACGGATCTTTTCCAGAGCGTGTCCGCCGACGGACGCTTCATCTACGTCAACCGCGCCTGGCGCCAGAGCCTGGGCTATGGCGAAGAAGAGATCGCCAAGCTCTCCTTGATGGACGTCATCGCCCCGGAACAGCACGAGCACTGCCTTAAGCTCTTCAAGCGCGTGATGGAGGGGGAATCCCTCAATCACATCGAGACTGCGTTCGTGACCAGGGACGGCCGACGCATCTGGCTTTCCGGGACGGCCAACTGCAAATTCGAGGGCGGCAAGCCCGTGCTCACGCGCGCGATCTTCCGCGATGTGAGCGCGCGCCGCAAGGCCGAGGAGGCTCTGGCGGAGACTACGGCTCGCCTGAAGGCCGTCTTGGACTCCGCGGTGCAGTTCGCCATCATCGCCACCGATGAAGCCGGGATGGTCACGCTCTTCAATGAGGGCGCCCAGCGCCTCTTGGGGTTCTCGGGGGAAGAGATCGTGGGGCGCAGGCGCGTGGATTCTTTCCATATCGAAGAAGAGCTCCGGCTCCATGGGAAAGAACTCGAGGCGGTTTTCCACCAGCCCTTCGAGGACGGCTTCGCCGTGCTCGTGGATCTTGCGCGTCGCGGCCGCTATGAGGAGCGCGAATGGACCTGGCTGCGCAAGGATGGATCGCGCAGGACGGTGGATCTCACGGTCACGGGCCTCAAGGATGCGCAGGGCAAGCTCAATGGATTCCTGGGCATCGCCGTGGACGTCACGGAGCGCCGCTGGGCCGAGCAGGCGCTTTTGCAGAGCGAAGAGCGCTGGCAGTTCGCTTTGGAAGGCAGCGGGGACGGAGTATGGGACTGGGACTTGGAGAAAGAGGCCGTGTTCTTCTCCCCCCGCTGGAAGGATATCCTCGGCTGCGCGGATGAGGACGTCACGGGGAGGCCTGAGGAGTGGAGCCGCCGCGTGCATCCAGACGACCTGGGCATGGTCCAGGCGCGCATGAAGGAGCATTTCGAGGGACGGGCGCCGATCTATACGTCCGAGCATCGCATGCTCTGCAAGGACGGAAGCTACAAGTGGGTCTTGGACCGAGGGAAGGTCATCGGCCGCTCTCTGGAGGGACGGCCTCTGCGCCTGGTAGGCACGCAGACCGATATCTCCGAGCGCAAGCGCGTGGAGCTCGAACTGCGCAAACTCTCTCTGGCGGTCCAGCAGAGTCCTTCGGCCATCATCATCACGGACATCCGGGGGGACATCCAATACGTCAATCCGCGGTTCACGGAGATGACCGGCTACGGCGCCGAGGAGATCCTTGGGAAGAATCCGCGCGTCCTCCGTTCCGGGGAGACGCCGCAGCCGACATACCAGGAGCTTTGGCAGACCATCCTGTCCGGTCGGGAGTGGCGCGGCGAGCTCTGCAATCGGCGCAAGGACGGGACTTTATATTGGGAGATGACGTCCATCTCCGCGGTCCGCACTCCCGAGGGAGTCATCACTCACTTCGTCGCGGTCGAGGAAGACGTCACCGAGCGGCGGCGCGTGGCCGAGGAGCTGGCGCGCGCGCGCGACGCGGCCTTGGATGCGGCGCGCGTGAAGGCCTCTTTCCTGGCCAATATGAGCCATGAGATCCGCACCCCGCTCAACGCGGTCATCGGCATGGCCGGGCTCATGCTCGACACTCCTCTCGACGAGAAGCAGAAGGAGTTCGCGCACACCATCCGCGCGGCCGGGGATTCCCTGCTCGCCATCATCAACGACATCCTCGATTTCTCCAAGCTGGAATCCGGCAAGATGACGGTGGAGATCGTGGACTTCGACTTGCGCAGCGAGGCCGAGGACTGCGCGACCCTTCTGGCGCAGAAGGCCCAGGCCAAGGGCATCGAACTGACGGTGTTCATCGATCCGGAGGTCGCGCCCGTCGTTCGCGGCGATCCCGGGCGGCTGCGCCAGGTGATCTACAACCTGCTCGGCAACGCGATCAAGTTCACGGCCAAGGGCGAGGTGGCCCTGCGCGTGGACCGGGAATTCGAGAAGGGAGATCGGCAGGTTCTGCGCTTCTCCATCCGCGACACGGGGATCGGCATCACTTTGGAGGCGCAGAAGAGGCTGTTCACGGCCTTCACGCAGGCCGATGATTCAACCACGCGCCGATTCGGCGGTACGGGCCTTGGGCTGGCCATCAGCCGTCAGCTTGTGGAGCTCCTGGGCGGCACCATCGGCATCGAGAGCGCGCCGGGGCGCGGCTCGACGTTCTGGTTCCGCCTGGCCTTGGAACGAGGGAGCGCCGGCGCGGACGCGCTTGCGGCGACTGCGGAATTCGAAGGGCTGCGCGTGCTGGCCGTGGATGATAATCCGACCAATCTGGAGATCCTGCGCCATCAGCTGGCGGCTTGGAAGATCGAATGCGACGCATTCCCGAGCGCCGCGCTCGCTCTGGAGCGACTGCGCGCCAAGGCCGCGGAGGGTTCTCCCTATCGCCTCATCATCACGGACATGCAGATGCCGGATCAGGACGGGCTCATGTTCGCTGAAGCGGTGCGGAAGGAATCCTCGCTGGGCGCTCCCAAGATCATCCTTTTGACGTCCTTGGGAGGAGGGCTTCCCGCCCGGCGCATGGAGGACTGCGGGCTTTCCGCCTGCTTGTGCAAGCCTGTGCGGCAATCGGCGCTCTTCGACTGCATCCAGCGCGTGATGGGCGCGCGGGGCGCCGCCGCGGCGCATGCGGTCCCGGAAAAGAGCGGATTTCATGTGCCGGACGAGACGGAGAGGGGCCGCAGGCGCTTCTTGCGCATCCTCTTGGCCGAGGACAACGAGGTCAACCGCCGCATCGTGTCCCTGCAGCTCGATAAGCTCGGCTACCGCTGCGAAGCGGCGGCGGACGGGCGCAAGGCTTTGGAGCTTCACGCCGACAATTCCTATCAGCTGATCCTCATGGACTGCCAGATGCCCGTGCTCGACGGTTATGGGGCGGCGCAGGAGCTCCGGCGTCTGGAGGGGGACGGCCCGCGAGTGCCCGTGGTGGCCATGACGGCTCATGCCCTGGAAGGAGACCGCGAGAAGTGCCTGGCGGCCGGCATGGATGACTATCTCGCCAAACCCGTGCGGCTCGAAGACCTGGCCGCGGTCCTGGAGCGCTGGGACCTTTCGCAGGATGATCGGGTGCTCGCCGAGCTCAAGGATATCGCCGGGCCCGAACATATCGATGATTTCAACGCCGTGCTCAAGGTCTTCATCCAGGAGTCCTCCAAGCGCGTGGAGGAACTGCGAAAGTCCGTCGGAGCCGGGGATGCCGCGGCTTTGGCCGCGGCCGCGCATGGGCTCAAGGGCGCGAGCGGCAACGTGGGCGCGCGCTGGGTCGCCCAGTATTGCATGCTCATGGAAGAGCATGCGCGTTCCAAGGATCTTTCTTCAGCCGGCCCGGCGCTCGAGGCATTGGCCGCCGAGCTTGCGCGCGTGCACGCTTCTTTCCAGTCGAAGCTCGCGGGACAAGGGCTCGTTGGAGACGGTCAGGAAGGTTGAGGGATGTCTCTTAATTCCTGCCGGACATAGTGCATCACGGCCGGGGCCAGGATGATGCCGGGCACGCCGAGGATCACCTCTCCGACCAGGATGCCCAGCAAGGTCTGCCACATCGGGGCATGGATGCTCGATCCGATGATCCGGCTGTTCAGGAAATATTCGCCTTTGTGGATGACGATGAGGAAGCACAGCGCGAACGCCGCATGATGGGGCGAGATCGTCAGGGCCGTGCACACGATGATCGTGTTGCTCAGAAGATTCCCGATCACGGGCAGTATCCCGATGAAGAAGGTCGCGGGCACCAGGAAGGCGATGTGCGGGAAATCCAGCGCGAGCAGGAAGATCGCGGTCAGGGATGTGTTTATCGCCGAGATGATGACCTGCGCTCCGAGGACCCGCTCGAAGCTCTGCATGAACTTCCATAGCTGTTCGTTCATCATCCTGCGCAGGGCATCGTAGAGGTCGGGCCGTCGGCGGTCGTCTTTCTCGCTCATGAAGCACAGGGCGGCGATGAATATCCCGACGATGATGTGGAAGAACCCCCGGGTGATGATCCCTCCGGCGTGGGTAATGTCGCCGGTGTTTTCCTTAAGGGCCTCGATGAGCGCTTGGCGCAGGTCCGCGACGCTCTCGAAAGGCAGGCCGATCCGGTAGCGCAGGGCGATCTCATTGACCTTGGGCAGGGCCTGCGTCAGGATATCGGGGATCGTCCGGATGCTTTGGTGGATGAATCGTCCGAACATCCATGCCAGAAACGTGGCCGCGACCGTGAAGATCCCGAGGGCCGCCCATTTCGCATAGGCCGGAGGGATACTCGAGGCGAGCCGCTTATATGCGGCGTCGATGATCGTGTAGGAGAATACTCCGGCGATGAGCGCCGGGCCGAGCTTGTAGGCGATGATCAGCATGAAAAGGGCGGCGAGCAGCAGATACGAGATCTTACGAAGCGAGGCGGGGCAGTTCGCGGAATCCATTCGATCCTCCTGCTATTTCTTATCGGCGCAGAGGCGGCGGATCTCTGGATTCGCGCGCCGGGGCTTGAGGGATTGGCGGCAGAGTTCAGCGGCCTTTTCCCGCAGCCCCGCGCTTTCCAATGCGTCGATGCCGGGCAGGGCCGCGAATTCGGAGATGGAGCGCAGATACGAGGAAAGGTCCTGGGCGGTCAGCGGCGCGAGCGCGGCTGCTTTCTCGAAAGAGCGCAGGCAGCGGCGAAGGGCCTGCGCGTCGGGCCGGGTGCCGTGGCTTTCCGCGCGCGAGCGCTGCCTGCGCGCAAGATCCAAAGCATAGGTGTCGGAGTCCGGAGAGAATAAGGCCGCTTTCTCGGAGTCCGCGAGACAGGCGTCGCTTGCCGCATCGCGGCAGCGGCAGGCCGCGCGAAGAGCATAGGGCTCCCCGGACTGCTGAGTTTTTTCCAAGAGCCACGCCACGGCGGCTTCAACCTGCTCGCAGCGTCCCAGGGCCGAGGCGGAGCGCGCCACGGCATCGTGAGCCGCGATGCTCTCGGGTCTGCGCTTGAGGGCTTTGTCGGCCGCGGCCAGGGCGTCCTCATGACGGCCGAGCTTCGAGTAGACGAAGGCCTTGCGCGCTTCCAGGGCATCGGCTTCCGCGGGAAGAAGCGCCTGCGCTCGTCCCAGGTCGGACAGCGCGCCTGCGTAATCCTCCAGGTCCGATCGCGCCATGGCGCGGTAGCCGAGCGTGGTGCCGTCCTCGGGCGCCATGCGCAGGATCTCATCGAGATCTCGGAGCGCGTCGGCCGAACGTCCCAGGCGTATGCGCGCGTAGCCGCGCAGGCGCAGGGCCTTGAGCTCCTTGGGAGAGAGAGAGAGGACGAGGCTGAGCTCTTTTTCAGCTTCCGCGGGCTTGTCCGCGTTGAGCAGCGCGTCGGCGTGCTCGACGCGGTCCGAGGGGAGGCCCTCTCCCTTGGCCAGGAGCCGGGCGTAGTCCTGCGCCGCGGCGTTGTAATCGCGCAGCAGGCCGTGGGACTCCGCCTTCATGCGCAGGAGTTGGGCGGATTCCTCCGGCCTGCGGAGAAGCCGTTCATCCAGGAGGGAAAGGACCTTTTGTTCGTCCTTATCCGCTTCCGCGGTGCGTCCGAGCTTTCGCAGGATCTCGGCGCGAAGGGAGTGGAAGCTCCAGTCGAAGTAATTCCCCGACACGCCCATGAGCACGGCCATGCCGCGCTCCGCGTCCTTGAGCGCGCCCGGCAAATCTCCCAGCTTCATCTTCGAGCGCGCGCGGTAATAGTAGACGTTCGGCACTTCGTCGGGCTTGAGCTTGACCCGTTCCAAGGCGCGGTCGAAATCCTTGAGGGCTTCCTCGGTCCTTCCTGATTCGAATTCGTAGAGCCCGAGCATGCGGTAGGCCTCTCCGCTGGCCGGGTCCAGGCGAAGGGCCTGCACCGCATCCTGGCGGGCCTGGGGGTCTCCGGTCTTCAGGCGCGCTTCGGAGCGGCAGAGGTAGGCCGGGGCATAGTCCGCGCGCAGGCGCAGGGCGCTCTCGCAGGTCTCGATGGCCCGCGCATAATCGCCCCGCTGGAGCTGCTCCTGCCCTTCATCCACGAGTTTTCGGACCTTCTGCATCTGCGTGAGAGGGAACTGGAAGGCGCGGCAGGGGGGGGCGATCGCTGCCGCGAGCAGGAGCGGGAGCAGGTTCATCGGACCAGGCTGGAGACCACGGCCAAAAGTTCCTGCGCTTCGTAAGGCTTGGACAGGGAGGCGCGAAACCCGTAGCGCTCGTAGTCGGCGAGCACCGGTTCCTCGGAGTAGCCGCTCGATACCACGGCATTGAGCTCCGGGTCGAGCTCCTTGAGCAGGGGGATTGCGTCCTTCCCGCCCATGCCGTTGGGCACGGTGAGGTCCAGGATCACGCAGCCGAATGGGCGGCCCGCGTCGCGCGCGACGCGGTATTTCTCAAGGGCGGAGCCCCCGTCCTCGGCGGTCTCGACCGCATAGCCCGCGTCCTGCAGGATCCGGGAGGCCACATTGCGCACTGCCGACTCATCGTCCATGATGAGGATTTTCCTCGGGAAAACGCCCACGCGGACAGGGGCAAGGGCTTTTTTCTCTTGGTGCCTGGAGGTGGGCAGTATGATCGTGAAAGCGGTCCCTTTTCCGGGCTGGGATTCCGCCAGGATATGGCCTTTGTGCTTGCGGATGATGGAATGGCAGATCGCCAGTCCCAGTCCCCCGCCTTCAGGACGATGGATGAAATAAGGGTCGAATATCTGCGCGAGTTTCGCTTGAGAGAGTCCGATCCCCTCGTCGCGTATGCGGATGAGGATGTAATCCCCTGACGAGAGCGCATAGGGGTTGAGCGCGTCCAGTCGTTCGTTGCGCGCGGAGATATACACCGTGCCGCCGTTGGGCATGGAAAGGGCCGCGTTGAGCAGGAGATTGCTCAGGACCTGCCGGAGCTGGTTCGCATCGGCGTCCACCGGCCGGATGTCCTCGGTGATATCGAACGCGCAGCGCAGGTCTTTGCGGCCCGGAGGGAAGACTGACGCCTCTCGCAGGAAGGGGCGCAGGTCCAGGAACTTGACGACCGGCGAGCCGCCCTTGGCGAAGGTGATGAGCTGGTGGGACAGGGTCTTGGCGTTGCGCGAGGAGCCCTCTATCTCGGAAAGCATCTGGCGGGCTTCGGCGTCGAGCGAGGAGGATTCCTTGAGCAGGGAGAGGTTCCCGAGGATGCCGGTGAGCAGGTTGTTGAAGTCGTGCGCGATGCCGCCGGCGAGCGTTCCCAGGGCGTCCAGGTGGCGTTTGCGCAACAGCTCTTCTTCCGCGCTCTGGCGTATGGAGAGTTCCTGGCGCAGGCGCTCCGTGTTCTCCTGGTAAAAGATGCCCAGGATCTTCCAGAACATCGCGGTCAGCGTCAGGGCGCAGAGCATGCTCAAGACCTGGACCGGGATATGCAGGGTTTCCAGGAAAAGCGCTTCGCTGAGCAGCGAGGCCGGGAAGAAGTTGCCGGCAGGGACGACCAGTCCTCCGAATAGCGCATAAAGCCCCAGCGTCATCCAGGTGATGAAGAAATGCTGCCGGACATGGAGGGGCCGCAAGGCCGCTTCATTGTCGCGGTAGTAGAAGTAGAGTCCCGCGCAGGAGAGCAGGCCGCCCGGCAGAGCCAGGAAGTAGCGGGTCCAGATCGCAGGATCCTCTGCGCTTGCAAAAGGCAGGGCAGCCGTGAGAAGGGTCAAGAAGGCCGTGGTCCAAGGAGTCAGCAAGGGATGGCTCTTGAAATGGAGAGCGCAGAGCCTGCGGCCGAACTCGAAGAGGAAGACGAAGGAGATCGAGAGCAGGTAGAAGCCGAGGGTCGAAAGGATGCGGCTGGGTCCTTTCAGGATCAGCCACATGTCCACCCATCCGTTGGCTGCGTGGATGAGGCAGAAAAGGCCGAAATAGGCGAGCATGTCGGCCAGGCGGAAGGCGCCGCCGACCTTTTTCTGCGTGAAGATCACGGTCCCCGTGATAAAAAAGGACAGACCGTAGAGGAGGGTGATGATATCCAGATGCTGTATTAGAAAATCAGTATGCATGGGTTTCCCTTTATTGGAGACCGTTATTATATCGCATATTCCAGTGCCTTCAGGAAGTGGTAGAATCACAGGACCCATGATCGAAACCCTCGTCTATAGATTGATCGGCTCTCCGAGCGAACGCCGCCTTAAGAAGCTGCAGCCCTTTCTGGGACAGATCAACGCCTTGGAAGCCGAGGTTCAGAAGCTCCCGGCCGAGGCGTTCCCGGCCAAGACCGAGGAGTTCCGAGCCAGGATCCGGGAATCTTTGGCGGAGCTTCCCGCGGATCTGGAGAAGGCCGAGCGCGTGAGCAGGACCAACGCGATCCTTGACGAGGTCCTGCCCGAGGCCTTCGCGCTCGTGCGCGAGGCTTCGCGCCGCGCCATCGGCCTGCGGCATTTCGACGTGCAGATGGTCGGCGGCATGGTCCTGCACTACAGCGGCATCGCGGAGATGAAGACCGGCGAAGGAAAGACCTTGGTGGCGACCGCTCCCGTGTATCTGAACGCCTTGCTGGGGCGCGGCGTGCACGTGGTCACGGTCAACGACTATCTGGCCAAGCGCGACTGCGAATGGATGGGCCCGATCTACCGCTATCTCGGCTTGACCGTCGGTTTCGTCCAGCACGACATGGACAACGCCCTGCGCAGGCAGTCTTACGGCAGCGACGTCACCTATATCACCAACAACGAGCTGGGCTTCGACTACCTGCGCGACAATATGGTCGTCCACGGCGAGGACCGCGTCCTTCGGCCGCTGTGCTACGCGATCGTCGATGAGGTGGATTCCATCCTCATCGACGAGGCCCGCACGCCGCTGATCATCTCCGGCCCGGCCGAGGAGTCCACGGACCGCTACGCCTTGATCAATAAGATCATCCCGCATCTGAAGACCCGCTTCGTCACCGAGGAAGAGGAGATCCAGTCGAAGTACACGGGCGAGGACTTGGGCAAGGGATTCGACGCCATCATCGACGAGAAGAACCACTCGGCCGTGCTCACGGATCAGGGCATCGACAAGGCCCAGCACCTTTTGGGGATCACCAGCCTTTACGACGACCTGCAGGGGGCGTGGGTCCACCACATCACGCAGGCCCTGCGCGCGCACCACCTTTATAAGCGGGACGTCGAGTACGTCATCAAGGACAGCGAGATCATTATCGTCGACGAGTTCACGGGACGCCTCATGCCGGGCCGCCGCTGGTCCGAGGGCCTGCACCAGGCCGTGGAAGCCAAGGAGAACCTTCCCATAAAGGAAGAGAATCAGACCCTGGCCACCATCACCTTCCAGAATTTCTTCAAGCTCTTCGACAAGGTCGCGGGCATGACCGGCACGGCCATGACCGAGGCCGACGAATTCTTCGAGATCTATAAGCTCGATGTCGTCGAGATGCCGCCCAACCGGCCCAATGTCCGCGAGGACTTCCCGGACATCGTCTACCTCAACGAGAGGGCCAAAGACCGCGCCATCATCGCGGAAGTCTCGGAGCTCTGGCGCAAGGGGCGGCCCGTGCTCGTGGGCACGCGCTCCATCGAACGCTCCGAGAAGCTCGCGGCCATGCTGCGCGCCAAGGGCGTGCCGCACCAGGTGCTCAACGCCAAGTACCATGAGATGGAGGCGCAGATCATCGCCCAGGCCGGCCGCAAGGCCGCGGTGACCATCGCCACCAATATGGCCGGCCGCGGCACGGACATCATCTTGGGCGGGACCCCGCCGGATTCCGAGAACCAGAAAGAGGTCGTGGCCTTGGGCGGACTGCACGTGCTGGGCACCGAGCGCCACGAGTCGCGGCGCATCGACAATCAGCTGCGCGGCCGCTGCGGACGCCAGGGCGATCCGGGCTCCTCGCGCTTCTACATCGGTTTGGACGACGAGCTCATGCGCCTCTTCGGCTCCGAGCGCATCACGAGCCTGATGCAGACCTTCGGCATGACCGAGGACGAGCCCATCGAGAGCGGCTTGGTCAGCCGGCAGATCGAGGGCGCCCAGCGCCGCGTCGAGACCCATAACTTCGATATCCGCAAGCAGCTGCTCGACTTCGACAACGTCATGAACAAGCAGCGCGAGGTCATCTACGGCCTGCGCAACCGCATCCTCGACGGGCAGGATGTGACCGAGCAGCTGGGTCGGATGATGGAGGAGGAGGCCACGGAGAAGGTCTCCCTCTGGGCGAAGAAGGATTCCTATCCCGAGCAGTGGGACATCTCCTCTCTTTCCGCGTACATGCAGCGCGTCTACGGCGTGGATTTCCGCCCGCCCATGGAGGAGCTCAAGAAGCACGACCCCGGTTCGCTTTTAGAGCACGTGCGCTCGCTCGTGGATGAGGCCTATCGTCGGCGCGAGAAGGAGGAGTTCGCGGGCTTCGACTTCCGCCATATCGAGAAGATGGTGCTCCTGCAGGTCATCGACCAGGCCTGGAAGATCCACCTCTACGATCTCGACCACATGAAGAAGTACATCCATCTGCGCGCCTATGGGCAGAAGGACCCGAAGGTGGAGTATCAGCGCGAGAGCTTCTCGCTCTTCAACGAGATGCTCGACCGCATCCGCGAGCAGACCATCGAATACATCTTCCGCATCCAGGCTCCCCGCGAGCCCGTGGCCGCGACCGTGACGCAGCAGAGTTCCTCCGAAGGGGAAGCGCGCGCTTCCGGCTCCGCGGCGCAGCCGCGCAAGCCTGCCGCGCAGCCGGAGCGTCCCTCCATCAATAAGATCGGCCGCAACGACCCTTGCCCTTGCGGGAGCGGGAAGAAATACAAGAAGTGCTGCGGCGCCTGAGCGTTCCACTGTCGTCGCCCCGGGTAGGCCGGGGTCCAGCCACTCCTGGTTCCCGGATTCCCAAATCCTCCGGTAAGCCGTAGATCGACGCGACGAACGCTCCGTCTCCCATCTTCCGGGTACGGCCGCGCGTGAGGCGCGCGGCCTCTTGTCCTCAGGCGCAACGGACTCCGCCGGCACTGGCGATACGTCGGCCTTCACGCGAATGCCGGCTCCGATGCGCCTTGCGGATGCCCCTCCAGATGGGAGACGGGGCGTCCCTCGCCGTGTCTCGATCCCTTGATAAGGTCGGCCTGCGCTTTTGGCGTCAGCCTTCTGTAGAAGCGCCGAAAAACGGCGCCGGAGGCCTCGGTCCCCGTCTGGAGGGGCCTGCGCAGCGAGCCGCGACGACGGCATTCGCGTGAAGGCCGACGCATCGCAAGTGCCGGCGGAGAGGGCGAGCGAGCACAGAGCGCGCGGCGCACGGCCGCGCGCGTACCCGGAAGACGGGGACCGAGGCTTCCGGTGCACTGATTCACGGCTTACCAGAGGATCTAGGGGCTTTCTCCGGGATGACGCTGACGACTTTCGTCATGGTATTATAACGGCGGTATGCTATCCGATGGTCTGCTCTTGCGTGCGTTCTCCTGCATCTCAGCCGGCGCGGCCCTCGCGTTGTGCCTGCCCGCGCCGGGCCTTTGCGTCTTGGCGTGGTTCCTCCCGGCCGCGCTCCTGGCCTGCGCGGATTCCGCGGCAGGGCGCCTGCGGGCCTTCGGCCTGGGCTGGCTCTTCGGGACCGCTTTCCATGCCGCCGCCTTCTATTGGATATATCTGACCTGCCGGTTCGCGGGAGTCTCGGTCCCGGTCTCATTGCTCGCATGGCTGCTGCTTTCCGCGATCCTGGGGCTCAACGCGGGGCTCCTGGCCGTGCTCGTGAACATGCAGAGATCCTGGCCGGACTGGGTCCGGCCGTGGGCCTGGGCCGCCTGCTGGGTCGCGGTGGAGACGGTCTCCGCTCGATTCGGGGGGCCTCGTCCTGGAGTGGACGTCCTGGCCTATACTCAATGGCGGCATCTTTCCCTTTTGCAGGGTTCATCCTGGCTGGGCCCGCACGCGCTGAGCTTCCTCATCGTACTCGTCAATTCCGCGTGGGTTCTGCTCCTCCAAAAAAGGCGCGGTGCGCGCGTATTCGCCGTTTGCGCGGGAATCCTTCTTGCCGGCTGGTGGGCTTGGGGCAGGCATATCCTCTCCGGCCGGAGTCCTGTCTTCGACGGTCCGCGCGTGGAGCTGCTCCAGCCCGACATCGACCAGTACCGCAAATGGGATGCCTCCTCCGCGAAAGACATCCGAGCCGCCATCGATGGGCTCCTGGCGCGTCCCAGGACCGCGCCCGCGGACCTGGTCCTCTGGCCGGAATCCGCTCTGCCGGGCTGGCTGGGAGAGGAAGAGAACTCCCAATGGGTGCGTTCGTGGGCGCGCAGGCTGGGGCCGATGCTCGTGGGAAGCGTGAGCGCGCTGGGAAACAAGCCGCGCAACTCTGCCGTCCTCTTCGATGGGGACGGAGAAGCAGCCGGGATCTATCACAAGCGGACCCTGGTCCCTTTCGGCGAGTATGTGCCTTTGCGGCGGCTGCTTTCGCCCTACTTCGGCATCCTCGGGGAGCTCGGGGACTTTGAAGCGGGTCCTGCGGTGCAGCCGCTTTTGGCCACGCGCCTGGGGCCCTTGGCCGCGAGCATCTGCTACGAGGCGGTCTTCACGCGATGGTCCAGGCAGGACGCAGGGCGGGGAGCGCGCGTGTTCGCGAACCTCACCAACGACGGCTGGTATAAGGACACCTGGGGCCCGCGCCAGCATTTCCACGTGAACGTCTTTCGCGCCGTGGAGACCCGCGCGACGGTGCTCCGCGCGGCCAACACGGGGATCTCCGGCGTCATCGACCCTTACGGCGTGGTGCTGGCCAGCGCGCCCTTGATGAGCGCCGCGCGCCTGGATGTTCGGCTGCCTGCCGTCGATCCTTTCCCTCAAGGCTCTTTTTATTCCCGTCATGGAGACATCCTCGGCGTTCTCTGCGTTCTCGCGGCCCTGCTGCTATCGGCTGCAGGGCTGAATTTCTTAGAATATAAGCGCTGAGGACGCGCTCAGCAGTCTCTATGGCAGATCCGAGTTTCCGCGAGACCCAGCAAGCGCTCCTTAGCGATAAGGAGAAGCTCCTGTCTTTGGGCAAGCTCCTTCGCATCGAGACCAAGCGCGAAGAGCTTGGCAAACGCGAGGCGCAGGCCGCGGACCCTTCGTTCTGGACCGACTCCGGCAAGGCGCAGAAGCTCTCCAAGGAGCTCAACGACCTTAAGAAGACGGTCAAGGAATACGACGACGCTCTGCGCTCGGCCGACGACTTGCAGACGCATCTGGAACTGGCCTTGGAAGCCGAGGATCTTTCGGAGCTCGACGAGGTCCGCAAGGGCCGCAACGAACTCTCCCGCGTGGTCGTGGACTTGGACACCCGCCTCAAGCTTTCAGGCGAGTTCGACTCCTGCGACGCCATCTTCTCTCTGCACGCGGGCGCGGGCGGGACCGAGGCCTGCGACTGGGCCGACATGCTCCTGCGCATGTTCACCCGATGGGCCGAACGGCGGGGCTTCGAGGTGGTCATCACCGATATCCTCAAGGGCGAGGAAGCCGGGGTCAAGAGCGTCACGGCCATCGTCCGAGGGCATTGCGCCTACGGCTATCTCAAGAGCGAGACCGGAGTTCATCGCCTCGTGCGCATCTCCCCTTTCGACTCCAACAAGCGGAGGCATACCTCGTTCGCTTCCTGCGACGTGCTGCCGGACATCGAGGAAGAGATCGATATCCAGGTGGCGGACTCCGAGATAGAAGTCGCGACCTTCCGCGCCGGCGGAGCGGGCGGGCAGAACGTCAACAAGGTGGAGACCGCGGTCCGCATCCGGCACATCCCCACCAACATCGTGGTGGCCTGCCAGATCGAGCGCTCTCAATACCAGAACCGCATCACGGCCATGAAGATGCTCAAGGCCAAGCTCTACCAGGTGGAGCTAGACAAGAAGCGTTCGGCCATGGAGAAGCATTACGACGGCAAGGGCGACATCGCCTGGGGCCATCAGATCCGCAGCTACGTCTTCATGCCCTACCAGATGGTCAAGGACCTGCGCACCGGCCATGAGACCTCGCAGATCCAGTCCGTCATGGACGGCGACCTCGACGAGTTCATCCACGAGTACCTGAGCTGGCTGGCCGCCGGCAAGCCTCCCCGCCGCACCGCCGCCGACAAAGAAGATTAGCCGGAAAAATCAGGCGCCATCCGATTCTCCCGCGCCTGAATTTTTCCGGGCTAATCGCGCAGGAAGTGGCAGGTGTAGCCGCCGGGATGCTTTTGCAGGTAGTCCTGGTGGTATTCCTCGGCGGGATAGAAGGCGGTCGCCGGGACGATCTGGGTGAAGATCGGAGCTCGCCATCTTCCCGAGGCGGACGCGCTGCGCAGGGCCTTCTCCGCTTCTTTGCGCTGACCGTCGTCGAAATAGAATATGGCTGAGCGGTACTGCGTGCCGCGGTCATTGCCCTGCTGGTCGGGCGTCGTGGGGTCGTGCATGCGGAAGAAGTATCCGAGCAGGTCGGCATAGGAGAGCTTGTTCGGATCGAAGGACACGAGCACGGACTCGGCATGGCCCGTGTTCCCGGCATGCACTTGCTCATAGACCGGGGCCTTCGCGCTCCCGCCCGTGTAGCCCGCGGTGGTCTTCAATACTCCCGGAATCTTGCGCAGGATCTCCTGCATCCCCCAGAAGCAGCCGCCCGCGAGCAGGGCGCTTTCGGTCCGCTGCTTTTTTTGAGTCTTTTTCTTTTGGCCGGCGAAGAGCGGAAGATATCTTCCATAACCTTCCGCTTCAAGGCGGGAGACCGGGATGAAGCGCAGCGCGGCGGAATTAAGGCAGTAGCGGCGTCCCGTCGGGGCCGGACCGTCCGGGAAGACATGTCCAAGGTGGGAATCGCCTTTCTTGGAGCGGATCTCGGTGCGGGTCTGCGCGAGCCGCTGATCCTCGCGCTCGACGACGGAGCCGGATTCCAGGGGCCGCGTGAAGCTCGGCCAGCCGCAGCCGGAATCATATTTATCCAGGGAGGAGAATAGCGGCTCTCCGGAGACGATGTCCACATAGATGCCGGGCTCATGATGATCCCAATAAGCGTTTTTGAAAGCGGGTTCCGTGGCGCTTTTCTGCGTCACCTCATATTGCAGGGGACTGAGTTTTTTGCGGAGCTCGGCGTCCGCGGGGCGGGACTCTTGGTTCATCAGGACTCCCTGGGGATCTTTCGGGGAAGAAGAAGCGGCCGTCAGGAGCGCGAACAACAGAAGGAGCGCCGCTCTCTTCACCGCATCAGTCCGCGGGACGCTGCAGAGGGATGAGAGCGAGGTCTCTTTTTAGAGAAGAGGATTCCGTTTCCGTCGGGCGGAGAGGCTCGGAGCTCTGCATGGTCCGCATCCACTGGCGCACTGCGGCCAAGCGGCTTCCTTCTGAGAGCTTTCTTATGGAAGGGGATGTGTCCGCCAGGAACTTCGCTTCATAGTCCGGGTGGCGGACGTTCACCGTATAGCTTTCGGTTGCGGGCAGGCGGGCGCGGTAGCTGCCGTCCGGGCCGGTGGTGGTGCGGAAGCGCTCTCCGCTGGAAGCATTGATGAAGGATATCTCCGCGTCCTCCACGGGCTTGAGGGACAGGATATCGAATATGCTGCCCGAGACTCGCCATTGCGTCGGATCTCCTTGTGCGGCTTTAGGAGAAGGGATCTCTTTCTTGAGCGAGCGCCGCGCGCGGGTCGGCGCCTTGAGCTGCGCCGTAGGCACGGAGATGTCGATCATCGGCAGTTCCGGCTGGACAGCCTCCGGAGGACGAGAGGGCTGGCGCATCGGTGCAGGCGCGGGGGCGGCTGTCCGTGCAGGCGCCGTCGGCAAGGGAGCAGGGGCCGGTCGGGCCGCGAGAGGAGCGCTCACGGGCTGTGCGGGTTCAGAGGCGCGCATCTGCCAGAAGATGACGCCGGATCCGAAGATGACGGCGGCCGCCAAGTAAAGATAGACGGGATTCTTCCATGCCGGAATGGGGACTTTTTTCTCGGCTTCCGGCAGGTCCACGTCCAAGGGATTCCTAACATCGGAAGGATCCGGCGGGATATAGGCGGGTTCCGCGGGAGGGCGCTCAGGCGCAGCGACTGTCTCCGGAGCTTTCGCGGGCTTCGGCGACGCTACAGGCGCGTTAAAATCCCTGCCGCAAAAAGGGCAGACTTCGTCCTCTTCCTTGACCGATTGGGAGCAAGCAGGGCAACGGTTGATGAGCACACCTAGATTATAAAGACCCTGTGCGTTCCGCACAAGGGACTAAGGGCCTCGACCTCACCCGCTGTTTCCGTTGGGTGAGGTCGAGCCGGGGATAGGGGTGATTCGGCAAGGAAGGTCGCTGCTGAAAAATATCTCTTTCCTGCATTGGATGGGATAGTGATGCAGGTTTTGGAAAAAGGCATAATCATCGATAGGGGGAACAGATATGAGAAAAGCGATATCGTGCGCGGCAGGAATCGTTTTTGCGGCGGCGGGCGCGGCGTTCGCGCAGGAGCCGGTTCCGGAGGCTTTGCAGGAGCCGCCGATGCTCTCGGAGAGCTTCGCGGATCGTCTCGAGGGAGACTTGAAGCTCGATGCCCGGCAGGCAGGCAAGGTGAAGGAAGCCTTGCAGGAAGCGCGCGAGCCCATGAAGGCGCAGTTTGCGCAGGTGCGCGAGGCGAATAAGAAGGTCCGTGAGCACCAAGAGAAGCTCAGGGGCATGATGCAGGATCTTCGCGAGAAGCTGCGCGCCGTGCTCAACAATGAGCAGAAGGAGCGCTTTGATGAGATGATGCTGCGCCTGCGTTCGGGCCGCCGCTCCTGGGGGTCTCGCGGAGAGCAGCCTTCCTTCGGTCCCGGCGCCAAGGAAGGGGAGCCGAGCTTCCCTCCCGAGCGCTGGGAGGAGAACCCCGGGAAAGGCCTCCGGCCTCGCGGGGAGAAGAGCCCGGCGCCCGTCGACCATAAGCCCTGAACGACTTGACCCCTGGCACCAATACATACCTAAAGGAAAGACCCTCCGGCCCAAAGGCCGGAGGGTCTTTCCTTTGCGGCGCGCGGCGCTCAGTAGGACGTATCGACGGCGATGCCGGGGCCCATCGTGGAGGAGAGCGTGATGCTCTTCACGTAGACGCCCTTGGCGGCGGCGGGCTTCATCTTGGTGATGAGGTCCAGCACGACGCGGGCATTGGCTTCGATCTGCGCGGGCTCGAAGCTGACCTTGCCGATGGCCAGGTGCACGATGCCGTAGTCATCGTTCTTGAACTCCACGCGTCCGCCCTTGAGCTCACGCACGGCCTGCGCCACGTCGAAGGTGACCGTACCGCTCTTGGGGTTGGGCATGAGTCCGCGCGGTCCCAGGACCTTTCCGAGCTTGGAGAGGTCCTTCATCACGTCCGGGGTCGCGACGAGCACGTCGAAGTCCATGCGGCCCTTGGCGATCTCATCGACGAGCTCGGTGGAGCCTACCACGTCGGCTCCGGCCTGCTGGGCTTCCTTCATCTTCTCGCCCTTGGTGACCACGCCCACGCGCCGGGTCTTGCCCGTGCCGTGCGGCAGGATCACCGAAGCGCGGATGATCTGGTCGGACTGCTTGGGGTCGATGCCCAGGCGCACATGCATCTCGACGGTTTCGGGGAACTTGGCCGTGGCGCACTTTTTGACGAGCGAGGCGGCTTCGGAGAGCTTGTAGAACCGGCCCTCTTCTACGTTCTTTTCGATTGCGGAGAGTCTTTTTCCCATGGCATTCCCCCTTAGGCCGTGATCTCGATGCCCATGGAGCGGGCGGTTCCTTCCACCATCAGGACCGCTGCTTCCAGGGAATTCGCGTTGAGGTCCGGCATCTTCGCGCGCGCGATCTCTTCAGCCTGCTTGTGGGAGATCTTGCCGACCTTGTTCTTGTTCGGTTCGCCCGAGCCCTTGGCCAGGCCCGCGGCTTTCTTCAAGAGCGAGGATACCGGGGGCATCTTCGTGATGAAGGAGAATGAGCGGTCGTCAAAGACCGTGATGACGGCCGGGATGATCATCCCGGATTCCATGGTCTTGGTCCGTTCGTTGAACTGCTTGCAGAAGTCCATGATATTGACGCCGTGCTGTCCGAGCGCGGGGCCTACCGGCGGCGCGGGATTCGCGGCCCCGGCCGGGATCTGCAGTTTTATCTGCGTCTTTACCTTTTTCGCCATGCTTCCTCCGTGACCTCTTGGCGCCCGCCGATTCTACGGCGGGCTGGGTCTGTTTTTTTACCGACTTCGACGCCGGCGCATCCAAGCGATCACGAATGCCGCCAGCGTGAAAACCGCCAGGACCTTCCAGAACGAGAGCTGTTCGGTCCCGAAGACGTAGCGCGTAAAATCCGTTGAGAAGAGATGCGGCCAAGCCCAGCTGACCACGGCCGAGAGCACGAGCACCTTGCCGAAGACGAGCAGGATCATGACGAGCCCCGCGGCGAACAGGGTCAGGGCCGCGAGCACCGCGCCCATGGGGCCCAGCTGCATGGTGCGCAGGCGCAGCGCGCGGATATGAAGGGGCGTGTCGATCATGCGGTCTTCTTGCGAAGGTTCTTGACGGCCAGGGAAACGCTGGCGCCGAGGTTTCGCAGGGGCTCTCCCAGGGTGTGGGAGACCATGCGTGCGCAGCCGATGGCGCAGCCTGCCTCACAGGGCTTGTGCCGGTTATTGGCGGCCAGGGCCGCGGTATCCAGTCCGGCCAAAGGGATTCTCTGTTCTCGCTGCTGGCCGCACCACTGGGCCTCGCCGCGGGCATTGACGTAGAGGAATTTAAAGCCTGCCAGGCATTTCCAGGGCCGGGAGAAGTCGCCTTGCAGCATTTCCTGCAGATGGGGGCCGTAGAAGTTGACGCCCTCGAAGACTCCGTAGCGGGAGAGCAGGTCCAAGTAGCGGCGGCCTTGGATCGCGATGCGTCCTCCGGGGCCGTGCTGGACGGAGAATCCGAAGGAGAAGGGCAGGCCGGAGAGCTCGCGGCGGAAGGCATCGTACTCGTCGGTGCTTCGCTCGGAGAGCACGGTCTGCACCTCGACTTCGAAGCGGGCTTCCTCGGCCAGCAGGCGGAGCTTGGGCAGCACGGTCTTGAGCGACTTCTGAGAGAGCGGCGTGGGCTCCAGGGAATCCACGGAGACCTGCATGAAGTCCAGGCCCGCGGCGTTGAGCGCGCGGATGTTCTCGCGAGTGAGCAGGAAGCCGTTGGTGATGACGGTCACCAAGTTCGAGCCCTTGCGCTTGGACTTCGCGTGCGCTACGAGCTCGGCCAATCCGGGCTGGAGGAGAGGCTCTCCGCCCAGGAAGTCATAGACCAGGGTCCCCAACTCATCGAGACGATCCACGCGCCGACGGAGTTCATCGAGAGAAGCGAGTTCCCCGCCGGAGTCGTACTCGTCGCAGTAGGCGCAGCGGAGATTGCAGTCCGCGGCTACGACGAGCTGGGCATAGAACGGCCTCCGGTCGAAGACCCGTTTGGAAGCGGTCAGCAGGAACCGGAGGTCGGTCGCCACGTCACAGCTTCTCGACCTGCAGGAAGTCGAGCTCTACAGGGGTAGGGCGGCCGAAGATGGTGACCATCGCCTTCAGCTTGGCCTTGGGTTCGTTGACGTCTTCCACGACGCCGATGAAGTGCCGGAAAGGGCCTTCGGTGATGCGCACGTTCTCGCCCTTCTCGAACTGCACGGCGGGGCGCGGCTTGTTGGCGGCCGTGGTGGCGGTCAAGTCGATGATCTGCGCGATCTCGGCGGAGGGCAGGGGCCTGGGGCGCGGTTCGCCCAGGAAGCCTGAGACGCCGTTGATGTTCTTGACGGTCCAATAGGTCTCGTTGTCGACGACCATGTCGAGGAGGATGTAGCCCGGGAAGAACTTCCGCTTCTTGACCTGCTTCTTGTTTTTCTTGACCTCGACGACGTCCTCGGTGGGGATAAGGACTTGGAAGATCTTGCCCTGAAGGTTCTCAGTCTGAACCTTAAGATCGATGAGACCCCGGACCTTGTCTTCCCATCCGGACTGCACGTGGACGATGTACCAGCCGCGCTCCATGCTGCCTCCTGAGAATCCTTAGCGTCCGCTGCCGAGCAGCGCGCCGAGCACCTTCGATAAAACCATGTCGACGGCGCTGATGTACACCGAGAGCACGAGCACCAGGACCAGCACCACCAAGGTGGAGCCGATGGCCTGATCCCGGCTCAGCCAAGTGGATTTCTTGAGCTCGCCCCAACATTCCTGCAGGAATTTGATCGGGTTCATAATTAAAGTGCGGGGGTGCTAGGAGTCGAACCTAGGCAAACGGTTTTGGAGACCGTTGTGCTACCGTAACACTTCACCCCCATCTGTCGCACCCCTCGCGTACGGACTCGGGGCCTGAAGGCCCTCGCGAGAGAGGCCGCATTTCTCGCTCGGGTGCTCCCCAAGGGGCTTGCGCCCCTATGGCGCCGTCGGGACGCTCGCGCGTCCCAGGACGGCTGTTACCCCATTAAGGTGCGCGGGCCATGCCGCGCATCCCCATACTGTCGCACCCATTTCGGAGGGCGATTACGGAACGGCTACTGAACGGCAAGGTGCGGTTCGCTTCGCTGCCGCCACCTTAAAACGGATACGAAACAGCAAGGTGCGGATTGCTTCGCTCCCGCTACCTTAAAACGGATACGGAACAACCACGAAAAACAACAGCGGGTGCGGAAAATCGGCTGGTCCGCGGCGCCGGATATTCCCGGCGCCGCGGACCAGGGTTATTTGACTTCTTTGTGCGGCGTCTGCTTCTGGCACTTGCGGCAGAACTTGCTCTTCTCGAGCTTGTACTGGCGCTTCTTTCCGTGCGCGAAGCTGTAATTGCGGTTCTTGCACGTGGTGCACGCCAAGGTTGTGACGACTCGGTCTCCCATGGCGTTACTCGAGGATCTCGCCGACCACGCCGGCGCCCACGGTATGGCCGCCTTCGCGGATGGCGAAGCGCAGGCCCTTTTCCATCGCGATCGGCGTGATCAGCTGCACCACGAAGTCCGCGT
>JBAZUV010000012.1:0-118613 GCA_041661185.1 Elusimicrobiota bacterium
TCCGTCGCGGCGTATAATCTCATTAGGGTCCTCTCCTTGCGTTGGTTTTGCTTGTGGGCAAACAAACACTACCAACGTTGGGCAGGGGGCCTCTACTTTTTCAGAGAGCCCTAGATGATTATCAGGCATTGACTTGCTCGACTTTCCTTCGGAAACTCAAGCAACTCAATGCCGGGCACCGTCGTTCAATGCAGTATTTCCGCTGCGGTTGTCGCCGTGTTGAAACCCCCTCCGGAAAAATTCAGACATGGACAGATTTGAGGCCGACTGAATTTTTCCGGCTAGAAGCCGTGGATGGAGGCTACGGTTTGGTAGACCAGGCTGGAGATGTCGCGGATGATGTTGCCGCGGGAGCGCAGCCAGCGGCGGTAGTGGCGGGCCGGACTTTTCTTCTCGATGATGCCTATGACGGTGTAGGCGTACTGCTTTCCGTCGGGTCCCTTCGCTGAAAGCACTCCCATATCGCCGCAGAGATGGCTCGTGCTCCCGGTCTTTCCGTAGACCTCGGTGTCCGAGGGTAGAGAGGTCCCGGTGAGCAGGCGGTCTCTTTTCGGCAGGGCCATGAGACGCTTGATCTCGACGGATTCGGGGAGCTGGTCCTTCCAGAGCGCCAGCAAAAAACGGCTGTAGTCGCGCACCGAGGCCTTGTTCTTGTAGGTGCGGCCTCCCGGCGGGATGTACTCGATGATCTCCATGTCCTGCAGGATCTCGCCGTAGTTCGAGTGGAGGAGCTCCTGCACGGCCGTGGGTCCGCCCAGCTTCTTCATGACCCAGTTCGTGGAGATGTTGCTGGAGTGCTGGATCATGCGCTCCATGTGCCTGCGGCTCTCGGCGTCGTAGACGAGCCGGCCCGCGCGCACTTCGTGCATGAAGCCGAGCGCCAGGAAGGGCTTGATGAGGCTGGCGGCCTGGAGCTTGATGTCCGAGTTGATCTCCATGAGCTTTTCGCCGGTCGTGAAATCGTAGACGTACCAGGCCGTGAGCTCATCGGCCGCGATCCGGCCGAGGCGGCGCAGGCGCTTAAGATGCTCGTCGACCAGGGATTCGAGGCGCAGCCGCTCGGCGCTCATCGCCGCAGGAGCCGGCGCTGCGGCGGCGACTGCCGCTGCGGGCGCTGTCGCGGCCGGGGTCGGCGTTGCGGCGAGAGCAGGCGCAGCTGAGGCCTGCACGGGTTCCGCCGACTTTGCGGCGGGCTGGACCGCGTGAGCGGTTGCCCCGGAAGCGGGTTCATCGGATGAAATATCCGCTGGTCCATGATCTGCTGCAGCGGGAGTCAGGGGCGATTTCGTCGCGGCAGGTGCCGCGGCCGCAGTTTGCGCGGCCGCGAGCGCTGAAGGAGCGTCGGCTTTTGCCGGTGCGATCGCGGATTCCGCGGAAGCGGAAGTCTTTGCTGCGGCGGTCTGCGCCGCGGGGGTTTCGACTTTCGGCTGGACTTCGGCCGCCTCGATCTTCGGCTTTGCCTGTCCTTGGACCTGGGTCCAGTCGCGGGAAGCGATCGGGATGGGTATCCCGAGATTGCGGGGCTGCAGGATCTTGGTGTGGGCCGCGGCCGTTGCCTGCACGCTCTGGGCGTCCCCTTTGCGCGGGTAGATGAGCGCATAGCCGCCCTCTGCCTGGACCACGCGCAGCTTGCGCTTCATGATCGAGCCCAAGGCATTGGCAATGGCTTTCTTTCTCTGAAGGACTAGCGGGAGCTGCGGATTCTGGAAGTAGGAGAGGTCATAGCGCGGCATGCTCCCGGCGTGCGCCAGGAGGGGGAAGACGAAAAAAAACACAACCGCCGGCGCAACAAGATTTCGCCGCACGCGTTAGACTCCCAAGGTATGCATTCCGCGGACCCAAAGGACCCGCATAGATATTATTAGCACGAGTCGGCCTAAACTGCAATACCTTTTTTGCTGCGCCCAAAGGGCCTATGTCGCGGGGGGGCCAAAGGCATGCGCTGCGCGGGTCCATGGGCTCACCTTCCCAAGCAGGGACTTTCGCTATCATGTCTTCCATGAAAGAGCTCTTTATTTTCCTGCTTGCATCATTGATGGGTCTCTCTTTTCCCGGCTGTCTTCATTCGCAGATAGTCTCTGCTCCGGCCGCCCCGGTCTCCGCGGGGGTCCCGATGCCTGCCATGGATTTCAACGCGCTCAGGCAGGACTTTTTCAATAAGAGCCTGGACTTCAAGCCTGAGTTCGCGAGCAATCTTGGACTGCACCAATATGACGGCCGCTTGAGCGATATTTCCCCGCGGCGCATCGCCGCGCAGGTGGAGTATCTCGAGTCCGTGGAACAGCGCTTGGCCGAGCTCGAACCCGAGGCCCGCGCGCAAGGGGCGCAGTCTCAGATCGATCATTCCGTGATCGTGACGATCGCGCGTTCCCAGCTCCATGAACTGCGCGACGTGAAGGGTTGGCAGAAGGACGTGGCCGCGGCGCGGGAGCCTTATGCCGCCATCCAGGCCCGGCTCTCCCAGCTCCAGGCCGGTCCGGAGGCCGCGGCGGCCTTCGAGGACATCTTGAGCCTTTCGGAACAGCTGCCCGCGTATCTCGCGCAGCTTCGGGAGAACCTGCGGCAAGGCATGCGCGAGGGGCGCAGGCCCGCGCGTCGGACCGTGGAGGCCGACGGGCTCGACAACGGGGTCGAGGCCGCGAAATTCTTCAGCCAGGGTCTTCAGGCGCAGGCCCGCGGGTTCCTGAGCGCCGAGGACTATGCCCGGCTTTCCCCTCGTTTTGAGAACGCCGGCCGGATTGCAGGGCAGGCCTATGCGGAGCATCTGTCTTTTCTTAAGGATGAACTCCTGCCCGTCGCGGACGGGCCATTCGGCATCGGCGCGCAAGAGTACGCCTGGAAGCTCAAGAACGAGATGGGCATCCAGGAGTCTCCGGAAGAGCTTCAGCAAAAAGGGCTGGAACTTGCCGCGGGCATCCGCAAGCGCATGGAAGAGCTGGCCCGGCGCATCGATCCCTCCAAGGACCTTCCCGGCGTGATGGCGGACATCAAGGCCGATCATCCTAAAGACGACGCGGAACTGTTCCGTTCCTTCGAGAAGGTCGCGGACCGCGCCCGCGATTTCGTCATCTCCAAGGGACTCTTCGCCCTGCCCGCGGGATACAAGCTCAAGATCATCCCTACGCCCGAGGGCATGCGCGCGACCTTGGGCAGCGCGGCGTATTTCCCGGCGCCGGCTTTCGACGAAGGCAAGCAAGGGACCTTCCTGGTGACGCCCTCCGGCGGCGATGCGAAGAAGCTGGCGGTGCACAACAACTCCAAGCTGGCCACGACCGCCGTGCATGAGGCGTTCCCCGGGCATGACCTGCAGTTCTGGTCTTTCCAGCACAGTCCGGGCATCTCTCCGGTACGCTATCT
Organism: Elusimicrobiota bacterium; assembly: GCA_041661185.1. GTDB lineage: Bacteria > Elusimicrobiota > Elusimicrobia > UBA1565 > UBA1565 > JBAZUV01. The sequence goes on from JBAZUV010000012.1 coordinate 3,358, forward strand.
TTTGGAGTTGGCGGGGTATGCGTTCTCCCTCAATGCCGAGGGCTACGCGCATTACGCCGAGGAGCTTATGAGGAAGAACGGCTTCTACACCCCGAAGGAGGAGCTTGCCCAGCTCGCGGCCCAGCTCTGGCGGGCCTGGCGCATCGTGCTCGACGTCGCCCTGCACACCGGGGCCATGTCCGTGGACCAGGTCGCGGAGGCTTTGACCCGGGAAGCCTTCCTCCCGGCGCCGCAGGCCGCCGTCGAGGCTTACCGCTATACCCAGATGCCTTTGCAGGCCATCACGTATCTCCTGGGACGAATCCAGATCGAACAGCTTAAAGAAGACTACAAGGCCGCCCAGGGCGAGCGCTATTCCGAGTCCGAATTCCACCGCTTGTTCCTGGGATTCGGGCCGGTCCTCCCTTCAGCCATCCGGTCGGTCATGCTCGGTGAAAATAACGCTTGACAAGTATGGAACTGTGTGCTATGCTGGAGATGTCGCTTGAAGCTTTCGAACCTGTAACGAGAAATGTCAGGACCGGCCCGCCCTATAAAGGGGCGGGTTTCGTGTTTCTAGGGACCCTGTGCCCGCGTTGTCTTGCAAGATGAACATCCCGCCGAAGATCGAAGATGAAGCCGTCGTCCGGGACCTGAGCGCGTTTTGCGCGCGGCAGGGATCGAAAACCGCGGGCGCGCAGGACATCCAGCGCTGTCTGGAGGTTTTGGAAGCCGTTGCCGAGGACCGCGGGCTTCTGGCTCAAGTCTCCGAATCCGTGCGCACGGCGTTGATGAAGGCCGCGGGCCAAGTCTCTCGGCCCGTGCGCATGGACTTAGTCAAGCTGGCCAAGGAACTCCGGCTCAAGGAACGAAATGAGGCCGAGGCCGCGGACCGGGCCATCCGCGCCGCGACCTTGATCCGGCGCGCGCGCGAATCCGCGGTGTTCACGGCTCCGCGGAAGATATCCTGGGACGCCTCCGCGCCCGGGCCCGAGCTTTCCAAGCCCAAGCACTGCTATGTGTGCAAGGCCGAGTTCCGCAGGCCGCATTTCTTCTACGACGCCATGTGCCCTGCCTGCGGGGACTTCAACTACGGCAAGCGTCATCCAACGGCCGACCTCTCGGGGCGCACGGCCCTCATCACGGGCTCGCGCATCAAGATCGGCTATCAATGCGCGCTCATGCTCCTTCGCGCGGGCGCGAGCGTGGTCGTCACCACGCGCTTCCCGCACGACGCGGCCTTGCGCTACTCCCGCGAATCCGACTTCGCCGCCTGGAAGGACCGCCTGCGCGTCCACGGCCTGGACCTGCGGCATTCCCCGAGCGTGGAGATCTTCTGCCGGTTCATGGACTCCACCCTGGGCCGCCTGGATTTCCTCATCAACAACGCGGCGCAGACCGTGCGCCGTCCCCCGGCATTCTACGAGCATCTTCTGAAGAATGAGTCCTCCATCGACGGCCTTCCGCCCGAGGCGCGAGAGCTTCTGGACGGACACCGGCAATGCCTGGCGGCTTTGTCCGGGGGCAGGGCTCTTGCGGCGGGCGAGTCCGCGCCCGGGCGCGTGGATGCCACGGGGCTCTCGGCCTGGCACGCGGGCGGGCCCGGCGTGGGGCTGCGCGCTTCGGCCGCGCTCTCGCAGATCAAGTATTCCTACGACGACGCGGACTTAGCCGCGGAGGCTTTCCCGACGGGCCGGACCGACGCGGACCTTCAGCAGGTGGACCTGCGCGCCAAGAACAGCTGGCGCCTGAGACTCGACGAGGTCTCCACCGCCGAGATGCTGGAGCTCCAGCTCATAAATTCCGTGGCGCCTTTCATCCTTTGCAGCAAGCTCAAGGGCCTGATGCTGCGCGTCCCTTCCCGAGACAAGCACATCGTCAACGTCTCGGCCATGGAGGGGAGCTTCTCGCGCAAGACCAAGACGGACAAGCATCCGCACACCAACATGGCCAAGGCCGCGCTCAACATGCTGACCTTGACCTCGTCGCCGGACTACGCCCAGGACGGCATCCACATGAACGCGGTGGACACCGGCTGGGTGACCGACGAGGACCCGGCCGCGCATGCCGCGCGCAAGAAGGACGAGCTCGACTTCCAGCCGCCGCTCGACGTCGTCGACGGCGCGGCCCGGGTCTGCGACCCGATCTTCTCCGGCTTTGCGACCGGGGAGCACGTCTGGGGCAAGTTCCTCAAGGATTACCGCAGTGTGGATTGGTAGAACTCCTCCAAAAAACTCGTTGATTCCATCGCGGAACGAGGTTTTTGGATGAGCTGCAATCGGATCCGCTCGGGAAAAGCCTCTCTTCTTCCCATCGTCTTCCTCCTCTCATCGGTGGGCGCGGGTCTGTTCTCGCAGGCGCGGGCACAGCAGGTCTTCTCGGCCTCGCCCGCGGGCGAGATTTCCCCGGTCCCCATGTCCGCCGCGGTCCCGTTATCGCCGGGAAACAATGCGGCGCTTCTCTCTCTTCCCGTATTCCATTCGCAGTCCGCGCAGGGAGGAGCTCGCGTAAATGATGAACTCCATCCCATCCTGCCCGCGGACGCGGCTCTTCGCGGACGGATCGGGGATGTCTCGAAGACCTCTTCCCAGCGGGAGATTCCCGCTGCTTTCGGCCTGCAAGATGGACGTGCCGCAAGAGATGTTCCCGTTGGGCGCTCCGGCTCAAAGGTGCAGCCCGGGATATCACGAACGGATGAGCGGCCTGCGCCCGGACATTTCGGGGAGCAAACGGCGGGACAGGGGCTGAAATCGCAGGAGTTCCGCGGCTTATCCGAGGAAGCGCCGGGCGGCGGGACGCTCATCGAGCGCGCGGAGAAGACCGCCGCGGCCTTGACGGGCCGCGTAGAAATCCGATCGGAAGGCGAAAGGGAATCGATGCCGGGCGCGGAGGCGTTCCCAGAGTCCAAGACCGTGATCCTGGTCCTGGCCGTCACGGACGACTTCATGATCACTCCCCGCTTCGTCGGCGATGTCGCGAAGATGTATCGCGCCGCCTATCCCGAACGGCAGGTCCGGGTCCTCCATGCCGGCACGCGGCATGAAGCGCGCAAGCTCTTGCAGGGGGCCCTTCTCGACGGAGAAATGATCAGCCATCTGTTCATCAACACCCACGGGGAGTGGAGGGAATCCGCCAAGAAAAAAGGCTCTACGGTCTCCGTGCTTCTGCAGGGGATCGGACGATTCAGCGCGGACATGGATACGCGCGAACGCCGCGTGAATTCTCAGTTCAAGAGATTCTTCGCGCCGATCCGCAAGCGCCTTTTGGATGGAGCGCACGTCACTTTTGGGGCATGCGACCAGTTCAGCGGTCCGCGCAAGCACGCGATCCTGCGCGCGCAAGCGGTATTGGATTATTTTGGTCTTCGCAGCGGCGAGATCTACGGCGCCTCCAGCATGGAGTGGGACGCCGTCAAGGCAGGGGACTTCTTCGCGATCGGCTGGTCCGCCTATACCGCTTCCGGCGCCGATGCCTGGAAGCTGCGGGGTGGAGCCTGGCTCGCGGGGGCGATCCTTCTCGGCCTGTCCTATTTCGTGTTTAGCCCTTCCATTCCGATCGTCCTGTTCTTTTCCGCGCTGGCAGCGCTTCCTTTGTGGGGCATCCTGCTCTTCGACCTCGGCCTCTTCGGCAGAAATCTTTTTTACCCGCCGAAAGGGATGCTTGTCCGCCGCCTCAACGGAAGGCTCCGCAAGCCTCTGCGCCTGAAGCGTTTCGATCATCCCAAGCAGTGGCTCGGCATCTAGTTTTTTCGTTGCGCGGCGGCCTCCCAATAAGGCTATAATCATAAACGATTTGTAATAGATAGAAGAGAGGTCCTTATGGCTGAAATGACCCGTCCGGTGCGCGTGCTGTTGGTCGACGACGAAAAGATCGTTCGCGTGGTTCTGCGGCGCTTCCTTTCCGGCCAGAACGTCCAGATCTCCGAGGCGGAGAACGGGGCCGTGGCCTTGGAGCTCGCGCGCAAGGAGCTCTTCGACATCTATTTCGTGGACGTGCGCATGCCCATCATCGACGGCGTGGAGTTCCTCCAAGAGCTGCGCAAGCTCGACAAGGAGGCCGAGGTCGTGATGATGACCGGCTACGCGCTTGACGAGGTCCTTGAGACGGCGCAGAAGCAGGGCATCTGCGGCATCCTGCGAAAGCCCTTCGGCGCCGACGACATCCGGAACATGGTGGGCGTGCTCAACGATCAGCCGCGCAAGCCTTTGCGCGTGCTGGTCGTCGACGACGACCAGTCCATCGTGACCTATTTTTCGAGATTCCTCCAGGGCCAGGGCATCGAATGCGTGTCCGCGGGCACTCTCGCGGAGGCCGTGGCCGCCGTCCAGTCTCAGCACTGCGATCTGGTCTTTTTGGACCTCATCCTTTCCGGCTGCAACGGGCTGGAAGTCTATCAAGCCGTCCGCAAGGCCGCTCCCAATACCAAGGTGGTCGTGATGACGGGCTATCCGAACGATCTCGAGAGCGCGAAGACGCAGGAAGGGCTGCACGGCTCCATGATCAAGCCCTTGTCCGTGGATGCGCTCATGGGCTTCCTGCGCTCTTCCCGTCCGCCGAAGTCCTAGCCTCCATGGATGATTCGATCGCCGGTCCTGTCCGCGAACTGCTGACGAAATGGGCGGCGGCGTCTCCGTATAGCCCTTGCGCGGACCTGGGGCAGAAGCTTTCCTTGATCGCGGTGCACGAGAAGCCCGCTTTCGTGGTGCGCCTGATCACGCTCTACGACGTGCGCGAAGCGCTCTCCGATGTCCTGATCCCCTGCCCGGAGGATGCCCCTTTGATGAGCGCGGGCGCGGACGTCTGGAGCCAGGATCCCGGCTTCAAGAAGGAGTTCCTCGACCAGGAGAAGATTCTCACCCTTCCGACGGGCGATGAGCCGCGGGAATGTTCGGCGTGCTCGGGGATGGGACGGCAGGCTTGCAAGGCCTGCAGCGGGGCCAAGTCCAAGCCCTGCCCGGCATGCACGGGCCGCGCGCGCAAGTCCTGTCCGCAGTGCGCGGGCAAGGGAAAGATCGCGTGCGTCCCCTGCAAAGGCACGGGCCTGATCGTCGAGAGCGTGTCGGCCGCGGGGCAGGAGGTCCGGACGCGCTGCCCGAGCTGCGTGGGCAGCGGAGGCTCCGTGTGCGCGCAATGCGCGGACTCCGCGGGGTCCTGCGCGGTCTGCAAGAACACCCATCTCGTCGAGTGCGCGGATTGCCGGGGGAAAGGCGAGCTCCCGTGCCAATCATGCGGGGGGAACCGGCGCGTCCTGCCCGGGAAGACCTACAAGGTCGGATATCAGCCGCATTCTATCCGGGATGTCCGCCTGGATCCGGAGACTCCGGACGCCTTGTTGGGCTCTTCCTTGCCGCAGAAGCCGCTGGGAAAGACGATCTACGAGGCTTCTTCCGAAGGGAGGGCCGCGCTCAAGGAACCGCTTCCGGATGCCGGACTGCAGAAGTCCGCCGAGGAGCTTCTGCAAAGGGCCGAAGCCGCGGTCAAGGAGTTCCGGGGAGAAGCGCGGATCATCAAGCAGCAGCTTTGCGTGGACCGCATCCCGATCTATTCCGCGGTCTATGAGTACGCAGGCAAAAAATACTACTGCTGGCTTGATTCCGTCGGCGGCAAGGTCTGGGGCGCGGAGTCTCCTTTTACGAGCGAGATCGTGCGATTCGGGCAGGAGGCTTTTGACGGTCTTTCCAAGGAGCAGTACGCGCAAGCCGAGGATCTCTGCAAGAAGGTCGAAGGGCTCGGGGGAGCTCCGTGGGTCGCGGGAGTCCGCGCTCTCATCGCTGCGGCGCGCGAACGCCGCTCAGAGGCTTTGGGTCTTCATCTGGCCGCGGCGCTGCTCGCTGCCGCGGTCTTGGGCATGGCGGTTCTTCATCGGACCGGGCATCATGTGCTCTGGCCGTTGGCGGCTTATGCGTCCGCGATCTTCATCGCGACGGCCGTCATCCATAAGCTCGCAGGTCCCGCGATGAGGCATCCGGCCAAGGCCGCGGGCGCCGCGGTCTTTGTCGCGGCGCTCGGCGCCGGGGTCTTTGCCCTGCTTGCGCCTGTTCGGCGCGCGGACACGGCGGAGTTCCAGCGGCTTTTGGACGGGCGCTTTGTCGGCTCGATCCCTTCTTCTCTTTCGAGCGAGGACGTGGGCTTCGTGAAGGCGCTCATAGAGGAGTATGAGGCTCTCGGAGTGGACGTCTCCCCCGCGAAGGAGACTTTGGCCGCGAATGCCGACCGGCTGGAGCAAGCGCGCCAGGAGAAGCTCCGCCAAGAGGCTCTGCGGCAGGAAGAACTGCGGCGCCGCAAAGCCGAGGCTGAGGAACAGCGCCGCAGGGCGGCCGCAGCCGCTGAAGCTGCCCGCAAGGCCAAGGCGAAGACGAAGGGCAAGCCCGTCAAGAAGACCAGGAAGGGAAGGTAGCATCGCCCCGATCGGGGCTGGGGGAGATCATGCGAAGAGGGCTCAGGCTGGGGTTGGTCATGACGGCGGCGTCCTTGTTCTTCGTCGGCGGCGCGCTGGCCGGGCAGAAGGATATCCCGAAAAAGGACGTTCCTAAGGATGTCGTCGAAGTCCTGAATGCCTATTTAAAGATATTGTCGACGAGCGCCTCTCTTGAGGAGTGCGCTTCCAAAGTCGAGGAGATCTCAGCCGGACACATGCTGAACTCTTCCGGCGGGATATCCGATGACGTGAAGCCTTACAGCCTGAAGAAAGACTTCCAGAACGTGAAGTTCTATCAGGTGCCTGCGGTGATCACCCGCGTCGTCCTCGTAGAGGACGACACCGACGGGTACGGCCCGACCTTGATCCAAGGGGCGCGCTATAGAATCTGGATCGCCAAGAAGAAGGGCGTCGCGGGCCGCCCGGCCCCTATCCCGGTGATCAAGCCTGCTGCGGGCGCGCCGAAGATCGTCACCGTCATCGGCAGTCTTTGAGATAGAGGACGCAGAAAGACCGGGGCAATGAAGAGGGCGCGCCTTTGCAAAGGCGCGCCCTCTTCATTGTCGTTTGAAGGGCCGCGGACTAGTCGTCGCAGCTATAGACGTTCAGATGCGCGCATTTCGGGTAGGTCTTCAGGTCTCCGAGGAAGACGATGCGGTTGCCCTTGTTGCAGGTTTTTTTCATCGCATCGAACGCGGCTGTCCCGCCGAGGATGCTGCTGCCGCAGGAGCCGCCCAGGCATTTCGTGTAATAATCCCCTGCCTGTTTGATATAGCCTTGGATCTGCCGCATGCCTTTAGCCTTGGCCTTATCGTTGTCCGGCTTGAATTCATAGATCGCGCAGCCGCTGTTGAGGATATTGATGCAGTCCGGCCGCGTCGGTCCGCCCAAGGGGATGTCATGGACGTCGCAGGCATAGCGGCCGGTCAGCTCCGTGTGTTTGGCCTTGCCGTATTCGATGGCTTCCTGGATCTTGGGATTCCAAGCGCCTTTCACGATCTGGTAGCTCATGAGGGCTTGTATCTTCTTCCACATCTTCGAGAGGGCGTCGCACTGCTTCTTCAGTTCGCCGGAAGGCGAGCCCGTGCAGTATCCCTGCAGGGAAGGGTATTGGCTGACGACCGGGCCCATCTTCCCTTTCATCTGCGAGACCAGCCGCGCGGACTCGTTCTCGATGGCGGTCTTGCCTTCAGTCTCATAGGGTTCCGCATCGTTGACGCCGCACAATACGTCGCGCATCTGCTTGAGATCGGCGCAATCGAGCCGGACGGCTTCGACCGCTTTGGCGTGCCAAGTCGAGATCTCCTTGACCTTGTCGGCATCGGTCTTGCCCCAGGCCGTCATCGAAGGGCCGGTGAGGATGATCGCCAGGGCCGGCAGGGTCCATCGCCGAATATTCATTGCTTGCCTCCTATGGGCGCCGCCGGATTCTGCGGCGCCTGTTGCGAATGGTATCATACATCGAAGGGATAGGGGGGCTGGGCGTGCGGATAACGGATCGGCCGGCGGATTCCAAAGCTGTCAGGGAGCGCAGGCTCCGGAAGCTCTTCATCGAGATCACCGACGTCTGCAATCTCTCCTGTTCCTTCTGCCCCAAGACCGCGCGCAAGCCGGAGTTCATGTCCGAGCGGCTTTTTTCCAAGATCCTGAAGGATGCGCAGGGTTGGGTGGAGGAACTGTTCTTCCATGTGATGGGAGAGCCGCTGCTCCATCCGGAGCTGGGCGCGTTCCTGGACCTGTGCGCGCAGCGGAGCTTCAAGGTCAAGCTGGTCACCAACGGGACCCTGATCGGGAAGGCCGGGGAGATGCTTCTTGGGAAAACCGCGCTCAAGCAGATCAGCTTCTCTCTGCACGGCCTCGACGACTTGGGCGCGGGCCGGACTCCGGCATCGGGCGGACCCGCCGCTCCTCTTGGGTCCGCGGGACTTGCAGGCGAGGCTCATCCTCCCGAGAAAGAGGCGATCCTCGCGGAGATCCGGGATTTTTCGCAAAAAGCCGCCCAGGCCGGAATCTGCGTGTTCCTGCGGCACTGGGATGCCGATCCCAAGAGCGCTTCGGCGAGGGCGTTCGCGGAGTCGCAGAAGATCTCCTCAAGGGTTTTCGTGAGCAGCATGGCGCGCTTTGCGTGGCCGTCCTTGGATTGCGCGCAGGAGCGGGATGAAGGCTCCTGCCTGGGCATGCGTCGGCAGGCCGCGGTGCTCGTGGACGGGACCGTGGTCCCCTGCTGTCTGGATAAGGACGGGATCATGGCTTTGGGCAATGTCCGAGAGCGCTCTCTGCGCGAGATCGTTGACTCGGAGCGGGCGCGCCGCATCGCCGAGGGCTTCTCCCGCGGAAAGGCCGTGGAGCCGCTCTGCCGCCGCTGCCGCTACAAGGACCGGTTCAAATGAGCACATTCCACGTCGGGCAGAAGGGCTTCGAGGCGTTCCTGGCCAAGGAGGCCGGCGCTCCGGTCGAGAAGGGGGAGGGCTGGGCGCTTTCTTCCTCCGGGAAGATCGACCTCTGCTTCGCGCATCTGTCCTTGGCGGAACCCGTAGAGGTCCGCGCCGATACGGTCAATGCCTTGGCCGGCAGGATCGCGGACTATTTCCTGGAGACCAGCCGCAACGAGCGCTATGAGAGCGCCTGGCCGCTCTGTTTCGAGGCATCCGGGCAGACGGGTCTGGGCGCGCGGGCCAAGACCGTGGAAGAGGTCTTCCGCGAGAAGACCAGCCGCTTGGCGCGCGTCATGAAGCTCGCCGAGCGCGGGCGGCCCGGACCCGGGGCGCGGCGCGGCTTGTTCGCGTGCCTGACGGATTTCAATCGCGCCTTCGTCTCGCGCCAAGCCTTCTGCGGAGGACAGCGCCGCATGGCCGACGATCCGCAGGCGCCCTCGCGCTCCTTCTTGAAGGTGGAGGAGGCTTATCTCGTCCTGGGCGCCGCGCCGCAGGCGGGCGAGCGCGTAGTCGACCTTGGCGCGGCTCCGGGCGGCTGGAGCTACAGCGCGGCCCGGCGCGAGGCCGGCGTCACGGCCGTGGACAACGGTCCGCTCAAGGGCGGCGCGCTCGGACACCCCCTGATCCGGGCTTTGGCCGAGGATGCCTTCAGATTCCAGCCCGCGCTCCCCGTCGACTGGCTCTTCTGCGACGTGCTCGAGGACCCGCGCAAGGTCCTGGAGCTTCTGCGGCGCTGGGTGGAGCAGGGCGCCTGCCGAAGATTCGTGGTCAATCTCAAGTTCGGACGGCAGGATCCTTTGCCGCTTCTTCGGGAAGCGTTCTCCCAGCAGACCGGCATCGCCGGGCGCTGCAAGGTCCTGCGGGCGCGGCATCTCTACCACGACCGGGAGGAGCTGACCTTGGTGGGGGAATTGGAATGAAGTTCTTGCCGCTGCGCGAGGAGGATCTGCGCGAGAGCTTCCTTCGCGCGGGCGGTCCCGGCGGCCAGAACGTCAACAAGGTGGAGACCGGGGTCCTGCTCACGCATATCCCCACCGGCATCACGGTGCGCTGCACCGAGGAGCGCTCTCAGGCGCAGAACCGCATTCTGGCGCGCCGACGCATGGCCGAGCGCCTTGAGGCGCGCGAACGCGAGGAACAGGCCCGCCGCAGACATGCCCTGGAGCTTCAGCGCCGTCGCAATCGCCGCCGCAGCCGCGGCGCCAAGGAGCGCATGCTCCAGGACAAGCATCACCGCTCGCGGATCAAGAGTTCGCGGCGCAGCCGTCCGGAGGATTGACCGGAAAAATTCGTGCGCCTCAAATCTGCCCATGTCTGAATTTTTCCGGAAGGGGCTTCAACGCGGCGACAAACGCAGCGGAAATACTGCATTGTCGTTCCCCAAGTGCTACAATTAATAAAAGAGTTCCCAGGAGGGTGCTATGATCCATTCTTTGATGTCGTTGACGCTGTTGGCGGCCTGCGCTTATTCTCAAGGCGCGAGCATCACTCCGGCCGAGCAGCCCAAGGCCGAGTCTGCGGCTGCTCCCGCGCAAGCCCCGAAGGCCGTCGAGGCCCCGGCTAAGGCTCCGGAGATCGCGGCCCCCGCGGTCCAGGCCGCAGTCGAGCCCGCCAAGATCGCTGAACCGGCCAAGGTCCCCGCGGCCGAGCCCGCCAAAGTCGCGGAGCCGGTCAAGGCGCCCGAGGCTCCGGTCGCTGCGCCCAAGCCCGCGGCCAAGAAGGCCATGACCGGCTGCGCGCAATGCGTAAAGCCTCTGCTCGATTCCTATAAGGAAGCCGTCGCGGACATGGAGAAGTGGACCAGGGACGTGGACGCGCAGACCGCCGCGGCCGAGGATGCCGTCAAGCAGCTCCAGGAGCAGATCCAGGAGAACGAGGCGGCCATCACCAAGCTCAAGCTGGAGAACAGCAAGGACGCCAAGACCCGCAGCAAGGAACTCGCCAAGGAGAACAAGCGGCTCTGGAGCGAGCTGGAAGCCGCGCGCAAGGCCAAGGCCGCGCTCTGCAAGCAGTTCGCGCGCGACGCGAGCCAGAAGGTCCGGGAATACTCCACGGACATCTCCGCGCAGCTCAAGACGGTGCAGACGCAGATGCAGCAGCAGTAGTTTTTAGGAACGCGGCGTTTCAGGGCGGGGCCTTCAGGCCCCGCCCTTGCCGTTTATAGGGGTTTGACCATGCGGTGCATCGAGAAGCCTCGCCCGTCGAGCATGATCTCCAGAGAGGTCCGCTCGATGGAGAATCCCAGGCGCTTGTAGAGCTTGATGGCCCGGGCGTTGTCCGTTTCCACGTCGAGGCAGATCGTTTCCAATCCCAAGGCGCGGGCCGTTTCCTCGGCGTCGGCGATCAGGACGTTGCCGATGCCCAGGCTCCGCGCCTCGGGGTCCACGGCCACGTTCGAGATGTAGAACGAATCCGAGGGGATTTTCCCGATGCTGTTCTGCAGGCGCAGGAGCGCGGGGATCTTTCCCAAGAGCGACGTCCGCAGCGAGCCGAGCAGCAGGAGCCCGGTGCGGAGCTCTTCGTCTTTCTTCTGCCGTCCCGTGTAGCCCAGGAGCATTCCCACGGCCCGTCCATTCGAGCGCGCGATCTTGACGTGTTCGTGGCTGAAGATCGTCCCCTTGAGCGCCGAGAGCCGCTCCAGGGCCGAGCCTATCCTGGGGCCGAAGCATGCGGGCAGGAATCGCGGCGCGGACTCCAGCATGAACCGCGCGATGTCCGGCGCGTCCGAGGCCGATGCGGGAGAGAGCGCGACGGCGTCCTGCGCGTTGCTTGCCTTGGCGTTTGCGTGGGCGGCCCCAACGGAGTGCGGATCATCCGTTCCCCGCAGTTCTGAGGGAGGGGCGTCGGCGGTCCATACATGCCGCGATTCTTTGAGCAGAAGGAAGACTTTTTTTCGGAGCTCCGGGCTGACGATCCCTTCCCTGTGGTTTCCCATCAGGTTGCTTCCGGAGATCTGGACGTACTGCCGTTTCTTGACGTCGATCCATTCCCGATACTCGTCAGGCAGGCCCAGGATATGGCCGAACTCATGGGCCGGAGTCCCGAAGTCGAGATCGCGCGAGAGCCAGATGCTTTCCCACCAAGCATGGCTGTCGGCTCCTTCCTGGAGTTTGAGGGCATTACCGCTGAAGGAGTCCCACTTGTCGAGCTTTCGGATATTCACCTGCACGCGGATTTTTTTTTGTTCTCCATTGAGTTCAAAGCTTCCGTTCCAATAGCTTTCGATGGACTTCTTGACCGTCTCCAGCACCGCGGGCTCGTCGATGTCCGTTTCGAAATCCGCTTTGAGGAGGAAGCCGCCGGGTTCTTTGAAAAGAGAAAGGCCGTTCTTGGTGGGGTAGGAGCCGCCCTCTTTCGCCGAATACAGGTTCCTGAGGGGGGCTATGAAGTTGTTCCTCAAGCGCAAGGAATGATAATTGGTCAGGATCCGGCTTGCCCAATCGGACCATTCCGCGATCCTTCGGCTATAGTCCTCGAGCTTTTCGCTCAGACGAGCCTGAACGGAGAGGCCGTTCCGTTGCGCGATGAGCTGTTCGCTTCGCAGGCGAAGCAGGAGGGCTATCCTTTTTTTGATGGAGCGCATGAAGAGCGTAGGGCTTCTTTTCTTCGTGACAGGGAGCACGTTCTTGTGGACCGGCGAATCGAGGTCCTCGGGCTCGGGGATTTCCCAGGGCTTTACATCCTCTTTCCCCGTGAGTTTGTTGAGCTCCGCGAGTTGGTTCTTCTCCTGCCGAGCCTTGACGAGTTCCTCGACCAGGACGTCCTTGGCAAGGAAGCGGTAAAGCGTCCTGCCCGCCAGGATGCGGGCATCCAGGGGCAGGGACTTTTCTGCGCGGATGCCGCGCAAAAGGCCCGCGTAGGCGCGCGACATGGAGACCGCGAAGCTCATGCGCTTGCCCGCGGGCATGTCGCTCATGACCACGCTGAGCAGGCTGTAGTACATGTTGGCTAGGACAACCTGCACGGCGGGCTTGTTCTTGATCAGGGAGAGGAGTTCGGAGCGGTCGTTGAAGGCTGAGTTCACGACAAGCTCGAGCGCTCTGTCCGATACCAGGCCTTGAGGGTCCTCGATCCATGCGATGGGCTGGAGCATGAGCTTGGCGTAGTTCAGCTTCACCAGAGGCCCCGCGGGAGGCAGGTCCTCATCCTCAGTCCGTACGGGCCGCGATTCTTTGAGCCGGAGTACCGCTGTTTTTCGGAGTTCAGGGCTGACGATCCCTTCGCTGGAATCGCCCATCAGGCTTTTCCCGACGACGATCTCTATGTTCGCCCGTTTTTTGACGTCGAACCAGTCCAGATACTCGTCGGCCAGGCTCAGGATATGGCCGAACTCGTGCGCCGGGGTCCCAAAATTGAGGTCGCGCGAAAGGAAGATGCTGTCCCACCAGGCGTAGCTGCTGGGTCCTTCCTTGAGTTTGAGAGCATTCCCGCTGAACGGCTCGTCCTTGCCGAGCTTGCGGATATGGACCTGGACGCGGAATGTTTTCGGCGCTCCATCGAGCTCGAAGCCGCCGTTCCAGTAGCTTTCGATGGATTCCTTGACCGTTTCCAGGACCGCGGGCTCGTCGATGTCCGTTTCAAAATCCGCCTTGAGGAGGAAGCCGTTGGGTTCCTTGAAGAGGGAAAGGCCGTTCGTGGTCGGGAAATAGGACAACAGAGCCGCTTGTTTCGCGAGCATGCTGCTTCGGGGGAATATGAACGCGTTGCGCAGGCGCAAGGAATAATAATCCGGCAGCATGGCGCGCGCCCAGTCGGTCCGCTCCTGGATGTCGCGTCGTTCCTTGTCGAGCTGTTCGGCCAGGTCCTGCCGCAAGGGGCTGCTTTTGCTTTTTGCGAGAAGGGATCTTCTGCGGAGGCGGTCGAGCAGGGATCGCATCCATTCGAGTTCTTTCTCCTCGTCCGAAAGGATCATCGTTGAAATGGAGGGGGGGATGTCTTTGCGCGCGAGCGCGGCCATGTCGACGGGAGCAGGCACGTCCCAGGGGATTGCCTCCGGGCGTTGCGTGTCTTCCGCGCTAGAGGAGGGCCCGGGGGGGGCTTCCTCGCGAGAGGAACTCCGGGATGCAGGAGGCTGTGAGATCGGTTTGAGGGCCGCTTCGAGTCCCAGCACCTTGTTCCCCATCTGACGGTCTCTCGCGAGTTCCTCGACCAGGACGTCCTTGGCAAGGAAACGGAAGAGGGCTCTTCCCGCCAGGATGCGCGCATCCAGGGGCAGGGACTTCTGCTCGCGGATGCCGCGCAAAATTCCCGCGTAGGCGCGAGACATGGAGACCGCGAAGCTCATGCGCTTGCCGGCGGGCATGTCGCTCATGACCACGCTGAGCAGGCTGTAGTACATGTTGGTCAGGACAATGTGCACGGCGTTCTTGTCCTTGATCAGGGAGAGCAGTTCGGAGCGGTCGTTGAAGGCTGAGTTCACGATCAGCTTGAGCGCTTCCTCCGACGTCTGGCCTTGAGGGTCTTGGACCCATGCGACGGGCTGGAGCATGAGCTTGGCGTAGTTCAGCTTTACGAGAGGGCCTGCGGGAGGCAGGTCCTCGTATGCCTGAGGCGCGCTTTGTCCGGTCAGGACCTCTTCGATCTTTCCTCCGGCCGCATGGGCGCCCTCGGTCCCGGTGTTCTCATCGGAGGCGCTGCGCAGGGATTCTGAGAGCCGGGACTCGACTTGGCCTAAGCGATCTGCGAGATGAGTCTTGGGATTCGACTTCGTGTCCGATGCCGCGGGGGTCTCCTGAACAAGCGGCAGGGATCGGTTCACAGAAACGTCCTGCTGCGGTGAGAGAAGCGGGCTGGTATGCGGGTTCCGGGGTGTGGTCGGCGTATCCTGTATCGATGGCAGGCCTGTCTTTTCAGGCGGGAGCTGCGGCAGCAAGAGCAGCACAGCCGGCGCGGGTGAGAACAGGGTCGCGTTTGCGGACGCCGCGTTCGTTATTTGCGCGGCCTCAACCGAGAGGGCATCGCCTGCTCCCTGCTGGAATGCGGGGACTGCGGGTACGGGCTGGATGTCCGCCGGGACGGCAGCCGCGATGTTTTCCGCATGGAGCGGCGCCGGCAGGGCTGCGGCAAAAAGGGAGCTCAAGAGCAGGGCGCGCATCATACGGATAGAGTTTAGCCGCGGCTTCGGACCCGTGAAAGGAACAAGAGGGCAATCCTTGAGCGGGAATCGGCCTATGGATTAATAGGTATTTAGGCCTACGGGCGAGGAAAATGTAGAATGCTCCCGTGAACGAAAACACTCCGATCGACGCTTGTCCTCTCTGCGGCGGCGGCCGCCGCCCTCTCTTTGAAAAGTTCGGCCACCGCCTGTCCGCTTGCGCGGACTGCGAGACAGGCTCCATCGCTCCTTTTCCGACGGCACAGCAGCTGCGCGAACTCTACACCCTGGACTACTTCAAGGGGGACCGCAAGAAGTTCGGCTACTCGGATTATGCCGCGGAGTCCGCCAACCATGCGCGCAGCTTCGCGTCCAGGGCCGCGCTGCTCTCGGAACTCGTGCCGGGCAAGGGCCGCATCCTGGACTTGGGCTGCGCCAACGGAGCTTTCCTCAGCGCTCTGGGGCCCGGCTGGGAGAAGCATGGGGTGGAGCTTTCCAAGGAGTTCGTGGAGGCCTGCCCGCCTCCGTCGGAAGTGAGGCTCTTCGTCGGGGACTTCATGGACTACCCGGAAGCCGCCGGCTCCTTCGACGCGGTCACGCTCTTCGATTTCCTGGACCATGTGCCCAAGCCGCTGGAGGCCCTGCAAAAAGCCGTGCGCTTATTGCGGCCGGGCGGGGTCTTGGTGGTCCAGCAGGGCGACCGCAGCAGTCTTTTCGCGCGCCTCTTGGGCAAACGCTGGCACATCTACATCCCGCCCACGCATCTTTGGTACTTCACGCGCAAAGGCCTGCACGGCTTCCTGCGCAAGCTGGGGCTCGACTGCGTGCGCGACGTCTACGAGCCGCGCTGGGCCTCGGTGACGCTCTGTCTTTTCCGGCTGAGCTATATCGTTCCCGCCAAGTGGGTCGATCCCCTGCTCGCGCTTGCGCGCAAATCCTGGTGGGGAGATGTGGCCGTGCGCTTTAATTTCCGCGACGTGGTCACGGTCTATGCCGTCAAAGGGGCGGCATGCCCGCGATAGACGCCGGGCTTCTGCGAGCGCTCAAGGCCGCACCGATGTTCTCTGCCGTCGGGGAAGAGGCGCTCTCCCGCTTGGTCGGGCGCTGCACCCTGCGGCGCGTGGAAGCCGGGGCCGCGGTGTTCGAGGCCGGGACGCGCGCGGACCGGTTCTTCGCGGTCCTGAGCGGCCGGGTCAAGGTCTGCAAGCTCTCGCCGCGCGGGGATGAGCAGATCCTGCACCTCTACGGGCCGGGCCGCACCATCGGCGAGGCCGCGGTCTGGGCGCAGATCGATTATCCCGCCTCGGCCGCTGCCGTGGAGGACGCCCTGCTTTTGGTCATCCCTTATCTCAGCCTGAGGGACGCGGTTTCCAAGGACCCGGACTTGGTCATGGGCATGCTTGCGGGAATGTCCGCCAAGCTCCATGAGTTCGTGCGCTTGATAGAGGAGCTCTCGCTCAAGGAAGTCCCGGCGCGCCTGGCCGGGATACTGCTCGCGGAGTCCAAGCGCGCGGGCGCGCCCCGCTTCCGTCTCAAACAGAGCAAGCGCGAGCTTGCCTCCCAGATCGGCACCATCGCCGAGACCCTGAGCCGCGCCTTGGCCAAGCTCAAGTCCGCGGGCCTTATCGACGTGCGCGGCTCGACCTTCACCCTCAAAGACCCCGCCGCCCTGCGCAAGCTCGCCGACTATGCCGCCGGATCGTTCAGGGACGCTCCTCGGAATCGCGCTTGTACATGAACTGGGCGGAGCAGCCTTTGCGGTAATCCGGGGAGTTGACCGGGCATTGGCCGCGGCAGGCAGGAAGGAAGCGGCGGTAGTCGGCCCGGATATCGGCGAGGCAGTCGCGCAGGGAGCGCTCGCCGATTTTTCCGTAGGAATAGGGCACGGCCGGGCAGAAGGTCACGTCCCCGGAGGGCATCACGCAGATGTGGGATTTCCCGCCTCCGCGGCACAGGGTCCTTTCCGTGGGGAATTCGAGCAGGACATTGGAGGAGGGGTTGTAGCGCTTGCGGAAGCTCTCCCGTTCCTCGAAGCTCAGGTTCTCCTCGGGCTTGTCGAAGAAACGGCCGGAAAGCAAGGGGAAGAAAACGAAGACGATGTCCGCGCCCAGATTTTCGGCCAGCGCGGATATGGCGTCCAGGCCTTCGGCATTGGAGCGGGAGACATAGGTCCAGAGCTCGACCCATAGCCCCTTGCACTTGGCCATGCGCACCGCAGCCATGACTTTTTCAAGGCAGCCGGGCGCTCCGCGCAGCCGGTCGTGTCGGGCGGGGTCGGCGCTGTCGATGGAGAGGATGAGGCGGGTCAGCCCCGCCGAGGCCAAGGCGTCGATCTTGGCCTCATCGAGCAAAAGTCCGTTGGAGGTGATGCTCACGGTGAGATCGCGTGAGCGCGCGTAGCGGATATGCTCTAAGGCATCCTCGCGGAGGAGGAATTCTCCGCTGCAGAAGAAGACCTGTTGTCCGCCCAGCTTCGTGAACTCATCGATCGCTTGTTTCACCTGCGCCGGGCGCAGGGAATGCGCGAACTTTTTATGCTGGAACTTCTCGTAGCAGTGCATGCAGTCTGCATTGCACGCGTGGGAAGGGCAGATGAAGAGCTCCTTGAGCGTGTCGGCCATGAGGCAGGAGCGCAGCGAGGATTTGGCCAGGCGGGAGAGCTGTCCCCAGGAGAGCCGGCGCAGGTATTTTAGATTGTAGTCGATGAGTTTCGCGGTCCGCATGACGCCGCGATTCTATCACATCGCTCCGTATGCGGCGCGGCCGCTGCCGTCAGCGCGGCGTGGGATCGAATAAAGCGACGGAACTGGTGAGACATCCGTGCAGGTCCGTGCCGAACTGCCGGGTGTCGTAATCGGGGTCGCTCTTGGCGCCCTGGAGCCGCCGCACGAACGGGACGGCGAGATCGTAGGCCGCGGAGGCGCCCGCGCAGGCCACGGCGCCCAGGCCGGGGACCGCTCCGAAAGAGCGTCCCATGAAGTAATGGTCCACGGCCGCCATCTCTTCGGCGGAGAGGTCCGTGCCGAAGTCCTTGTTGAAGGTCATCTCGGAGCCGTAGCGGTAGGAGGCGGCTCGTTCCTGCGCGGCCAGCGTCACCTTGAAGGTCCTGGGAAGGAAGCTCCAGAGATGGGAATACGTCTGCGATTTCCATCCGGAATCCACCCGCTGCTCGGCTTCCAAGGTCACGCTGCCGATCGCGTCCATGACCTTGCCGTCGAGCGAGAACCCCCGCGCGAAGTTCTTCCCGAAGGAGGAGTCTTTCCCTTCCTCTTGACGGATGCTGTCGACGGGAGCCGGCGGAGCGCTCCTCGGCGGAAACGTCTTGGCAAGGATCGGAGGGGATGCTCCCGCATCGGCGTTTGCCGAGTATTCATTGTCCCAGGGGACGTCCTGGCCGGATGCGGGCGCGCTTGGCGATGCGCTGTCTCCAGGCAGTTCGCTCCCGGCGGAGCCTCCACGCAGCCCTGAACGGAGATTGCGCGCGATGGCGTCGATGCTCTTTGAGATGAGGTCCCGGTCTTCCTCTTTGATCAGAGGTTCCCGGAGCTTCGCTTCGACGGCGGTCGCGAACGAGGCTTCGGCGGGCTTGGGCCGCACTCGCCGGGAATAGAGCCGATGCGCCGACTCCCGCTGCCGCGCGTCGAGCCTCAGCGCCGCGGCGATCCGCGCGAGACGGTCCGATTGGATGCGCTCGTCCTCTTCGGGCAGCCGGCCTTGCTGGGCGGCCGCCGCGTCATCGAGCAGCCCGCTCAGCGTGGCGCAAAGGGCGGATTCTTCCGACGATGATCGACCGCCGGAGGCCGCAAGCTTGAGGCACTGCGCTTCCATGTCGGAGAAGGGAGGCTCGACCGTCGACGGGATCGGAGCATCCTCCAGGTATGCGCCGCGCAGCGCCGTCTCGAAGCGGTTCGCGCAAGCCCGAAGGTCCCCGCAGTCCTGCGCGGACCCGATGGATGGGCCCAGGAAGGGCAGGCAAAGGAACACCGCGACGGCGAGGGCGGGTCTGCGCGGCATAGAGGGGCCTCATCTCAGTATGGGTCCGATATCGTTTTGGTGCCAGGGGTCAACTTAGTTGACCCCCGGCACCAAATAAGTTGAGCTATTCCACTAAGTCGATCCCCGGCACCCAATAAATACATGTCCGAGAATGTCTTGCTGGTCTTCCCTCCCGACGAGATGGAGGCCATGCTGGGCGAGGGCAAGGCCTTGGTTCAGAAATATGAGCCGCTGGGCCTCCTCTACATCGCCGCGGCCGTGCGGGAGAAAGGGCACTGTGTTTCCATTATCGACGCCCACGCAGAATCGCTCGACTGCGGCCGGATCAAGAGTCGGATAGAGGCTCTGCGGCCGGACGTGGTCGGATTCTCGGTGCTGACCTGCAACGGCGCCGCGGCCTATGAGCTGGGCCGCTGGATCAAGCAGGCCCTTCCCGGGACCCTGGTCGTTTTCGGCAACGTCCATGCCTCGGTCTATGCCCGGCCGTACTTGGAGAATGAATGCTGCGACGTCGTGGTCCACGGAGACGGCGAGCATCCTTTCCTGCGGCTCGTGGAATCAGCCCGGGACCGCCGCGCCTGGGCGCAGATCCCCGGCATCTCGTATCGCGGCCCCTCCGGCGAAGTCGTCTGCGCTTCCCCTGAACCCTATCTGGTTTCGGACCTGTCGGTTTTGCCGAGGCCGGCGCGGGACTTGGTCGACCGCGGGCATTATCATCTCGACGCGATCAGCAACCAGCTCTACGTCGGGAAGGACGGGGAGCGCGCCATGACGCTCTCCACTTCCCGGGGCTGCGGGCAGCGCTGCCGTTTCTGCGTCGTCAATCAGAGGCCCCGCTTCAATCCCGCGGACCGGGTCGTCGATGAGCTGGAGTCTCTCGAAAAGGAGCACGGCGCCGCCTACGCGCTCTTCATCGATCCTTCGTGCATGTCCAACCAGGCCCGCATGTTCGCCGTCTGCGAAGAGATCCGCCGCAGGCGGCTGAGCATCCGATGGGGCTGCGATGCCCGCGTGGGCTGCGTCACCCCGGAGTTGGTACGCGCCATGGAAGCCGCCAACTGCTTCGACCTCTCCTTCGGCGCGGAATCCGGCGTCCAGCGGCTGCTCGACAACGTGGAGAAGGGGATCACTCTTTCCCAGATCGCGCGCTCCATCGCCATGGTGAAGGAGCATTCCGGCATCCGCGTGGCCGGGCTCTTCATGCTCGGGCTCCCGGGCGAGACCCCTCAGGACTCGCTGGAGACGATGCGCTTCGCGCGGAGCCTGCCTCTGGATATGGCGCAGTTCAGCCTGTGCACGCCCTATCCCGGCTCCGCTCTTTTCGCCGAGCTCCGCGCACGGGGAGAGATAGACACGGGCGTCCTCCCCGACGGCCGCCTGGATACGGCGGTCTGGAGAAGATACTCGGCGTACATCTCCTTTACCGACGGCATGCCCATTTGGGTCACTCCCGGACAGACGGCCGGCGGGCTCAAAGAACTTCAGAAGAGGGCCCAGAGGGAGTTCTATTTGAGGCCGGCCCAGATCCTCAAGCATGCGCGCAGGCTCAGGCCCGGGAATATCGTCAAAGCCCTAAGGATCGCCCGGCAAGCCTTCTGGTGACAGGCCCGTAAATTCTTGACAAAAGTCAAGGCGTCGCGCGCGCTTCTGCGGCATACTATTTTTACGGGAAGACGGAACAAGGAGGACTTGAAAATGGAGATGTTCTGCTATCAGTGCGAACAGAGGACGCGCAACGGCGCGGGCTGCATTCAGTTCAGCAACTGCGGAAAGGACGCGCAGACCGGCGTGCTCATGGATCTGCTGGGACATGCGTGCATGGGGCTCTCCCAGTACGCGCACAGGGCCCGCAAGCTCGGGGCCAAGGACCGCGAGCTCGACGTCTTCGTCGTGGAATCGCTCTTCACCACGGTTACCAACGTCAATTTCGACGCGGACCGCATCGAGACCTGGGTGCGCAAGGCCGCCCAGCTCAAGGCTCGCGCCCGTTCCTTATATGAGGAAGCCGCGCGCAAGGCCGGGATCGCTCCCGAGACCTTGAGCGGACCCGCGGCTTGGACGCCCGCGCTCGGGCGCTCGGACCTGCTCCTGCAAGGTCCCGATGCCGGCATCCAGCGCCGCATCAAGCTCTACGGGCCGGACGTCTCCGGGCTCCAGGAGCTCGTGAAATACGGGCTCAAGGGCCTGTGCGCTTACGCGGAGCACGCGCGGGTGCTGGGCGTGGAGGAGGAGTCGGTCTATGCCTTCACGCACGAGGCTCTCGACTTCCTGGCCGATGAGCCCAAGGACGTCGCGGCCTTGACGGCCATGGCCCTGCGCGCCGGAGAGGTGAACCTCACGGTCATGGAGATGCTCGACCGCGCCAACACCGGGACCTATGGTCATCCGGAGCCCACGCAGGCTCGCGTGAGCGCGGTCAAGGGCAAGGCCATCCTGGTCTCCGGCCATGACCTTAAGGACCTTGAGGCTCTGCTCAAGCAGACCGAGGGAAAGGGGATCAACGTTTACACGCACGGCGAGATGCTGCCCGCGCTTGCGTACCCGGGCTTGAAGAAGCACCGGCATCTCGTGGGCAACTACGGCGGAGCCTGGCAGGACCAGAGGAGGGAGTTCGCGCAATTCCCGGGCGCGATCCTCATGACCACCAACTGCATCCAGAATCCGCAGGGCTACACCGGCCGCATCTTCACCAGCGGCCTGGTAGGCTGGCCCGGCGTGCGGCATATCGCAGACCAGAACTTCGCGCCGGTCATCGAATCCTCGCTGCAGTCTCCGGGCTTCACTCAGGATGAGCCGGCGAAATTCATTACCGTGGGCTTCGGCCGCAACGCCGTGCTGGGCGCGGCCGACAAGGTCATCTCGGCGGTGAAGGCCGGGAAGATCCGGCGATTCTTCCTCATCGGCGGCTGCGACGGCGCCAAGCCGGGCCGCAACTACTACACGGAGTTGGCCGAGTCCCTGCCCAAGGACTGCGTGATCCTGACCCTGGCTTGCGGGAAGTTCCGGTTCAACAAGCTGGACTTCGGGGATATCGGCGGCATCCCGCGCCTGCTCGACATGGGGCAATGCAACGACGCGTACTCGGCCATCCAGGTGGCCTTGGCCCTGGCCAATGCCTTCAAGTGCGGGGTCAACGAACTGCCGCTCTCTCTGGTGCTGAGCTGGTACGAGCAGAAGGCCGTGGCCATCCTGCTCACGCTTCTGCATCTGGGCATCAAGGACATCCGGCTGGGACCCTCGCTGCCGGCTTTCGTGGGCCCCGAGGTGTTGAAGGTCCTCTCGCAGAGCTTCGGGCTCAAGGCCATCACCACGCCGGAGAAGGACTTGGAGGCCATGCTCGGCCCCGTGAAGGCGTAAAGAGCCGCGTTGACGTTCCCGCGGGCGCATCCGACAGGGATGCGCCCGCGGCTTTTGGGCGGGGATATTTCCATGGTATCATTGACATTATGATGAGATATCCCATGGCTGTCGGCCGTTCCATCCTGATTTGCGCGTTGTTCTTGTCCGCGGCGCAGAGCTTTGCCGCGGGGGGGAAAGCTCCTCTTTACAAGGACCCGGCCGCGCCGATTTCGGCGCGGGTGAGCGATCTTCTCAAGCGCATGACGCTCGAAGAGAAGGTCGGACAGATGACCCAGCTCAATTTCTCGACCTACAATTCCGACGGGGACAACGCGGTGGACGTGGTTCCCGAGAAACTGCGCAAGATCCTGCGCGAGGTTCCGGTCGGTTCCTTTCTCAACGGCATCGCCGTCCCGCCCGAGCAATGGGTCCGCTACAGCGAACAGCTCCAGAAGATCGTCTTGGAAGAGTCGCGCCTGGGCATCCCCATCCTCTACGGGATCGACCATGTGCACGGCACCAACTACATCCGCGGCGGCACCGTCTTCCCGCATAACCTCAGCATGGCCTGCACTTTTGAGGATTCCTTTGCCGCGCGCGAGGGAAGCGTGGTCGTCTTGGAGGCCTTAGACCTCGGGCATCATTGGGACTTCGCGCCCATCCTCGACGTGGGCGTCAATGCCTATTGGCCCCGCCTGTATGAGACGTTCGGCGAGGAGCCCCTGCTGGGCGTGCGCATGGGCAGCGCCTTCGTGCGCGCGCTCCAAAACGAGCCCAAGGCCGCGCCTTATCGCATGGCGGCCACGGCCAAGCACTTCCTCGGCTATTCCGATCCAAAGTCCGGTTGGGACCGTACGCCCGCGCAGATCCCGGACCAGTACCTTTACGAGTTCTTCGTCCCGCCCTTCCGAGCCGCGATCGAGGCGGGCGTGAAGACGATCATGGTCAACTACGGCGAGATCAACGGCGTGCCCGTGCTTTCCTCCAAGCGCCTGCTCACCGATCTCTTGCGCAAGGAACTCGGCTTCAAGGGCATGGTCGTCAGCGATTGGGATGACCTCAGGATGTTGGTGGAGGATTATCGCGTGGCCAAGGACAAGAAGGATGCCGCGCGCATCGCCGTGGAATCGGGAATGGACATGGCCATGACGCCCTATTCGACGGAATTCAGCCGCCAACTCCTTGAACTCGTGCATGAGGGCAAGATCCCGGTCTCCCGCATCGACGAGTCCGTGGAGCGCATCCTGCGCCTCAAGTTCGAGCTCGGGCTCTTCGAGAATCCCTTCCCGCGTTCCGACCGCCTCTCGCGCGTGGGCGCGCCGGAGCACAAGGCCGCGGCCCTGGATGCCGCTCGGGAGTCCTTGGTCCTGCTCGAAAACAAGAACGGCCTGCTTCCTCTTTCCGAGAAGACCCGCTCCATCCTCGTCGTCGGGCCTTCGGCTGATTCCAAGCGGAACTTGGGCGGCGGCTGGACCTTGGGCTGGCTGGGACGCCCCGCGGCCGAATATCCCGCGGATATGCCGACCGTCTACACGGCTCTTAAAAAGGAGTTCCCGTCCGCGCAGGTCTCGCTCTCCACGGGCATCGGAGCGTCCGGAACGCTTGAGCGAGCGGCATTCCTCGATGCGGCTGCCTCGGCGGACGTGCTCGTCCTGGCCATGGGCGAGGAGCCCTATGCCGAGGTCGAGGGCCAGCTCGAAGATCTCACGCTCCCGGCCGAACAGCTGGCGCTCATCAACACGGCGGCCGACACCGGCAAGCCCTGCGTGCTCGTGCTCATTGAGGGACGGCCTCGCCTGGTCTCCTCGGTGACCGGCCGCATGGCCGCGGTGCTCTTCGCGGGCCTGCCGGGCTTCGAGGGAGGCACGGCGATCGCGGAAGTCCTTTCCGGAAAGACGAATCCGAGCGGGAGGCTGTCCTTCTCCTATCCGTCGAAACCGGGCCATGTGGTGCCCTACCACCACAAAGCCTCGGACCGCTCCACGGCGCAGTATCCGTTCGGTTCCGGACTCTCCTATACGGAGTTCGTTTACTCGGACCTGCGCTTGAGCGCGGACCATGCCGCCGCGGACGGCAAAGTCCAGGCGAGCGTGCGCGTGACCAACAAGGGCTCGCGGCCGGGCAAGGAAGCCGTATTGTGGTTCATCACCGACGAGATCGGACGCATCACGCGGCCGGTCAAGCGTCTTAAGCACTACGAGAAGATCGCCCTGGCTCCGGGAGAGAGCAAGGAAGTCTCCTTCCTCATCGATAGCCGCGAGCACCTGAGCTATCCCGACGAGCGCGGCCGCGCGGTGCTCGAAGAGGGGGATTTCACCGTGAAGGTCGGCGGACTTTCCGCGAAGCTCCCCCTGGGCCCGGTGAAGAAGCCGTGAGATCGGATGGAATGATGTTCCTGAAAGGGATGGGGACACTCACTCTATGATTCGGCTATTGTTTTCAGCCGCGATCCTCGGGCTTGCGTTGTCCGCTCATGCAAAGGAGACGAAGCCCTCCGCAAAATGGAGGCTTTCCTGGAACGATGAGTTCAACGGCCTTGCCGGAGCCGCGCCCGATTCAAAGCGCTGGACCTACAACGTGGGGCACGGGGCCGACGGTTGGGGCAATCAGGAACTCGAATACTACTGCGCGCCCACGACGGGCGCTCCGTGCGACCCGCGGCATCCGAACATCCGGCAAGACGGCCGCGGGAATCTGGTCATCGCGGCCGTGCGCGATTCCTCCGGGACCTGGACGTCGGGAAGGATGCTGACGCAAGGTCTGACCCAGTTCAAGTTCGGCCGCATCGAGGCGCGCATGAAGCTGCCCGCAGCCGCCGGACTATGGCCGGCATTCTGGATGCTGGGCGTGGATATCTCGAGCGTGGGCTGGCCCGCGTGCGGAGAGATCGACTTCATGGAGAACGTGCCCGAAAACGTCCCGGGCGGGCTGGGGCCCGGAAAGATCCGCGTAACGCTGCACGGCAAGGGATATTCCGGCGTCAGCGGCGTCGGGCAGAATTATGCCTTCCCGCGCAAGGGACGGGTCGACGACGGATTCCATGTCTACGGCGCGCTTTGGTCCGAGGACCTCATCGAATTCTACGTGGACGATCGGACCAAACCCTTCTTCCGCGTCACTCCGGCTTCCTTGCCTCCGGAGACGCGCTGGAGCGCGAACGGCCCTTTTTTTCTGATCATGAACTTGGCGGTCGGAGGATCCTGGCCCAAGGCGCCGGATGCCTCGACCCCGAATCCCGCGCTCATGTTCGTGGACTGGGTGCGTGTTTATGAGGCGCGCTAGCGGACGCCTGTGAAAAACATCCTCTTCGCGTTGCTGGGACTCCTCCTCGCTTTGAGCGCGGCTTCTTCTCATGCGGCCGGGTTCGCCGGGGTGCGCGAGGGGCGCATCGTGGGGCCGGACGGGCAGGCGCTGCGCCTTCGCGGCATCGGTCTGGGCAACTGGCTCGTGCCCGAGGGCTATATGTTCTGCTTCAGCACGGCCGTGGCGCCCCGGCAGATCTCGGAGGTCTTCGAGGAGCTCGTGGGTCCCGCGTATGCGCGCTCCTTCTGGCTGAAGTTCCGCGATGCCTATATCCGCAAGGAAGACCTCTCCTATCTGAAGAGCCTCGGCTTCAATCTCGTGCGCGTGCCCTTCAACGCGAAGCTGCTCAATCCCGAGTCCTATCCGGCGTATTGGGACGAGGCCGAGTTCAAACGGCTCGACGACGTGGTCTCCTGGGCGCGCGAGGCCGGACTCTGGGTCGTGCTCGACATGCACGCGGCCCACGGCGGGCAGACCGGCGACAACATCGACGACAGCACCGGGACGCCGTGGCTCTTCGAGAGCCAGGAGAGCCAGGATCGCGTCGTGGAGGTCTGGCGCCGCGTCGCCGCGAGGTTCAAGGGCGAGACCGCGGTGCTGGGCTATGAACTGCTCAACGAGCCGATCTCCTCGTCTCCCGACGTCCAACGATACGGGTCCATGCTCGAGCCGCTCTACCGCCGCATCGTCGCGGCCATCCGGGAGTCCGATACGGAGCATCTCGTGATCCTTTCCGGTACGCAGTCGGGCGGGAACCTCTCAGTCTTGGGGGCGCCTTTTGACAAGAGGTCCGTCTATACCTTCCACCACTATTGGGCGCCGCCCGAGGAGGGCATGAAGGGCGCGAAGGATTTCCGCGCGCGGCACAAGGTCCCCTTGTGGATGGGGGAGTCCGGCGAGAACACCGACGAGTGGATATCCTCGTTCCGGACCATTCTGGAGAAGAACGACATCGAGTGGGCGTTCTGGCCGTACAAGAAGATGGAGTCGCAATGGACGACGAGCGTCCTGCGTTTCGCGCGTCCGGCGCATTGGGACGAGATCCAGCGCTACGCCGACGACCGGGGCGGATCGTACGCGCAGAAGCGCGCCGCCCGGCCGAGCATCGCGCACGCGCGCGAGGCGCTGGACAGCCTTTTGAAGAACGTGCGCCTTGAGAATTGCCGGATGAACCGGGGCTATGTCTCGGCCCTGGGCCTCAATCCTGTCGATGTTCCGAAGTCCGAGTAAGACGCGATAATCGCGGGCATCGCGCCGTGGGCCGTAACCGTGCGGAAGATTCTCCGTCGTCAACGAGGCCGATCATGAGCAGGCAACCGTCGTCGACTCTTCGACTTTTGGCGCCTTTGGACGGGCGCATCACGGCTTTGGAGAACGTGCCGGACCCGGTCTTCGCCCAGCGCATCGTGGGAGACGGAGTGTCCATCGACCCGACGAGCTCGACGGTGCTCGCGCCCTGCGACGGAGAGATCGTCCATGCGCACTCCTCGGGACATGCCTTGACGCTGCGCTCTGCGGAGGGCGTGGAGATCCTGATCCACGTGGGCGTGGACACGGTCCAGCTTAAAGGCGAGGGGTTCTCGCTCAAGGTCCGCGCCGGAGACAAGGTCTCTGCCGGCCAGGCGCTCCTGGAGTTCGACGCGGACTTGGTGGCCCGCAAGGCCAAGAGCCTTCTGACGCAGCTGCTGGTGACCAATGTCGAGCGCATCGCTTCTCTCTCTCATCCTTCCGGCAGCGTGAAGGCAGGCAAGGATCTCGCGCTTGAAATCCAGCTTCAGTCCGCGGCGCCGGCGCCGGCCCGGTCCTCGGGCGGAGCGCATGTCTGTTCCGACGCGCTGATCATCTCCAACCCGACCGGCCTGCACGCGCGGCCTTCCTCGGTGCTGGCGCATGAGGCCAAGCGATTCCACAGCGCGATCCGGCTCCAGAGAGGAGAGGCCTTTGCCAACGCCAAGAGCCTTGTCTCCATCATGAGCCTCAACGTCAAGCAGGGCGATAAGATCGTCTTGACGGCCGAAGGCGCGGATGCGCAGGCCGCCGTGGATCATCTTTTCCGGCTTGTGCAGAAGGGGCTTGAGGAGAAGGCGCCTGCCCCGCAGCCTGTGAGTGCCGTCCCGGCGGCGCCGGCCCGGTCCGAGGATCCTCGCGTGCTCTCGGGGGTCTGCGCTTCCGGCGGCCTGGCTCTGGGCAAGGCGCATCGGTTCCTTCGCGAGGAAACGGAGGTCCCGGAGACGGCGGAGGATGTCTCCGTGGAAAGGGCGAATCTGAGCCGGGCTCTTGAGAGCGCCAAAGCGGACCTCGAGGCCTTGCAGGACCGTTTCGCCCTGCAGAAAGATTCGAGCCATGCCGGCATCTTCGGCGCGCACCGCGAACTGCTCGACGATCCGGAGCTGCTCGCCATCGCCGAGGGCGCCCTGTCCAAGGGGGCCTCGGCCGCCGCGGCCTGGCGCTGCGCGTACAAGGATTTCGCCGGACGCCTGAGCCGCTTGAACAACGACCTGCTGGCCGCCCGCGCCGTGGACGTGCGGGACGCGGGCATGCGGGTGCTGCGCATCCTGACCGGAGAGCCCTCGGAGCATCGGGAGTTCCCGGCCGGCTGCATCCTTCTTGCCGAGGACCTCACCCCTTCGGACACGGCCGGGCTCGACCGGGACAAGGTGCTGGGCGTCTGCACCGTGGGCGGCGGCTCGACCTCGCATGTTTCCATCCTTTGCCGCGCTCTGGGCATCCCGGCGTTGGCCGCGGTGGAGCCGAGCGTGCTGGCTCTGCCGGAGGGCGCGCCGCTCATTCTGGACGCGGACAAGGGCATGCTGCTCACCCAGCCTACCGCGGAAGAGAACTGCTCGGCGCTCGGACGCCTCGAACAACTCCGCGCGCGGCGAAAGACCGAGCTGGCCGCCTCGCACGAGGATGCCTGCACGCAGGACGGCCGGCGCATCCGGGTCGAGGCCAATATCGGCAGCGTGGAGGATGCTCAGGAGGCCGCGGCCATCGGCGCCGAGGGCGTGGGGCTGTGCCGCACGGAATTCCTTTTCCTGGAGAAGGACATCGCGCCTTCCGAGGATGAGCAGTGCGGCGCGTATGCGGCCATGTCCAAGGCGTTTTCCGGCGGCTGGGTCGTCATCCGCGTGCTCGACGTGGGCGGGGACAAGAGCCTGGCCTATCTGCCCATGGCCAAGGAAGATAATCCCTTCCTGGGCGAGCGCGGCATCCGGCTCCTGCTCGACAGGCCGGAGATCCTTCGCGCCCAGTTCAGGGCAGTGCTCCGCGCGGTGCAGGGCGGCGCGCGGTTGAAGGTTCTCTTCCCCATGATCGCGGGCTTGGGCGAGTTCCGCGCGGCCAAGAAGATGCTCGAGGAGGAGGCCCAGGGTATGGGCGTCGCGGTTCCTCCCGCCGGAGTCATGATCGAGGTCCCTTCCGCGGCTCTGCTCAGCGAGCATCTGGCGCGCGAGGCGGATTTCTTCTCCCTGGGAACCAACGACTTGACGCAGTACACTCTGGCCATGGACCGCGGCAATCCCAAGCTCGCCGCGCGCGTGGATGCGCTCGACCCCGCGGTCCTGCTCATGGTCCAGAAGACCGTGGAAGGCGCGCACCTGCACGGACGGTCCGTGGGCGTATGCGGGGGAGCGGCCGGCGATCTGCAGGCGGTCCTATTGCTCATCGGCTTGGGGGTCTCGGAACTCAGCGTGAGCGCGAGCGCGGTGCCCGCGGTGAAGGCCGCGGTGCGGCGCGCCGACTACGCGGCCTGCCGGGAGCTTGCGCTCAAGGCGCTCAAGGCCTCTTCGTCGGCCGAGGTCCGCGCGCTGGTCGCAAAGCATGAAGAAGCGGTGGAGGCGGCATGAACGCATTGAAGAACGCTTTCGGACTCCTGCAGAAGATCGGCAAGTCGCTGATGCTGCCGGTCGCGGTGCTTCCCGTGGCCGGCATCCTGCTGGGCGTGGGCAGCGCCGGGTTCTCCTGGATGCCGCCCTTGCTTTCGACGATCATGAAGGAGTCCGGCGGGGTCATCTTCGCGAACCTGCCGCTCTTCTTCGCCATCGGCGTGGCCCTGGGCCTTTCCGAGAACGACGGAGTGGCCTCCTTGTCCGCGGTGGTGGGCTACGCCGTGCTCCTGGCCGCCATGGGCGTGATGGCGGCCCGCCACGGCGTCGAGGTCAAGAGCATCATGGGCATCAAGTCGCTCGACACCGGCGTGTTCGGAGGCATCATCAGCGGGGCTTTGGCCGCGGCGCTATTCAAGCGCTACTACCGCATCGAACTGCCGCCCTATCTCGGCTTCTTCGCGGGCAAGCGCTTCGTCCCGATCGTGACCGCGTTCGCCGCGGCCGGTCTGGGCATCGTGCTCAGCTACGTCTGGCCGCCCATCGGAGGGGGTATTCGCGCGTTCTCGCACTACGCGGCCTACGGCAATCCCACGCTGGCCGTGGCGGTCTACGGCGTCGTCGAGAGGCTGCTCATTCCCTTCGGCCTGCACCATATCTGGAACGTGCCCTTCTTCTTCGAGATCGGGAGCTTCACGAACGCGGCGGGCGAGGTCGTCCACGGGGACATCACGCGCTTCTTCGCCGGAGACCCGGACGCCGGCATCCTGGGCGGGGCGTACCTCTTCAAGATGTGGGGCCTGCCCGCGGCGGCCATCGCCCTGTGGCACAGCGCCAAGCCCGAGCACAAGAAGCGCATCGGCGGCATCATGATCTCCGCGGCGCTGACCTCGTTTCTCACGGGCATCACCGAGCCCATCGAGTTCTCCTTCATGTTCGTGGCGCCGGTGCTCTATGTCCTGCACGCGCTTTTGGCGGGCTTCTCGCAGATACTCTTCTCTCTGCTGGGCGCCAAGCTCGGGTTCACGTTCTCGCAGGGGTTCATCGACTTCGTGCTCTACTACGCCAAGGACACCAAGCCCTGGCTCGTGCTCGTGGTGGGGCCCCTGTATGCCTGCGTCTATTACGGCATTTTCCGCTGGGCCATCTCCTTCTTCGACCTGAAGACTCCCGGGAGAGAGGATGCCGAGGAGGCTGCGTTCGCGGGGGAGGTGTCGAGCCGGGCGCTCGAATTCGTGCTGGCTTTCGGCGGGCGCTCCAACATCAAGAGCCTGGACGCTTGCATCACGCGCCTGCGCGTGTCCGTGGGCGACGCGGCCAAGGTGAGCTCCCAGCGGCTCAAGAGCCTGGGCGCGGCCGGCGTGGTCGTGGCGGGCAACGCGGTCCAGGCCGTCTTCGGGACCCGCTCGGAGAACCTGAAGACGGATATCGAGATCTATCTTCGCACGGCCGGCCCCGAGGCCGATGATGTTTCCGGCGGCGCGGGTTCTTCCGCGCCCGCCGCGCAGCAGTCCTCTGCCCCGCAGGATCCCGAGGCTCCCCGCATCGCCCGGGAACTCCTGGCCGCCTTGGGCGGAGCAGGCAACGTGCGCAAGGTGGAGGCGTGCGCCCACACGCGCCTGCGCGTGGAGCTCAAGGACGCTTCCCGTGTGGATGAGCCCGCCCTGCTCCGCGCAGGAGCCCACGGCCTCATGCGTCCCGCGCCGTCCGTCGTCCATGTCCTGGTCGGCAGCTCCGCCGACCAATACGCCTCCCACCTCCGACAGCTATTATAAAGCGCTAATTAAGCGGTGGCAGGGGTCAAATAGCTTGCATATCGATATGCAAGCTATTTGCCCCCTGCCACCAAGACACTTTTGGTAGGATGGGGGCGTCTAATGGGGGACGGTATCTTAAGGGGGGCATCATGAGGAGTATGTTATTGGCGGTATTCGCGGCGGCGCTGGCGGGGGCTGCTTTCGTGCCGGCAGTGCGCGCGCAGGAGAAGAAGGGTCCTGGGCCGGAACAGGCCGGCAGGATGCGCGATCCTGGAAAGCATTGGGAGAAGATGGGGCTTTCCAAGGAGCAGTCCGAGAAGCTTAAGGCCGCGCACAAGGCCCAGCAGGAGGCGGTCAAGCCTCTGCAGAGGGAGCTGCGCGATGCGATGCAGAAGCTTGGCGATCAGGTCGAGGATAAGGCTGATGAGAAGGCGCTCCAGGCCTCGCTCGACAATATCGATAGGATACAGAAGGCGCTTGAGGCTCAGCACGAGAAGTTCCAGGCGGAGCTTGCGTCCTTCCTTCCCGCGAGCGCGCGCGCGAAGATGATGCTGCACATGCACAAGGGCATGATGATGGGCGGCATGAAAGGCGGCCCTGGGATGCGCGGCAAGGGACATCCGGGCGGGGAAGGAGAGCACGGCGCAATGCCCGGCCGTGAGGGCGGGAAAGAGGGTATGGAAGCCGGACAATAATCATTCGCGGAACTTTTCCCGCGAGTTGTTGGAGAAATCGCGCCGGCCTTCGGGTCGGCGCGATTTTTTAAAGGTGATTCCCATTGTATCGTGGTGGCAGGGGTCAAATAGCTTGCATATCGATATGAAAGTTATTTGACCCCTGGCACCATTTTTTCTGGTCGATCCCAATTGATATGATAAGGGACAGATAGTTATGGACATCAACCGCGTCGCAGGACTTTTCGATTATCCCGGGCGGCTTGTGACCATCAAGCCCATCGGGTCCGGGAACGTCAACGACACCTATCTGGCCGTTTTTCGCACGCACTTCTCCGAGCATCTCGGAATCATCCAGCGCATCAACCGCCATGTTTTCAAGAATCCCTCTTGGATCATCGAGAATATGCGGGTGATCACGGACCATGTGCATCGGCGCCTGGAGCGCGAGGCCGACGGCGCGGACCGCATCTGGCAGCTGCCGCGCTTGGTCCCGCTGAGGAAGGGCGGGGATTTCCACCTCGACGAGGCCGGCGACTATTGGCGCGCCATGACGGTCATCGCTTCCGCCAAGGCCCATGACTGCGCCCAGGGTCCGGAGCACGCTTTCGAGGCGGGCTCCGTGCTGGGGCAGTTCCATCGCCTGCTCTCGGACCTGGACTTGAGCCGCCTGCGCGACACCTTGCCGGGCTTCCATGTCACGCCCTTGTACATGAAGGCGTATGACGCCGCGCGCCAGAAGCCTGAGGCGGCCCTGCGCTTGCGCGCGTCCGCGGAAGCCGCGCGGCTCGAGCGCTTCATCGAGGATCGGCGGCCTTTCACCGAGGTCTTGGAGTCCGCCCTGCGCGGCAAGGAGATCTCGGTCCGCCCCATCCACGGCGATCCCAAGGTCAATAACATCATGATCGACGACCTCACCGGCAAGGGGACGAGCATCGTGGACCTCGATACGGTCAAGCCCGGGCTCATCCATTATGATTTCGGGGACGCCTTGCGCTCCATCTGCAATCCCGTCGGAGAAGAGGTCCAGGACTTGGCCGGCGTGCACTTCGACCTGCATCTCTGCGAGGCCTTTGTGAAAGGGTATATGGCCTATGCCCAGGATTTCCTGACCCCGGGGGACCGGCGCTATCTCTACGACTCCATCCGCCTGATCTCCTTCGAGCTCGGGCTGCGCTTCTTCCAGGATTATCTGGTCGGCGACGTCTACTTCAAGGTCCGCTATCCCGAGCACAACCTGCACCGCGCCCGGGTGCAGCTGCGCCTGTGCGAGTCGATCGAGACCCGCGAGAGCGCGATCCGCAAGACGCTCGGCCAGTGCTGATCCAGGTTTTTTTGCTCGCCGCGGGCAGGGGCAGGCGCGCGCTCGGGCCCAAGGCTTGGCTCGAACATCAAGGAGTCCCGCTTCTTGAGAAGCAGCTCTCTTTTCTTTTGGGCCGCTTCAAGGCTTCCGACATCCGCATCTCCATCCAATCCGAATGGCTCGACCGCGCGCGGGCCTTGTCCTCGGGAGTCCAGTGGGTCTGCGCGGACCCGGACCTGCCCGCGCTGGCTTCCGTGCAGGCCCTCTCCGAGTCACAACAGCGATCGGCGGAGTGGACCTTTCTTTATCACGTGGATATGCCGGTGTGGGAAGAGGCGCTTTGGCGCGTCTTGGAAGACCGGGCGCTTCGGGCCGCGGACGCGGATGCCGTGATGCCGGTCTTCGATGGACGAGGGGGGCATCCGGTCCTCCTTTCGGCGGGCGTCCTCCTCGATCTTCGCGGGCTCGACGCGGGCAAGGATCGCCTCGATCATTGGCTGCGTTCCCGCAGCGTTCTGCGGGTCCCTGTTCCCTTTCCCTGCGTGCTGGAGAACTGGAACACGCCGCGTACCTGAATCGGATTCCACTATCCTAATGTAATACCAATGCCAGTCACTTAAGCGGTCTTCCCTGCATCCCCGGCGGAAGCCGGGGCCCAGGCTTCGACGTGCTCCTGGATTCCGGCTTCCGCCGGGGTGACGGCAGGCGGACTTCATAGCCGTGCCGAAGGGCCTATTCAGGCCTAGGCAGATTGGCGCGTGCGCAGGGGCCTCTGGGCCCAGGTCGAGCGCGCCGGGACCATGCTAGTGTAAATAAGAATAAGATGCGCGATTTCGCAATGAGTTCCAGGAGAAAGGCCATGGCTGATGTGAAAGCATGTTTACGAGGCGTTCAGGTGTTCTTATTCTCCGCGTTCCTGTGGCTTTCCGCGTCTTCTCTTTCCGCGCAGAACACGGCGTTGGTCTCGATTTCTCCTGCTCCGATCCAAGGGGTGCTCCCGGTCGTCGACGGCGTGCACATCCAGGCGGACCCCTTGGGTCTGCCCGCGGAATCCGCGTTTTCCAGCATGTTGCAGCTCCCGGTCGGGACGCAGAATCTGGCCGAGACTTCCGTCGCGGCCGGGCCCAACCTCGGCCGGCCGACGGCGATCGGGCAGCAGTCCGTCGTCTCTTCGATCCTTTCCGAGCTCAATCGCAAAGGGCTCCATTTCCCATCCAAGCTGCGCACGAGCGGGGACATCCGGGCCTTCCGGGATGCGGTTTCCGCCCTGCCCGAGGGCAGTTCCCGTTCGAAGCTGCTCGCGTTCGCGGACGTCTTGTCCAAACGGGGAGGAGAGGCGGCCGTTTCCGTGCTCTTCGATGAGAGCGGGGCAAGGGACGTGGGCGGCCGCATGCCCGAATCCGAGGCGCCTGAGGCGCAAGGATTCTTGGCCGTGCTCGAGCAGCTGCCGTTGATCGGCGGCATGGTGAAGGACAAGGTCGAAGAGGATCGCGTCAAAGCCGAACCCTTGCCCGAGGCCATGTTCCGCGTCGATCCCGCTGAGCTGCGCTGGGATCCGGATCTGAAGTCCCTGCCGGAGAATACGGCGGTCCTGCCCGCGCTTGATGTCCCTGCTCCCGGGCAGAAAAAGGCCTTGGACGCCGTCCGTTTCGGCGCGAGCATGCCGGGCAATGAGTACAACATCCTCGTCACCGGGCCGGAAGGCTCCGGCCGTTCGACGGCCGTGCGCCGCATCCTCGCGGAGTTCGCGGCCAAGCGGCCGACCCCGCCGGACCTGGCGGTCTTGAGCTATACCGACGATCTTCGGGGCCAGCCGCTCTTCCTGCGCCTGCCTCCGGGCTCCGCGCCCGGGCTCAACGACGCTTTCACCGCCTTCTTCGAGCAGTTCGTCAAGCAGCTTCCCGCGGCCCTCAACGAGGGGAAGACGGAAGAGGACAAGCAAGCTCTGAACAAACGGTTCGAAACGGAGAACGCCGCTCGCCATGCCAAGTTCGACGAGGAACTCGCGAAGATCCATTTCGGGCCGAAGAATGTCTACGGCATCGGGGCGCAGAGGGATCAATTTGGGGTCAATCTGTTCCCAACGGAGAACGGCTTTCCTCTGTCGCAGGCGCAGGTCGACCAGCTTATGGGAGAGAAGCCGGAGCTCTGGGCCAAGATCGATAAGGAGCTCAATGAGCGCAGCGCGTGGGTCTCGGAGTCTTATAGGGAGCTGGATGTCCAGGACCAGAAGTTCAAAAAGGAGCTGGATGCCGCGCTCATCGGTCTGGAGGACGAAACAGCTGCCCGGCTCGTGGAGACCTTGAGCGAACCCATGCTCGTTTCCCTGCGGCAGCAGGCCGAGCAAACGGCCTTCGCTTCCCAGTATGCGATAGGGGAGATCCGGAGCTTCTTCCGGCACGTGGCGTCCCAGTATCGCAGGTTCCTGCCTTTAGAAGAGGTCCCGGAGGTCCGGCCGATCTACGAATACGCATTCTCCGTGCTCACCACGCATGCCCCGGGTTCCGGCGCGCCCGTGGTCTTCGAGGCTGCGCCGTCGTTCCCTTCGCTCTTCGGCTTCGCGGAGCCCAAGCCTTCTATCGGGCCGGAAGGCTCCATCCGTTTCGGCGGAACGGACCTGCTGAGATTCGTCGGCGGCTCCTTCCTGCGAGCGAGCGGAGGGTATCTGGTCGTGCGTCTGGAAGACTTGTTCATGGCCGACGTTTGGCCCGATCTGATCTCCGCCCTGCGCAGCGGCAGCACGAACATCGTGCAGCACGGGGATTTCCTCGATGGGACGCAGCGGATGCCGAGGAAGGCGCATGCGGTGCCCGCGGACGTCAAGGTGGTGCTCATCGGTTCGCCCATGCTCGCGCACCTCGTGGCCGAGGTCGATGAGAATCTGGGAGCGTTCTTCCGCGCCGGGGCCCGCTTCGAGTCCTCGGTGAAGGTCTCGGACGAGAACATCCAGGGCTACGTGAAGGCCCTCAAGAGCATGATCGCGGCCGGGAAAGGCGAGCTCCTCGATCTTTCCCAGGGAGCCCTCACGGAGGTCCTGCGCTACGCCGCGTGGCGCTCGGGCGCCGATAAGGAGTTCTCCTCGGAACTGGGCGAGCTGCGAGCTCTTGTGAAAGAGGCTTCGCTCTCGGCTCGCGCCGCGGGCCGCTCCTCCGTGGAGCAGGCCGACGTGGCCGAGGCTCTGCGCGCCCGCCGTGAGCGCGCGGGCGGGCTGCAGAACTACGTCGTGGAGAACTTCGTGAAGGGCTTTGAGTTCTTGGCCACGGCCGGCGCCGTGTCCGGCCAGGTCAACGGCTTGGCGGTCATCGAGAACGCGGAGGAGTCCGTCGGGACTCCCATGCGCGTGACCGTGGTGGCTTTGCCGGGCACCGGAGAGGTCGTGGCCGCGGACCGCGATGCGCATATGACCGGGCAGCTCTTCGACAAGGCCCTGGGCATCGCCCGTTCCGCGCTGCGCAAGCTCCTGGGCAGCGGGCCTCTTCCGGACATCTCGGTCTCCTTCGAGCAGAGCTACGGCCCCATCGACGGGGATTCCGCGACCTCCACGGTCATCTACGCGGCTCTCTCCGCGCTCTCCGGCGTGCCGATCAAGCAGGGCATCGCGGTGACCGGTTCCGCGGACCAGTTCGGCAACATCCAGGCCGTGGGCGGGGTCGCGGAGAAGATCTCCGGGTTCTTCGCGCTCGCCAAGGCGCGGGGACTCGACGGCGCGCAGGGCGTGATCATCCCGGCCGCGAACGTGCGCGGCCTGATGCTCGATAAGGAGGTCGTGGACGCCGTGCGCGAGGGCAAGTTCCACATATGGGCCGTGGAGCACGTCGCGCAAGGCATGGAGATTTTGACCGGAGAGGCGTACTCCGAGATACGGCTCAAGGCGCAGCGCAACAGCGTCGAGCTGGCGGGCCAATGAGCGTGAACCGGCTGCTCCGTTCTTCGCGCGCGGCGCTCGCGGCGTTCCTCTCCGCGGCCTTGATGCTCCTGCCGGCCGGAGAGGCCTTCAGCCAGTTGAAGAGCGTCCAGCCCGCGCAGGCGCTTTCGGCCGCTCTTCCGATCCTCGTCGCAGGCGCGGACTCGGCCGGATTGAAGTCCGCGCTCTTGCCCATGTTGTCTTTCCCGCTCTCTTCCCCGGTCCTTCATCCCGCGGGGAAGGCCGTGCTGCCTTATTCTGTCGTGAACCCTGAGAGCGTTCGGACTTCGAAGGCAGGCGTGGTGAAAGCGTTCGTCCAGACGCATGGAGCCGGCGCAAAGAAGTTCGCGCTCCCCGCTGATACGCGGGTCCCGCAGGTCGAGAAACGGAATGCGGCGGTCGTCCTGGAAGGGCTTTCGCAGGCCCAGCAGGAGCTTTCTTCTCAGCCGGGCAATATGGACGCGGCGCTTTCAAAGACTTTCGAGGCTTTTGCACCGAGAGAGCAGGAGGGGACTGTCGCGCCCGCGGTCGTCGCCCCGACGGATGTCGAATTATCCGTCACTCCGGCGGAAGCCGGGCCCCAGGAAAACGTCCTTCTGGATTCCGGCCTCCGCCGGAATGGCGGAGTTTCTTCCGACCTGCGCCGTGATGACGATGAGGGCGTCACCCCGGCGGAAGCCGGGGCCCAGCCGAACACGCTTCTGGATCCCGGCTTGCGCCGCAATGACGGGACTGCGGCTTCTTCCCGGGCCAAGAGCATGGTCCGCGCTTTGAGCCTTGGGCTCGTGCTGGCCGGGGCGCAGATCCTGCTCGAGTACGGCATCCCGCTGATCGCGGCATGGCTGGGCTGTCCCATGTCCGTCGCGCGCGTGCGCCTGCCTTCAGCGGCGCCGGTCATGGCTCTCCCCGCGGGGGAGTACATCCGGTATTTCCTCAAAGGCACGCTCCTGGCGCCGCTCATCGAGGAGATCCTCCACCGCGCATGCCTTCAGGAGTTCGTGCTGAAGCGGTTCAAGGGCTGGGGCTTGGACAAGGCCGCGCCGTGGATCGCCGGGGCCGTCTCTTCGGTCGTCTTCGTCCTGCCGCATGTCGTCGAGGGCGTGGTGAGCCCCGCCTGGATCGCTCTCTATCTGGTCGGAGCCGCGCTCTACGCTTTCGCCTATCACCACGAGGGATTCTCAGCATCCTTGTCCATGCACGTGCTCCACAATCTGTTCACCCAGTCGCAGGTGCTGGCCAACGGGCTCTACGGTCCCGCGGCGATCCTGCTGGTTCAACTGGCCCTGGGCATTCTCTACGCCTTGGCGGCTCTGCCCGCGCTGCGCGCTCTGCGCAAGTCCTGGGGGCCTCCGGTCACCGACCGAACTCCCTCGATGCCGATGCCTGGGCTCGATCCCGACTCGGCGCAGTAAGCGGGCCAACCGAAGAGTTCAGGATAAGCTAGAATAGCTTCGTCGCGATTCCGCACAACTATCTACGGAGCGTCCATCCCATGGCTTTCACTAAACTCGGACTTCATCCGGACCTGCTCAAGGGCATTCGCGCCATGGGCTTCTCGGACCCGATGCCTATCCAGGCCCAGGCCCTGCCTCCCGGGCTTGCCGGCCGCGACGTGATGGGCGCGGCCCAGACCGGCAGCGGCAAGACCGCGGCGTTCGCCTTGCCCATGCTCCAGAAGCTCTTGACGCATCCCAAGCCGGGCTTGCGGGGCCTGGTGCTGGTGCCCACGCGCGAGCTGGCCGCCCAGGTGGAGACCGTTTTCCGCGACTGCGGACGCTTTACGCCGGTACAGGTCGCCATGGTCATCGGCGGCGTGGGCTTCGGCGACCAGAACAAGGCCATCTCCGGCGGAGCGCAGATCTGCGTGGCCACTCCCGGCCGCTTCCTGGACCATCTTCGCCGCGGCACCATCCGGCCCGATAAGATCGAGATGCTGGTCCTAGACGAGGCCGACCGCATGCTGGACATGGGCTTCCTGCCGGATATCCGCACCATCCTCCAGCGCCTGCCCAAGCCGAGGCAGACCATGCTCTTCTCGGCCACGCTCATGCCCGAGATCGAGAAGATCGCTTCCTTCACCCTTCGTGATCCCGTGCGCATCGAGATCTCGCGTCCGGCCACCATGGCCGCGAGCATCAACCAGGTGGTCTATCCCGTGCCGCAGGCGCAGAAGAGCGCTCTGCTCATCGCGCTCCTGCGCGCCACGGCCACGCGCTCCGTGCTCATATTCTCCCGCACCAAGCACGGCGCGGACCGCTTGGCCAAGCGCATGAAGGAAGCGGACTTCAAGGTCGGCGTCCTGCACGCGGACCGCACGCAGGGCCAGCGCACGCAGACCATGGAGGCCTTCCGCGACGGGAAGCTCCAGATACTCGTGGCCACCGACATCGCGGCGCGCGGCATCGACGTGCGCGAGATCAGCCATGTGGTCAACTACGACGTGCCGACCCATCCCGAGGACTACGTGCACCGCGTGGGCCGCACGGGCCGCGCGGACACTTCCGGAGACGCGGTCACGCTCATGGATTATTCCGAGCGCTCGTTCTTGGCGCATATCGAGGCCTTCACCGGGGTGACCTTCCCGCGCGCCATGCTCCCGGGCTTTCCGTACACCGCGCCGCCCAAGCTCGACGCGCCCAGGCCCAAGACCTTCGCGGAAGTGCTCGGCAAGAGCTCGCGCAGGCCGGACCGGGTGGTTTCCAAGAGGCCGTTCTTCGGATTCTGAGATGCTGCGGGAGATCCAGGCGCGCAAGGCTCTCGCGGACTGCGGACGCCGCTTGGCGGCGCAGGGGCATATGCCTGCCACGGCCGGAAACATCAGCGTGCGTCTGGACGGCCGCAGGGTCCTGATCACTCCCACGGCCGCAGCCAAAGCCGCGCTGCGCCCGCAGGACTTGGTGCTCGTGGACATGGCCGGCCGCGTGCTCAAGGGCGATTTTAAGCCGACTTCGGAGCTGGGACTGCATCTGGCGGCCTATCGCCTGCGGCCGGACGTGCGCGCGGTCGTGCATGCGCATCCTCCCGCGGCCACGGCCTTCGCGTGCGCGGGAGTCCCTCTGCCCAAGGACCTGGCTGGAGAGATCGTGATCGCTCTCAAGGACGTGCCCTTGGTACGCTTCTTTCTCCCGGGTTCCGCTTTGAGCGGCTCCGAGATGCCCGCGGATCTTGAGAAGGCCTTGCGCACTCGCGAGGCCGCGCTTCTGGCGCATCACGGCGCGCTCTGCCTGGGCAAGGACTTGGAGGAAGCCGCCCAGCGCATGGAACTCTTGGAGCACTCCGCCTGGGTCTGCCTGGCCGCGCGGCTCATCGGCGTGCGCTCCCGCCTGAGTCCCGCCCAACTCAGCGCCCTTTGTGTTTTATCCGCGCGTTATGGTAAATAGTTCATTCAGCGCCGGGATTAATCCTGTCGCCTGAATGTCCGAGTTAGTTCCATTGGTTGAGTGCCTGGCACCAGAGATCGATATGAAAGGAAACATCCCTGAGGCGCATGCGAACCCCTTGGTTCGGGAGATCGGGAAGCCGGCCGAGGATTTCGATAGGAAGGACCTGATCGGACTCATCCGCCGCCGCGGCATTAAGAGCATCCATTTCCGCTATCCGGCCGCGGACGGCAAGCTCAAGGAGCTCAAGCTTCCGGTCAACGACCTCTCCGATGCCGAGGCCGTGCTCGCCGAGGGCGAGCGCGTGGACGGTTCGAGCCTGTTCAAGGGCATGGTGGATGCGGGCAAGAGCGACCTCTACGTGCTCCCGGTCTACCGCACCGCGTTCCTGAGTCCCTTTGCTCCGGATTCCTTGGAGCTCATCTGCCGCTACCTCGACGGCAAGGGGCAGCCGGCGGCCTTCACGCCCGACAATATCCTGGCTCGCGCCGACGAATCCTTCACCAAGGCGTCGGGCTGCTCCCTGCATGCTTTGGGCGAGCTGGAGTTCTATGTCATCTATCCGGATGATCGGGAGCTCTATCCCGGCAGGCCGCAGGGCGCCTACCACGAGGCCGCGCCCTACTCCCGCTTCGATGAGTTCCTGGAGCAGGTCCTGCGGCTCTCTTCCGAGATCTGCGGCGGGGTCAAATACTGCCACAGCGAGGTGGGCTGCGTGGCCTCGGCCGAGGACGCTCTGCCCGAGTTCCGCGGCATGCGCATGGTCCAGTACGAGCTGGAGTTCCTGCCCGCGCCTTTGCAGGAGACGGCCGGGCGCCTGCTCGCGGCCAAGTGGATCATCCGCAATCTCGCGGCCAAGCGCGGGCTCCTGGTCTCCTTCGCGCCGAAGCTGAGCTTGGGCGACGCGGGCAGCGGCCTGCACATCCATATGCTGGCGCAGAAGCAGGGGCGCAATGTGATGCTCGACGCCAAGGGCGTCTTGAGCGACGACGCACGCGGCATCATCGGCGGGCTCCTGCGCCGGGCGGGCAGCCTCACGGCCTTCGGGAACACCTGCGCGGCCTCGTATCTGCGCCTGGTCCCTCATCAAGAGGCGCCGGTGCGCGTGTGCTGGAGCGGCTCGAACCGCTCGGTCCTGGTGCGCGTGCCCCTGGGCTGGCGCGGGGTGGACAATCTCGCCAGCCGGGTCAATCCGCGCCAGAAGCCCGACTATAAAGGGGACATGTTCGGCCAGACCGTGGAACTGCGCTCCCCGGACGGGTCCGCGGACCTCTATCTTCTTCTCGCGGGCATCGCCTGCGCCGCGCGCGAAGGCTGGAGCCGGCGGGAGGAGTCCTTGGCGCTCGCGCGCGAGGCCGAGGTCAGCACCAACGTCTTCGATGATCCGGTCGCGCTCTCCAGGCTCAAGACCCTGCCGTGCTCCTGCGCGGAGTCCGCGGCCCTGCTCGAATCCGAG
This sequence comes from Elusimicrobiota bacterium, assembly GCA_041661185.1. Classification (GTDB taxonomy): domain Bacteria; phylum Elusimicrobiota; class Elusimicrobia; order UBA1565; family UBA1565; genus JBAZUV01. Next base: position 45,220 of record JBAZUV010000012.1, read on the forward strand.
CGCTCGGCCTACGAGGCCGAGGGCGTCTTCACTCCCGCGGTCCTGGATTTCTGCCGCAAGCGCCTGGAGGCGGAGAAGGACCGGCAATTGTCGCAGGACCTCGTCCAGATGGGCGAGGACGGGCGCAAGGAGTCCTTGCGGCGAGTGGTGGCCGCGTCCTTGCACTGCATGTGAGGCGGCTTTGCCGGCGCTGTTGACCTTCATCTCAAGGGACGGCAGAGCGCCGATCCTGATCCGTCCCGGCCGCACGACGCTGGGCCGTTCCTCGGACTGCGACCTCCGTTTCGACGATCCGCTCCTTTCGCGCGTGCACTGCCGCTTGGACTGCCTCAGCAGGGAACTGCGGGTCAAGGATCTTGGTTCGGCCAACGGGACCTTGGTCAACGGCGCGCGCGTGCTGGAGGCCTCGCTCAAGACCGGCGATATCCTGGAGCTCGGCGGCCTGCGCCTGCACGTGGAAGTCTGCGATGAGGCGGCTTTGGATAAAGCGGTGCGCGTAGGCAGGGCCGGGCCCTACGAACTCATCGAACTCCTGGCCGAAGGCCGCAGCGGAAAGGTCTACCGCGCCCGCGACTCCCGCACCGGCGAGCGCGCGGCCGTGAAGATCCTCCACCGGGAGCTTTGTTCGGACGCGCAGGCCGTGGCGCGCTTCCGCCGGGAGAGCGAGCTTCTGCGCGGCTTGAGGCATCCCAACATCGTGTCCCTGCTGGAGTCCGGCTCGCACGAGGGCGTCCTGTACGCGGCCATGGAGTTCGTGGAGGGGGAGACCCTGTCCGCGCTCTTGCGCCGCGAGACGCGCTTGAGCGTGCCGCAGTCCCTTCATGCGGCCTGCCGCGTGGCCGATGCCTTGGAGTGCGCGCGCGTGCTGGAGATCGTGCACAGGGACGTCAAGCCCGCCAACATCCTCCTGGCCGCCGACGGCGCGGTCAAGCTCGCGGATTTCGGCCTGGCCAAGCAGGCCTGTGCAGCCGCCTCGCCCGTGACGCGCGCGGGACAAGGCATGGGCACGCCCCACTACATGCCGCCCGAGCAGGTGCTCGATGCTCAGGGCGCGGACCATCGTTCGGACCTTTATGCCTTGGCCGCGACCTTGTACCATATGCTCTCCGGAGAGCCTCCGTTCTTCGGGGGAGGGGTGCGCGAGGTTTTGCCGCGCATCATGAAGGAGGCTCCGGCGCCTCTTCTTTCGCGCAGGCCGGACTGCCCGGCGAAGGTCGAGGATATCGTGCTCAAGGCTCTTGCCAAGGATCCGCGAGAGCGTCCGGCCACGGCCGGAGAGTTCGCCGCGGCCTTGGAGAAGGCGATCCGCGAGCTGGGACCTGGAGTGGCTTTTCTGCATTGACGCGGGCGGTTAGGCGGAACGAAAAGGAGGACGTATGGCCGAGCAGCAAGAGGAGTCGTTCATCGGGAAATTCATGGTGCTCAAGGGCGCGGTGCGCGAGCTCTGGATCATCTTCGGCACCAAGGTCCTCACCATACTGGCCTACGGACTCGTCGGCACCTCCACGCTCGGACTGTGGCTCTCCTCGGACGTGGGCCTAAGCGACCAGAGCGCCGGCATCGTGATCGCCGGCTGGTCCTCGGTCCTGACCATCTTCACCGTGATGGTGGGCTCGCTGGTGGATGCGGTAGGCATCCGGAAGTCCCTGCTCGCCGGCTTTGGCCTCTGCGTGTTCGCCCGCTTCACGATGTCCTTCTTCTCCGTCCCGTGGATAGCCCTGCCCTTGGGCCTGCTCCCTCTGGCTCTGGGCGAGGCCCTGCAGACCCCGGTGATGGTGGCCGCGGTCAAGCGCTTCTCCACCACGAAACAGCGTTCCATCGCCTTCTCCATCTACTATTCGATGATGAACGTGGGCTTCGCGGCGGCCGGCTGGGCCTTTGATAAGGTGCGCGCGGTCTTGGGCGAATACGGGCATTACACCATCCCCTACGCCGGCTTCCAGATAAGCACCTATCAGACCATCATCCTGCTCGGCCTGCTCTTCACCATCCCGAACCTGCTGATCACCTATTTCGGACTGCGCGGCGGGGTCGAAGCCACCGACCAAGGGGTTCAGATAAGGCCGGAGGAGACGAAGTACCCCGGCGAAAACTTCCTGCGGGCCTTCTTTCTTTCCAGCCGCGACGCGCTCAATGATTGGCGGCGCATCTTCGCCAGTCTATGGGCTCAGCCCATGTTCTACCGCTTCCTGGCCTTTTTCGGCTGGGTGGTCTTCACAAAGCTGATCCTCTACCACATGTACTACACCTTCCCGAAGTTCGCCATACGCGAGCTGGGCCAGGGCGCGCCCATCGGGCAGATATTCGCCATGCTCAACGCCGTCATCGTGGTGATCCTGGCGCCGGTCGTGGGAGCCTTGACGCAGAGGTTCTCGGCCTATAAGACCGTGGTCATCGGCACGGCCGTCTCCGCCGGCGCGGTGTTCTTCATGGCCGTGCCTCCAGCGTGGTTCCAACCCCTGGCCGACGGCCGGCTGGGGGGCTTGATCGGACATCGGTGGCTGGGTATCAGCGGGCCGGTGCATCCGCTCTATGTCGCCATCGTATTGTGCGTGGTGATCTACTCGATCGGAGAGTCCTTCTATTCCCCGAGGCTCTACGAGTATCCCGCGGCCATCGCGCCCAAGGGGCAGGAAGGCTCCTACATGGCGCTTTCGATGCTGCCTTACTTCGTCGCCAAGTTCTTCGTGGGCGCCATCTCCGGCTTCCTGCTCGCGCGCTATTGTCCCGCCGAGGGCCCGCGCAACTCTCAGATGATCTGGCTGATCGTCGGCCTGATGGCGCTCATATCACCGCTGGGCCTCATCGTGTCTCGCCGCTACATCCAGGTCCACGAGGCCGGCCGCGAGTAAGGTGCATCCTCGGCGCTGGGGAGTCCTCTGCGGCGCGGCCGTCGTCCTCGCCGCGGCGTGCGTCTCTCCCTCTTCGGCGAGCGTCGATCCTTGGGCGGGTCTTTCCACGCCTTCCTTCCTCCTGAGATCGGTTCGCGAGACGGGCTTCACGGATTTCCCGGCCTACACAGGCAGGGAACATTCCGGAGATCGCAGCCTTTTCGGCTATCCCGAGGTCGTCGCGCGGCCCAGAAAGCTCGAAAAATTGTCCCAGGTGCTGGCCCGGCATCGGCGCGCGCAGGCTAAGGGCCGGGCATGGCCTTCGGGATGGAAAACCGCCTTGCAGGAACTGCGCAAGCTCGATCGCCAGGAACAGCTTCGGGAGGTCAACAGCCGGTTCAACAGGATCCCCTACAGGGCGGACAAGGACGACTATTGGGCCGCGCCGTATGAATTGATCCGGACCGGCAGCGGCGATTGCGAGGATTACGCCATCGCCAAGTATCTGGCGCTGTGGTATTTGGGCTGGCCCGAGGAACAGCTTCGCATCGTGTACGTGGAATCGCCGCTCGGGCCGCATATGATCCTGGCGGTCTACGGCCTGGGAGACTGCTGGGTGCTCGACAACCTGTCCGCCGAGGTCCTGCCTTCCAGCCGCGTCTCTTCCTATCGGCCGGTCTTCGCCATGAATAGGACGATGCTCTACGTCTATTCGGCCGTTCCGATGGACGTGTTCGAGTAATCAATTCGGCGGCGCGCTCCTATCCCGTTCGCGCGTCCGAAATCCGCCGCCGAGCCGTCTTAAAGGCGGATGGGGCCTTCATTTTGAGAACGACCAAAATGAAGCCAATTTCATTTTAGTCGCGACCAAAATGAAGTGTTGCGTCATTCCGGCGAACCACTCTCGTCATTCCGGCGAAAGCCGGAATCCAGGGATTCTTTCTGCATTGCTGTCATACAAAAGGCCGTCCGACCGCGCGGCTTCGCGCAAAGTTGACAAACAAACCCATATTGCTTAATGTAGGTTTCTAAAGCAGAATTTCGTTATCCGAGTCTTCTTGCCCTATCAAAACACAGGTCAGTAGACTCATATGTTGGGCCTACACAATGACTAAGAAAAAAACACTGCTCATATCGACGGTTACAGGTCTTGTTCTGTTCAGTGCGTCGTTATGGCTTACTTACGGTAAACATCCGCTCTCAACCAAAATCCAGACCAGATTTGGTCTTCCTTTTGTTTTTTTTGAGCGCGGTGTTTTTCCTTGGCTGGGGGACTTGGAGGAGCATCGATTTTTTCATTGGCATTTGTTAGTGCTCGACCTTTTGTTTTGGATCATAATTCCATTCGCGATTATTCAAATCTATTATGGGATTCTAAAGAGAAAACGTTCACCAGTCCAACCAGGCGCTCCAGGCGACGCGGCCACACAGCGGCCGCGCGCCTGAGCTTGAGTCGTTAGACGCACTTATTCAAGAAAGAGTTGGGAGGACTCTGAGCAAATCCAGCGTGGAGTTCTTCAAGCGGGTCGCGCATAAGTATCACACTCCGTATCAGAAGATGATACGCACCTTGATCGACGCGTATGCGGCGCGCTATCCGGCGCCCTGATTCGCGCAGAGGATCACTTGCTTTCTTGTCGTGAGAGTTCGCCGCGGATGAGTTCGAGAGCGGCCGGGTTGCTGTAGGATTCTCCCTGTTTCGCCCAGGCTTCCAGGACGCTGCGCCAGGCCGCGCGGTCATCGCTGCTCAGGGGCAGGGAGTCCATTCCCTTGAACAGGCGTTCCAGCCAGACTTGGCCGAGGAGATTGAGTTTTCCATAAGAGAACAGCGACACGTGATCGAGCACGAAGTCGATGAAGAGCCGCGCCGCGGCGGGATCCAAGGCGGCCAGACGCAGAGCACCGTCCAAGGAGTCCGCGCTTTTCTTGAGGTCCGAGACCGAGGCATTGCGCCGGCCGATGGCGAGTCCGAAGAAGCGCTTCATGGCGGCGGGGCGTATCCGGGCCAAGACCCAGCGGGCTGCTTCCAACTGCGGTCCTTCGAGCAGTCTTCCGTCCTGGATGTGCGCGGAAAGCGCGAGCAGGCCGGACCAAGCTTGTCCGCCTTGGCGGGTGAAGGCCTGGGACAGTTCAGGCTCGCCGGCGGCGAGCACGAAGGCCGAATCCTCGATGGGGATGCGCAATTGTTTGTCCGACAATCCATCGAGGGTCTTGAGCATGGCGGCTTCGCCGCCCTGCTTGTAGATTCCGTGCCAGAAGCCGAGGGTGCCTTTCGTGTAATGGTTGCGAAGCCTGCGCAGAGAGGAGAGGCGGCCGCGCTTCCATTCCAAAAGATCGGAGGCATCCTGCTGAGTGAGGCCGAGTTCCTCCCGGGCGGCGACGGCCTTGTCGATCATGAGCAGTTCCAGCATGACCGCGAAGCCTTCATTGATCGCTTCGAAGGCATTGTGAGGTTCTCCCGGCAACGGCGGCGCATGGACGCGCAAGGACAGGATATTGTGAGCGTACTCATGGAATAGGAGCACCAGGCGCGCGATGTTGGCGGAGATCGCATGCGCGGCATCGAAGGGCGTGGGCCCCTGCGCGGAGGAGCGCTCCGGCAGAGGGAATCCCGGGGCCGCATCGCCGATGTAGCGTCTGCTTGCGCTGCTTATGAAGAAGCCGTTGGTTTTGCTTGAGTCGAGCCGGAACGCGAGGACTACCGGCGTCGCGGCGTCGAACGCGGGGAAGAACGCGTGCAAGAGCCTGCGCACCTGCGCCAGCGTGGTCATGAGCGCTCGCGTGGTCTCAACGGCGAGGTCGCGCAGAGCAAGCCGATCCAAAAGAGAGGGGGTGTAGGCGCTGCGGGCAAGCAGGGCTTGGCGCAGGAGCGCGTGCTCCTGCGGCGTCAGGGGGTGCTGGAGAGCAAAGGCGTTCAAGAGGGCATCCACGGCTGCTTCGGGCGTTTGCGTCAGGTTCTGCTCGCGGACTTCTGCGGCGCTGAGGGCCAATCGAGCGACGGCCGGTGCGTTCGATAGAGCGAAGTCCGTGAGTTCGTGGGCAAGGGGAGGGAGGCTTGAGAGACTTGTCCTATCCCCAAGATAGGGACTGCCGAGCAGGGCCTGCGCTTGAGCGGGTTCGGGGATCAGAGCCGGGTCATCGAGGGGGCCGTCCAGCTTCCCATCGAAGAGCCATGCCGACTGCGTGAGGATGTCCGCGGTCTCCGCGGAGCCGGAGAGCTTGATGCGTTTTCCGCCGAGGGGGAGGGTCTTTGCCGCGGGTCCATTCGCGAAAGCGGAGAGGTCCCGGCTTTCGCCGGGATGACGAAAATAAAGCGGCTTGTGATGCTCTGTACTAGAGGGCAGTTGCGTGCGGGCTGAGGAATGCGTCTGAGCCGGGACGGGAACGCTCTCGACTTCGGGAAGAACCTGGGCCGAGGGGGAAGGCGTCTGATGTCGGGCGGAGATCTCGGAAAGAGCCTGGGTCGGGAGTGAAGCCGCCGGGAGGATGGCCGATGGGAGTTCCAGCGGCTTCTCCTGGAGAGACGGGAGAGCCTTCGCGGGGGATAGGGATAAGGATGTCGCAAGCGAAGCCGCCGGACCGACGAGCGCGGGCAGGGCCGATGCCGGGTTGATGACAGCAGGCAAGGCCGATGCCGCGCCGACCGTTTGGGCGAAGAGCGCGGCGGTCTGCGGTCCCGGGGCGAGCAAAAAGATGATCGTTGCCAAGGACGCGGCAAAGGCTTTGTTCACATGGATAGTTTAATCCCGTTTCTGTCCATGCGGCTGGGCCTTCCGGGTACCTGGAACCCCGGTGGAGGACCCAGACGAGGCTGGGCCTTCCATCAAGTCTTCAACCGGCCCCTATTTCGCGGCTAAGTTCTTCGGGGGGACCTTCTTGGGGTTCCTGCGGGTGCGCTGCTTCGGAGGAGTTTCTTCCAGGCGCCGTGAAGGCGCGCGGTCTCGCGCGTAGTCCATTGGGATTCTTTGCGGATGTCCGCGGAAATCTGCTCGAAGGCTGGATTTCCGGGAGCGCCGGGATAATCGGGGAGCTCCACGGGGCCCGCGGGACTGCGGGGCCCGCCTGCGCGGGCCTGCGCGGCGACTTGGCGATAGGCTTCCCGGAAAGGCATGTCCTTGCGCACGAGCGCGAGGGCTTTTTGCGTGGCGAGCATATCCTCGGTGACCGCGCCGCGGCAGCGCGCTTCGTCGACGCGCAAGGTTTTGGGCAGCCGGGCCAGCATGTCGAGCATCTCCTGCGCGGTGTCGAGGGCGGCCATGAGCGGCCCCTTGGAAAGCTGATAGTCCCGGTGATAGCCCGAGGGAAGGGTTCCGATGGAGAGAATCTGCTGGAGCCAGCCGCCGAAGAGGGCCGCGCGCGCGCGCGTCAATTCCACGACGTCCGGATTGCGCTTCTGCGGCATGATGCTGCTTCCGGTGGTGAAGGCATCGTCCAGGCGCAGGAATCCGAACTCCGCGGTCGTAAACAGCCGCAGGTCGTCGGCCAGCACGCCCGCGTCGCGCGCCAGGATCGCCAAAGACGAGAGCGCCACGGCTTCCAGGCGCGGGCGGCTCGTCTGCACGCGCAAGGTGTTGCGCTGCACGCGCGAGAATCCGAGCAGGCCTGCGACATAGGCGCGCGGCAGGGGGAGAGGGATGCCGTAGCCCGCTCCGCTGCCCAGCGGGCAGGCGTTCATCTCGGCATAGGCGCCGCGCAGGAGGCCGGCGTTCTCGATGAAGGCTTCGGCATGGGAGGCGGCCCAGTGGCCGAGCGTGGTCGGCATGGCGCGCTGCATGTGCGTGTAGCCGGGGATCAGGACGCGGGCGTTGCGGCGGCCGAAGAGGCTCCATTCCTCGGAGGCCGCGCAAGCGCTTGCGTGCAGGCGCAGAAGCTGGTCCTTGAGGAAGAGCCGCAGATCCACCTGGACTTGGTCGTTGCGGCTGCGGCCGGTATGGATGCGCCCGCCCGCCTCGCCCGCGACCCGCGTAAGATGCTGTTCCACGGCGGTGTGGATATCCTCCTGCTCGCGGGAGATGGAGAAGGCTTCTTGCCGTTGGAGCAGTCCCGCGAGGGCTTTTCGCAGGGCCGTGAAATCGCGCCGGGAGAGCACGCCGATGCGCACAAGCCCCGCGGCGTGCGCCAAGCTTCCGTAGACCTCGTAGGGCAGAAGGCGGCGGTCGAGCCGGGGGTCGTCGCCGACCGTGTAGCGTTCGACCGCCGCGTCGAGGCGGACGTCCGTTTCCCAGAGCTTTTTTTGGCGCATCCGAAGATCTCCTTTCATTCTGCGGCCGCGGCGGAGCGCTTCATCGGGGCGGCAGGGTCCTTGGCGCTCATCAGCGAGGCATAGTTGCGGATGAGGCGCTCGTAGAAGAGGACTCCTTCCTCGAGTTCGGCGATCTCGAGGTATTCATCGGGAGTATGGGAGCGCCGGGAATCGCCGGGGCCGACTTTGACGGTCGGCACGTCCTTGAGAAAGACCCAGTCCGATACCGTCGGAGAACCGAAGGCCGCGGTCCCGGGGCGCGCGGCCAAGGCGGCCCGGACCACGGGCTGGCTCGGCTCCGTGGCGACGGATTCAAGCCGCTTGGAGCGCACGTCCACTTCCCCTTTGACGGCGCGGCGCACGCATTCGACGATCTCGTCGGGGGAGTAGTCCGGCGTGGTGCGGATGTCGAGGGTCAGGTCGCAGCGGTCCGGGATCACGTTGTGGCGCTCCCCGCCGTGGGCCTGCGTGACCTGAAGGGTCGGCCGGCCCAGCAGGGGGTGTTCGCGTTCGAAGCGGAGCTCCGCCAGGGCCAGGATGTCGCGCGCCGCCGCGTGCACGGCGTTGACTCCGCCGCCCCAGGCCGCGTGAGCCGAGCGGCCTCGGACCCTCACCGTGAGGACGAGAAGGCCTTTTTGAGCCACGGCCGGGGCGAGGTTCGTGGGTTCTCCCACGACCGCGGCGTCCGGCTTCGGCAAAAGAGGCAGGAGCGCGCCGAGTCCCTGTCCCGTGATCTCCTCTTCGCAGGTCGCGGCCATGCAGACGCGGCAGGCCGGGGGCTGCTGGGCGTAGGCCCGCGCCGCGCCGAGGATCATGGCCGAGAGGCAGCCTTTGGCGTCGTTGGCGCCGCGGCCGTAGACGCGGCCGTTCTCGACGGCCGCGCTCAAAGGCGGCCGGCTCCAGCCTTCTCCGGCCGGGACCGTGTCCGTGTGGGAATCGAGCAGGAGCAGGGGGCCGCTCTCGCCGAGGAACGCGTGAAGATTCCGTCCGTTGCGCCGGGGAGTCCAGCCTAAGCCGCAGAAGACCTTTTCCAGGCAGTCGACGACCGCGTCCTCGCGGCCGCTCTCCGAGGGGAGGGCCACGAGGCTGCGCAGGAGCTCGACGGCGTTCATCCGGCGCTCGCCGGGGCGGCTTCGGCGGACGCGTTCTCGGCGGCGGGTTCCTCGGATAGGCGTTCGGTGATCATGGTCCCGCAGCCCGAGTTCGTGAAGATCTCCATGAGCAGGGCGCCGGGCCGGGTGCCGTTGAGGATGTGCGCGCGGCGCACTCCTCCGCGGAGCGCCGCGGAGGCGCCTTCGACCTTCGGCAGCATCCCGCCGGAAAGGCTTCCTTGCGCGCGCAGCCGCTCCAGGCCGTCGATGTCGATGTAGGAGGCGAGGCTGGAGGGGTCGGCGGGGTCTCGCAGGATGCCGTCGACGTCCGTGAGGATGAGGAGCTTCTCGGCTTTCAAGGCGCGCGCGAGAGCCTCGGCGATGGAATCCGCGTTGATATTGAAGACGGTCCCTTGTTCGTCGCAGGCCAAGGGCGAGATCACGGGCACGCAGCCCCCGTCCAGAAGGTTCGAGAGGATGGAGGGGTCCACGCGGATGATGTCTCCCACGAAGCCGAAGTCCACTTCCACGGGCTCGGCGCCCGGGAAAGGCACGATGAGCTTCTTGCTCCGCCGCCGGGCCGTGAGCAGGCCCGCGTCGATGCCCGAGAGCCCGACGGCCGCGGTCTGGTGGCTGCGGAAGGAGGAGAGCAGGTCCACGTTGAGCGCGCCGGCATAGACCATCTTGGCGACTTCCAGCGTCTGCGCGTCGGTGACGCGGCGCCCGCCGACGATGACGGGCTCCATGCCCAGCCGCTTGGAGAGTTCCGTGGCCTGCGGGCCTCCGCCGTGGACGACCACGATGCGGATGCCTACTTGGTGGAGAAGGGCGATCTCCTCGACGAGCGAGTCGAGCATGTCCCGCTTGTTGAGGATGCGCCCGCCGATCTTGACGACGAACGTCTTGCCCTTGTAGAGGCGGACGTAGGGCAGGGCCTGTCTTAAAGCGTGGATGGTGTCAGGCATGGCGAGGCCTCCGGGAGTTCGTTGAGTTTCAGGAGTCTTCCGGCCAGGAGCCGCAGGAGCACGGCCTTGGCGGTGTGCAGGCGGTTCTCGGCCTGGTCCACGACGATCGAAGAGGGGCCGTCGAGCACGGCGTCGTCGACCTCCACGTTGCGCCGCACGGGCAGGCAGTGCATGAAGACGCCGTTGTCGGTGAGGGCCATCTTGTCCTGCGAGACCCGCCACAGGTCGCGGAAGGGCTTCTCCGCGCAGGGCGGCTGTCCGTAATTCTTCAGGGAGCCCCAGGATTTCGCGTAGACGACGTGGGCGCCCTCGTAGGCGCTGCGGGTTGCGTCCGTCACCCGCAGGCGCGCGTTGTTCGCGCCGCAGGCGGCGCGGACGTTTTCCATCACTTCAGGGTCCAGGTCGTAGCCCTCGGGCCGCGCGATGGTCACGTTCATCCCGGCCAGCGCGGCGGCTTCCACGGCGGAGTGCGGCACCGCGAGCGGCAGGGCCTTGACGTGGGGGGCCCAGGTGAGGAGGAACTCCTTCCCGCGAGGGTCCATGCGTTCGCGGATCGTCATGAGGTCCGCCAGGCCCTGGCAAGGGTGTCCCATCGCGGACTCCAGGCTGATGACCGGAGCCGGGGAAAGCCGGCGGAAGGCCGACAGGTAGGGGTCGAGCCGGTCTTTGCGCCAGTCCTTGCCTTCCGGGAAAGAGCGCAGGGCCAGGGCGTCGCACATGCGCGCGAGTACGGGCACGGCTTCCTTCGCGTGCTCGGGTGCGTCGCCGTCCATGACCACGCCGTCGTCTACGACGATCTTCCACGTGCCGGAGCCGAGGAAGAGGGTGACGGGATGGGCGCCGAGCGCGGCCGCGGCGACCTCGCAGGAGACCTGCGTGCGCAGGGAAGGGTTCATGAAGCAGAACGCCACGCTTTTCCCCGCGAGCGGAAGGTCCGCCAGAGGGCGGCTCTTGAGGGCCCGGGCCGATTCCACCAGGGCGCGGACCTCTTCGGCGCCCGTTTCCATCAGGTGCGTGAAGTTGCGGACATGCGAAGCGTGTTTCCCATTGTTCATTGATGAGTCTCCTTATGCCGTTTTGAGCCGTCTCCCCGGCGAAAGCCGGGGTCCAGATTTTTTATTAAAGAAAACAGCGATTCCTGGGTCCCGGCTTCCGCCGGGATGACGATGCAGGGCATTAGGGCGCAGCCTGCATAAGCAATATCTCGATGAGCTCCGTGCGCAGAAGATGAACCTCGCTCTCGCCGATGGTCAGCGGCGGCAGCAGGCGCAGGACGCGCGGGTCCTCCGCGGTTCCCGTCAAGATGGAGCGCTCGATCAGGGCTTGCTGTACGGGCTTGGCCGGGCGGTCGAGGACGAGTCCCAGGAGCAGACCGCGGCCCTGCACGCTGAGCACTCCCGGGAAGCGGAACTCGGCGCGGATGAGGCGCTCGATGCACGCCGCGTTCTCCCAAAGCCTGCCGGCCGAGATCTCTGCGAGAGTGGCTTCGATCGCCGCGCAGGCAAGCGGGCCTCCGCCGAAGGTGGAGCCAAGGTCTCCCGGCCGCACGGCCGAGGCCGCGCGCGGCCTGGCGAGCAGGGCCGCGCAGGGAACGCCCGAGCCCAGGCCCTTGGCGAAGGTCTGCAGGTCCGGCTCCACGCCGAAGGCATGCGCGGCCGAGGGCGCGCCGAGCCTGCCGAGCCCGGTCTGCACCTCGTCGAAGATCAAAAGCGCCCCGGCGTCGCGGCAGAGCTGCTTGAGTCCCGCCAGGTAGCCGGGCGCGGGAGGCAGGGCGCCCGCGAGGCCTTGGACCGGCTCCACGATGAAGCCGGCGGTCTCCGGTCCGATCATCGCTTTCGCGGACTCGAGGTCGTTGAAAGCGGAGAACTCCACGTCGGTCCCGAGTCCGGCGACGCCCTGCCGGTAGCGGGCGATTCCGGTCGCGGCCAAGGCGCCGGAGGTCCGTCCGTGGAAGGAGCCTTCGGTGGAAACTATTTTCTTGCGGCCCGTGGCCAGCCGCGCCGTGCGCATCGCGTTCTCATTGGCCTCGGCGCCGGAGTTGCAGAAGAAGACTCTGGAGCCGGCTTCTCCGCAGAGCGCGATGAGCGCCTTGGCCGCGCGGCTGCGCGAGGGGTGGCAGGCGAGCGTCGAATAGAAGAGGAGCTCTCCGGCTTGCCGCCGGATCGCTTCGACCACCGCGTTGGGGCAGTGGCCCAGCAGGGACACGGCATGGCCGCCGTAGAGATCGAGATAGCGGCGGCCGTCGGTATCCCAGACCCAGGGGCCTTTCCCGCGCGCGATGACGAAGGGGAACTGCGGATAGCCGGGCAGGAGGCTTTGCCGTTCCTCGTCCTTCCAGTCGACGGTCTTCGCCTGCGCGTTCATGGATACGCTCCGGCGGATTCAAGGCCCAGGGCCTCGTCGAATCCCAGCATGAGGTTCATGTTCTGCACCGCCTGTCCCGCCGCGCCCTTGATGAGGTTGTCTATGGCCGCGATCACGATCGCGGAACCTTCCTGAGCGCGCACGTAGAGGCCGCAGTAGTTCCCGCCCGCCACGGTCTTGAGGTCCGGCGGGGCGTCGGCCAGGCGCACGAAGCAGCGGCCGCGATAGGCGCTTTCGTAGAGGGCGCGCAGTCCGGCGGCGTCGAGGCCTTGGGGCAGGTCGACGTGGCAGACGGCGTAGATGCCGCGCACGAAGGGGCCGGAGACCGGCACGAGCTCGACGCGCAGGGAAGGCTTGCCGGCCAGCTTGCAGAGGAAGGCTTCGACCTCCGGGACGTGCTGGTGGGAGAGCGGTTTGTAGGCGCGCAGGGTCCCTTCGCGCGAAGGGTGGTGCGTGCCGGCGCAGGGCAGGGCGCCCGAGCCGGAGGAGCCCGTGATCGCGCTCACGCGCGCGCGGCCCAGGGCCCCCGCGGCGGCCAGCGGCCCCAGGGCGAGGGAGAGCGCGGTGGCGAAGCAGCCGGGGTTGGCCACGCGGGAGGCCGAGCGGATCTCGTCGGCGTTGAGTTCCGAAAGGCCGTAGACGAAGGACTCCAAAAGCCTCGGCGAAGCGTGTTCTCGTCCGTACCAGACCGGGTAGAGCGCGGGATCGCGCAGGCGGAAATCCGCGGAGAGGTCGATGATCTTGCAGGAAGGGCCCGCGCGTTCGAGGAGCGAGGCCATGCGGCCCATGGCTTCGCCGTGCGCGCCGGCGAGGAAGAGGACATCGAGTCCCGCCGGGTCGAGCTCTCCGTCGAAGCGCAGCCCTTCCAGCGAGCGCAGGTGCGCGTGAGCGTCGAGGATGCTCTTTCCCGCATGAGAGCGCGAGGACGCGGCCGCGATCTCGACGGCCGGGTGGCCGTGGAGCAGCCGCAGGAGTTCTCCGCCCGCGTAGCCCGCCGCGCCGATGACGCCGGCTCTCGCCCGCTTCATGCTCCCGTCCCGAGAGGGACGGACGCGGCCTCTGGGGCGTCCGGCGAGCCTGCCGCGCCGAAGACCAGCGCTTCCACGGCCTCGCCGAGGCGCGCATGGTCGAGGCGCGCGTTGATGGCGCGCACGCCGAGGTTCTTCTCGATGTAGTCCCGTCCCACGGCGTTGTCCGTGGCCGGGCCGCAGATCACGTCGGGCGTGCGTCCGTAGCGCGTCCGATAGAGCTCGACGGCTCCCCAGGCGCCGACCGGGTCGTTGGCGCACATCAGGTGCGCGGTCCCCGCGGGCATGAGCTCCTTGTCGTCGAGGATGGCCTGCACTCCGTAATCGCCCAGGATGCCGTCGCCCAGTTCCACGACCAGGACGTCGGGCTCCTCGGCGTTGAGCGCGTTGAGCAGGCCCTTGGCCACGGGCACCGAGACGGCTTGGCTCGTCGAGGCCACTCCCGCGTCCGTGAAGGAGAGCCCGCGCACGGCCCCCAGGTCGCACATGCTGAGCGTATCGCGCAGAAGGGAGACGCCGGTCAGCTTGGCCGCGCAGACGCGGTAGCCTTTGCGGGTGAGATGGCGGATGACTTCCCCGCAGGCGAAGGTCTTACCCGCGTTCATGCAGGTTCCCGCCACGTAGACTACGGGCGCCGAAGGGGCGAGTCGGTCCGCCCAGGGGATGGCGCGTTCCTTGATGGAGGCCGGAATGCCCGTGCGCTCTCCCAGGACCGGAAAGCTCAGGACGGCGCCCAGGACCTCGGCTTTTAAAGGAGGGCCGAGCTCGATGTTGGCGGAGGTGCAGCGGCCGATCACGCCTCCCAGATTCAGGATGTCGAGCAGGTCGCCGGCCGCCACCCGGTCAGGGACGACTCCGGCGTAGCCGCGCAGGGCCCGCCGCGCGCCCAGGATTCCCGCCAGGATGTCCCCGTCGTTGAGCGTGATCATCCGGCCGTGCACGTCCTCGACCGTGTTGTAGACGGACTTCGTGCCGCGCACGCGCACGGCCAAAACGCGGCCTTCCTCGGCGAGAATGTCTTTCGTGAGCAGGGCTTCGCGGGGAACGCGGGCGTTGCGGGTCGCGGATGCGATCTTGTCGAAGACGATCTTCATCTGGAAGCCGTTATGAGCGAGGCGCTCGCGTTGGGTTCGATCTCCGAGGCTTTTGCCTTCTTCCGGCGGGCGGCGCGCGGGGCCGGCGCCGCGCCCGGCGCCTGTCTCAGCGCCAGGCTCATGGACATGGCGTGGAGCTTGGAGAAGCCCGCCGCGTCCGCTCCGCTCCAGAGGCGGGTGGTCTCTCCGTAGGCCGCGGATCGGGCGTCGAAAAGACTGTAGGGGCTGCGCACTCCGGCGACCTCGAAGCGGCCCGGGGCCAGGATCAATCGGGCGTCTCCGTCGACGCGGTCCTGGCTGGAAGCGATGAGGGCCTCGATGTCCCGCATGACCGGGTCGAAGTAGAGCCCTTCATGCAGGAATTGCCCGTAGAAATCCGCGAGCTGGCTCTTCCAGAAGGACTGCCAGCGCGTAAGCACCAGTTTTTCCAGTTCCTGGTGCGCCGCGATGAGCATCAGGGGCGCCGGGGCCTCGAAGCCGATGCGGCCCTTGATGCCCAGGACGGTGTCTCCGATGTGCACGCCCCGGCCCAGGCCGTAGGCGCGGCCCAGGACGTGGAGCTTCTCGACGAGCGCGTGCCCGCGGAGCTTGCTCCCGTCCAGGGCGACGGGGACTCCGCGCTTGAAGGACACGACGACTTCGACGGGCTCTTTACGAAGCCCTTTCGGCGAGGAGGGGTAAGCGGACTCCGGGATGGCCGCCCAGGGGTCATGGGTCTCGCGGCCGCCCACGGTGGTCCCCCAGAGGCCCGCGTTGATGGAATACGCCGAAGTCTTCGCGGGGATGCTCACGCCGCGTTCGGCCAGCCAGGCGGTCTCCTTCTCGCGCGTCCAGCCGAGTTCGCGGATGGGCGCGTGGATGGCGAGTTCCGGCGCGAGCGCCAGGAACGCTCCGTCGAAGCGCACCTGGTCGTTGCCCGCGCCCGTCGAGCCGTGCGCAAGGCCCGAGGCGCCGAGTTCCCGGGCCAGCCGGGCCACTCGTTCGGCCTGCAGGATGCGTTCGGCCGCCACGGAAAGAGGGTAGACGCGTCCGCGCAGGATGTTGCCCTGGATGAGGACCGCGGCGAATCGATCGAAGAGCTCCGCGCGCGCGTCGATGGTGCGGTGCTCGTGCGCGCCCAGCGCGCGGGCGCGGCCGGCGATGGAGCGCAGTTCTTCGGGAGAGAAGCCTCCCGTGTCCACCGTGGCCGTCACGATGCGGGCCTTGAAGCGTTCCTTGAGCCAAAGGAGGCAGAAGGTCGTGTCGAGGCCGCCGCTGAACGCCAGGACGATAGTCGAGGATTGCTTGGTCATTGTGTTTTCCTGGAGGGGATCAGGGTCGGATGAAACGCAGGAAGCGCTCGTTGTCCGAGCGGGAGGAAAGGGCCGTGAAGACGGTGTCGTCGCCGGCGATGGTTCCGACGACTCCGGGCAGGCGGAGCGCATCGAGGGCCAGCGCGAGGCGAGGCGCCGATCCCGCGTCGCAGCGCAGCACGGCGAGGTTCGGCCCTGCCGCGACCGCGGAGCGCACCAGCGCCCGCAGGGATGCGCGGGGGTCGGATTCCCCGGCGGACTCCGGGCCGGGGCGATAGCGCCCGTTGGCCTTGATGAGCCCGAGTTTGGCGATGTCGCGGGAAACCGAGACCTGGGTCGATTCGATCCCGCGCCGGCGCAGCGCGAGAACGATCTCCTGCTGGGTGCCGAGGGGTTCCTTCTGGAGGACTTCCAAGAGGGTCGTTTGTCTGGAGAGCGCGGGGGCGTTCGCGTGTGGATTATTATTCATGCTGGTGAATATTTATACAAATCCGTCCTGCCTTTGTCAAGCAGGCTCGCTCGGGTACATGAACTTGGCGGAGCAGCGTTTCCGGTATTCCAGGGAGTTCACCGGGCACTGTCCTCGGCAGCAGCGCTTCAGGCGCTTGTAGTCCGCCCTCATATCCAAGAGGCAGTCGCGCAGGGAGCGTTTGTCGATGTGCCCGTAGGAGTAGGGCACGGGGGGGCAGAAGGTCACGTCGCCGGAGGGCATCACGCAGAGATGATGGTTCCCGCCTCCGCGGCATAGGTCCTTTTCCGCGGGGAACTCGAGCACGACGTTGTGCGAGGCGTTGAATCTCCGTCGGAACCGCATGCGTTCCTTGAGGGTCAGGCCCTCTTCGCGCTTATTCAAAAGATTCCCGGAGAGTATCGGGAAGAATACGAAGATGCAGTCCGCTCCGATCTCTTCGGCGAGCTTGGAGATGCCGGCGAGTTCCTCGGCGTTCGAACGCGACACATAGGTCCAGATATCCGCCATGATCCCCTTGCGCTTGGCCAGGCGGACCGCGTTCTTGACCTTGTCCAAACAGCCCTTCACGCCCCGCAGGCGGTCATGGCGGGCCGCATCGGCGCTGTCGACCGAGACGATGAGCCGGGTCAGACCGGCCGCGTCGAGCGCGTCGATCATGGCCGCGTCGAGGAGGAGGCCGTTGGAGGTGACGTTGGTCAGGAGGTCGCGCGCGCGCGCGTAGGCCACGAGTTCGAGGGCGTCTTTTCGGAGCAGGAATTCGCCGCTGCAGAAGAATATCTGGCAGCCGTGGAGCTCGACGAATTGGTCGATGACGCTCTTGGCCTGCGCGGTGCTCAGCGAGCGCCGGAACTTGGGATGGCCGAATTTCTCGTAGCAGTGGACGCAGTCCGCGTTGCAGTCGTGCGATGTGGAAAGGAAGAGCTCTTCGAGGATCGTCTCCTTCGTCCGGGAGAGGGAATGATGCTCGGCCATTCGGGCCAGCTGGCCCAGGGAGATCCTCTTGCGGAACCTCTCGTTATAGGAGGCGATGCTTTCTTTGCGCATGAGGCTGCTCTCTCTCCGGTGGCCGGACGATAGTCTAGGCGCGCACGCGGCGGACCGAGGGCTTGGCCGTCTTCGAGAGCCCGGTGCGGACGTTGAACTCGTTGATGAGCCGGTCGTAGTCGGAGACCTTGGCGAAGGTCTCGTCCCAGAACTCCGGGTTCCAGAGCTCGTTGAGCTCTTCGACGGTCCTGCCCTGCTGCTCGACCCAGGTGAAGTACTTGAGATTGTGCAGGGCCTTGCGGTCGCGGTAGCCGAGTTCGCGCATGTTGTCGATCCCGGCTCCGCGCAGGCGGCGCTCGAGGTCCGCGAAGGCGCGGCGCTCATCGTAGGCCCCGCGTTCCTGGCGCAGTTCCTGAAGCCTGGAGCCGTAGAGTTCCACGGAGTCCGTGAACACGGTGAAGATGACGTCGTCGGAGCCCAGCTCATAGTGCTTGGCAGTCTTGATGGCGGCCAGCATGTTGCAGATGCCGGAGATCCCGAGCAGGGGCAGGTTCTCGATGAGCACGGGGTCCACGCCTTCCTTGGCGAGCGTCTTGCGGCCCGCGGGCTCGTTGAAGAGGCGCAGCAGCGCGATCGTGTCCTCGTCGTCGACGGCCACGACCATGTCCGTGTTGCGCACGTTGTGCACCCAGGGCACGTGCTTGTCGCCGATGCCCTCGATGCGGTGGCCTCCGAATCCGTTCATGAGGAGCGTCGGGCACTGCAAGGCCTCGACGGCGGCCACGCGGCAGTTGGGGAAGTCCTTCTTCAAGCGGTCGCCGGCGCCCAGGGTCCCGGCCGAGCCCGTGGCCGAGACATAGGCGGCCAGCCGGCTTTTCTTGGTGCGGACCTGCGTGAAGACCTCTTCGATGGCCGGGGCCGTGACGTGGTAGTGCCAGGTGGGATTGCCGAATTCCTCGAACTGGTTGAAGATCACGCAGTCCTTGCGGGTCTTCTTGATCTCCCAGCACTTGTCGTAGATCTCCTTGACGTTGCTCTCGCAGCCGGGCGTGGCGATGACTTCCGCGCCGATGGACTTGAGCCAGTCGAAGCGCTCCTTGCTCATCTCCTTGGGCAGGATGGCCACGGGCGTGCAGGCGAGCACGGCGCAGTCGAAGGCGCCGCCGCGGCAGTAGTTTCCCGTGGAGGGCCAGACCGCCTTCTGCGTGGACGGGTCGAACTCTCCTGTGACCAGGCGCGGGGCCAAACAGCCGAAGGCCGCGCCGACCTTGTGCGCGCCGGTGGGGAAATACTTGCCGATGAGGCCGATGACGCGGGCCTTGACGCCCGTGATCGAGGAGGGGAGCTCCAGATAATTGACGTTTCCGAAGAGGCCGGTGTTCACGTCGTTTTTCCAGGTGATGCGGAAGAGGTTCGCCGGGTCCACGTCCCAGAGGCCCACGGACTTGATCCGGCCGCGGACCTCGGCCGGGATCTTGGAGGGATCGGCCATCTGCGCGAAAGTGGGGATCACGATGCCGCGTTCCCGGCAGCGTTGGGCGGTCTTCGCGATGATTTTTTCGTCGATCTTGATCTTTGTCATGACGTTCTCCTTAAAGTCCCAGTCGCGGGAGCAGGCGCCGCAGTCCGGTCAGGGTCGGCTCCAGACGCAGCGGCTCGGCCTGCGCGGCCTGCCGGGCGGAGGCGATGTCTTTGAGCCCGTTGCCCGTCACGATCGCGACGCAGAGTTCCTTGGCGCGGATTCGGCCCTCTTGCGCGGCTTTGCGCAGTCCGGCCACGGCCGCGGCGCCCGCGGGCTCCGCGAACACGCTCTCGCTTCGGGCGGTCTCGCGCAAAGCCGAGAGGATCTCCTGATCCGAGACCGGGATCGCGCAGCCTTTGGACTCGCGCAGGGCGGACACGGCCGCGTCGCCGTCTCGCGGAAGGGAGACTGAGATGCTGTCGGCCAAGGTCTTTGCGCTGACCGGTTTGGGAGCGGAGCCGGACTCAAAGGCGCGCAGGATGGAGGCGCTGCCCGCGGCCTGCACCGCGGCCATGCGCGGCAGGCGGTCGATAAGGCCCAGGGCGTGCAGATCCTTGAAGCCTTTCCAGAGTCCGCTCAGGATATTGCCGTCGCCCACGGAGACGAAGACCTGGTCGGGGCAGCGCCAGCCGAGCTGTTCGACGATCTCGTAGGCGCAGGTCTTCTTTCCTTCGCGCGTGTACGGGTTGAGCCCGGTGTTGCGGTTATACCAGCCGTAGCGCGCGCAGGCCTGGGCGCAGAGATCGAAGGCTTGGTCATAAGTGCCGCGCACGGCCAGGACCTTCGCGCCGAAGACCAGGAGCTGGGCGATCTTGGCGGGCGGTGCGGTCTCGGGCACGAAGATGATGGGCCGCAGTCCCAGGCTTGCGCAGAGGCAGGCCAGGGAAGAGGCGGCGTTGCCCGTGGAGGCGCCGGCGATGACGTGCTCCCTGCGTTCCAGGGCCTTGGCGATGATGATCGCGCCGGCGCGGTCCTTAAAGGAAGCGCTGGGGTTCCTTCCGTCGTCCTTGATGAAGAGCTCTCTCAGTCCGAGTTCGCGGCCCAGGCGCTGGGCCCGATAGAGGGGGGTGTTCCCGACGAGGACCGTGGGCTTGCGGCAGGGTCTTTTAAGAGGAAGGAGCGCCTCATAGCGCCAGATCCCGGCCTCGCGGCTCTGTTCCAGGGTCTTGCGGGCGACGCTCTTGCGCAGGAGGCGGTAATCGTAGACCACGTCGAGATTTCCCGAGCAGGCCGGGCAAGCGTAGTCCACGGCGGCGGCATCGTATCCGCGACCGCAGCGCACGCAGCGCAGTCCCAAGACATGCCGAAGCCTCATACGGATATCATACTCAAAAGTTCGGCAAAGGGCCTATCTGCGGGTAGGCCCTTTTCCTTTTAGAGGCGGACCAAGAGGCCCTAATCAAGGCTGGGGCCTGGCGGTACAATCTCCAGGTAAGGCGTGCGGCAGCTATTTTTCGGAGGTTCTTCTATGAAGTCCGACATTCGTGCGGCGTCCCAGTATTCCCTTAACTTGATCGCGCTGCTCTTGGCCGCGTCTCCGGCTGCGGCTCAACTGACGGGCCCGGCTGCGGGTACGGTGAAAGCCCTGGTCCCAGGAGTTTTCAGCCCGGCCATCGTTCCTCAGATGAGCGGCAAAGGCGTGGAGGCGTGGATGAAGCTTCCCTCCATGGCCGTGTTCCCTTCGGTTTACGAGGTGTCCCAGAACGTGGCGCTCGATATTCGAACGGTCTCTTCGCCGAAAGGAGTGAAAGGCGCATCGTTTTCGACTCTTTCCGGCAAGGGCCTCCAGCAGGATGCCGCGCTCGGCGTCGAGGCGGACGGAGAGATCCAGGCCGTGGTCCGTTTCGCGTCCGGGAAGCTCCAGAAGTTCTCCGCCGGCATCGCTCAGGATGTGAAGATGGCTCAGGATGAGGGCTCGGGCGAGGAGACTTCGCATCTCGCCGCGCAGAAGCTTTTGGACGCTTCCGGGCTGAGATCCCGGAGCGATGAAGGCGCCGCGGTCGTGCAGGGAAAGGCTGCGCACTCTCGCAGCAGCAAGCCGCTCATCAGCGGCGTGACTTTCGCCGAGGGCGTGGCGCAGGCTGATCAGGCTCTTCTCATGGAATCCCTTTCCCGCCGCAAGACCGGCTGGATGAACGAGATCAAGCGCACCGGCATGGAATTGACGGGTCCGCAGGCGCCGGTCCTGCGCGTCCTTTCCTCCAAGCCGTCGAAATACAGCCCGGCGGCGGTTCTCTATGAGGCGGAGTGGAAACAGGGCGCCGAACATGGGCGCGTCAACGTGCGCGTGCGCGTCAAGACCTTGGCTCCGTCCTTGAGCGTGATCCCGGAGCCGCTTCCCTCCAGGGACAAGTGGATCACCCTTCGCTTCATCGGCGATCCCGGCCAGAAGCGCGCCGACGAACTCGCCAAGGCGCAGGGCCTGCGCATGATCACGCGCAGCGGCAAAGGCGTCTATCTGGTCGCTGTTTCCCAGGAAGGGGCGGTGGTATCCGCCGCGCGCAAGCTGGCGCAGGAGGGGGAAGTCCTCTCCGCGGTGCCGATGGAGCTTCAAGCTCTGCCGGAAAAGCAGCTTCGACTCTCTTTCAATGAGCCCGCTTCTCAGGATGAGGCGGTGCAGTCGCAGGGAATCGCGGCCTTGATCAAGGGAAATGGACTCCAGATCCTTGATGTGGACTATGACGGCGTCTATCGCGTGCTCTACGAGGGCGCCGTGCCCATGCGCGAACTGGCTTCCCGCTTGGAGAAGTCCTCTCTGCTGCGCTATGCCGCGCCCGTGGTCATGAAGACTGCGCCGCAGGATCAGATCGTGGTCCGCTTCAAGCAGTCCATGAACGACGCGGACTTCAGATCCTTCCGCGCGCGCTACGGCTTGGACGTCGATGAGGCCTTGGACTTCGGCGCGTATCGCTTCCACGCGCGCAAGGGTTCGGCGGCGGAGTCGGTCCGGCTCCTCATCAAGGATTCTCGAGTGGCTTCCGCCGCGCAGGTGGGGACCTTGTCGGATGAGACCGTGCGCAGCGCCGCGAAAGGAACCGCCTCTTATAAAGGAAGGCCGTGGTCCAGCACCGAGTACAACATGGCCGTCGGCCAGGCAGAGAATTCCTTGATCCTGCGCGGAGCCACGCCGGAACAGCTCCAGCTCTTCAATAAGGTCTGCTCGGACGCGCCCGTCAAA
This sequence comes from Elusimicrobiota bacterium, assembly GCA_041661185.1. Taxonomy (GTDB): domain Bacteria; phylum Elusimicrobiota; class Elusimicrobia; order UBA1565; family UBA1565; genus JBAZUV01. Next base: position 67,283 of record JBAZUV010000012.1, read on the forward strand.
GCCGGCGGCTTCAATCCCTGGTCAGGCGATTGATTGGATGCGCGCGCTTAAAAAACGCGCTGCGCGTTTTCTGTCGCTGACGCTTTGCGTCGGCGCGGTGTTCGGCGCTCCGGGCGGGCCGGCGATCCTGTCGGCGTCGGCTGAGGCGTTGAATCTCCAGCCGCCGAAATCTCCGGCGGCGGGCGCGGCTCTGAGCATTCCGGCCATGGCGATCCCTTCGTCATTGGATGCCGTCCTGAAATCCGTATTCCCGGCACAGTCTCCTTGGGTCCCGGTCATAGAGGACCTGCCTTTGTCTTTTCAGGCCGATTTCCATGGCCTGGACCTGAGCAAGAAGCAGAACCTGGGACTCGTCGCGCGAGTCTTGGACCGCACGGGTCTTGATCCCAAGCAGATCCCGCACAACGCCAAATCCGCGGAGATCGTCGAGTCCATGCATAAGGCCCTGGTATCTCATGGCGCGGGATTGGCCGTGGCCGTGCAGGCGTTTCCCGACAAGCCTTTTCCTGATGAACTGCGCGCGGACCTGCGGACGCAGTTCGATGAATTATTGTGCCTGTGGGCCGTTTTCCCCGAGAGTCTGCGGGAGAAGCTCTCCGCCGCGTCCCTGGCTTTGCACGCTCCCCGGCTGCCCAAGGCTGAGGAACTCGCGGCCTTGCAGGAATTGCGAGGCCGGAAGCTCTCGGAGGCTTCCGCTGCTTCCTCCCAGGCCGGGGGGGCCGGCAAGGCCGCGCATAAGAACGGCCTGGAAAAAAGCGCTCCCAAACAGGCGAACAAGCTTTCCCTGCTCGAAAAGCTCATGCTTTATTTCAAGCATGAAGGGATCGACGCTCTTCTCGATAAGCTGGAAGCCTCTGGGAGCGAAGCGGAGTCCCGGGAGGGCGTGCTGGCCGCCTTGCGCGCCTTGCCGGTCGGACAGTGGACGAAGGATCGCCAAGCCCGGGTCCAGACCCTTTTCTTGACCGCGCAGGATGCCGGCCTTCGCCGAGAGCTGGCCGGACTGTTGTCCGACGCGGCTTTCGGCTGCCGGAGGATCTCGGATCTCGTGTCCGCGCTCTATCCCGAGGCGGAGGCGGAGCTGCGGCGGTTCTATCCGATGGATGACGGCTTGGGTTTGAGACGGCACTTCAAGGAGACCTTTTTCTCCGATCCGGTCTTGTTCCATTCCTGGCTGGAGCACGTCCGCCGCGTCGCTCCGTCCTTGCCTTCCGCCGAGGCCGAGCGGCAGGGCGGGAAGATGCAGGAGGACCTGCGCTTCGCGCATTTCTTCTTCCCGGTCGATAAAGAGCGGGCTTCCATCGAAGGCGACTATGAATTGCCGTATCCCTTGAGCGCGGATGCGGCCTCGAGAGAGGGTCGGACGGAGTATGTCCACATCCTGCAGCCTTTGCCTTCCGCCGACTCCCACGAAAAGCTCCGCCGAAAACACGCGCTCTTCGAGCGGCTCATCAACGCGAATTTCCAGGCGTTGGAGACCCTGTCCAGCCAAGTCGGAGCCTTGACGCGCTCGTCGGCCAAGCTCCTGTTCGCGCAGACCGAGCGCCTGGCGAAGCTCTATCATCGCCTGCGCGGGGATTCTCCAAAGAAGGCCAAGTCCAGCCGCACGCAGAAGGCCTATGAGCGCATCGTGGAGAAGCTCCGGCGAAGATGGCAGGGGCTTTCCTCGGACGAGCCGCTGCCGGAGAACGCCGCGAAGCTCGTGCTCCGGATCGATCCCAGGCAGCCGCTCAGGTCCCTGCATTCCCTGATCAACTGGATGCACCAGAAGGCGCTGTCCTTGTCCGGTTTGGACCGCCTTTCCAATAATGACGCTTCCGGCTTCGTGGAACTCGAGGACGAACGTCTGGCTTTCCATTATGTCGGGCAGGCCCCTCTCATGGAAGTGCTGCGGCGCAATCAAGTCCTGAGGGCCTTCTTCTCGCAGATCAAGGACGTTCCGAACCTTTCATCCGACGACGCGTTCTTCTTCGACGAGCATCGCGTCTGGCTGGACCTCAGTCTCGGCTGCCACAGCGCGGAGGTATTCGCCGACAGCTCCGCGCCCGACGAAGGGGGGATGCTCCGGATCCGCTTCAAGGAGAGCGGTTGGGACGGCAGCGAGTACCGGATGCTCATGATCGCGACCTTCCTTAAGAAGCTGGGCCTTTCCGTGAACGTCGAGAACGACACCTATTTGTACGCGGTACTGGACAAGGACCGCGGCTTGGATTCCGAGCGTTCCATCGCGCACCTCTATCCGTTCATCGTCCGATTCCTCCATGACACGGGCGATATGGACATAAATCTCAAGAATGTCGAAGGAGAGGCGGACGCCGACGGAGTGATGAAGTTCTCCGCATGGATGGGGGAGCTCTATTCCAGCGAGGGTCGTTGGCCTTTTTCCAACGGCGTGGACATGTACGATGAGCAGGTGGATTATCTTGAAAGAGAGCCCCGGCGTCAGGCGCTGCTCTCGAAGCTCGACGCGGAGCTCGCGCGCCTGGGTCTGCCGACCATGCCCAAGGACATCCCCTTCGGCCAACGAACCATCGACCGCTTTTTCGCCGAACCGATCCGGGCGGCGCTTGCGCGCGGAGAGTTTTTGCTGGACAGGCGAGGCGCCCCCCAGCGCCGCGTCGATGTCCCGCTCGACGGGCTCGCGGCCGCGGCGGTCCATGATCCGCAGGACAGCGCGGCGCTCGCAGCCATCCTGGATTCCGCGGATGCTTCGCTCCTGGACTATTCGCCTATCGGCAAGGTGGGCGCCTTGTCCGCGGTGCAGGGGCAGAAAGCTTTCGAGGACGGCTCCACTCTCGCGGTCCTGGCGCTTAGGGATGATTCCTCCGGCCGCTTGGCTTACGCGCGCGCCTTGGCATGGGCCGGAGCCGGGGAGCCGCGAGCCCTGACTTCCCGGGAACTCCTGGAGTTCCTGCACGATCAGGGTCTTTCGGCGCAGGCAGGGGAGGCTCTGAGCGCTTCGCAGGAACAGCGGCTCAAGACCTTGCGGGAGGCTTTCATTCCGGAGTCTTCTCCCGTGGAACAAGCGGAAGCCTACGGCTTGTCCGCGGCTCCTGGGAAAGGGGAATTCGCCGTCGGGCCCATCCTCTTCGACCGCACTCAGCTCCAAGAAGGCGCGATCTTGGCCGTTCCTTATACATCTCCCGACGACATGGAGGTCATTTCCAGGTCCGCGGGCGTGCTCTCCACGGGAGGAGGCGCGCTGAGCCATGCGGCCATCACCACGCGGGAGCTGGGACTGCACTCCGTCATCCTTCCGTCCGCGCTCTGGCGAAGCGAGTCCGGCCATGCCGTCCTGGGCGTGCCCCTGGCGCGGCGCAAGGCTTCCAGGTCCATGGGCGGACTCGATATCGCGGAACTCGCCGCGGATGCGGATCCGTATATCCGGGAAGGGGATCTCGTCCGCCTTTACGGCAAGGAGGGGAAGCTCGCGCTCATCGCCCGCAAGGGCGATGCCGGGATGCAGGAGGCCTATGCCGCGCTCGAAGCCCTGCGCTCCGGAGAGGCCGCGGAACTCCCTTGGAAGCTGGATTGGACGGAAAAGGAGGAGCGCTTCCTTTTGGAGGAGGCGCGCTCGGACAGCCGCTACTCCCGGGAGACGGCGCGGATATTGGAGGCCCTGCGTTCGAACGCGAAACATCTGCCGCCGTTCGCTCTTCTTCCTCAGAGTTCGTCGGATCCGGTGAACAAGGCGCCCCTGCCGCACTCCGCCAGGATGTTCTGGAGCCGCCTGGAGAGCCGCTTGAAGAGCGCGCAGGACCCGGGCAAGAAGGCGAGGCTCTTGGAACTCCTGCGCCGACTTCTGCGCAGGGTCCGCGCCGGAACCAAGCAGGGCATGGACGTGCTCTACATCTGCGCGGGCAATACTTGCCGCAGTCCCATGGCCGAGCAGATCACGCAGAATCTTCTGAGTCTCGGCGGACCGCAGGATATCCGCGTGACTTCTCGCGGCCTCAGCGAACCTTTCCCTGGAGAAGGGATGACGCCGCAGGCAGGCCAGGCCTTGAGCAGGCTGGGCATTCCTCCTCGGCCGCATACGACGAGGATGCTGACGGAGCAGGACGTGCGTTCCGCGGATATCATCCTGACCATGTCCGAGCTCTTGGCGGGCATCGTCATCAAGAGTCATCCGGAGGCGGCTCCCAAGGTCGCGCTCCTCAACCGCTTCGCGGGCTTGGGGGATAAGCCGATCACCGATCCGATGGCCGGTCCCATGATGCCTTATTCCCTGCCGGACAGGGGATTCGCCGCCTTCTCCGCGTTGCCGGGCAGGGATGCATTGCCCGCGATCGAGCCTTCCGACGGCTACGATGCCGCGGCCAAGGATATCCTGGCTGCCGTTTGGAAGAGCATCCCGCGCTGGTGGTCCTTTCTGAATCTGAAGGCTATCGACAGCGAGGTTCGCGCGCGAAAGCTGCGGGAGGCCGAGGAGAAGGAGCCCTCCTTCCTGGATCTCGCGGATATCGACGACGACCTGAAGCCCTTGGTGGGGGGGAAATCCGCCAAGCTCGGAGAGATGCTCCAGGCGCTCTCTTCCTCGGCTGACGACTCCTCAGCCGTTTCGGCTTCCGTGCCCGAAGGATTGGCCCTGACCATTTACGCGTACAAGCGCTTCCTCAATGAGACGGGTCTTGAGGATAAGGTCCGAGCCCTGGCCATGGAGTTGGATGTTTTGCTGAATGCTCCGGGTCCCGCAGGGATGGACGAGGTCGGCCGCTCCAAGGAAGTCGATCGTCTCTCCGAGCGCATCCGGCAGGTTCTCATGAGCGCCAAACTCGATCCGGAGAACGGAGTCGGTCGCGATATCCTTCAGGCGCTCCAGAAGCACGGCTTCTCGGACCCGGCCGCGCGTTGGTCCGTGCGTTCCTCGGCCATCCAGGAGGACTCCGACGACGCGGCCTTCGCGGGCGCGGCCGAAAGCTACCTGAACTTGAAGCCGGAGGAAGTCCTGGACAAGGTCGTGGAGAACTGGGCCTCTTTCTGGCTGCCCAGGGGAATCCTCTACCGGCAGCGCCAAGGCCTGCGCTCCGCGGACCTGCTGCCCGCCACACTCATCCAGAAGATGGCGCCTGCAGCGATCTCCGGGGTCATTTTCACGCGCAACCCCGTCAACGGGCAAGACGAGGTCGTCATCAACGCGGCCTACGGCCTGGGCGAGGGCGTGGTGTCCGGCCAGGCCGCGGCGGACATGTACGTGACGCGCAAATGGGACGGCCAGGAGAGCGAGCTTCCGCACGTGGCGCGAAAGCGCTGGCAGGTGGAAGCCCGGCCCGAGGGCTTCGGCACGCGCCTGGGGCCCGTGGCCGCGCAGCTGCGCGGACTGCGCGTTCTGACTCGGGAGCAGACGAGCCGCCTCACGCGCGTGGCTGTTTCCCTTGAAAAGCGCTTCGGCCGCGCCATGGATATCGAGTTCTCCCTGCTCGCGGACGGGACCATCGTGGTCCTGCAGGCAAGGCCCATCACCACCCGATGACTGCTCTTTTAGAAAAAGGCGATAGCTGGGTCCCGGCTTCCTCCGGGGCGACGGAAGATCGTCGTCTCCCCGGGCTTGACCCGGGGTCCAGGAAGGCTTGTCTGGTTCTTTGTTTCGCCCTGCTCACGGCGCCGGGGCTCTCGTCGGCGCAGATCGTGCCTGTTCCCGCCGCGCCGGGCAACAGCGCGGCAGCGGTGTCCGGGTGGGTCGCGGTCATTGATTCTCTTTCTTCGGAGCAAGCCGACGCCTTCAAGGGCTTTGATCTGACGGAGATGGGCGCGCGAGAGGCGTTGGCTCGCGTTCTGGACAGGACGCACATGCCCCTGCCGCAAGATCCCGTCGAACTCTCCGACAAGGAACTTCCGCAGAGGATGTTCATTCGTTTGATCGACAAGGTCTTTTCAACCCTGGAGCGCATAGACGCGTTCAGCTCGAATCCCTCCGCTTTGCCGCGCGAAAAAGCATCCGGCCTCGCGGGAGAGTTGGCGGATATCGTGAAGATACGTTCCATGTTCTCCAAAGACGTGCAGGAACGCATCCGGGCCGCGGCCGGGCTTCTGCGAAAAACCGCTGTCCCGAACGCGGAGAATCTGGTTTCCTTCAAGCAAGCCGGGCAATGGGCGAAGCCCGGCGGGCAGGATGTTTTGCCGATCAAGACCGCCCCTGTCTCGCCGCGGCGTTCAGGTCTGAAAGGGCCTGCGGACGCGTCGGGGAGCGCTCTGCCGGCCTCGGACAAGGGCGAACAGCCCTTCTTGAATCCGGACGCGGAGTTCGAGAAGCTATTCCAGAAGCTCCTCGCAAGCGGCGAGATCTCCGGTCGCATTGACGCCTTCAATGCCATGACCGAACTGGGCTGGACTCCGCAACGCAGGGATCGGCTGCGCGGTCTTTTCCTGACTACGGACGACGCCGATCTCATGGAGATGCTCCGCGCGGTGTTCTTCTACAAATCCTTCGGTTTTTCCATGGAGAACGGCTTCCCCAAGTTCTCGGAACTCCTGGCCTGGCTCTATCCGGAGGACTATGAGCAGATAGCGAAGATCTACCGCCATATGGACGACCCGGGCTCGCTGGGTCCCGTCAAGTTCTCTCAATCCGTGTTCATGGAGCCGGCGCTCATCCATGCCTGGGGGGCGCAGGCACGGCGCTTGAAAGCTCTGGCTCCGGAAGCCTATGCCGCGTGGCTGAGCAACAATAACAGCCTGGAATACGACCGCATTGATTTCGGATTCATCCTGCCTGCCGCGCAGGAACGCGTGTCCGAAGACGGATATCAATGGCCCTATCCCTTGGAAAAGGGGCCGCATAATTTCGCCGAACCGCAGCCGTGGATCGCGGAGGTGTCGCAGACGCTTTTGCCGCCGGAAGCCAATCAACAGCTCAAGAAGCGCTACGCCCTCTTCAACCGGCTTATCGACTCAAATTTCCAGGTCTTGGGCTCCATGGCCGGCCAGGCCGATTCCCTGACGCGAGCCTCCGTCAAGCTGCTCTTAAGCCAGGCTCAGCGCATGGAGGACCTCTACCACAGGCTCCGCGGAGATTCTCCCGAAGCGGCGCAGCACAGCTTCACGCAGACGGCTTATGATCGGCTCAAGGCGAAACTGCGGCGCAGGTGGCAAGGCCTTTTGCCCGAAGAGAAGCTTGCGGGGCGTTTGACCCGCCTGATCTTCAGTTTCGATGAGTCCCTGCCCAGGCGCTCCTTGAACGCCCTGATCAATTGGATGCACCAGAAAGCCATCGAACTTTTCGGGAAGAATCCGCATAGTGAAGCGGACACCGGGACGTTCCGTTCCTATTCGCATAGCCTGAGGTATGTCTACGTCGGAGACGAGCCTCTTTACTCCGTTCTTCCGCGCAGCGCGGTCCTCAAGCGGCTGCTGATGAATCTCCACCGGATAAAGAACAGCCACTTGGACAAGCTTTTTTTCACGGAGAGCCGTCTCCAGCTGCACGCGAAGTTCGGATACCACACCGCGGAGATCTACGCCGACCTTTCGGAGCCGGACGAGGGCGGCATGCTCAGGATCCGCTATCTGGAAAGCGGCGTCGAGAACGGCGGCGGACCGCGCATGCATATGATCGCGGCCGTGCTGGAGAGATTCGGCATGTCCGTGAAGATCACGGGCGATAAGGACATGACCGCGCTCTGGGACAAGGACCACGGCCTGGATTCCAGCCGCTCGCTCGCGGATGCGATCCCATTCATCCTCCAGTGCATGCACGACACGAAGGACATCGACCTTCTCCTGAGCGATCTTGTCGGCCCGAAGAGAAGCCTCGCGGACGTCGAGGGGATAGCCCGGAAAATGGGCGGGATCTATTTCGCGGAAGGAGAGTGGCCCTCCGGCACCGGCAACAATGTGTACCGTCTGTACAATGATCTCGAAGCCAGAGCGCCCGTTCGAAAGGAGCTGCGCGAGAGGACCGAGGCCGAACTCAAGCGCCTGGGCCTGCCGCCCCTCCCCGCGGACATCGCCTTCGGACAGCGCACGATCCAGGAGTTCCTTACCCGGCCCATGGAGGAAGCGGCTGCGCGGGGAGAGTTTGCATGGGACGGCGTTTCCAAGCCGCATCGCAGCCGCGGCTATGCTCCCTTGGATACGCTCGCGGCCGAGGTCCTGTCCGATCCTGAAAAAAGCGCGCTCCTGGCATCCGTCTTGGAGTCCCTGGATGATTCCATCCTGGACTACGCGCCCATCGGCATGATCGGCGCCTTGCGCGCGGAACGGGCTCAGCTGCGGCTCGACGACGGCTCCATCCTGACCATCCATGCCCTGCGCGAGCTTGCTTCCAACCGTCTGGCCTATGCCCAGGCTTCGGTCTGGAGGAATCCGCGGGAGATCGAGCCGGACAAGTTAAAGTTTCTGCTTCGGAAGTATCCGGGCCCGAAGTCCAAGAAAGGAGGCAAGGCTTCTTCGAACGGCGGTTTTCCCCAGGGGAAGATCGGCACGCAAGCGCTCATGGCCCTGCTCCAAGAGAGCGGCTACGACCCGCGGCCGGGCGAAGCCTTGAGCGCTTCCCAGCAGAAGAATCTGCAGGACCTGCTCAAGGCGCCTGTCCCGGCGCAATCCTTGGCGCAGGCAGAGGCTTTCGGCCTGCCTGCTTCTCCGGGCAAGGGGGAGTTCTCCACGGGGCCGCTTCTTTTCGACAAGAAGAAGCAGCAGGATGGCGCGGTGCTGGCCGTGCCGTATACCTCTCCCGACGATTTGGAGGCCATTTCCAAGTCCGCGGCAGTGATAACGACGGGAGGCGGCTCCTTGAGCCATGCGGCCATCACCACGCGCGAACTGGGCCTTCCTTCCGTCATTCTTTTCTCGGCGCGCTGGAAGAAAGAGGGAGAGAAGGCTGCGCTGGGCCTGCGCCTGGCGAGGCAAGGCGTGCCTCACAAGATTTCCATGATCGGGAGCGAGGGCCGTTCCTCCGTCGGAGCCGCCGATCTTTCCGTCGTCGAGGATCCGACCCTGCGCGAGGGAGACCTCGTGCGCGTCTACGGGAAGGGCGGGAAGGTCGCGCTTATCGCGCGCGCCGGCGACGCCTCGCTCCAGAGCGCCTATCGCGCTCTGGAAGCCCTGCGCTCCGGCGCCAAGGCCGAGCTTGAATGGGATGACTCTTGGGACGAACGAGCAGAGCGCTTCATGCTGGAGGAAGCGCGCTCGGATTTCAGGTATTCTGCGCAGAAAGGACTCATTTTTGAAGCCTTGAGGCGCCGCGCAAAACATCTTTCCGCCAAGGAGCTTGCGGCTCTTGCTCCTGCGGCCTCGGACGCGGCGGCAGGCAAGGTTTCGTCGCAGGCAGCGGACAATGCCTCCGCGCAGCAAGCAGGACCTGCCGGGTCCGCGGTCCGCAAGCCTCTTTGGCGCAGGCTGGAGCAAAAGCTGCGACAGTCCGCGAACAAGGACCGGCTCAGCGCTCTTCTTCGCCGCATGATCCGAAGGGACGGGGCCAGGGCAGGCGAAGATCCTGCTTACCGGCGGCTCTCGGCTCTGGATCGAGAGGCTCGCGAGAAGAGGATGCTCGAACTCATCTTAAAAGAGCCTTCCTTCCTCGATCTCTCCGACATCGACGACGACATGAAGTCCTTGGTGGGTGGGAAATCCGCCAAGCTGGGCGAGATGCTCCAGGCTTTGCGCGGCCAAGACGCCTATGTTCCCGAAGGCCTGGCCTTGACCATTTACGCATACAAGCGCTTCTTGAAGGAGACCGGGCTGGAGGACAAGGTCCGTGCCCTTGCCATGGAGCTCGACGCGCTTTTGAACGCCGCAGGCATGGACGAAGCCGGCCGTTCCAAGGAGATCAGCCGCCTCTCCGAGCGCATCCGGCAGGTGCTCATGAGCGCCAGGCTCGATCCGAAGAACGGCGTGGGCCGCGATATCCTGGAAGCGCTTAAGCCGCACGGCTTCGAGGATGAAGCCGCGCGCTGGTCCGTGCGTTCCTCGGCCATCCAGGAGGACTCCGACGACGCGGCCTTCGCGGGCGCGGCCGAGAGCTACCTGAACTTGAAGCCGGAGGAAGTCCTGGACAAGGTCGTGGAGAACTGGGCCTCTTTCTGGCTGCCCAGGGGAATCCTCTACAGGCAGCGCCAAGGGCTGCTCTCCGTCGACCTGCTGCCCGCCACGCTCATACAGAAGATGGCGCCCGCGCAAGTCTCAGGCGTCATCTTCACACGCAACCCCGTCAACGGCACGGATGAGGTCGTCATCAACGCGGCCTACGGCTTGGGCGAGGGCGTGGTCTCCGGCCAGGCCGCCGCGGACGTGTACATGACGCGCAAATGGGACGGCCAGGAAAGCGAACTCCCCCATGTGGCGAGAAAGCGCTGGCAGGTGGAGAATCGTCCCGAAGGCTTCGGCACGCGGCTGGGGCCGGTTCCTCCTGAACTGAGGGGGCTGCGCGCGCTCAGCCTGGAACAGACCCGGCGCTTGACGCGCGTGGCCGCGGCCCTGGAGAAGCGTTTCGGCAAGGCCATGGACATCGAATTCTCTTTGCTCGCGGACGGAACCATCGTGATCCTTCAAGCAAGGCCCATCACCACCCGATGAGGGGAACTTCCCGAATGAGTCCTCATCCCGGACCGCCGGCAAAGGCGGCGGCGTTGTCCCTTTGCTGCGCGATCCTTGCGGCGCCGGGAAGCGGCGTTGTCCCCTGTCTGCGCGCACAGACGGCGGCGAGCGCGCTCCCATCGGCGCAGGCCGTACAAGTCATCGCTGCGCCGGCCGGCGGCGCGGCGGCAGCCGGATGGTCGGCCGTCATCGACGCGTTCCCTCCGGAGTTCTCGAAATCCTTCGGAGAGCTGGATTTGGGACGGCCGGAAGTGCGCCGGGCTTTGCTGCGCGTGCTCGAACGCTCCCCGGAACATCTTCCGCGGCATATCCAGGGGGGCGCGCCGGCGGTGGCGTCCGTCATCATGGCCGCGGTCGACCAGGCGGCCTTCGTCACTCGGGCGCTTTCCGATCCCGAGGAGATCGCCCGCATCCCGGCCGAGGAGCTTTCCAGACTCGCGCGGGATTTCTCGGATCTTTTGACGATCCGGGTTATCTTCGGCCCCGGTCTGCAGTCCAAGTTCCAGAACACCGCCGCGCTGCTTCAAAAGGTCCCCGGCTTGGACGCGCGCCGGTCGGCGGCCTTCCAGCAAGCCCTGCAATGGCTTGAGCGCAAGCCGGACGACGGCGCGGACGGCGTGCGGATAGAATCCCTGCCTGCTTCTCCCGAGCGTTCAGGGCTCGGGAAGAGCGGCGGCGCCGACGAGCTCCTCGCCCTCCTGCCGGACGCCGACGACGGCGTCCGGCCGGAGCTCCTGGCCGCTCTTTGCCGGCTGCCCTCGAAGCAATGGACCGATGAGCGCAAAGACCGGCTGCGCGAGATCTTCATGAACGCGAAGGACGCGTCCTTGCGCAGGGACCTGCTCGGGGTCCTGCGCGGCGAATCTTTAGGGCTTTCGGAGGATGCGCTCATCGCCGCGTGGCTCTACCCGCAAGCGCGCGCGGAGATCTTCGAGTTCTATTCCCATCGCGCATACAAGCCCAAATGGCTCGAGCAGTCGATGTTCCTGGATCCGCCTGTTTTCCGCGCCTGGGTCGACAACGTCCGGCGCATGCGCGAGGAACTTTCTCCGGAGGCGTATGCCCGGATGAAGGAGGAGTCCCGGCGCGTCCACACGTCCGCGAATTTCTTCTTCCCTTTCAGGGACGGCCGGCCTTCCGTGAAGGAAGACGGCTACTTCTTGCCCTACTCTTTGAAGGATTCCGGCCGGCCCGAGGGAAAGCCGGCCCCGAGCGGCTTGGATTTCATGCGGATGACCCAGAGCATCGCCGCCGATGAGCAGCCCGTCGCCTTGCTTCGAGCCAAGCACGCGCTCTTCGACCGGCTCATCAACGCCAATTATCAGACCCTGGAATCCATGTCCGGCCAAGCCGAATCCTTGACGCGGGCCTCGGTCGGGCTGCTCTTGTCCCAGACGCGGCGCATGGCGGAACTCTATCACCGGCTCCGCGGAGATTCGCCTTATGAGGCGAAGATCAGCAGCACGCAGACGGCGTATGAGCGAATAAAGGAGAAGCTTCGGCGCAGATGGAGGGGCCTTGCTCCGGAGGAGAAGCTTTCGGAAAAGCCGGTCCGGCTCGTGCTCAAGCTCGACCCGGAAAGGCCGCTGCGCTCCCTCAACGCCCTGATCAACTGGATGCACCAAAAAGCGCTCGGGCTCTTCATGAGCTCGGGAGTGGACGAGGACGAGGCTTCCGGCAGCATCGAGATCCGCGAAGGCAAGGAGCTTCCGTTCCTCTACATCGGGCGAGCGCCCCTGCGCGAGGCCGTGCGGCGCAACCAGATCTTGAGGGCCTTGCAGGCCGAAGCGCCGGCTATCGGCGGGCTGTACTCCTCCAGCGAGCTCTTTTTCGACGAGCATCGGATCTGGCTGAACTTGCACCTGGGCTGCCACAGCGCGGAGATCTCGGCGGACAGCTCCGCGCCCGACGAGGGCGGGATGCTCAGGATCCGCTACAAGGAAAGCGGCTTCGAGGGCAGCAAGTACAGGCTGAACATGATCGCGGCGTTCCTGGAAAAGCTCGGCCTATCTGTAAAAGTCGAGGGCAGCGATTATCTGGACGCGGTCTTGGACAAGGACCATGGACTCGACTCCGAGCGTTCCCTCGCGGAGATCTATCCTTTCGTGATCCGCTTCCTGTGCAGCACGAAGGATCTGGATCTCGTTTTTGGGAATATCTCGTTCAAGAAGGGCAAGGGCAAGGCGAAGGCTAAGAAGGCCGACGCGGGCATGGAATTTTCTTCCAGCCTGGGAGAGGTGTTTTTAAGCGAGGGGCGCTGGCCTTTCAGCATCACTTCAGGCGGGATCAAGCAGGGCTACAAGAGTTATCTTAAGCTCGCCACGGAAAGGGCGGCCCTGGCCGGGAAGCTCAACGCGGAACTGGGTCGCCTCGGCCTCCCGCGCATGCCCGCGGACGTCCCCTTCGGACAGCGGGCCATCGACCGCTTCTTCACCAAGCCGATCCTGGAGGCTGCCGCGCGCGGGCAGCTCCAATGGGACGGCGTCGGCAAGCCCGAGCGGCGGCAGTACAGCCCTCTCTTTGAGCTCGCGCAAGAGGTCCTGGCCGCTCCGGGCGAGCTCGCGCGGAGCGCGTCCATCCTTGAGACGGCGGACGCTTCGCTCTTGGACTACGAGCCCATCGGACAAGTCGGCGCCTTGTCCGCCGAGCGCGGGCAGAAGTTTTTCGAGGACGGCTCCGCTCTGAGCGTTCTCGCGCTGCGGGACCCGGCCTCCGGCCGCTGGGTCTATGCGAAGGCCTCGCTGCGCAAGGCCTCGGGCGAACTCGAATCCTTAAGCCCCTCCAAGTTCCTGGAATTCCTGCGAAAAGAAGACCTCCTGGCGGGCGAAGGCGAAGGGCTCAGCGCCGCTCAGCAGAGGAGTCTGCAATCCCTGCTGGCCGCTCCCATCCCCAAGCAGTCCGGCTCCGAGCAGGCGCAAGCCTACGGCTTGTCCGCCGCTCCAGGCAGCGGGCAGTTCGTCACGGGGCACATCCTTTTCGATCGCGCCAAGCAGCAGGAGGGAGCGGTGCTGGCCGTTCCTTATACCTCGCCCGACGACATGGAAGCCATCTCCAGATCCGCGGCGGTGCTCACCACGGGCGGAGGCTCCTTGAGCCACGCGGCCATCACCACGCGCGAGTTGGGCATCCCTTCCGTGATCCTTCCCTCGGCCCGCTGGCGCAAGGACTCCGGGCAGGGTCCCATGCTGGGCGTTCAGTTGTCTCGCCGCAGGCCTTCCGAGCGAGTCGACGGCGTTCTCGAGATCGCGGAGCTCTCCGCGGCCAAGGATCCCTACCTGCGGGAAGGCGACCTGGTCCGCCTTTACGGACAGGAGGGGAAAATCGCGCTCATCGCCAGGGCCGATGACGCGGCCCTGCAAAAGGCTTATGCCGCGCTGGAGGCCGTGCGCTCCGGAATCGCGGAAAAACTTGAGTGGGATCCCGGGTGGGACGAGCGCGTGGAGCGCTTCCTGCTGGAGGAATTGCGCTCGAATCCGCGCTATTCAGAGGCAAGGTTCAAGCTCTTTAATTCCTTGAGCGCGAACGCGAAGCATCTTCCCGCGACGGGATTGTCCATGTTCCCTCCGGCGTCGGGCGCCGACGCGGCCAAGAATCATGCGGCGTCCCAGTCCGGCGGGATGGATGCGTCCTCTCCGTCGGCCAGGCCTCTGTGGCGCGCTTTGGCGCGCCGGTTGTCCATGACGCGGGACCCGGGCAAGAAGGGCCGCTTGCTGGAGCTCCTGCGCCGCCTCCTGCGCAAGAACGGGGCCGCGGCCAAGCAGGGCGTGGATCTGCTGTTCGTATGCATGGGAAACACCTGCCGCAGTCCCATGGCGGAGCAGATCACCCGGCAAGTCCTTGCGCGGGAGGGGATCGAAGGCGTTCGCGCGGCTTCCCGCGGGTTCGAGTCGTTTTTGGACGGCCTGGGGATGGCTCCCCAGGCCCAGCAGGCCTTGGCGGACATCGGGTTCAATCCGGAACCGCACACTGTCCAGGGATTGAGCGCGCAGGACGTGCGCTCGGCGGACATCATCCTGACCATGGAAGAATCCCTGGGCAGGATGATCGTGAAGGCGCATCCTGAGGCGGCGCCCAAGATCATGCTCTTGAACCGTTTCGCGGGGCGCGGAGATGCTCCCATCCTGGATCCCTTGTTCGGACCTGCGCTTTTTCCTGAGCGGCCTTCCGGCAAAGACGCGCCCCCGGTCTCCGTCGACCCCTGGGAAGGCCCGATCCCAAGTTTTGCCGACACGTACGTTGCCGCGGCAAAGGACATCCTGGCCGCCGTCGAGGCGAGCCTGGGGCAGATCACGTCCTTCCTGCATCTGAAGTCGCTCGACGCGCAGGCGCGCGAACAAAGGCTGCTGGAAGTCCTGCGGCAGGAACCCTCCTTCCTGGACTTGGCCGACATCGACGACGACATGAAGCCCTTGGCGGGGGGGAAGTCCGCGAAGCTCGGCGAGATGCTCCAGGCCTTGCGTGGCCAGGATGCCTACGTGCCCGAAGGATTGGCCCTGACTATTTACGCGTACAAGCGATTCTTGACGGAGGCCGGTCTTGAGGACAAGGTCCGCGCGCTCGCCATGGAACTCGACGCGCTGTTGAACGCTCCCGGCGCGATCGCGGGTCCCGCAGGTGCGAACCTGACGGAGAGCGGATCGCACACTCCCCGCTGGGGAAGGAGTCCCGGTGGGACTCCGGACGACCGCGCAGCGGGCTGGAATGCGGGTCCCGCAGGCATGGACGAGGCGAACCGTTCCAAGGAGATCAGTCGTCTCTCCGAGCGCATCCGGCAGGTTCTCATGAGCGCCAAGCTTGACGCGGAGAAGGGGGTGGGCCGCGATATCCTGGAAGCGCTTAAGCCGCATGGCTTCGAGGATGCAGCCGGCCGCTGGTCCGTGCGTTCCTCGGCCATCCAGGAGGACTCCGACGACGCGGCCTTCGCGGGCGCGGCTGAGAGCTACCTGAACCTCAAGCCCGAGGAGGTCCTGGTCAAGGTTGTAGAGAACTGGGCCTCGTTCTGGCTGCCCAGAGGCATCCTCTACCGTCAGCGCCAAGGCCTGCGCTCCGTCGATCTGCTTCCTGCCACGCTGATCCAGAAGATGGCGCCTGCGGTCGTTTCAGGCGTGATCTTCACGCGAAATCCCGTCAACGGCAAGGATGAGGTCGTGATCAACGCGGCCTACGGATTGGGAGAGGGCGTGGTGTCCGGCCAGGCCGCGGCGGACGTGTACGTGACGCGCAAATGGGACGGCCAGGAGAGCGAGCTTCCGCACGTGGCGCGAAAGCGCTGGCAGGTGGAAGCCCGGCCCGAGGGCTTCGGCACGCGCTTGGGGCCCGTGCCCGCGGAGTCGAGGGGACTGCGCGCGCTGAGCTCGGAGCAGACGCGGCGTTTGACGCGCGTGGCCGCGGCCCTGGAGAAGCGCTTCGGCAAGGCCATGGACATCGAGTTCTCCCTGCTCGCGGACGGAACCATCGTGATCCTGCAAGCTCGGCCTATCACAACGTACTGATTATTACCTGCCTCGTCATTCCGGCGAAAGCCGGAATCCAGGAGGCGTCTGGGCCCCGGCTTTCGCCGGGGTGACGAAGGGCCCATATTCTTATGGGCCTATGGGACGGGTTCGCCTGGGTCTTTAGCCGCACGCGAAGTCCGATCCATTCATCTAAACTTATAGCGTGATCCCGCAAGCAAGACCTGTCATTTGCCTGCTCATTTGCTGCGCGATGCTCATGTCGTCGGGAAGCGGCTGGGTCCCGGCATACGGCGCGCAGTTCGCGGGGCAAACGGTCCCCTCTGTTGCCGCGCCTGTTCCTTCAATTATTGCCGCGCCCGTTCTTCCTGCCGAGGCATCCGCGCTCACCGCCGGCGCTGCCTCGCCTTGGCCGGCGATCGTACAGGCCCTGCCTCCCGCGCAGGCGCGCGATTTCTACGGGCTGGACCTGACACAGCCGAATAATTTGGAGCTGTTCACCCGTGTTTTGGATCGGACCGCGCTCAAGCCGGAACAGCTCTCCGCGAAAACAGCTCCCGAGGATATCGCCCAAAGGCTGCACAATGCCGTGCTCGCGCATTCCATGGGATTGCTCGAACGTCTGCAGTCCTTCACCCAAGAGAACGCGGGCAAGCCTCTGAGTGAGCGGGCTCGAACCAGCCTTGGGCGGCAAATAGACGACCTGATCCGCCTCAACGCCCTTTTCCCTGATAACGTGCAAAAGGATCTTCAGGAAGCAGCCGGGTTCCTGCATTCCGCGGCCCTGCCCAAGCCCGAAGACCTCGCCTCGCTCAAGCAGTTGAGCGAACAGCAGAAGCAGGCCGCTGCCGGCGACGACGGAAAGGCCGCGACTCAGGCAAGAGAAACATCCGCGGCGATCCGCAGAAGGAACGGACTTCGAAAAAAAGAGGCCTCCGACGCGATGACGGTCCTTGATGCCCTGGAAAAACTGCCCAAGAACCAATGGACCGATGAGCGCAAGGCCCGGATCCGCGAGTTGTTCCTGAACACGGAAGACGAGTCCTTGCGGCGGCATTTGGCGCATTTCTTCCAGAAGGGAGGGGTCGGTATCCGCTTCGATTCTCAGCTCATCGACTGGCTCTATCCCGAAGCCAAGGAGGAATTCGACGAGTTTTACCCGAGCCTGCAAGGCCGAGGCGATTTTTTCATGGGTTCCATCTTCGCGGACCCGCCGCTCTTCCGGGCTTGGCTCGAGAACATCCGGCGCGCGAAGTCCGAGCTTTCTCCCAAAGCCTATTCCCGGCTGAAGAGAGGGTTTTCCAGCGACCACAAATCCGCGAATTTCTTCTTCCCTGTCCGAAACAGCGGACGCTCCATAAAGGAAGGCGCATACTTCCTGCCTTACTCCCTGGACGCATCCCGCCGGCCGGACCCGCCCGATCTTTCCAAGCCGGACCAGGAGGCGCAGACGGACCCGCATGAAGGAGCTTCGGACTTCAGCCAAGTGATTCAATATTCCTCCGTCGATGAGCTGTCTGCCGAGAGGCTTCGAGCCAGGCATGCGCTCTTCGACCGGCTCATCAACGCCAATTACCAGGCCCTGGAATTCATGTCCAGCCAGGCCGAGTCCTTGACGCGCGCCTCGGCCAAGCTGCTCTTAAGTCAGACTCGGCGCATGGCGGACCTCTATCACAGGTTTCGCGGACGTTCTCCCGACTTGGCGAAGTTCAGCCATACGCAAACGGCGTACGAACGGATCAGGGGAAAGCTCAAGCGCCGGTGGCAGGGCCTTGCGCCTGATGAGAAGCTGCCGGAGAAACCGGCCGACATCGTGCTCAAGCTCGATCCCCGAAGGCCTCTGCGCTCTCTTAATTCCCTGATCAACTGGATGCACCAGAAAGCGCTCAGGCTCTTCGGCAGCTACGGCGTGAGCCGGACGGAGGCTTCAGGCAGTCTCCTCATCTACGATGGAGCGTATCTGCCGTTCATTTATCTTGGACAAGCTCCCCTGGGCGAGGTGCTGCGGCGCAACCAGATCTTGAGAGCCTTCCAGGCCGAGGCGCGAACGATCGAGGGGCTGGACTACAACGACGACTTTTTCTTCGACGAGCACCGCATCTGGCTGAGCCTGCATCTGGGCTGCCACAGCGCGGAAATCTCAGCGGACAGTTCCCCGCCGGACGAGGGCGGGATGCTCAGGATACGGTACAAGGAGAGCGGCGATGACGGGCAGCAGTACAGGATACGGCTGGTCGCGGCGTTCCTGGGAAAACTCGGCTTTTCGGTGAAGCTCACGGGCGACGACTATCTTGACGCGGTCCTGGACAAGGATCACGGCCTGGATTCCGAGCGCACCCTCGCGGAGATCTATCCTCTGGTCGTCCGGCTCCTCTACAGCACGCACAACCTGGATATCTTTTTAGGAAGGATCGCGGGGAAAATAGACGACAAAGCAACGCGGAAATTCTCCTCCCGGCTGGGAGAGCTCTTTTTCAGCGAGGGCCGCTGGCCTTTCGCAATGGACGGCGAACGCATTTATGACAGCTATGCGGACTACCTTAGGCTCGCCCCGGAAAGAAAAGCTTTGGCCGCGAAGCTCAACGCGGAGTTGGAGCGCTTGGGCCTGAGCCGCATGCCCGCGGACATCCAACTCGGACAACGGACCATCGACCTTTTCTTCACGAAGCCGATCCAGGAGGCTCTTGCGCGCGGGCAGCTCTTCTGGAATGGAAAGGGCAAGCCTGAACACGGATATTACATCTCTCTCTCCGATCTCGCGTTCGAGGCCATAGTTGCCCCCAACGACGCTTCGCAGGTTGCGGCCATCCTCGAATCCCTTGATGTTTCTCTCTTGACCTACGAGCCCATCGGGAAAGTCGGAGCCTTCTCCGCTGAGCGCGGGCAAAAAGCTTTCGAGGACGGCTCTTATCTGACGGTTCTCACTCTGCGGGACCCGGCCTCCGGCAGCTTGGCTTATGCGAAAGTATTGCTGTGGAAGCCCGGAAAAGGCCTTGAATCCTTGTCTCCCTCCAAACTCTTGGGATTCCTGCGGGCGGAAGGCCTGGCTGCGCAGGAAGGCGAAGAACTCAGCGCTTCGCAAAAGAAGCAGCTGGATTCCCTGCTGCGGGCTCCTCTTCCCAATCAGTCGAGTTCCGAGCAGGCGGAAGCGTACGGCTTACCCGCTGCTCCGGGGAAGGGAGACTTCGTCACAGGGCCCATCCTCTTCGACCGCTCCAAGCAGCAGGAGGGCGCGGTGCTGGCCGTTCCTTATACATCGCCGGACGACATGGAAGCGCTCTCAAAAGCCGCCGGGGTGCTCACCACGGGCGGAGGCTCGCTGAGCCACGCGGCGATCACCACGCGGGAACTGGGCATCCCTTCCGTGATCCTGTCCTCGGCGCGCTGGCGCAAGCTGGATGCGCAAACCCTCAAGCCCGTGCTGGGCCTGCAGTTGTCTCACCGAAAGGAGACCGGATCCAAGAGCGGAATCGGCATCGCGGAGCTTTCCTTGGACCCGGACCCCTTCCTGCGGGAAGGCGACCTGGTCCGCGTCTACGGGAAAGAAGGGAAGGTCGCGCTCATCGCCAGAGCCGACGACGCGCCCATGCAAAAGGCCTATGCCGCGCTTGAAGCCTTGCGTTCCGGCCAGGGCTACAAGCTCGAGTTCGATCCCTCTTGGGATGAGAGAGTCGAGCGCTTCATCCTGGAGGAGGCGCATGCGAATCCGCGCTATTTGGAAGTGCGATTCATGATCTTGAATTCCTTGAGCATGAGCGCGAAGAATATCCCCGCGACGGAGATATCCGCGCCGTTCTCTTCGTTTGCGGGAGCGAACAAGGCGCCAAAGCCTTCATTCTGGGGCAGGGGGCAGGGGCTCTTCGAGACCTCGCAGGCGCCCAGGCCCCTTTGGCGCGCCTTGGCGCGCCGCTTGTCCAAGACCCAGGACTCGGTCAAGAAGAGCCGCCTGCTGGGGGTCCTGCACCGCCTCCTGCGCAAGGCCGGGGCCGCGGCCAAGCCGAGCATGCATCTGATCTTCGTATGCACGGGCAATACCTGCCGCAGTCCCATGGCGGAGCAGATCACGCGTCAGCTCCTTGCGCGCGCGGGCATCCAGAACGTGACCGTGGCTTCCCGCGGGCTCGGCAGCGGCCGTTCCATTCCGGGCGAAGGGCTCTTCCCCGACGCAGCGCAGGCCCTGCGCGAACTCGGGTTCACGCCCGAGCATCACCAGATCCGGGGCTTGAGCGACGAGGACGTGCGTTCGGCGGACGTGATCCTGACCATGTCCGATTACCTGGTCCGCTTCATCACGGAGGATCATCCGGAGGCGGCCGGCAAGGTCATGCTCTTGAACCGTTTCGCGGGGCTCGGGGACACGGAGATCGAGGACCCCATGCTCGGGCCTGGACGCAACTATTTCAAGGCCCATGAAAATGACGCTTCGTCCACGAACGCTCCGTCGTACTGGGACGGCCCGAGGACCGTGCGCGACAACCTGTATCGGTCCGGTGATCCTTATCGAGATTCGTTTTCAGGCAGGCGCGATCCCGCTACCGGCAGGTACACGTTTCCCCTAGCTCCTCCTCCTATGCCGTTTCATGATTATTCTCATGACTTCCATGATCCATTGGCCTTGTCCTTTCAACTGTCTCAAACGCATCCGGAACTGTTTAAGGGGAACAAACCTCATGCGGGCGCGGACCTGGCAAAGACCGGGTCGAATGGGGATAAGAGTTCCGCGGAGATCGATCACGCTCCAAGCCAGGGTGCGGGTTACGCGCATGCTCCGTCGAGAGACGACTTGATGGATGACGCCTATACGGCCGGACTCAAGGCCGGACGGGAATGGCGCGATCAGCATGAGCACGGCGGCGTCAATGACTCCGCGACGGAGTTGAACCCGAAGTCCTGGCAAGACCCCGTGCCCAGCTTCAAGGACATGTTCCATGACGCGTACCGCATCGCGGCAACGGACATCCTGACCGCGGTCCAGCGGAGCATGGCGCAGATCGAATCCTTCCTGAAGCTCAAGCAGCTCGACGGCGAAGCTTACGAGGAAAAGCTCCGGAAGCTGGGCGCCGCCGAACCCGCGTTCCTGGACCTGCAAGACATCGACGACGACATGAAGCCCTTGGTGGGCGGCAAGTCCGCGAAACTCGGAGAGATGCTCCAGGCCTTGGCCGGGCAGGACGCCGATGTTCCCGAGGGATTGGCCCTGACGATCCACGCGTACAAACGCTTCTTGAAGGAGGCCGGACTCGAGGACAAGGTCCGCGCTTTGGCCATGGAGCTCGATGCGCTCTTGAATGCTCCCCTCATTGAAGGAGCCGATCGTTCCAAGGAGATCAGCCGCCTCTCCGAGCGCATCCGGCAGGTGCTTATGAGCGCCAAGCTCGACCCTGAAAAAGGCGTGGGCAAAGACATCCTGCAAGCGCTTCAGAAGCACGACTTCTCTAATACGTCCGGCCGCTGGTCCGTGCGCTCCTCGGCCATCCAGGAAGACTCCGATGACGCGGCCTTCGCGGGCGCGGCCGAGAGCTACCTGAACCTCAAGCCCGACGACGTCTTGAGCAAGGTCGTCGAGAACTGGGCCTCGTTCTGGCTGCCCAGGGGCATCCTTTACCGTCAGCGGCAAGGCCTGCGCTCCGTCGATCTTCTTCCGGCCACGCTCATCCAGAAGATGGCGCCGGCAGAGATCTCAGGCGTCATCTTCACGCGCAATCCCGTCGATTCCGCAGATGAAGTGGTGATCAACGCGGCCTACGGCCTGGGCGAGGGCGTGGTGTCCGGCCAAGCCGCCGCGGACGTCTATGTGACGCGCAAATGGGATGCGGAGGAGACCGAACTCCCGCACGTGGCGCGCAAGCGCTGGCGCGTGGAGAACCGGCCCGAAGGCTTCGGCACGCGTTTGGGGCCGGTGCCTCCTGAACTCAGAAGCCTGCGCGCTCTCAGCCGCGAGCAGACGAGCCGCCTGACGCGCGTGGCGGTCGCCTTGGAGAATCGCTTCGGCAAGGCCCTGGACATCGAATTCTCCCTGCTCGCCGACGGGACCATCGTCATCCTGCAAGCAAGGCCTATCACTACCCGATGACAACTTTCTTGGGAAAAGGCGATCGCTGGACCCCGGCTTCCGCCGGGGAGACGAAAGATCGTCGTCTCTCCGGGCGTGACCCGGGGTCCAGGAAGGCGGGACTGGTTCTTTTTTGTGCGATGCTCATGGCGCCGGCGCTTTCTTCGGCGCAGGTCGTTTCCGCTCCTGCCGCGCCGATGAACGGCGCGGCGGCGGCATCCGCCTGGGTGCCTGTCATGGCGGCGCTGCCACCGAATTTCTTCGGTTTAGACCTGACCCAGCCGGGCAAGCGTGAGGCTTTGCTCCGCGTGCTCGAGCTCACGAACATCGCGCTTGCGCAGGGCGATGAAACGCCCAAGTCCAAAGTCCATTATGCCCTGATCGATGCGGGATTTAAGGCGCAGGCGATCCTAAAGAAGGTTCCCGCGGACGACGGTGCGGCCCGCATGCCGGGCAAGGAAGCTGCCCGACTCGCGGCGGAATTGGCGGACTTCATCGAGATACGCGCCGCATTCACCCCCGGGCTCCAAGCAAAGCTCCAGGATGCGGCCAAGCTCCTGCGAAAGGCCGCTGTTCCGAAGGCGGAGCAGCTTGCATCCTTCCAGGAAGCCGGGCAATGGGCGAAGAAGACCTCTCAGGATGTCCTGCCGCTCAAGACAGCGCCTGCCTCGCCTCTGCTCTCGGGCCTCAAGGCGGCTAAACCGGCGGATTCCGGAGCGGGAATCCACGAACGCGTCCTGCCGTCTCAAATCGGGCATCAGCGATCTTCATCCGTTGATCCTGAGTTCAATAAGCTGTTCCAGGAACTCCTCGCAGCCGATGGGGCATTAAGCCGCGGCGAAGCCCTCGAGAAGATGATCGAACTGGGCTGGACCCCGCAGCGCAAGAAGCTGATTCGAGAGCTCTTCCTGACCACGGACGATCGTCGGTTCAGGGAGCTGCTTCTCGAGGTCTTCTGCGATGACAGCTTCGGTTTTCCCAAGATCAAAGGGCTCCTCGACGTCGCGCACTTCGTCCTCTGGCTCTACCCGGACGACTACGCCAAGATATCTCAAGCCTACAACCTCTATCAAACTCGCAGCGTCGCCGGCATCGAGAGTTCCGTGTTCTTCGAGCCCAAACTCATCTACGCCTGGGCCGGGCAGGAACGCCTGCTGGAATCCCTGGCTCCGCAGGCGTATGCCGAGTGGAGGAAAGGCCGGTCCGATACGAAATACAGCCAGGCGGATTTGGGGTTCCTTCTGCCTGATATGCCGGAATCCGTGTCCGAAGACGGCTATCGATGGCCGTATCCCTTGACGCAGGGTTCTCTCAAGTCCGGCCGGCCGCAGCTTTGGATCGCGACGGTGTCGCAGACGCTCCTGCCGCCGGATGAGCACCAAGAGCTTAAGAAGCATTACGCCCTCTTCGATAGGATCATCGACTCCAATTTCCAGGTCCTGGGCTCGATGTCCAGCCAGGCCGATTCCCTGACGCGATCAGGGGCCAAACTGCTCCTAAGGCAGACCCGGCGCATGGCGGACCTCTACCACAGGCTTCGCGGAGATTCCGGCGATGCGGCGGCGATCAGCCGAACGCAGAAAGCCTATGAGCGCATCGTCGAGAAGCTGCGGCACAGGTGGCAGGACCTTTCGCCTGAAGAGAAGCTTCCGGAAAGTCCGGCCCGGCTGATCTTCAAGCTCGATGCGAGCCGGCCCATGCGCTCGCTCAATGCCCTGATCAACTGGATGCACCAGAAAGCCATCGCTCTTTTCGGGCAGGATTCGGATCATAGAGGCAAGGATTCCGGGGCTTTCCGATCCGGGGAGCATCTGCTGACGTATGTCTACGTCGGAGACGAGCCTCTTTATTCCGTTCTCCTGCGCAGCACGGTCCTCAAACAGCTTTTGATGAACCTTGACAGGATCCACAACATCTCCTCGGACAAGCTCATTTTCAACGAGAGCCGCCTCCAGCTGCACGCGCATTTCGGCTGCCACACCGCGGAAATATATGCGGACCTTTCGGAACCGGACGACGGCGGCATGCTCAGGATCCGCTACAAGGAAAGCGGCGAGGGCAACGGCAGCAGGGCGCGCATGGAGATGATCTCAGCCGTCCTGAAGCCGTTCGGCATGTCCGTGGAGATCACGGGCAGCGAGTATATGACCGTGCTCTGGGACAAGGACCATGGACTGGACTCCAGCCGCTCGATCGCCACGGCCCTTCCCTTCATCCTCCAGTTCCTGCACAGCACTCGGGATATCGACCTGATGCTGCGCCCGACGGCAGCCGAGGAGGGCAAGGACTTGGCCCGGAAAATGGGCGCCGTCTACCTTGCGGAAGCAAGTTGGGCCTTCGATTCCGGCGAAAGTAATGAGGTGATGCTTAAAAGATTCCGATCCTATCAGGGGAACGAATCGGCTCGAAAGAAGCCGCGCGAGAAGGCCGATGCCGAGCTCAAGCGCCTGGGCCTGCCGCCCATCCCCAAGGACGTCGGGTTCGGACAACGCACGATCCATGAGTTCCTCACCAAGCCCGTGGAGGAGGCGTCCGCGCGAGGCGAACTCGTCTGGGACGGCAGTTCCATGCCGCAGCGAAGCCTCGACTACGCGCCTTTGGAGAGCCTTGCATCCGCGATCCTTTCCGAGCCTGAGAAGAGCGCGCTTTCGGCTTCCACCCTGGAGACCTTGGCGGATTCCGTCCTGGAGTACGTTCCCATCGGAATGATCGGAGCCTTGCGCGCGGAACGAGCCCAGCTGCGGCTCGATGACGGCTCCATCCTGACCGTGAATGCCCTGCGCGAGCTCGCCTCCGGCCGTCTGGCCTATGCCCAGGCCTCGGTCTGGAGGATGCCGTATGCCCTGTCGCCGCAGGCTGCGAAGAAGGCGGATCCGAAAAAGACGCAGAGTCCGAAGTCAAAGAAGGGAAAGAAGGCCTCTTCGAAAAAGAAAAAAGCGGCCAAGATCCAGGCGCCGCCTGCTTCCAACAGGCCGCGGACCTCGGCAAAGCTTCTCAAGGGGCCGCTGACCGCGCCGGAACTCATGGTCCTGCTCCAACAAAACGGCTATGCCCCGCGATCAGGAGAGGCCTTGAGCGCTTCCCAGCAGAGGCGTCTGCAAAGCCTGCTCAAGGCGCCCCTCATGGAAGAGGCCCAGGAGCAGGCTCAAGCCTTCGGCGTGCCGGCTTCTCCCGGCAAGGGAGAGTTCTCCACCGGGCCGCTGCTCTTCGACAAGAAGAAGATGCAGGAAGGCGCGGTCTTGGCCGTTCCTTATACCTCGCCCGACGACATCGAAGCCATCTCCAGATCCGCGGCCGTGCTCACCACGGGCGGAGGCTCGCTCAGCCACGCGGCCATCACCACGCGCGAACTGGGACTGCCTTCGGCCATCCTTTCTTCCGCGCACTGGACGAAGGACGGTGAGAAGCCCGTGCTGGGACTTCGCCTCGCTCAGCGCGGGAAGACCCGGACTCTGAGCCAAGGGCTGCAGGCCGCGGACCTTTCCGTGGTCGAAGATTCGACCCTGCGCGAAGGGGACCTCGTGCGCGTCTATGGGAAGAGCGGCGAAGCCGCGCTCATCGCGCGAGCGGATGATGACTCGCTGCAAAAAGCTTATCGCGCGCTCGAAGCCCTGCGTTCCGGCGCGCGCGAGCCTGGGCAAAAAACAATCCTGGATATCCTCGGCATAGGAAGATGGTTCTCGCAAGGCATCGCCAAGCCCGAGCTCGATTGGGGCTGGTATTGGAACGAGAGAGTCGAGCGCTTCTTCCTGGAGGAAGCGCGCTCGGACCCCAGGTATGCGGCGCAGAAAGAACTGATCCTCGGCGCTTTGATGCGTCATGCGAGACATCTCTCCGCCGCGGAGCTTGCCGCTCTTGCTCCTGCGGCGGTGAAGGCGCGAGCATCGAGTGTTCCTTCCTCCGAGGATGCGGCGGCGGACCCTGCTTCATCTCAGCCAGGAGGACCCTCGGCGTCGACGATCCGCAAGCCTCTTTGGAGCCGGCTGGAGAAAAAGCTGGAGCAGTCCGTCGACAAGGACCGCCTCATGGCTCTTCTGCGCCGCATGATCCGGAGGGACGGGGCCGATGCCGGCGATGATCCCGCTTATCAGCGGCTTTCGGCTCTTGACCTCAAGGCCCGCGAAAAGAGAATGCTCGAACTCGCCGCAAAGGAGCCTTCCTTCCTGGACCTCGCGGATATCGACGACGACATGAAGCCTTTGGTGGGGGGGAAGTCCGCGAAGCTCGGCGAGATGCTCCAGGCCTTGGCCGGGCAGGATGCCTACGTGCCCGAAGGCTTGGCCCTGACTATCTACGCGTATAAGCGATTCTTGGCGGAGACCGGACTGGAAGACAAGGTCCGTGCCCTGGCCATGGAGCTCGATGCGCTCTTGAACGCTTCCGGTATGGACGAAGCGAGCCGTTCCAAGGAGATATCACGCCTCTCTGAGCGCATCCGGCAGGTGCTCATGAGCGCCAAGCTCGACGCGGAGAAGGGCGTGGGCCGCGACATCCTCGAAGCGCTTAAGCCGCACGGATTTTCGGATCAGTCCGCACGCTGGTCCGTGCGTTCCTCGGCGATCCAGGAGGATTCCGACGACGCAGCCTTTGCGGGCGCGGCCGAGAGCTACCTGAACCTCAAGCCCGAGGAGGTCTTGAGCAAGGTGGTGGAGAACTGGGCTTCTTTCTGGCTGCCAAGGGGCATCCTCTACCGTCAGCGCCAAGGCCTGCGTTCCGTGGACCTTTTGCCTGCGACCTTGATCCAGAAGATGGCGCCTGCCGTGGTGTCAGGGGTGATATTCACGCGCAACCCCGTCAACGGCCAGGATGAGGTCGTGATCAACGCGGCCTACGGCTTGGGCGAGGGAGTGGTCTCCGGCCAGGCCGCCGCGGACGTGTACATGACGCGCAAGCGTGACGGAGAGGAGATCGAACTCCCGCACGTGGCGAAAAAGCGCTGGCAAGTGGAGACGCGGCCCGAGGGATTCGGCACTCGCCTGGGACCCGTGCCCGCGCCGCTGAGGGAACTGCGTGCGCTGAGTTTGGAGCAGACGCGGCGACTGACGCGGGTGGCCGCGGCCCTGGAGAAGCGCTTCGGCAAGGCCATGGATATCGAGTTCTCCCTGCTTGCGGACGGGACCATCGTGATCCTGCAGGCCCGGCCTATCACCACTCGATGATTGTTCTTTTGAAAAACGGCGATAGCTGGGCCCCGGTTTCCGCCGGGGTGACGAAACAGCGGGCTTTCGCCGGGGAGACGGAAGCCGCCGGGGAGACGAAAGATCGTCGTCTCCCCGGGCTTGACCCGGGGTCCAGGAAGGCGGTCCTATCTCTTTTCTGCGCGATGCTCATGTCGCCGACCGGCGGCTGGGTCCCGGGCGTTTGCGCGCAGATGACGGCGCAGGTCGTGCCCGTTCCCGTCGCGCCGGCCAACAGCGCGGCGGCAGCTTCCGGGTGGGCAGGGGTCATCGCTTCGTTCTCGCCGGAGCAAGCCCAAGCCTTCAAAGGCTTGGATCTGACTCAGGAGGACGCGCGAGCGGCCTTGATCCGTGTCCTCGATAGGACGGACATGCCGCTGCCGCAGGGTCCCGTTGCACTGTCTGATAAGGAACTTCCGCATAAGATGCTTCTTAAGTTGAGCGGGAAGACCTTTTCAACCTTGGCGCGCATCGACGAGTTCAGCGTGAATCCCTCCGCCCTGTTGCGCGAAACAACAGCCGGGCTTGCGGACGAGTTGGCGGATATCGTGAAGATTCGATCCCTGTTCGATGAGGATACGCAGCAATGCATCCAAATCGCGGCCGCGCTCCTGCGGAAAACCGTCATCAAAAAAGCAGAACAGATTGCTTCCTTTAAAGAGGCCGAGCAATGGGGGAAAAACATCCGCCAGGATGCCGTGCCGCTCAAGACGATCCCTGCTTCTGCGCATCAGTCGGGCCTGAAAGCGTCTAAAGCAGACGGTCCCGGGAATGAAAGCTCGGTCTATCCCCAACAAGCTCCTGGGATACTGATGGAGTTTCCAGAGAACGCTAAGTCGGCCGCGGCCGAGAATGCGCAGACAGCCTCTTCGGACGCGGAGTTCGAGAAGTTGTTTCAGGAGCTTCCCGCGGCCCTCGGTATCTCCGGCAGCAGCCAAGCGCTCGAGAAGATGAGCGAACTGGGCTGGACTGCGGAGCGCAAGAACCGG
Source organism: Elusimicrobiota bacterium (assembly GCA_041661185.1). Taxonomy (GTDB): domain Bacteria; phylum Elusimicrobiota; class Elusimicrobia; order UBA1565; family UBA1565; genus JBAZUV01. The sequence continues at coordinate 95,484 of JBAZUV010000012.1, forward strand.
ATGCGAGAGCTGTTCCTGGCCACGGACGATCCGTCCGTGAGGGATTCTCTCATCCGCCTCTTCTTCAACGATGAGGCCTTTCGTTTTTCCAAGGCCTCTCAGCTCCTCGCGTGGCTCTACCCGGACGACTATGCGGAGATATCGCAAGCCTATCCTCACATCGTCGGCAGCGTGAAGGGATTCGGCATCACCCTTAACGAGTTCCGGTTCTCCGTGTTCGCGGATCCGAAGCTCATTGCGGCCTGGGGAGGAAGCGAACGGCGTTTGAAATCCCTGGCTCCGCAGGAGGGACATCACGGATGGAGGCACATTCAGACGCCGTATGATCAGGTCTATTTCGGATTCCTCCTGCCGGATGATCCTGAGCTCGCGTTCGAAGACGGCTATCAATGGCCTTATCCCTTGCAGATGCGGCCTCGCGAATCTGTTCAGCCGCGCCCGCGGATCGCGGAGGTCTCGCAGAGGTTCCAGTCGATCGACGAGCATCAAAAGCTCAAGAAGCATTACGCCCTCTTCGATCGGATCATCGACTCCAATTTCCAGGTCCTGGGCTCCATGTCCAGCCAGGCTGATTCCCTGACGCGATCAGGCGCCGGACTGCTTTTAAGGCAGACCCGGCGCATGGCGGACCTCTACCACAGGCTCCGCGGAGATTCCGCCGATGCGGCGATGATCAGCCGCACGCAGAAGGCGTACGAGCGCATCCAGGAGAAGCTGCGGCGCAGATGGCAAGGCCTTTTGCCTGAAGAGAAGCTCCCGGAAAGTCCGGCCGGCCTGATCTTCAAGCTCGACCCGAGCATGCCGCTGCGTTCCTTGAATTCCCTGATCAACTGGATGCACCAGAAAGCCATCGCGCTTTTCGGAAAGAATCAGAATGAAGGAGGCCGGGATACGGGGGCGTTCCAGTCAGGCGAGAATTCCTTGGAATATGTCTACGTCGGAGACGAGCCGCTTTATTCCGTCCTCCGGCGCAGCGCGGTCCTCAAGCGGCTTCTGATGAACCTCGATCAGATCGACATCAGTTCCTCCGACAAGCTTTTCTTCACCGAAAACCGCCTCCAGATGCACGCGAAGTTCGGCGTGCATACCGCGGAGATCTTCGCGGACCTCTCGGACCCGGACGACGGCGGCATGCTCAGGATCCGCTACCAGGACAGCAGCGTCAAGAACGGAAACGTGCCGCGCATGAAGATGATCGCGGCTCTCCTGGAACGCTACGGCATGTCCGTGCAGATCGAAGGGGAGCGCCACATGACCGTGCTCTGGGACAAGGACCACGGCCTGGGCTCCAGCCGCGCGCTGGCCGAGGCCTTCCCCTTCATCCTCCAGTTCTTGCACAGCACGCGGGATATCGACCTGATGTTCCAGGAACTCTCGGACGCCGGGACATCCGCCGTTCGGGCCGAGGCATTGGCCCGGGAAATGGCCGGGGTCTATCTCGCGGAAGGGAGTTGGCCGTTCTCCTACCATGACGGCACGGATGAGATGCTCCAAAATTTCTGGTCCTATAAGAGGAAAGAGCCTCGCCGGACTGCGCTGCGCGAAAAGACCGATGCCGAGCTCAAGCGCCTGGGCTTGGCGCCCATCCCCGAGGACGTCGGATTCGGACAGCGCACGGTCTCGGAATTCCTTGCCCGGCCCGTGGAGGAGGCGGCTGCGCGCGGAGAACTCAAGTGGGATGGGATCTCCAAGCCTGAGCTCGATCTGAACGATGATCCCTTGGACGACCTTGTGTCCGCGGTGTCTTTCAATCCCGAGGAGGGCGCGATCCTTGCCTCCATCTTGGAGACTCTGGATGAAGCGGCCCTGGACTACGCGCCCATCGGCATGGCCGGCGCTTTGCGCGCGGAGCGCGCCCAGCTGAGGCTCGACGACGGCGCCATCCTCACCGTGTATGCCCTGCGGGAACTCTCTTCCGGCCGCCTGGCTTATGCCAGAGCCTCGGTATGGGACAGGCGGTCCTTAAAGGACAATATCCGCAGTTGGCTGACGGCGAAGGGGCTTTCCGCCATGCTTGAACGCAGCGGCTATTCCCCGCGGCCGGGCGAAGCCTTGAGCTCTTCCCAACAGGAGAGGCTGCAAGCCCTGCTGCGTTCTCCCATCCCGGAACCGTCGCGCTCCGAACAGGCGCAGGCCTGCGGAGTGCCCGCCTCTCCGGGCAAGGGAGAGTTCTCCACCGGGCCGCTCCTCTTCGACAAGAAGAAGAGCCGGGAGGGGGCGATCTTGGCCGTTCCTTATACCTCGCCCGACGACATTGAAGCCATCGCTCAGTCGGCGGCAGTGCTCACCACGGGCGGCGGCTCTTTGAGCCATGCGGCCATCACTACGCGCGAACTGGGCCTGCCTTCGGTCATCCTCTCATCGGCGCGCTGGAAGAAAGAGGGAGAGAAGACCGTCCTGGGCCTGCGCCTGACGAGGCAAGGCGAGCCTCACAGGATATCCATGGTCGGGAGCGGGGGGGCTTCCGCCGTCGGAGCCGCGGATCTTTCCGTCGTCCAGGATCCGATCCTGCGCGAGGGCGACCTCGTTCGGGTCTATGGGAAGGGCGGAAAGGTCGCGCTCATCGCCAGGGCCGGCGACGAGCCCATGCAAAGCGCCTATGCCGCGCTCGAGGCCCTGCGTTCCGGAGCCGCGGCCAAACTCGCGTGGGATGCTTCCTGGGGGGAGAGAGTCGAACGGTTCCTGCTGGAGGAAGCGCTTTCGGACCCCCGCTATTCCCAAGCAGCCGTCGAGATCGAGGATGCGCTGTTCCGCAAAGCCACGTTCATCTCCGTCGGAGAATTGCCTCACCATGCGCCGGAGAACCGAGAAGACGCCGGGCAGGCGCCCGCGCTTGATCCCTCCTTGGGGGATAGTCTGCCCGAGCTTTCGCAGGTGCCCAGGCCTCTCTGGAGCGCCTTGGAGCGCCGCTTGTCGAATACCCAGGACCCGGACAAGAGGCGCCGCTTGCTGGAGGTCCTGCGCCGCCTCCTGCGCCGGACCGGCGTTGCGGCCAAGCAGGGCGTGAACCTGCTTTTCGTATGCACGGGCAATACCTGCCGCAGTCCCATGGCGGAACAGATAACCCGCCGGCTCCTTGCGCGCTCAGGCATCCAGAACGTGAACGCGGCTTCCCGCGGACTCATGAGGCCTGCGTCCGGCGGAGGGCTCGTCGCCGAGGCGGCGCGGGCCTTGGCCGAGCTCGGATTCACGCCGGAGCCTCATCAAGTCCGCGGCTTGAGCGACGAGGACGTGCGCTCGGCGGACGTGATCCTGGCGATGTCCGATTCCTTGGTAGGCGCCGTCGTGGAGGAGCATCCCGAGGCGGCTTTCAAGGTCATGCTCTTGAATCGTTTCGCGGGGCTTGGGGATAAGAATATCAACGACCCCATGTTCGGGCCCTTCTTGCCGGGCCTGAAGGAGGACTGGAACAGTCCCGTGCCCAACGGATCCGGTGCGTACCATCTCGTGGCAAAGGATATCCTGACCGCCGTCGAGCGGAGCATGGGGCAGATCCAATCCTTCCTGCATCTTAAGGAACTCGGCAACAAGGTCCGCGAAGAAGCGCTGCGGGAGAAGATGGCGAAGGAGCCTTCCTTCCTGGACCTTTCGGACATCGACGACGACATGAAGCCCTTGGTGGGGGGGAAGTCCGCGAAGCTCGGAGAGATGCTTCAGGCCTTGCGCGGGAAGGATGCCTATGTCCCCGAGGGCTTGGCCCTGACCATCTACGCCTACAAGCGCTTTCTTGGCGAGACCGGGCTGGAAGACAAGGTCCGCGCCCTGGCCATTGAACTCGATGCGATTTTGAATGCAGCAGGCATGGGTGAGGCAAGCCGATCCAAGGAGATCAGCCGTCTTTCCGAGCGCATCCGGCAGGTTCTCATGAGCGCCAAGCTCGACGCCAAGAAGGGCGTGGGCAAAGACATTCTGGAAGCGCTCAAGAAGCACGGCTTCGCTCTCGCAAAAACAGAGAACGAACAGCCCGTTCTCGATTCCCGCTGGTCCGTGCGCTCCTCGGCCATCCAGGAGGATTCCGATGACGCGGCCTTCGCGGGCGCGGCCGAGAGCTACCTGAACCTCAAGCCCGAGGAGGTCTTGAGCAAGGTGGTGGAGAACTGGGCTTCTTTCTGGCTGCCAAGGGGCATCCTCTACCGTCAGCGCCAAGGCCTGCGTTCCGTGGACCTTTTGCCTGCGACCTTGATCCAGAAGATGGCGCCTGCCGTGGTGTCAGGGGTGATATTCACGCGCAACCCCGTCAACGGCCAGGATGAGGTCGTGATCAACGCGGCCTACGGCTTGGGCGAGGGAGTGGTCTCCGGCCAGGCCGCCGCGGACGTTTACACGACGCGCAAGCGGGATGGAGAGGAACTCGAACTTCCGCATGTGGCGAAAAAGCGCTGGCAAGTTGAGACGCGGCCCGAGGGCTTCGGCACGCGCTTGGGGCCGGTGCCTTCGGAACTGAGGGAACAGCGCACTCTCAGCAAAGAGCAGACGCGGCGCCTGACGCGGGTGGCCGCGGCCTTGGAGAAGCGCTTCGGCAAAGCCATGGATATCGAATTTTCTTTGCTTGCCGATGGGACTATCGTGATCCTGCAGGCCAGGCCCATCACCACGCGATGATCAGATCATCGTCATCCCGGCGGAAGCCGGGATCCAGGGATCGGCTGGACCCCGGCCTGCGCCGGGGTGACGAAGGGCCTATATTCTTATGGGCCGATGGGACGGTTTTTTCTGGGTCTTTAGCCGCACGCGAAGTCCGATTTTCTCATCTAAAATCTAGGTAAGAACGGCCTATTATTACATGATGACCACTATCCGTCATTCCGGCGAACGCCGGAATCCAGGAGGCGGCTGGACCCCGGTTTTCGCCGGGGTGACGAAAGCCGCCGGGGTGACGAAAGATCGTCGTCTCCCCGGGCTTGACCCGGGGTCCAGGAAGGCGATCCTATCGCTTTGCTGCGCGATGCTCATGTCTGCGGCCGGCGGCTGGGTCCCGCGAGCATGCGCGGAGTTGGGGGTTCCCGCTTCCGTTGCCGGGTCCGCTCTCCCTAACGCGATGCCCGTGCTCTCGAATGCGGCGCCTGCGCTTGCTGCCGGCGCGGCGTCGGCCTCTCCTTGGCTGAACGTCGTGCAGGCGCTGCCTCCTGCTCAAATGCGCGATTTTTACGGCGTGGACCTGACTCGGCCGCAGACCCTGGAGGCCTTTACCCGTGTCCTGGACCGGACCGCGCTCCAGCCGGAGTTGATCTCCGCGCAAACAGCTCCCGAGAACATCGCCGTAAGCCTGCGCAGCGCGATGCTCTCTCATTGCATGGACAGTCTTAGACGCGCGGTGGACATGCTCCAAGCGGATGCGGGCGAGCCTTTCCCGGAGCAAGCGCGAAGGGATATAGGACGGCAGATAGACGACTTGCTTGTCCTGAACGTCTTTTTCCCCAAAGAGATGCAAGAGGTCCTTGAGCATGCAGGCAGGCTGCTGCATGCTCTGCCCCTGCCAAAACCCGAGGATCTGGCCACGCTCCGGCGGTTGAATGAAGAGCGGGAGCAGGGCTTCTCAGCCCGCGAAGACTCCGTGACTCCGGGAAAAGAGACGTTCGCGGAGTTCCGCGGAAGGAACGGTCTTCAAAAGAGCGCAGTCCCGGACAAGCCGTCAGGCAATGATGCGCCCGGCAAGATCGGCGCCATGTTCTCCTGGGTGAAGGGCCGGTTCCTGAAAGAAGGGGCCGAGGAGGCGGATATCCTGCTGGACTGCCTGTCCGACCCCGCGCGTTCCGACAGATCGGAGGTCCTGGCCGCTCTCTCCCGCCTGCCGGCCAAGGCATGGACCGATGAACGAAAAGGCAGGGTCCGCGAGATATCCCTGTACACGCAGGATGCTTCCTTGCGGTCGGACATGATCACGCTGCTGCGCAGCGACTCTTTCGGGCTCAAGGAAGACGGCCGGATCGTGGAATGGCTCTACCCTGAAGCTCGGGAGGAGATCGAGGAGTTTTACCCGGCATTGCACGATGAGCATGAGTTTTTCAAAGGCTCCGTGTTCGCGGACCCTCGGCTCTTCCATGACTGGGTCGAGAACGCCCGGCGCGCGAAGTCCGAGCTTTCTCCGGAAGCCTACGCCCGGCTGAAGGAAGGGTTGTTTAAGAACCACTACTTCGTGAATTTCTTCTTCCCTGTCAGGAACGCCGCGCATCGTATAAAGGAAGGCAGCTACTTGCTGCCCTATGCCATGGACCCTTTGTCCGAGCCCGAGGGGAAGGAGCCTTCGGGCGCTCCGGACTTCATACGAGCGACTCAAAAGGCCTCCGTGGATCAGAAGTCATTTTCCGGGCTTCGCGCCAAGCACGCGCTCTTCGACCGTCTCATTAATGCCAATTACCAGACCTTGGAATCCATGTCCGGGCAGGCCGAGTCCTTGACGCGCGCCTCGGCCAAGCTGCTCTTGTCTCAGACGCGGCGCATGGCGGACCTTTACCACAGGCTTCGCGGAGATTCCCGCGATGAAGCGAAGGGCAGCCGCACGCAGAAGGCCTATGAGCGCATCAAGGAGGATCTGCGGCGCAGGTGGCAGGGCCTTTCCCAGGATGAGAAGCTGCCGGAAAAACCCGCCGGCCTTGTGTTCAAGCTCGACCCCCAAAGGCCTCTGCGCTCGCTCAATTCCCTGATCAACTGGATGCACCAGAAAGCTCTCAGCCTCTTCGGCGGCAGCAATGCGGCTGCGGCTGAGTCTTCGGGAAGCATGGACATCGGCTACAACGGCTCTCTGCCGTTCTTTTACCTCGGGCAAGCGCCCTTGCGCGAGGTGTTGCGGCGCAACCAGGTTTTGAGAGCCTTCCAGTCAGAGGCGCGAAAGATCCATGGGCTGGATATCAAAGACGACCTCTTCTTCGACGAGCACCGCGTCTGGATGAACCTTCACCTCGGCGTCCACAGCGCGGAGCTCTCGGCGGACAGCTCCCCGCCGGATGAGGGAGGGATGCTCAAGCTCCGATACATGGAGAGCGGCTACCCCGGCAGCAAGTACAGGCTGCGGGTGATCTCGACGTTCCTGGAAAAGCTCGGCATGTCCGTGAAGGTCACGGGCGACGAGTATCTGGACGCGGTCCTTGACAAGGACCATGGCCTGGACTCCGAGCGCTCGATCGCGGAACTCTATCCTCTCGTGATCCGATTCCTGTACGGCACGCGTAATTTCGATCTCATTTTGCAGGATGACGTCGCCGACGAGTATGGGGAAGAGGAGGCTTGGAATTTCTCATCGCAGCTGGGAGAGCTCTTTTTCAGCGAAGGCCGCTGGCCTTTCGACGCGGATGCGGCCATTTATACCCGGTATAAGAAGCACTTTGCGCTCGTCCGCGCGAGGGAAGCCTTGGCTCCGAAGCTCAACGCGGAGCTGGAGCGTCTTGGCTTGCCGCCCATGCCCGCGGACATCTCTCTCGGACAGAGGACCATCGACCTCTACTTCTCCAAACCGATCCTGGAGGCCGTGGCGCGCGGAGAGCTCAAATGGGACGGGCAGGGCAAGCCCGAGAAGCGATACGACATGCTGCCCCTCACCGAGCTCGCGTTCAGGGCCACGCGCTTTCCGGAAAACAGTTCGCAGGTCGCAGGCATCATCGGGACCCTGGATGCCTCGCTTTTGACCTATGAGCCCATCGGGAAGATCGGCGCCTTGTCCGCTGAGCGCGCTCAAAGATCTTTCGAGGACGGCTCCATCCTGACCGTTCTCGTTCTGCGGGACACGGTTTCCGGCAGCTTGGCTTACGCGAGCGCGTTGTCATGGAAGCTCGGAAAGGATGTAAAGTCCCTGCCTCCCTTTGAGCTTTTGGACTTCCTTCATGAGGAAGGCTTGGCCGCTCGAGAAGGAGCGCTGCTCAGCCCTGCCCAGCAGAAGAAGCTGGATTCCCTGCTGTCCGATCTCCTCCCCGAGCAGTTCATCGACGAACAGGCGGGTGCCTACGGCTTGCCTGCTGCTCCGGGCAAAGGGGAATTCGTCACGGGTCCCATCCTTTTCGATCGTTCCAAGCCGCAGGAAGGCGCGGTGCTGGCCGTGCCCTATACCTCTCCCGACGACATGGAAGCCCTCTCCAGCGCCGCGGCAGTGCTCACCACAGGCGGAGGCTCGCTGAGCCACGCAGCCATCACCACGCGCGAACTTGGCATCCCTTCCGTGATCCTGCCCTCGGCCCGCTGGCGCAAGCAGGATGCTCACGGCTCGAAGCCCATGCTGGGATTGCAGTTGTCCCGCCAAAAGCGCGCAGGAAGAACGGTCGGAGTCGCATTCGTGGAGCTTTCCGCGGACCCGGACCCCAACCTGCGGGAAGGCGATCTGGTCCGCGTTTACGGAAAAGAGGGGAAGGTCGCGCTCATCGCCAGGGCCGATGACGCGGCCATGCAAAAGGCCTATGCCGAGCTCGAGGCCATGCGCTCCGGCGCCGCGGCCAAGTTCGAGTGGGATCCTTCCTGGGATGAGAGGGTCGAGCGCTTCCTCAGGAGCGAGGCGATCTCGAATCCGCGCTATTGGAAATCGAACTACCTGGTGCTGGAGGCCTTGGCCGCGAACGCCAAGTATGTCTCCACTTCGGGCTTGTTCGCCCGCGCGTGGGACAACGGAGCGGACAAGCCGCAGCCGTCTGCGCGCCCTTCATTCTGGGACAAGGGATTTTTCGAACTTTCGCAGGCGCCCAAGCCCCTCTGGCGCGCCTTGGAGCGCCGCTTGTCCATGGCCCAGGACCCGGACAAGAAGCGCCGCCTGCTGGAAGTCTTTCACCGCATTCTGAGCAAGACCGGGTTCGCGGCCAAGCAGGGCATGGATCTTCTCTTCGTCTGTACGGGAAACACCTGCCGCAGTCCCATGGCGGAACAGATCACCCGGCAGCTCCTTGCGCGGGAAGGGATCGAGGGCGTGCGCGTGGCTTCCCGCGGATTCACCAACCCATTGCCGGGAGAAGGCATGTCCGGCGAAGCCGCGCGGGCCTTGACGGATCTTGGATTCACGCCTGAACCGCACCAGGTCCAAAGATTGAGCGGGGAGGACGTGCGCTCCGCGGACGTTATTTTGACCATGTCCAAGGACTTGGCGCGCTTCATCATGGAGGATCACCCCGAGGCGGCCTCCAAGGTCATTCTCTTGAACCGCTTCGCAGGGCTTGGGGATGCTCCCATCATGGACCCCGTGATCGGATTCGCGCGTCCTTATGACAAGCCTTTTTTGGATGATTTCAAAGACCCTTTCTGGCTCAATCCTTTCCGGAAAGATCCGGACGCGGCGAACGGCGGCCGTTCCGATCCATGGGACGCCTTTGCGCGCGGCCGCGAGGACGCCTACCATCTCGTGGCAAAGGATCTTCTGGCCGCTGCACGGCGGAGTCTGGGGCAGATCAAGTCCTATCTGCGCCTCCAGCAGCTCGACAGCCAGGCCCGCGAGGAGAAGCGGCTCGAGCTCGAATCGAAGGCGCCTTCATTTCTGGACCTCGCGGACATCGATGACGACATGAAGACCTTGGTGGGGGGAAAATCCGCCAAGCTGGGCGAGATGCTCCAAGCGCTCTCTTCCGTCGCCCCGGCGAAGGCCGACGAATCCGTCGCCCCGGCGAAAGCCGGGGCCCAGGGAGGCGTTCATCTGGATCCCGGCCTCCGCCGGGATGACGGCGTCAGCTTGCGCCGGGATGACGACTCCTTAGCCGTCCGGGCTTCCGTGCCCGAGGGGCTGGCCCTGACCATCCATGCGTATCAGCGCTTCTTGAAGGAGAACGGGCTTGAAGACAAGGTCCGCGCGCTCGCCATGGAGCTCGACGTGTTTTTGAACGCTTCAGGACAGTACGCGGCCGACCACGACAAGGAAGTCGCGCGAGTCCGCGAAAACATCCGGCAAGCGCTTATGTCCGACAAGGAAGTCGTGCGAGCCTACGAAACCCTTCGGCAGGCGATCATGTCCGAAGAAGACGCCGCGAAAAGGGACAGGGTCGACGCGCTCACCCGGGAGCTCAATAGGCTTGTGGAAGCCTCCCGTTCAAGGGAACTCTCACGCCTTTCCGAACGCATCCGGCAGACGCTCATGAGCGCCAAGCTCGACCCTGAGAAAGGCCTTGGCCGCGAGATCCTGGAAGCGCTCAAGAAGCACGGCTCCGAGGACCCCGCAGGCCGTTGGTCCGTGCGCTCATCGGCAATCCAGGAAGACTCGGACGACGCGGCCTTCGCGGGCGCGGCCGAGAGCTATCTGAACCTGAAGCCTGAAGAGATATTGAGCAAGGTGGTGGAGAACTGGGCCTCTTTCTGGCTGCCGCGAGGCATCCTCTACCGCAACAAGCAGGGCCTGCGCTCCGCGGACCTGCTTCCCGCCACGCTCATCCAGAAGATGGCGCCGGCGGTCGTCTCCGGCGTGATTTTCACGCGAAACCCCGTCAATTCCGCGGATGAAGTCGTTATCAACGCCGCTTACGGCTTGGGCGAAGGAGTGGTATCCGGAAAGGCCGCGGCGGACGTGTACGTGACGCGCAAGCAGGACGGACAGGAGACCGAACTTCCGCACGTGGCGCGCAAGCGCCGGCGAGTCGAGAACCGGCCCGAAGGCTCCGGCACGCGCCTGGGGTCCGTGCCCGCGGAACTCAGGGGACTGCGCGCGCTCACTCCTGAACAGACTCAGCGCCTGACGCGCGTGGCCGTCGCCCTGGAGAAGCGCTTCAAGCAGCCTCTGGACATCGAGTTCTCCATCCTGGCCGACGGCCGCATCGTGATCCTCCAAGCAAGGCCCATAACGACATGAACATGGTGCCGGGAAAAGGCAATCGCTGGACCCCGGCTTTCGCCGGGGCGACGAAAACTGCCGGGGTGACGACTGGCCGTCATTCCAGCGGAAGCTGGGATCCAGGAGGGCTGTTGTTTCTTTGTTGCGTGTTGCTCATTGCGCCGGTTCTTCTTTCGGCGCAGGTCGTTCCTGTTCCCGTTGCTCCGGCCAACGGCGCGGCAGCCTCCGGCTGGGCCGCGGTCGTCCGAGTGCACCCTGATTGGGATCCGCCCCCGGCCTTCTCCCGCTTGGATCTGACCCAGCGGGACACGCGAGAAGCCTTGATCCGCATTTTGGACAAGACGAGCGAGAAGCCTCCGCAGGACCGCGTTGAGCTTTACTACGAGAAATTCTCGCGTCAGATGACGATCAGCCTGACGGCGGAGGCTTATAAAGTCATAGGGCTGGCCGAGGCGTTCAATATAAGCCCGCTCGCCTTGTCGCGCGAGAAAACAGCCGAACTCACGGCCGGGTTGGCGGATCTCGTGAAGATACACGCTGTATTCGATCCCGAGTGCCAGGTGGAACTCCAAGCCGCTGCGCGGATATTGAGCAAGACCGCCATCCCGGACGCGAAACAGCTCGCTTCCTTCAAGGAAGCCGAGAAATGGGCGACCGATCCGCACGAGAGCGTGCTGATCAGGCTGAAGCCCTCGCCGCGGCGTTGGGGCCTGAAAGCGCCTGAGTCCGGCAATCTTGAAAAAGGAAGCCCGGCCGATCCGGAACTCATGGAGCGAGCCGCCGTCTCCATGCTCGAGAAGGACCTGCTTGGATTGCTTGCGGACGACAATCTGAAGGGCCGCCTCGATGCGATCCGGACCGTGCTCAAACTCAACAGCCTGCGGCCCGTGGACAAGGACCGGCTCCGGGAAGTCTTCCGGACCACGAGCGATCGCCGGCTCAAAGGGCTGCTCGGAGTGTTGTTCTTCAATGAGACCGCGGGCCCGCCCATGGCCTCGGGCTTCCTCGCGTGGCTCTATCGGGAGGACTTCCAGCAGATCATGGAGGTCGCTCCCGGCATCCTGGCGCAGGAAGCGACCGTCGATCTTTTCACCGATTCGATCTTCACGGATCCGGGACGCATCCCCGCCTGGGCGGAGAAGCTGCGCAAGATGAAGTCCGAGCTTTTTCCGGACGTCTTCACCCGGATGAAGGAGGCATTCGCGGAGTTCTACCCCAACCCGGAAGACGCCTACGAGTTCTTCAGGGATTCCATGTTCCAGGACCCGCAGCTTTTCCAGGACTGGTCCGAGAACATCCTGCGCGCGAAGTCCGAGCTTTCGCCGGAGGCCTACGCTAAGATGAAGAAGACGTTCCGCCACGGCTCCGATGCCGTGAATTTCTTCTACCCTGTTCGAGACATCGAGCTCTCCGTAAAGGAGGGGGAGTACTCCCTGCCCTACTCTCTGGAGTCCTCCAGCCGGCATAAGGGAAAACAGCCCGCAGCCGCTTCGGACTTCAGCCAGCTGATCCAGAATGCCGCCAAGGATCAGAAATCCTTGGACAAGCTCCGGGCCAAGCATGCGCTCTTCGACCGTCTCATCAATGCCAATTACCAGACCCTGGAATCCATGTCCAGCCAGGCTGAGTCCTTGACTCGATCAGCCGGCAAGCTGCTTTTGTCTCAGACTCAACGCATGGAAGACCTCTACCACAGGCTCCGCGGGGATTCTTCCGCCCAGGCGGAGCACAGCCGCACGCAGAAGGCCTATGAGCGCATCCAGGAGAAGCTCAGACGCAGATGGCGGAGCCTTTCTCCGGATGAGAAGCTGCCGCAAAGGCCGATGGACATCGTGCTCAAGCTCGATCCGAAAAAACCCCTGCGCTCGCTCAACTCCCTGATCAACTGGATGCATCAGAAAGCGCTCATGCTCTTCGGAGGCCACAGCGTGGACGGGGATGAAGCTTCGGGCAGGATCACCCTCTCGGGCGGATATCAACTGCCGTTCATCTATCTCGGGCAGGCGCCTTTGCGCGAGGTTCTGCGGCGCAACCAGGTCTTGAGAGCCTTCCAGGCCGAGGCGAAAACGATCAATGGGCTGTCTTCCAGCGACGACCTCATCTTCGACGAGCACCGCATCTGGCTGAGCCTGCACCTGGGCTGCCATAGCGCGGAGCTCTCGGCGGACAGCGCCCCTCCCGACGAGGGCGGCATGCTCAGGATCCGCTACAAGGAGAGCTCCGACGACGGGCACCAATACAGGATACGAATGATCGCGACCTTCCTGGAAAAGCTCGGCATGTCCGTAAAGGTCGAGGACGAAAGCTATCTGGACGCGGTCCTGGACAAGGACCACGGCCTGGATTCCGAGCGCGCGATCGCCGAGATATATCCCCTCATCGTCCGGCTCCTCTACAGCACGCACAACATGGATCTCAACTTAGACTATATCGCGGGCTCACAAGGAGACGAAAAGACAAAGGAATTCGCCTCGCAGTTGGGAGAGCTCTTCCTCAGCGAGGGGAAATGGCCTTTCTATGCGGGCAGCTCGAGCATGTACAATGCGCACAAGAAGTACCTTGCGCAAGCAGAGCAAAGGCAAGCCTTGGCCGCGAAGCTCAATGCGGAGCTGGGCCGCCTGGGCCTGGCGCCCATGCCCGCGGACATTCCTTTGGGACAGCGCGCCATCGATCTCTACTTTACGAAGCCGATCGCGCAAGCCGCTGCGCGCGGCGAGCTCGACTGGGACGGACAAGGAAGGCCCAAGAAGCGTGCCTACGCGCCTCTCGATGAGCTTGCGAAAGAAGCTTCCTCCAAGCCGGTGGAAAGCGCGCGGCTGGCTTCCATCCTGTCGAGCTTGGACGATTCTCTCTTGGCCTATGGACCCATCGGCCAAGTCGGAGCCTTGTCCGCGGAGCGCGGACAAAAGACCTTCGAGGACGGCTCTTATTTAACCGTTCATGTCCTGCGGGATCCGGCCTCAGGCAGTTTGGCTTACGCGAAAGCGTCGCTGTGGAGCGCCGCGCAGGGACTCAAGTTTCTGGAACCCGCGGAACTCCGAGCCTTCCTGCATGATGAAGACCTGTCCGCGCAGCAAGGCGATGAACTCAGCGTTCCCCAACAGAGCCGGTTGAACACCCTGCTGCGCTTGCGCATCCCCGAGCAATCCGGCGTGGAGCAGGCGCAGGTCTACGGTTTGCCTGCCTCTCCAGGAAAGGGAAGGTTCTCCACTGGACCGCTCTTCTTCGACAAAACAAAACTGAAGGAGGGCGCGGTCTTGGCCGTCCCTTATACCTCGCCTGACGACATCGAGGCTATCTCCAAGTCCGCGGGCGTGATCACCACGGGCGGCGGCTCCTTGAGCCACGCGGCCATCACCACGCGCGAACTGGGCCTGCCCTCGGTCATCCTCCCCACGGCCCGCTGGCGCAAGGACGCCGCAAACTCCGAAAAACCCTCGCTGGAGGCGGCGTTGACTCGCCGCAAACAGTCCCGGGTCGTGGGGGAAGGTATTCATGTCGCGGAACTCTCGGCGGATGCGGACCCCACCCTTCGCGAAGGGGACTTGGTTCGCATCTACGGGAAAGAAGGAAAGGTCGCGCTCATCGCCGGGGCCGGCGACGCGGCCATGCAAAAGGCCTATGCCGCGCTCGAAGCCTTCCGCGTGGGACCCGCTGCCGGGCTCCAGTGGGATGCTGATTGGGATGAGAGAGTCGAGCGCTTCTTTTTGGAAGAAGCTTGTTCAAACCCTCTCTACGCGGATTCGATATTGAAACCCCTGATCCTGGATGCCTTGCGCAAGAACGCGAAGCATCTCACTGCCGCGGAGGTGTCCGACTACGTCTCCGCGGCCGCAGGGCCGGACGATGCTTCTTCGCAGGCGGCAGGCAATGATTCCACGCAACCGTCAGGAGCATCCGAGACCGCTGCGCGCAAGCCTCTTTGGCTCAGGTTGGAGAAGAAGCTGGGGCAGACCGCGAACAAGGACCGGCTCATGGCGCTTCTTCGCCGCATGATCCGAAGGGACGGAGCCAAGGCAGGTGAGTATCCCGCTTACCGGCGGCTCGCGGCGCTTGATCGCGCAGCCCGCGAGAAAACGCTGTCGGAAAAGACCGCGAAGGAACCGGCTTTCTTGGATTTGGAACAGATCGACGACGACATGAAGCCCTTGGTGGGGGGGAAGTCCGCCAAGCTGGGCGAGATGCTCCAGGCGCTCGCTTTCGTCGCCCCGGCGAAAGCCGGGGCCCAGGGAGGCGTTCATCTGGATCCCGGCCTCCGCCGGGATGACGGCGCCTCAGCCGCCCTGGCTTCCGTGCCCGAAGGGCTGGCTCTGACTATCTACGCGTACAAGCGCTTCTTGAAAGAGACTGGACTCGAAGACAAGGTCCGCGCTCTGGCCATGGAGCTCGATGCGCTCTTGAACGCTCCAAACATGGACGAAGCGAGCCGTTCCAAGGAAATCTCGCGCCTTTCCGAGCGCATCCGCCAGGTTCTCATGAGCGCCAAGCTCGACGCGAAGAAGGGCGTGGGGAGCGAAATCCTGAAGGCCCTCAAAAAACATGGCTTCGCGGATCAGTCCGCGCGCTGGTCCGTGCGTTCCTCGGCCATTCAGGAAGACTCCGACGACGCGGCTTTCGCGGGCGCGGCCGAGAGCTACCTGAACCTCAAGCCCGACGAGGTCTTGAGCAAGGTCGTGGAGAACTGGGCCTCTTTCTGGCTGCCGCGAGGCATCCTCTACCGCCAGAAGCAGGGCCTGCGTTCCGTGGACCTGCTGCCGGCCACGCTCATCCAGAAGATGGCGCCTGCCGTCGTTTCCGGGGTCATCTTCACGCGAAATCCCGTCAACGGCAAGGATGAGGTCGTGCTCAACGCGGCCTACGGCCTGGGCGAAGGCGTGGTTTCCGGACAAACAGCCGCGGATGTGTACATGACGCGCAAGTGGGACGGACAGGAGACCGAGCTTCCGCACATCGCGCGCAAGCGCTGGCGCGTGGAGAACCGTCCCGAGGGCTTCGGCACGCGCCTGGGCCCGGTGCCCGCGGAGTTGAGGGGGTTGCGCGCGCTCAGCGTAGAGCAGACGCGGCGTCTCACGCGCGTGGCCGTTGCCTTGGAGAAGCGCTTCGGCAAGGCCATGGACATCGAATT
Source organism: Elusimicrobiota bacterium (assembly GCA_041661185.1). Taxonomy (GTDB): domain Bacteria; phylum Elusimicrobiota; class Elusimicrobia; order UBA1565; family UBA1565; genus JBAZUV01. Next base: position 111,335 of record JBAZUV010000012.1, read on the forward strand.
CTCCCTGCTCGCCGACGGAACCATCGTGATCCTGCAAGCAAGGCCTATCACAACGCACTGATTATTGCCTGACTCGTCATTCCCGCGCAAGCCGGTCAATCTGTCATCCCGGCGGAAGCCGGGACCCAGCAAAGGTCGTTGCGTCGTATTCCTGGGCCCCGGCTTTCGCCGGCGCGACGAAGCAACCGGGGAGACGAACGCCGATGGGGTGACGAAGGGCCTATATTATCATAGGCCTATGGGCCGGGTTTTCCTGGGTCCTTGGCCGCACGCGGAGCCTGGTTTCCTCCTCTAAACTTATAGTGTGATTCCCGATGTCGTGTCCTATGAGTCATCCCAGCGGAAGCTGGGATCCAGGGATGGCTGGGCCCCGGCTTTCGCCGGGGCGACGAAACGCCTATTCCTCTGCTGTGCGATTCTCGCGGTGCAGTCCGTTGGATTGGGATCAATCGTTCTCGCGCAGACAGCGGCACAGACTGTTGCGGCCCCTGTTTCTCTGGTCAACGGCGCGGCGCCGGCGGGTTCGGCAGCGGGGATCCCAGCTTCTCCGTGGACGGCTTTCGCGAATTCCTTTTCCGCGGACAAGCTTTTTTACGGCGTGGACCTGCGCCGGCCCCGGAATCTCTCGGCGTTCGCGCGCGTATTGGAACGGAGCCCTCTGGAACCCGGCGAACTCCAAGCTCAGGCCAAGGAGCCCGAGGCGCTCTCACCCCTCTTGCGCAGCGTCATAGCCTGGGAGGCAGCCTCCCTCATCGAGGACGTCCTTGCGCGCTCATCGGGCGCGCCCCTCTCCGAGGGGGAGCGCGCCGAACTCGCCGCCCAGGCGGATGAACTTCTGGTGCTGCAGTCCGTCTTCGATGCGGAGGTCCGGACAAAGCTCCAGGCTGCCGCCGAGTGCCTGCACAAAGCCGCGCTCCCGAAAGCAGAAGCCCTGAAATCCTTTCAGCAGGCAGGAAAGCTGAACAAGCCGGATGTCGAAGACGAGTCCTCCGCCGGGCAGCAGCCCGGCCGAGGAAGACTCAAGGCCGACCGGAGCACGCCGGCTCCCGCCGACGAGGCGCAGGCCGCGTCCGTGCCTTCTCCTTCCTCGGACCTTTCCGCGGACCCGGAACTGCGGGAGCTCTTGGCTCAACTCGCAGTGTGGCACGACGACGCTGAGAAGAGCGAGGCGGCCTTGAAGGGTTTGTCCAAGCTGGAATGGACTCCGGAACGCAGGGCCCGGCTCCGGTCGCCGGAATACGGGCTGCGACAATGGTTTTGGCAAGCGGGCTGGTCCGGCAGCGACAACTTCACCCTGGCCAAGTTCATCACGGCGGAGCAGTTGGGCTTCGAGGATGACTGGGAGCTCCTGGACTGGCTCTATCCGGATTACCACAAGGAGATCGAGGATTTTTACTCGCATCTTAGGCCCGTCGGCAAGAACGACAAGAAGGTCACGGTCTTCTTCCCGGGCTCCATCTTCTCCTCGCCCAAGCTTTTGTCCGCCTGGGTGGAGAATGTCCGCCGGCTCAAGGCCCTGTCCCCCGCGCTCTATGAGTCTTGGCGCCAAAGACGGCGACAGTACGCATCGCTTACCAGCGCGCATTTCGCGTTCCCTGTCGCGCCGCATCCGATCACGGCAAAGGAAGGAGACTACCGCCTGCCTTATCCGCTCGGTCCTGAGGCGGCGCCGGCAGCGGCTGGCGCGCAGCGGACCTCGGAGCCCGCGCTCATCGATGTGTATGAAAACGTGTTCTCCGCTTCCGAGTCCGCGCAGATCCGAGAGCGCTACGACATCTTCGACCGACTCATCAACGCGAACTTCCAGACCCTGCAAGCCCTCTCCTCGCAGGCCGGCGCCCTGACGCGCCAGGCCGCCAACGAGCTCCTTGCCCAGGTCGAGCGTATGAGCAAGCTCTACGACAAGCTCGAGGGCGGACCGAACACGGCGCGCAAGGCGCAGGCGCATCTGGCCCGAAGCATGAAGCGCAACTGGCGGGATATCGGAGAAGACGAGGAATTGCCCGCGCGCATGCAGCGAAGGATCTCGAAGCTCGATCCTCGCCGGCCTATGGACACGCTCCACTCCCTGATCAACTGGATCCACCAAGGTGCGCTCTCCCTGTTCAAGCCCACGGAGATCCAGTCCATGGACGCTTCCGGGGGAACCCTGGTGGAATTCGGGCCCAGCGTGAGATTCTTGTACCTGGGAGACTCCTCGTTCCATGAAGGCATGGGCCGCAACCGCCTGATCCGCTCCCTCCTGCGCGCGTCTCCTCAGGCCAAGGCCGACGAGCCCGAATCGCAGGGGCGGGCCAGGCGGATCAAGAAGCTGGACCAGGACTCCATCTTCTTCGACGACAATCGCCTGTGGGTCCATGCGGCTCTCGGCATCCACAGCGCGGAGATCTTCGCGGACGCTTCGGATCCGGATGAAGGCGGGATGTTCAGGATCCGGTATCAGGAAAGCGGCTATGACGGGAGCCCTCAGAGGATGCAGATGATCGCGGCTTTCCTGGCGAAATTCGGGATGTCCGTGACCGTGGAGAACCAGACCTATCTGAACGCGATCTGGGACAAGGACCATGGGCTCAAATCCTCGGAGCAGCTCGCGCAGTCCTATGCCTTCATCCTCAGATTCCTGCATGACACGCTGGACATGGACATGATGTTCGGGAAGGCCGCCGAGAATCATGGGAAAGCCGGGAGCCGGGACATGGCGGACAAGCTCGCGGAGATCTATTTCGGCGAGGGCTATTGGCCGCTGAATGTCCAATGGGGGCATAAAAAATTCCAGGAGTATCTCGCGCTTGAGCCGATGCGAAAGGTCGCGGCCGGCAAGCTCGACGCGGAGCTTGAGCGCCTGGGCCTGCCGTTGATCCCGGCGGACGTTCCCTTCGGCGCCCGGACCATCGAACGCTTCTTCACCAAGCCGATCCAGCTGGCCGCGGCGCGGGGAGAGCTCGATTGGGACGGGGTTTCCGCGCCGAATAGGAACAAGGACTATGCGCCTCTCGACGCCCTGGCGCGGGCGGTCCTGGCCGATCCCAAAGGAAGCGCTCAAGCAGCCCTTGTCCTCGCGGACGTGGAAAGCTCCGCGTTCTCGTATGCGCCCATCGGAAGGCTGGGAGCCTTGTCCGCGGAGCTCGCGCAAAAACTTTTGGGCGACGGAGACATCCTCACCGTCCATGCCTTGCGCGAAACGAATTCCGGACGATTGGCCTATGCCCAAGCCTCTCTTTGGCGGCAGGGCAAGGGCAGGCTATGGTTCGATCTCGCGGACGTCTTGCGAAGCAACGGCTACGAGCCCAGGAGCAAGGAAGAGGAGAACGCCGCCTGGTTCCGGGACAGGGGCTTCAAGGTCGCGAGCGAGGAGCAATCATTGAGTCCCGCGCAGGAAGCGCGCTTGCAGGAGCTTCTGCGTTCCTCCGTATCCAACCGACTGACTGAGCAGGCCGAGGCCTACGGCCTGCCCGCGTCTCCAGGCAAAGGAGAATTCGTCACGGGCCCCATCACCTTCAAGCGCGTCATGCTCGAAGAGGGCTCCGTGCTGAGCGTTCCCTACACCTCGCCCGATGATCTCGAAGCCATCTCCCAGGCCGCGGCAGTGCTCACCACGGGCGGGGGGTCCTTGAGCCACGCGGCCATCACCACGCGCGAGCTGGGCCTGCCCTCCGTGATCCTTTCCTCGGCGCGCTGGGGAAAGAGGACCGTACCCGGGAATTGGTTCTCCAATCTCTTCAAGGGGCCCAGCGAGAGGGTGGAGCCGATGCTGGAACTGCGCTTGTCCCGATGGGAAGCTCCGCGGGATCTCAAGGATATTGAAGCCGTGCCGCTGGCTGTTCAGGATGACCCGAACCTGCATGAAGGAGACCTAGTCCGGGTCTACGGCAAGACCGGAAAAGTGGCGCTCATCGCCCGGGCCGAGGACTCGGAACTGCAGAGCGCCTATAACGCGCTCGAAAATCTGCGCAAAGGAAAGACAAAGACCCTGAAATGGGATTCGGGCTGGTCCGAGAGAGCCGAGCGATTCCTGCTGGAAGAGGCCATTCAGAATGCCCGGTACTCCGAGCATCGACATTCGATCTTTGCCGTACTGGACCGCAACGTGCAGCACATTGATTTTTCCCTGGCCCGGCATTCCGAACCCGAACCAACATTTCCTGAACTTTCCATGCCCCTGGACCGCGAAGCTTTATGGTCCCGTCTGGAAAAGAAGCTGTCCCGCGCGCCACAGCTGCCGTCGGATCAGAACGAAGGTCCCGACAACACGGGCTCCGGCCAACGGCTCATGGCTCTTGCCCAGCGCATGCTGCGCGTCTTCAGCGCGAAGCCCGGCGGGCTCGATATCCTGTTCGTGGGACTCTACAACACCGACAGAAGTCCTTTGGCTGAACAAATCACAAGGCAAGTCCTCCGACAAGAAGGGATCGGCAGAGTCCGAGTGTCATCTCGAGGACTTCTATCCGGTTCGCAGGGTGAGGGGATCTCATTGGGAAGCCAAGAAGCCTTGAGAAAACTCGGCTTCAACCCTGAAGAACATCAGCCCGCGCAATTGAGCGAGCAAGACATTCGGTCCGCGGACCTGATCCTCGCTCCCTCCGAGTCCGTGGAGCAATGGCTGATCCAGGCTCATCCCGAGGCTGCTCCCAAGCTCGCCCTGCTCAATCGTTTCGCGGGATTGGGAAACAAATCCATCCAGGAACCGCGTCTCCTGGATGAAGGCAAGTCTATTCTGGAACCCACGTCCTTGGATGAGATGTCGCAGCAAACGCAGGATGATCAGGCCGCGACGACCGCGAACAGCTACGAGGCTGTTGCAAAGGAGATCCTCGCCGCGGTGCAGGGGCTTGCGCAACAGGTGAAGTCCTACCTGAACGTGCGGGAAATCGCCGGCCGTGCCGAGGACAAGAAGCTCCAGGAACTGCGGGAGCGCAAGCCGAGCGTGCTCGACCTCAAGGACATCGACGAGAGCTTCAAGCCCTACGTGGGCGGCAAATCCGCCAAGCTCGGAGAGATGTCCCAGGCCTTGGACCATCAGGACGCGGAAGTTCCCGGAGGCGTGGCCCTGACCTACTGGGCCTATCAACGTTTCCTCGAAGAGAACGGCTTGGCCGAAAGGCTTCGGGATTGGGCCGATAATCTCGACGATCATTTGGAAAATCCCAAGCTGGGGGAGGGCGAACGTCGGCGCGGAGTCTCGGAGCTGTCCGCGATCATGCGGAAAATCATTCTTTCCGGTCGTTTGAATCCGGAGCAGGGGCTGGGCCGGGAGATATTCACGGAACTCAAAAAACGCGGACTTGAGAAAATGTGGGCGGTGCGCTCCTCGGCCATTCAGGAAGACACGGATGGCGCGGCCTTCGCGGGCGCGGCCGAGAGCTACCTGAACCTGCGGCCCGAACAAGTGCTGGACAAAGTGGTGGAGAACTGGGCCTCGTTCTGGCTGGAGCGAGGCATCCTCTACCGGCATCAGCACGGCTTGAAGTCCGCGGACCTCTTGCCCGCCACCCTGATCCAGGAGATGGCTCCCGCGCACATCTCAGGCGTGATCTTCACCCGCGATCCGGTCACTTCCGGCGAGGAGGTCGTGATCAACGCGGCCTACGGTTTGGGCGAGGGCGTTGTTTCCGGGCAGGCGGCCGCGGACGTGTACAAGACGCGCAAGTGGGACGGACAAGAGACCGAGCTTCCGCACGTGGCGCGCAAACGCTGGCAAGTGGAGCCGGGCCCCGACGGGACCGGCACGCGTCTGGGGCCCGTGCCCATGCGCTTGCGCGGCGCGCGGGCCTTGAGCTTGGATGAGACCCAACGCCTCACGCGCATCGCAGTCGCCTTGGAGAAGCGCTTCGGCAAGCCCATGGACATCGAGTTCTCCATCATCGAGCGCGGCCCCATCGTGATCCTGCAAGCCCGTCCCATCACCACGCCATGAACCGATCCTTCTCGCGGCAAAGGGCTTTTCTGGCGGAGGGATGTTTCGCCGCGTTATTGGCCGGGCCGTTCTCAGCCGGGGCATGGTCCCAATCCATCATCGCGCAGGCGGCGACGCCTTCGTTTCCCGTCGCGGCGCCGGTTCTTCCGTTGCTCCTGTTTCAGGAAACTCCCGGGATATCCGGCCTTCCTTTGTCTTTACCGGCGCCCTTTGCGGTCTTGAGCCTCCAGGCGCCTGGTTTGCCGAAGGCTAAAACGCCCTCTGCGGAGCCTGTAAGGATCGTCGGGTCAGGACGATCGATTCCGGGACTCGACGCGCAAGCGCGCCTGTCCGCTCAAGCGGGCGAAGAGCCTGGAGTTCCCGTGGGCGTCAAGGTCTGCGGTATCCGGGACCGGGCTTCGGTCCTGGCCGCCCTGAGCGCGGCCAAGCAGGCCCAAAGCGACCGGCTCATCCTGGGGTTGTTGATGGGCCTCACGCATTCCTTGGATCAGGCCGTGTCCGTGCAGGAGGCTTCGGGGCTCCTCCGCTATATCCGGGAGCTTTCCAGGGGAATGGACGTGCCCGTCCAGGTCGCTTTCGTGACGCATCTGACCGACGCGCAGGCGTTCATCGCCATGACGCGGGAGATCGCCGCGAGCGCCGGGTCCGGACCGGAGTTCTTCCAGATCCATGACGCCATGCCCTTGGATGAGATCGCCAAACTCAAGGCCGCTTTCCCGGAGGTCAAGATCATTAAGACGGTGCATGTCCCGCGAAAAGGCGAGCCGCGCGACCTCGGCGGCCTGGTCGCGCGGGCCGTGGAGCTGGCTCAAGCTCCGGTCATCGACGGCCTGCTCCTGGACTCCATGAACGCGGCCAAGGACCAGATCGGCGGAACGGGCCTGACCCATGATTGGGCTGCGGCCCGCGTCGTCGTCGACGCCGTGCATGAGCGCACGGGCAAGCCCGTGGCCTTGGCCGGAGGATTGTCTCCGCGGAACATGGAGGAGGCGGTGGAGCGCACGCACGCGGACATGGTGGATGCGAACACCGGCTTCCGTTTGCGTTCTCCGGGACAAGGCCGGAGCGGCCGCGAGGCGCCTGCGCCGAAGGATGAGTCGGCGATCTTCTCTGCGCTTGAGCGGATGAAGCGGCGCTTCTCCGGGTATTTCCAGGCCTTGCAGCCCGCGGCGAAATCCGGCCGCAGTTAATGGTGACAGGGGGCAACTTACTCAACTTCCCCTTCGAGTAAGTTGACCCCTGATAATCATCTAGGGCTCTCTGAAAAAGTAGAGGCCCCCTGCCCAACGTTGGTAGTGTTTGTTTGCCCACAAGCAAAACCAACGCAAGGAGAGGACCCTAATGAGATTATACGCCGCGACGGAC
>JBAZUV010000013.1:0-107620 GCA_041661185.1 Elusimicrobiota bacterium
CCAGAAACGACAGCTCTGCTACATTGGGCATAAGGCTATTCTCCTTGTCTGTTGATTTGACCCTTCAGACGGGAGAGTAGCCCCTCTTTTTCTTTAACGCAAATTACACAGGAAAGTTTACGTCACCTACGGGCGGGTCTACTTGACTTGAAGGGGTCCTCCTGATAGACTCAAGATTAATATGGAATCCGAAGAACTCGCGTCTTCCCCCTCTCCCGAGCCGCAGCAGAAGCCGAATCTCCTGTTCTTGGCCGTTCTTCTCGTGTTCGCGGGCCTCTTCCTCGCGGGTCTTTGGCTCTTCCTGCGGCCTGCCCCGGAGTCCCCGGCCGCGGATTACAACGCTTTCAATCTTGAGGAAGCGCCCAAGGCGGAGGCTGCGCATCCGGCGGTCCAGCTTCCTGCTCCGGCTTCAGAGGCGCCCAGCCTCAAGGCCTTTATCCCGGAAAAAGATTTCTTCTTCACTTCCGGCGCGGCGAGCGAGCGCAAGCGCGAGCAGGATTTCATCAGGAAATATGACGCGCAGATGCGCGGATACATGGACCGGGTGCTCGATCCGCTGGGGCAGCGCTACCGCAAGAAGTATGCCGTGGTCAAAGAGATGGACCTGGAGTTCGGCCGCTTGGACCGCTACATGGAGCTCAACCGGAAGTATCAGAAGGACCGGGACCTGCATCAGTGGGCGCGCGGAGTCATCGCCCTGCCCGAGGTCCGGAGCACCCTCATGAAGTATGCGATGAAGCCCGAGATTTGGCAGGTCGCTTTTCAGATGGGCACGGAAGCGATGAAGACTCCCCCGCCCAAGCCCGTGCAGGATGAAGTCATGCGCATGCTCACGACGGACAAACAGCTCTCCAAGTTCATCGGGGACGCGGCCGCGGAATTGGCGCCGAACATCGTTCGTTTGACGGCGCAGGCGGCTCCTCCCGGCGCGGATATCGGTCCATTGACCGCTTTAGCCGCCCAATTGGTGACCGGAAAAACAACGAGCCCCGCTCCTATGCCGGTTGGAGCAGGGCGTCGCCGCTAAGAAGAGATATCCGAGGTCAGGATCCGCCGCAGCAGCCGCTGCTGCTGCTGTCGTTGTTTTCCGCTGCTTTCTGCTGCGCATAGGCCGCCTCAGCGGTCTTGCGGCCTTCCTGATAGCCTTTTTCGTAGCCTGATGCATAGGTGTCGGTGGCTACGTTTGCTGCGCCGGAGCGCGTGACCGCGATGGCGCCCAAGGTGCAGAGGATAAAGAGCGCGACCGCCAAACGCATCCGAAGAATGTTGCTCATAATATCTCCTTTATGCGAGCTTCTCCCATAGGGTAAGGTTTTGTGAGCTGTCCGGACAAGGGACTAAAGGCCTATGTTTTTGTGGGCCCTGCCCCCCCTATCGCATCGAGAGTTCCGGCGAGCTTGAGGCTTGCGAGCACCACGCAGGAATCCAGGAGCATGCCGAAGAGTATCCCCATCCCTGTTCCCGCGCTCGAATGCCCTTGCGCGCAGCGGTAAGTCCAGCAGAGATTGGTGGTGCCCCAGAGGTCCGCGAAGAACACGCAGGGAAGTCCCCCGGCCAGCACCCATGCATCGAGCGGCGCGCGGGCCCATCGAAGTCCCAGCGCCAGGCAGGCGGGAAGGAGCCAATGCATGGGTCCTGCTCCGCAAGCCGCGGCGAAGGCTCCGCCGAAGAGGGCGAAGAACAGCAGCAGCGCATCCGAGAGCGCGGCTAGGGCCGTCTCCGGGATCCGGCGTGAGAAGCGTTCCTCCAGAGCGCGGGCGACGCGGTCGAGGACCAGGGCTCCGAGGGACCAGGCCGGAATGATCCATAGAGGGGGCCGTTCCCCCGTGTAATAGGACCACAGGCCCGTGCGCGTTCCCCAGGCTTCCACGAGGAAGCCCAGGGCTCCTGCGATGATCACCGTGAGTGCGTCCTTCTTTGGTTTTGCGCGCGAGGGGATCGTTTTCAGGACGAAGGCGAATATACCTCCCAGGAGCAGGATCTCCGCCGCGAGCTTTGCGCGCGGCGCTCCTCCTAGGGAGAACTGATGCGCGGAGGCTTGCCAGGCTTGGAGCACCAGATCGCGGCGAAACACGGCGAGCCCGGCGAAGACCGCGGCCGCGGCCGCGGCGTAGAGCGCCCTCATCCCTTCCGCCAGCGGCGATGGAGCGCGAAAGCCGCGGCCAGGCCGGCCAGAGAGGTCCATTGCGGAGTGGAGAGCCCGAACTGCGCCAATAGTCCGCCGTCGCTTCCGCGCGTGAAGTCCAGCAGGAAGCGCAAAGCCGAGTAGAGCGCTATCGAGCCGATGAACGCCGAACCGGGCGGCAGTTCCCCCCGGCGTACGCGGGGGAGGATCTTCCCGTGCAGAAAGAGGAAGACGGCTGCCGCGCCCGCGCCGTCATAGAGCTGCTGGGGATGCAGGGACAGGCCCAGCAAAGCGCGCGGGATGGCGCAATGAGGATCGCGGAAGACGACGGCCCAGGGCATGTCCGTGGCCCGGCCGTAGCAGCAGCCGTTGAGCAGGCAGCCTATGCGCATGACCGCAAGCGCCAGGGGCGCGGCCGTGCCGAGCAGATCGGCCACGGGCCTGAAAGGGATCTTCTGCCTGCGGCAGTAGAATGCCGCCAGGCCCACGGCTCCCCAGAAGCTTCCGAAGAAGGAGCCGCCCGGGAATCGGCGCTGGAACACGAGCCGGCGCAGGTTCTCCTCGGGTCCGCGGCCGTAGAGGAGTCCGTAGTAAAGAGCCGCGCCGAGTACCGTGCCCAAGGCCAGGTGCAGGATCAGGGCCCAGAAGCGTTCCTCATCGAGTCCCGCGTTCTTCTCGCGGACCAGATAAAGGAAGGCGGCCAGGGATGCCAGGAAGGCGAAGACCGGCGCGGAGTTGAGCTGGTACTGCCCGAACGAGAGCAGGATCGGATGCATACGCAATTCTACCCTATCTGGGAACTTTTTCAGGGTTCGTTCGTATATCAGGGTGGGATGCGTTGATGCCCGATGCCGGAACATGCGAGAATCCGACGTAGAGCGCCGTGACTGCGGAGAACGGCGCGCGGAGGCAAGCTTGCAGCGGATGGGATCGGAGAGGTACGAACGCTTCGTCAGAGAGTACGGCGAGCAGGCATTCCGCATCGCCTATCATCTCTCCGGCAACGTGGAGGAGGCCAAGGACTTGGTGCAGGAGTCCTTCTGCCGCCTGCTCAGGACTTGGGAGCGCTATGACGGCGGGCGCTCTCTGGAGGGCTGGTTCTCGACGATACTCAAGAACCTCTTCCTCGATGAGCGCAAGCGCTACGAGCGGCGCAACGTGCACTCTCTGGATCGGGCCGTTGAAGAGGACGACTGCGAAGCTCCCAGCCGCGGCGGCGATGCCTTTCCGGACGGGGAGGAGCCGATCCTGGAAGCGCTCTCCCGCCGGGAGACCGCGCAGACCGTGCGGGAAGCTCTGCAGAGCCTGCGCGGAGAGTACCGGAGCGTGCTGGCGCTCTGCGACGTGGAAGGGATGTCCTATGAGGGCATCGCGAGGACTTTGGAGATGCCTGTCGGAACCGTGCGTTCGCGCGTGAGCCGCGCGCGGGACGCTCTGAAGGCCGAATTGAGCCGCCGTCTAGAGGAGGTCGCGCGATGAATGCCGGCTGCATCGAACGGGAAGCTCTGTCCGCTTACGCGGATGCGGAATCCGGGCCCGAGGAGCGCGCCGGGATAGAGTCGCATCTGGCCGCGTGCGCGCGCTGCAGGGCGCGATTGGAGATGATCACGGCCCTCAAGAAAGCGGTCGCGGCCGCGGTCGTCCCCGCGCCCGCCATGCCCGCGGACCTGCGCGAGAAGCTCCTGCGCATGAGGATGCGCTCAATGGGGCTATGGCCGCGACTTTTGGGATTCCTGAGGGAGTTTTCCCCTCGGCGCCGCGTGATGGCGCTCTCGTTCTCCGCAGCGGGATTGGTCCTCGCCCTTTGGATCTTTCGCGAGGACCTTCCCGGCATCGGGTCCGGCGAGGAGGAACTGCCGGTCTCCGTGCTGCTCGCGGCGCACGGCCGATATGCCTCGACGCTCCCCCTCTCCGGAGCCGAGGGGCCGGCCTCGCGCGTTCAAGACCTTTTAGCGGAGGCTTCCGATGATCTTTGAGCGCATGCAGCAGCCGGCCCTTCCCGGACGGGCGCGGTCCTCGGCAGTCTGTTGCCGCGGCCTGCCGGCCGCAGTCCTTGTGCTCTTCGCGGGCGCCGCATTCTGCGCGCCTGCTCCGGTCCAGGACGCGCAGGAGCGCGCGGCGGCCGTGCTGCGCCGCACTTTCTCGCCCGCGCGCGAGGCGTACCGCGCGGACATCCTGGTGCTCGTGCGCCGCAACGGCCGGGACCAGGAGGACAGGGTCCGCGTGCGCGTCCTGCCTCCGGAAGGATTCAGCCGGGAGGTTCTTGATGCCCAAGGCCGCGTGCGCCTTCGCGCAGTGAGCGACGGGAAAGTCGAATGGGTCCATGATCTCTCGCGCAAGACCGCCTACCAAGGCGCGCCCGAGGATGCCGACTGCAAGCTTCTGGACCCGGATGAGGAGTTGGGGCTGCTCGAGCGCAATCACGCATTGAACTGGACCGCTTCCGAGAGCGTGGCCGGACGGCGTACGGACGTGCTGGAACTGCGGGCCAGGGAGGATTCCCGCCTGATCCGCAAGCTATGGGTCGATGAGGCCGGGCGCGTGCTCCGGCGCGAGAGCTACGGCGAGGACGGGAGCATCTCCTCGTCCATGCGCGTCGAATCCTTGGTCTCTCTTCCCGTCGGGGAGCGGAAGTTCGACCTTTCGGTTCCCGCGGGCTTGCGGGTCCGCGCGCGGGATTGGCGTCCGGATTTCATGGATCTGGAGGAGGCGGCTGCCGCTTCCGGCCGCAAGCCCGTGCTCCCTGTCTGGCTCCCGTCGGGATTCGTTTTTGAGAGCGTGGACCTTGTGCCGTACAAGAAAGCTTCCATCCTGCATCTTCGATTCACCGACGGGCTCGACGCGCTCTCGCTCTTCGAGTATCCCCGCGGCGCGCGCCTTCGCCTGGGCTTGAGCGGACAGGGGCGCGTGCGCAGCCTGCGCGTGGGCCGCGGCCGCGGACGCTTGGCCGTGGTCCCGGAAGGGAAGATCCTTGTTTGGTCCGCGGGAGGCAACCGCTACGTGCTCATCGGACCTTGTTCCGTGGAGGCGATGCGCCGCATCGCCTCTTCCCTGCAAGGGAATGATAGGGACGCTATCAAGCCCCAAGATGGAGTCCGGGAGGCGGCGCGATGAAGAACGCGGCGATGTTTTTGGCGATGCTGTGTCTTTTCCCGGCGGCGCTCCAAGCGCGCTCTCCCCGATCGGCTCCCGCGGAGCGGACCGCGGCTGCTCCCGCGCCGTCCCCGGAGCAGACAGCGCTCAAGAAGGAGATCCATCAGGCAGTGCTGGAGGTTCGGCGCGCGCGCTATGCTCTGCGCAAGGCCGAGGCCGCGCAGGATGCTTCGGCCCAGGTCCTGGCGCAGGAGCGCGTGGACCGCGCAAAGGAGAAGGTCCAGGCCTTGCGGGCGCGATTGAAGGCGATGCTGAGCGGACAGAAGCCGCCGTCCCGCCGGCGAGGCCGGAGCTGAGGGCGCCTCCATGCGCATCGATGAATTGGAGCCTTGCCTGCGGCCCAGAGAGCGCCTGCTCAAGCGCGGGCCCGCGGTACTGGCCGATGAGGAACTGCTGGCCGTTCTCCTGCGCACGGGCTATGCGGGCTGCGGGGCTCTGGATCTGGCGCGCTCCTTGCTGGAGGCTCATCCGGGCGGGGCATTGGCGCGGCTTTCCCCGGCGCGCCTGGCCGGGCTCAAGGGCGTGGGCCGCAGCCGGGCCTGCGTGCTGTCCGCGGGATTCGAACTCGCGCGGCGCTGGCGCTCCTCGCAAGAGGATGCTCTGCCCATGATGGATAGTCCGGCGCGCGTCTTCGAGCGGCTTTCGGATCTTCGCGGGCGCAGCAAGGAGCATCTGGTGGGATTCTATCTGAACGCCTGCAACAAGCTCGTTCACCAGGAGACCATCTCCGTGGGAACGCTCACCGCGAGCCTCGTGCATCCTCGCGAGGTTTTCTCTCCGGCGCTGGAGCGCTCCGCCGCGGGAGTGGTGGTGGCGCACAACCATCCCTCGGGAGAATTGGTCCCTTCCTCCGAGGATATCCAGGCCACGCGCAGGCTCGCCGCCGCCGGGAAGCTCTTGGGCATCCCGCTCTTGGACCATGTGATCGTGACCCGGGATGCGTATATGAGCTTCCGGGAAAAAGGGCTTATGGGAGATGTATGATGAAGTCGATGAAGGCATGGAGATTTTTGGGGATCATCCTCTGCGCGGCGCTCTCGGGCTGCGGGCGCCTGGACTTCGCGCAGGCGCGGCATCTGGAGAAGGGAGGACGATTCAGCCGCGCGCTCAAGGCCTACGAGAGTTTTCTGGCGCGCGTCCCGCAAGGGCCGCGCGAGGCCGAGGCCTTGGTCCGGGCCGGACGCATCTATTCCGGAGTCTTCGGACGCTGCGACCGCGCCGTGCCCATGCTCGAGCGCGCGGCGCGCATGCAGGGCGTCGGGGATTGGCCTGCTCGCGCGAGGGAGAGCCTTTTGGAATGCCCGGACCTCTTCCCCCTCAAGGGCGGGTCTCGCTGGACCTTCGTGGACACGGCCAGCGGCGGGCGCAACATGAAGCTGGAATTGTCCGTATCCTCGGCCGTTGTCCGGGGAGTCCGCATCCAAGGCGCCTACTATGCGGGAAAGAACCGCTTCCGCGGCTACGATCGTTCCTATACGAAAGAAGACTGGATGCTCTGGGAGGAGGAAGGATCGACTCGCCGTCCCATCCTGCGCTATCCCTTCCTTGCCGGCCAGTCCTGGACCGATGAACACAGCGGCTGGAGCTACCGCATAATGTCCGAGGGACTGCGCGTGCGCACGCGCGCCGGGGATTTCGAGGGCTGCTTCAAGGTCCGTTCCCAGGGCGCGGGCGATTCCCAGCGGGCCTGGGTCTACGACTATTACTGCCCGGGCGTGGGCCGGGTGAAGACCACGATAGGCACCTCCGAGGGAGAGCATCCCAACACGGAACTCTCCGATTACGACGTGCCCGCGGTCCCGTCTCAAAATTGAGATTCTTAAATTGATATCATCGAAAGGTGATCAGACCGCTCTCGCATTCCGCGATCCATACCTATCTCGATTGTCCGCAGAAGTGGAAGCTCAAGTACATCGATAAGCTGCCCGAGAAGCCCCGGCATTTCTTCTCTTTCGGAAAGACGCTCCACTCGGCGTTGGAGTTCCTCTACAACGTGCCCGTTCCTCCCCCTCCCTCGCTGGAGCAGGTCATGGACTATTACGAGGGGCATTGGCTTTCCGAGGGCTACACCAAGCCGTCGCAGGAGCAGGAATATCGCGAAGAGGGACGGCGCATCCTCAACGCCTACTATCGCAAGCACATGCCGGATTTCCACGTCCCCTTCTTCGTGGAGTACCGCTTCGAGGCGCAGGTCCAGCCCGTCGAGAAGAAGCAGTTCTCGCTCAAGATCGGCAACCGGCAGTGCAAGGTGTCCTTGGAGCCGGAGTTCCTTGCGCCCGTGCCTCTTCTGGGCTTCGTGGACCGCATCGACAAGCTCGAAGACGGCACGCTGGAACTCATCGACTATAAGACCGGCAAGTCCTTCGACATGGACCGCGTGCGCGAGGACCCGCAGCTCACCCTCTATCAGATGGTCTGCGAGGAGAAGCTGGGGCCCGTCTCCGCGCTCACGCTCTATCATCTGCCCAGCCAGACGCCTTTCCGGGTCCCGCGCCACGGGCCGGAGCTCGTGCAGGCTCTGCGCGAGCGCATCGCGGCCGTGGCCGGGCTCATTCGCAGAGGCCGCAAGCGGCTCGACGCCGAGGGGCCCGCGGCCTTGGTTCCGGAGTTCGCGCCCGAGGTCGGGGATCCCAAATGCAAATGGTGCGATTTCCAGCCGCACTGCCCGGCCTGGAAGCAGGCCTACGCTCCCGCCGCCGCCGCGCCCGTTGAGGAAGAGCGCGCGCCCGCGCTCAAGAGCGACAAGCAGATCGAGCGCTGGGTGGACCGGTTCGGGAAGCTCAAGGAAGAGATCCGCGTCAAGGAAGAGGAGGCCGAGGAGGTCAAGGCTCGCATCATCGAGCAGCTCAAGCTCCACGGCTATGTCCGCGCCTTCGGCACGGGCTACGAGGTCGCTCTGCACACCGACGAGAAATGGGAGTTCAAGGACGCGGACAAGCCCAAGGTCCTTGAGACTATCCAGCGAGCGGGCTTCTGGGAGAAGATCCTCGCGCCCTCCGCCCCTTTGGTCCAGAAGGTCATGAACGACCCGACTCTGCCTTTGGATCTGCGCGACCGTCTGCACCGTCTCAGCCGCAAGGCCGAACACCACGTCCTGCGGGTCAAGAAGATCGAGGAGGAAGCATGAACCCGTCGAAGATCAAGCTCGTGCGCTTGGACCGCCGCAGACTCGGGGATTTCGAACATCTGCTCTCGAACAAGGAATTCGGCGGCTGTTTTTGCGCGCGCTGGCGCTCCGCCCAGGAGGAAGGCTGGGCCGAAAGCTGCAAGGATAAGAAGCAGGAGAACCTGGAGGCCACGCGCCGCCATATCCAGGAGGGCGGGCATGCCGGATTCCTCATCGTGCGCGACAACGACGGCGCGGTGGTGGGCTGGACCGGTTCGGGGCCCAAGACCTCTTTCCCCCTCATGAAGGACCGTCCGGGCAGCCGCCTGGGACCGTTCGAGGATTCCGTCTGGGCCGTGGGCTGCATCGCCATGGCTTATGCCTATCGCGGCCTGGGCTATGCCCAGGAGACCGTGAGCCTTCTCGTCGAGGAGGCACGCAAGGCCGGCGCTTCCAGCCTGGAGGCCTGTCCCATCGAGGGAGGCGAGGAGACCTGCGCCTGGCGCGGGACCAAGGGCATGTACGAGGGGCTCGGCTTCTCGGTCGCGGGCAAGGAAGAGGACAAGGGCCGCACGGTCCTTCGCATGGAGAGAAAGCTCGCGTGAAGGCGCACACGGATTATCTCTGGTTCGAGACGCGCAAGCGGCGCGAGCTCATCAACATCACCGGCGAGGTCGCCGGGATCGTGGGCAAGAGCGGCATCCGCGAGGGGCTCTGTCTGGTCAGCGCCATGCATATCACGGCGGGCATCTGGGTCAACGACGAGGAATCCGGCCTCAAGCAGGACCTGCAGGAATGGCTCGACCGTCTGGCTCCGGCCGGCGACTATCACCACCATCAGACCGGAGAGGACAACGGGGACGCGCATCTCAAGCGCACCCTGGTGCATCATCAGGTCACGCTCCCCATCACGGCCGGACGCCTGGACCTGGGTCCCTGGGAGCAGGTCTTTTACGCGGAGTTCGACGGCTGCCGCCGCAAGCGCGTAGTCGTGAAGATCCTCGGCATCTGACGGTGAAGGAGGACGCGACCATGGAATACGTACTTGCTCTGGACCAAGGCTCCTCTTCCACCCGCGCCATCGTCTTCGATGAACGCGGCCGCGTCGCCGCTTCGTCCCAGAAGCCCGTGCGCATATTCCGGCCCGAGCCGGGCTGGGCCGAGCATGATCCCGAGGAGCTCGCGCGTTCCGCCGAGCAGACCTTGGACGCAGCCCTGGCCGGCTTGCCGGCCAAGACGCAGGTCTCGGGCATGGGCCTGAGCTCTCAGCGCTCCACCGTGGTCTTTTGGGACCGCCGCACGGGAAAGTCCCTGGGCCGCGCCCCTTCCTGGCAGGACAACCGCGCCGCGGCCGTGCTGGCGCCCATGCTGGATATGCAGTCCGACGTCCACAGCCGCACGGGCCTTTACCTCACGCCGTATTACTCCGCTTCCAAGATACGCTGGATGCTCGACAACGAACCCAAGGTCCGGCGCGCCGCGGATGCGGGCAGGCTCTGCGCGGGTCCCGTGGCGACCTGGCTGCTCTGGCGCTTGAGCCGCGGGGAGATCTTCGCGACGGATCCCACCTTGGCGCAGAGGACGCTGCTTTTCGACATCCGGCGCATGGATTGGGATGCGGAACTCCTGCGCATGTTCTCCATACCGCGCGAGATCCTTCCCTCGGTGCGGCCCAGCGCCTGCTCTTGGGGGACGCTGCGGCGCAAGGGGCGGACTTTCCCCGTGCTCGCGGTGCTGGGCGATCAGCAGGCAGCGGCCTTTGGCCAGGGCGCGGACTCCGAAGGCGCCGGGGTGCTCAACTACGGGACCGGAGCCTTCTTCCTCCTGCACACGGGGCGCTCGGATCGGCGCGTGCCCGGCCTGCTCACCACCGTGGCGCTTCAGCGCGAATCCTCAAGGTCGTTCTTTTTGGAAGGGACGGTCCATGCTTGCGGCGCGGCTTTTGACTGGCTCTCCAGGCTCGGATTTCTAAGCGATGTGCGCAAGGCCGACAAGCTCTGCGCTGCGTCCAAGGAGCGGGTCTGGCTGCTCCCGGCCATCGGCGGGCTCGGGACCCCTCGTTGGGACTACCGGACGGCCGCGGCCTGCTAC
Organism: Elusimicrobiota bacterium; assembly: GCA_041661185.1. GTDB lineage: Bacteria > Elusimicrobiota > Elusimicrobia > UBA1565 > UBA1565 > JBAZUV01. The sequence goes on from JBAZUV010000013.1 coordinate 10,476, forward strand.
GGCTTGAGCGCGAACACGCTCTCGGCCGACGTCGTGCGCGCGGCCGCGGAGTCCATCGCGTTCCTGGTCACGGACGCGGTGGCCACCGCGAGGGCCGCGGGTTTGGATGCCTCAGCCGGATTCCAGGCGTCCGGCGGCGTGGCGCGAATGGACTATCTGCTCCAGTTCCAAGCCGACCTTCTTCAGCGGCCCGTGTCGCGCTTAGGCGAGCGCGAGGCCACGGCGCTGGGAGCCGCTTCGCTTGCGGCCGAGACCGCGAAGCTCCCTTTCGCGCGTTCCCTGCGCGAGTCCAAGCCGCAGAAGGTCTTTACTCCGAAGATCACCGCGGAGAAGGCCCGGCGGCTGCACTCGGCCTGGCTCTTCTTCGTGGAGTCCCAGCAGAAGCTCGGCAGCCGCCTGCCAGAACTCCTCGGTTAGAGCGTGTCTGAGTCATCCGGGTGCGTAGTCCGGCAGACACGCTCCTGAGTACGCCGGCGATCTTTTTAAAACGGGCTTTTCCCGGAGAACTGTCGGCCGATCTCTTTGGGCAAGGAAGGGTTCGGGGACAAGGCGCGATCCGGGCAGTTTTGCGGGGATTGCGAGCACCAGAGGAGTTGCGCCTTTTCCAGGCGCTCATCCAGATAGGGCGCGCTTTCGCGGATGATCGCGTCCGCGTCCGGATGTTCTTGGGCGGACGCGGCGACATCCTCATACCATTGCAGATCCAATTCCACTTCTCGAAGAGACCGATAACCTGAAGGCTTGGAGGCCTGGAATTTTTTATCGCAGTCCTGCGGATTCTCGTCGCCGCAGGTTTTGCTTATGAGCGCCGCCAGCTTCGGCGCTTCGACCGACGCGTCTTTCCTGTCGCTCAGTATCTCTTTTTTTAATTCAGCGGCGGAATGGACGGAAGGGGTTCTTGTATATCCCCACGCGGGATCCTCGAGGTTCGCCCGCAATCCTGCGGGGCCCAAACGATCCCAGGTTTCTTCCAGATCTTTCATCCCGACGGTGATGGGCGTTTTCGGTTCAAAGGCTTTGGGAAAGCGCTGCTTGAGGTCCTTGTACGCGAGGACCTGGGTAAGATAGCCGAGGACCTCGAGTTCGCGGGTCGCGGTGGGACAGCCGATATGGCCGATGTCCACTGAGTGCACGGCTTCATGGAGCATGCTGGGGATCATATGGATGGCCAGCATCTCGGGGATGTCCTGTCTATCGATCTTCGCGTCTAGGAGCGCGGCATAATCGCGTTCCACCGAGCGTTTGGTGTTCGCGATGGATTTCCGTGTCGGAAAGCTCATCCCCGTCGATGTGTATTCGATCTCGATGGAGCTGTGCGCCAAGACTTCCCGCAGTTCGTCGTTCATGTCCATCTCGGCGGAGATCGTTCGCATCTTGGAGAGGGTCTCTTCGAGGATATCGGGAGGCAGGGATATCCGGGCGTCTCCCGAGGCGCAGCGCGCGGGAAAAGGAGCCGCGATCAGCAGGATAAGGGAGATGAAAAATGCGGCGAGTTTGTTCGGCGAGAAGATGAGGGCGGATGTTTCCGACTCTGTGTATTTCATGAGGTTTCCCATCTCATGCGATAGTGTGGAAGGTTCTGCGACTGCATCCCAGGGCCGGGCGGGGCAATCGGAATAGGCCTTTCAGTCTGGGCCTATTGGACCCGTTCTCTTGGCCATTGGCCTCATGCGCCTGTCCATGGATACTGCGATACTCTGCGCATGGATCATCCCCGGCTGATCGTCCTTTCCCTGTTTTGTTCGGTCTGCGCCTGTCCGCTCCAGGCGCAGCAGGTCGCGGCGCCTGTTCCTATCCCGGGCAGCACCGTCGTTTCCCCCGCCGTCTTGTCTTCATCCGGATTCTCGATGCCGCAAGAACTTTTCTTCTCCATCCCCGGCATCGGCATCGGAGTAGAACAGTTTCTTGCGGCGACGGCTCCGCAGGAATCTCCCCGCTTCGCTATCCCGGTCTTCGACCGTTCGGTTTTTCCGAAGCAGATCGTCGATCAGATTTCGGCGGCTCGCCGGAAGCGGATCGAGGGAGAGACGGATCCAAACGTCAGGCGCTTTACCATCCCCCTTGCGCAGGCATATTTCTCGCGCATCGTGGAGCGTCTGCTTTCCGGGTCCGCGCTCAAGGGGATGGAGCCGCCGATCCGATTCTTCCTCAACGACTCATCGTGGGGCTTGCCGGGGGCGGATATTTCAGCGGGAGTCGGAGAGGCGGACGCGGAGCTTATTGAGGCCCTTGAAAGCGAGGATGAGATCGCGGCCGTGCTGGCCCATGAGATCGCGCATCACGTCCGGGCGCACTCCGAGCAGGTGGCCCTGCTCCAGCTCAAGCATCCCGCGATCCAGGGGCGCAGCATATTCGATTCGCCCGAGGCTTCCGATGAAGAGCTGGACCTGCGTTGGCGGCAGGAATTGGAGGCCGACGGACTGAGCGTGCTCATGCTCTCCAATGCAGGCTATGACGCTTCAGCGGCCGTGGACGCGCTCTATGCCGTCCAGCGCGTCTTCGAGACCGACCCCCGCTACGAATTCTATCGCGGCCGCACGAGCGCGAAGCATCCGCTCCTGGAGATGCGGGCCCGGCATATGCGAAAGGTCATTGCGCAGAATGCTTTGGCTGCGACGCCCAGGATCGTTGCCGGGCTCGAAGAGGTTCAGCAAGAATTAGCCTGCCGCAAGCGGCCCGGAAACGAGGAGCGCTCCTTCCTTCATCGCAGCCGAAGGTTCTCCTGTCCCTGATGATGAAAAAAGCGATCGCCGCGGGGCTCATCGCGGCCCTCCTGCATTCCATCGCCGGGACCGCGTTCTGCGAAGCCGTGCTGGGCGCCGCGCAGGTCGTCGCTCTGAACGTGCCCGGCCAGGGCGTCACAGCGCTTGGAGCGCTCCAGCCTCTCGGACTTCCGACAAAGATCGTTCCCGCGGACATTCCTGGGATCGCGGGCATTCCTCTGCTCGGAGTCCAGGGGATCGGAGCGTCCCCCCTCTCGGAAGCGCCCGTCCATTCAGGCGGAGTTCTTGTTCCGGTCAAGACGGAGATCGGATCGGGTGTCCATGTCGTACGCCGCACGTCGCATGACTTCCGTCACGCCGGTGAAAGCCGGGGTCCAGACTTGTTCTCGTCACCCCGACGACTACTGGGTCCCGGCTTTCGCCGGGATGACGGATTTATTTTCTCGGCGCGTGGAGCCGCGGACGTCCTTGGGCATGCCGCGCAGATGGGGCTAGATGCTCAGGGACAAGCAGTTTCAGAAGAGAGCTCCTATTCCTGGGGACGGCAGGCGTTCGATGTATCCTCTTGCGCAGGGCAGGAGGATGCTGCGGGCATCGTCCCGAGACGAGAGCAGCAGGGGCAGGACGCGGATGTCGTGCCGGGCGCGGCAGTTCTGCAGAGTCTGCGCGAGGGATTCTCCTCGCTTCTGCCGGCTCGGCCCGCGGCCGGGGTTCTGCTCTCCGAGCTCGGCCCCCCGGTCGGGACTTACCGTGAAGCCGAAAAAAAGGAGAGCGAGCGCATGTTCTTGGGCATCCTGCACATGGGACTCACGGCGCTTCCCCTGGTCCTGGCCGCGCTGCTCGATGCAGGGACGCCTACGGCTGCTCTGGCGCTGGCCAACTTCTTCTTCCTCTTCATCCGGAGAGCGCATTCAAGCGCGGGCAATAATAGCCCGGATGCCTCCGCGTCCGTGCGCGGGGTTCCGATCGATGCAAAGGAGGCGCGCCTGGCTGCTGCGAGCGTGGAGCGCCTGCGCGCGGGCCGAAGCCTCTCCGAATCGGAGTGGACCCTCCTGCTGCGCGCCCTTCCCGAGCAGGCGGAGGCTCTTGAGTCGTGGACGCGAGAGGCGCTCAAGGCGATGCTTGCGCGCATGGGGATGGATGCGTCGAAGATCGGATTATCCATCGAGCTCGATCCCTCTGATCCCAAGAACGCCGGCGTCGTGCTGCGGGAGTCCTCCGAGGGAACTTTCCTTCGCCTGCGTCTGGGCGCGGGACTTTTGATCCTGCCCGCCAAGACATTGATGGGAGTTCTCGCCCATGAACTGGGGCACGTGCGCTTCCAAGACGGGCGAGGGCATTTCGGCACCACGGAGGCGCTGTTCTCGGCATGGGGCATCGGGGTCTATGCCTTGGGAGCCGTCGTCATGTCCGTCATGACGCTCGGTCTGCCCGGTCTTCTGAGCGCCTGGAAGATCCTCCTCTGCTGGCTGCCGGCCCTCGCGGGCGCTTTCTGCGGCGTGGCGGTCCAGCGGCGCAAGGAATCTCGCGCGGACGCCTTCTCCGCGTGGCTGACCGATCCGCGCTGGCTGGCGGATTATCTTCGCGGGCGCGGCGACGAGAAAGGCCTGGATCTCGGCTGGTTTGAAGAACATCCCAGCCGCGACGAACGTCTCAACGACTTGGCTATCCCTACCCGGGCGTTGTAGGTTATAGGAGCGTGTCTGCCGGACTACGCAACCGGATTACCCGGACACGATCCTAGGAAGCGTTCGGCTTCGAGCGCGGCCATGCAGCCGCTGCCCGCGGCCACCACGGCCTGCCTGTAGCGCGAATCCATGCAGTCTCCGGCCGCGAACACTCCCGCTACGCTCGTGCGCGTGCGGGCATCGGCGCGGATGTAGCCGGACTCTTCCATCTCCAGCTGGCCTTTGAAGATCTTCGTGTTGGGCAGATGCCCGATGGCCATGAAAACGCCCTGGCATGGGAAATCCTGCGTCTTCCCGGTCTTGACGTTCTTTAGCCGCAGGCCCGAGACCTTCTCGGCGCCCAGGATATCCTCGACCACGTTGTCCCAGAGCACCGCGCACTTGGGATGCTTGAGCACCCGTTCCTGCATGGCTTTCGAGGCGCGGAAGGCATCCCGGCGATGGACTACGGTCACTTTGGATGCGAAATGGGTCAGGAAATGAGCCTCTTCCAGGGCCGTGTCCCCTCCGCCGATGACGGCGATCTCTTTGCCCTTGAAGAAGAAGCCGTCGCAGGTGGCGCAGGCTGAGACGCCCTTTCCGCGCAGGCGCGTCTCCGAGGGCAGCCCGAGCCAGCGCGCGTCCGCGCCCGTGGCGATGATCACGGTATCTGCCAGGGTGCGGCGGCCTTCGGTGGATTCGAGCAGGAAGGGCCGCTTGGAGAAATCGACCTTGGCCACGAGTTCCTGGATGATGTCCACGCGCAAGCGCTGGACCTGCTTCTGCATGCGCTCCATGAGCTCCGGTCCGGGCACGGGCTCCGGGAAGCCCGGAAAATTCTCCACGTCCGAGGTGATCATGAGCTGTCCGCCCATGGCCACGCCTCCATAGATGAGCGGGGAGAGTTCGGCCCGAGCCGCGTAGATGGCGGCCGTGTATCCGGCGGAGCCGGAGCCGATGATCACGACTTTGCGCTTCGAGAGTGTTTCCATGGAGGTCATCCTTCGTAGACGGCGTAGGAAGAGGGCGTTTCCCAGAACTTCACGCGCGAGACCGGCAGGCTGCGGCTCTTCGCGTAGTCATAGACGTGCTTGGCCAGGGCTTCCGCGGTCGGATTGCCCGGAAAGAGCACGAGGGCCTGCTCGTGCTTCTGCAAGAGCGGGATCAGCGGGTCCTTGGCGTTGAGGATCATCTTGTGGTCGAGTTCCGCATCGATCCAGACCTTGAGCACGGCGGAGATGTCGGAGAAGTCCATGGCCATGCCGCGCGAGTCCAGCCGCGGCCGCGCGATGGAGACCTCCACGAGGCCGTTGTGCCCGTGCAGGAAGCGGCATTTGCCTTGATAGTCGAGCAGGCGGTGCCCGTAGCAGAGATGGATGTGCTTGGTGACGGAGTACATGGTCATCTCCTCGCGGGCAGCATATGGATGGCATGCCCGAGCGCGGCTTCCGCGGCTTCCATGATCGCTTCCGAGAGGCTCGGATGCGGGTGCACCGTGTTGGCGAGGTCTTCGAGCGTGGCCTTCATGCGCAAGGCCAGCGCGAGCTCTCCGATGAGGTCCGAGGCATCGGGTCCCACGAGGGTCGCGCCCAGGAGCCGTCCGTCGTTCCTGTCCGCCACGAGCTTCACGAACCCGTCGGGCTCGCGCAGGGTCTGGGCGCGTCCATTGGCCGCGAACGGGAATTTCCCGATGAGCACGTCCGCGCCGCGTCCGCGCGCCTGGACTTCCGTCTCCCCGACGCCCGCGGCTTCCGGGTCCGTGTAGACGGCCCACGGGATGGGGCCGCGGGGCTCCACAGGGCGGCCCGCGATCGCCGCGGCCGCGAGCAAGGCCTCGCGCGAGGCCTTGTGCGCGAGGTAGGGCGGGCCGGCCACGTCGCCGGCCGCATAGATGTTCGCGGCGCTCGAGCGCATCTGCTCGTTGACGCGGATGAAGCCCTTTTCGTCGAGCTCGACGCCCGCGGCCTCCAGTCCCAGCCCGTCGCTGTTGGGTCTGCGGCCCACGCTGAGCAGGATGCAGTCCGTCTCAAGGGTGAGTTCTCCTTCCGGGGTCTGCACGGTCAGCTCCGTGCTGCCGTCCTTCCCGAACCAGCGCAGGGCCTTGGAGCGCAGATGGATCTGGGCCCCGAGCTTTTGCAGGGAGCGCGAGATCGGCGCGACCGCGTCGGGCTCCAGGCCCGGCAGGAGCTGGTCCATGAATTCCACGACCGTGATCTTCGATCCCAGCTTGGCGAAGATCGTGCCGAGTTCGAGCCCGATGACTCCTCCGCCGATGACGGCCATGCTCTCGGGCGGCTCGGAAAGCGCCAGGGCCTCGGTGGCGCCCAGGATGCAGCTTCCGTCGAATTCGAATCCCGGCAGGCTCACGGGACGGGAGCCGGTGAGCACGACCGCGTGCTCGAATTGGACCGTCTCCTTGAGATTGGCGCCCTCGATGAAGGCTTCCTTGGGCCCGGTGAATCGGGCGGCGCCGTGGAGGGTTTCGACGCCGTTGGCTTTGAGCAGGGCGGAAACCCCGCGCGTGAGTCCGCCGACGACCGCGTTCTTCCACGCCACGGTCTTGGACCAATCCACGCTCAGCTCCGGGGCCATGATGCCGACGGCTTCCGCGTGCCGGGCCTTGTGCGCGATGCCTGCCCCGTGGATCAGGGCTTTCGACGGGATGCAGCCCACATTGAGGCAGACCCCGCCTACCTTGTCCTTCTCCACGAGGACGACCTTCTTGCCGAGCTGGGCCAGACGGATGGCGCAGACGTATCCTCCGGGTCCTGCTCCGATGACGAGCACGTCGGCGGTTTTCATTGGGAGGTCCTTTTTCTTCGCGGATTCTCCGGCTGAGGCGTCTGCGATGAGGGATCCTCGGCGCCGAAGGCTTCCGAGGCTCGGTAGGAACTGCGCACCAAAGGAGCGGAGGCCGCATGCTCGAAGCCCATGGCCTCGGCTTTCCGGCCGAGCTGTGCGAATCGGGCGGGCGGCAGGAACTCCGAGACGGGCAGATGGCGGGGCGCGCGCGTGGGCCGCAGGTATTGGCCCAGGGTGAGCACGCTCACTCCCGCGGCCAGGAGGTCCTTGAAGGCGGCAAAGAGCTCTTCTTCCGTCTCTCCCAGTCCGAGCATGATCGAGGACTTCAGCTTCATCTCCGGCCGCAGGCGGCGGACCGTGCGCAGGACTTGCAGGGAGAGCGCGTAGCCTGCCCGGCGGTCGCGAACCAGAGGCGTCAGGCGCTCGACGGTCTCGATGTTGTGCGCGAATACGTCGGGTTCGGCGCACAGGACCGTTTGCAGAGGCGCTTCTTCTCCGCGGAAGTCCTGGGCCAGGTATTCGATGCGCGTCTTGGGACAGCGCGCGCGCACGGCGCGCAGGCAGGCGGCGGCGTGGCCCGCGCCCTGGTCCGGGAGATCGTCGCGGCAGACCGTGGTCAGCACCGCGTAGCGCAGGCCCAGGGCCGCGACGCTTTGGGCCAAGCGCTCGGGCTCTTGCGGGTCCGGCGCGGGCGGCCGGGCGCCGGCGGGCACGGAGCAGAAGCGGCAGGCCCGCGTGCAGGTCTCGCCCAGGATCATGAAGGTGGCCGTGCCGGAGGACCAGCATTCCCCCGCGTTGGGGCAGCGCGCGTGGGAGCAGACCGTGTTGAGTCCCCCCGCGCGCGCCAAGTCCTGGACATGGTTGAAGCGCTCTCCCGCGCCGAGGCGCACCTTCAGCCAAGGGGGCAGGCGCTCGGAGTTCATTGCCCGTCCGCCGCCTGGGGCGGCGCGCCGCGGCGGTCCGGGGCCGGAGATTGCTGGACCTGGCTCATGATCTGCAGTATCTGCGAGAGCATCTGGCGGTTGTCGATGGGTTGGCCGTTCTTCATCTGTCCGCGGAGCTGGTCGACGGCGCGCTGGAGGCCCTTCATCTGGCGGGCTTGTTCCGGAGAGAGGCTGCGCATGAGCGCGGGATCGTTCATGCGGCGGCTGGCGGTCTCGAGCATCTCAAGGCCGGACTCCTTCATGCGTTCCATTTCGCGGGGGTCCGGGAGCGCGGGCGGCACGCGCAATCCGGAGCCGGCGCTCCCGTCATCGGCGGAGTTCATGGAACGGATCATATCCACGCTGGAGAGTCCGCGCATCGGCGTCGCGGCCGCCGGATCCTGCGCCGGCTGCGAAGGGTCCGCGGACGGGGCCGCGGGCTGCTGCTGGGCCGCGGCTTGGAGTTGGGAGAGGGCCTGGACCGCGCTCTGCTCCGCGGTGTAGAGCTGGGCCGCGGTCTCGGCTTGCCGGCTCAGGCGTTGGAAGAGCGGCCGCGCCAGGATCTGGGCGCCGATGAGCACCAATGCGAATCCGCCCACGACCATCCCGGCCTGCAGCTTGGGGGCGCGGTGCAGCGCGGCGATGCCTGCGATCATGAGCCAGGCGGCGTAGACGCTCATCAGCACGGACCACCAGGGGACCGAGAGCCAGGCCAGCGCGCATGCCGCCGGCGCTAAAGACGAGAGCAGGGAGCTGAGCTCATAAGAGCGTTCATAGGAGGCTTCTCCTCCGGAGAGCGCGGCCAGCGCGAGCAGTATTCCTGCTCCCATGAAGCTCGCGGCCAGGGAGAGCGCGAGCGAAGCGGCCAGGGAGATCACGGTCCATACGATGCCCAGCGAGGAGGAAGCGCCGCTGCTCAGGAGCATGAGCGCATTGACGAGAACGGCCGCACCGGTCCAGAGCAGGAGATTCAAGACCATGGTCGCGAATCCGGGCGCCGGGCGCTGCGCGCAGAGCGTGAAGGCCGTCTCCGGAGTGAACGGCGCGCGCAGGGAGGCTTCCAGCATCTCCCCGAGTCCGAGAGGTTCCAAGGGCTGCTGCTTTTCTTCGGCAGGGACTGGAGCGGAGTCGTTCATGGGCGCCTCTCAGGGGAGCCTCTTCGCGAGGCCCAGGTGGAGTCTTCGTTTCGTATGGTGGGCAGGGCCGGCCGCTTGGGGATATGCAGCCGCGCGAGGGTGCGGCCTTCCCCGCTCTCCACGGCGAGCGTTCCTCCCGTGGATTCGAGCATTCGGCGCGACATGGAGAGCCCCAGGCCGATGCCGCCGGAGTCGGCCTTCGAGGTGGACATGGGTTCGAAGAGCTTGGCGAGCCGCTCCGCCGGGATGCCGCCGGCGTCGTCCTCGATGCGCAGGCCCACGTACTCCTGATGTTCTTGGGCGAGTACGCGGATCCTGCCCGCTGCGCCGATCGGGAAGGCCTCCAGCGCATTGTCGAAGAGAGCGCTCAGCACGGCCAGGAGCATGCGGCGGCTGCCTTGGACGCGCACGGAGCCGTCGCAGCGCATGCTGAGCTCCACGCGCGGGCGAGGGTGCGTGGCGCGGGAGAGTTCGGAGGCTTCCTTCATGATCAGGGCCAGGTCGCATTCGACGGAGGACGGAAGGATGCGGCGCGAGGTGGTGCGGACCGTATCCACCGTGCGCACGATCTTCGAGTTCACTTCCATGAGCATGCGCTTGAGCTTCTGGAAGAGGTCCTTGCTCGCCTCGTCCTGCGCCGAGAGTCCGAGATGCTCCACGACCGTGGTGATGGAGGTCATGTACTCCCGCAGCTGGAATAGGACGTAGGTCACGTATTCCGAGAGCTGGTGCTGACGCTGCAGGGAGAGGTTCTCATGGACCAGCCGCGCGCGCCGCGCGAGCAGATGCCGCGAGACCAGCGCCGCGCAGGCCGGCAGAAGGAGCAGGAGGCTCAGCCTCAAGGAGATCACGAGCCAGGAGGTTTGGGTGACGCCGGAGACCGCGGCGGCGGCCGCGGCGGCTAAGGCTGCCGTGCAGACGCAGAGGCCTGCCGGCAGGAGCATCCCGGCCAGCAGCAGAGGCACGCACAGGCCGAAGAGCAGGTCCATGGCCGCGGCCTGGGCATGCACGGCCGCGAAGGCGACGGCCGCGCAGTCCGCGGTCAGGAGCGAGGCCTGGACCGCGGCGGGAGGTTCGCTTGAGAGGAATGCGGCCAGGGCCGCGGTCCAGAGCTCGGCGAAGAGCACGGCTAAGGGGAGCTCGGGAGAGAGCAGGAGTCCCGAGGAGCGCAGGGTCCATAGCCAGGCCGCGATGATGCAGAGATTGGCGCAGCGCAGGAGGGTCGAGAGTCGGAACGATGTCATTTCTTCCTCCTTCGGAGGGCGGAGTGCGCCGTCTTTCGGGCGGCCAGGGCTCTGCGCAGGAGAGAACGCACGCAGGCCAGCGGCAGGCCGACGACGTTGTCGTAGGGGCCGTCGATGCGCTCGATGAAGGGATCGTCTTGGTCCTGGACCGCGTAGGCGCCGGCTTTGTCCATGTGCTTGCCCACGTAGCGCTCCAGGGTCTCGGGCGCGAGCCTGCGCGCCTTGACGCGGCTGACGCAGGCCGTCTTCCAGGCTTTTCCCGTGGAGGCGTCCACGAGCGCCACCCCGGTGTAGACGCGGTGCCAGCTTCCGTTGAGCATCCGAAGGATCCTGCGGCCGTCGGCGCGGTCCAAGGGCTTGGCCAGGATCTCCCCCCGGCAGACCACGAGGGTATCCGCTCCGAGGACCAGGGCGTGGCGGTTCAAGGCTTGCGCCACGGATCGAGCCTTGCGCAGAGCCAGTTCCAGCACGAGCTTCCGGGGTTCCGTCGTCGAGGAGTCCTCGCCCGCGTCGGAGGGGAGGACGCAAAACGGGATGCGCAGTCCCTTGAGCAGTTCCTTTCGGCGTGGAGAGGCGGATGCCAGGACCAAGAGCGGCGTGCGGCGGGATTCGCTGCCGGGCAGCGGCTTGGAAGGTCCGGCGGTCATCGCACGCACTCTCGGATCCACGCGAGATAGTCCGCGTTCCCGCCGAGGATGGGCAGGGCCGCGACTTCCGGGACGCTGTAGGGATGCAAAGCCTTCACGCGGCGCGTGAGTTTCGCCAGACGAGTCCTTTGCGTCTTGGCCGCCAGGAGCAGTTCCGAGGAGGACTCGATCTTCCCCTTCCAGCGATAGACCGAGCGGACGCCCGGCAGGATGTTCACGCACGCGGCCAGATGTTCCCTCACCAGGGCGCGGGCGAGCTTGCCTGCGCAGCGCCGGTCCGGGACGGTGACGAGGACGACGACCGTCTGCGCGCGGGAAGTATTTTTTTCAGGCATCGACGAATCATATCAATTTCATCCCATAGTGTAGTCGTCCAATCCGTTCACGAACGCTCCGTCATTCCGGTGCAAGCCGTTCGTCGTCATTCCGGCGAAAGCCGGAATCCAGGAGCAAGCTGGACCCCGGCTTTCGCCGGGGTGACGAAACTCAGGGATTGCGATGCCTGCATGCTGAGGTGCATGATTGTGTTATATGATAGGAATCTCTATGGATCCTTATGAAGGGACGAGCCGTGAGGAGCTTATCTCCGCGCTGCAGGCCTCGCAGGCGCGCGCGGCGGACTTGGAAGGACGGCTCTCGCGCGTGCAGGATGAGCTGGCGTGGCTCGAAGACTCCTTGAAGAAGCGGACTCGGGAGCTCAACGAACGGGTCAAGGAGCTCGACTGCCTTTTCAGCGTCTCCCATCTGCTCGAGCGGCCCCATGCCGATCTTGAGGAGATGATCCGCGAGGTGGTCGCGCTCCTGCCCAAAGCCCTTCAGCACGCGGACTGCGCCTGCTCGCGCGTGCGCTTGGGCGAGAAGGAATTCCGCTCCGAGAATTACCGGAGTACTCGATGGATGCTGGAGAGCCCGATCCGTCTTCACGGCCACCCGGTCGGCTGCGTGGAGATCGGCTATCTGCGGGAGAAGCCCGCGGCGCAGGAAGGGCCTTTTTTGAGAGAGGAACGCTGTCTCATCGATGAGGTGGCGCGGCGGGTCGCCGAGATGGAGGCCGTGTCCCAAGCCGCCCGATGCGTGGCGCGCCTGCGGGCCTGCTTTGCCGGTTTGCCGGAAAAACCTTCCGCTTCCTGAAAAGCGCGTTCCTGAATCCCGGATTCCGCAGTTGACCCTGCCTTTCAGACGGAAGCGACGGGATGTTTTTGTTCGCGGAATCCGGAAAAATTCAGATATGGACAGATTTGAGGCCGACTGAATTTTTCCGGCTAAGGATCTTGGCGAGATTCTTTCCCGTGGCCGGTTTGACGACTCCTTTCTCCGTGACGATGGCCGTGATCAGCGCGTGGGGCGTCACGTCGAAGGCCGGATGCCGCGCGCGCGCGCCCTTGGGCGCGATGCTCCTTCCGTGGATCTCCACGACTTCCTTGGCGCTGCGCTCCTCGATGGGGATGTCCCGGCCGTGCGCGATCGAGAGGTCCATGGTCGTCGAGGGCGCGACCACGTAAAACGGGATGCCGTGGTAGCGGGCCAGGACGGCCAGTCCGTAGGTGCCGATCTTGTTGGCCGCGTCCGCGTTGGCCGCGATGCGGTCTGCGCCCACGATCACCGCGTCCACCCGCTGGGTGGCCATGATGTGCGCGGCCATGTTGTCGGTGATGAGTTCCGAGGGGATGCCCGCGCTCATGAGCTCCCAAAGGGTCAGTCGGCTGCCCTGGAGATAGGGCCGCGTCTCGCAGGCATAGGCCCGGCGAACGCGGCCCATGAGGAAGGCTTGGCCGATGACGCCGAGCGCGGTGCCGATGCCGGAAGTGGCCAAGGCGCCGGCGTTGCAGTGAGTCATGACCGTGGAGCCGGGCTTGAGCAGCCGGGCTCCGTACTCGGCCATTTTGCGGTTGGCTTCCAGGTCCTCGGCGAAGACGGCATGCGCTTCCGCGAGGAGGCCCGCGTAGAGGTCCTTTTCCCCATCCTGGACCAGGGCGCGCGCTTTTTTCATCATCCGATCGACTGCGTAGGCGAGGTTCACGGCCGTGGGCCGGGCCGCGAGCAGGAGGCGGCCTTCCTTCTCGATGTGCGCGAGCCTTTTCCCGCCGCGGGCGGCCAGGGCGCAGCCGTAGGCCGCGGCCACTCCGATGAGCGGGGCTCCGCGCAGGAGCATGTCGCGCGTGGCCGCGGCCACGGCCGAAGGCGTGGCCAGGCGGCGGTATTCCCGGCGATGGGGCAGGAGCCGCTGGTCGAGCGCGTAGAGCGCTCCGTCTTTCCAGCAGGCCGGCCGTATGGAATCGAGTTTGGAAGAATCGGATCGTGAGCGCATGGGAAAGGGGTCCTTGTGAGGCGTTCGACGGGAGCGCGGCGGCAAAGGAATCCCCGGACGGGAGTCTTTACGCTCGCCCGGGGATTCCTTCGCCGGTTACGGGATGGATTCCATCACCCGGCGCAGGGACTCTTCGGTCTCGCCGGTGATCTCCACCGTTTTCTCGCGGCCTTTGGCGCCGCGGATGATGTTCACGGCCTTGGGGGTGACTTCGAAGAACTCCGCGAGATAATTCCGCAGGGCCTTGTTGGCCTCTTCGTTGACCTCTCCGGCTGTGACTTTGACTCGCAGAACGCTGCCTATGCGGCTGATGACTTCGTTCTCGGTTGCATTGGGGATGACGCGCACTTTGACGATCATGCTTGGTTCTCTCCCTTGCTCTCAGTTCGGAGTCCGGCGCCGTCCTCGCGGTCCTGCGAGAACAGCGCGGAACCGATGCGTAAAAGCGTCGATCCTTCCTCGACGGCCACTTCAAAATCGTTGCTCATCCCCATGGAGAGCCTCCGCTGCGGGAAGCGGTCCGGCGGGAAGTGCTTTTCGAGCAGTTCGCGCATCCTCCGGAATCCGGGCCGGGCCTGTTCCGGCGTCTCCTCGCAGAGCGGCGCGATGGCCATCAAGCCGTTGGGGGAGAGGTTCGGGAAGGCCTGGAGCTCCTTGAGGAATCCCCCCGCCTCTTCCGGCCGCAGTCCGGACTGGGTCTCCCGATCGGTCAATTTGACCTGGATGAGGATCTCCAGCCGTTTCTGCATCCGCGCCGCCGCGGCATCGAGCGTGCGGGCCAGACGCAGAGAATCGACGCTGTCGATGCTCTCGAAGAGTTCCGCGGCCGAGGCGGCCTTGTTCGTCTGCAGATGGCCGATGAATCGCCACCGTCCTTTTTCCGCCGCGGGTCCCAGTTCCATGCGCCTGCGGGCCGCATCTTGGAGGCGGCTCTCCGCGAACCAGGGCACGCGTCCGGACAGGAGCAGGGTGCGCACGTCTTCGCTGGAGGACTTCTTGACTACCGCGACCAATCCCACCGAAGATGGGTCCCGTCCGCTCCTGCGGGCCGCATCGGCTATCCGTCGAGACAACGTTTCAAACTTTTCAAGGATCATGATCCGATCTTCCGAGTCCCTGCCATTCGTCCTATGGACATTATACCAAAAAACAGCCGCAAAGGGACCAATGGTCCCTTGCGGGGTCCGCGGAGGAAATGCTTGTCAGGCGCGGCGTATGATCAGGGATGGAGGAGGCGCTGGAAGGCTTTGCTGATCGCGCTGCGCCACGGGCGGGGGACGGGCCGGACTTCTCCCTCGGGCGGGAGATGCGCGTCGGAGTAGCCGTGTTCGTCGCGGGTATGCAGGGGCATGTCCTCTCTTGTCGGGGAAGCGCTCCCCGGTCGAGCTTCTCGCGCGCCTGAGGAGAGTTCCGGTACCGCGATCTCCGGGACTTCATCGCGGATGCCGGCCGTGGCGCCGGGCACGATGTCGGAGAGGGTCTGTTCCAATTTGCGGATGAGGCCGAAGGCCCGGGCGAGAGTGAGTTCCTTCTCGGCGAGCCGGGCGCTGAGTTCCGCGACGAGCTTCTTGCTCCGGCCCGCGTCCTCCTCCGCGGAACTCGCGCGGGCGCGCTCCTGAGCGAGGTCGGCGCGCGCGCGCAGGACTTCCTGCTCCGCGGGTTCCAGCCGCGCCATGGCTTCCCGCAGTTCCGTGCGCGTGCGTCCCAGCAGGTTCTGGAGCTGAGTTTCGCGGTCCTCGAAGCCCGGGATCAGGGCCGCGCGCTCTTCGAGCTTGCAGAGCCGTTCTCTCGCGGCGAGCAGTTCGCCGCGCAGTTCCCCGTTCTGGCGCTGGAGCGCCTGGTTGACCGCCCGCTCCTCCCGGCGGTTCTCCAGTTCGCGCATGAGATCGGCCACGTGCAGGAAGATGCGCGAGGAAGCGTCGTCGAGTATGTCTTGGGGGCCCTTGGGCGCAAAGAGCGGGACGCCGGCTTGGGCCGCCTGCGCCGCCGGTTCGGGCTGGAGCGCCTTCGCGCGCGCGGCGTGCAGGGCCTGCATCGCATCCAAAAGGTCCGGGAATTCCCCCGCCCTGCGCCAGTTTCGCTCCTGCACCGCGCCTTCCGACGGACAGACGAGAACGGCTTGGCCGAAGCCGGGGATCGCGGCCAATTCCTCCGGAGAGTAGGCGCCGGGGACTTCTCCGTTCATGTAGACCCAATACTTCGAGCTCACCCGGCATCCTCCTCGTCCTGCTGCGGCAGGACTCGCGCCAGGGTCTCGAGCAGCCCTCGGAATTCCTCGTAGCGGGAGGAGGAGTCCTCTTCCACTCGATGGAGCTGCTCCTCCAGGAATCGCACCGTCTCGCGCATGCGCACGTCGGATTCCGCGCGGCCCTGCGCCATGCCTTGCCGGAGCTCCTCGCCGAGCTTGCGGGAGGCGTCCTCCTGCGCGCTCAGGCTGCGGCGCAGTTCCTCTCCCTGGCGCTGGATCTCGCGCCCGCGTTCGGAATCCTCGTTGAGCGTCGCACGGCTTCGCAGAAGGCGTTCTTGGAAAGCGGCGGCGTGCACGCGCAGTTCGCGCAGGGAGCCTTCTTGGGCGGAGTGGTCCCGCTGGAGTTCCGTGAGGCTGCGGTCCAGCCCGTCGGCGCGTCCGCGGGCTTCCACGACTTCCCGTTCCAGGGCTTGGTTCTGGGTCCGCTGCTTTTCCAGCGCGGCTTCCAAGTCGCGCGACCGGTCGGAGGCCCGCGAAAGCTGGGATTCCAGGAACTGCTTGTCGCGCGCGAGTTCCAGCAGCCGTTCGGCATGGATGCGGGACTGCTCCTCGAGCCGCAGGATCGTGGACTCATAGCCTTCCTGCGCGCGCAGGGCGCGGGTCTGGGCGTCCGCGATCTGGGATTGGACCGAGAGGAGGCAGCGCTTGAGGTCCTCGTTCTCCTGCTCGAGCCGTTCGCATTTGCGGCGCGATTCCTGGGCATCGGGTTCCGCGGGCCGCGACAGGGAGGCCTTCATCCCCTGCACCTCGGCCTGCGAGCGCTCAAGATCCCTTCGCAGGGATTCCACTCGGTCGTCGGGTTCGGGCTCGCAGGAGGAAGGGGCCTCGCGGTCCCACCAGGACTCGAAGTCCGAGAGGGCCTTGTGCAGGGCGGGCAAAGGGTCCGTGCCGGGCGGAGAGGCGCTTTGACGCATCGTCTCTTCCACCTCGCGGCCGAACTGGTCCAGGTAATCCTTATAGTTTTCCGGCATCGGGCATTCCTGTCCTTAGGATACGGCCGGGCTGTTTCGGAATCATTGCTCCCAGCCCTTTTCCTGGAGGAACGCGTGAAGGCGTTCATCGCGAGGATCGGCCCGCAGAGCGCGGCGATAGGCTTCCCGCGCCTGGGCTTCTTCTCCCTGGGCATAGAGCGCGGAGCCCAGCTTCTGCCAAGCCTTGGCGCTGCCGGGTTCGAGCAGGAGCGCCCGCCGGCAATGCTGGGCCGCGGAGCCGAATCGGCGGTCGAAGAAGGCATCCTCCGCCGAGCGCAGTTCATACTCCACGAGCACGGACAGAGGCAGAAGCCCTTGCGGGTCCGCGTCCACGCCCGTGCGCCGGGCCAGGGCCGAGAGAAGGAGCCTGCGGGCCTCGTTGTCGGGATCCTCTCCCACCGCGGCTTGCGCGAAGAGCACGGCCTGCAGGGGTTGGCGGCGCACGTAGGCGTCCAGGGCGACGCGGGTCCAGTCGGACGCGGGAGAGCCCTCCAGGAAGAGCTCCTCGGCGCGCACGGGATCGGTCTCGAGTCCCAGTTCCGTGAGCAGGCCCGAGAGCCGGCGGAGGTCTTCCGACGGAGTGGGCAGGCGCGCTCCGGTTCGGGAGATCGGCGGCGGGATCAAGGCCAGGGGCGTCACGGGTTCCAGCGGGATATCCTTCGCTCTGCGCGGGGACGCGGCGCAGGCGCACAAGAAGGCCGCCGGCAGAAGCAGCATCCCGAACCGCGCGGCGCGCGCGCTCACGAAAGATCCCCCTGCGGCGTGATGCGGCCGCGGTCGGCCAGGTTCAGCCAGCGCGAGAGGATCTCCCCGCGCAGCTCCCCCAGGCGGTCGGGCGCCGGATGGACTTTGCGGCAGTCTTCCTGCACGATCTGCGCGAGAGGAAGCGGAAGCGCCTTGAGCAGGCCTGCGCGCGAGTTCTCATCGAGGCCGAAGAGGGCTTCGGCGAGCATGGAGGCCGGGAATCTCGCCAGGCATTCCCGCAGGGAATGCGCGTCGGCCGAGGCCAATGATTCCAGAGAGGGCAGCCGGCGCAGGGCGTCGGCGCGCTCAGGGGCGGATGTCGCGAGCCGGGAGGCGAGCTCCTCCCGCTCCTCGGAACTCAGGCGGATGGCGAGCTCTTCGAGGAATCGCTCGCGCTGCGTCCTGCGCAGATAGCGGGTCAAGCGTTCCCGCAGGGACGGAGGCGGCGGCGGGGGCGGCGGGCGTCTCCACCGGCTTCGGGGCAAAGGCGTCGGTTCCGGCGGAGGCATGCTCAGATTGCGGGCAAGTTCCAAGGAGACGGCCTCTCGGACCATGGAGGGCAGCCTGCGGAACACCGCGGCCGCGGCCGCGGGCTCGAACCTGCGCAGGGCTTTGGCGGCTTCGGGCGGCGGCTCGTTGGACAAGAACTCGGCGGTCTTCTGCGCCTCCCGCAGCCCGAGCCGGAGTCTCGCGGCGCGAAGGACGTCGAAGAGCGCGGAATTCCCTCGGAGAAAGCCTCGGCGGGACTCCGGATGCCCGCGCAGCGGGCTCAAAGGGGTGCGCAGGCGCCGCTCTCTCTCGGAGCGCAAGAGCGGAAGATCGCGCAGGCTCCCGGCCGTCATTCGCGGACGCAGGAGCGCGAACTCGGGACGCAGGCGCATGATCAGCGGCAAGGCCGCCAAGAGCACCAGGGCCGCGGGCAGGAGCCCGAGTCCCGCCAGCAAGGTCCAGCGCAGGTCCGGCATGGACGCGGGCGGAAGGCGGGGCTTGAAGGGCGCGCGCAGCACGCGGACCTCGTCGCCGGATTCCGGAGAGAGGTCCAGGATGTCGCTCAAGGTGTTGAGGATGGGCTGGACCTGGGCGTCCGGCACCTTGGGATCGAGCACGAGCTTGATCGTCATGGCCACGGGCGCCGGTTCCTTCTGCGCGGGAGCAGCGGTCCGCGCGTCCGCGTAGAGCAGCAGAAGTTCCTCTCGCAGGGAGCGCGGGAGCCCGTAGCCGGGCAGGATCTCCGGGGAGCGCTCGCGCAGTCCGCGCAGGCGCTCGAAGAGCTCTCCGGGCCGCGCTTCTTCCGGGTCCGAGAGCGGCGCCGCAGCCGGGGCCGCATGCCGGGCCGCGGAAGGAGAGGCGCTCGCCCGGATGAAGACGCGCGCCCGGCCCGGGCCGAGCATATCGGACAGCAGAGTCTCGACGCGCTCTTCCATGGAGCGGAAAGTCTGCCATGTGTCCGGAGCGGCCGCGGCGCGCGCGCGCGGGCCGGGCAGGCACAGGAGCAGAAGCGCTGCTAGCGCGGACCTCATCACGTATGAAAATAGCATCCGCCTGTTAACGATTCATGTCATTCAGGTCGTATTTCCGCTGCCGTTGTCGCCGTATTGAAATCCCCTCCGGAAAAATTCAGGCATGGACAGATTTGAGGGCAACTGAATTTTTCCGGCTGGTTTATTTCAGAGGCTTGGAAATGGTTTCCTATCGCTATGAAGATACTGGTAAGCGTTTTCTCCGCAATTTTGGCGGTCGGGGTCCATGCGGCGGCGCCGGCGCTGCCGCGAGAGGCCTTGCGCATGCAGATCGTCCCGCAGGCCACGGACTACAGCTGCGGCGCCGCCTCTTTCTTGTCCATCCTCTACTACTGGCTCGATCACGACGGCAACGAGAGCGAGCTTTACAAGGAATTGGGGACCAATCCCAAGTACGGGACGCAGTCCGAGCCTATCGCCAGGGCCGCGCGCAAGAGAGGCTTATCCGCCGAGGTCCGACAGGGCGCCTCGATCTCGGATCTTCGCTTGGCGCTGCGGCGCGGGGAGACGGTCATGGTGGAGTACCAGGCTTGGCGCGAGCCCGGCAAGCCGTACAAGCCGTGGCCCGAGGACTGGGAGCATGGGCATTACTCGGTGGTCATCGGCCTGGACAACGAGAACATTTACCTGATGGACCCTTCCGCCTACACGGGCTACGGCTGGCTTCCGATATCGGAGTTCTTGGAGCGCTGGCACGATGAGGACCATCCCAAAGGAGACGCTGCCCGGCGCAACCATCATCTGGCGATCTTCATCCGCGGGCACGCTCCGGTCCCGCCGCAGCATCTCCTGCGCGTGCAGTAGAGTCTAGCCAGAATTCAGGTTAAGCGTTTTTCTTCGTCTCCCCGGCGCAAGCCGGGGCCCAGGCTTCGACGTGCTCCTGGATTCCGGCCTTCGCCGGAATGACGGATTCAGGTTATTTCTTTTCGCGGGAGAAGGAGACGAGGCTGACGCGCGCTCCGCGGGTCTCGCCCGAGTATTCCTCGTAGACATAGCCGAGATTGGGCGCGTAGTAGCGGATGGAAGAGCCCGCGTCCCCCCCGGCCAGGAACGCGTTGACGCGCAGGCAGCCCGTGAACCGGCCCGCGGGCACTTGGATCGTCTCATCGATGGATGCGATCTTGAAATCGTCCGGAGGCTCGGACCATCGCGTTCCCACGGAGGCGGGAAGAGAGAACTCTCGGCGGCTCGCGCCCAGGACTCCGTT
Source organism: Elusimicrobiota bacterium (assembly GCA_041661185.1). Taxonomy (GTDB): domain Bacteria; phylum Elusimicrobiota; class Elusimicrobia; order UBA1565; family UBA1565; genus JBAZUV01. The sequence goes on from JBAZUV010000013.1 coordinate 30,616, forward strand.
TTCGGCGCGCAGTTCCTTGCCGGTCTTGTGGATGGAGTAGTCGATGCGCGAGGGGGTCGCGCCCATGCGGCTGCGCCAAAGGGCCGCGCGGGCCGTTTCCCCGTCGGGGCCGTGCAGGATCTCGAGCAATTCGATCCGGACCGTCTCCACTCCCTCGAAGGCCGTGCTGGTATGGTGATAGGTCCAGGATAAGCCCGTCAGGAAAGGGAACCACTCAGGATCGCGGCGCAGCTGGACTGTATCGCTCACGGGGACATTTTATCAAATTGGCCCAGCGGCCCGCGCCGCCTCGACTCCTAGATCCTTTGGTAAGCCGTCAATCAGTGCGCCGAAAGCTTCGGTTCCCGTCTTCCGGGTACGCGCGCGGCCGTGTGCCGCGCGCTCTGTGCTCGCTCGCCCTCTCCGCCGGCACTGGCGATACGTCGGCGTTTACGCGAATGCCGTCCTCGCGGCTCGCTGCGCAGGCCCCTCCAGACGGGAACCGAGGCCTCCGGCGCCGTTCTTCGGCGCCTCTACAGAGAAGACTGCAGCCGAAAGTGCGGGCCGACCGTATCAAGGGATCGAGACACGGCGAGGGACGCTCCGTCTCCCATCTGGAGGGGCATCCGCAAGGCGCATCGGAGCCGGCATTCGCGTGAAGGCCGACGTATCGCCAGTGCCGGCGGAGTCCGTTGCGCCTGAGGACAAGAGGCCGCGCGACTCACGCGCGGCCGTACCCGGAAGATGGGAGACGGAGCGTCCGTCGCGTCGATCTCGGCTTACCTGAGGATTTTGGTCGACCTCACCCGTTTTCCCCCTGCTCGTGCGCTCACTAGAATATAGGACTATTGTCTCATATTAAGCATAGGACCATTGGTTCTTGCCGCATGGGCCCAATGGACTATGCTGTAAAATAGTCCGGAGGCGAAAGATGCGGATGTCCGCTGTCCGAGTTCTGCGGCTGTTCGGCGTGTTCTCCATAGCGGCGGTCTTATCCTTTCCCGGGAACTGCGCGGTCTTTGGCGCGGCGGGCGTCCATTCCTCCGCCCTGCCCGTTCGCGCGCAATTGCTGGATCTCTTCCCGGCCGAGGACGGAGCCGTATTGCACCGGCGGATTCAGGAGAAGGGCCGGCCCATCATCGAGGTCGTGGAGGGCGAGGCGCTCGGCAGGGTCTCGCGATTCCTGGAGCATCTGCCCGCGCAGGACCCCGAAGGCTCTTCGGCCTTGGCGCTGCGCTCCTTCCTCTCCATGCGAATGGACCCGCGCTATCTTGAGAACAATGCCTTCCTCAATCGCGAGAAGAAGGGGCTCCTGCGCTTGACCGCGCTCGGGCGCTCGGCGCTCTTCGACGTGATCACCGCGCAGGACGGCGACCTTTGGGAGGAGTCGGAGGCCTCTGCCCCCGCCGCGGACAAGCGGACCGATGGCCGGACCGCCGGGATGACGGCGCCGCTCTCCTTCTCCGCGGCGCAGCGCGCGGCGGCCGCGGCCGAGGACGTCTTCGACGGATCCGGTCATCGCTTGGGAGGCTTCGAGTGGGGCTCCGTCGGGACTCTGAGCGCCGCCGGGCACGCCGCCAAGGCGCCGGCGGTTGCGGCGATGTTCCAGGGCTATGCCGTGGACCATGGCCGCGGGACCTTGCGGATGCTGGTCTCCGGGATGCATCCGGCGCCCGATAGATTCCGCATCGCGCGTGAAGAGTCCGCCCAAGCGCTTCAGGATTCGGGTTTCGACGAGCGTCTCTTCGCGCGCTACGGCGCGCGAGCCGTGCGCAGAGTCGACGGGCTCGTGGCCGTGGACGTGCCGCTCAAGCAGGCTTCCTCTCTGGGAGCGGCCCTCGCGCAGAGGGGCATCGAGAGCCGGCCCGCGCGCGTTTTTCGCGCCGCGGCATCCGCCGTGACGGGGACTGCGGGCGCCTTCTTGGGGACCGGCCTGATTCCCATTCCCGCCATGCAGGGCCGCGGCGATTTCTGTTCCTTGCTGGGCGCAAGCGCCCTCTGGGATGCGGGGATGCGGGGCCGGGGCGCGCTCGTCGGAGTCATCGATTCCGGAGTCGATCCGGAACATCCGGATTTCAAGGATGCGCAGGGCCGCAGCCGCATACGATTCTTCCGGGATTTCACCGACGAGGGGCCCGACGATATCGTGGGCCACGGCACGCACGTGGCCGGCATCCTCGCCGGAGATGGGGCCTTCTCGCAGGGACGCCGCAGCGGCATGTCTCCGGAGGCGGAGCTCAAGGTGGCCAAGATCTTCGGCTCGAAGGGAGAGACCGATGAGTCCGTCATCCTCGCGGCCATGAAATGGATGGTTTCGGGGACTCCTGAAGAGCAAGTCGACGTGCTCAATATGAGCCTGGCCGGTCCCGGCGCGCAGCAGGATCCCTTGACTTCCATGGCGGACCGGCTTGTCGCGCGCTACGGAGTTCTCATGGTGGCGGCCGCAGGCAACGACGGAGCGGCAGGCTGGCGCACGGTGCTCTCTCCAGGGGATGCCCGCTATGCGCTCTCCGTGAGCGGAGTCCGCAGCACGGGAGATTTCCCCCTCTTCGCTTCCAAAGGCCCGGCCTACGGCGGGGACTCAGAGCCCTACAACAAGCCGGATCTGAGCGCGGTCGCCGGAGACGTCGCTCTTCCTGCGGGAAGAACGGAGCATCCTCTCATGGTCCGGGCGCTGCTGCGCGCAAGAGATGCCGGGGTCCTTGCGCAGGTGTTCGGTCCTGTTCCGGAAGGCGTCTGCATCTATTCCTCCGACGGAATCATCGCTCCCCGCAGCGCCCATGACCCGGACCAGGACTGCATCGTCGCCGGGGAGCCGGGCTATCGCTACATGTCCGGGACCTCCATGGCCGCTCCCATGGTCTCCGGAGCCGGCGCGGACGTCATCGGATTCCTGAAGGAGAGCGGCCTGCCGCGCGATGTCTGGAGCACGCGAGCCTTGCTCCTGGAGTCCGCCATGGATATGGGCGCGCCGAGAGAACAGCAGGGCGCCGGACTCCTGGAATGCCGGCGCATGGCGCAGGCCGTCTCCGAGCGCGCCGTGCTGGGACTGCCCGTGGGCAACGTGGCGCTCGCGCTTTCCATGCGGCTGACGAGCGCGGACGCGGACCTTCTCCTGCGGCAGGGGCGCTATGCCCTCACGGCGCTGGGTCTGCTGGATACTTGGGAGAACCGCATCGTCAACACCGAGAAACGACTTCGCGAGGCGCTCGATGAACTCCGGCACGGCCGCCGAATCATCTTCGCCTGAAGGCTTCGCCGTGTTGAAACCCCCTCCGGGAAAATTCAGACATGGACGGATTTGAGGCCGACTGAATTTTTCCGGCTAGCGGCCGCGAGGGAAGTGCAGGGGCACGGGCAGGGAGATCTGGCGCATGCATTCGAGCGCGAAGCCGTCGGTCATCCCCGCGATATAGTCGGTGACGATGGTCTTGGCGTCGTAGCCTTCGCGCGCGTAGACCGCCTGCAGCTTCTCGATGTAGTGGCCGAAGTTCCGGTCCGCCTCCAGGTCCAGGGCCTGGTAGGCCGCGAAGTCCTGCCCGTTCTTTTCGAGGAGCTCCATGCAGTAGTCGAAGATCGAGCAGATCACGGTCTTGATGTGCCGGCGGTACTTGAGCAGGCGCGGGTGGAAGTAGATGCGCTCGTAGTTGAATCTTCCCAGGCGCAGGACCAGCTCATGCCTTTGGGGCGAGAAGCCTACGGTCTCGGACTCCCGGGAGTTCTCCACGAGGTCGTCGACGAGAGTGCTGATGATCTCCGTGTTGGAGGCGCCCAGTTCGCGCGAGATGTCGGCCGGGATGTCCGAAGTCGTGATGAAGCCGGCCGTGACCGCGTCCTCGATGTCCCGGCCCATGTAGGCGATGCGGTCGGCCAAGCGCACGATGCAGCCTTCATAGGTGCAGGGCATGCTCGCGCGGTCGCGGATGTTCTCCAGATCGTTGGGCGTCGAGGAAGGCTTGAGCCCGTTCTTCTCGAAATCCTCTCCGTTGTGGCAGATGATCCCGTCCTTGACCGCGTAGGTGAGGTTCAGGCCTTGGCCGTGGTTGGCCAGATGCTCGACGACGCGGTAGCTGTTGACCTCGTGGAGGAAGGCCTTGGGCGCGCCGAGCTTGGCCGCGAGCTCCTTCTCCCCCTCGTGGCCGAAGGGCGCGTGTCCCAGGTCGTGGCCCAAGCCGATGGCGTAGGCGAGGTCCGGGTCCAGATCCCAGTCCTTGCCGCGCAGGTTCAGTCCCCGGCAGACCGTGGCCGCGATGCTGGCCACGTGCAGGACGTGCTCGATGCGCGTGCAGATGTGGTCGTTGTCGGGCGCATAGAAGACCTGCGCCTTGTGCTTGAGCCGCCGGAACGGATAGGAGTGGATGATCTTGGTCTGATCGCGGAAATACTCGGCTCGGAAGTCCGAGGCCGCGGGCTTGGTCCGGCGCAGGTACGTCTCTTCCGAGAGCGGGTTGCGCATCCGTTTATAATGCCCGATCCCCGCTCACTCGCAGGGCGGCGCGCTCGGAGAGACCGCTTCATCGAGCAGCATGCGGACGCGGTCGCAGGCATGCAGGATGCGGCCGGCGGGGGTCTCGGCGAGGGGCGCCTCGCGCAGGCGTTCGGCCTCCGCGCGGATGATTTCGAGCTCCGGGGCCAGGGCGCTGCGCAGGGTCGGAAAGACGCCGGCCGTCGGGTGGGAGACTTCTTCGAGCAGGAGCTTGCGCAGGCGGCCGTGCTCCACGGCCCGCGCGAGCACCGCGAATAGCTGGTCGAGTTCGAAGGGCTTTGAGAGATAGTCGTAGGCGCCCAGCTTCATGGCCTCGATGGCGGTCTCCAGCGTGGCGTAGCCGCTGGCCATGACCATCGCGATCTCCGGCCGCAGGGACTTGACCGCGCGAAGGGTCCCGATGCCGTCGAGTCCGGGCATGCGGATGTCGCAGATGACGACGTCGAAGGATCGCTCCTTGACCCGTTCGACGGCGACGGAGCCGTCCTCTACGGCCAGGACCTCATACCCTTTGAGGGAGAGCACGCGGGAGAGCATGTCGCGCAGTCCGTGCTCGTCATCCACGATCAGGACGCTGAGTTTTTTCGCGGTGGAAGGTTTTTCCATTTTCATAGGTTGACTCGTGTTTTTAAATGCGGGATTATCTCCCGATTAATTTTCACTGAATTCTTTCCCTCAGCTGTTCCGGCTGTCCTCCGACGCCTTATGCGAGAAGAAAGTCTTGCGGTGATGCGCATGGGGCATGCCGTTCCGGCGCCAATAGTCGCGGATGGCGGACCAAGCTTCCTCCGCGGTGTCCACCATCTGTATCAGGTCCATGTCCGAGGGAGAGATGACGCCCTCCGAGGCCAGGGTCTGGATGTCGAGCACGCGGGTCCAGAATTCGCGGCCCACCAGGATGACGGGCAGGCGGGCCTTCTTCCCCGTTTGAACCAAGGTCAGGGTCTCGAAGATCTCGTCGAGCGTCCCGAACCCGCCGGGGAAGGCCACCATGGCTTTCGCCCGCATGAGGAAGTGCATCTTGCGGATGGCGAAATAGTGGAACAGGAAGGAGAGCTCCGGCGTGACGAAGGGATTGGGCTCCTGCTCGTGCGGGAGCGTGATGTTGAGCCCGATGCTCTTGCCTTTTGCGTCGAAGGCTCCGCGGTTGGCGGCTTCCATGATGCCGGGCCCGCCGCCGGTCACGATCACGAAATGCCTCTTTCCCTTGCCCTGAGAGGCTTTCGTCACGATGCGGCCGAATCGGCGCGCTTCCTCGTAATAGCGGGAGAGCCCGTGCAGGCGCTCGGCGGCCGCGAGCGATTCCCGCAGGGCCGCGTCCGAGGGCTTGCGGGCGAGCTCCCTGCGCAGGCGCGCGAGGGCGCGCAGGGAATCCTCGGGCGCCAGGATGCGGGCGCTGCCGAAGACGATGATGGTGGATGCGATGCCGTTCTCGACGAGGATCATCTCGGGCTTGAGGAGCTCCAGCTGCAGCCGCATGGGCCGCAGTTCTTCCCGCGCGAGGAAATCGATGTCTTGGTAGGCCTTGCGGTAGGTCGGCGAGTCCACGAGCGCCTTGAGCAGGGCTTTGCGCCGGGCCGGGGTGAGGGTCGTCGTTTTCATTAGGAGGTTCCTTTTTTCATTTGGAGAGAGAGAGGCTCAGCGACGGGAGATAGGTGACGGCCGCGAGCACGGCGGTGTGGATGAGCCAGAAGGGCGCGGCGGCCCGGTAAAGCGTCCCCAGCGGCCGCTCGAAGCGGCGGTTGGCCAGGAGGAGATTGAGTCCCATGGGCGGAGTCATGTAGCCGATCTCGAGGTTGAGCAGGAAGATCACGCCCAGGTGCACGGGATCGATGCCGTATTGTATCGCAATCGGGGCCACGATGGGTACGGCGATGACGATGGCCGAGTATATCTCCAGCATGTTCACCACGAGCAGGAAGGCGTTGAGCGCGATGAGAAAGAGGGCTTTCGACGGAGAGAATGCGTGCAGGAGCGCGAAGAGCTGGTCCGGGACTTGGGCGTCCACGAGATAGTTCGTCAGGCCCAGGGCCGTGCCGAGCACCACGAGGATCGCTCCCACCAGGGCCATGCTCCGGGCCGCCAGGCCGGGGAGCTTGCGCAAGGGGATGTCCCGATGGATGAGGAGTTCCGCGGCCAGGACGTAGGCGGCCATGACCGCGGCGGCATCCGAAGCCGTGAAGAACCCCGCGTAGATCCCCCCCACGACGATGAACGGCAGAGGGATGTCCCAGGCCGCGGCGCGGACCGCGCGGGCCAGGCGTTCCCGGGAGAACGGAGTGCGGCCTACGCCCGCGCGCGCGCCGACGATCCCCGCGTAGAGCGCGAGCGTTCCGAGCAGGAGCAGTCCGGGCACGAGCGCCGCCAGGAAGAGCTCGTGGATGGACACTTGAGCCACGAGCCCGTAGAGGATGATGGGCAAGGAGGGCGGGAAGAGGAGTCCCAGGCTTCCGGTGCAGCTGAGCAGGCCCAGAGAGAAGCGTTCCGGGTAGCCCTGCTGGAGCAGCATGGGCAGCAGGAGCCCTCCGAGCGCCACGATCGTGACGCCCGAGGCGCCGGTGAAGGCGGTGAACAGCGCGCAGGCCGCGAGCGCGACGACGGCGAGTCCTCCGGGCAGCCAGCCGAAGAGGGCTTGCGTGAGTCCGAGCAGGCGCTGCGGCGCCCGGGACTCCGCCAGGATGAATCCCGCGGCCGTGAACAGAGGGATGGCCGAGAGCGCGGGCAGGCTGGCCAATCGGAAGAACTCCACGATGACCGCGGATCCGTCGATCCCCGCGGAGTGGAAGAGCGCCAGGCCGAGTCCTCCCAGCAGGGTGAACAGCGGCGCGCCGATCGCGGCCGCGGACAGGGCCGCCAAGGCGATGAGGACGGCGCTCATGCTTTCACGTCCGAGATGGAGCAGAGGGCTTGGAGCGCGGAATGAAGGGCCAGGAGCAGGAAGCCCGCGGGGACGGCCGCGGCGAAGACCCACTGAGGGAGCTCGAATCCGCCGATGCTCAGGAGCGTGCGGCCGGCGGCGAACTCGTCGCGGGCGAAGCGCAGGGCCGCATGCGCGAGCAGGAGGCAGACGCCCAGGGTGAAGGTCTGCGCGGCGAGCGCGGCCGCGGCTTTTGAGCGGCCCGTGAGCAGGCGAGAGAGGCCGTCGATAGCGAACTGCTTGCCTTCGGCGGACGCGGTGCCGGCGCCCAGCAGCGCGATGAGCAGGATCAGATGGCGCAGGAGCAGGTCGGCCCACACCCAGCCCGAGGAGAAGACTCCGCGCAGGATGACCTGCAGGACGCTGAGCGCGATCAAGAGCCCCAGGAACAGCGCGAGCAGGGCGCGCTCCGCGGCGAGCAGGCGGCTCTCTATTAAGGAACAGGTTTTTTTCATGAAGGACGCGGAGAAGTCTTTTTGCGCCGCAGATCGGCCAGGGAGCGCTCCACGGCCTGGAGGAAATCCGCGGAGTAGAGCTTTCCCGCGAGTTCCTTGCGCGCGCTGCGTCCGGCTTCCTCGAAGACGTTCTCCTCCTGCGCGGAGAGCGGCGCGGTGAGGATCATCCCGCGGGACTGCAGGGTGCGCAGGGCTTCGGCATTGCGGCGGCGCGTGATCGCGTTGAGCGTGCGCAGATGCCTGCGCGAGACCTCCAGCAGCAGGCGGCGCTGCTCCTTGGGAAGGGCATCCGCCACGCTCTTGGAGATCAGCACCGCGCCCGAGGCGTCGGCCAAGGGCAGGGAGAAGACATAGCGCGTCTTCTCATGCCACTGCAGGGCGATGGCGTAGAGCGGGGAGGCATAGACCGCGTCGATGAACCCGGTCTGCAGAGAGGAGTTGACGTCCGTGATGGAGAGAGGGATGGGATGCGCGCCCAGCGCTTGGAAAGCCGCTTGGGCCAGAGGGTCCCCCTCCCAGACCCAGAGCTTGAGCTTGCGCAGGTCCGCGGCCGCGCGCACGGGCTCCTTGGAAAAGATATGCACGAAGCCGACCTCGGTCCAGCCCAGGAGCACATAGCCTTCTTTCTCGAAGGCGCGCTCGAAATCCTTGGAAAAGGTCTTGTAGACATAGTCGGCTTCCGCGGCATCGTGCAGGAGCCACGGCGCGTCGAGGATGCGGACCTGCGGCGCGATCTCTCCCAGGCCCACGCCCGTGAAGCCTCCGGCGTGGAGCTGGCCCAGCCGGATCTTGCGGACGATGTCCTTCTCATCGCCTTGGCGTCCGCCCGAATAGAACTTGAATCCCAGCTCGCCCCGGGTCTTCTCCCGCAGTTCCGCATCCACCGCGTGCATGAGCTGCATGGCGTCCGTGCCTTCCGGCGCGAGCGTGGCGAACTTGATCTCCAAAGCCGCGCAGGGCGCCGCCGCGCAGGCGAGCAGGAACAGTAATAGCATCTTGAAAGCACTGATGCCGTTTACTTGAGTTTTCCTTCTTGTCTCCCCGGCGCAAGCCGGGGCCCAGGATTCGACGTGCTCCTGGATTCCGGCTTCCGCCGGAATGACGGACATTGAGCGGACCTTATCGCGTTTAAAAGAGTTCATCGGCCTTTTGCAGCAGGAGCGCGGCTTTGCGCTTGGCGACCTCGTCGGCGAGCCGCGCCTCGGGCAGAGGCGTTCCGTCCCGGACCTCGGTCAGGAGCCGCACGAAGAGCTCCTTATCCGAGACCGCCACGGCGTAGTATCGCGCGTAAAGCAGTTTGGCGGTCAAGTAGCGTCCTTGTGTCCGGAGCAAGGCCGACTCGAAGCCGGCGCGTCCTTTCTCGGGATCTCCCCCCGCGATCTTCGGGCGCGCGCAGTGATAGACGCCGAACCAGAGTTCCGGACCTCCGTTCTCGTAGGCCGGTTCCAATTCGAGCACGCGCGACATCAGCCGCGCGGCCGCGGGCACGCCGAGCAGGGCTTGCGCGTCGTTCTTGGCGTTCTGGGCCCAGCCCGCCCAGGCGAGGGCGGCCCAGTACAGGGCCGGGACATCGCTCTTGCGGGCTCGGCGCAAGGAGGATTCCAGTTCAGCGGGTCCGAGCACCTCCAGGTTTTTCAGGCCGGGATCGAGCGCGGCCAGGCGCAGGGAGTATCCGAGGGCGCGGCGGTAGAATGCCGCTGCGCGGTCCGGGGACTGGTCTTCGATGAAGAGCTGGGCATAGGCCGCGAATCCCGAGGCTGCGGCCTTGAGCAGGTGCGGATCTTTCGGCGCGCTTTCCAGGAAGCTTTCCAGGAGCTTGAGCTGTCCCGGCATGGCCTCTCGCGCCAAGTCCGGGTCCTGTTCCCGGGACAGAGACGGCGTCCCCGCGTCCACGATGGCCGCGCTCTGCCTGAGAGCGATGGAACGCAAGGAACAGCCGGAGGGCAAGAGCAGGATCGCGGCAAGGATCGGTCGGCGCATGGAAGAAGAGTCTAGCATTCAGCGAGAGCGTCCGACGGCTCCCTGGATATTGGAGAAGGCGGCCAGGGAGTTTGGATCGGAGCTCAGGGCTTGGAGGATGCTCGGGTCCGTGACCAGCTGAGTGAAGGCAGGGCTGGCGGAGGATATCTGCTGGAGAGCCGCAGGGCTCGAGAGCACTCCGCGCGCGCCCGGGCAATCCATGAGCGCGCCGGCGAGTTCTGTTCCCGCGATGGCCTGGGCGGTCCCGGGGTTCCTGTGCAGGAAGTCCAGGTAGGAAGGAAGTTTGCCGGCCAGTCCGGGACCCGAGAGATACTTCTGCATGGACTGAGTGCTCGAGCAGTTCTCCCGGACGCCGGAGCGGTCCAAGAACCCTTTGACAACGGCCTTGTTGTTGAGCAGGGCGTGCAGTATCTGCGGGTGCTTGGCCAATCTTTGGAAGAGGGCGGAGAATGCGCTTTTATCGGCGCCCAAGTTCCGGGCCTGCTCGGGCGTGGCCGGGCCTCCGGCCGCGGCCAGGGCTTCCTGGTCTTTCGTGGGCGCAGCCGCGGCTGGGGCGCGAGCGGCCCCGCGTTCCGGGGTTCCTCGCGCGGCGCCGGAGCCGTTGTTGCGTCGGGGCCCGGGGGCGCCTTCGTTCCAGAGAGGATTATTGAGGCCTTTTCCGGCGTCCTGCATGAGAGGCGCTGAGGGATCGGGCAGTCGGGCCCGGTCATCTTCCCTCTTCGGGAACAGGGAGGAGCGGCTGCCGGCATCCTCTTCGGCAGAGGCGGGGGCCTTCGCCTGCTCTGAATCGGGACGCTGCTGCTTCATGAGGATGAACAGGGCCGCGCCGGCCGTGAGCATCGCGAAGAAGACGGCGGCCAATAGAAGGGATGAGGAGGATGATTCTTGGTTGGAGCTCATGGCAGGGATTCTAGGAAATTTTGCCGCAGCTCACCTTATGTTCGCGCAGGCGGTCGAGGATGGTGGCCGCGGATCGGGAGCGATTGAGGGTATAGAAGTGGATGCCGGGCACTCCGCGTTCAAGGAGCTCCCGGCACTGGCGGAAGGCCCATTCGATCCCGTAGCGGGTCACGGCTTCCCGGTCCGCGGCGATGGACTCAAGGTCCAGGCGCATGCGTTCCGGGATGCGAGCGCCGCAGAGCTGGGTGAATTTTCGGAGCTGGACCGCGCTGGTGACCGGCATGAGTCCCGGCACGATGGGACAGCGGATCCCGGCCGCGCGGGCGCGCTCGACGAAGGCGAAATAGTCCGCGTTATCGAAGAAGAGCTGGGTGATGACCCAATGGGCGCCCGCGTCCACTTTCTCCTTGAGGCGGCGAAGGTCTTCTTCCAGCGACGGCGATTCAGGATGCTTCTCCGGATAGCCGGCGGCTGCGAGCGCGAAGCCTCCGCGCGCGTGCAGCAGGCGCACGAGGTCCGCCGCGTAGGGAAGTTCGCGGCGCTCGGGCGGGGGCGCGCTCCCGTCTTGAGGGACGTCCCCCCTGAGCGCCACGATGTTCTCGATGCCCAGCGCCTGGATCTTGTCCAGGAGTTCCGAGATCTGCGCGCGGGTGTGGGAGATGCAGGTCAGATGAGCCGCGGTCTCGATGCCCGTCTCCGTCTTGATCCAGGCCGCGGTCTCGAAGGTCTTCTCGCGCGCCGAGCCCGCGGCGCCGTAGGTGATGGTCATGAAGGCGGGATCGAGCCTTCGCAGGCTGCGCACCGTGTTTTGGAACTCGCAGAAGTCCTGGGGGGTCTTGGGCTGGAAGAACTCGAAGGAGAATACCGGGGTCTTGCTTCGGAAGAGTTCAGGGATCTTCATCGGGGAGTTTTCCCCTCCGTGCGCGTCGCGCGCGCGAGCGCGCTCTGCAGGTGTTTGCGGTATTCTTCCGCTTGCGCGGGGTCTTGGGTCAGTTCCGCGGCCATGCGGTAGTCTTGGGCGGCTTCGGCGAAGGAGCCCGCGTTGACGTATGCGGCCGCGCGGTTTCGGTAGAAGCGGTCCGCTTCCGGCATCAGCGCCGCGGCGCGGCTGAATTCCTCGACGGCCTCGGCGTAGGACTTGTTCGCGAAAAGGCAGAGGCCGAGCCCGTTGCGGGCCGCGGCGCTGCGCGGATCGTAGCGGAGAGCGAGGAGATAGTTGTCCCGGGCAAGGGTCTTGTTCCCCATGAAGTATCGCAGGTTCCCGGCCTTGAGGTAGAGTTCCGCCGCCTGCGGACGCAGGCTCAAAGCTTTTGAGAGCGCGCGGAGAGCTTCGGGATAACGGCGCCGGGTGGTGAGCAGGTCCACAAGGGCCGCTTGCGCCTGCGCGTCCTGCGGCGAGACCGCCAGGGCTCGCCGCAGCGCCTTTTCTGCCCCGTCCGGGTCCGGCTTCTCAAGGAGCGCGAGCCCGCGCCCGACATGGGCCGAAGCCAGGTTCGCGTCCAATCCCAGGGCATGGTCATAGGCCTTGAGCGCTTTGTCGTATTGTCCGTCGGAGGAGAAGGCGTCTCCCCGCACCACGTGCATGGCCGCGGTGCGCGCGTCTTGGGACGCCAGCTCTTCGGAGAGCGCGTCGATGAGCGTGGCGTAGTTCCGTCCGGGAGAGGGCGTCTCTCCGAAGTTCATCTCCGCGTTGCGGGCCGAGGGATCGATCCCCAGCGCTTCCCGGTAGGCGGCGTCCGCTTCCTTGTGCCTGCGCAGCGCGGCCAGCGCCGCGGAACGGGCCAGGGCCGCGGGCGCGGATGCCGCGGGCGAGAGCCGGTCTCCGGCCAGGAGGTCGCGCACCGCCTGCGCGTACTCCTGCGTCTGCAGGGAGAGGAGTCCGTTCTGCATCAAAGCCCGGATGTTCCGGCCGTCGAGCTCCAAGGCCTGCCGGCATTCCTCGGAGGCGTCGCGGGTGCGCTCCAGCAGGCGCAGGGCTTGGCAGGAGCAGGCATGCGCCTCGGCCGAGCCGGGATCGTATCGCTGAGCTTGTTCGAAATCCTTCAACGCCTTCTTGTACTCCCCCATCCCGCCTTGGGCCAGTCCGCGGTCGAGCCGGGCGCGGACGTCTTCGGGGTCCAGCTTCAGGGCCGCGTCCAAGTCGGCGAGGGCCTGCGGATAATCCCGCATGCGCAGGGCGAGCGCTCCCTTGGCGGCCAGGAGGCCGGCGTTCCTCGGCGTTTTGGCGAGGGCCTGATCCAAAAGGCGCAAGGCCTGCGGCCGTTCTCCCAAAGAGAAGAGGGCCAGAGCTTGGAGCCGCAGGGCATCTTCCGACGATGCGCCTGCATCGAGCGCTTGCCGGGCGGTCTTCGCCGCTGAACGGAAGTCATGGCGCTGGATGCGGGCGGCGGCCAGGTTGAGGAGATAGGCGGAGCGGTCTCCGGAGAGTTCCACGGCCTTCTCAAGATCCGAGAGCGCTTTGTCCATGTCATGGAATACGTTGGCGTAGAGCGCGCCGCGGTTGTTGTAGGCGTCGGCGATCGTCGCATCGAGGGTCAGCGCCGCGGAGTAGTCCTTGAGCGCCTCGTCGTATCGTCCTGCGCCGACGTGCAGGGAGCCTCTTGCGCAGAGCGCCGGCGCCCAGCGAGGAGAGGTTTCCAAGGCGCGGCGGAGGTCTTCTTCGGCGCGGCGGGAGTCTCCTTTGCCCATGAAGAATCGGGCGCGCGCGGTGAGGGCCGCTGCCGATGCCGCGCTCAGGTTCACGGCCTCGTCGAGGTCCTTCTTCGCGTCATTGGATCTGTCCTGCGCCTGGAGCGCGGCGGACCGTTCGATCAAGACCTCGGCGGCGAACGCGTCCTCCGGCGTTCCAGACAGCGCGGCGGAGAATACTCGGGCCGCTTCCGGGAACAGGCCGAAGGAGGAGAGCCGTTTCCCCAGCTGCAGGGCGGTGCGGGGATCCTCCGGCCGCATGGCCGCGGCCTGCTGGAAGTCCTCGATCGCCGCGTCCCGTTCTCCTCTCAGCAGGCGCGCCTCGGCGCGGTTGTAATAGGGCGCGCAATCTTTGGGCGCGGCGCGCACCGCTGCGTCGAAGTCCTTGGCTGCGCCCGCCGCGTCGCCGGAGCGCCAGCGCGCGGCCGCTCGTCCAAGATAGGCCGGGGCATAGGCCGGGTTCAGGGCCAAGGCTTTGGAATAGGCTTTTTGGGCGCGCTCGAAATCCGAACGCTCGGCCAGGATCACTCCCACAAGAGCGTAAGGCAGGAAGAATCGGGGGTTGGCCTGGAGGGCCCGGGTGAGCTCCTCGAGGGCCTTTTCCGGGTGCCCGCTCTCATGGAGCACGCGCGCGCGGTGGTAGCGGGCAGTCAGCATGTCCGGCGAGAGCTTCAGAGCCTGCGAGAGATCCTGGAAAGCTCCGGCCATGTCTGCGGCCGCCCGGCGCACGCGTCCTCTGCCCACGTAGGCTTGAGCGTCCTGAGGATCCTTGAGGATAGCGTCCTCGAAGTCTTCCATCGCCGCGCGCGGGTCCCCGGCCATCAGGCGCGCGTCGCCGCGCAAAAGCGCGTCCTGCGCGCCGCGGATCGTGCGGATCTTGAGGAGCCGCGAGAGGTCCGCTTCCATCCCCTCCCGGTCGCCCAGGAGCTGGCGCGTCAAGGCTCTTCCTCGATAGGCCGGGAGGAAGGAAGGGGACTCGGTCAGGGCCTTGTCGAAGAGCGCCGCGGCTTTCGCCAGGTCTCCGCGGCGGTAGGACTGCATTGCGTCTTCATAGTAGGGCGGCTGGGCTTTTTCATCCGGCCGCGCCCGTGAACTGCCGGGACATAGTCCGGCGAGCAGCAGGATGGCGAAAAATGTCCGCTTATTCATAGAGGTTCCCCGCCCGCAAAGAGAAAAGGGCTTGTTAGCGAGGATACCCGGCAGGTATTGCTGTTTCATTTCCAGGACGCCTATTATAATAAAACGATAGGGACTTCTCCCTCTGCTCCAGGACCCGCCGGAAAAACTGGGTGAGGTTGAGGAAAAAATGGTCCCTTGACAAATAGGAACAAAGACACGAATACTAATATAGACATATAAACCATATGGGACCGCGCGCAAAGAGGGTTTTTCGGGCGATAGCGCTTTGCCTGTTCGTCGCCGCGGCCGTGTGCTGCGGGAAGGGCCTTTTGTTCGCGCGGAGCGCGGACGCTTATCCCGGGGCGTCGATCGAGCATCCCTCGCAGGGAGAGGCGATGGACCGCGCCGAGGCTTTTCTGCGCGCCGCGGATGCGAAGATCAAGCTGGGAGATTTCGTCGGAGTGGTGGAGGATTCGGAGCGTTCCTGGCAGGCTTATCCGAACGCCCGCGCGCAGACCTTGAAGGCCGTGGCGCTCGCGCGCCTGGCTGGAGAGAACGGCCTTTCCGCGCAAGACCGGAGGACCCGCTATGAGGCTTCCCGGGATGCGTCCCGGCAGGCCTTGGGCTTGGAAGCCGCGAATCCCGCGGTCTACGAGGCGTTGGCTTGGGCGCAGTTCAATCTCGGAGAATTCCAGGCCGCCGCTCGCAGCGCTTCCGACGCCCTCCGGCTCAATTCCGGCAGCGCCATGTCCTATGCCGTGCGCGCCTACGCGCAGGAGGCGCTCGGCCGGGAGGCCGACAAGCTCGCGGATATCGAGGAGGCGGCTCGGATCGACCCGGCTCGTTTCGGCGAGCAAGCCCGGACTGCGCGAAAAGGAGAGCGATTCTTCTCCTCGGGCGAGGAGGAAGGCCGCTTTGCGTGGAGCTTCCCGGCGCAGCGGCGCATCCCGCTCTTCTCTCTGCTGGGGCTCTTCTGCGCGGGCGCGGCGTGGGCTTTATGGAAGGCGATGCGGCCTTCGGTCCGGGAGGACGAGGATCGGAGGATCCCCCTCCCGCGAGTGCTCGATGCGCCCGTCGACGGACTCCTGGCCGGGAAATATCGGCTCGAGCGCGTCATCGGCAAGGGCGGCATGGGGCAGGTCTGGGAGGCTTTCGACGTCACTCTGGACCGCGCGGTGGCCGTCAAGAAGATGTCCGTGGCCGGAGAATTCGAGTCCAAGGCGCGCGAGCTGTGCCTGCAGGAGGCTCGGACCTTGGCGGGCCTCCATCATCCCAACATCGTGGACATATACGAGATACTCGATCTTCCGGCCGGCCTGCATCTCGTCTTCGAACTGCTTTCCGGACGCACCGTGCAGGAACTGCTCGCCAAAGAGCGGAGTCTGCCCATCGAGCAGGCCCGCGGGATACTTCGGGCCGTCGGCGAGGCCTTGGAGTTCGCGCACGGCCGAGGAGTGGTCCATCGCGACCTCAAGCCCTCGAACATCATGATCACGCAGACCGGCTACGTCAAGGTCATGGATTTCGGCATCGCCCGCAAGCTCGAGGACGGCGGCCCCCCTGCTCGCGCGGCTCGTCCCGACATCTTTTCCGTGCCCGATAGAGCGCCGCTGCAGGCGCATACGCGCACCGTTGCCGGGACGCCGGCCTACATGGCTCCGGAGTCCATGGAGGGCATCGTTTCTCCGGCCGCGGACGTCTTTTCCCTGGGCGTATGCTTCTACGAGATGCTCGTCGGAGAGCTTCCTTTCGGGCTGAAGGGCGCCGTGCAAAGCGACTCTTATGTCCCCGCGTCTTCGCGCGCCGTCGGGCTGTCCGTCGGCGTCGACGCGCTCTTGTCCCGGGCCATGGCGATCCGCAGAGAGGACCGCTTCCAGAGCGTTCGGGAGTTCCTGGCCGCCTTGGAGGGCATTCACAGATGAAGCTCCGCACTCCGGCGTTCATCCTTCTGCCGGCGCTTTTCATCGCGGCGGCATTCCCGGCTGCCGGGCGCGCGGCGGGTCCCAGCAAGAAGCTGCCCGTCGCGGTCGTCGTAATGCAGGCGCACGATGCCGTTGAGAAACAGCGAGAGAAGCTCGCGGCCGCGGAACAGGCCGAATCCGCCGCGTCGCTGGCGCTTTATCGCGCTTCCGAGGACGCGCAGCAGATCAAGGATGTGACTTCAGGGCAGGGCGCGATCCAGAACCTTCAGCAGGCGCGGCAGCAGTTCGACCAGAAGGTCCAGGAGCGGGAACGCACGCAGCAGTCCTATGAGCAAGCCGGGAATGATTATCTCCGCGCCGAGAACCAGTATTACGGCAGCGTGGGACGGCTCTACGATTATCAGGAATACGATTATTGGGCCAAGGGCGGCAAGGGCGCCTACCCGACGCAGGGAGGCGGCGGGTGGACTTCTTCATCCGGTGACGGAGAAGGGTCGGGAGCATCCTCTCAGGGAAGCAATGCCGCGGCTTCTCAGCGTTCCGCAGGCTCCGGCGCGTCCTCGCGTGCGGGTTCCGCCGCGGCCGAAAAGAGCGTGGAAAGGGCCCCGACGGTGGGCGCGGTCCCCGCGCGCACGGGGTCCGCGGTCTGGGATCGGCCGGCGGGACTTTCGGCTGCGCCTGTCTCCGGAGGGGTGCTCGGGCCTGCGTCCATGTCGGATGGCCGCTATTTGGCTCCACCGGGCGCTCGGCGAGGAGGGACCCCGGCGCCGGATTCCGGCCGCTGGCTCGACAAGCGCGTGGCTTTGCCGCAGCAGCCTTCCGCGTCCATGCGGATGAAGTCCGATGTCCCGGCGTTGGACGGCGCGCGCCGGAAGATGCAGTCCGGAGACCGGGCCGGCGCTTTGGCCGCGGTCAACAAGCTGCTGAGCGCGGAGCCCGGGAATTCCGCCGGGCATGCGCTCAAGGCCAAGCTCCTCAATCAGATGCATGATTGGAAAGGGGCGGAACTCTCGGCGAAGGAGGCGGTGCGCCTGGAGCCGCGGCGGGCGGAGGCTTACGAGCGCATGGCGGAAGCCCAGCTCATGCAGGGCAAATACAGCGAGGCCGCCGAGAACGCATCCATGGCGCTGGAACTCGACCCTGCCAACGCCCATGCCTACCACTTGCGCGCCTTGGCCTATGAAGGCCTCGGCCGCCGCGAGCCCATGCTCGCGGACTTGGAGAGCGCCTCGCAGATCGACGCGGAACGGTTCTCAGGAGAATTGGAGGCCGCGCGCGCCGGAGAGAGGCTCTTCGATCCCAAGGCGGACGATGCCTGGCAGCTCGTCGATGCCGTGTCCGCCCGTCCGAGCCGTCGCAAGCGCATCCCCCCCCAGCTCTGGTTCCTGTCCGGGATGGTCCTGCTCACCGTGGGGCTTTCTTTGGCTGCCGCGCGCCGTTGTGCCGCGGCCAGGCCTCGACGGGAGAATTCCTTTACTGCGATGCTGCCCAAACCCGAGTCCGAACCGCCGGCGGCAGGGCTGCTCGCGGGCAAGTACGAGACCTCGCGCATCATCGGCCGCGGGGGCATGGGCGAGGTGTGGGAGGCTCTCGACTCGACCTTGGGCCGGCGCGTCGCGCTCAAGAAGCTCTCCGCGGAACTCGCGGAGGACCCCCAGGCGCGCGCGGACGCCCTGCGCGAGGCGCGCATGATCGCGGGCCTGCATCATCCGCGCATCGTGGATATCTACGAGGTCCTGGACATCCCGGCCGGGCTCTACCTCGTCTTCGAACTGCTTTCGGGCAAGACGGTCCAGCAGATGCTCGTCGAGCGGCGCAGGCTCTCCGTCGAAGAGACGAAGATGATGCTCTTGGAGGTCTGCGAGGCGTTGGAGTACGCGCACGGCCGGGGAGTCGTGCACCGCGATCTGAAGCCTTCGAACATCATGCTCACCGAGGCGGGACATGTGAAGGTCATGGATTTCGGCATCGCCCGGCGCGTGGGCAAGAATGCTCCGCCCTCCGCAGCCGTTGAGGACCTGATGGCGAAAAAGAAGCCCGAAGGAGACGAGGGCTTGTTCTCGGCCCGCACGTGCACGGTGCAGGGCACCCCGCTCTACATGCCGCCCGAGGCCGAGGAAGGCCTCATCGTGCCCGCCTCCGACGTATACTCGCTGGGAGTCTGCCTCTACGAGATGGTCACGGGCCAAGCGCCCTTCGGGTCCGATGCCCTGATGCAGAAGACGGCCAAGGTTTTCGTCATGCCCGGCGTCCTGACCCCGGGCCTGCCCGAGAAGATCGACGCGCTCGTGGACGCGGCCCTGGAGCCCGATCCGAAGAAGCGCATCAGTCTGCGGGAGTTCCGCTCCCGCTTGGCGGCGTAAGGCCCGCCCGAGTCTCGGACGCCTTCGCGGGATATTTCTCAGCGCTGCGTTCTTCCCGGCGGGCCTTCTTTTTTCTTAGGCGCCCGATCTCCCGCAAGCGTTCGGAGCTTTCCGGCGAGACCTTCATCTCGATGCGGTCCACGAGTTCCCGAAGGGCGAGGAAGCGGTTGAGGCTGCGGCTGCGTTCGCGGTGGCAGCGTATGACCAGGGACAAGGGCGCGTAGCGCAGGATGACGCGGTTGGCGGACTTGTTGACCTTCTGTCCGCCCTTTCCCCCGCCCTTGCTGAAGCTTTCCTCGACCTGAGCCAAGTCCAGCCCCAAGCGCGCGATGCGTTCTTTGAGCGCCTGCAGCTTCTCCGGCCGCACCCCGAAGTCCTCGTTGATCTTCATATATAAAGGAAGCGGTACGCAGGACTTCGGTTTTCTCAGCCCTCCCGGAACATTTCAGGTCCGTCCCCTCGCGTGAGCGGCGAGAGGACGGACCTGTGTGCTGCAAAACTCGGAGAGGGAGGGATTCGAACCCTCGGTACGGGTTTGCACCCGTACGACGGTTTAGCAAACCGTTGGTTTCAACCGCTCACCCACCTCTCCATTTGTCGGACCCGCCGCGCAAGCGGCGGGCTGATGCCCTCGCGAGAGAGGTGGCATTTCTCGCTCGGGTCCTCGCCAAGGGGCTATCGCCCCTATGGCGCCGTCGGGACGCTCGCGCGTCCCAGGACGGCTGTTACCCTCACTAAGGATGCGCGAACCATGTCGCGCTCCAATATGTCGGACCCCTTTCCAATGACACGAAACGAACGGCAAGGGGCGCTTTGCTTCGCTCGCGCATTCTATAAACGGAGAACAGAACGCACGGCACGACAACGGATAACGGAGGCATTCTAGCAAAGATTAGAGGAGATCAGAGAAGGGAAGAGCGTTTTAGGAAAGACAGGATCGCATCGGAAACTACGGAGTTTCCGAAAGGGGTGTAGTGGCAGTGGTCGTAGAACAAAGGCTCGGCTTTGCGGGCTTTCAGGGCTGGAAGGATATCCAGGAACGGGATGCCGGCGCTTTCGCAGAGCTTGCGCATCTCCCGCTGGGGGCGGTCCGCGATCGGGGAATTGGAATAGAGCTGGGCGTGCACGGGCAGAGCGACGACCGCGAAGCGCGCGCCGTGTTCCGTGGAGAATTTCCGCAGGGCGTTGATCTTGTCGAACATCTCGCGCAGGCTATCCTTGTTCCAAGCATCGCCCCAGTCGAATCTTGCCAGGTCTACGAGACGCTCGAACTCCGCGGGATCCGAGCGCCAATGCCCGGCCATGTAGGCCGGCGCCCATTGGAAGCGGGAGCTTTGCTGGTCCATGAGCTTGATCTGGCGGTCGACTAAGGACTGCCTCAGCCGCGCATAAAGGAATCCCATCAGATAGCTTTTCCGCAGCCAGGCGCTTCGGTCCACGGCCTGGATGAGCGGATGTTTGTAGACCACTTCTTCCGGGAATCCCACGGCAGGCCGCGCATCGTTGAGGAACCAGCAGAGCACCACCAAGTCCGGCTTGAACTTCACGCCCGAGGTCTTGAGGATCTCCTCTTCCTCGACGAGGCCGATGTCTCCCACCCCGGCGTTGGCCGTTTCGTGCGAGGCGGACAGGGCTTGGGCGACTTTGTCGACGAAGATCACGTCCTGCGGCAGGCGTCCTCCCAGGGTTATGGAATCGCCGAGAAAGAGTATGCGATGCATTCCGGCGGGCTTTATCGCCGGGAACTCTTTTCCGCGGAAGCCGAGCGAATCGATGCGGAACTCCGCCTTTCCCTGGTCGTTCCACATCCGCTCATAGCCCGTGCGGCCGGGGAGATTGTGCCGCTGTCCTTTGAGGTCGGTATAGTAGTAGAGGTCGGAGGCGCTGAAGCTCAGGGATTGAACGTTCTTCTTGAACATCCAGCGGCATGCCGCTTCCAGTAAAAGAAGAGCGATCGCGCAGCCGAGCAGGATGAGAAGGGTTTTCTGGAACCTTCGTGGCGCAGGGGCGCCGGCTGTCGCGGCAGGACTCTCGCCGGAGAGCGTTTTCTCGACGGGAGCGCGGCAGAAAAGGCAGAAGCGGTCCATGCAGCTGGGGCAGAAATACGCCTTGCACCGCGTGCAGCGAAAGCTCTTGCGGGTCGAAGCGAGGTTCTTGCGGCATTTCGCGCAGCTGTTGTCGGCCATGGAGAAGCTCAGCCTCCGGAACGGAATCGGACGTGGACTTTCAGGAAGGACTCATCGAAGGCCGCGGGCAGGGGCGGGAAGGGCGCGGCTTCCCGGGCCGCGCTGAGCGCCGCGTAGTCGAAGCCGCTGTCTCCGGAACTCGACTCAATGGAGATGTCCACTACGCTTCCGTCGCGCAGGAGCGTGAACACGATCCCGCAGTCGCCGCTTAAGTCCGGCATGCGCGCGGCCCAGCGGTCCCAGAGCGCGGAGCGCAGTCCGGTCAGGTACCAGGGATAAGGGAAGTTCGGCATGTCCGCCGAGACCGAGGTCCCTTCTCCGGCTCCCGGCGCCGAGGAGGACGCCTGCGCAGGGGCGCTCTTGGCGGGCTTGGGGTTCGCGGCCGCGGAGGCGTCCTGCAGGAAGCTCGGCTTGGGCAGGGGCCTGTGCGGCTTGAGATTGAAAGCGTCCGGGTCCTTGAGCGGCGCCGGGCGGGCCGCTTGCGCGGGCGGGGCTGTCTTTCCCCCCTCTTCCCGATTGCGGTTCATGATCTGGTCGGCGGCGCCGATGAAGTCGATGCGGTAGACGTTCTCGGGCTTGCCTCCTTTGACGTGCGCGAGGAGGAGGAAGGCCAGCACGAGCCCGGCGTGGGCCGCGGCGGAATAGGTGAAGTAGGGGCGCAGGGCTGCGTCGTGGAATCCCGCGGCTTCGGCTGCGTCGGCCAGGACGGTCCGGACCAACGTGCGCGGGCGCATCAGGATTGAGGGCTGACCGCGATGCCCAGCTTGCCCACGCCCAGGCGCTTGGCCGCGTCAAGCACGTTGACGACGCGCTCGACGGCCACGGAGCGGTCGGCCTGCACGAGCAGGGTCTTTCGCGAGGATTCTCCCAGGAGCAGGGAGAGCTCGCGCTCCAGGCGCTCGGGCCGCACGTCGCGGCCGTCGACGGTGCAGCGGCCGTCTTTGGAGAGCTGCACGCGCACCGTGGACTCCACGGGAACCGGCGCTCCGGCCGTGGAAGCGGGCAGGCGCACGCTCAGCTGCGACTGCACGAGCACCGGGGTCAGGATCATGAAGATGATGACCAGGATGAGCGAGACGTCGATGAGCGGGATGAGGTTCATCTCCGCGACGATGCGCCGGCGCTGGATGCGGTGGATCATGCGGCCGTCTTCTCGGTGATATGGTCCAGGATTTCTTCGGTGGACCAGCGCATCTCATCGGCGAAATGGTTGGCCTTCGTGGTGAAGTAGTTGTAGGCCACGATGGCCGGGACGGCCGTGAAGATGCCCGCGGCGGTGGCGACCAAGGCTTCGGAGATGCCCACGGCCACCACGCCCGGCCCGGCGCCCGTGGCATGCGCCAGGTCCTTGAAGGCGCGCATGACGCCGAGCACGGTGCCGAAGAGCCCGATGAAGGGCGCGATGCTGCCGATGGTCCCTAAGGCGGCGAGCCGCTGCTCCAGGCGCGCGGCCTGGCGACCGATGGCTCGCTCGACCGCGTTCATGCGCTCGTCTTTCCCGCTCGGGCCCACGAGCGCGGCTTCCAGGACCTCGGAGGCGAGTCCGGGATGCTGGCGGCAGAGCGCCAGCGCCTCGCGCAGTTTCCCGTCGAGCACCATGGCGCGCAGGCGTTCGAGCATGCGCGGGAGGCCGTCCAAGGAGCGCTTGTAGAACTGATAGCGCTCCCAGACCAGGGCCAGGGAGTAGACGGAGAGGAGGACGAGCGGCAGAAGCGTGAATCCGCCCGAGAGGAGATAGGCTTTCAGACGGTAAAAGTAAATCATGCCGCGATTATGCCAAAATTCCGTTCCCCTGTCATTCCGGCTTCCGCCGGAATTGTCCCTCCGTCATTCCGGCGGTTCTGCATTCGTCATTCCGGCGGAAGCCGGTAGTGTCTCCGTCATTCCGGCGAAAGCCGGAATCCAGGAATCGTCGTTGTTATTGGTAAGCCGTTTTCCGTGCGTCGTGCGTCGAGTGATAAGGGTCCGCGGGTACGCCGTCGGCCTCTGCGTTCGGCCGCGTCTCGGCTCTCGCTCGCGCAGAGGGCTGCGCTCGCTCCGAGACGCCCCGCGAACCCATATCCCTCGCCCCCCGCCGCGATAGCCTGTCCCTTACCCGTATTGTCGCGAACTTGCAGAACGCGACGGTCTGCAGAACCCGGATGTTAGAGCGAGCACTCATAAAAGACTTAGGATATCCCCAGTGATTAGATAAGTATAAACGACGTAACGATCAGCTTCTTCTCGAGTCACAGTAGCATGGGAGCCTTTTTGTGCAGCAGCAAATACGGCATCCAGTCGGTCCCCAATGAATTGAAGCTGGCTTCCAACAACGGCAGAAAAACGTTTAGACTTCGTTCGTTCCGCAATAAATGCGATAAGCCGATTAATATATTGGTCAGGCCCGAGCTTGATAGTTTTCTTTTTCCCATCAATCTCCGACACTGTGTCGGCGCGTGCCGGATAAGTAGAGTCGGCCAAGTCCTGTAGAATCCTGCGGCAGCTATGAACAGCATTAGACCAATCTTCGGGGTTTTCTGACTGAAGGTTACCGTACACAGCGGTCAGTTTCTTGATTGCGTCAGGGACTCTTTCTCCGATGGCTGAGTCAACCTTTTCCCGGATTCGAGTGAAGATGTCGTCTGCAATGCCAGAGAACTTCAACTCGTAATGGCGGCGCAGGACATAAGAATAGATGAATGCGCGTTGTGCGGACAACCTGCGTTGTGCCTGGGCAGCACTCGTGCGAATTGTTTGTCGCTCGTAATTGTTGCCGACCGGATTCCAAACTTGCTGATATGGATTCGCTGATGAGACAGACACATCCGGATCGCGCGCTGCTGCTAATGCTGCCGAAAAGGACTTAACTTCCTGCTCCAACTCTTCCAAGGAAGTCGTGTAGATAAAGTTCTCTACCTTACCCGACTTGGAGTTCTTGACCCGATACTCGCGCCCTGCCAGGACAGCAAGCTTGTAGACTTCTGGATGCACTCCATCTGGGGTAGAAGGATAACCGCTTGCTTCGTATTGCATCGCTGTTTGGAATTCGAAGTCGTTTAGAAGTCTGGCAAAGCGTGCCGTCCTTAGGGCAATGTTGGCCAAGGGCAATTCGCCAAGCTCAAGATTCCGAAGGATATCCTCCGAGAGACTCGCTGCTTCTCTTAGGGCCACTCTGGATGGAGGGATTGCATTTGTCATCTCTTGTTCCTTCGCTCTAAACTATATCCATCGTCTACAATTTGTAGATAATTGAAAAGCTGATAGATCGGATTGTATTTGTTTTGTCTGGGCTAAAACAATGGGCGAGTAAAGGAAAGGGCGGCATATCATGAAGGGGGTGTACTACGGCGGCGGGCGGCTAGGGAAATGGGGCTGAGGGGCGTCACGGAGCCCATGCCAGCATCCTGCATGGGCGAGTGCCGAGACGCGGCCGAACGCAGAGGCCGACGGCGTACCCGAAGCCCCTTTTCCCTTGACGCACGACGCCTAGATCCGGCTTTCCTTGCGGGGCGGCTGGAGGTTTGATAGATTCCCCTTATATGACAAAGAGCACGGCTCCCGAAGCGATCAACGACGTCGAATTGGCGCGCAAATTGCAAGACGCGCGCAAGGAAATACTTGACCAGCTTGGGCGGGTCATCGTCGGACAGACCGACGTCGTGGACCAGCTTTTGACCGCGCTCTTCGCCGGAGGGCACTGCCTCTTGGTCGGCGTGCCCGGCCTGGCCAAGACCCTGCTCCTCTCGAGCTTGGCGCGCATACTCGATCTTGAGTTCCAGCGCATCCAGTTCACCCCGGACCTCATGCCCTCCGACATCACCGGCACCGAGATCCTTCAGGAAGACCCCCAGACGCGCGAGCGGACCTTCCGCTTCGTGCGCGGGCCCGTCTTCGCCAATCTCGTGTTGGCCGATGAGATCAACCGCACACCGCCCAAGACCCAGTCCGCGCTCCTGCAGGCCATGCAGGAGTTCCAGGTCACCACCGCGGGCCGCACCCATTCCCTGCCGCGCCCCTTCTTCGTGATGGCCACGCAGAACCCCATCGAGCAGGAAGGCACCTACCCTCTTCCCGAGGCCCAGCTCGACCGATTCTTCCTGCAAATTAATATCGATTATCCCCCCATCGATGACGAGAAGCGCATCGTGCTGGAGACCACGGGTTCCTCGAACATCGAACTGCGCAAGGTGCTTGGCGCCCAAGAGGTCCTGGCGCTCCAGGACATCGTGCGCCGCGTGCCGGCTCCGGCCTCGGTCGTGGACCTGGCCGTGTCCCTGGCCCGGCGCACGCGGCCGCAGGATCCCGCGAGCCCGGACTTCGTCAAGCGCTGGGTGTCCTGGGGCGCGGGTCCGCGCGCGAGCCAAGCCCTGGTCCTGGGCGGCAAGGCGCGCGCCTTGCTCAGCGGCCGCTTGGCCGTGGACGCCTCCGACGTGCTGGCGGTCGCCAAGCCCATACTCCGCCACCGCGTGGTCTTGAACTTCCAGGCCGAAGCCGAGGGCGTGCGCATGGATGATCTCATCGACCGCTTAAGCGCTTGATGCCTGCATCCTCACACTAGCAGAGTGCATTATCTCGACCCGGTCTCGCTTGCGAAGCTGCGCAATCTCCGGCTGGATCTGCGCCGCCGCGTCATGGAAGGACACTGGGCCGGACGCCACCGCAGCAGCCTGCGCGGCTTTGCCTCCGAGTTCGCCCAGCATCGCGCCTACGTGCCGGGCGACGAACTCCGGCGCCTGGACTGGAAGGTCTACGCGCGCAAGGATCGCTTCTTCGTGCGGGAATACCAGGAAGAGAAGAGTCTGCGCGCCCAAGTGCTCCTCGACGCCTCGGGTTCCATGTCGTTCTCGGGACAGGGGCGTCCGAGCAAGTGGGACTATGCCTGCCGTCTGAGCGCGGCGCTCGCCTATCTCGTGCTCTCCGAGGGAGACGCGGCCGGTCTCGCGGTCTTTGATTCGCAGGAACGCCTCTTTCTCCCCCCGCGCGGCGGCTGGCCGCAGATCGACGTCATCGACAGGGCGTTGGCGGACCTGCGGCCCGGAGGCGAGACGGACTTGGTCTCCGTTCTGCGGCGCACGGCCCTGCGCCTGCCCAGGCGCTCGCTGGTCATGCTCATCAGCGATCTGCTCGGCGACCCGCAGGAGTTCCTCTCCTTGGTCAAGGCTCTGCGCGCGCGCCGGCAGGAGGTCTTCGTCCTGCAGGTGCTCGATCCCGACGAGCGGGACCTGCCCTACGAGGGCCCCGCGCTTTTCGAGGGCTTGGAGGACTCCGCGCTCCTGCGCTGCGAGGTCTCGCTCGTGCGCGCGGGCTACCAAGAGCTCTTCGAGAAGAGGCGCAGGCTCTATGAGGCGTCCCTGCACGCTTGCGGGGTCCGCTTCGGGGTCTTCTATACCGACCGGCCTTGGGACGCGGCACTCACGCGCTACCTCTCCGGCGCGAGCGTATGCTGAGCTTCCTTTCTCCGGGAGCGTTGTGGGCTCTGCCGCTGGCCGGCCTGCCCGTGCTCCTGCACCTGCTCTTCATCCGCCGCGCCCCGCGCAGGAGCTTCAGCGATCTCACCCTGCTCCGGGAGGCGCATGCGCGCGCTCTTTCCGCCGGACGCCTGCGGCAATGGCTTCTGCTTCTTCTGCGGTGTTTGGCTCTCCTTGCTTTGGTCGCGGCCGCGGCCAGGCCGGTCCTGCATCCGCGCGGCGCGTCCGCGGCCGGAGCCGAGGAAGGCCTCGACGTGCTCATTCTCCTGGATTCCTCCTGGTCCATGCGCGCCGAGGAAGCCGGCCGTCCCCGCTTCGAGCGCGCCGTCTCCGTCGGACTTTCCTTCCTGCGCCTGCTGCGGCCCGCGGACCGCGTCGCGGTGGCCTCGTTCTCGCAAGGGCTCGATGGAGAGCTCGCCTTCAGCCCGGACGCGCGTTTTGCCGGCGAGGCGCTTGCCCGTCTTCGGCCCGGCTGGAAGAGCACGGCCCTGGCCCCGGCCTTGGAGTCCGCCTATGCTTTCCTGGGCCGCGGGGAAGCGCATCGCCGCCGGGCCGTGCTCCTTCTCTCGGATGATTCCCGGCATCTGCTCGCGTCCCTGCCGAGCTCCGGCCTGCGCGGCATCCCGGGCTATGATTCCCGGACCCTGCTCTTGGGCCTGCGCTGGTCCCAGGAACTCTCGAACGCGGGGATCAAGGAAGCCGCGCCGGCTTCGGCCGGGCGTTCCTCCGTCCTGGTCCGCTCCGAGTCCTTCGGCAAGGCGCCGGTCTCCACGAGCCTGGACCTTTGGCTGCGCGGCCGCCGCGTCGAGCAGAGGGCGCTCTCGCTCTCCGAAGGGGCGTCCCTCTCGGAGATCCAGCTTCCCTCCTCGAACGAGACGGAACTCTTCGGACGCCTCGAACTGCGGCCGGACGCCCTGCCTGCCGACGACTCCTGGCATTTCGTTCTCAAGGTCCAGCCTTCGCCGCGCGTGCTCTATCTTCATGGCGGTCCGGATTCCCTGGCAGCCGGGCGGGGCGGTTATTTTCTTCGCAAGCTGCTCTCGGAAGAGGGGCGCGGCTTTGACGCGGCTTCGGGCGCGGAGCCGGGCCGCATGGCTTACCGCCTCGACGCCGCGGACATGGGCCGACTGAGCCGGCTCCGTCTGGAGGATTATTCGGTCGTGGTCCTCGATGATTTCCAAAGCGTCCCTCCCGAGGTCGCGGAGCCGCTCAAGCGGCATGTCCTGCGCGGCGGCGGACTCTGGATCTGGGCCGGCGACCGTTTGGAGGAAGGCGGGCTGGAGTCTTTGGCGGATCTCCTGCCCGGCCGCTTGACCGGAGCTTACGCTCCCGCCTCCGGCGGACTGCGCGCCGATCAAGCGCCGGCCTCGGGGCCGCGCGGCGCGTTCCATTGGGAGGATTTCGACCTGGCCAACATCGCTTTCGGGCGGCGCTGGGGGCTGGAGCCTTCGGCCGAGGCGCGCGTTTGGCTGAGAGACGGCGGCGGCGCGCCCTTGCTCGCGCAGAAGGATTTCGGCCGGGGCCGGGTCCTGCTCTGGGCCGCCTCCTTCGACCTGGCTCGCACGAACATCGCGCTCAAGCCGGTCTTCTCGGCTCTGGCGGACACGGCGCTGTCTCATCTGTCCGCCTTCACGGGAGAGCGGCTTTGGCGCTGCGTGCGCGTGGGAGAACCCTTTGAGCGCGTGTGGGACGGCGCGCAGACCGCGCCCGCGCGGGTGGAGGTGGAGTCTCCCGACGGCCGCAGGACCGCGCTCGTGGTGCGGGATCGGCGCGTGCTCTACACCCAGACGCGCGAGCCCGGCATCTACCGGATGAATCTGCTCGGCGGTTCCGTGCAGGACGAATCCATCGAGGAGCGTTTCGCGGTGAACGCGGATCGCTCCGGGGATGAAGGCGATCTTCGTCCCGCCTCCGTGCCCTGGCCCCAACTGCGGCCCGAGGCTTTGCGCGAGGACTTTTTGCTCGCGGTCTACGGACGCGAGGCGCGCACCCTGGTCCTGGGACTCGCGCTGCTCTTCCTGGCGCTGGAGGCGGTCTTGATCTATCCCTGGAGGCGGACATGAGGATGCATACGGTCCGCGCGGCAGGCCTGTCGGCCCTGTTCATCTTTTTCTGCGCGCTCCCTTCCTGCGTGCGGGCGCAGGAGGGCGACCGGTTCGTGTGGGCGCAATGGAAGCATGCGTCCGAGTGGGACGTCTATCCCGGAGCCTATCAAGAAGTCCTGAACTTTCTGGGCTCCGTGACGAGCGTGGTCTGCGGCTCGCAGAGGCGCGAACTCGGTCTCAAGGACTCGGCGCTTTTCTCCACGCCCATGCTCGTGCTCTCCGGGCGCAAGGCGCCGGCTCCGCTCGACGAAGAGGAACTGCGCGCGCTGAGGGATTGGCTCACGGCCGGAGGCGTGCTCTGGATCGACGATGCCGCGGGCGTGCGCTCCTCGCCTTTCGACCGGTGGGTGCGCGCGACCCTGCACGCGGCCCTGCCGGAGGCCGAGCTCAAGCCTCTGCCTCCCGACCATGTGGTTTTCAAGACCTTCTTCCTCGTGCGCCGCATCGGAGGCCGCGCGCGCGTCTCGGATTCCGTCGAGGGCTTGGACTGGGGCGGAAAGACCGTGGTGGTCTACACCCGCAACGACCTGCTCGGCGCCTGGGCGCGCGATCCCTTGGGCAAGCCGCTCTATGACTGCGCGCCGGGCGGCGAAGTCCAGCGCATGGACGCCAAGAAGCTCACGCTCAACATCCTGATGTACGCGCTGACCGGGACCTACAAGGCCGACGCGGTCCACCAGCCCTACATCCTGGAGAAGATGCGCCAATAATGAAGGGAACTCCTCCAGAAGCCTCGTTCCTACTGCAATCGCAGCTTTCAGTCTGCGGCTGCGTCGCTCCTCGCTCAAATAGCGCTGCTATTCATCGCTCGTCGACTCCTTGCCTCGCCTTGAAATCTGCGATTTCGTCACGGAACGAGGCTTCCGGATGAGTTCCTTTCGGATCATTTTAGATGCGGGGACATGGGAGATGTGGCTCTCTCTCTTGGCTGTCGGGCTGATCGTCTGGACTTGGCGGAAATCGTCCGAATTCAAGCGGTTGCGGGTGACGGCCTTGATGATCCTGGCGGTGCTGCTGCTCAAGCCCGCGATGGACCTGCTCGAGGACCGCAGCGCTCGTCCGCGGCTGGCCGTGCTCGTGGACGTAGGTCCCAGCATGCAGTCTCCCGACGATCTCGGACTCTCGCGCCTCAAGCGCGCGGGCCGCTGGCTCGCGCAGAACCGCTCCCGTCTGGAGCGCGGCTACGAGACCGTGTTCTATGCGGCCGCCGGCGGCGCGCGGCGCGTGGAGCCCAAGGACTTGGAGAGCTTGGCGCCGCAGAACTCGGCTTTGGACCTGGGCTCGGCCTTGGCCGACGTGCTCGATTCCGGCTCCCCTCCGGCCAGGGTGCTCCTGCTCTCCGACGGGGCCTTCGAGGATTCCCGCGCGCTCGATGCCGCGCTCACCCGCTTGTCCGCGCCCGTGGACGCGCTGGGCGTGGGGCCCCGCACGGCCAAGCCGGCCTTGGCCGTGGCGCAGGTCCAAGCGCCGGACTTCGTGTTCCAGCATAGCCGCTTTTCCGTGAGCGCTTCAGTGGAAGCCTCGGAACTCCCGGGCTCGCGCGTGCGCCTGCGCCTGCTCAAGGGCTCGCGCGTGGTGGAGGAGCAGGAGAAGAAGGTCGAGAAGTCCTTCGAGGTCCTGGAGGCGAGCTTCACGGCCCTGGCCGAATCCCTGGGCCGCGAGGATTACCGCGTGGAAGCGCAGGCGGTTCCCGCGGGAGTGAAGTCCGCGCGAGGGCTGGGCGTGGAGGTCATCCGGCAGAAGTACCGCATCATGCTCCTGGCCGGCCGCCCGAGCTTCGAGTATTCGTACCTGCGGGAATACCTCAAGTCCGATCCCAACCACGAGCTGGTCTCCTTCGTCATCCTGCGCAACCCCGAGAACGTGAGCCCGGTCCCGGACAACGAGCTTTCCCTCATCCCCTTCCCGGCGCAGGAGATCTTCGTGCAGAACCTGCGGCAGTTCGACCTTTTCATCCTTGAGGATTTCCACTACGGCCGCTTCTCCCTGCCCGCGGCGTATCTGCAGAACCTTCGCAGCTTCGTGGCCGAGGGCGGGGCGCTCCTGCTCATCGGCGGAGCCAACGCCTTCACCAAGGCCGGTTATCAAGGAACGCCTTTAGAAGATGTGCTGCCGGTCTCGCTCTGGCCCGACGCCGACGACTACCGGCCCGGGCTCTTCCAGCCCGCGGTCTCCGCGCCGGATCATCCGATGCTCAACCTCGGGGAGACCGCCGAGGATTCCGCCCAACTCTGGC
This sequence comes from Elusimicrobiota bacterium, assembly GCA_041661185.1. Classification (GTDB taxonomy): domain Bacteria; phylum Elusimicrobiota; class Elusimicrobia; order UBA1565; family UBA1565; genus JBAZUV01. The sequence continues at coordinate 61,399 of JBAZUV010000013.1, forward strand.
GCCGCATCCCGCCGCTCGACGGCTGGACGCGCCTGACCGGTTCCCGGCCCGGAGCCAGCGTGCTCCTGCGCCATCCCGCCGAGCGCGCGGCCTCGGGCGAGGGCCTTCCCATCGTGGCCGTGCGGGAGTTCGGCCGCGGCAAGGTCATGCTCGTGGGCAGCGACTCGACCTGGCGCTGGAAGCTCGGCGGCGGGAAGGATTGGCGCCTGGCCTCGTTCTACCCGCGCTTCTGGAGCCGGGCCGTGGAGTATCTGACCGGGAGCCTCCAGCTCAAGAAGGTGAAGTTCAGCCCCCTGCCCGAGCACATGCCTTCCCATGAGCCCGCGGTGTTCTCCCTGCGCGTCTTCGACGAGCATTTCCGCCCGCTCCCCTCCTCCGAGGTGGACCTGCGCGTGCTTTGGCGCAAGCCGGATGGGAGCCAGAAGCAGGTCGCATTCTACGAGCGCGAGCCCGGCCTCTTCCAGGTCGAGCTGACGGGACTTCCCGAGGGTCGGCATGTGCTGGAAGCCTCCGCGAAGAGGAATTCCCCTCGGCGGCAGAATGCCTCGGGCGTCGGCTCTTCGCGCGAGCGAGGAGAACTCTGGGGAGCGGACCAGGTCTCCTTCCTTTGGGAGGCGCCGCGCGCGGACGCGCCGTTGGATCGCCGCAGGCTCAAGTCCGTGGCCGAGAAGAGCGGAGGCCGCTACGCGGACTTAGACCGCGCCGATCCCGCGGCTTGGTCGGGCGACGAGCAGGCCCAGGTCCGCCGGGAGCGCGCCGTGCTCGGGAGGCGTTCTTTGTGGACGTCCGCGGCCTGGTTCTGGATCATCGGCGTCTTGCTCACGGCGGAATGGTTCCTGCGCCGCAGGAAAGGACTCTTATGAATCGACGATGCTGGATGCTGGGAGCCGGAGTCTTCCTCTGCGCATTCGCGCTCTATCTCTGGACGCTCCCCCCTTCGCTCGCGCCTTACCGCGACGCAGGCGAGATGGCCGCGAGCACGGCCACGCTCGGCGTCTCTCACCCGCCGAGCTATCCGGTCTACATCCTGGCGGGCCGAGCCTTCGGCTTGCTGCCGCTGGCCACGCATGCCTATCGCCTGAACCTTCTCTCCGCCGCGGCCGGCGCGCTGGCGCTGGCCGTGCTCGCCTGCGCCGTGCTTCCCGCGACCGGACTCGCGGGCGCCTTGTCCGCGGTCCTGGCCTTGGGCCTTTCCACGGGATTCTGGGACGTTTGCCGCGTGCAGGAGATGTACAGCCTCATGCTTTTGTTCGCGCTGATCCTGCTTTTGCTCGCCCTGCGTCGGGAAGAGAAGACTCCCATCGGGAGCCTCGACCTCTTCTTCTTTTTGGCGGGCTTCTTCCTGGGAAACCGCACCGACCTTCTGCTCTGGATGCCGGGCTTGCTCCTGCTTCTGCTCGGCCCGTCGGGACGCTGGAGGGACCTGCGGCTCCTGCGCGCGGCAGGCTTCGGCTTGCTCGGGCTTTCGATCTATCTTTACCTTCCGTTAAGGTCCATGCAGGGGCCTCTGCTCGACTGGAATCATCCGGCCGTGCTCTGGAACTTCATCGGCTCGCTCACCCGCAGAGGCTACGGCGGCACCTTGGACCTGTTATCGAAGAGCTATGCGACGGGCGAGAACTTCCTGCCCAATCTCCGCGTCTACGGCGGGCATCTTTGGGAGGGCTTCGGCCCCGCGGGCCTACTGCTCTGCGCCTTCGGCGTGCTCGACATGATGAAGAGCAGCCGCAATCGTCGATGCGCGGGCTTGGGCCTTCTCTACGGAGCGAGCGGTCCGCTCTTCCTGTTCCTGGCCAACATGCCGCCCAATCCTCATGCCCTGGCCATCGTGGCGCCGCACTATCTGCTCTCGGACCTTGTGCTCGCCGTATTCGTTGCCGAAGGAGCGGCCTCGCTCATCGGACGCATTCCCACGTATGCGTCCGAGGAGTCTTCCGGGCTCAAGGGTTCGGGGCTTCGCGTCGCCGGTGCAAGCCTCCTGCTCGGCATGCTCGTTTTGCAGGCCGGGCTCATGGGACGCTGGGCGAAGATGGACCGGCGCTGGGACCTGACGGACTATGACTACGTGCACAATGTGATGCGCTCGGCTCCCAAGGATGCGGTGGTGCTGGCCAAGAAGGACGTTCAGCTGTTCAGCCTCTGGTATTTCCAGCGGGCGGAGGGCTTGCGGCCCGACGTGCGCCTGGTGGGGCAGGGGATCTCGCATAGCCCGTGGTATCAGCATGCAGGCATCTCGCGCTACGAAAAGCCCGTGCAGTTGGGGCCTCTGCGCGGTCCCGAGGATTTCGACCGCTTCCTGGCCGGCAATGAGGGTTCGGCGGTGTTCGCGACGACCGACGTGGATATCCCGCCGGGCCGCAAACTGGGCCCGCCGCGCGGCCTGCTCATGCCCTTTTCTCCCAAATCCGGGCTCTGCTCCATCATCCCCTGGGAGTTCCTGGTGTTCCGAGGCGACCTGCGCTGCGATAAGCGCCCGGATTTCTTCAGCGAGGACTTAGTCGAGGCCTACGCGGTCTCTTTTCAGCGCCTGGGCAGTTCGTTCATGGAGGTCCCGGGACGGGAGGCTGAGGCCAAGCGCTTCCTGCTCAAGGCCTGGGGCATGCGCTGGTTGCTGCCCGATGCGCCGGTAGTCTTGGGATTTCTCGCGCATCGGGCAGGCGATCCTGCCGCGGCCTTCGTTTACTACAGCGCGGCCGCGCGCATCTATGATCGTCTCTTGGAATTGACCGAGCAGTATCGTTCCCTCCCGGAGGTCAAGGAAAGCATTCGCATCTCGGCCGCCGAGACCGTCGTGAATCTAGGCGTTGCGGCCGAGAAGTCCGGCAAGAAAGAGGAAGCCCGCGCCGCCTACCAGCGCGCCTTGGCCTTGAATCCGTTGATGGCCAAGGCCCACTACGACTTGGCCGTATTAGATTGGGGCACCAACTGGGACCAAGTCGTCTATCAGCTTCAAGAAGCCCTCCGCGTCGACCCTGGCTATGTGGATGCCCAACATTTCCTTCCCGCAGCGTTATCCCTGCGCGACCGCTCCCGACGCGCTCGCTGATCGTTTTCTGCCGTCATTCCGGCGAAAGCCGGAATCCAGGAACAGTCGTTTCCTGATTTCTCTGCTGGGAGATCAGGAGTCATCTCTGCGAGCGATGTATTATTGGGTGGATTTCAAATCTTTCCAGAAAGCGATTGCATTGTGATGTCCGCCCGACAGTGATTCCGCTTTCTCAAGCTCCTGCTGTGGAATGGTCAAGCGAAGCATTGTGCTGGTAGGTCCACTTTTATGAATGCTGATTTTTGTCAACAAGCCATGTTTTTCAATTAAGGAAATAATATGTCGCCATTCTGGATTCTTGCTGATCCCGCGTTTATTCAAGTCATCTTCTGAGAAACAATACATTCGACCCGACATTCGCAAAAAACGACGAAACAGTTCAGTGCGTTCCTTAACTCGTGCTGGTATTTCTGTCGCTGGAGATCCAGTACATTTTTCCACAGCAATTGTTGTCCCTAGGTTCGACAAAATAAATTTCACTTCCGAAGGATCATATCGTCGTTCTTCCCCCAATGATCCCATTGTAACAATAGATTGAACTTGTCCTGGGACAAGAACATTTTGGATAACGAGCCGTGTGGTTTTTGTATTAACTATAGGAAGATTAAGGGTGGTATCAATTAAGACAATCCTTTCCCAGTTGGCATCGCGCAGATCGATACGAGAGAGTTGGCATCGTCGGAATACAACATCACATAGATGTGTCCCGCAGAAATCGGCGCCCTCAATGAATCCTTCCGAGAATGTCACTCCTCCAGGCATTTGCTTCCCGTATTTTGCAATTACAGCTGCGTAGATCATCCCGATATTGCATCGGATGACATCGCGGCTCATTGGGGTTAAACGAATCCCACCTAGGCGCTCAATTGCCGTTGCAATCACAGGCCAATTGGCGTCGAATGCATCGACGGTTTCCTTCGCGATAACATTTGAGAGCAACGAACGACTCATGAATCCTTCGATGGGGCTAGCGTTTGATATCGTATTTGCCAGACATTTCCCCAGGAAATAGCCATAATAATATTCATGGCGGAAAGAGAATTTTGAACGATCTCCTTGTACCGCAAGAAGGGCGTGCGTGGGGACGCGACTCAGCAATGCTTGCGCACTTTCTGTTCCTAAGTTGAATTCCCCACATGCTAGCTCGGCTAAAGTGCGTATTGTGTCTTCACTTAATTCTCGGGACCCCTGCCACCACATTTCTTCGGCGATATATTCAAGCAACTTCATGTGCTGTTCCCGTGTGAGCAATTCCGCATCATGCTTATCTCGTAATTTTCCGACTTCTCGGTTGACAAATAAATTAATAATCGCATGTAGGATGCGATTTCCTTCTGGCACACCTTCTTTGTTTTCGAGTAGGGCTAGAGTCGCATCTGCAAAAAACGGAGTTCTGACAAGAGGAATGCCAGCGGGCCCAATTTTTTCAAAGAGAATTTTTATCGCATCTTCTTTTGATTCTGTGCCTAAAATTGCAAGTCCATCTCGTTGCGCAACGAATTCTCCTAACTCGAAATCATTCCAACTTTTAAGTTCTACCGGTACAAGCTCATAGCTGAAATTTCGAAATTGCAGTGAGGAAGACATCGTCGTCGCTCTTTCGATATCACTTACGGCATAAAAGGATGCTCGAGCTGATGCGATAAGTGCTCCCTCTGCTTCGAGGCGAGCCAAAAAATTTGTCAATGATGACAGCGCTTCCTTATAGCCACCGACACCAAGAAGTTCATCGAATCCGTCGATGATTGGGATTAATAAGCCTAGGCGCGTCAGTACTGGGACCGCATGGTAGGTAAAATTCGCCCTTAAGTCGTTTACGACGGTGGCGATCGCTTCATCTAGGCGTGATAAGGAACGTGCCTGTGCATCAACGTACAAAAACAAGAAGCATTCCTTTGCTTTTAGATACACATCGGCTTGTGTCCTCGCCATATTCCGAAGCAAAAAGGTTTTCCCAGCACCGGCGTCTCCACGCAAAAAAACAACTTGGGTCCTTAAGTACGGCAATTCGGACCTACATAGACGCGTAATAAGGGAATCGGCAATTTCCTCGCTGCCATTTTCGGCACACTGTGCTCTGCCACTCACATAGATTGTTGGCTCCACCATTGAGGAATAGATGTTTTCGGCCAGAGATCTCAGATCGGCCATGTGTTCCGAGGCAAAGAACTCTGCATACTTGTAGCGCTGTTCATTTATCTGGATGTCAGGGTAACTTGAGCCATCTGAGCGGATAAAGGTTGCATGCATCTTTCGGCGGCGTTGTTGCCACGAGGCTTCTCTTTCGTTCAATTCGACCTTGCTTGCAGGGTCAGCAAAAGCCGCTATATCGCGTCGGATAATTTCAAGAATATCTGTGGTTGCCATAAACAAATCCTCTATAGATTTAGAATTTTAGTCCCAACGTCTTCCAAGAACGAGTCGTATAGGCAAACGTTCCTTCGTCCGATGCGGACTAATACTACCTGTCGCGAATAGTGTGCGGCTACCATGAGTCCAGGTACAACATCATCATCGTTGGAGAATATCGCGACCCATGCATCCATGGCTTCCCTGCTTAAGTAAATCTGGTCAGCGACCATCATTGAGTCCACCAGTTTCTGTCTTGTCGAAACAATAACATCGTCCACACGAGTTGCGCACGAAGGATGATGGGGGCAACGCCCACGTTTCCAGGAATTCAGGTCCTCGACCGGACATCGTGCGACTCCAGCAGGGCAGTGTATTTTTGGATGGGAATCCACGCGAAATGGTGGAAACCCTCTTGATTCTCTAATAGTTGCTGGGAGCACTAAGTCAGTTCGCGACAAGATGCTGTCTGCGCAGCAAGGAATAATGTGGCGTCGTCTCGAGATATGTTTAGGAAAGTCGCGCAAAATACTGCTGATCATTAGATAATCATCAGTTGGCTCTCCATCATCTCGCATCCATCCGCCGTATAGGCGCATACTGATATCACCGTAGTCAATGCCGAGTTTGGTGTCGGCTTCGATAATTTTGCTGTAGATAGTATCGATGGCGTTTCTATGGGTGGCGTGATTTAAATGGTTCCTATAACGATCTGGAATCAAATTAAAGTAGTCAACAAGTGCGTAGAAGCGAGAAATCATTTTGAGAGTTACTTTATAATTCTGATCGTGTTCCGTTTACTTAAGAATTCGTTTCCACAAAAACGCATAGAGTTTATTTTCTTAGTCCAATCGCATTTTGATTAGTTTAACAATTATAGCAAACAATATAAAATCAGGTATATTTGTTATTTTTTCAAAAGAGGAAAGCATCCTCCGAGGGGTGACGGGGGTGGGTGGGATCGGCCGGGTGCGAGCAAGATTGTGGACGCAGCCTGCGAGCAGAGGCCGATGGGAGCCCGCCCCCGGCAGGACCCGGCGGAGAATCAGGAAACGGCTTTCATTTTTTTGCTCATGGTCTTGATGTGCTTGATTAGAGGGAGAAGAACCTTCTCGCCGCCGTATTGGGGGAGGAAACGGGCGGCGAGACGATCGGCGGCGGCGGGAAGGTTTTCTCCAATCTCCTCGCAGATGCTCAGGACGGCCTTTGTGCCGACCTCGGCTTCCTCGGCCAGCTTGAGCCAGTGCTCCTTGGCGACCCACTCGCCGCGCAGCTGTCCGCCGATGCGCATGGCATACTTCGTCGAGAGCGTTCCGTAGACTCTCGTGGAGATCAGATCGTAGAACGGCGCCAGCCGGATCGAGCCGCCCTCGAAGAGGAGCGAGAAATTCTTGGCATGGGCGTCGCAGTTCCCGATGAGATGGTTGAAGACCGTCGCTCGGAGCAGATCGCGCTTGTCGAGGATCGGCTCCGAGCTATGCTTGTCGAGCAGGGCGAAACAGTCCTTGAGCCCAGGCCCCCCCTCCCCCTCGTATTTCCTGCCGTAGTCGACGCCCAGCGCTTGGCAGAAGTCTTCCTGGTGGATCCGCGCGAGCTTCCCATCCGGCGTTGTTTTGCGGTCATAACGCTCGATGAGGTAGGCGCAGTTGCGGCCCTTGCGGATAGAGACCTTGGGGACCCGCAGGCCTGACTCGGCGGCCAGCATCATGCAGAAAGCCTCGTTCTCGACGGTGTTCGGGAAGCGCGCGATGGCCGGCTTGAGGATGTGAGAGCTGGCGTTGGAGCCTCGCGGCAGGTAGATCCGGTCGTCCTTGAGATAGACCGGGATCTTCTCCTGCGCGCCGGCCAGCGACAAGCGCAAGCCTTCCTGCGCCCTGAGCAAGGGGCGCTGAGGCATTCCCTCGATCATCCGATCGAGTTCCTTGGGCGAGATCAACTGATACTCGCCCGCGGTCTCGGGAGAAGCGCCTTCGGGCAAGAGCGAGAGTGCTCCGGCGCAGTCGCCGCCCAGTTCTTCGAGCAGCTTGAAGTCGTTGGATTCCGAGACGCCCAATTCTCGGGCGATCCGAGCGCGGACATCCGCCTCGGGCAGCAGGTTGGCGAAGAACCCTCGGGCATGACCCGGCTCGGACGGCTCTTGTTGAAGAGGCAGGCGCAGGGACAGAGGGATCGCGCCCGGCGTCGAGAGCCAGTTCGGGTCGTACTGGAAGCGCAGGATGGACTTTTCGCCGATCCAAAGCCGTCCCGCCAAGCGGTGTCCCCAGTAAACGTTCAACGCCTCACTCATGGCTCGATTCCTTTTCTCTTGAGAATAGTCATCAGGCCGAACGCGCGCAGGACTTTCATCACCTTGCCGAGGTGGAGCGTCGGCTTTCCGTTCTCCAGTTCCGATAGGAATCGGATGCCTACATTGCAGAGTCCGGCAGCATTCGCCTGCGTGAGCTTCATTTCTTGCCGACGCTGGCGGACGGCCTTGCCGATCTCCGCGGGTCCATGGGCGAGGTATTCGTTCATGTTTTCCTGAGCGGGAATAAGCTAATTAAAATTACTTTTTAAAGTCATATTATTCCCGAACGGGAATATTATACCCCTGGAAGCCTATTTCCGCAAGTATTTTCCCGAACGGGAATAATTCTAACTTTCAAAGGTGAATTATTCCCGATAGCGCCGAATCTTCGACGATGTCGGCATAATTGCCTATTAACATAAGTATTGACAAATATGCTGACACGAGGTATCCTATCTTCATGACCACGCGACACGACACGAGAAGTTCGGCTCGGGAGAAGACGGCAAACGCTCATACGCAGATTCGGGAGACCGAATCTGCGGTGTCGGAGGCGCTGGCGGCTCTTCGGGACGCATGGGACTACGCAGGCCAGCGCATCGCACAGATACTGCACCTCTCCCCCACCACGGTCAACGGCTGGCTCCGCAACGAGCGCGTCCCCCTCGGGCATGCGCCCTATGCCCCGGACATCCAGGCGCTCCTGCATCTGCTGGCCATCCACAGGAGCCTGCATGCCATGTTCTCCAACCCCAAGCACCAAGTCGCATGGCTGGAGCAAAAGCACCCTGATTTCGGGATGCCCCCGGTGGACAAGATCGCGGAATCCATCGAAGGACTCGTCCTTGTGCGGCAATACTTGGATTATGCCCGAGGGCGAGGCGCCTGATGCGGCAGGCTTACAGGGTCACGCAGAACCAGGGCGACAATGCCTATGCCGAGTCAGTGACGAGCAGTTCCAGCCGCGCGCGGGAGCTGGAGCGGGTATTGGAGTCCACGAAGCCCGCCATGCCCTACAAGGATTGGGATATCCTCATCGCCACCCCTTTCCGCTATCCTCTGCCCATCGCCTCGGAGTTCAGCGCGCGGTTCCGTCCAGCCGGGACCATGCGCAATGTCTTGTATTGCTCGCAGGAAATGGAGACCGCGCTCTATGAGTTCGCCTATCACTTCCTGCGCCAGCGGACTCATCTGAAGGACCTGGACGCAGGCAAGGACATGGGACAGCGAACGGCCTTTTGCCTGTCGATTAAGAGCGGCAAGATCAAAGACCTATCGAAGCATCGGGAGTGCCGCAAGATCATGAGCAGGACGGATTACGCACCGTCTCATGCGTATATCCTGCGAAATTCCGGCATCAAGGTCCTGCGCTATCCTTCATGCCGGGACCCAAAGGCTCGGAGCAATTACGCGGTTTTCGACATTCGTTCTCTGGGCCGTTCTGTTTCAGAGCCCACCTATCTGCACTTCATCTACAGGACGAACACCCAGGAAGTCCGGTTCTGGTCAGCGGGCTTTTCAGTGGACATGACGGTCTCGCGATCTAATTTCGAGTAGTGGATTTCGTCGGAGAATCAAGAAACGGCTTCCTTGATTGCTGGAGCACGAGTGGGAAGGGGCTTCGGGGTGAGAGAAGATACGGAGAGATCGACGCGTACCCGAAGACCCTTTATTAGCTGGCGAAGCGGAAGAAGAATTCGGGGATCCAGGCCATCAGGGCATCGAGCTTATTGAACATAAGCAGGATCCCCAGTATCACCAGGAAGGCTCCCGCGATGCGTTCCCCCCAGCCGATGAAGCGCTTGTACTTCTGGAAGAAGCGCAGAAATCCATTGACGCTGAAGGCCGTCAGGATAAACGGGATGCCCAAGCCCATGGAGAAGGTCGCCAGGAGCAGCATGCCCTGCACCACCGTCTCACCCGAGGCGGCCATGGCCAGGATGCCCGAGAGGATCGGCCCCACGCACGGGGTCCAGCCGAAGGCGAAGGCCAGGCCCATCAGGAACGCGCCCACCAAACCCGGCTGGATCGCCCCCTCGTAGCGCTTCTCCCGGTAGAGCCAGGGGATGCGGATGATCTCCATGGTGTGCAGGCCGAAGAGCGTCACGAAGGCGCCGGCTATGCGCGTGAAATACGGCAGATTCATGGTGAGGTACGAACCCAGCACCGTGGCGGTCGCGCCCAAGATCGTGAAGGTCAGGGTAAATCCCCCCACGAAGCAGAGCGCATTGAGTCCTACGCGTCGGAAAAGTGTTTTCTTGTCGACGCCGGCGATGAGTTCATCGCGCGAGAGCCCGGAGATGAAGGACACATAACCCGGTATCAGCGGAAGCACGCAGGGAGAAAGGAAGGCCATGATGCCTGCCGCGAACGCCATGCCGAGCGCGCCCAGGCTGATCGCGGAGGCGGCGGCCGCGGGAGCGGCCATGGCGGGAAGCGATATGGCCAGCGTGCCGATGGAGGCCTTCAGGAGTCCCGTGCCCACGCGGCGCAGCAGCGACGGTTTCTTAAGAGAGATGCTCTTTTTATTCGATGTTCCCGCCGATCCCGCGCCGACGATCCCGGCGGGAGAAAGGGCGGTCTCATCCATGCCGGACTTCCTGGAGGAATCCCACAAGGAGTTGAGCCGTACCGAAGTCATGCCGGGGCGGCTCTTGATCACGGTGAGCGTGTTCTCGAGTCCCTGGAGAGCGCTGATGTAGACGGTCTTTTCACCGAGATGTTTCGTCTTTCCCGCAAGAATCCCTGTCTTGCTCGTTGCATCCGACAGAGTCTGGACCTTGATCGTTTCCGCGCGTGCAGTCTGACTCCTGCCGAAAACGTTGACGGTGACCGACGGCGCCTGAGCGCGCAGGGCTGCGGAGAACGCCAGGGCGTCAGTTCCCGTGATCAGCGGTTCGTGCTGGAGAATGCTCGCCGGGAGCGCGAACGTATTCCCGGCGGCGTTTTGTCCGATGTTCAGGCTTTGCTGGGGAGTCAGGCGGATCGATTCCGCGCCGATTCCCGCGGGAAGGACGGGTCCTGAGATCGGGGCCTGGACCTGCGTCACTACCTGAGAAATGGCCGCGCACGGCAGCAGTCCCAGGAGAGCGGACTGTCCGACTGCGCGGCCAATTCTCAGAAGGGAGCTCATTTCTTGATGGTCTTGAGCGCGGCGTCGACGTTCTTGAGCAAGTTCGCCGCGATCTCCTCGCCGAAGCCGGCCTCGGTGGAGACGATGCGGCCCTCCGCGTCGAGCACGAAGAGGCTCGGGACCGCGCGGATGCCGTAGGCCCGATGGACGTCCTTGCTCTTATCGACCAGCAGGGGATAGGTGACGCCTTTTTCTTTCCCGAAATCCGCGAGGGCCTCCGCGTCCTCGTCATTGATGCCGAGGATCACCACGCCCTTTTCCTTGAAGGACTTGTGCAGCTCCACCAGGAAGGGGATGGATTTTTTGCAGGGCGGGCACCAGGTGGCGAAGAAGTCCAGGAGCACGACCTTGCCGCGCAGGCTCTTAAGGGAGAACGTCTCGCCCTTAGTGTCCTTGAGCGTGAAGTCCGGGGCGATGTCCCCAACCGTCGGGACGGCGCTTACGCGCATGAAATAACCCTGGGGATATTCGCACGTGGACATGCGGCCGATCTGGTGTCCGAGCACGGCTTTGCGAAGAGGCGACTGGGCCTCTTCCAGGGACTGCGCGAACGCAGCGGTGCATGCGGTCGTGAGAGTCAGGGTCAGCAGGGTCGCGATCCGTCGGTTCATAGGTTTCTCCATGAGCGTCAAGGTCAGTATAAAGGAAGAGGAACCTTTGCGCAGGGGTCTTTGGGTGTATCGGAAGATGGGTCTGAAGGCCTACGCGCAAGATTCCCGGAGGGAATCTTGGACTATCGGCCGCGAGGGAACTGCGTGAAGCGGAAGTTGAAGGTGCCCAGCATGTCCCAGCCGCCTTTGAACTTGATGTAGGCCAGGTCGAAGTTGAGCTTGAGGAAGCGGCCCAGCTTGAAGTTGACGAGGTAGGGGTTCAAGGCCATGCCGTTGGGTTTGATGAACTCCACGCCCAAGGGGTAGCTGGGCGTAATCATGTAAAGCGTGCTCGCGAAGAAGGTGCTCTTGGACGAGGCGATCTGTCCGGGGTGGCCGTTGAAGCGCAGGGATTGCTCCGAGAGGAACTCCGTCAGGGAGGCGGGCATGTCTCCCGCGTTCCCTTCCATGAAGCCGATGCTGGAGCGGAGCTTGCGGATCCTCTTGGAGGCCACGACGTAGGCGCCGGCCATCTGCTTGCTCGACTTTTCGCTGGGCTTGACCGTGACGTTGAAGGAGGATTGGTACGAGGGCTGGGGCGCGTCGCGGAAACTGAAGATGCCCATGGCGCCGGCCGCCACCGCGGGACGCCATCGCCCTTCGGTCTGGACCTGCATCTTTCCGTCCACGCAGATGAACCAGACTCCGAGGCGGTCGATATAGTTGGTCTTGCGCGAGGAATAGTCGTTCTTCCCGTAGAGGCGGCCGATGTAGTAGAGCGTGTTGATGTCGAGGCTGATGCCCAGCCGGTTGTCGCGGTCCAGGCCGCGGTAGGCCGTGGGCGTGAAGACGACTCCGCTCACGCTCACGGGCGGCGCCTGCTGCTTGCGCGCGGAGGAGGAGGTGTCGATCGTCGTCGTCGGGACTGCCGCCTCGATCGTGGTCCCCGGCGAGAGCCCGGGCATCTCCAAGGGCTTTTCCTCGAGAGTGTAGACGAGGCGGGCCATCATCGAGGAGATCGAGATGCCGGAATAGTTCTCCGGCACGGGCTGGTTCGGCTGGGCGTAGAGGTTCGCGCGCGCGGAGAGCACGCCCGAGAGGCCCTGCAGCTTTTGGAGGTCGCCGGCCACGTCCGAAGGGGTGTAGAGCACTCCCCGCCGCGCGCGCACGCGGTTCTGCAGGACATACTCGCTGACGTTCTGATTCCCGACGAAACGGATCTCGCTGATGACCCAGGGCCCTTTATCCGTGGGCAGGGAGATCCCTTGGTAGGGCGTTGAAGATTGGGAGATCGTTTCCGTGGAGAGCGGCGTGCCGAAGCCCGGCAGTTGGGACTCCTGCGCATGGGCGGAACTGCCCAGGAGCGCGGCAAGCAGAAGGAGCTTGCTCATGCCGCCGCCGGCCAGGCGCAAAGGATCAATCGGAGCGCGAGATTGGCGAGGAGTCCGGCGGCCGCGTCGTCGATCACCACGCCCAAGCCTCCGGGAAGGGCTTCCAGCCGGCGTACGGGCCAAGGCTTGAGGGAATCGAAGAGGCGGAAGAGGACGAGCGCGCCGAGCATGGGCCAGAGACCGCGCGGATGGAAAGCCGCCGCGGTCCAGAATCCGACCGTCTCGTCCAAGATGATCCTCGGATCGTCATGCATCCCCAGGGACTGCTCCGCGACCGTGCAGACCGCGCAAGCGGCCAGTATGACTGCGGCGAGCGCCGTGCAGACGCGCACGGGACCGCCTTGCGGCAGGAGCGGGAGCGCGGCCCAACCTAGAAGGGCGCCCACCAGCCCCGCGCCGGTCCATCGCATCGGACCGCGCTTCATGAACGGGACGCGTTCATGGAGCCAGACGGGAATATAACTTAAATGGAATCCGGTCGCAATCGCGACGCAGAGCCTTTGCCCGGCCTTGCTCACTTATTCCCCTTCATGCCGGGGCCGGTCCCCCCCTGCCAGGAACTGCGCAGCAGGCGTCTGGCGCGATAGAAATAGAGGGCGCCGCTCGACCAGCTCACGGCCAGGCAGAGCAGGATGAGCGGATGCGGGAGCGCGGAGGTCCAGTCCGGAAGGAGCACTCCATTGGCCGATAGCGCGAGCCATGTCAGTATCCAGAGCACGCACACGCTCTGGACCGCCATGCTCCATTTCCCGGCCAGGTCCGCGGAGAGCACCGTGCCCTGCACCGCGGAAAGCGCGCGCAGGGCGCCGAGCAGCAGTTCGCGGGCGATGATGAGGAAGACGGCCCAGTCGGGAACGTCCATGTCGGGGATGCGCAGGAAGGCGATGAACGCGCCGATGACGAGGACCTTGTCGGCCACGGGGTCCGCGAGCGCGCCGAACGCGCTGACCTGCCCCGTCTTGCGGGCGATCCAGCCGTCCAGCCCGTCGGTGAGTATCGCAAGCAGATAGAGGCCGAGCGCCGCCGCATAGAGCTTCGGATTCCTGGACCAGAGGCATGCGAAGGCCGGCGGCGCCGCCGCGAGCCGGGCCAAGGTCAGGCGGTTGGCGATGGTCACCGCGAGAGTTGGTAATCCCCGCGCCCGTCTTTCGGGAGCGTGCCGAGCTGGACGGTCGCGCCGTCGAGGAGCACCCGAAGGGCGCTGGGACGGACCGCGCGCAAGGAGAAGCCCTTGCGGGCCTTCCACTCTTGGCGCGCTCCGGCGGGGATGCGGCCCTCGAAGCGCAGGGCGCCGTCGGAGGCTACGCGGATCCACGTCTCCCTTTCCGGGATGATGAGCAGGGAGAGTTCTGGGGCAGGGGCGGTGGGCGCCACCGCGGCCGGCGGCGGCGGCGGCGGCGGCAGCTTGTGGGCCGGCGCGCCGAGATGAGTGCTCCGCATCAGGACCCAGAGCAATCCGCCGGCGACGAGCAGTCCGATGATGATGAGGAAGGGCAGCATGGTCGAGTCCGTCAGCGGGAGCATCATGGAAGGCGAGGACTTCTGGGAACGTCCGCCGCCGGCGTTGGGCGCGAGCTTCTTCATGCCGGGAGGCGGCGTCGCGCGCCGGGCTTCCAAGGCGGCGTTGCCCGAGGGTTCGGGCCGCGCCGGGGCCTCGGGCGTCTCCACTTGGCCTGAGAGTTCTTTCCAGAGCGGCTCGAAATCGAGTTCCAGGTACTCGCAGTAGCCTTTGAGGAACCCGCGCAGGTAGACCGGCGCGGCGAAGGCATGGGGATCGTTGTTCTCCAGCGCGTCCAGGAGCTTCTTGGGGATGCGGGTATGCTGGTGCACGGTCTCGTGGCTGAGTCCGCGCATCTGCCGCTTCTTGCGCAGCACGGAGCCGACGTCGATCTTCTGGGGTTCTTGGGGGTCGTTCATTGTATCTGCGGGGGCTTGAAATCGCGGAACACCTCGGCGCCCGCCGGCGGGGTGAACCTGAAAGATCGTTCTTGGAGTTCCGGGTTGAACCGGATGTCCAAAAGACGGGTCCGGATCATCGTGTCTCCGGACCTGAACTCCAGCGTCTGGGGAAACAGTTCGGCTTGAGAGAGCGTCATTTTTAGGAGGAAGGAGCCCTGCGCGTTGTTCTTGGGCCGCATCGTCAGGACAGGGCCGTCCGCGCTCGCGTCGAGAGCCAGGGAATACGCGGAGATCCATCGGCTGTAATCGCCCACCTGCAGAAGATGGGCCAGGGCCGGGTCCGAGCGCTTGGCGTCCTGCAGAGCGGTCTGCAGGGCCTGGTTCATGGAGCGGCGATAGACCCAGAGGTCTTTGCCGTCGCTGATCAAGGTTTGCTGTTCCGGACGCAGATGCTCGATGCGCAGGCGTTCCGGCTTGAGGTATTCCAGCGTGCCTTCCGTGGTCCGGGGAGGGAGGCCTTGCGCCAGAGAGACGGTCTGCTGGAACCTCGCCGAGAGCGAGCGCAGGTCTTTGTCGTAGAGCTTGAGATGCTCCACGACGGCCTCCAGGGTCAGCGGCGCGCTGGAGCGATAGAGGAAGAGCTCCGGTGTTCCCGCGGCCTGCGTGGAGACCGCGTTTTTCCCCGTCTGCGAATGAGAGGAGCTGTCGAGCTTCCCCGTCTGTGCAGCAGGGACTTTTACAGGCGCGCTGCCGGCCTTCCCAGCCGCATAAGCCGGAAAGGATGCCAGAGAGAGTAGTATCCCGAAGATCAGCCCGTTCACGCGCGCTATTCTACATAATTATACGTCGTCATCCCGGCGAAAGCCGGGACCCAGCAAAGGCCGTTGCGTCGTATTCCTGGGTCCCGGCTTCCGCCGGGGTGACGGCCTGCTGGACCCCGGTCTTCGCCGGGGCGACGATTTCCTGCAGCCAGGCGAAACGGGGTTGTCGGGGGCTTGGGGATTTTTTACAATGTAAGGAGTCGGGCGCGGCCCTTCGCCGCGAAGGAGCTTTCCTCATCATGGGCCAGAACATCGTCGAGAAGATCCTCCGGAAACACCTGCGCGAAGGAGAGTACGTCCCGGGCGGAGAGATCGGCATCCGCGTCGATCAGACGCTCACCCAGGACGCCACGGGCACCATGGCGTACCTGCAGTTCGAGGCGCTCGGGCTCTCCGAGATCAAGACCGATCTTTCCGTCTCCTACGTGGACCACAACACCGTCCAGATCGGCTTCGAGAACGCCGACGACCACCGCTATCTTCAGACCGTGGCCGCGCGCTACGGCATCGTCTTCTCCCGCGCGGGCAACGGCATCTGCCACCAGGTCCATCTTGAGCGCTTCGGCCGCCCGGGCACCACGCTCTTGGGCAGCGACAGCCATACTCCCACCGGCGGCGGCATCGGGCAGTTCGCCGTTGGCGCGGGCGGCCTGGACGTGGCCGTGGCCATGGGCGGGGGCTCCTTCTACTTGAGCGCGCCCAAGGTCTATCAGGTGCGCCTGAGCAACAAGCTCAAGGACTGGGTCTCCAGCAAGGACGTGGTGCTCAAGATGCTGGAACTGCTCGGCACCAAAGGGAACGTGGGCGTGGTCCTGGAGTACGGCGGCCCCGGGGTCGCCTCGCTCTCCGTGCCCGAGCGCGCGACCATCACGAACATGGGCGCGGAGATGGGAGTGACCACCTCGATCTTCCCCTCCGACGAGGTCACGCGGCGCTTCCTGGCCGCGCAGGGCCGCGAGAAGGATTGGGCCTCCCTGTGCGCGGATGCGGACGCGAAGTACGAGCGCGTCATCGAATTGGATCTTTCGACCGTGGAGCCGCTGGCCGCGGCGCCGCACAGCCCGGGCAACATCAAGAAGATCCGGGACCTCAAGGGCATGAAGGTTCAGCAGGTCTGCATCGGCTCCTGCACCAACTCTTCATATAAGGATATGATGACGGTCGCGGCCATCCTCAAGGGCAAGACCGTTCATCCGAACGTGAGCCTGGCCGTGGCGCCCGGCTCGCGGCAGGTGCTCCGGATGCTGGCCGAGAACGGGGCACTGCACGACCTCATCGCCTCCGGAGCGCGGCTCATGGAGAACGCCTGCGGTTTCTGCATCGGCAACAGCTTCTCCCCCAGCAGCGCGGGCGTGAGCGTGCGCACCTCCAATCGAAACTTCGAGGGCCGCAGCGGCACGCAGGATGCGCAGATATATCTCACGAGTCCCGAGGTCGCGGCCTGGGCGGCTCTTCGCGGAGAGTTCGTCGATCCCCGCGAGGCCGGCGGACCCGCTCCCAGGCTCGCGGAGCCCGAGACGTTCCTCATGGACGATTCGATGTTCGTGTTCCCGGACGGCCGCGGCGCCAAGACTTCCGTCGAGCGCGGGCCCAATATCGGCGAGCCGCCGCGCAGCACGACCATGAGCGAGGACCTTGCCGGAGAAGTGCTCATCAAAGTGGGCGATAAGATCACCACGGACCATATCATGCCCGCGGGCGCCCGGCTCAAGTACCGGTCCAACGTGCCGAAGTACGCGCAGTTCGTCTTCGAGAACGTGGACAAGGACTTCTCCAAGCGCTGCCTTGAGGCCAAGAAGGAAGGCAAGCAGGTCCTCATCGCGGCCGGAGAGTCCTACGGCCAGGGGTCCAGCCGCGAGCACGCGGCCATGTGCCCCATGTACCTGGGCGTGCGCGCCGTGCTCGCGAAGTCTTTCGAGCGCATCCACTCCGCGAACCTCGTGAACTTCGGCATCCTGCCGCTCATGTTCGCCTCCGCGGCGGATTACGATGCCTTGCAGCCCGGCGACAAGCTGAGCTGCCGCGGCTGGCGCAAGGCCGTGGAAGAGGGACGTCCGGTGATCGTCGAGAACGCGCGCACCGGCGCCGAGATCGAACTCCGCTACGCGCTCTCCGAGCGCCAGCGCAAGATCATGGCCGCCGGAGGATTGCTCAACTACACGACTGCGGGACGACCCGCGGTCGCCGCATGATGGATTTACGGCTCCCTACGGCAAGGGAATACAAGGAGACTGAAAAAATGGCGAGCATCGAGAAGATCAAGGTCAAAACCCCGTTGGTGGAGATGGACGGCGACGAGATGACGCGCATCATCTGGAAGATGATCAAGGACAAGCTGGTCCTGCCCTATCTGGACATCGATTTGAAGTACTACGACCTGGGCGTCCAATATCGCGACAAGACGGACGATAAGGTCACCGTCGAGAGCGCCGAGGCCATCAAGAAGTACGGCGTGGGCGTCAAGTGCGCCACCATCACTCCGGACACGCAGCGGATCACGGAGTACAAGCTCAAGAAGGCCTGGCCCTCTCCCAACGGCACCATCCGCAGCATCTTGGACGGCACCGTGTTCCGCAAGCCGATCCTGGTCAAGAACCTGGCCCCGGCCGTGCGCAGCTGGATCAAGCCCATCACCATCGGCCGCCACGCTTACGGCGACCTCTACAAGTCCGCCGATTACGTGGTCAAGGAAGCGGGCACGGCCGAGATCGTCTTCACCCCGGCCAAAGGCGGGGCTCCCACGCGCGTGCCGATCCATGAGTTCAAGGGCGCCGGCATCCTCATGGGCATGCACAACACCGAGAAGTCCATCGCCTCCTTCGCGCGCGCTTGCATCAACTACGCGCTCTCCGAGAAGGTGAACATCTGGTTCGGCTCCAAGGACACCATCAGCAAGCGCTATCACGCGTTCTTCAAGGAAGTGTTCCAGGCCGAGATCGACAAGCACCAGGACGAACTCACGAAGGCCGGCGTCGAATACCGCTACCTGCTCATCGACGACGCGGTCGCGCAGATCATGAAGCACGAGGGCGGCATCCTCTGGGCCTGCAAGAACTACGACGGAGACGTCATGAGCGACATGGTGGCCGCGGGCTTCGGCAGCCTGGGCATGATGACTTCCGTGCTCGTCTCTCCGGAAGGATACTTCGAGTACGAGGCCGCGCACGGCACGGTGCGGCGCCACTACTACGAGCACCTCAAGGGCAATGCCACGAGCACGAACTCCGTGGCGTCCATCTTCGCCTGGACCGGCGCCCTGCACAAGCGCGGCGAGCTCGACAAGACCCCGGCGCTCTGCAAGTTCGCTTCGGCCCTGGAGCGCTCGGTCATCGGCTGCATCGAGGAGGGCATCGTCACCAAGGACTTGGTCAAGCTCGTCTCGCCCAGCCCGAAGGGACACGAGACGACCGAAGGCTTCATCGACAAGGTGGCCGCGCGTTTGGCGTGCGAGCTGGGCGCCAAGAAGTCGTCCTGCTCCTGCTGCGGTTAGTTCATTAGAGAGGGAAAGACCATGGCTCAGCGCGGGATACGGGAGTATGACGGGAAGAGGATGCTCTTCACGGCGCTTTCGGAGAGCTTCCCCTCTTTTGCTGAGCGCAGCCGCAGGCTCGCGCTCGTCGCGCCGGATACGAAGGAATCCGAACTGCTCAAGGAGCATCCCTGGCTGAAGACCGGGAAACTGGTCGTCAAGCCGGACCAGCTCTTCGGAAAGCGCGGCAAGCACGGCTTGGTCTTCTTGAACGCAGGCTGGAAGGCCGCTTGGGCCTGGATACAGGAGCGCATGAACAAGTCCGCCAAGGTCGGCAAGACCGAGGGGACCCTGACGCACTTCCTCATCGAACCCTTCACCCCGCATAAAGAGGACGAAGAGT
Source organism: Elusimicrobiota bacterium (assembly GCA_041661185.1). GTDB lineage: Bacteria > Elusimicrobiota > Elusimicrobia > UBA1565 > UBA1565 > JBAZUV01. The sequence goes on from JBAZUV010000013.1 coordinate 80,787, forward strand.
TTTACGTCGCCTTCAAGGCTGAGAAGGACCAAGACACGGTCTACTTCTCTCCCAAAGGCGGCATCTACGTCGAGGAGAACTGGGACAAGGTCATCGAGACGCATGTCCCCATCCTCTGCGAGGCGGGTGAGTTCGAGCCGAAGCTCCCCGCTCTCGCGGGAGGGCGCAAGGAGGCCGTCAAACTGCTCGTGCGCGGCCTGCACAAGCTCTTCCGGGAAGGACACTTCACCTATCTGGAGATAAACCCCTTCACCTTCGAGGGCGACGCTCCGGTGCCCTTGGACCTCGTGGCCAAGGTCGACGACACCGCGGCCTTCGAGTGCCGCAAGCTCTGGAACGGACTGGAGTTCCCCCCGTCCTTCGGCAGCCATTCCACGCCGGAGGAGGCGTTCATCAAGAGCCTCGATGAGAAGAGCGGCTCCTCGCTCAAGCTCACGGTGCTCAACCCCGACGGGCGGGTCTGGCTCATGGTGGCCGGCGGCGGGGCCTCGGTCATCTACACGGACACGGTCTGCGACCTGGGCGCGTCCAAGGAACTGGCCAACTACGGCGAGTACTCGGGCAACCCCACCACCGACGAGACTTACCACTATTCCCGCACGATCCTGGACCTCATGACGCGCAAGAAGGACCCGCGCGGCAAGGTCCTGCTCATCGGCGGAGGCATCGCGAACTTCACGGACGTGGCCAAGACCTTCACCGGCATCGTCAAGGCGCTCGAGGAGTATCGGGACAAGCTCGTGGCGCACAAGGTCCGCATCTACGTCCGCCGGGGCGGGCCCAACTACAAGGAAGGTCTGGACCGCATGCGCAAGCTCTCGGCCACGCTCGGCGTGCCCATCGACGTGTACGGGCCCGAGACGCACATGACCAAGATCGTCTCCATGTCGCTTAAATGACCCCCATGAAAAACCAAGACGCGGAACTCTTCACCAAGGAAACGCAGGCCATCATCTACGGCAACCAGACCGCCGCGGTCAGCCGCATGCTGGATTTCGACTACGCCTGCGGCCGCAAGACGCCCTCGGTGGCGGCCATCGTGGACCCGGGCAAGGAGGGCTTCCACAAGGCCTTCTTCGGCAAGAAGGAGATCCTTCTTCCCGTGCATCCCTCCATCGCCTCGGCCGCGGCCGCGCATCCCAAGGCCGACGCGTTCATCAATTTCGCCTCCTTCCGCAGCGCCTACGCGAGCACCATGGAGGCGCTCAATACTCCGAGCCTTCGCACCGTGACCGTCATCGCCGAGGGCATGCCGGAGCGCCGGGCCCGCGAGATCGCGGCCACGGCCAAGAAGCTCGGCAAGTGGGTCATCGGTCCTTCGACGGTGGGGGCCATCAAGGCCGGGTGCTTTAAGATCGGCAACGCGGCCGGCACCTACGAGAACATCGTGGAGTCCAAGCTCCACCGGCCGGGCAGCGTGGGCTTCGTGTCCAAGTCCGGCGGGCTCTCCAATGAGTGCTACAACATCATCGCGCGCGCCACCGACGGGCTCTATGAGGGCGTGGCCATCGGCGGAGACGCGTGGCCGGGTTCGAGCCTGCTCGACCATATCCTGCGCTATGAGCGCATCCCCGAGGTCAAGATCATCGCGGCCCTGGGCGAGTTGGGCGGCACCGGCGAGATCGAACTCGTGGAGGCCTTGAAGGCGGGCCGAATCAAGAAGCCGCTGGTCATCTGGGTCACGGGCACCTGCGCCAAGATGTTCCCCTCGGGCGTGCAGTTCGGCCACGCGGGAGCCAAGGCGGGCTCGGAACTGGAGACGGCGCACGCCAAGAACGACGCCCTGCGCAAGGCCGGCGCCGTGGTTCCTGAGAGCTTCGACGACTACGCCGAGAAGCTTCACGAGGCCTATGAGCGCTTGGTCAAGAAGGGCGCGATCAAACCCGCGCAGGATGTCCCCGCTCCGGCGCTTCCCATGGACTTCGCCCAGGCGGTCAAGGAAGGCCGCGTGCGCAAGCCCACGACCTTCATCGCCACGATCTCCAATGACCGCAAGGAAGAGCTCGAGTACAACAACGTGCCCATCACCCGCGTCATCAACGAGGGATTGGGCATCGGCGGAGTCATCGGGCTCTTGTGGTTCAAGAAGGAGCTTCCCGCCTACGCGCGCAAATTCCTGGAACTGGCCGTGATGCTCACCGCGGACCACGGACCGGCGGTCTCGGGAGCGCACAACGCCATCGTGGCCGCGCGCGCGGGCAAGGACATGATCTCCTCCCTGGTCTCGGGCCTGCTCACCATCGGCCCGCGCTTCGGAGGCGCCATCGACGACGCCGCGCGCGCTTTCAAACGCGCCCATGAGCAGGGGCTTACCCCGGAGCAGTTCGTGCGCGAGATGAAGGCCCAGGGCAAGAACATCCCGGGCATCGGGCACCGCGTCAAGAGCCTGGAGAACCCGGACATGCGCGTGAGCCTGCTCAAGGAGTTCTGCCGGAAGAACTTCAAGAAGACGGAGCTCCTGGACTACGCCTTGCAGGTGGAGAAGCTCACGACCCTCAAGAAGGCCAACCTCATCTTGAACGTCGACGGCTGCATCGGCATCTGCTTCGTGGACCTGCTCAAGGGCAGCGGCTGCTTCTCCAGGAAGGAATCCGACGAGATCGTGGAGATGGGCTGTTTGAACGCCCTCTTCGTGGTGGCCCGCTCTATCGGGCTCATCGGACACATCTTCGACCAGAAGCGGCTCAAGCAGCCGCTCTACCGCACGGCCTACGACGAGATCGCGTACATGACGGACGCCTGAAGTCAGTCCCTGGGTCCCGGCTTTCGCCGGGATAACGGCTTATTGTTCCGCGGAGAGAAGGGGATCGATCAGGGCGGAGATCTTTCGGATCTCGGAAGAGGCCAGCAGCGGATGATGGCGCAGCATCAGCCAGGTCCGCCTCAACTCCTTGCCTAGGCGCAGGACCGGCTTGGGGAGCAGCGTTCCCATGAAGAGCGGCGTGGCGCGCGCGGATTCCCCGAGTTCGCTCAGCAGGAACTCCCGGGCCTTGAGCGGTTCCCCGGCCTTGAGCAGGTAGAGCGCGACTTCCCGGCAGATATCCTTGCGCATCGAAGCCTGAAGCTCGGCGGAGGCTCCGCTGGCTTCCAAGGCGAGAAGGGATTCTCGGAAATTCTCGACGTGGCGGTCGGTGAGCTGTCCGTCGTGGAGGCGGCGCACCGAGAGCGGCTCGCGCAGCGCGCAGACCGGCAATCCGTTGGCCAGGAAGCGCGTGAAGAGCTCCGTGTCCAAGGTGCGCATCTCGGTCTTGAAAGAGCCCCACTGAGAGAAGGCGTCGCGGCGGATGGCGACGTTGGTCGTCACGTAGGGAAGATGCGCTTCCCCCACCGCGTAATGGCCCGGGACCACGCCCTCGGGGATCGGCCGCGCGGGGTCGAAGAGCGTTCCCAGGATGCGGCCGAAGCGCCAGACGTAGGCGTTGGAGAACAGGAATCCCGCCTGCACAGAGCCGGTGATGCGCGCGCGGAAGGCCTCCAGACGCTGCGGCAGCCAGAGATCGTCGGAGTCCAGGAAAGTGACGAAGCGTCCCTGCGCTTGGCCGATGGCTTGGTTGCGCGAGGCGTTCATCCCCTGGTTCTTCTCCGAGCGCAGGATGCGGATGCGGGGGTCGTTGGAGAAGCCGGCCAGGACCGCGTCGGTGTCGTCGGTGGACCCGTCGTTGACCACGAGGCATTCCCAGTCCGCGCAGGTCTGGTATTGGACGGTCTTGAGCGCCGTGCAAGCCATCCGGCTCCGATTGTAGGTCGGCAGGATGACTGAAAAGAACGGGAAAGACATTTTTTTATCATAGCAATTCACGGACGCGCCCGTCCGTGCGGGAGCGGTCCGAGCGTCGGGATTGCGTGAAACTCGTCAAAAAACGGATAATCACGACATGGACATCGTCATCTGCACGGTCCCGATCCGGCAGGAGCCTTCCGACTACCCCCCTTTCGGCTCTCTGGCGATCATGCAGGCCTTGCGCAAGGCAGGCTGGGACCCCTATTTTCTTGATATCGACGCCCTGCGTCCTTCCTTCGAGGAAACGACCCGATTCTTCAAGGACCGGCAGCCGGACGTCCTGGGCATCAGCGCGGTGGTGTCCACCTCCTACAGCTATGTGAAGCGGCTCGTGCGCATGGTCAAGACCGTTTCCCCCAAGACGCGCATCGTGCTCGGCGGGAACATGGCCGCGAGCGCGGAGATCTGCCACCGCTTGGCCGGCATAGACTATTGCGCCGTCGGCGAGGGCGAGAAGATCGCCGTCAACCTCTGCCGCTACCTCGAAGGCCGCCTGGGCAAGGAGGGCGAGGACTTCGCGGCGCTCTCGCTGATCAAAGGGCTGACGTTCCTCGACGGCGGCGGACGGTTGGTCTTCACGGGCTACGAGACGGACCTCCCGGCCTCTGAGATCGAGCCTCCGGACTATTCCATCCTCGAGAAGTATTCTCGCATCGAGAATTTCCTCATCGACCCGCTCTCCCGCCCGGATTTCGCCAAGGATACTCGTTCGCACGAGCCGCATCGGCGGGGAAAGAAGCGAGGGGTCATCGTCGCCTCCAAGGGCTGCGTCTCCCGCTGCACGTTCTGCCATCGATGGGAGAAGGGCTACCGGGTCTATCCGGTCGAGAAGATCATCGGGCAGATCCGGTATCTCGTCGAACGCCACAATGTGGGCTTCATCCTCTTCGCCGACGAGAATTTCGGCTCCGACAAGCGGCAGCTCGACGCCCTCATCGAGGCGCTCAAGTCCCTCGACATCGTCTACATGGTGGGAGGCGTGCGCTGCAGCACCGTGGACCAGGACCTTCTGCGCAGGTTCAAGGAGTCCGGCTGCGTCTCGCTCAACTACGGGATGGAGACGGGCAGCGCGCGCATCCTGGAGGTCATGGAGAAGCGGGTCTCCATCGACCAGAATCTCCAGGCCGCGCTTTGGACGCAGGAGCAGGGCATCTACAACATCTATCAGATCGTGCTCGGCATGCCCGGGGAGTGCTCTTCGACGGTCAGCGAGGCCACGGAGTTCTTCAAGAAAGTCACCCAGGCCCTGCCGGAATCCCCCCTCATCCGCTTCCGGGTCAACTACCTGCAGGTCCTGCCGGGAACGCCCGTCTATGAATACGCCCGACGCAAGGGCATGCTCGGCAAGACCCTCGAGGATGAGGAGCGCTATCTCCTGCGGGTGTCCGACGTCGACGCCGCCGATGAGACGCGGTTCTTGAACCTGACGGGCCTGGACTATTGGACCGTGCAGTCTTGGCGCCGGCGCATCATCGTCGAATGCATCGCCAATCATCGCAGGAAGCGCGGCATCCCGCCGCCGTCCTTGCGCGAGATCTTCCTGCATACCCTTTATCGCCGCCTGCGCCCGAGAGAATACGAACGCATCCGAGAAGAGCACAGCTACCAAGGAAGGCTGGATTATTCCCGAGAGACCTATTTCAATCTTCTGTACGCGCTCTATTACGACATCCTCACGGGCTATCTCTATCCGGTGAGGACGCCGATACTCTGGGCGTGGCTGCTCGCCAAGGAATTCCAGCGCCTTTCCCTTCCGGACTTCCTCCGCAGAGCCGCGGAAACGGTCCTCTGCCGCATCCGCGGGCCTCAGGACGTCGTCAAGGAATACCGTTCCGTCCGATGGATGGTCGGTCGCCTGCCCGTTCCCAACGGGCCGTCGGAAGAAGTCTCCGCCCCCCTGCGCGCCGGTCGCTGAGGAAATCGTCATTCCGGCGGAAGCCGGAATCCAGGGATCGACTCTAAATTCCGGGTTTGTCTAGGCGGACCTGCGGGAAGTGGGTCCGCAGATAGTCTTCGATCTGGTCGAAGTGGATGTCCCAGCGGTTGGAGCCTTCGGGCTTGTAGATGAACCCTTTGACTTCCAGAAGGCTCAGGAGATTGGTGGCGCGCGCCGAGGAGCCGAACTGCGACTTGAGCAAGTCCTGGCTCACGCGTCGGCGCTCCAAGACGAGCTTCAAGGCCTGCGTGAACTCCAGGGGCTCCACGTTGAACTGGCTCAGGTCCTGCTCGCCCACGGCGCCCGCGGTCTCCGGGAGCGGATAATCCGGAGTTCCTTTGGCGCGCAGATCGTCGACGAGCGCGGCCAATTCCTGGCCGGAGACGAAACAGCCTTGCAGGCGAGCCGGGTCCAGGCCCGGGCACATATAGAGCATGTCGCCCTTGCCCAGGAGGGCTTCGGCGCCGTTGCCGTCCAAGATGACCTTGCTGTCCACTTTCGAGGCCACGCGCAGGGCCACGCGCGAAGGAAGGTTCGCCTTGATCACGCCCGTGATCACGTCCACCGAGGGGCGCTGGGTCGCGATGACTATGTGGATGCCCACGGCGCGCGCCATCTGCGTGAGGCGCTGGATGGAATCCTCGACCACGTCGCGGGCCACGACCATGAGGTCGGCCAGCTCGTCGATGACCACCACGATGCGGAACTCCTCGCGTTCCCCCCGCCGCGCCGCCTCCTCGTTGAAGGCCGAGAGGTCCCGGGCGCGGTAGGCTTGGAGCTTCTCGTAGCGCTGTTCCATGACCCGGACCAGGGCCTTGAGCGAGCTGGCCGCCATCTTGGCGTTGGTGATGACGCGCACGTCCTTGGGCGCGCACTTGGGGTCGTAGAGATGCGGGATGCCCTCGTAGAGCGAGAGCTCGATGCGCTTGGGGTCGATGAGCAGGAACTTGACCTCGTCGGGCCGGCGCCGGAAAAGGATGGAGGCGATGAGCGAGTGCACGAGCACGCTCTTGCCGCTGTTGGTGGCTCCGGCGATGAGCACATGAGGCATCTTCTCCAAGTCCGCGGACAATGGAGTGCCGTCGGAGCTCAGTCCCAGCGCGAAGGCGAGCGGCGCGGGGTTGACGGCCAGGGCCGGAGATTCCATGACCTCTCGCAGGGTCACAGTGGCCGGGCTGCGGTTGGGCAGTTCGATGCCGATGGCTGCCTTGCCCGGGATGGGCGCGATCATGCGGATGCCGCGCGCCTTCATGGTGAGCGCGATGTCGTTGGCGCGGGCCACGATCGAGGAGACGGTCACTCCGGGCGCGGGCGAGACCTCGTAGCGGGTGATGACCGGGCCCGGGCTGATGCCGGAGACGCGGGCATCGAGCTTGAAGTCCGAGAGCGTCCTGTCGAGCTGGGAGACCGCGTCATGGATCTCCTCGTCGCTGGGCCGTCCCGTGGGAGCGCCCGGCTTCTTGGCCTTGAGCAGTTCCAAGGAAGGCAGGACGTAGCGGCCGTCCCCGGTGCTTTTCACGGGAGCGGCGCTCTGTCCGTTCTTGGCGGGCTTGGCCGCCTTGGGCGTTTCCACGACGGGGACCACGGCGATAGGAGGAAGATTGACGGGCTTTGCGGGAGAATCCTCGCGGAGCTTCGCGGGCTGGACCTTGGCCTGTTCCGGGACCGCGGCGATGCCCGAGGCCGGAGCCGCGGACGCCTTGGAGCGTGTCTGGGCCTGGGCCAGCAGGTCATGGAGCTCCTTGCGGCTCTTCACCCAGCCGCGGTAGTCGTCGACCGCGATGCGGATGCCTGAACCCAAGAGGCGCATCCAGGATATCCCCGTCAGGACCTGCAGGCCCAGGAGACCCAGGCCCGCGGCGAGGAGCAAGGTGACCGGATGTCCGAGCGCGCCCTGGCAGGCGGCGGCGAGGGACTGGCCGAGGGTTCCTCCCCAAGCGCGGCTGAAAAGCAGTCCGAGTTCCCCCAGCAGGAAGGATGCCGAGGCGATGAGCAGCGTCGAGCTTGCCGTGAGAGTGATGAAGCCGGTCTCCATGCGCAGGCGCCAGAGCAGGGCCGCGACGAGCATGGGCGGCAGGAGGGCCGCGGCGCCGCCCAAGGCGCTCCAGAGCGCTTCATGGATGGGCGCGCCCAAAGTCCCCGCGGCATGCGGCCAGTAGACCGCGGTGGCCAGCAGGAAGGTGACCGCGGCCGCGAACATCCAGCGGAGAGCCGAGGAGAGCGGCGAAGAGCCGCGCTTATTGCGCTTCTTCTTGTTGGCCGCGGAGCTGTAGTAGACGCGCATCAGTTTGCGGGCGAGGCTTGGGGCGGTTCTTTAGCGGCGGCCGGCGCGGCTGCGGCCTCCACGTGGAGGGTGAAGGCGTCCGGCTGTATCCGGATGCGGCCTTGCGCGAGCAGGCGGCCCAGCGCCAAGTGGAGCGTTGTGTGCGGGACGCGCAGTTCGAGCTTCAGGTCCCAGGCCGTTTTCGGTCCTGCGGCTACGGACTTGTCCAGGCGTTCAGCCAGGTCCGCGATCTCTTCAGCGAATCCTTGGTCGTTGTTCATTGCTTCTCGATGTGGAAGAGCTCTTGTCCGGCCTTGACCGGCTTGCCGTTCTCGACGCAGATGCGCAGGATCTTTCCGTGGCACTCGGCCTTGATGTCGTTGAAGACCTTCATGGCCTCGATGATGCAGAGCACGTTTCCGGGCTTGACCGCATCTCCCTCCTTGACGAAGGATGGGCTTGAGGGCGAGGCTGCCCGATAGAAGATCCCCGCCATGGGAGAGCGGACCGCTTCCGCGTTGGCCGGCATCGCCGCCGGGGCGGAGGCGGCCGGCGCTTGCCGCGCCGAGCCCGCCTCCGCGACGGCGATGACCGGTACGGGGGCCGTGGGCCGGCCCTGGCGCACCAGTCGGACGTGGTAGTCTTTTCGGTCGAGCTCAAGGCTTTCGAGTCCCTGCTCCCGCATGAAGGCGTAGAGGGACTTCAATTCCTGGAGCGCGTCGTCGGATCCGTCCTTCTTGAGCCGCGTCTTCTTCGGCATCGGAGCTTTCTCCGGTCTGGGCTCAGCTGTGAGAACGCTCGCGTCCGCGTCCGCCGCTGCCGCCGCGGCTCCCGCCGCGGCTGTCTCTGCCGCCGCGGCCGCCGCCGGGCCCGCCGGGTCCGGGAGAGTCGTTCTCCGAGCCGGGAGAGAGCACGGCCTTTCGGGAGAGGCGGATCTTCCCTTCGCGGGAGACCTCGAGGACCTTGACCTCGACTTCGTCGCCTTCCTTCAGGACGTCGGTGACCTTGTTGACGCGCTGGACGTCGATCTGGGATACGTGCAGGAGCCCCTCTCGGCCGGGCATGATCTCGACGAATGCGCCGAACTCGACGCAGGAGACCACGCGGCCCTTGTAGATCTTGCCGATCTCGGGTTCCTGGAACATGGCGTCCACCGCGGCCTGGGCGCGGGCGACGGCCGCGGAGTCCGTGCTGGAGACGAATACTCCGCCGTCGTCCTCGACCTCGATGTTGACGGCGTATTCCTCGATCATGCGGCGGATGTTCTTGCCGCCGGGGCCGATGAGCATCCCGATCTTGTCGACAGGGATCTGCATGCGGATGAGGCGCGGCGCGCTGGCGGCGAGCTCGGGCCGAGGCTCGGGCAATGCCGTCGCCATGGTGGCGAGGATCTCGAGGCGTCCCTTATGCGCCTGGGCCAAGGCCTCGCGCATGATCGGGATGGAGACCCCATCGATCTTGATGTCCATCTGAAGGGCCGTGATGCCTTCCTTCGTGCCCGCGACCTTGAAGTCCATGTCGCCGACGTGATCCTCGATGCCCGCGATGTCGGTGAGCACGGCGTAGCGGCCCTGGTCCATGAAGAGTCCCATGGCCACGCCCGCGCAGGGCGCCTTCATCGGAACGCCCGCGTCGAAGAGCGAGAGCGAGCCTCCGCAGATGGTCGCCATGGACGAGGAGCCGTTGGACTCCAGGATGTCCGAGACGATGCGCAGGGTGTAGGGGAACTTGTCGTCGTCCGGCAGCAGCGGCAACAGCGCCCGCTTGGCCAGCGTCCCGTGCCCGATCTCCCGGCGTCCGGGTCCGCGCTCCGGCTTGACCTCTCCGACCGAGTAGCCGGGGAAGTTGTAGTGGAGCATGAAGCGGTCTTTATATTCCCCCTCCAGCTCGTCCATGATCTGCATGTCCTCGGGCGTGCCGAGCGTGCAGGTCACCAGCGCCTGGGTCTCTCCGCGGGTGAACACGGTGGAGCCGTGCGCGCACGGGAGCGTCTGCATCTGGATGGTGATGGCGCGGATCTCGTCGAGCCGGCGGCCGTCGGGGCGGCGCTTCTCGGCGACGATCATCTTGCGGCCTTCCTCGGCCTTGATCTCGTCGAGGATGGCGCCGATGTGGACTTCCTGGCCGACGAAGGACGCGTCGGAGGCGGCCTTAAGCTTGATTTCTTCTTCCAAGCTCTTCTGCAAGGCCTTGATGTTCTGGCCGAGCTCGAGCTTCTTCTTATAGCCGGCGTGCAGATGGTCCTTGACCGGCTGCACGGCCTTGCCGCGCACGAAGGAGAGGATCGGCTCCGGGAAGATCACGGGGTTGGGCGCGCGCTTGGCGACCTTGCGGCCCGACTTCTCGGACTCGGCAACCAGCCTGAGCTGGAGGTCGCAGAGCTTGTTGATGGCTTCCTGGGCGAGGGCGAGCGCCTGCAGCACGGTCTCTTCCGAGACCTCCTTGGCGCCGGCTTCCACCATCAGGATGGCGTCCTTCTTTCCGGCCACGATGATCTCGAGGTCCGCTTCCGCGCGTTCCTCGTTGGTCGGGAAGAGAATGAACTCTCCCTTGGCCTGCACCACGCGCACTCCGGCCACGGGCCCGCCGAAGGGCACGTCGGAGAGCATGAGCGCGGCCGAGCCGCCCAGGATGCTCAGGGGGCCGGGATCGTTCTTTTTGTCCGAGGAGACCACGAGCGTGTAGAGCATGGTCTCGTAGTTCCAGCCGTCCGGGAGCAGCGGCCGGATGGGCCGGTCCGTCATCCGGGCGTAGATCGTCTCTTTGTCGCGGGGACGTGACTCGCGCTTGAAGAAGCCGCCGGGGATCTTGCCCGCGGCGTAGGTGCGCTCGCGGTATTCCACCGTCAAGGGGATGAAGTTCACGGCCTTCGGCGTCGGCGCCGAGGTCGCGGTCGTGAGGATGACGCTGTCGCCCAGGTGGACGGTGACGGAGCCGGAGGCCTGTTTTGCCAGCGTGCCCGTTTGGATGGAAATGGTCTTACCGCCTATCGTCTCCGATAGGCTGATCGCTTGTAGTTTAGACATGGTCACTTCCTGATGTCGAGCTGCTTGAGCAGCTTCGTATATTCGGGCAGGTTCGTCTTCTTGACGTAATTCAGTAGGCGCCGGCGCTGGCCGACGAGCTTGAGCAGGCCGAGCTGGGAGGCGTAGTCCTTCTTATTGCCGCCCTTCAGGTGGTCCGAGATCTGACGGATGCGCTCGGTGAGCAGAGCGATCTGTACGGAGGACGTGCCGCAGTCCTTGGCGTGCTTGCGGAATTTGGAGATAGTCTCCAGCTTCTGGGTCTTGGTCATTGTCATATACGGCATGATATTATTTCTGAAGCTTTCTGTAAAGCCACCCGAGGGCGCCGTTGGCCGCGCGTTCGCGCACTTGTTCCCGGGAACCGGGGAAAAGGAAGCGTTTGACGAGCGTCCGTCCGCGCAGGGAGAGCGCGATGAAGACGGTGCCCACGGGCTTTTTCGCGGTTCCCCCGCCCGGGCCCGCGATGCCGGTCAGGGCGATGGCCGCGTCCGCTCCGAAGATGCGGCGGCTGCCCTCGGCCATCTCCTTCGCGCAGGCCGCGGATACGGCGCCAAAGCGGCGCAAAGTCGAGCGCCGCACGCCCAGGCAGCGCGCCTTGGCCTCGTCGGCATAGGCCACGACGCCTCCGGCGAAGTAGTCGGAGGAGCCCGGCGCCGCGGTGACGCGGCGGCCCACGAGCCCGCCGGTGCAGGATTCCGCCAGGGACAAGGTCCAGCCGCGGCGGCGCAGCCGTTCTCCCACCGCGGATTCCAGAGCGGCCTCAAGACCTTCTCCATAAAGGTAGCGGCCCAGGCAGCGGAGGACTTTCATCTTTAAGGAAGCCAGGCGGCGCCGGGCCGCGGGCGCGCTGGGCGCTTCGGCCGCCAGATGCATGTCCACCATCGAGGGTCCCGCGAGGATGGTGAACTCGGCCCAGGCCGGCGGCTTTCGCAGGAGCGAGGAGAGCTGTTCGTCCGCGGCGGCTTCGGCCACGCCGCAGAAGCGCAGAACGGTGGAGCAGCGATGCGACCTCGCGGGATGGCGCGCCTTGAGCGCGGGCAGGACCGAGCGTTCGAACATGGGTTGGAGTTCGATGAAAGGGCCGGGCAGGAGCGCGAGCGTTTTTCCGGGCAGCTGGAGGAGTTGTCCGGGCGCGGAGCCTCGTTTGTTCGGGACCGCACGGGCGCCTTCGAGCAGATGGGATTGCCGATCATCGGCGGCCTTCATCGAGCGCTGTCCGCAGCGGCGGTATTTCCTGCGGATGGCGGCGTAGAGCTCGGGCCGATAGACCAAGCGCAGCCCGAGGGCCGCGGCCGCGCCTTCGCGCGTGAGATCGTCGAAGGTGGGGCCCAGCCCTCCGCAGACGAGCACGGCCTGCGCCCGGCCCAGGGCTTCGGAGACCGCGTCCCGGATGCTTTCGATATCATCGGCCGCCGTGGTCTCCCGCCGCACATCGAAGCCCGCGCAGCGCAGGCGCACGGAGAGATAGGCCGTGTGCGTGTTGACCTTTCCTGAAAGGAGTTCGGTCCCCACGCAGACGATCTCGGCAAGCGGACGCTTCCGCCGGTCCAATTCCATGGCGTGCATGATAACAAAAATGCTAATATAACGTTTTATCCAATAAAAGATGCGCAAAGGCTTTCTCTTGATCATCTCCGCTCCCTCCGGCACCGGCAAGTCCACGGTCTGCCGCAAGCTTTTGGAGCGCGACCGCTCCCTCGGATATTCCGTTTCCTGCACCACGCGGCCGCCCAGGCGCGGCGAGGTCGACGGGCGGCATTATCGCTTCTACGGCAAGGCGGAGTTCCAGCGGCTTCTGCGGCGCGGAGAGTTCCTGGAATGGGCCGAGGTCCATGGGAATTATTACGGCACCCCGAAGACTCCCATCGAGACCGCGCTCGACGAGGGGCGCGTGGTCCTCGCGGACATCGACGTGCAGGGAGAGCAGAAGATCCGGCGCCGCGTGCGGGACGCCGTCTCCGTTTTCCTATTCCCCCCGTCCTGGACGCGGCTGGAGCGCCGTCTGCGCCGGCGGCGGGACACCGATGAGGCCGTCATCGCCCGGCGCATGCGCAACGCCTGCACGGAATTGCGGCACAGCCGCCGCTACGATTATTGGGTCGTCAACGACCGACTGATGCGGGCCGTCCGCCAGGTCGAGTCGATCATCGAGACCGAGAGACTCCGCGCGCGGCGCTCGGCGCCGCCGGCGGGCTTGGAACGATGGAGAGGGAGCCCCGCGAGGGGCTCGTAAAATCGTCGGGAGGATCCGATGGAAAAGAACGCGAAGAAGCAGGAGCAGACGACGGATCTCACGAAGCAGTGCCTGGAACAGCTGGTTCTCGACCGGCGCGAAGGGAAATACGGGATGATCGCCCCTATGTCCTGGTGGGCCAAGGAACTGCGCAAGCAGGAAGAGAACCGGCATCTGACCCAGACGGACATCATCGAACTCGCCATGCACGAGGTGCTCAGCGGAAAGGTCTCGCTCAAGGACCTCGAGAAGCGCATGCAGGAGGCCGGTCCCGCGGAAGCGGCGGCCCAGGACGGCGCGGCGGAGAAGCCCCGCAAGTCCGACAAGAAGGAGCGCAAGTCCGCCGAGTGAGCCGCGAGGCTCTCGTCGGGCTGGTGCGAGGACTGCGCGCGCGGCTCGAGATCCCGGACGAGGACGACGGGTTCTTTTGCGCGGGTCCGCGCTCCCTTGGAAAAAGGGAGGCGCCTTCGGCCGTCGTCTCCCGGCCTGCCGCGGCCGTCGAGGAGGCATCCTCCGATGACCGCGCCGCGCGCTTGGAGGATCTGCGCGCGCAAGTGCTCGCCTGCCGCCGCTGTCCTCTCGGCTCTCAGCGCTTGAATCCGGCCTTCGGCGTGGGCTCTCCGAATGCCCGGGTGGTCTTCATCGGCGAAGGACCCGGCTACGAAGAAGACCGCCGCGGGGAGCCTTTCGTGGGCAAGGCGGGCCAGCTTCTCGACAAGATCCTCGCCTCCATCGGCCTTTCGCGAGAGACCGTCTACATCGCCAACGTGGTCAAGTGCCATCCCATGAAGGATCCTTCGGATCCCGGGCTGCGCGGCAACGACCGTCCGCCGACGCCCGAGGAGAGCGCCCTCTGCCGGGGAACTCTCGAGGAGCAGCTGCGCATCATCCGTCCGGAGTTCATCGTGGCGCTGGGCTCGGTCGCGGCCAAGGCGCTCTTGGACACGCGCGAAGGCATCACCAAGATCCGCGGACAGTGGAGGGAGTTCCGTCTCGGCGATCCGGAAGCGGTATTCCCCCTCCTGCCGACCTATCATCCCGCCGCGCTCCTCAGGGACCCCGCGCTCAAGCGCGAGGTCTGGGAGGATATGAAATCTCTGCGCACACGATTAGAGGAGAAACCATGAAAAAGTCCGCCGATGCAGCCAAGGGAATCGCGATCCGGATCAAGGATTTCATGAAAGAGCGAAAGGTCTTCCGCTACGATTCCGACAGTCCTTTCTCTTATGTCGCGGCCATGTTCCAGGACAAGGGAGTCGCGGCCGTGACGCCGAGTTCCAAATACCTCGTCTCCCGCGTGATCCGGGCCTTGGAGCCCGTGCACGCGCGCGTGGTGGTGGAGTACGGGCCGGCCGAGGGCGTCATGACCCGCCGCATCCTCGACCGCATGCCCAAGGACGGACGCTTGATCGCCGTGGAACTCAACGAGCAGTTCGCGCAGGCGCTCTCGCGCTCCGTGCGCGACGAGCGGCTCATCGTCCTTCACGGCGACGCCTCGCGCGTCGAAGCCATCCTGGCCGAGCAGGGAGTGGGAGAGGCCGACGCGATCATCTCCGGCATTCCGTTCAGCTTTTTCTCCCCCGAGGAGCGGCGTTCGCTCGTGGCCAAGACGCGCACGGCTCTTCGCCACGGCGGACGCTTCATCGCCTACCAGTGCACCACGCATCTGATCCCGGTGCTCAAGCAGCATTTCCATAAGGTCCACACCGAGCTGGAATTGCGGAACCTTCCGCCGCATTTCGTCTTCACCGCGGTGAAATGAGCGGCCGGTGAAGGTCTGGATCGCCGAGGTCGGGGTTCCCCTTCCGTTGGACCGCACCTATGATTACGAGATCCCCTCCTCGTTGAGGGAGCGGGTGAGCGTGGGGGTGCGGGTGCGCGCGCCCTTCGGTCCCAGGCGCATCATCGGCACCGTGCTTTCCGTGCGGGAAGAGGAGCCCAAGCGCCCTCTCAAGCCCCTGGAATCCGTCATCGATCCTGAGCCGGCCTTGACCTCGGAGCTGGCCGCGCTCGCGCGCTGGATGTCCGTGCGCTATTGCTCGACCTTCGGCGAGTGCCTGCGCCTGCTCCTGCCCGAGTCCGTGCTGGGCAAGCGCGAGCGCAAGGCCGTTGCCGCGTTCGAACTTCCGGAGCCGCAGACCGATGCGCAGGCGTCCTTCGAGCTCACGGGCGGACAGTCCGAGGCCCTGGCCTGCTTGAGCGAGGCTCTCAAGACCCGCTCTTTTCGCGCGCATCTGCTCTTCGGCGTGCCCGCGTCGGGAAAGACCGAGGTGTATCTTCGCCTCATCCGGCAGGCCGTGGCCGGCACGGGACAGGCCCTGTTCCTGGTCCCGGAGATCGCGCTCACGCGGCCCTTCTTCGAGCATTTCTCGGCGTCCGTGTTCCCTGCCTCTCCGGAGGGCTCGGGCGTGCGTCCCGTGGCGCTCTGGCACAGCCGCATGAGTCCGCGCGAACGCCGCGAGGTCTGGCACGGGCTGCGCTCCGGCGCGGTGCGCGTGGTGGTGGGGCCGCGCTCGGCCTGCCTGCTCCCTTTCAAGGACCTGCGCCTGGCCGTCGTCGATGAAGAGCAGGATGAGTCCTACAAGCAGGACGGGCAGGTCCCCTACTACCATGCGCGCGACGTGGTGCTCGAACGCTGCCGGACCTTCGAGGCCGCGGCCGTGCTGGGCAGCGCCACTCCGTCGGTGGAGAGCTTCCATCAGGCGAAGACCGGCGCCTTGCGCTTGATCGAGATGCCTCAGCGCGTCTTCACCGGGACCGGGGCTCCGCCCGTCCGTCTTTTGGACCGGCCCGCCGAGGGGCGTTCCTGCATCGGCCCGGAACTGCTCGAAGCCCTGCGCGAGCGCCTGCAGCGGCGGGAGCAGAGCATCCTGCTCGTCAACCGGCGAGGGTTCTCGAATTTCGCGATCTGCCGCAAGTGCAGCTGGGTGGCGCGCTGCCCGCTCTGCGAGGTGGCGCTGATCCATCATCGCGACGAGAGCGGCGGTCATCTTCTGCGCTGCCATCACTGCGGACGCTCCGCGTCCGTTCCCAGCCGCTGCGGACAATGCGGAGCCGAAGCCCTGACGTTCGCGGGCATCGGGACGCAGAAGGTGGCGGCGGAGGTGCGGTGCGTGCTTCCCGGCGTGCGGGTCCTGCGCATGGACCGCGACACGGTCTCCAACGGCGCGGACGCGGAGATCTACGGAAGCTTTCTGCGGGGAGACGCCGACGTCCTCGTCGGAACCAAGCTCGTGGCCAAGGGCTTCCATTTCCCCCGCGTCACGCTCGTGGGCGTGGTGGATGCCGACACCATGCTGCAGATGCCCGACTTCCGCTCCTCGGAGCGCACGGTGCAGATGCTCCTTCAGGCCGCGGGCCGCGCGGGCCGCGCCGAGGCGCCGGGAGAGGTGCTTCTGCAGACCGCCCGTCCCACGGATCCGGCGCTCCAGGCCGTGGCGCGAGTCGATTACGCGGGCTTCTGCAGCCAGGAACTCCTCGTGCGGCGCGACCTGCGCTATCCTCCTTCGACGATCCTGGTGAGGGTGGTGTTCTCCGGAAAGACCGAGGCCGTGGTCCTGCGCGCCTGCGAGTCGTCGGCGGACATGCTCAAGGCCGCGCTGGGAGAGGACTCCGTGCTGGGACCGGCGCCCGGACTTCTGGCCAAGCTGCGCGGGCTGCACCGCTGGCATCTCCTGCTCAAGCTGCCGCCTGAACGCCTGGAGACCGCGCGCGCGGCCCTGCGCGCGATGCAGAATCCTTCCACCGTGCGGGTGAAGGTCAACGTGGATCCCTACGATTTCGTATGAACGGGACGGCTGATAAAGATCGGATGCCGGCGGCGGCGTCGCTCTTCCTCGGACTTTTCGGCTTTTACATTTGGAGCGCCTATCCCGCGCTCTCGCCTTATCGCGACTCAGGCGACCTTGCCTCCGCGTCCCTGACGCTCGGCATCGCGCATCCGCCGGGCTATCCGCTCTATGTTCTGGCTTCGCGCGCGTTCTCAGAGCTCCTGCCCTTGGGCAGCGCGGCCTATCGCCTGCACGTCTTCAGCGCGCTCTGCGGAGCCTTGGCCTGCGCCTTGCTCGCCTGGGGCCTGCTGCTCTCGCGCGAAAGCAGCGCGAGGCAAAAGCCTGAGGGCGTTTGCGATCGCCCGGAAGGGGCCTGCGCCTGCGCAGTTCCCGCGCTTTTCGCGGCGCTGATCCTGGGGCTTTCCCCGTGCTTCCGGCATTTGAGCGTGGTCAGCGAGATGTACGGCCTCAACGCGCTCATCGCCGCGGTCCTGGCCGTGCTCGCCATATTCGGGACGGCCGTCGGAACGCGGGCCTTCTATGCCGCGGCCCTGCTCTTCGGCTTGGGGCTCGGCAATCACCAGACCTTGCTGGCCGCGCTGCCCTTGCTCTGGGTCATCGGCCGACCCGCCGTCCGTACGCGCGCATACTGGATGCTGGGCGCGGCGTTCCTGCTTCTCGGGACCGCGGTCTATCTCTATCTGCCTCTGCGCGCGCGCTTGGACCCGGTCCTGGATTGGGGCGATCCGCGCACCCCGCGCAATCTCTGGCGCGTGCTCACGCGCGCGGATTACGGCGGAGTGCGCCTGCATCCGGAACGGCCTCTGGGGCTTTTCGCCCTGTCCGGCTGGAAGGACGGGCTCTTCTTGAGCGCCCGGCTCTTCGTGTCGGAGTTGGGCGCTTCAGGAGCCGCGCTCCTGCTCTGGGGCTGCGCGCTCGGGTTCTATTCCCGGCGAAAGGCCGCGCTGCTGGCCGCGTTCCTGCTTTCCGGACCTCTTTTCATCGTATGGGCGAACCTGGATCCGGCCAAGCCCGAGACCTATGCCATCCTGGAGCCGCACCTGATCCTGCCGTTCGTGTTCGCGGCGCTGCTGGCCGGACTCGCGGTCCAGGATATCGCCCGCCGGATCGGATCTTCGTCGGGACTGCGCATACGTATTCTGCGGGCGCTCGCCTGCATCGTCCTGCTCGGCGGGTGGTTCTTCCCTCGCGGAGCGCAGCCCTGGAGCCATCGCCGGGACTTCACGGCATGGGATTTCGGCAAGGGCCTGCTGGCTTCTCTTCCGCCGGGTTCCGTGCTCGTGGACCCCGATGATCCCACGGCCTTCACCCTCGAGTATCTGCTCCGCGCGCATGGAGCGCGCGAGGATGTCGTGCCCCTGCTTTATTTCCGCACGCGCTGGGGCTATGAGCAGTTCAAGCGCAGGCATCCGGAACTCTTGCCTGCGCGCGACATGGCTTCAGGACAGGAGTTCTTCTCCAGCGTCCTGGACGCGGCTCTGCGCCAAGGCAGGCCTTTGTATGCCGATCTTCCCCCCAAGGCGCCTCCGGGCTGGAGCACTTTCCCGGACGGCCTCGCCTATCGTCTTTTGCCGGCGAGTCTTTCGCCCGCGGCCGCGCGCGAGGCCCTGAAGGCGTCCTTATCGCGCTACAGTCTCTTGCGGATGCATCCGTTCCCGCCGAAGGAGGACTTCTTCAGCCGCCATGCCGCGGCGTATTGGCCGAGCGCGCTCAACAATCTCGGCATCGAGGCGCAGCGGCTCTCCGAGCCGGGGACGGCGGCGGACATCTATCGGCGCGCGCTCAGCATCGGGCCGTGGCTTTCGGAGTCCTGGAACAATCTGGGCAACGTGGAGATGGGCCTTGGCCGCTACGGCCCTGCCGAGGGCTGCTATCGGGCTTCCCTGCGGGAGAAAGATTCTCCGCAGGTGGGCTACAATCTCGGGCGAGTCCTGCTCTTGGCCGGTAATTTCGATCAGGCCGAGGCGGAGCTCAAGCGCGCGGCTTTGGCCGGCGTGCCGGACGCGGCCAATGATCTGGGATTGCTTTTCCTGAGGCAGGGACGCACCCAGGAGGCCTCCCGACAGTGGCTGGAGGTCGTCGGCCGCTGGCCGCGCTATTCCCTGGCCTATTACAACCTGGCGCTCGCCTTCGAGAAGCTGGGAGACAAGGACCGCGCCCTGCGGGCCTTGGAAGCGTATCAAGGGCTCGTCGAGGATCCGGCGCAGAAGGCCGAGGCCGGGGATTGGATGCGCCGGCTCGGGAAATAGTACGATTCTCCGTCGAGGCAACACTATGGATATGAAGACCATCAAGCGCGGGACCGTGGAACTCGTCAGCGAGGAGGAACTCCTGCGCAAGCTCGCCCGCAAGACGCCTTTGCGCGTCAAGCTGGGCGTGGACCCCACGAGCCCGGACCTCCACCTGGGCCACACCGTGGTGCTCTCCAAGCTGCGCGCCTTCCAGGACCTGGGCCACACCGCCGTGCTCATCATCGGAGACTTCACCGCGCGCATCGGCGATCCCTCGGGCCGCGATTCCACGCGGCCGCCGCTCACGGCCCAGGGCGCGGCCGACAATGCCAAGACCTACACGGACCAGGCCTTCAAGGTCCTGGACCGCTCGCGCACGGAGATCCGCTTCAATTCCGAATGGCTGGAACCCTTCGTGCGCACGGACCTGCTTTCAGAATTGCGGCGGCGCACCGTGGGCCAGCTCCTGGAAAGAGAGGATTTCCGCAACCGCATGCGCGAGGGCAGCCCCATCTCGCTTCTGGAGATGCTCTATCCGATCATGCAGGGCTACGATTCCGTGGCCGTGCGCGCGGACGTGGAGCTGGGAGGCAACGACCAGCTCTTCAACCTGCTCATGGGCCGGCAGATGCAGAAGGACGCGGGCCAGGAGCCGCAGGTGGTCCTCACCGTGCCCCTGCTCACCGGACTCGACGGCGTCAAGAAGATGTCCAAGTCTTACGGCAACGCCGTGTCCCTAAGCGAGAGCGCGCGCGACGTCTTCGGCAAGGTCATGAAGATCTCCGACGAGAGCATGATGCTCTACTACGAACTGCTCACGACCCGAGAGCTCGCGCAGGTGAAGGCTCTTCATCCCATGGAGGCCAAGAAGGACTTGGCCCAGGAGCTCACGGCGCGCTTCCACGGCGAAGAGTCCGGCCGCGCGGAGCGGCGCTTCTTCGATGAGACCTTCTCGAAGAAGGCCCTGCCCGAGGATATCTCGACTGCGGAGCTGCGGCTGCCGGCCGCGGGCGCAGGGCCTTGCCGGTGGAGCGACCTGCTGCTTCGAGAGAAGCTCGTGGCTTCACGCAAGGAAGCGCAAAGGCTCATCGCGCAGGGCGCGGTGAGGCTCGATGGGGCGTCCCTTCAGTCCGATGACGTGGGCGCGCGGCCGGCCGGCGAGGTCGTGCTCCAGGTCGGGCGGCACCGCTTCCTGAAGGTCCGTCTCGTCGCTGGAAATTGATATAGTATTCGGCATAGGCTTAAAATAACGTGACGATACTGGTGGTCGGGACCGATGCGAAGTTCTGCCGGCAGCTGCAGGAACTGCTGTCCGCGCAGGGGCATCGCACGGTATTATCCGACCCTGCGCGCGCGGTCCAGGCCGCCTGCGAGCACCGCGCGGTCCTGGTGGTTCTCGACGGCATCCCGGGCAAGCAGGCCGCCATGGACCTGGTGCGCTCCCTGCGCGCCCAGCCCGCCACACGGCAGACCGCCATCTTCCAAGTCGACCCGCGCGGAGCCATGACCGACGTGGTCGAACTCCTTGACGCGGGCGCCGACGACTATCTCATCAGGCCTTTCAACGGGCAGATCTTCCTTGCGCGCGTGCGCACCCTGCTGCGCCGGCAGATCTGGAGCGGAGTGCTCAAGGAAGAGCCCCCCACTCTTCTCGAGGACAACGGGCTCGTGGTCCATCTTGTCGCGCGCACGCTCACGGTCTCCGGCAAGGATATCCCGCTCACGCGCTTGGAATTCGAGCTGCTCTCGTTCTTGGTCCGCAACAAGGAGAAGGTGCTCAAGCGCACCGAGATCCTGGAAGCGGTCTGGAAATATCCCGCGGACGTTGAGACCCGGACGCTGGACAAGCACATAGAGACCTTGCGCAAGAAGCTGGGCGCCGCGGCCCAGCGGCTGAGGACCGTTCATGGGATCGGATATAAGTTCTCCGGTCCTGTCGAGTCCCCCCTCGCATAATAGACGGTTTCCTTCCTCGATAGGCGCTAAAAGATAGCGGAATATGGCTGTATATGCGCGCTAATGCTTTCCAAAAACAGTCCATATTCAGTTATTTAACGCCATATTCTAGCTGAAGAAATCTTCTGGTTCATGCTGATTTGCGAAATCTTTGTGAGAAAGACTTCGCACAGCCTCGTCTAAAAAATCGGGAGAAAGCCTTGCCCGGACGCCATACTGTATTACACGCGCGCGAAATAAGGCGCGCAAGACTTAAAAGCAAAAATGGAGAACAAAATGAAAACGGCGATGAAGACGGCGACGGGACTCCTGGCAGGGCTGGCCCTGGGTCTGCTGCTGCTGGGAAGCGCGCAGGCTGCGGTGTCGGACTCGTTGAGCATCACGATCACGCCGAGCGTGACGATGGGCGTGGACGTGGATACGGCGACGACGCGCATGAGCCTCATAGCGAGCCCTGGAGACATGACGCTGACGATGGCGCCCGGCGCCACGGCGTACTTCGTGAGCCCTGCGTCCGTGACGATCCAGGGGAACTTCAACAACCAAGAGCTGCAGCTGCAGGCCGCCGCGCTCAACAACTGGACCATCGACGGCGATGAGGTCGCAAATCAGGACGCAGTCCAGCTGTATGCGTTGTTTGCGACGAGCAAGTCCTCCGCGCCTCTGGAAGCTGAGTTCGGATCGGACAGCGCGCGGCATCTGCTGACGACCGGCGTGCAGGTCGCGGGCGAGACTTCCGGGTCCGAGACGAACGTGCGTTCGACGAACCGCTACGAGATCAACAACGGCGACATGAACAGCGGCGCGAACATGGACGACATGACGGTGGGAAGCCTTCGCCAGCTGTGGCTGCGCGTGGATGCCCCCCCGATGACCACGTACTCGACGGCGCAGGCGTTCGTCGTGACCCTGACGGCGGTCTCCGGCGTGTCGAACTAAGACGAAAGGCTGTTCGTGTTCATGACGGATGACGTGAAAATTAAAACGGAGGACGAAAATGAAGACCACGATGAAGAGGGTGACGGGACTCCTGGCGGGGCTGGCCCTGGGTCTGCTGCTGCTGGGAAGCGCGCAGGCTGCGGTGTCGGACTCGTTGAGCATCACGATCACGCCGAGCGTGACGATGGGCGTGGACGTGGATACGGCGACGACGCGCATGAGCCTCATAGCGAGCCCTGGAGACATGACGCTGAGCATGGCGCCCGGCGCCACGGCGTACTTCGTGAGCCCTGCCTCGGTGACGGTCCAGGGGAACTTCAACAACCAAGAGCTGCAGCTGCAGGCCGCCGCGCTCAACAACTGGACCATCGACGGCGATGAGGTCGCCGATCAGGACGCAGTCCAGCTGTATGCGTTGTTTGCGACGAGCAAGTCCTCCGCGCCTCTGGAAGCGGAGTTCGGATCGGACAGTGCGCGGCATCTGCTGACGACCGGCGTGCAGGTCGCGGGCGAGACTTCCGGGTCCGAGACGAACGTGCGTTCGACGAACCGCTACGAGATCAACAACGGCGACATGGACAGCGGCGCGAACATGGACGACATGACGGTGGGAAGCCTTCGCCAGCTGTGGCTGCGCGTGGACGCCCCTCCGATGACCACGTACTCGACGGCGCAGGCGTTCGTCGTGACCCTGACGGCGGTCTCCGGCGTGTCGAACTAAGACGAAAGGCTGTTCGTGTTCATGACGGATGACGTGAAAATTAAAACGGAGGACGAAAATGAAGACCACGATGAAGAGGGTGACGGGACTCCTGGCGGGGCTGGCCCTGGGTCTGCTGCTGCTGGGAAGCGCGCAGGCGGCGGTGTCGGATTCGTTGAGCATCACGATCACGCCGAGCGTGACGATGGGCGTGGACGTGGACACGGCGACGACTCGCTTCACGGGCGGAGCGATCGGGGACATGACGCTGAGCATGGCGCCCGGCGCCACGGCGTACTTCGTGAGCCCTGCCTCGGTGACGGTCCAAGGGGACTTCAACAACCAAGAGCTGCAGCTGCAGGCCGCCGCGCTCAACAACTGGACCATCGACGGCGATGAGGTCGCCGATCAGGACGCAGTCCAGCTGTATGCGTTGTTTGCGACGAGCAAGTCCTCCGCGCCTCTGGAAGCGGAGTTCGGATCGGACGGCGCGCGGCATCTGCTGACGACCGGCGTGCAGGTCGCGGGCGAGACTTCCGGGTCCGAGACGAACGTGCGTTCGACGAACCGCTACGAGATCAACAACGGGGACATGGACAGCGGCGCGAACATGGACGACATGACGGTGGGAAGCCTTCGCCAGCTGTGGCTGCGCGTGGATGCCCCCCCGACGACCACGTACTCGGCGGCGCAGGCGTTCGTCGTGACCCTGACGGCGGTCTCCGGCGTGTCGAACTAAGGCGGAGCACGATGTCGAAGAGAGCTGGGAATGGACATTCAAGATGTGAGGAGCGAAAGCTGATCGCATAGGAGGACGAAAATGAAGACCACGATGAAGGTGATGACGGGACTCCTGGCGGGGCTGGCCCTGGGTCTGCTGTCCCTGGGAAGCGCGCAGGCGGCGACGTCGGACTCGTTGAGCATCACGATCACGCCGAGCGTGACGATGGGCGTGGACGTGGACACGGCGACGACTCGCTTCACGGGCGGAGCGATCGGGGACATGACGCTGAGCATGGCGCCCGGCGCCACGGCGTACTTCGTGAGCCCTGCCTCGGTGACGGTCCAAGGGGACTTCAACAACCAAGAGCTGCAGCTGCAGGCCGCCGCGCTCAACAACTGGACCATCGACGGCGATGAGGTCGCCGATCAGGACGCAGTCCAGCTGTATGCGTTGTTTGCGACGAGCAAGTCCTCCGCGCCTCTGGAAGCGGAGTTCGGATCGGACAGTGCGCGGCATCTGCTGACGACCGGCGTGCAGGTCGCGGGCGAGACTTCCGGGTCCGAGACGAACGTGCGTTCGACGAACCGCTACGAGATCAACAACGGCGACATGGACAGCGGCGCGAACATGGACGACATGACGGTGGGAAGCCTTCGCCAGCTGTGGCTGCGCGTGGATGCTCCCCCGACGACCACGTACTCGGCGGCGCAGGCGTTCGTCGTGACCCTGACGGCGGTCTCCGGCGCGTCGAACTGAGGCGGAGCACGATGTCGAAGAGAGCTGGGAATGGACATTCAAGATGTGAGGAGCGAAAGCTGATCGCATAGGAGGACGAAAATGAAGACCACGATGAAGGTGATGACGGGACTCCTGGCGGGGCTGGCCCTGGGTCTGCTGTCCCTGGGAAGCGCGCAGGCGGCGACGTCGGACTCGTTGAGCATCACGATCACGCCGAGCGTGACGATGGGCGTGGACGTGGACACGGCGACGACTCGCTTCACGGGCGGAGCGATCGGGGACATGACGCTGAGCATGGCGCCCGGCGCCACGGCGTACTTCGTGAGCCCTGCCTCGGTGACGGTCCAAGGGGACTTCAACAACCAAGAGCTGCAGCTGCAGGCCGCCGCGCTCAACAACTGGACCATCGACGGCGATGAGGTCGCCGATCAGGACGCAGTCCAGCTGTATGCGTTGTTTGCGACGAGCAAGTCCTCCGCGCCTCTGGAAGCGGAGTTCGGATCGGACGGCGCGCGGCATCTGCTGACGACCGGCGTGCAGGTCGCGGGCGAGACTTCCGGGTCCGAGACGAACGTGCGTTCGACGAACCGCTACGAGATCAACAACGGGGACATGGACAGCGGCGCGAACATGGACGACATGACGGTGGGAAGCCTTCGCCAGCTGTGGCTGCGCGTGGATGCCCCCCCGACGACCACGTACTCGGCGGCGCAGGCGTTCATCGTGACCCTGACGGCGGTCTCCGGCGCGTCGAACTGACGAGCAGGACATGACGGGCAGCGACGGAGGATGAATATATGAGAACGGCGATGAAGCGGGAGAACAGGATTCTCACGGTCCTGGTGCGCACGCGCTCTTCCCGGGATCTTGCGCATGCGGCGCCATCGGATGCATCGGACATCCCGATTCCGGCGAGCGTGCGCATGGGAGCAAGGAGCAGTCCGCGGGAAAAATCGATCGGGGTCTTCGGCCGTCATGTCCCTCTTCTCGATCGATTTCTGTCGCGGACTGCTGTTGATGCCGGGATGGCTTATGCAGGCATCGATAACGCGGTCTTCGAAACGGCGGGATTCGCAAGCTCATGCAAGGCGGGCGGCGTAAAAATAACGAACGGAGGACGAAAATGAAAACGGCGATGATGAAGAAGGCGGCGGGATTCCTGGCGGCTCTGGCTCTGGCGCTGGCGTGCCAAGGCCTCGCGCAGGCGGCGGTGTCGGATTCGTTGAGCATCACGGTCACGCCGAGCGTGACGATGGGCGTGGACGTGGATACGGCGACGACGCGCATGAGCCTGATAGCGAGTCCCGGAGACATGACGCTGACCATGGCGCCCGGCGCCACGGCGTACTTCGTGAGTCCCGCGTCCGTGACGGTCCTGGGGAACTTCAACAACCAGGAGCTGCAGCTGCAGGCGGCCGCGCTCAACAACTGGACCATCGACGCCGATGAGGTCGCCAGTCAGGACGCGGTCCAGCTGTACGCGCTGTTCGCGTCGAACAAGTCCTCGGCGCCCGTGGAAGCGGAGTTCGGCTCTGATTCCTCGCGGCACTTGCTGACGACCTCGGCGCAGCTGGCCGGCGAGGCGTTCGGTTCCGAGACGAATGTCCGCGCGACGAACTACTACGAGATCGCCAACGGGGACATGTCGGGCGGCGCGGACATTGACGACCTGACGGTGGCGGCGCTTCGCCAGCTGTGGCTGCGCGTGGATGCCCCGCCGATGACGACGTACTCGACGAACCAGGCGTTCATCGTGACCCTGACGGCGGTATCGGGAATGGCGCAATGAGCGAGGCGGACGGGATGGATGCTGAGGCGGGCGGCGTGAAAATAAAGAACGGAGGACGAAAATGAAAACGGCGATGAAGAAGGCGGCGGGATTCCTGGCAGGGCTGGCCCTGGCGCTGGCGTGCCAAGGCCTCGCGCAGGCGGCGGTGTCGGATTCGTTGAGCATCACGGTCACGCCGAGCGTGACGATGGGCGTGGACGTGGATACGGCGACGACGCGCATGAGCCTGATAGCGAGTCCCGGAGACATGACGCTGACCATGGCGCCCGGCGCCACGGCGTACTTCGTGAGTCCCGCGTCCGTGACGGTCCTGGGGAACTTCAACAACCAGGAGCTGCAGCTGCAGGCGGCCGCGCTCAACAACTGGACCATCGACGCCGATGAGGTCGCCAGTCAGGACGCGGTCCAGCTGTACGCGCTGTTCGCGTCGAACAAGTCCTCGGCGCCCGTGGAAGCGGAGTTCGGCTCTGATTCCTCGCGGCACTTGCTGACGACCTCGGCGCAGCTGGCCGGCGAGGCGTTCGGTTCCGAGACGAATGTCCGCGCGACGAACTACTACGAGATCGCCAACGGGGACATGTCGGGCGGCGCGGACATTGACGACCTGACGGTGGCGGCGCTTCGCCAGCTGTGGCTGCGCGTGGATGCCCCGCCGATGACGACGTACTCGACGAACCAGGCGTTCATCGTGACCCTGACGGCGGTATCGGGAATGGCGCAATGAGCG
>JBAZUV010000013.1:107630-117538 GCA_041661185.1 Elusimicrobiota bacterium
CGACCTGACGGTGGCGGCGCTTCGCCAGCTGTGGCTGCGCGTGGATGCCCCGCCGATGACGACGTACTCGACGAACCAGGCGTTCATCGTGACCCTGACGGCGGTATCGGGAATGGCGCAATGAGCGTGAGAAAGGCGGGTCATAGGGCTGGAAAGGAATAGGCATGAGTTGATGGGGAGGCGTCCGGAACCCTAGGGGACCGGACGCGCAAAACGTGGAAAAGGAGAGGCTGGTGATATCGAGCAGTCTCGCTAGCGCGGCTCGCAAGGGCCTGCGCAGGGCGCGGTCTATGTCCGCGTCCCGGCTGCTGCTGTCTCTTCTCCTTCCTGCGGCGCTGCTCCTGGCGCCCTCCCGAAGCGCTGCGGACGTGGTGAGCTCCGCGGATGGGTTCACCATCAACATCGGCGTCCAGGATCTCTGGCCGCCGGCGCCGGTCACGGACCTGACCGGAACTGCGGGCGCCGAAGGACAAGCCCTCCTGCAGTGGACGGCGCCCGAGGAGAGCACGGGCGTGCGGCCCAAAGGCGCATGGGTCGCTTCCTACCAGCTGCGTACGGCGAGCTTCAGCGTCGCGGACCTGGGCGGTGATACGACGGCCTGGTTCAACCTGGCCGTGCCGTTTATCAACCCGCCCGCGCCCATGCCGCCCGGTTCGCTTCAGTCGGCGTTGACCAGCCTCGACCTGGGAACCACGTTCTACTTCGGGTTGAGGAGCGCGGACTCCGCCGGCAACGTATCGGACATCGACCTGCGCGCCAAGAACGGTTCGACCCAGGCGCGCGTGGGAGTCAAGGGAGTTCAGGGCATCACGGACCTTACGGCTCTGCCCGGAACGGCGTTCGGCAGCGTGGACCTGACCTGGTCCGAGCCGCGCCGCATCGGGACCATCGAGCCGAGCCGCTACGAGGTTCGCGTCTCATCGACGGGGCAGATCAGCGATGATGCGCAGTTCCTCTCAGCCAAGCCGTTGACGAGCTTCTCTGCCAGCGCGGTCCCGCAGCCCGGTCCCGCGGGCCGAAAGGCGTCCTGGACGTTGACCGGTCTGGTTCCCTCGACGACGTATTACTTCGCGGTGCGCCTGGAAGACGCGGGCGCGCCGGCGTTCATCGGGACGTGGAAGCGCGACGTGCCCGGCAACCGCAATCCGTTCAATTTCGCGACGGCGCGCTATATCGCTGCGCCGCCCGCGCCGATCACCGACCTCACGGCTTTGCCTGCGGCGGGCAAACTGGGAGCCATCGACCTGTCCTGGACTGCTCCGGCTCTGCCGGGAGGCGCCCCTGCGGACCACTATATCGTCAAAGTGAATACGAACAGCGTGGCGTCCATCGGAGGCGATACGGAGGCGTGGTTCTCCCTGCCGACCTCCACGACCCTGGTCCGTTCAGCCGGGATTCCGGGCGTCTTGGAGAGCCTGCGCGTCACGGGCTTGAGCCAGTTCTATACGTACTACTTCGCGATCCGCACCGTGGACATCGTCGGCTTGACCTCGCTGGTGGACGCGAGGACCGCCTCGGTCTCAGACCAGGCGCATGCCCAGCCTGTGCAGGTGGCCGCGATCACCGACCTCCTCGCAGTTCCTGGGACCGCTTCCGGCGACGTTCAGTTGAGCTGGACCGAGCCTGCTTCCACGGATCTGATCGCGCCGTTGTCCTTCGTCGTGAAGGCTTCCACGCAGGCCAATATCATCGACGACGCGGCTTTTGCCGCGGCCCAGGATGTCTCGGCCTTCTCCCCCTCTCCCGTTCCCTCGCCGTTGGGAACGCCCAATCGGGTCGCGTTCACTCTCACGGGTCTGACTCCTTTCACGACCTACTATTTTGCGGTGCGCATGCGCGATTCCCAGCCGCTCGACGGCGTCTGGGCCAGGATACCTGCCTTCGGCTTCAACCTCGGGAACTTCAGCGCGCCCAAGCACGTGCCCAATCCTCCGGAGGCCGTCACGGACCTGGCCGCGCTCACCGGAGCCTCCGAGGGAGAGATCAGCCTCTCCTGGAGCGCTCCGCGCAACCGCAACTTCACCACCGTGACGAGCTACGATGTCCGCTATGCGACTTTCTCCGCGGCTGCCTTGGCCGGGGATGCCACGGCCTGGTTCAACCTGGCTTCCGGACGCTTGAACCTCGCGCCTGCCCGCGCGCCCGGCGCGCTGGAGACGCTCACGGCCGCGGGCCTCGAGCCCGGCGCCCTGTATTACTTCGGCCTGCGCAGCGCGGACATGGCCGGCGACGTCTCCCCCGTGGACGTATGGGCCGGCTCGGTCCAAGTCCGCAGCCGCGGCATCCAGGGCGTCACGGACCTGCAGGCGCAGACAGGATCCTCGGCCGGCGACGTGCTCCTGAACTGGACCGAGCCGGGCCGCAGCGGAGAGACCGCGCCTGTGCGCTACGAGCTGCGCATGGCCGAGGGCGCGCAGATCGCCGATGACGCGGCCTTTGCCGCGGCGCAGCCGCTCGCGTCCTACAGCGCCACCCCCTTGCCGGTCCCGAGCGGGTCTTTCGGCGAGCCCCGCAGCCTGGTCGTGACCGGGCTCTCGCCCTTGGCCACCTATTATTTCGCGCTCCGCGCCGAGGATTCCGCGTCCTTCATCGGCCGCTGGAGCCGCGCGGGCCGCAATGCCTCGAACTACGCTTCCTCGCTCTTCGTGCCCATGGCGCCGGATGCGGTCACGGATCTGACCGGCCTGCCGACTTCCGTGGAAGGCGAGATCGCCTTGGCCTGGAGCGCTCCGCGCAACCAGAACTTCGTGCCCATGGCCCGCTATGAAGTCCGCTTCGCCACCTTCTCCGTGGCCGGCATCGGCGGGAACGCCGCGGCTTGGTTCTCCCTGGCTTCCTCCAGCAGCGCCGCGGTAGCTCCGGCCAAGGTTCCGGGCGGCCTGGAGACCCTGCTCATCGCCGGGCTCAATGCCTCCACGACCTTCTACTTCGGGGTGCGCTCCGAGGACCGCATCGCGGAGCTCTCTCTTCTGGATGCCCGCGCGACAGGCGGCAGTCAGGCTTTCGTGAAGCCCTTGAATCTTCCACCGGCCACGCCCTCCGGATTGATCGCGGACGCGGGCCGCAATCGCGCGCAGGTGCGCTGGAACGCCTTGTCCCAGGCCGGCAAGGGCACGGACTTCGCCTTCTATACGCTCTACCGCTCCACCCAGGCCGGAGGACCCTATGACCTGCGTCTTTCCACCGTCGGACTCTCCCTGGCGGACTGGCCGCTGACCGCTTTCACCACCTACTACTACCGCATCGGAGCGCGCGACCAGGAAGGATTGGAGAGCGCTCCCTCCGCCGCGGTACTCGCGCTTCCCTACACCCTGCGGCCTCTGGAGCCTTTGGGACAGACCGTGCAGATCGCCGCTTCCACGGTGAGCCTGCGCTGGTCTACCGTGACGCGGTTCTCGAATGGAGAGATCTTCGAGAGCGTGGGCGTGAGCACTCCCGTGGCCGATGAGCTTCTCGGCTACCAGATCCTGCGCTCCACGCATCCGTGCGCGGACTTCGCTCTCTTGGGAGTCAACGGCGTGGATCAGACCAGCTTCACGGACGTCGCCAACGGAGACGTCTACTACTACCAGATCCATTCGTTCAACTCTCTGGGCGCCTCCACCGACACCGTGGTCTTGAGCTCCCTGGGCACCAACGACTACTTCATCGACGACTGCTCCTCGCGCGTGACCTTGCGCCAGGCCGACGTCGATCTCCTGCGTCGCGAGGTCACCGGCAAGGAAGACGATATCCAACTCGCCCGCCGCCGCCTCCCGGCTGAGACGGGCGAGAAGATCCTTCAGTCCGTGGAATTCTTGCCCATGGTGGGCGGCATCCGGGAGGACAAGGACTTCCACTTCGAGAAGCCCGTCCAGATCGTCCTGCACTTCGTGACCTCCGGCGGCAAGCCCGTGCCGCAGGACGCGTCGTATTCCGTGCAGGAAGCGCGCGCGCAGGTGAAGACCTTGGCCGCGGGCCAGGACCTCAAGGATCTCGGCATGTTCTGGCACAACGGCGTGGAATATAAGAAACTGTACGGACAGGTGGATACTCTTGCGCAGACCGTCACGGTCGAGACTCCTAATATCGGCAAATTCCAGATACGCACCCTGCTGCGCGAGCAGGGCGTGACCTTCGACCTTTCGAACATCACCAGCCGCATCTTCACGCCCAACAGCGACGGCAAGAACGACGTGGTGATCTTCCTTTTCGACAACCCGCGCCGCTCGCCGGTGGAAGGAAAGATCTACGACCTGCGCGGGGCCTTCGTCTCCTTCATGCAGCCCGGGCCCCAGCCGGATTCCCTGATGTGGGACGGACGCATGGACGGGCGCACCGTGACCAGCGGCGTGTACATCTATCAGATCCACGGGGAAGGCAAGACCTTCAACGGGACCGTGGTGGTGGCAAGATGAGCGCGCACAGAGAGGAGCTTATGGATACCAAGACCCTACGCGTGGAAGAAATCCAAGTGAGCGGGCCCAGGAACTGGGTCTGGATCGTCCTGGGCGCCGCCTTGGCCGCCTTGCTGGGAGCCACTCTTGAGACCGGGCGTCTGCATGCCGAGTCTTCCTCCTTCGATTTCCTGGGCGTGCTGGTGCGCGTGATCACTCCCAATGGGGACGGCAGGAACGACTACGCCATCCTCTGCCTCAACAATCCCAAGGATTCCGCGGTCAATGGGACCATCTACGATCTCCAGGGCCGCAACGTGGCTCCGATGTCCTATATTAAGGAAGGCGGCGGGAATGCCCTCTCGACACAGTGCGAACAGAACTTCCCTCTTTTCGGGACTCATTCCTCCGACGTTCTGACTTGGAGCGGACGCACGGAATCCGGGCAGGCCGTGGCCAACGGCGTCTACGTCTGGCAGATCCAATCGGAATCCTCCGCGGTCTCCGGGACCGTGGTGGTGGTGAGGTGAACGCCATGAAAAAAATCATTGTGCGCCTTGCGTTGACTGTTCTGAGCGCCGCGTGCTACACTCCCGGCCTATGGGCCGCCTATGACGACGTGGGCGTGGGCGCCCGCGTGACCGGCATGGGAAACGCCTTCACCGCCGTGGCTGACGACGTGTACTCGGTCTACTACAATCCCGCGGGTTTGGGGACCTTGCAGAGGCCCGAGCTGGCCACTACGTATTCCAAGCTCTTCTCCGGGCTCTCGGACGACTCGAATCTGCAGAACTCCTTCGTGGCCTACGCGCATCCCTTGGACCAGGGCCGGCAGGGCGCTTTGGCCGCGTCGTGGAACTACTTCACGCTTGATGATCTCTACCAGGAGACCACGCTCACCGCGGCCTACGGCCGCAGGATCTTCGCCGAGCGCCTGCCCAACGGGCTTTTCGCGGGCGTGGGCGCGAAATACTTGAGCCGGTCCTTGGGCCGGACAGCGGCCGCGGATAATGCCTTCAGCAACACGGGCCAGGCCAATCAGGGCGCGGACCCGGTCCTGCAGAAGGGCGGACGCTCGAACACGGACTTCGACTTCGGCCTGCTCTATCGGCTGAGGCCGCGCATCTCCGTGGGCTTGGCGGTCCAGCACCTGTTGGAACCCAATATCGCCATATCGGAATCCGACACGGATCGCCTGGGCCGCAATGCCAAGCTGGGCGCAGCGTATCAGACTTCCTGGACCACGTTCTCCTCGGAGCTTCAGCTGCTCAAGGCGCCCAACGGCTCCACCGACCGCACCGTCATCGTGGGCATGGAGAAATGGCTGCCGACCCTGGTGCACGGCACTTTCGGACTGCGCGGAGCCATCGGCGTGGGCGACCGCGACTATCGGCAGATCTCCTTGGGACTTTCGTATAAGATCTACCGCATGCAGGTCGACTATGGATTCGCCATCCCCTTGGGCACGGTGTCGGGCACCTACGGCACGCACCGCATGGGGCTTTCGTTCCGCTTCGGCCGTCCGCGCGGAGCCGAACCCAAGTTCTCCGAGGCCGTGCTGGAGAACATGCGCGAGCTCGCCGAGGTCGGCACCCCCGAATTCCGGGCGCAGGCCGAGGACTTGGCGCTCTATAAGCGCACCGCCCAGCGCGAGTTCCTGCGCCAGGCCCGCGTGGACGCGGGCGAGGGCCGCTTCGCCGAGGCGCGAGCCAAGCTCTCCCAGGCCGCCGCGCTCAATGCCAGCGACGCCCTGCTGGCCAAGAGCCTGGAGCGGCTCTCGGCGGCCGCGGCGATCTTCCCGGAGATCCATTCCTTCCGCACCGACGCGGGCGAGGCCGCGCTCTACGAGGGCGTCATGGACTTCCTCGCGAGCAAGGACCGCGAGGCCCTGCGCAAGGTCTCTTACGCGCAGAGCTTGAGTCCCGCCGATGACCGCTACGAGCAGATGATGCAGGCCATCGAAGCCCGCGCGGGTCTGCAGCGCGCGCCCATCCCGCAGGCTCCGACCGCGGCTCCGACTATGGGCCGCGAGAAGGTCGTGGGCGCGAGCCTGGCGCTCATGGAGGTCGCGCTGCGCGAGGGCGACTACGACAAGGTCCTTAAGCTGGCCGGCGAGGTGCTGGAGATCGCCCCGGAGAACGTGCTCGCGCACAAGCGCACGGCCACGGCTCTCTATGCGAAGAAGGACTACCCCAAGGCGCTCAAATCCTTGCGCGCGGCCTATCGCTTCGAGAGCGACGCGGACGCCAAGAGGACGCTCAAGTCCTACATCGACGCATTGGTCTCGCTCATCGAGCGCAAGGCGCGCGAGTCCGAGCCCGAGGCTCGGCCCGCGCAGATGGAGAAGAACTCGGGCGCCTCTCCGCTGGAGCTCCAGCGCATCTATGAGGCGGGCGTGGACCTCTACGCGCAGGGACGCTTGAGCGAGGCTGCGTCCATGTTCCAGAAGCTCCTGGACCTGGACCCGAAGAACTCCTCGGCCAAGCGCGCTCTCCAGCGCGTGCAGGCCGAGATTCTGCAAGGCGGTGCGCGATGACCATCCGTCTAAGACTGCTCCTGTCCTTGACCCTGCTCTTCTCCCTGGCCTTCGGGGGGTTGGGCTACGGGCTCGTGTCCCTGCAGAAGAGGCGGCTCTTCCAGGATGGACGGGAGCGCGCGCAGATCATCGAACGGACCTTGGAGCGCGCCGCGCGCGACGCCCTGCTCCAGAAAGACGACGTGCTCCTGATCAGCTACGTCAAGTTCCTTCGGGAGCAGTTCCCGGCGCTGAGCTACTGCCGCGTGCAGTGGGAGGAGGGTTCGCGCGTGCGCACCGTCTCGGTGGGCGACGTGCGCTCCGCCGGCGAAGGGGTCTTCGAGCGGCCGGTGCTGGTGCGCGATCCTTCCGACGGCACGCGCAGGGCCGTGCTCTTCATCGGCATAGACGGCCGCGAGCTGGACCGGCGCACGAGACAGGATGTCGCGCGGATATCCAGGGACATCCTGCGGCTCTTCGGGGTCGCGCTGATAATGAGCGCGATCTTCTCCTTCTGGTTCGCGGGACGCTTGACGCGGCCGCTGGTGGGGCTCTCCCAGGCGGCCGCGCAGATCGCCAAGGGCAAGCTGGGCGTGCGCCTGGCCTGGCATTCCAAGGATGAGATCGGCGCCTTGGTCGATTCCTTCAACAACATGTCCGCGCGGCTGGAAGCTCTCGATGCCATGAAGAAGGACTTCATCTCCTCGGTCACGCACGAGCTGCGTTCGCCTTTGGGCGCGATCACGTCTTTCCTGAACCTTTTGGAGACCAAGGCCAAGAGCGGCGCGCCTGCGGACGTCCAGCAGTTCTGGGACTACTTCCACCGCATCCAGGCCAACGTGCACCGCCTCTCCGGGTTCATCAGCGACCTGCTCGACGTGGCCAAGATCGAGAGAGGGAAGATGGAGTGCCATCTGCGCGGCATGCGCATCCAGGACGTGGCCGACGAGGTCGTCCAATTCTTCGAGGCCAAGAGCCGCGAGCAGGGCGTCACTCTATCGAACCGGCTCGATCGCGCGCTCTTGGAGGTGCAGGCCGATCCGGAGCGCATCCGGCAGGTGCTGGTCAACCTGCTCTCCAATGCGCTCAAGTTCACCCCCTCCGGCGGCAGCGTCTGGATACAGGGAGAGCTCTACCGCGAGGGTGAGAGCCGCTTCCTGGAGGTCGCAGTGGTCGACACCGGCCGCGGCATGGATGAGCAGGATCTGCGCGGCCTCTTTCAGAAATTCCAGCAGGGCAAGAACGTGCAGGGCGGAGTTCAGGGCCACAAGGGCACGGGCTTGGGGCTCTTCATCGTCAAGAACATCGTGGAGGCGCACGGGGGCAAGGTGACGGTCCGTTCGGCCCCGGGCAAAGGGACGCAGTTCCTTTTCACCCTCAAGATGTCGTAAGATTCCAAGGAGAGGGACACCGATGGCTGCCAAAGTATTGGTCGTCGACGACGAAGACGATTTCCGGGTCATCATCCAGGACGTCCTGGGCAGCGCGGGCTATGAGGTCCGCCTGGCTCGCGACGGACAGGACGGCTTGGCTCAGGCTTGTGAGTTCCATCCGGACGCGATCCTGGTGGATTGGATGATGCCCAAGATGGACGGGCAGTCCTTCGTGCAGGCCCTGCGGCGGGAGCCGAAGCTTTCCGGCACGCCGGTCATCATGCTCACCGTCAAGCAGACCGCCGACGACGAACTCGAAGCGCTCCACTTCGGAGTGGACGATTTCATCGTCAAACCCTTCCGCCCGGAAGACCTGCTCGCGCGCCTGCGGGCCGTGCTCCGGCGCGCGCATCCATAAGGCGGCCTCTGCGTCTATGCGCGTGAAGATCTTTCTGGCGGCGCTTGCGCTCTGCGCGGCCTTTCTGCTCAAACCGGTCCTTTTCCCCGGGCCCGAGCTCCGCGTGGAGATCCCCGAAGGATCGGGAGCATCCTCTACCGCGGCCCTGCTGGCAAGAGAGCAAGTGATTTCATCTCCCTTGGCCTTCAAGATACTGGCCAAGGTCTCCGGCTCGGAGCATCGTCTCATCCCCGGGGTCTATCTCCTTAAAAAGGGCATGGGTTCCTTCGAGTCCCTGCGCAGGATCCGGGAAGGCCGCAGCGAACGCGCGAAGATCGTCATCCCCGAAGGCTTCATGGCCGCGCAGATCGCCCTGCGCCTGGAGGCCTCCGGCGTTTGCCCCGCGCAGGATTTCCTGAAGTATGTGCGCGCAAACAATCTGGAGGGATATCTTTTCCCGGCCACCTATTCCCTGGACCAGGGTCTGGACGCGCAGGAGGCTGCGCACAGGATGCATGAGCGATTCCGGCGCGCGGTGGAGCCTGAGTTCTCCTCGTCTCCGCAGAAGCGCTTCACCCTGGCGCAGGCCCTGGCGCTCGCTTCGATCGTGCAGAGGGAGGCGCGGCGCTCCTCCGAGATGCCCATGATCGCCGCGGTCTACATCAACCGCCTGAACCGGCGAATGCGCCTGCAGGCCGATCCCACGGTGCAGTACGCCCTGGGCCGCGAGAGCGGGGAATGGAAGAAGGAGCTTTCCCGCGCGGACCTCAAACTCTTCTCGAAGTACAACACCTATGAGTATTACGGCCTCCCCCCCGGCCCCATTTGCAGCCCCGGCTTGGAGGCTTTTCAAGCCGTGCTGAGCCCCGCGCAGACCGATGCCATCTACTTTGTAGCCGATAATGCCGGCGGACACATCTTCAGCCGCACCAATGAGGAGCATTCCGCCGCCCGCATCCGCATCCGCCGGGAAACCCGCCGCAGCAAACGCCAATAATTGGTGCCAGGGGTCATTTCGCTTGCGTAACTTTCTGTCGAGGAAAGTTAGAACGGCGGTGCCAGGCGTCAACTTGATTGAAATTCAACTTGCTCGGCCGAGCAAGTTGAATTTCAATCAAGTTGACGCCTGATAATCATCTAGGGCTCTCTGAAAAAGTAGAGGCCCCCTGCCCAACGTTGGTAGTGTTTGTTTGCCCACAAGCAAAACCAACGCAAGGAGAGGACCCTAATGAGATTATACGCCGCGA